>JAQWOM010000038.1 GCA_029245865.1 Planctomycetota bacterium
TTTGCCCTATTCGAATGAGCTCTGGATGATTGCGTATGGAGACATCGCCCGTATCTATTCGTTGGATTTGAAGACCGAAACGATCGCTCTGCTGTATGCGTCAGATGCATCGGGGATGAGCGAGCTTGCCGGCGTGAGGGCATTCGCGGTTGGCAAGCACCCGACTTCGGGTTTCGTCGTGATGGCGAGCAAGCGCAGGCCATGGAAATCAATGTTCCTTAATCCTGACTCGGCGATGTTCGTGGCGATTGATGAGGATTGCGACGGTGTCGTGGACTCTGTCTTGTTTGATGCGGTGAGCAACTATCAGGTCTTGTTCCCGTCGCCCTGGGATCTCACTTACACTGCACGCTGACGCGCCGGCCTGTGGCGCATGTTTCACTCGAGACTTTCCATGAGATGAAATAGCCCTTGGATTGCATCGGCCGCCCTGGTCGTCTGCTTGTCTTCATACACAGCAGCACAGACGCCTTTGCCCTCTGTGAGGTAGAGACATATATGATGCCTAGAATCCGTGGAGATCGATGCCCATGACTGCCCTCGACACGCTCAAAACCTTCCTGGGGCGAATCCGTTGGAAGCGCTTCGTGTTCTTCGCAGTGTTCCTGGCGGTGTACGCCCGCAGCATCACGATGTTGCAGCACAACCCAGCGATCTGGGCCGAGTGGATCGTCGGGACGCTCGCTCTGATACCGGGCGTCTTGATGGCCTTCTTGCTCTTCGGTGTGGTTGGACCTGTGAAGGAGAGGGACTGACCGCGCACCCCTGAGTCGGCTGCGATCAGGGAGGCGAGTCCGCCCCGGAGACCTGACGTCCTGGGCCGAAACAAACCCTACGACCCCGGGTTCCGTTCCATGAGGCCCGACCCACCCATGCGGTTTGCGTAGAGAGGTTGTAGCTACGACACCATCAAGGCGGACTAACGCAGAGGACTGTCTTCGCGCTCGATACAGCCCGCGGACGATCTGGATCTTCGACTGGGCAAGCGCGGCACTGATGGCCGTCTGCCTCTGGATAGGCATGCTCCAGGCCCGGGGGGAAGATCGCGGGTGGATCACGTCCTATGGGGGAGACGTCCTCTCGCCGCTGTTCTTGCAGTGGATGTTTCGTCGAACGCTGTTCGCTTGCCACCGTTGGGGAGCGGAGATCGCAACTGTTTGCGTGCTTGTGGCGTGCTTCGCGTGGGAGTGGGCTCAGATCTACCCACTCAGCGGGACGGCATTGAATTTTGTCAGTGGGACGTTCGACCCCTACGACCTGCTGGCCTATTCGGCTGCGCTGGCGACCGGCTATGCGCTTGAACGAGCTGCGCGAAGGAAAACGACTGAGCCCAGCTGTTCGCTCGAGGACTAGTTGCTTTCGCTGAGTGAACCCGCCGCCCAGTTGTAAGTGCCCGAGGCGCTGCGGTTCTGCCCGCCGCTGACCGAGGACTGGAAACCGGCCCCGTCGAGCCTGCGACGACCTACCTGCACGGATGTGCAGTCTTCCAGGACATCATTGCGGTCGCCGTCCGGCTCACGCTCTGCTTCAGCGCGCTGTTCCTCGTTCTGAGACTGGTCAGGAGATTCAGCGGGCGTGTACTCTTGAAAGCCAACTCCGTTCCATGTCCGCAATCGTTCAGCTGATTGCACCGCGCGACACGCTTCCCGGATGCTCGCCACAACGACCTCGGGTCGCTCAAGCTGTATGTAGTGCCCGACGCCCATGACGGGAATGATCTGAGCATCTGACTGTTTTGAAGGGAACGCCTCTTTTAGTTCTTGCATGAGCGCAAGCCCGTCCGGTGTGGTCGTAATCCACGAAGATTCTGTAGAGGGCTGACGGGCACAAAGTGAGATTGTTGGCACGTCTGGAATCTTGTCGGCAAGTGGTAGTACTCCATCTTGCAGTAATGTTCGTATGGCAAGCCACTCAGCATGAACGGCATTTGCAGACGCATCATAGGCATTGTCGAGCTCTCGCAGCTCAAGAGCCCACTGATCTGGATACCTCTGACTAAACTCAACTCCCATCTGCTCCGGCGTCGCATCCACTAGGACCAACGCACCGACCTTCTCTGGATATAGTGCCGCATAGGTTCGAATGTAGAGTCCACCCGTTGAGTGTCCTACTAAGACGAAGGGCCCTCGGGCATTTAAAGCCTCTAGGAGTGTATTTAGCTCCTTGGCAAGAGCTACTGGAGTGCGCGGATCCGAACTCGCGGCGGAGCTACCAAGTCCCGCTCTGTCGTAGGCGATCGTCTGCCCAAATGCCGCAACCTCGCGCTGCACTTTTTGCCAAACCTGGAGCCCGTCCCCGAGTCCGCTCTCTAGCACCACAACAGGACCATCCGTACCTGCCTCGCGCAGATGCACGGCTCGGCCCTGTACCGTCATTGTGAGGCCGTCATCCTGGGGTTGTAGCGCCATCGCAATGGCGAAGACTGCCGCCCTACTTCTTGATCCAACACTGATAAGCGACACGGTGCTCACCTCCTATAGCGCAACGCGCTAGCGTACCAGAGGGCAGGCGGTCGGACAGAGTTCGCCCGTCGTGTCCCATCGTCATGCCGCGCGTCTGTTCGCTCGCGGGCTAGTTGCTTTCGCTGAGTGAACCCGCGACCCAGTCAACGTTCCCCAATGCCGCGCGGCCGCCGCCCGGCGTGCTGATGGTGGATCGCAAGCCCGACGACGGAAACACCTTAGACGGGATGATGGGTGCCGTTCATGTCAGATCTGAGCGTGGACGTCCGCCCTGTACTCCTCCAGCACCTGGCGCAGGATCGCTACGTCGCTCTCGAAGGTCTCGGGTAAGAGGGGGCCGAAGGAGAAGCGGAACCAGGACTCGTAAGGGGAGATGTACTCCGGGTCTTTCGCGTGCGGACGGGCCATGTCGCAGTCGATGCCGGCGAGGATGGCGGCGCCGTGCTTGAAGAGGCGGCGGTTCAGCTCGGCCGCTTTCATGCCGTCAGGCAATCGCATCCAGTGATAGAAGCCGCCGTCGCCGGTGGCGACGCGGAGCCCCATCTCTTCGAAGGCCGCGCCGTAGCGCTCGCGCTGCATGCCGTAGTGTCTCACCACGGCCTGCCGTGCCTGTGCCACGCGTCCAGGCTTGAGCAACTCGACGGCGTAGAGCTGAGAGGGGTGGCTCACGCCGCCCATGCCGAAGCTCGAGTAGTTGGCGAGCACCTCGACGTTGTGCTTGCTGGCGATGATCCAGCCGATGCGGATGCCAGGGCACTGGAGACCTTTGGTGCAGGCACCGGCCAGAAACACGTTGCTGTTGTCGAGGTCCTTGACGTAGCGGATGCCGCTGACGCCCTGGGAGTGGTGGAACATCTCATAGGCCTCGTCGAGCAGGATGCCGTTCTTCGACTGCTCGGCCATCGAGATGAGCTCCTCGAGCTCGGCATCTGCCCGCGTGTGCCCGGTCGGGTTGCCCGGGTTGGAGATGATGGGCAAGAGGTGCGCCTTGGCGTTGAGGCCAGTGCGGTCAAAGTAGTCCGCGTTGGATGGGTGGAAGCCGTTCTCTTCGTTCGAGGTGACGACCCGCCAGTGGGCCCCCGTCTGCGTCATGATGTCGAGGTAGGCCGGCCACTCGGCATTCGCGATCCGCACCTCGACGTGCTCCTTCAAGAAGGCGAGCACGGAAAAGATGCCAGGTCGGCCGCCTGCGAAGACCATCACGTTTTCCGGCGTGATGTTCGAGCCGTAGAAGTCGTTGTAGTGGCCCGCGATCGCCTCTCGGAGGAGGGGGTGCCCCCAGGCCTTCGGATAGAAGCGGTCCTCCCAGCTCACGTCGACTTGATCGGGCAGCGGCGGGCCGCCCTCGAGCTGCGTCGTCAGCGGGAAGCCCTGGGACCAGGGGTGCGTGCCCTCGGTCCCCATGAACTGACCGAAGCTATCCCGGAAGGCGTACAGGGTCTCGTAGATGCCCATCGGCGGGCAGCTGTCCGATAGAAAGGAGGCTCGATTCATGAGGGGTGGGTGAGGGGTGGCGGTGCCGTGTGCCAGCGAGGTGTCCCTCTCTCGGAGACCTCGAAGGGACGGATGGTGGATCGCAGGGGAGTTGAACCCCTGACCTCCTGATTGCGAACCAGGCGCTCTACCAACTGAGCTAGCGACCCACGAGCGAGGAAGTGTAGGCACCGGGCCGGGCGCAGGTCAACGACGGGCGAGGGGTGCCCGTTTGCTCGCGCCGATCTGCTCAGACCGTCGGGGGCTGTTCCGTGAGCGGGGCATCGCCGCCGCGTTTCATACGCTCGAGCAATCCTTCGACGAGCGTGTAGGCGCACGGAATCACCACCAAGGTGAGCAAGGTGGCACAACTCAATCCCGCCACCACCGTGATCGCCATGGGAGCACGCAACTCGGTGCCCTCTCCAGCCGTGATGGGCAGTAGCCCCGTCAGAGGCAGCAGACCCAGAACCGTCGTCATGGTGGTCATGAGAATCGGACGCAGGCGCATTTCACAGGCATGCCTGACGGCTTCGATGAGCGGCAAACCGTCGAGACGCCTTCGTCGGTTGATGGCATCTATGAGCACGATGGCGTTGTTGACCACGATACCGGCCAAGATGATCGCTCCGATGAACACGACAACCGAGAGCGGGATGTCCAGGAATGCCAGCGCTGCAATGGCCCCAACCATCGCAAGCGGAACAGTCACCAGAATAATGAGCGGCTGAAGGAGGCTCTCGAAGATGGAAGCCATGACGACGTAGACAAGAAAGACGGCCAGCAGCAATGCCTGCGTCATCTGCCCCAG
This sequence comes from Planctomycetota bacterium, assembly GCA_029245865.1. Lineage (GTDB taxonomy): Bacteria > Planctomycetota > B15-G4 > B15-G4 > B15-G4 > JAUIEF01. The sequence continues at coordinate 4,747 of JAQWOM010000038.1, forward strand.
CGCACCCGTCATCTCGCGGCTTTGCCCACCCTGCTCGATGATCAGATCACTCTCGCGCTCGATTCGCTTGATGCGCCGGTCGATCTCCTCGCTCGCACTGCCCACGTCGAAGCCTGAGAGAGAAGCGCTCACGATCGCTGCTCGCTGACCCCACAGGCGCCGGATCTCGCGCGGGCCCTCACGGACACGACTTGTGCTCAGCGTCGACAAGGGCTCCGAGGCCTCACTCGTCGGATTGACCGGGAGGGCCAGGAGATCGTCCAGCGACTGCAGGCTCTCCTTCGGGACCTGAACAAGCACGTCGAGCTTGCGCTCGTCGTCCGAAAAACGCGTGGCCACTCGCCCCTTCACCATGTCGGCAACCGTGTCCGCAAGCTGCCGTGAGTCCAGGTTGTAGCGTGAGAGCAAATCCCGGTCGAAACTCAGCATGACTTCGGGACTGCCAGGCTGCACGCTGCTGCGAACATCGCGGAGGCCAGGAATTTCGGAAAGAGATTCCGTGACCAACTCGGCCACGCGGCCCAGTTCGCGTAGGTTGTCTCCTTTGATCTCGATGACAACCGGAGTGCGAATCGAAAAGAGTGTCGGACGCTCGAAGCGCATGTCGCGCAACTCGGGAAGGGTCGCAAGGACTCCGCGGAGCGACGCCATCACGGCTTCTTCGGTTGCTTCCATGTTTTTCGTGGGGTGCAAACCGATGGCCAGGCGCGCGGTGTGCTCGCCTTCGTCAGGCTGGCTGATCTCGTCGCGGGGTATGCCGACGGTCGTAGAGACCCAGGCCACGCGTTCGTCTTCGCGGAGCGATTGCTCGGCCAGTCGTGCCACGGCGTCCGTTGCCTCGAGCGGAGCACCGACCGGGAGCGAGAGCCGAGCGATGATCTCGCCTTGATGCACCTCGGGCAGCATCTCACTGCCCAGACCGCCGGCGGTCTGGATCATCCACCACATGAGCAGCGCCGCTGCGAGCAAAACACCTCCCATGGCTGACGTGGACGCCACGATCTTGCCGATGAGACGTGGATAGATCCGTTCGATGGGGTCGTAAACGAGACGGAACAGCACCGCGAACCACTTCAGAACCCAGCAGAAGGCCATGCCCAGAGCACCCACGACCACAAGAACGCCCGCGGCAAGGGTGAGGCCTGTGACCAACAGGCGCCCCAGCAGTTCCACGGCGATGTGGATCAGTGAGCCGAGAGCTTGAATCAAACCCAGCAGAAGTTCCGGGACGAGCAAGAGTGCACGACGGGTCGCTGACCATGCGGCTCGGCGAGCCTTGTGTGCAGCCCTCAGCCGACTGGCCGCCGCGAGAAAGGTAGGGCGGCGCGTCATCAACTCCCAGCCGCCCTTGAAGGGTGCCGCGAGAGAGAATGTTTTGCCCTCAAACGAGCCGCCGCGCGAAGCAAGCATGGGAACCAGGAACAGCGCCACAATCAGTGAGACCAGCAGACTGGCCACGACAGTGAAGGCCTGGTCTCGGAAAACCTGGCCAGCGATGCCTTCGACGAACACGATGGGCGCAAACACCGCCACGGTGGTGAGTGTCGAAGCGGTGGCCGCTCCGGCCACTTCGCGGGTTCCGTTGACCGCGGCGTCGATGGGGCCGTCGCCCAGCTCGCGCCGACGGGCGATGGATTCGAGAATGACGATGGCGTTGTCCACCACCATGCCAATGCCCAGCGCGAGCCCACCCAAAGACATGACATTGAGCGAAGTGCCCGACAAATACAGAGGCGCAAAAGTGACAACGACGCTGACTGGAATGGCGATCGCAATGATGAGCGTGGTGCCGACTCTCCCCAGGAACAAGAACAACACGACGACAGCCAGCAGCGCTCCCCACTTGCCCGCGTCTTTCACCTCGTTCAGGGCCGCCTCGATGAAACGCGACTGATCGGACAAGAGTCGCACGCGTACATCTGCGGGCAGGTCCGCCGCGAGGTATTCGAAGGCTTCTTCTCTGGCAGATTGCGCGGCCTCGATGGCTTTCATGCGCTTGGTTGTCGCAGCATCGAGCACCTTCTGTTCTGCTACGGTCAGGCGTGCTGCCTCGCTGAGTGGCGCAGCCTCGGACTCGGTAAGCGATGCGTCTGATTCACGATCCATGGGTGGGTCGCCACCCCGCATCGCACCCATGTTTGCTTGCTCTCGGTCGCGGCGGGCCTTCTGTACCCGAGCGATGGAGGCCGCGAGTTCGGGATCCGCGTCGGCCTCGGCGTCCAAGGCGTTGCGCAACTCGTTGGGATCTTTGACCGCGCCGGCCTTCAGTTTTTGCACCCAGCTCCGCTGGCCAGCGGTTCCAAACACAGCAGTGCGCACTCGTTTCGCTAACTCGACAATGTTCGCGTCAGCTTCCTTGAAAACCTGCAACTCAACCGACTCCTGCTCACCAATGCGCGTGATGACATCACGCTCTTTGGGCGTGCGCTGGACGTCTGCAATGTTCGAGAGGCGGACGATGGAGTCGCCATCACGAAAGAGGATGGTGCGTCCGATCTCTTCCGGCGTGAGGTATTCGTTGAGAATGCGGACCAGATATTCGGTCTCGCCTTCCAGCACCGTGCCGCTGGCCATGTTGACGTTTTCGGCAGCCAGTCGAGCAGCCACGTCAGCAGGGCGGAGGTTGTAGGTCGACATCCGGCTGGGGTCGAGCCGAACCTGTATCTCGTCTTCGAGGCCGCCGCGGACGCGCACGGCGGCAACACCTTCAACAGTGCCTACGGCAAGAGCAAGGCGGTCCTCTGCGAGCTTGCGCAACTCCACGAGGTTGCTGCCGCCCGTGAGTCCGATGACAAGGATGGGGTCGAGCGTCGGGTCGTAACGCAGGATGATGGGGGTGCCCACCTCCAGCGGGAGGATCGCCCGGTCGAGTCGCTCACGAATGTCCTGAATCGAGAAGGTGAGCTGGGTACCCCAGGTGAACTCGAGCGTCACGTCCGCAAGACCCGCGCGCGAAATGCTGGAGATGCTCTCCAGGCCGCCCAGAACACTCAGTGCTTCGTGGAGTCTTTCCGTGACGCGCTCTTCGACATCTTCGGGGGCTGCACCTGGATACTCGGCACGCACCGTGACGCGCGGGTAGTTGATGTCCGGCAGCAGATTGAGCGGGAGTTTCTGAAGCGAAACCCAGCCGAAGGTCACCAGCGTGACGAAGGCCATGGTCACGGCAACGGGCCGTGAGGTGGTCAGTCGAAAGACTCCTCCGGCGCGCGAGGCACCGTCGGTGTCCGCCGTCAATACGGAGCCTCCTCGACGCGCACCTTGTCGCCGTCCTTGAGGTTCTCATTGCCCACGACGACGACTTGCATGCTCGCCTCGGGGGGCGCGCCATCAAGGATGGAGAGAATCTCCGTCTGCATTGCGGTGCTGGCTCCCGCTACGAACGGAACCCGCTTCACGGATGTGCCATCTTCGTTCAGGGCGAAGAAGATCGGCTGATCGTCATCGTAGCGTACAGCGCGTTTGTCGATGAGCACCGCGGCGTCACGAGCTTCCGTCACGATGCGAGCCTCGCAAAAGAGCCCGGGGGCCAGACCAGCGGCCGGCTCAAGGTCCACAAGCACACTGACCGATCCCGTGGCGCGGTCAAGCACCGGATTGACACGACGCACGGTGCCTCGATAGGTCTGAGATGTTCCTGTGACCGAGCGCGCCTCGACACTCTGTCCTTGCTTCAGTCGATCCATGGCGTCTTGAGGGACGCGAAGCTCGAGCGTTGGACGGGTGATGTCGACGATGCGAAAGGCCATCTCGCCCTGACTGGATAACTCGCCCGTTTCGACGTGGCGTTCTGCAACCACCCCCGCGACGGGTGCGCGAACCTCTGTCTGCTGAAGATCTTCTTGAGCACGCTTCCAGTCGATTTCAGCCTGGCTCTGAGCAATCTGGGCTAACTGCCCCGCGATGACGGTGGCATCACGTTTGAAACGTGAAAGATTGAGGTCGTCAGAAGCGTGTTCCGCCTCAAGCCGTGCGTCGGCAACTTCTTGCATGTTCACAAGGCCGTCATCCACCAGGCCTTGCAGTCGATCGAGGTCACCCAGTTGTTTCTGTTGTGCGCGTTCGGCGCGGATGATTCGAGCGTCCTCTTCTTTCAACATCAAGACTTGCCGCTCAACCTCCAGCTTCTTTTCCTGGAAGGCTCCTGCAGCTCGCTGTTCTGCAAGGCGTAGTTCGGTGTCATACAGCGTCATCAAGATGTCGCCCTGCTGCACCGATTCGCCCTCGTCAAACGTGACGTTCGTGATGGGCAGACCTGTGAGCTTGGGGAAAACGGCCACCGAGATGTCTGACTCGACGCGCGAGGACACGATCACTTCGTCGCGAATGGGAGCAACATCGAGCGCCTTGATGACGACCAGTGTTTCACGAGTCGAGGCGCGACCGCCGCTGACGCCTTCAATGGGTGGGCGGTCGTCGGTGGATCTGGAGGCCTGCGTAGCCACACCGTCTTCCACAGAGGCTTTGGCCGTCGTGGAATCCGAATTCTTGCTGCTCTCCACGTTGCCGGTTTCGCTGGCGCCCTGGCATGCGAGCGACAAGAACACCGCGAGGGACAGAACCAAGGTCGAGAGATTGGGGCGAAGGCACATGGCGTGTGGAAAAGCTGAAGAGCCGGGGGAGGGGCTGGCCGAAGGAGCCGGCAGCGCGCGGCCGCGCCAGCCGGGATTCGGGGTGGGATCGCCGTATGGTACGTCATGGGAATGCCAGGACCGACATCCTCCCGTTTCGACCCCGACGGCAGCCCAGGTCGCGATTTCTGCGACGAGGGCTCTCACGACTGGATCGACATCCGTGAGGCCCGCGAGGTTGTCTTGAATGAGGCTCGCCCGCTGCGACGGGCTGAGACCATCGAGGTCGTCGAGGCTTCCGGGCGCTTGCTGGCAGAGCAGGTCTTGGCAGGCGTGGATCTTCCGCCCTTCGATCGCGTGATGATGGACGGTTTCGCTGTGCGCGCTCAGGACATCGCGGACGCGCCGGTCACGCTGCCCGTGATGGGTGAAGTGGCCGCAGGCGCTGCGGGTGAGGCCCCCCTGCTGCCCGGGACCGCGCGCGCGATCATGACCGGCGCACCGCTTCCCCCAGGAGCCGACGCCGTTGTTCCCGTGGAATGGACGCGCGTCATGGATGTTCCAGGCGATGTCCCAGGTGCCACGGGGAGCGTCTGCATCGAACGTTCCGTGCCCGCCGGCAAGCACGTGGCACCTCGCGGACAAGATCTCACCGTGGGGAAGCCCATCGCGCTCGAAGACAGTCGCATCGGACCGCTCGGGTTGTCCCTGCTCGTCTCTTCGGGCGTTGGCTCGGTGAGTGTGCGGGCGCGGCCGCGTGTGGCCCTGCTGACCTCGGGCGATGAACTCGTTCCCCCAGGCGCTCCGTTACGCCGCGGCCAGATTCACGAGAGCAACGGGCCCGCTTTGCGGAGCCTTTTCGGGAAACTCGATGTGGAAGTCGTGTCGCTGGGTGTCGCCAAGGACACGCGCGAAGATCTCACGGCACTCGTCGAACGTGCGCTGGAATGTGATGTTGTTGTGCTGACCGGCGGGTCTTCGGTGGGGCGCTACGACTATTCCGCAGAAGTCGTCGAGTCTTTTGGTGCCAAACGTCACTTCGATCGGCTGTCCGTCAAACCCGGGAAGCCCACGTTGTTCTATACCTGCCGAGATTCGCTGGTGTTCTGCCTGCCCGGCAATCCGGTGGCGGCCATGATGACCGCCCGTGTTCTGGTCTGCCCTGCGTTGCATCGCATGGCAGGTCATGAGGTCCACCCCTGGACGCCGCTTGAAGCGAAACTGGCTTCGCCTGTGCGTCGCAACGCGGCACGCGACATGTTGATTCCAGTGCGCGAAGAGGGGGCAACCGTTGTCTTTGACGGATGGCATGGCTCGGCCGACCTGGTCAGCATGAACCAGGCCGACGCCTTTGCCTTCGTTGCACGCGGTGAAGGCACGGCCGAGGTGGGCACATGCACAGACGTCTTCCCTCTGAGCCGGGGAGTTTGCTGGTGAGCATGCCCGCTGAAACCAAGCGGCCCACGACCTGGGGGCTGTTCGGTCTCGCACTTTTGATCCTGGCGTTTCCGCCGTTCGATCTCTGGTTCTGTGCACTGCTGGCACCCTGGCCGCTGGGCGTGAGTGCGGCCGCGAGTCGATCGGGTGCAGGGGCCTTCTGGCGCTTCACCCTTCTGGGCGTTGGCGTGCTGCTGGGCATCAGCTGGTGGTTGGCCGAGACCTCCCTCTTCAACTTGGCCGTGGTCACGGTGGTGGAGGCGCCGATCTTTGGGCTTTTCGGCTGGGCCGGCTGGAGGGTGCTGCGTCAGGGCGCTTCCGTTTTTCCGGCCTTGCCCGTGCTGTGGACGGGCAACGAGATGATTCGCATGAACTGGCCCGAGACGGGCTACCCCTGGGCATTGCTCGGACAGGCTCTCGCGGCCAACCCGATTCTTGTGCAGGTGGCAGACCTCGGCGGCGTGCTGGCCGTGAGCTTCGTGTGCGCCAGCGCAGCAGCGGCGCTCTGGGCTCAGGTGTCGGGCCGTCCCGGGCGTGGGCCAGCCCTGGTCGTTGTGTCACTCGCCATCCTTTATGGGTTCATTCGCCCGGCCACTTTACCGGAGCCTGAAGCCGGTCCGCTGGTGGCCACGATCCAGCCCGGCTTCGATCAGCAGTTAAAAGATCGGGGCGAGGCGGCGTCCCTTCGGTGGGAGCGCTGCTTCGGACAGGTTGCCGAGATTGCCCAGGCCTTTCCCGAAGCGGACCTCGTCGTCTTTCCGGAGACCATGTGGCCGTTCAGCGGAAACAGTCCCTACAGCATGCTCGTCGACCAACGTTCGGATGCGGAACGCTTGGAAGACCAAGGGCCTGTCTCCCGAGCGCTGGCTGCCAACCAAGAGAATCTACGCACAGGCCCCCTGGGCCAACTCAAGGATCTGTTCAAGGAACAGCAGACGCACTGGTTGCTCGGAGCCCCGGCCCTGGGCGTGGCCGCAGATGGTTCTGCGACTCTGCTGAACTCAGCGTTTTTGTATGGCCCTGACGGAGCACGTGGGGATCGCTACGACAAGGTCATCCTGATTCCCGGTGGGGAGTATGTGCCCTTCCGGAACGTGCTGCCCGAGGCTGCCCGCGACTGGTTAGACCGGATGATTCGGGCTCAGGCCGGATTTGTCCCGGATGTCCTGCCAGGGGCCGAGGCGCGAGTGATCGAGGTGCCGCTGGCGCCTGGAGGCTCTCCGCAGCCCATTGGTGTCACCATCTGCTTCGAGAACGCCTATGGGGACTACAACCGGAAGCTCGTGGCCCAAGGGGCTCGCTTCCTGGTCAATCTGTCCAATGAGGGTTGGTTTGGCACATCGCCGGAATTCGACCACATGGAGCTGCATTCGGTTTTGCGAGCCGTGGAGACCCGGCGAGCGCTGTTTCGCTCCACGAATACAGGAATCTCGTGCCTGGTCCGCCCTGACGGGAGCCGGCCTTCCGGGGCCGACCGCCTCGAGGTGGAGGGCGCGGATCGAGGGGTGGCAGGCATCTTTGGCGCACGAGTCCCGCTCTATGGCGGTTCGACCCTTTATATGCTCTGGGGAGATGCTCTCGGCTGGGCCTGCCTGGCAGGCAGCGTGGCCCTGCTTTTCGCCGCGGGAAGGCGCAGTTCGAGGCCCAGCGTTCCTTGACACTGCCAAGGACCCCACTTACGCTCCGCATTCATCGTCTTGTGAGGGGCACGAGGCTCCTTACCCGCCGATGAACCTACCCTCCGTAAGTCACGGTCCCTTCCCCAGGATCCCTGAGGCCGCATGAGTAGCATTGGCAAGATATTCGTCGTCGTGAACTTGGTCCTCGCACTCTTGCTGCTTGGTTCGTTGGGCGCTCTGCTGAACGCCTCTCGTGCCACCAAGGCAGAGGTCGCGTCTCTCGAACAACAGGTCGCTGACCTGGAAGCGCATAAAACGCAAAGCTCCAGTGACTTTGCGAGCCAGAAGCGCGCCTTGGATAGCGAGAAACGTTCCCTGGAGAGCGCCAAGCAAGACCTTGAGGTTGAGCGCGACAACGCGATGCGCAGCGCTGCCAAGGAAGCCGTGGACAACCAGCAGCTGCGAGACGATGTCTCCAAGCTCTCGGTGAACTACGAGTTGCTCCAGAGCGACCTCTCGGCCGCGCAGCAGCGCAACACGGACCTGCAAGACTCAAACGACCAGTACCGGGATCAGGCTCAGACCGCGCAGAACGATGCACGGGAGTCGCTCCTGGCACGTCGCGATCTCGAAGACCAGATCGTGGGCTTGAATGGCTCCATCGAGATTCTCGATGTGGAACTGACCGTGGCCATGGATCGTGCTCGTCAGGCCGAGCGCCTTGTCGACTACGCGAAGACCGCAGGGTTTGATCCGACGATGCTCATCGCCGCTCCTGCGATCGATGCCCTGGTTGCCTCGGTGGACACCGAGTACGGCTTCGTGATTCTCGACAAGGGCAGCAGCGATGCTGTCGAAAAGGGATTCACCTTTGACGTCTATCGTGGCCCCGACTACCTGGGTCAGGTGCGAGTCGACACCGTGAACGACAACTATTCGACCGCGCGTATCATGCTGAGCAACGGCACCATGCGTGCCCATGATCGCGCCACGACCCGCCTGTAGGCCCCCTAGACAAAGAGAACGGAGACGATCGTGGCCAAATCACGAAAGAACCCGACGCGGGGCGGCGGTGGAAGTGCCCGCAAGACCAAGTCCAAAAACGCTGGTTTTGAGGTCGAGGAGCAGCCTGCCGAAGGCGAAACTTCGCCCTCAGCAGGGGCCTCTCTCGAGACGGCCCTGGTTTATGTGACTTTTGTGGCCCTGCTCGCAGGGCTCATCATGGCCCAGTCAGACCTGGCTTCGAGCTACAACCAGGGGCTCTTCGGGGGCTAAAAACCACCCGGGACGAAAGGGCCGCTTCAAGCGCCTCTTCGCTGCTTGACGCCGTCACCCGAGGGATCCCCGTGCAGGGGATCCCCCGCATGTTCTGGCCTGCTGTCCGTGGGGCTTTCGCAGGCGGTCTCGCAAAAGGTCTGCGTGCGCAGGCTTTGGTGGCCTTGTAGACGTCGCCCCTGCGTGAAAATCGTCGTGGGCTGTGCCGAACGCCTTGAGCGGAAACCAGGCCGCTGGAGGCTCGCGCGGGCCCCGATCTTGGCTTGAGTGTGCGCTCTCCATGGCCCGAAGACGGGCTGTCGAAGGGCCCATGGTTTGTCCGCGTGAGAGAAGTCATGCACAACAACAGTGCATGCCCACGAGGGCGCTGCAAAGACGAGTTGGTTTCGGGCTTTGTGTGCGTGCTTTGTCTTGCTCCAATGGTCTTGTTCTTTCCGTGCTCGCGGAGGGGTGCGTCGGGTCTTGCGACCTGCGCAGGCCATCCGCAGGAGGTGGCGAATCAGTCACGGTCTAAGACAACGTGAGCAGGTAGCGAGGCGTCAGGTGGTGGCCCTTGTCTCTGTGCAGTTAGGCGTCGACTGCAGGGGACAATTCGAGTTGCGCTTCGGCGCTTACCCTTGCGAGGGGAGACTGTGATGAAAGCCTTCGAGTGGATGATCGGGAAGTTTTCCACTGACATGGGAATCGACCTGGGGACTGCGAACACCCTGGTCTGTATTCCGAATGAGGGCATCGTCCTCAACGAGCCCTCGGTTGTGGCCGTCCGAAAGGGCACCAACGAGGTGCTTCTGGGAGGCGACGCTGTCGGCCTGCAAGCTAAAGAGATGCTCGGCAAGACGCCTGGCAACATTCAGGCGATCCGGCCCCTGAAGAACGGCGTGATCGCCGACTTCGAGGTCACCGAGAAGATGCTGCGGTATTTCATCCGCAAGGTTCACAACCGAAACGTCATGGTGCGCCCACGTATCGTCATCGCGATCCCCTCCGGGATCACCGCTGTCGAGCGGCGCGCCGTGATCAACTCGGCAGAGCGTGCAGGTGCCCGCAAGGTCTACCTGGTTTCCGAACCGATGGCAGCCGGCATTGGCGCCGGCATGCCCGTGGCTGACCCGATGGCCAGCATGGTGGTGGATATCGGTGGAGGCACCACCGAGGTGGCGGTCATGTCCTTGTTCGGCACGGTGCACAGCGAATCGATTCGCGTGGCCGGTGACGAGATGGACGAAGCGATCGTCAACTACATGCGTCGCAACTACAACTTGCTGATCGGTGATCAGACGGCTGAGCGCATCAAGATTTCTATTGGTTCGGCGGCTCCGCTTGAGAAGGAACTCGAGATGGAAGTTGCAGGTCGCGATCTCATGATCGGGTTGCCTCGCCGCGCCGTCATCACGAGCACCGAGATTCGCGAAGCGCTTCTCGAGCCTGTCATGGCGATCATCGAAACCATCCGCAACGCTCTCGAAGGAACGCCGCCAGAACTGGCTGCCGACCTCGTGCAGCAAGGCATCATTCTGTGTGGTGGCGGTGCCCTCCTGCGCGATCTGGGAGTGATCGTTGAGCAAGAAGTGCAGTTGCCTGTGAGGGTGGCCGCTGACCCGCTCACCTGCGTGGCACGGGGAACCGGCGAATTCCTGAATCAGCTGGATCTGTACAGCCGCGTGCTTGATTCGGGAGAGGACGCAGCCTGACTTGATGTCGAAGCGGGTGTGGGTGGTGGCGCCTCTTCTCGCTTTTGAAGGCAAGCCACGCCACGATCGGTTCGGGGGGCCGGCAGAGAGCACGCCATGACGGTCCGACCCAGCTTTCTTGTTGTCGCCCTGTGCCTCGGCTCCCTTTTCGATTGGCAGCCGGTGCGCAGCGGCGAACAGGCTCTCAGCGCGCTGCTACGTCCGACCGATGGGCTTGTGCAGGTGTGCCTGCCGACATTCACAGAGCCAGAGCAAACGCGACGCGCTTTAGCCGTTCGTGAGGCGCGTGAAGCGTGGGGCAGCTGGGAAATCGCACTGAGGAGTGGGGCTCGGTCGTCCGATGCACGCCGGGAACTCGCGGTGGTCCCCGTTGTCGAACCACGACGTTCGGCGCAGGAGTTGATCGTGCGCGTGCCGCCCGGCGCTGTGCTGGCCGGTGCAGCCGTCACGAGCCACGGCGTGCTCCTGGGATTTCTTCGGCCTTGGCGCCGAGACGCAGAGCGTGTTGAGTCGGGTGGGCTTGCGCGGGTGGCACTGCTTGGCAACCCGAAGGCTCGTCCGGTGGCTGCGGAATGGCGGGCCTCGGCAGAGTCACCCGCAGTTCACTTTCTGCTGACGAGTGGGGCGGAGGGGCCAACGATTGCACACACGAGTCGCGAAGGCGTGTTGGCATCTGGTCAGCTGGCCTACACCCGGGATGCCTCGATGTTTGGCGATGCGCTACCCGGTGGTTTGTTGCTTGGGCGTGTGAAGCAAAAAGATGCCTCGGATATTCCAGGCGGGGCTCTTGCCGAAAGCCGCCAGCGAGAAGGCAAGCTCGAAAGCTTGGTCGATGCTTACACGCTTGATCACGTGGTCCTCGAAGTGGATGTCGGCGTTCCCTGGGAGATCCGTGAAACAAGTTGCCGTGCTTTCGCCAGCACCAGTCGCCGAGGCCGATTGCGTCTTGATGCGGGAATGTGGAACGGAATCGCCTCCCAGGACCTTGTCGTACAAGACGGCGTCTTTATCGGCCAGGTGAAGGCCGCAGGCCCGTGGTCTTCCGAGGTTCACCGCGAACTGCCTCCTGGCAAAGTCCTTGTTGTTTCTCCGGAAGGCGAGGTGGTCTCGACAACGCCCCTGTCGGCTGATTGGCCCCGTGATTGGGTGCCGCAGGTCGGTTGGCGGGTGGTGGTCGGTCATCGCGTGTATGGGGGATTTCTGGCCGGTGAGATTCGAGAGGTCGGGCCACGAGGATTCTCCGTCGAACGTCCTCTGCTGGATCCCGAGGGAGACCTGCAGGTGTTCGAACGGTGATCGTTGCTCTCGTTTTCGTCGCCGTGTTTCTGGGGCAAGTGTTTGTTGTCTCGCGGGGTTGGTTTGGATCGTTCGCACCCGACCCGCTTGTTCCCATCGCGGCCTTTGTCGCTTTGTATTGGCCTCGGCGCACCGTGTTGCTGAGCCTCGTGCTTCTGGGTTGGTTGCGTGCCTCGCTGCTGGTCGAACCGGCTGGAGGACAGGTGCTGGCTGTGCTGGTTGCTTACGCCATCGTGACGGGGCTTCGCACGCACCTGCTCGAGTTCCGCGAATTTGGCTATGTCCTGGGCGCGTTTATTCTCGCGGGATGCTGGTCGATGGCAGCTGTGCTGACATCGAGCGCCTTTGGAATCGGCATCTCGGGCGGACGTGAACTTGTGCTGGGCGGCTTGCTGTCGATTCCCTTGGCGGGCTGGGCCATGAATCTGGCGAATCGTTACGGCGAAACTTCGTGAGAAAGCGGCGGATCGCCCCGGTGTTCGCCGTGTTGATGGTCGGGTTTGCACTTGTTTCGACACGGCTCGTCAAGTTGCAAGCGCTTGAGTCGGAGATGTGGCTGCGCGAGTCGGAGCGCAGTACAGCCAGCTTCAGGTCGTTGCCCTTCGAGCGTGGATGGATCATGGACCGCCGGGGGCGCCCACTGGCGCGCACCGAGGAAGTCTTGGACCTGACGTTTCGATATCGAGGTTGGCGACGCGGCACTGTGGCTGGTCAGGCGTGTCACGCCTGGGTGTTGCTGGGGCTCTCGCGTAACTCGGTGCCGGAAGCTGTTGCCCAAGCGGAGAAACTGTCGGCCGCCCTGGGCGATGTGCGCATCGATGAAATCGCTGCACTGTCGTCGCGTCAGCGACGCCGAGATCTCGGTTTCTATCTCGAACGCTTGTTTGGCGAAGAGATCTGGGACGAGATCGCAAACCGACTGCAAGGAGAGCGAACAGCCGCTGTGCGTCTTGCAGATCTGGACGGCTTTGATCGTATGTTGACTCGTGTGCTGGCAAGGGTGAAGCGTGAGCGTGAGGCTTTGCACAGCTTGGCCAAGGTCGCAGGCCTGCGATCTGATCAGCTCATGGCGGACATGGAGCGAGCCGCGGCGCGTGCCGATGACCGTGTTCAGGTTGGCCTTGCCAAAGAGGCGGGTGACGAGCGCGAACTCTATCGGCGTGAACAAGAACTGCATGGAGAGTTTGACGCCGATCCCACTCGGCTTGCACGGCGCGTTTCGTACGACACGCGGACACTTGTCGCCATCCGCCAAGGTGAGCTTGGCGGCTTCGGCATTCACATGGAAATGCGCCGCATCTATCCAGAGGGTGTTCGTGATGTCGCACCCGGTATCGTTGGACATGTGGGCTCGCCTCAACCTGAAGACAGAGACCGCGCCTTCGAACACAGGCTGCGACTCTCCGATCTCTCGAGCCTGACCGCCCTGTCTCCCGAAGAACTCGATGAACTCGAGAGGCTGCGTATCCAGGTTCGCGAAGTGGACTACTTGCTCTCCGAAGAGCGGGGGCGCTTGGGGGTTGAAGCCGCTTTCGAGGATCTCCTCAGAGGCAAGCGTGGATGGATCGCCACTCGAGAGCAGGTCGAGAGTGACTCTGTAGAACGCGAGCAGCCACAGCGCGGCTTGAACGTGGTGCTCACGTTGGACACGGATCTGCAACGTGCCTGTGAAGAGGTGCTCGACCAGGTTTTCACGCGAGCCCTGGATGTTCGAAATGACGAGGGTGATGTCATTGAGGGGCTGCCAGCACAGTGGGCCGGCGCCATTGTCCTGATGGATCCGAACACCGGTGAGATTCTCGCGCTGGCGACAGGCCCACGGCCCTCGCGTGACGATTATGAGCAACGCCGTTACTGGCTCGACCATGAAGATTCATGGAAACGGATCCGGCATCGCGCGGTGGACCCGGGCCGGTCGGGCGATCTTCCTCCGGCCGGTTCCACCTTCAAGCCGGTGTCGGCTCTGGCGGGTCTCGTCACTCCAGGAACATCGATTACGCGGGGGACTCGCTTTCTTTGTGAAGGCTCTCTGGAAGTGGGTGACCGCAGCATTGGCTGCCTGGGCTATCACGGAGAAATCGGGCTCGAAGAAGCTCTCGCACGCTCATGCAACATCTACTTTTATCGACTCGGTCGCGCGGTAGGCATCGAGGCATTGCGCGAGATGGCGTTGCGGTTCGGGTTCGGGAGTGGTCGCCGGTCTGGATTGTTCCTCGGCAACGAAGTGCTCGAATCACTCGGCGTCCCCATGCGTTCCGGGTTTCATGAAGCGCGTCCCGTGCTAGGGCCCGGAGATTCTGTTTCGGATGCCATGCGCTTGGCCATCGGGCAGGCGCCGCTTGATGATGTCACGCCCTTGCAGATCGCCACCATGATGGGTGCGGTGGGGACAGGTACGTTGCGCCCGCCATCGCTCGTGGCTGAACTCGAAGGCTATCCACCGATCCCTGCTCGCGGGGGGCGCTCTTTGGGCATTCCGGAGGGCTCGCTCGCGGTGGTGCGTGATGGCATGGCGGCTGTCATGGACTCCGAGATGGGAACGGGACGCCGACTCAACGAGCAACTCAAAGAAAGTGCCCCGTGGCTGGTTGGCAAAATCGCTGCCAAGACAGGAACTGCCCAGGTCGGAGGGCATCAGGATCAATCGTGGTTTGCTGGCTATCTGCCACGCGATACGCCTCGCCTGGCTTTTGCGGTGCTCATCGAAGATTGCGGTTTGCATGGCAGTGAAGCGGCGGCGCCAACCTTTGGCTTGCTGCTTGAGAAGCCCGTCATGCAATCCTTCCTGGCCGAAGAAATCCTCACACCGCCGGGAGGCAGGCGGTGATTTTTGAGCGCTGGTTCAAGTCGCTGAAGTGGCGGCATGTCGAATGGCCGGTCGTGCTGCCCGCGCTGGGCCTCATGTGCGCGGGGCTGCTCTTTATCTGGAGCGCGACCCTCGAATCTGGTGGGTCTGACTCAGATCTCCTGGCGCGTCAGGTGTTGTTCGCTGTCTTGGGTGTCGTCGCTGTCATCGTTGTCTGCAGGCTTGGTATGGGGTGGGTGGCAGACCGATCGATGCTGTTCTACTCGATCTTGCTGGGTGTGTTGATGCTGTTGCCCTTGCTGTCCACTCCATCTTCCGTGGGCAGTGACCGCTGGATCACACTTCCTTTTGGCTTCAAGTTGCAGCCTTCGGAATTCATGAAAGTCGGGCTCGTCCTGGCACTCGCGCGCCACCTGCAACACGCTGGAGTGACGAACACCTGGCGGAGCTATGTGTCACCGTTCTTGCTGACTGCGGTGCCCTGGTTCTTCGTCATGCGACAGCCCGATTTGGGGTCGTCGCTGGTGATGCTTCCGGTCTTTCTTGCCATGGTGTGGGTGAGCGGGGCACGACAACGACACGTCGTGATGGTGACGGCGGCGGTGGCTGTCATGTTGCCGCTTGCCTATCTGATACCCGGGGTTCTTGAGCCCTACCAGAAAGATCGCGTGGATGCTTTTCTGACGCCGATTCCCTCTCGAGTGGCAGAGGCACGCGGCATGCGTGAACGTCACGAACACATGGCTGCCCGAAAGCTAGAGGCAGAAATCTCGGAGTTGAAGCGGGGAACGGGCTATCAGCAATATTACAGCGTCGTGGCCGTTGGTAGTGGAGGGCTCACCGGCGTGGGCCTCGGAGTCGGTATTCAGAACCGGGGTAATCGGCTGCCTGTACGTCACTCAGATTTCATTTTTGCGGTTATCGGAGAAGAGGCGGGCTTGATGGGTTCGCTGTCCGTCGTCCTGCTCTACGCAGCACTGATCGCTGCCATCCTCGGGGTGGCCTTGCGGACCCGCGAACCCTTCGGACGGCTTGTCTGCGTGGGGGTCGCAGCGCTTATTGGTGGGCAGGCTCTGCTCAACCTGGGTATCGCGACGGGGATGTTGCCCGTCACCGGTCTGCCGTTGCCCTTGGTGAGCTACGGAGGGAGTTCGATCATGGCGACACTCATTGCCCTGGGCTGCGTGCTCGCCGTGGGACAGCGTCGGGTTGACGTGTTCTTCGAGGAATAGTGAGCCCTGTTGGTTGGCTCAGGCCTCGACCTTGGGCCGCCCTTGGAGGCGAGTCTCGTGGAACGAGTCAACGCTTGCCTTGGATATCCAGCGAGCCCAGAGTTGGGTGGGTGAATCGCTTAGAAGGGCGCCGGGTTCCAGGTATTCGTAGATCTCTTCAAAGGTGAGGACTTTGTCGCGAGAGATGCGACGGAAGACATCACGCGGCTGGAGTTGACTCGGGTGAGAGAGGCCTGCCGCTGCGAGAAGTTCCACGAAAGATTCGACGGTCCTGCGGTGGTAGTTGGCGACGCGTTCGCGTTTCTCGTGAACGACCAGTCCGCGAATGAGTTTTGACTCTTGTGTGGCGACGCCGGTGGGGCATGTGTTGGTGTTGCACCGGCGCGCTTGAATGCAACCGACCGAGAGCATGAAGCCACGTGCGGAATTGCACATGTCGGCTCCGACTGCGATGCGGGAGGCGATGTCGAATGCCTGGAAGACCTTGCCCGATGCAATGACTCGTATCTGATCGCGGAGGCCAAAGCCGACCAGCGCGTTGTTGACGATGAGCAGGCCTTCGGTGAGCGGCACGCCCATCGAATCAGAAAATTCGGGTGGCGCAGCGCCGGTTCCACCTTCGCCTCCGTCCACTGTGATGAAGTCCGGAAGAATGCCCGTTTGCTTCATGCCCAGACAGATCGACACGAATTCACTGGGGACTCCCACGCACAGCTTGAAGCCAATGGGCTTGCCTCCGGAGAGTTCCCGCAGCTGTTTGATGTATGCGCACAAGCTCAGGGGGGAGTCGAAGGCGGTGTGCCCCGGAGGGGAGATGACCGTTGTGCCAACGGGGACGCCTCGGATGGCGGCAATCTCTTTGGAGTTTTTGACGGCCGGGAGGATGCCCCCGTGCCCAGGCTTGGCTCCCTGGCTCAGCTTGATCTCGATCATTTTGACGTTGGGGTGCGTCGCGTGTTTCTGAAAGAGATCGGGGTCAAAATTACCTTCGGAGTTTCGACAGCCGAAGTAGCCGGTGCCAATCTGCCAGCACACGTCTCCACCTGGCTCAAGGTGATAGCGGGTCAGGCCGCCTTCGCCCGTGTTTTGAAAGAAATTGCCGAGCTTGGCTCCGCCGTTGATGGCTTCCACTGCGGCCCGGGAAAGCGCGCCGAAACTCATGGCAGAAGTGTTCAGGACCGAGGCTGAGTAAGGTTGCTTGCAATCCTTGCCGCCTACGAGGATGCGCGGATCCAACTCAGGCAGGGCGTGGGCTGCGAGCGAGTGGTTCATCCACTCATAGCCTGTCTCATAGACATCCTGCTGGGTTCCGAAGGGCATCGTGTCGCGCACGTCCTTGGCCCGCTCGTAGATAATAGACCGCATCTCTCGAGACAGAGGGCGCCCGTCAGTCTCTGATTCAATGAAGTACTGCTGGAGTTCGGGGCGGATGAATTCGAAGAGATAGCGCAAACGGCCCAAAACCGGAAAATTGCGGCGGATGGCGTGTTTTGACTGGATCGTGTCGTAGATCCCGAGCAGGACCAGCGGGCCCACAAGGGCAAGCAGCCAGATGGCAGGAGGCCATACCGTGCTGAGGAGGACCACTGCAGCGAGTGCCACCACAGATGTGAGGTAGAAGGGGATCACCATGGGAGCTTTCCGTCTCTGAGGACAACCGGGCGAACGCCGGGTATTGTGCGACGAATGTTCCGGTGCAGGCAACACTACAAGGCCGAACATTGTCCTGGGGCTTTCTTGTCGGCACAATCGGCCGATCTCAGGCTTGGCTTGCTGGGAGGGATCGTGTGGGTTTTGTCTCGATTCCGTTGAGGGCGAGCCTTGGGCTGCAGGTTCGTGGAAGAACGAGGCAGCGAACGCGAAAAGCGGAGGGAGGGCGAAACGTCGTGACAGTGAGTTCCGTGCCGACAACGCGATTGATTCCGGGACCACGCTTTTCCCGGTTCTTGCGCTGTGCGTTCGGGATTTTACTGTGCGTTTCGTTTGGGCTCGCAAGCGAAGGCGTCGCCCAGGAGGCAAGCACGAGCCCTCCGACGGATTTTTCTCCAGGAGACGCGACCAGCCAGCCAAACATTTTCTCTCCGGTCTCGACGCCTGCTGAAGTTGTTGAAGATCTTTCCTGGCTCGTGCTGGCCGTCACCGCGTGCATCTTTTTCGTCGTCTTCGCCGTCTTGACGATCACCATCATTCGGTTTCGTGTGCGCTCCGGTGACGATGACCGCGAGCCACCACAGATCTATGGCAGCAATCCGATCGAGTTGGCCTGGACGGTTGTGCCGATTCTTATCGTGGCCGTGCTCACGCTGGTGACCGTCCGCAGCTTGTACGCCCTCGACAAGAAAGAGCCTCCGGAGGGGTCGCTCGAAGTGATTGTCGTGGGACATCAGTGGTGGTGGGAGTTCCGCTATCCGGAGCTTGGAATCATCACAGCGAATGAGTTGCACGTGCCGGTTGACCGCGTGACCTTCCTGCGCCTTGCTTCCGCCGACGTCGTGCACAGCTTCTGGGTGCCGGAGTTAGCCGGTAAGACCGACGTTGTTCCCAACCGCCTCAACCACATGTGGATCGAGCCACACAAGACCGGTTTGTTTGTCGGGCAATGTGCGGAGTTCTGTGGGACGCAGCACGCCAACATGTTGTTGCGAGTCGAAGTTCAGGCGGAAGAAGACTTCGCGGCATGGGTCGCCAATCAGCAGAAGCCCGCCCGAGAGGATCCGAGCGTCGCTGAAGGGCGAGAGACGTTTCAGCAGATTGCATGCATCAACTGCCACAATTCCGAAGGGACGGTGGCGACAGGCGTGTTTGGTCCCGATCTGACGCATCTCATGAGTCGAGAGACGATCGGTTCTGGTTCCGTGCTGCTGACCCCTGAAAACCTTCATGAGTGGGTCAAGAATCCGCAGCAGTTCAAGGATGGTTGCCTCATGCCTGACATGCAGTTGGAGCCACACCAGGTTGATTCGATCACTCGTTATCTGCTGAGCCTCGACTGACCCCATGGCTTCTTCCGACATCACTCCCGACGCATCTCCCCCGCGCTCACCGTTCATGGACTGGGCTCGTGGTTGGATGACCACGGTGGACCACAAGCGTCTGGGCGTGATGTACATCTCGTCGGCGCTTCTGTTCTTTGTTGTCGGTGGGCTCGAAGCCTCTGCGATGCGCGCGCAGCTCTCTTGGTCTCAGCTTGACCTGATGGAGCCGGGCACCTTTAACACGCTGTTCACCATGCATGGCACGACGATGGTGTTCCTTGTCGGTATGCCGATGCTGTTTGGGTTCGCCAACTACTTGATCCCATTGATGATCGGTTCGCGTGACCTGGCGTTCCCACGTCTCAATGCCGTTGGGTTCTGGATCTTCTTCTTCAGTGGGTGCTTGCTGTACTACAGTTCGGTTGGCGGCGAGGCGTTGTACGGGCTGGCTGGCATGCCAGATGTGGGTTGGTTTGCCTACGCGCCTCTCACGGCCATCAACTATTCGCCCGGAAATGGCCCGGACTACTGGCTGCTGTTCGTGCTCGTCGGCGGCATCGGAAGCTTGGCCACAGCGCTCAACGTGGTGGTCACTGTCGCCACCATGCGCTGCGAAGGGATGACGCCGCTGCGCATGCCGCTGCTGGTCTGGATGATCAGCGTGGCCTGCGGATTGGTCTTGATTGCCATGCCGCCTCTGTCGGCCGCCTCGATCATGATGCTGTTCGACCGGCATTTCGGGTCGCACTTCTTCGACACCCAGGGAGGTGGCTCTGCCGTGTTCTGGCAGCACCTGTTCTGGTTCTTCGGGCACCCCGAGGTCTACATCCTGGTGCTCCCGGGGTTCGCGATCGTGTCGGAGATCATCCCCGTCTTTTCCCGAAAGGCCATTTTCGGTTACCCGATGATGGTTGCTGCCTCCGTCTGCATTGGCGTCGTGGCCATGGGGGTCTGGGTGCACCACATGTTCACAGTCGGACTTACCGCCGGCATGAACTCTTTTTTTGCTGCCTCCACGATGATCATCGCGGTTCCAACAGGCATCAAGATCTTCAACTGGATTGGAACGATGTATGGCGGTCGGCTGCATTTGAAGATGCCGATGCTGTGTTGCGTGGCTTTCCTCTTCCAGTTCCTGTGCGCCGGTCTGACGGGAATCATGTTGGCCATCGCACCCTTCGACTTCCAACTGTCCGACAGCTACTTCGTCGTGGCGCACTTTCACTTTGTGCTGATCGGCGGGCTCCTGTTCGCGATCTTCGGCGGGCTTTACTACTGGTTCCCCAAGGCTACGGGGCGCATGTTGGGTGAGAAGCTCGGCCGCTGGCACTTCTGGCTGTTCCTGATCGGTTTCAATGTGACCTTTGGCTTCATGCATATCCCCGGGGCCATGGGGATGCCGAGGCGGATCTACACCTATCAGGCGGACCGAGGCTGGGAAATCTGGAATGTGATCAGTTCCGCAGGCGTTGTGCTTCAGGCCGCTGGAGTGTGTTGCTTGCTGGTGAACATCATTCGTTCTGCTCGCAAGGGCGCGGTCGCAGGCGACGATCCCTGGGATGCGTGGACCCTCGAGTGGGCGACGACTTCGCCGCCACCTGAATACAACTTCGAGAAGCCGCCCAAGGTGCACAGCCGTCGCCCGCTGTGGGATCTGAAGCATCCCGACGACACCGACGGAGCTTACGAATGAGCTCCCTGGCGCAAAGTGACGCGACCGCCGGAGCTCCGGCCGCCTCTCGCAAGGGACGCTGGGGGATGGCTTGCCTGATTCTCACCGAATCGGCGCTCTTCCTCACCTTTGTGGTGACCTATCTCTACTACACCGGAAAGAGCCTCTCGGGGCCCTATCCGGTGGATGTCATTGAGTATCCGACGGTCCTCTTCAACTCGGTTTGCCTGATCAGCAGCAGTTTCACCATCGTCCTCGCCGTTCGTGCGTTGGCGCGTGGCCGTGTGGCGCTGTTCAAGGTGTTCTGGGTCCTCACCATGCTGCTCGGACTCGAGTTTCTGGTGGGCACCGCGATCGAGTGGAAGGGCCTTATCGAACAGCACGAATTGACCTTGTCGAGCAATCTGTTCGGATCGACTTTCTACTCACTCGTTGGTCTGCACCTCGCGCACGTGACACTCGGGGTGCTTGTGATGTTGCTGATCACGACGCTCGCGCTTTTCGGGCGCATTCGCCGTGAGCATGCCGAACGACTGGAGATCTGCTCCTGGTACTGGCACTTCGTCGACGCGGTCTGGATCGTGGTCTTTCTCACTGTCTACGTGTACGGAGTCTGAGGAAGCATGAGCCAGGACGACCCAGCAGATCGTGAGACCCAGGCCGGTGCGGAGGAAGTCATCCGCCTGCCGGCGCCCACCGCGTGGCCGATCATCCTGGCGTTTGGTGTGGTCCTGATGGCTGCGACAGTGGTGACGAACATTGTCGTGGGTTGCTTTGGATTCGTGATCTTGCTGGCGGGTGCGGTGGGCTGGTGGCATGACGTCTTTCCCGTCGACCAGCACGAAGATGTGGCGCTGGCGCCTGAGGGCAAGAGGGTTCGCGAGATTCAGCCGCGACCCGGTCAGGTTGATCACCTCAAGGTCGGTGAAGCGCAGCACCGTGTGCGGCTTCCCGAGAGCATCCACCCCTATTCGGCTGGCGTGCGCGGCGGCATCGCCGGCGGCGTCGTCATGGCCATCTTCGCAGTCCTGCACGGGGTTCTCGACGAAGACAGCTTCTGGTTTCCCGTCAATCTGCTCGCCGCGGTGGTGATGCCTGGGATGGCAGACGCGAGCCTTGAACAACTCAAGCAGTTCAACGGGCTCGCTTTGACGGTTTGCCTCGTGGTGCATGGACTCGTTTCGGTGCTCCTCGGACTCCTCTATGGCGTCATCCTGCCCATGCTGCCCAGCCGACATTTCCTCTGGGGAGCCGTGGTGCTGCCGCTGATGTGGACAGGAATTGTTGGCGCGACTCTCGGTGTCGTCAATCCGGTCTTGTCCGAGTACGTCGACTGGCCCTGGTTTATTGCAGCGCAGGTTGCCTTCGGGTTGGTCACCGGGCTGGTTGTTCTACGCAGCGAACCCATCGCGACCCTGCAGACATGGCCGTTGGCCGAGCGCGTAGCTCTCGAAGGCCGTCGCGCCGAGTCGGAGGATCGCTCATGACGATTCGTCGGTCGGCCATGCGACAGTCAGCGCCATCGCGGAACCTGCAGAAGGCTTTGGGACTCCTGTTGATGTTCTTGTTGGTGCCCTTGGCCATCTCATGTGATGGCTTGCCCGGGAAGCCTGATATCTCTGACATGCCCCCGGACCCGCGTACGCTCGTCGATCCGGTCGTGCTGTACTCGGAGAACTGTTCCGGTTGCCACGGAGCGGACGGGACTCATGGCGCGGCACGTTCCATGAATGATCCGCTTTACCTGGCCTTTGTGGGGCGCGAACGTTTCGCCGAGATCGTGGACCGAGGGGTCCCCGGATCGTTGATGCCTGGATTTGGATCGACGCAGTTGCTGTCAGCTGCCCAACAAAAGGCTGTCGTGAATGGCATCTACGACCGCTGGGGAGGCTCTCCCGAAGGAGTTGAACTCCCGCCGTATTCGGTCCCTGCCCTGTCCGGGGACGCTTTGGAGGCTTCGGTGAAACGCGGCGCCGAGGTCTTCGCGACGCATTGCACGAGTTGTCACGAAGACGCCTCGCAGGTGACGAACCCGACCTACCTGGCTCTGGTCAGTGACCAAGCTCTTCGTAGCACGGTGGTGTGTGGACGGACAGACCTTGGCAAGCCCGACTGGCGGGGACTGGATCCGTCGCAGTCACTCTCGTTCATGCAGATCACGGACGTGACCAACTGGCTGGCTTCGCATCGCACGGAGTTTCCCGGCCAGTCCTATGACCAGTCCGCACAGAAGAGGATTCTTGAGGATGACTGAGCCACAAAACGAAGCGCCTGACGGGATGCCGGCAGAGTGTTCGGAATGTGAGGGCGGCCAAACCAGGCGCGGTTTTCTCTTCAAGCTCGGAGTCGGCATGCAGGCCTTGGCCGGCACCCTGCTTGCACTGCCACTGGTTGGTTACGCGTTCTCTTCGTTCCTGGAGAAAGACTCACGTAAATGGGTCGGTCTGGGAGAGGCGGAGGGTTTCGAGAAAGGCTCGACGCGTCTCGTTAACTATGTGAACCCCGTGCGGGTTCCGTGGAGCGGTACCTCGGGCACAGACATCCCGTGCTGGGTGCGCACCAAAAAAGACGGCAGTTTTCAGGTCTTCGCCATCAACTGCGCTCACCTTGGCTGCCCGGTACGCTTCTTTGATGAGTCGCAGTTGTTCATGTGCCCGTGTCACGGTGGCGTGTATTACGCCGATGGCAGCCGAGCCTCTGGGCCACCGCCGCGCGGCCTGTTCGAGTACCAGACCAAGATCGAGAATGGCGAACTCATGATTTTCGCCGGTCGCTTACCCACCCTCCACGAGTCTGCCTGACGGATGAGCCGCTTGAAGCGAATCGCCGCCTGGATCGAAGATCGCCTCGGTCTGGGTAAAAGCATGCAGCCGATGATGGATCACCAGATCCCCCGGCGCACGGCCAGCTTCTTCTACGTGTTCGGTAGCGCAGCCATGACTGCGTTGGCTGTTCAGTTGGTGACAGGCGTCATGTTGGCCCTGGTGTATGTCCCCGCCGCTGACATGGCCTACGACAGCCTGCTGCACCTGACTTTCGTGCAGCCCCTGGGTTGGTTCCTGCGAGGCGTTCACGGCTGGGGCTCCAACGTCATGGTGGCGTGTGTGTTCCTGCACATGATCCAGGTGGTGATTTTCGCGGCCTACAAGTATCCGCGTGAGCTGACCTGGGTCGTGGGTGTTCTGCTCCTGCTGTGCACAGTCGGGATGGCATTCACAGGGCAGGTGCTGCGCTGGGATTCAGATGCCTACTGGGGGCTTGGTATCGGCGCCTCCATCATGGGGCGCATACCGTTTATTGGCCCCGAAGTGGTGCATGTCTTGCTGGGCGGGCCCATCATCGGGGGCGAAGCGTTGACGCGTTTCTTCGCGCTTCATGTCTTCGTTATTCCGGCTTCATTGATCGGGCTGCTGGTTGTGCACTTGATGCTTGTTCTGAAGAACGGCGTCAATGAATGGCCCATAGCAGGCCGCCGGGTCGACAAGAAAACGTACCGCGAGAACTACGAAAAACAGGTCGAGGGCAAGCGGGGAGTCCCGTTCTGGCCGGTTGCTGCCAAGAAGGACATGATCTTCAGTGCATGCGTGATCTTCGTGATCTTGCTTTGCGCTGCGATCATTGGGCCCATTGGACCTTCAGGTCCTCCCGACCCGGGAATCATCGACACGGAGCCGCGCCCGGACTTCTTGTTCCTCTCGCTCTTTGCCGTGATGGCGCTCTTGCCACCGCATCTCGAGACGGCATTCATCTTGATCGTGCCGGTTCTGGCCATCGGCTTGCTGATCGCAGTGCCCTTCTTGTCCGGAGATGGGGAAAAGCACTGGTCGCGCCGGCCCGTCGCCTTGATTGTCCTGGGGCTGGTGGTGATCAACTTCGTCGTGTTCAGCCAACTGGGCGTGACGTCACCCTGGTCTCCGGAGATGAAGGCCTGGAGTGGAACACCGACGCCCGTTGAATATGTGGAGGGGCGTACACCACTCGAACTTCAGGGTGCGCTTGTGCTTCAGAACATGCAGTGCCGCAATTGCCATTCCTTGGATGGCGAAGGAGGTCGGCGCGGTCCTGCGCTGGATGCCGTGGCAGCCCGGATGACAGAGAACCAGTTGATCCGTCAGGTGCTGCAAGGGCACGGGAACATGCCTGCTTATGGTGGGCACCTGTCACCGCCAGAAGTGACGGCGCTCGTGAGTTTCTTGCGAACCTTGAACGGCGGGGGGATACGGCCGCGAGCCCGACCTTCGATCATGCCGGCGAAGCCAGGAGGTCCTTCGGCTGCCCCCGATGTGGGTCGCTGACAAGGAGGGCGGGCCAAGCATGACGGGTGCCTGTTCCGTGCAACAGCGCGGTGTCTTTCATGCAGCTTGAAGGCGCTTCTCCGGCGGAATCCGTGGTCTCTGCTGTGTTGTCTTCGTGGACAGCTGACCCATGGATTCTCGGCGGGCTGATCCTCACGGGGTGGATCTACCTTGTTGGTTGGCAGCGACTGAATCGACGCGTCCCGGGACGTTATGGCAGTGGTCAGGCGGCCTGCTTTTTCAGCGGTCTGCTTCTTCTGGCTCTGGCCGTGTCATCCCCACTGGATGCCTTCGGCACACTCTCTTTGTCCGTTCATATGACGCAGCATTTGCTGCTCATGATGATTGTTCCGCCACTGGTGTGGCTTGGCGCTCCCGCATTGCCCCTCATGCATGGGTTGCCGACGTCGCTTGTGCGCCATGGCCTCGGGCCCTTCGTGGCGTCTCCTCTTGTGCAACGCTGCGCCGCTTTTCTGGGGCGCCCGCTGGTCTGTTGGCTGGCCTTCTTGCTGTCGACCTGGATCTGGCACGTACCTTTCCTTTACGAACTCGCACTCCGCTCTCCCTTCTGGCACTCCGCAGAGCACGTCACATTTTTGATCACGGGACTCATGTTCTGGTGGCCGGTTGTTCAGCCGTGGCCCGCCCGACCTTTGAGTTCGCCCTGGATTGTTGTGGTCTACCTGATTTCCGCAGACCTCCTGAACACGGTCTTCTCGGCGCTGTTCACTTTTGCGGATCATGTGATCTACCCCAGCTATGCACTTGCACCGCAACTCTTGTCAGGGACGGCTTTGGATGATCAGTCCCGTGCCGGGGTGATCATGTGGGTGCCGGGCTCGCTCATCTTCTTGGCACCACTCGGGGTCCTCGTGGTGCGAGCACTCGACCCGGCTGCTGCTCGCGCGCGAGAGGCTGCGTCCCGCGCTGCACTCACAGCCGCGGGCGCTGACTCGCAATGGCCCGAGCAAGCGTCGACGTCACGGCGGGTGAAGCAGCGTTTCGATTTGCTGAAAGTCCCCATGCTGGCGTGGGTGGGTAAGCGCTGGGTGCGCACTGTGGTGCAGGCGGTGGCCTTTCTTCTCGCTCTAGGGGTCGTGCTTGACGGCTTCCTGGGGCCTGACCTCTCGCCGATCAACCTTGCAGGCGTGTTGCCCTGGACATGGGCTCGTGCGCTGATGGTTTTCGGGCTTGTGCTGTTTGGTGCTGCGCTCTGCTGGGCGTGTCCCTTCACCGCTGCGCGTAGGCTTGCGGAACGCTTTCTGGGCGCTCGCTTTGAATGGCCCCGGGCCTTGCGAAGCAAGTGGCTGGCCGTGGGGCTGACGGTGCTCTTTCTGTGGGCCTATGAAGCGGCTGCTTTGTGGGATCGCCCTGGGTGGACGGCCGCACTCGTGCTGGGTTACTTCGTCGCGGCATTTGTCGTCGATGGATTGTTTCGTGGGGCCGCCTTCTGCAAGTGGGTCTGCCCTCTGGGACAGTTCCAGTTTGTTTGTTCGGCGATTTCGCCGTTCGAGGTCGGCGTGCGGAAGCCCTCCACATGCGAAAGCTGTTCGAGCCATGATTGCCTGCGCGGCAACGAGCATCGAGCAGGTTGCTCTCTCGACTTGTTTCTTCCAGAAAAGAAAAGCAGTCTCGATTGCACCTTCTGCATGGACTGCGTCGAAGCGTGTCCGCACGACAACGCTGGCGTACTCCTCACGGTTCCAGGCTCGACGCTGATTGATGACCCACCTCGATCGTCGATCGGGAGGCTGTCGAAGCGGACAGACCTTGCTGTGCTGGCCTTGGTGCTCGTCTGGGGAGGCGCGTTGAATGCAGCCGCCATGGTGGGGCCTGTGCAGAATCTGTTTGAACGCTTTGCAGAGGGGCTTGGCCTTTCGCTTGCCCCGGAGGCACTTGCAGGGGCGGGCGTCGTCTGCGCTGTCGGAGTCCTACTCGCCTTGACTGCAGGAGTCGGATTCTTCAGCCGATCTCAACTCGGTTTCTGTCGACTCGCCTGGGCTCTGGTGCCACTTGGGTTTGCCATGTGGTTGGCGCACTTCGCCATGCACTTCGTGACGGGGTGGAGCGCCGTGGGGCCTGCGCTGTCTCGCGTCCTGCGCTCATCCGGCATGGATGGGGTGATGGGCGGGGGCGGTGTCCCGGGTATGAGCCATGCGATGGCGCTTCCCGAGGGCTTTCTGACGCTTCAGATTCTTGCTCTCAACCTGGGATTGCTGCTCAGCCTGTATCTGGGTTGGCGGATTGTCGACGCCGGCCAGGGACGGTTTCGCCAAACACTCGGCGGTGTGCTGCCCTTCGGAGTTCTGGCTCTGGGGCTCTGGCTTCTCGATGTATGGGTCCTTTTTCAGCCCATGCAAATGCGCGGCACGATGGGCATGGGGTGACGACAGTGAGGCGATCTGAAACAAGTGATGGTGAGAGGGCGGCGGCAGAGTTTCCGTGCGCCTGGCAGTGCCTGCGTCACGCGCTGCTCGCGGCCTTGCTGTTGTTTGCACTGGGTGCGAGTGTTCGTGCAGATGGTGGCGTGATCATTCTCGACCGTGAAGCAAGCCCATTCCTGATCACGGTTTTCGCAGCGCCCGCTCCCTTACGCGCTGGCCCCGTGGACATGAGCGTGCTGGTGCGCGACGCCTTCTCTGGCCAACCCATTCTTGATGCAGAAGTGCATCTCACGTTGCGTCTTGATGCAGGGGAGGGCGGTGGGCCCCCAGAAGACGAGCATGCCGATCACCGTGGGCATGAAGGCCATGCCGGCATGAACATGTCTTCCGCGATGATGCATGGCGATTCTGGCATCGACGTGCTTGCAACTCGCGAACAAGCAACCAACAAACTCTTGCGTGCCGCGGAGATCGAACTCCCTGAACCAGGGATTTGGAACTTGAGGGTTTCGGTCTCGCGCGGTTCTTCGAGTGCCGAGATCTCAGGAGAGCTAGCCGCAGGACCACCTCTCCCGGTGTGGATCTCCCGCTGGAAGGTCATCGTGATGCCCTTGGTCGTGGTGCTGCTGTTTCTAACCAACAAGCTGCTTGCTGACAGTCGGCGTCGCTCGACCTGAGGCTGACTACTCTTCTTTGCCGTGGCTGCGGAGCATTTCCTTCACCTTGGCGATCGAGAAACCCCAGGCCTCATCCACCGTGTAATGGGGAGGCATGGAGATCTCGTTCGGGTTGGTGACGACATCCACGAGCACCGGGCCATCCGTTTCGAGGGCGCGCTTCAAGGTGTCTCTGAGGTCGGCCGGTTTCTCCACCCTGTAGCCTGTCGCGCCACAGGCTTTTGCCACGGCGGAGAAGTCCGGGTTCTTGAGTTCCACGGCGACCTCTGGAATGCCTTCGACTTCTTCCTCCATCTTGACCATGCCGAGGCGCCCGTTGTTGAACACGATCACCTTGATCGGAAGGTCGTAGGAAACGGCCGTGATGAAGTCGCCCATCAGCATGGTGAAGCCACCATCGCCAGAAAGCGAGATGACCTGGCGTTTGCGGTCGAGGGCCTGGGCACCCAGAGCCTGGGGCATGGCGTTGGCCATGGAGCCGTGGTTGAAGGAACCCAGCAGTCGCTGACCCCGCTTCATCTTGAGGAAGCGAGAGGCCCAGACACAGCACATGCCGACGTCTGCTGTGAAGACGGCATCATCGTCCGAGAGTTCACTGAGGATGGCCGCCACGGATTCGGGACGGATCAGACCCTGAGGGTTGTCAATCTTCTGCTCGATCTTGTCGATGACGCCGGTGTGAGCGCCGATCTCGGCGTGGGAGTCTTGCACGGCGCGCCATTTGGCATAGCGACCGGTGGCGGCTTCGAGGTGCTGGGTGTCCGTGCGGGCATCGAGCTTGGGGAGGAGGGCCTGAATCGTGCTACGGGAGTGGCCGATCAAGCCGACGTCCACGTGAGTGCGTCGCCCCAGGCGGGCTGGGGAGACGTCAATCTGGACGACCTTCTTGCCCTTCGGATACCACGGGATGTACGGGAAGTCTGTCCCGATCAGCAACAACACGTCGCAGGACTGAAGCGCATGTTCACAGGCGGGGTTGCCAATCAGGCCGACCTGCCCGACATAGGAGGGGTTCTCGGCTTCTAGGATGTCCTTGCCCCTGAGAGAGCAGCCGACAGGTGCTTTGAGTTTGTCGGCAAGCTCGAGAACCTCGTCGCGAGCATGTTCGACGCCGAGACCGGCGAAGACCGTCACCTTGCCACCTGCATTGATGAGATCGATGGCTTCTTGCAGATGCTCTTCAGCAGGCACGCTTTCCTGGCGCGACTCGAAAATCTTGTGCTGCAGCGCGCCACCGGCTGCGGGCTTGGGGCCGATGTCTCCAGGAATCGTGATCGCCGTGGGCATGCTCTCGGCGAGGGCGCGCTGCACGGCGATTTGAGTCAGGCTTGGAACCTGAGCCGGAGAGTAAATGGTCTGGTGGTAGGCCGTGCAGTCGCGCAAGAGGAAGTCGAGGTCGACTTCTTGGTGAGAATTGGTGCCGAGCACAGAAAGCGGGACTTGCCCGGTGATGGCGAGAAGAGGGCAGTGCGCCATGGCTGCGTCGTAGAGTCCGTTGAGTAGGTGGACGGCTCCTGGGCCCACCGTTCCAGCGCAAACGCCGAGCTTTCCTGTGAGCTGCGCTTGTGCGCCGGCCGCGAAGGCACCGACCTCCTCATGACGCACTCCAATCCATTGAATGCGTTTTTCCTTGGACAAGGCGTCGTTGAAGCTATTCAGTGCGCCGCCAGGAACTCCCCAGATCTGCGTGACACCCGCGTCCGCAAGAGTTGCCACGATGGATTCGCTGACATTCTGTTTCGACATGACACGTGCTTCCAAGATGGGTGGTTCTCGAGCGACCTGAGCGCTGTCTTTATGAGAGGTGCAGGGCGACTTGGTGCTGGTGGCAGCCCATGACCCCGCGGGATTCTAGCGCATGAGGTGGGGTTTGAGCGCCCCCCTTTACCACCTTTGGTAGGCGGGGTGGCCCTCTCTCACGGCCACGAATGTCCCACGGCAACTCGCCGTGACCTTGCCGTCTGCTGCCAGCGTGCATTCGACAATGGCACGGTCGGATTTGCTCTCGGCGAGGGTCGCACGGAGCAGCAGTTCCCGATCGCTGGGGGTCGGCGCTTGGAGCTTGACGTGATAGTCCGCAGTGACCGTGCAAGGTGGGGCGTCCAGGCCTCTCTGATTCATGAGGGCCCAGGCGGCAGTCCAGTTGCTGTGGCAGTCGAGAAGGGTCCCGACAATGCCGCCGTTGAGCATGCCCGGATAGGCCTCGTGGTGTGGCGATGGGTGCCAGCGGCAGAGGACGTCCCCTTCCTCGGGATAGCTCTTCAACTGGAGTCCGAGTTCGTTGCTTGGCCCACAGCCGAAACAGCGGTGGTGTGGGGCATAGCGGTCTTGAAGGCTGGCAGGCATGAGGAACTCCGAGAGGGGAGGGCATCATATCGAGCCGTTTTCAGAAGAGGGCCAGGGAGGGGCCGTCGGGCCCGGCGAGTTCAGCCCCGGGAGAAGCCGGACAAAGATCGGGGCGACGCTCTGTATCGACATTCGAGGCACAGGGGTAGAATCCCTCCCCTTCGAAACCGCCACAGGAGAAGCCGTCCCCATGGCCATGCCGGAAGCCAAGTCAGTCAGCCCCCCGCCGGAAGATCTGAATCTCAACAACATTGTTGCGAAGCAGTTCGATAAGGCTGCCGCGCATTTGAAGATCGACGAGGGGATCCTTGCGCAGATTCGTAAGTGCAACAATCTGTACAGCTTCCATTTCCCGGTTCGAGTTGACGGCAAGGTGAAGCTCTTTCAGGGTTGGCGAGCCGAACACAGCCACCATCGCAAGCCCCTCAAGGGCGGGATTCGTTTTGCGACGCATGTGGATGAGCAAGAGGTCATGGCCCTCGCTGCGCTTATGACTTTTAAGTGCGCACTCGTGAACGTTCCTTTCGGTGGAAGTAAAGGGGCCGTGCGGGTTGACCCTTATCGCGAGTCTCCGGAAGTCCTTGAAAAAATCACCCGGCGTTACACCTTTGAACTCGCGCACAAGAACTTCATTGGCCCTGGGGTCAATGTCCCTGCTCCTGACATGGGAACGGGAGAGCGTGAGATGGCCTGGATGGTGGACACCTACAGCACGATCCATCACGAGGATCTCAACGCGTTTGCATGTGTGACCGGCAAGCCGGTCTCGCAGGGAGGCATTCACGGCCGTACAGAAGCGACGGGCCGTGGCGTCTTCTACGGCATCGTGGAGGCCTGTTCGCGAGAAGATGATATGTCTCGCCTTGGAATGAGCCTTGGCGTGGCTGGCAAGTCGGTCGTGGTGCAAGGCCTAGGAAACGTGGGTTATCACGCAGCTCGGCTGCTTCAAGTCGAGGGCGGTGCGAAGATTGTTGGTGTCGGGGAATACAACGGGTGTCTGTACAACCCGGATGGAATTGATGTCGATGCTTTGCACGCACATCGGAAGAAGACGGGCTACATCCAGGGATTTGGCCATGGCTGTCAGGAGTTTGACGAGTCCAAGGCTTGCTTGGAGATGTCCTGCGATGTCTTGATCCCTGCTGCGCTTGAAAACCAAATCACTCTCGAGAATGCACATAAGGTGCAGGCAAAGATTGTCGCTGAAGCGGCCAATGGCCCCATGACGACTGCTGCCGAAGAGTTGCTCCTGGAGAAAGGGGTCTTCATCTTGCCCGACATCTTTCTCAATGCCGGAGGGGTTACGGTTTCTTACTTCGAGTGGACGAAGAACATCAGTCACATGCGTTTCGGGCGCATGGCAAAACGATTCGAAGTAGGGCGTGACCACCGCATGCTCGATCTCATCGAGTCGGTCAGTGGAGAGCCCATTGCGGCGGAACAGCGTGAGACTCTTGCATCAGGCCCCGATGAAGTGGACCTCGTACGCAGCGGACTTTGGAACACAATGTCTGACGCTTATGACGAGATGAAGCGAGTGTGTGATGAGTACGCCGATGTTGATGATCTCCGGACGGCGGCATACATCGTGGCCATCAAGAAGGTCGCCACCTCGTACGAGCAGTTGGGCATTTTTCCGTAAGACTCTGGCCTGGGATTGCCCCCCGGGCGGGAAGAGGGCTCCCAGCCCACAGGGTTGCCCTAAGCATGGCCCATCTTCATGCAAGGCGTCCTATATCCCACAGGGATGTGGGGAAGTCGGGAGGCAGGGCGAGAAGCTGCCCGGACTTGCCTGGCCTGGCGGGGCTCGAGATCGGCCAGGGGGCGGGGGCGTCACCCTGTGCGGCTCGTTGGCCAGGCAGGTAAGCCGAAGTGCTCCCCCAAGGGGGGAGATCGTCCTATGAGATGACCCTCAAAGTCTCCCTAAGTCTCGAAAGAGCGAGACGCGGCGGCTGACTGCTATGATCCCTCGCCCATGATCCTTGCCGATGCCGACCTTCGATCGATTCAGGAAGCCCGCGACCTCGTGCGCCGGAGCCGAAAAGCCTGGATGTCCTGGAGGCGAGCGGACCAGGCGCAGGTCGACCGTGTGTGCGAGGCCATGGCCCGCGCCGGTTCGGAAGCCAGTGAGATGCTGGCCAAACTTGCCGTAGAAGAAAGCGGCTTCGGGAACGCGGCTGGGAAGTTCCAGAAGAACAAGTTCTGCACTGAGATGTTGTGGGAGAGCTTGCGAGACTTGCAGACCGTGGGGGTGGTGCAGAGTGATGATGCGCGCCGCTACTACCAGGTGGCCGAGCCCTATGGGCCGGTTTTGGCCATCGTGCCGATCACGAATCCGACATCGACAGCGATGTTCAAGTCGCTCATTTCTGTCAAGGCTCGAAACAGCATCGTGATCAGTCCTCACCCGCGCGGAGTGCGTTGCATTGGTGAGGCAACTCGGATCATGGCAGAGGCCGCAAAACTTGCGGGCGCACCAGACGATCTGATTCTCTGCATGAGCGAGCCCACGCTCGAAGGCACGCACGAGGCCATGAAAGCGCGCGAGACCGCGCTGATTCTTGCCACGGGTGGGCCCGGACTTGTTCGAGCCGCTTACAGCGCCGGTAAACCCGCCTATGGTGTGGGACCCGGCAATGCGCCAGCATTCATCGAACGCAGCGCGGATGTAGAGCACGCTGTGCGCGCCATCATCGGTAGTCAGATGTTTGACAACGCGACGATTTGCGCCAGTGAACAATCGGTGGTCATCGACCGACCCATTGAGTCCGAAGTCCGTGCCTCGTTCACGGCCAATGGAGGGCACTGGTGCACGCCTGAAGAGAAAACTCTCCTCGAACGTATCGTGGTGCGTGGCCGGCGCGTCAACGCCGATATTGTCGGGCTGTATCCGCACCAAATCGCAGCCATGGCAGGGTTTACGATCCCAGAAAAATGCACCGTGCTTCTGGTGGATGAAACCGGTGTGGGCTGGGACTATCCCCTCAGCGTCGAGAAGCTTTCACCCATCCTCTCGGTCTACGTAGAAGACGGCTGGGAAGCTGGTTGCGATCGTTGCATCGAGATTCTCGATTTCGGTGGGCGTGGACACACCCTGGCCATTCACTCTCGCAACGAGGACATCATCTGGTCTTTCGTGGCAGAGAAGCCGACTCATCGCATTCTGGTCAATGCGCCGACGGCTCAGGGAGCTGTCGGTTTTGGTACGGGGCTGGTGCCTTCCATGACGCTGGGGTGTGGAGCTTTTGGTGGCAACATCACGAGCGACAACATCTCTGCGCACAACTTGCTGCTCACGAAGCACGTCGGTTATTGCTACGACGGCTTCGTCGAGTCGTTCCCAGATTTCAGCAAAGGGCCCCCGCGGGGCTTCCATTTCTCTGCGCTTCCGGCCGCACCTGCACCAGGGCCGGCGAGTGCGAGTGGGTCGAGTGCTATCGGCACATCATCTCCCGTGTCTGCGCCGCGCGCACCGTTGCCTGCTCGCGCCAACCAGCTGGCAGGCGCTCCGCTTGCCCATCCTGGCAACCCCACGCATCCCGCCTCGCCCTTCGCGGAAAATGAGGGAGAGGCCGCGGCCAAGGGGGCCTCGGTTCACCCCTCGCCCGCTCACCAACACACTTCGTCCGGCGGCACGGCGCCGACGGGCAAGCCGCCTTATGAGGGCGGCGAGATTCCTGATTTCAGCAAGCTTCGTTACCGCACATAGATTCACAGAAAATACCGGCCGGCCATCTGAGCCGTTCCCGGAACAGGAGAGACCAAAGACATGAGCCAGATTGCGCTGGGAATGATCGAGACGAAGGGTTTGGTGGGTTCTATCGAAGCCGCCGACGCCATGGTGAAGGCTGCCAAGGTCGCCCTTATTGGTAAGGAACGCATTGGTGGCGGGTACGTCACCGTGATGGTCCGAGGTGAAGTGGGCGCCGTGAAGGCCGCCACGGATGCGGGGGCAGCTGCCGCGCGTCGTGTGGGTGAGCTGGTCTCCGTGCACGTGATTCCACGTCCGCACAGTGAGGTTGAGACCATTCTTCCGTCTCCTGAAGTCGCGGACGTCTGACGCACGGACTGAGATGGGCCGGCTGCGTTTCGAGGGCGCCTGAGTCGCGGGGTCCGAGAGCATCCGGTGGGCTTTGTCTTCGATTCGTCGTGCCTTTCGTTTTCCGTCTTTATGGAAGCCGAGATGCGGTCGGGTGTTGATCTGCCTGGGAACTCAGGGTCCCGAGACCGGGGCCGAAGACAATCACTAGGGCACTCCACAGAACTGCTGAGAATTCATGGTCCAGCTTCGAACGTTTGCGTTTCTCGATAGCCTGCAGCCGCAGTTTGCGTCCTTTGTGGCGAGTACGGCGAGGGGCTATCTGCCGGTGCGCGGCCAAGCGGCGCTCTATGTCGAGATTGCGCCTGGCATCGCGATCAACCGCGTGACTGACATTGCCCTCAAACGGACCAGTGTGCGCCCAGCTGTGCAGGTGGTGGAACGTGCCTTCGGCCTGCTCGAAGTTCATGACGAGAGTCAGGCAGAGGTGATCGAAGCAGGCCGGCAAATCCTCGATTTTCTAGAAGTCGAAGAGAACGACCGGCTCGCACCCAGGATTCTGACCAGTGAGATCATCACCGGCGTCGATGACTACCAATCGATGCTCATCAACCGGAACCGCTCCGGAATGATGCTGCTGGGTGGCGAAACGCTCTACATCCTCGAAGTGCACCCTGCGGCGTGGGCCGTGATTGCTGCCAATGAGGCGGAAAAGGCCGCAGACATCAAGCTCATCAACATGACGCCCTATGGCGCTTTTGGGCGCCTGCAGCTAGGCGGCAAAGAGGCCGATATTCGTGAGGCGGTGACAGCCATTGAAAAAGTACTTGGTGATATCCAAGGCCAGCCCAATGAAGGAAGAGGCTGAGAGCGATGTTCACCGGAGTGGTCCGCGGTGAGATCTGGTCGACGCAACGTCATGAGACGTTGGAGGGCTTCAAGCTCCTGTTGGTGGAGCCCTACGAGGTCGCGAGCCGTCTTGAAGAAGGCCATAAGAAGCACGGACTTGTCGTGGCTGCAGATGCTGTGGATGCCGGTGTCGGTGATCACGTGCTCGTCGCGTATGGCCGGGCTGGTCGGACTGCATTAGGTCGTGGGCACGATATCGCCGTAGAAGCCGCAATTGTCGGCGTGGTTGATGATCATTCCGGCGTGGAGATTGCCTGAGATGCTCGTCGGTCGAGTCGTCGGCAACGTTTGGGCCACTCAAAAAGATCCGAGCCTTGAAGGGGTGCGGATGTTGCTCGTACGCCCTTTCAATGGAGGGCGCACGATTGGGAGCGGTGAGTCCAAGGCGGGAAGCCCTCCGGGTGCAGGAAACGATGAAGCTGACGAATTGGTCGTTGCTGCAGATCGTCTCGGGGCCGGAATCGGTGAAACTGTCCTTGTCGCGTTTGGCCGTGCTGCCCGAACCGTGCTGGGGAGTCAGGACATCGCATGGCAGGCCGCAGTGGTCGGCATCGTGGACAGCATCTCGCTTCAACATGGCGGCACTTTTGAATTGAGCGATGATGGCGAGCGATCTTCCCGATGAGTTGTGACCGATGACTTCGACAGTGGGTGGCAGCGGTCCCTGTGTCGGCATGCTCGAACTGGCGAGCATTGTTGCCGGTCTTGAGACCACGGATGCTCTCAGCAAAGAGGCTGATATCCGCCTCGTGACTGCACGCGCTGTCTCACCCGGCAAGTACCTGATCCTCTTTACCGGTCCTGTCGAAGAGGTGTCCTCTGCCATGCGGCGTGGGATCGAGGTTGGTGGACCCTTTCTCATCGACCAGTTGTCGATCCCGAATCTTGAACCGACACTTTATGAACTTGTGGTTGGGCAAGATGAGGCCAGAAAAGCACCGGTTGTCGATTTTGACGCTGTCGGTCTCATCGAAACTCTGAGTGTGGCTTCGACTATCCGGGCGGCAGACATCGCATCCAAGACAGCGTCGCTCACCTTGGTGCGCTTGGCCTTGGCACGTGGGATTGGTGGTAAGTCGTGGGTGGCATTCACGGGCGAGGTCTCTGATGTGGAAGTCGGCGTAACGGCTGGCGCTGCAGACGCTGAAGCTGCTGGCCTGCTTGTGGCGCGTGCCGTGATTCCGAGTCCTCACGGAAACCTGCAGCAGGTACTTGGTGAATGATTCATCGCCTGATTACAGACCGCGATGTGCTCTCAGGAGATGTCAGTTCACCCATCGTCTTGGATGAGCACACGTTGTTGACTCCGGCGGCCCGCGACAGGGCCGTGCAAAAGGGCCTCCTTATTGTCGAACGCGACACGACTATGTCGCCAGGCTGTCGGACGGCATCTGCTTCGGCTGGCAATCCCGAACTCGCACGCCAGGCCTGCGGAGGTTGTGGTGATTGCGGCAATGCCAATTGCGTCCACTGCGGGGGGGCGGCTCAAAGTCGAACCGATCGCAGCCCACAGCCAAGCCCTTCACTCGGACATCTTCCTGATGGACTACATCTCGTGAGAGTTGAACGTGGCGAGGTTGTCAGTTCTCTGCCTGCCGCTGGTGCGGGCTTACTGCAGCCCACTCGTGGAGAAGGAGGCTCATGACGCGGCGCATACTGACTGCCGAGGATGTGGCTGCGATGGAGATTGATAGCCGTCTCGTTGTCAATGAGATGACGACGGTGACAAGCGCTGCTCGCGAACTCGCCCGGCGCAGGGGCATCGTGCTGGTGGAAGATGGATTCCCTTCCACAGAGTCTCTCGAGGACGCCGCATCGCCCACCTCCAAGACCACTCTCGACGTGGTCTCTGAGGTCCTGGACGGCCCCCCGGGACGCATCATTGTCACGGCAGTCGGCGTGAACCGGCCGGGCATCTTGTCCGAGGTGACGGCCGCGATCGGTCAACTCAGCGGTGACATCATCGATGTGGGGCAGCTCATCAATGCGGGCTACTTCAACGCGATTTTGCTCGTCGACATCGCCCCGTCTGGTCAAAATTTTACGGCTTTCCGGGATGCACTGCAGAAGCTCAGCAAGCCTGCTGATTACGTGGTGACCATCATCGATGAGCGTGTCTTTCATGCGATGCACCGGCTGTGATGCATTCGTTCGAATCACATCAAGCTCTATGGGGTGAACTCGAGTTTGCAGTCGAGGCCATTGCGTGACTCTCGAGAGCCGAGAAATCCTTGAGACGCTGCGCATGATCCAGGTGGAACACCTGGATATCCGCACGACGACGCTCGGTATCAATCTGCTCGACCTGGCGGGAGGGACGGTTTCCGACGTGTCGCGTCGCGTTTATGAACGAGTGATGGAGCGTGCCGGGAAGCTGGTGGAAACAGCCAAGTCAGTTGAAAATGAATTCGGCGTTCCCATTGTCAATAAGCGTATTGCTGTGACACCAATCTCATTGGTGGCCGCAGCCTGTTCAGACAACGATTACTCGCCGATCGCGACTGCATTGGACAGGGCGGCAAGTGAATGCGGCGTCGATTTCGTGGGTGGCTATTCAGCACTTGTGCACAAGGGTGTCACACGTGCAGACCGCAACCTGATGGCCTCGATTCCGGAAGCTTTGGCAGGGACAAGCCACGTTTGCTCGAGCGTCAACCTGGGTACGACGCGTGCCGGCTTGAACATGGACGCCATCCTTTACATGTCGCGTATCATCAAGGAGACAGCCGAGCGCACGGCAGATGATGGCGCGCTGGGCTGCGCGAAGCTGGTGGTCTTTTGCAACATGGTGGAAGACAATCCCTTCGTCGCTGGAGCCAATCTGGGCGTGGGCGAGGCGGACACCGTGCTGCATGCAGGTGTGAGCGGGCCGGGTGTTGTTCTGCACGCACTCAGTCAACTGTCGAACACGGCCGATCTGAGCCAAGTCGCCGAGGTCGTGAAGCGCACGGCTTTCAAGATCACTCGCATGGGAGAGCTCGTGGGTCGTGAAGTGGCCCGACGCTTGAACATTCCCTTTGGCATCATCGATCTGAGTCTTGCGCCGACTCCCGCGATGGGAGACAGCATCGCAGATGTTCTGGAGATCATGGGGCTTGAGCGTACGGGCACGCATGGGACGACGCTGGCCTTGGCTCTTCTCACCGACGCCGTCAAGAAGGGCGGAGTGATGGCCGCCACCCAGGTCGGGGGTATGTCTGGCGCATTCATTCCGGTGAGTGAAGACCAAGGCATGGTGGATGCCGTGCGGGCGGGGACGCTGACATTGGACAAGATGGAAGCCATGACGGCTGTGTGCTCGGTGGGTCTCGATATGGTCGGAGTGCCAGGGGATGTGAGCGCTGAGATCATTGCCGGCATCCTCGGCGACGAGTTGGCCATCGGGATGGTCAACAACAAGACAACGGCCGTGCGTATTCTTCCTGTTCCGGGCGCCAAGGAAGGCGACATCGTGGAACTGGGCGGCCTTCTTGGGACCGTGCCCATCATGCCTGTGCACCGCGAAAGCCCGGGGGTTTTCGTGCGCCGAGGGGGGCAGGTTCCACCGCCTCTTCAATCTCTCCGGAACTGACCCTAAGGCTTCATGGCTTCAGCTTGATCGGGCCCGGCGTTGAGTCCATCGTGGGCGCTACAAGAAACGAAGAGCTTTCTCGCAGTACGTAGTCACCGGACAACCTCTCGCATGGCTCCAACGACTTCTCACATCGGCGTCTGCTCGTGGTCGTTGCAGCCAGTTTCTCCGAAAGATCTGGTGCAAAAGCTGATGTCCACGGGGCTGCCTTGTGTGCAGTTGGCGCTCGCACCCCTGCGACGAGGAGAGTGGGATGTCGAAGAGACAGAGCAGAGACTTTCTGACGAAGGCCTGGGTGTCGTTTCAGGGATGATGTCGATGGCCGGTGAAGATTACTCAACGCTGGACAGTATCCGGATCACCGGAGGATTGAGACCTGATGCGCATTGGAAGTCGAACCTCGTTTCGGCAGGAGAGTGCGCCCGACTCGCCTCCCGTCTCAAGCTAGATCTGATCAGCTTCCATGCAGGGTTTTTGCCGCATGATAGGAGCGATCCCGAGCGAGAGGTCTTGCTGGACCGTCTTCGAAAAGTGGTGGACGTTTTTGCAGAGGAGGGCGTGCATGTCGCCCTGGAGACGGGGCAAGAAACAGCAGACACACTGCTGGATGTGCTCGCGGACATCGACCGACCGACGGCCGGCGTGAATTTTGACCCAGCGAACATGCTGCTCTATGGAATGGGCGACCCGGTGCTGTCTCTCGACCGTCTCGCTCGACATGTGAAGCAGATTCACGTGAAGGACGCGCATCGCTCTGCTCAGCCTGGAAGCTGGGGAGAGGAGGTTCCCGTTGGGACAGGAGAAGTGGATTGGAAGGCCTTCTTTGAGCTGGTCAGTGAGCGTCTGCCCGGAGTGAATCTTCTGATTGAGCGTGAAGCCGGTGCCGACCGCATCGGAGATGTGCGTACAGCCTCTGCCTTGTTAGGCAATCACGGCTTTCACGATCGGAGTACCCCTTGAGTTCGTCGCAAGTCCCGATCGGAGTCGGTGTGGTGGGCTTGGGCATGATGGGGGCCCAACACATCGAGTCTTACCGCGTGGCTCACGTCACGGGTGCGTCCAATCAACTGGTAGCTGTCTGTGATGGAGACGCTCGGAGACGGGCGGGTATGCGACACGTCGAAGGCAATCTCGCTGTTGACGAGGATGCGACGGAACAGCTTTTTAATCCGAGCCTCGTGCAAGGCTACGAGACGCCGGAGCAGATTTTTTTCGACGGTTCCGTTGAGTTGGTCAGTTTGTGCACCTACACAGACAGCCACGTGCCACTCGCGATTGCTGCTCTCGAAGCCGGCAAGCATGTTCTGGTGGAGAAGCCCGTTGCACTCACGGCAGAAGAAGTGCAGAGGTTGGTGGACGTTTCCGCTGCACACCCGAGGCAACTCTGCATGCCGGCCATGTGCATGCGTTTCTGGCCTGGTTGGCAATGGCTCGCTGGGGTTGTGCGCGAAGGCTCGCTCGGTGCTGTGATTCGCGCGAGCTTTCGACGCAACTCTGCCGTGCCCCGCTGGGGGTCTGCGTTCTACGAGGACGCAACACGCACCGGTGGAGCGCTCATTGACCTTCATGTGCACGATGCAGATTTCATCCGCTGGTGCTTCGGGCCTCCGGTCGCTGTGGAATCTAGCGGTTCTTTGCAGCAAGTCCGCACTCAGTACATTTATGAAAATGGACCTGCTGAAATTTTTGCCGAAGGTGGGTGGGACAAGAATCCGAACGTGAATTTTGTGATGAGCTTCCGCGTTGAATTCGAGGCGGGCACGGCAGATTTCATGTTCGGGCGCGAGCCAGAACTGCGGCTCGAGCGTAAAGGTCAGCGCGTAGAGCCGATTGCCCTTGCGGATGGCACGGGCTACGACGGTGAGATTTCACACCTGGTGCGTGCTGTCCATGACCTTCGTGAAGGGAAGAGCCGAACTCTCGTCGCCCATGTTCACGAAGCAGTCGATCTGATGGCCATGATGGCCGCCGAGCGGCGCAGCCTCGAAACCGGAGAGCGAGTCGCGCTGATCGGGTAGGTGCGACCTGGTTCAGACGAGTCGTGTTCGGCCCGGGATCGGAACGATGATCTCCGGCACGTCACTCCCGAATGCGTAGATTTCTGGGCCGAGTCGGTCTGTGCTGGCCATGGCCTGCTCCCAGGTCACGGTTTGTCCGGTGTAGGACGCAAGACGGCCCATGACAGACAGCATGGTGCTGCCAGTCATGAAGTCTCCGTCATTCACGGGGTTCCCCGCGCGGATCGATGCGAACATCTCGTTGTGTTCAGTCTGGTACATGTCGTTACCAGGAGCGTCGGATTCCCAGGGACTCTCGCCCTCGATGATGAAGAGGTCGGCCCATGGCCTGGCCGTCATTCGCCCCTTGGTTCCATAGGCGAAATCGCTGTTGTCCGTGGAGCAATTGGCCATTTGTCGCGACATGTGGAAGCCGCGCTTGCCTTCCGGATAGTCGTAGGTGACAGCAAAATGATCGAAAATATCGCCGCGCTCTTCGCCGAAGCGCGCCTGCCGACCTCCCACGGCTGTGCATGACAAAGGCTGTATGTCACCGAAGGCCCAGCCCATCTTGTCGAGGCTGTGGCATGCCTGTTCCACCAAGCTGTCACCGCCCAGCCAGTTCATGTGTTGCCAGTTGCGCAACTGAAACTCCATCTCACTCCAGCCAGGCTGGCGAGGTTTCGTACCGAGTGGCGACGCGTTGTAGGTGCTGTACACCACTTGCAAGTCGCCCATGCCTCCCTCGAGGATGC
Organism: Planctomycetota bacterium; assembly: GCA_029245865.1. Classification (GTDB taxonomy): domain Bacteria; phylum Planctomycetota; class B15-G4; order B15-G4; family B15-G4; genus JAUIEF01. The sequence continues at coordinate 46,294 of JAQWOM010000038.1, forward strand.
GCTCGTAGAGTGAGCGATAGCGGTAGTGCTTGCGCCAGCAGAATCCGGATACGAGGGCCAGGTTTTTTTGCTTCGCTTCGCGTGCGGATGCCATGACTGAGCGTACGCCAGGTGCATCGACCGCCATCGGTTTCTCACAAAACACATGCTTATCGGCGGCGAGAGCTGCGCGGATGTGTTCCGGACGAAAGTGAGGAGGCGTGGTGAGCACGACGACATCGACACCGCTGTCGATGACTTTCTGATAGGCGTCAAAGCCAACGAACCGACGGTCTTCGGGAACGTCCATGCGGGCCTGGGCTGTGTCGCCCAGGCTGCTCTGAAGATGGTTGTAGCTGGAGTCGAGCCGGTCAGCGAAGACGTCGCCCATGGCCACGAGTTTGATCGTGCCGGGCTCGGCATTCACGGCCTGATAGGCCGCTCCTGTTCCGCGCCCACCACAACCCACAAGTCCGACGCGAAGAACATCAGGGTCGTCGGAAGCTGGTGGGTTCTTGAGAAGGGGACTGCACGCGCCGAGAACAAAAGGGGCGGCTGCAGCAGTGCCCTGCAGAAAGCGGCGGCGGGTGGGCATGAGAAGGGTCCTCTTGTTTGCGACGGGGGCGTCGAGTTTAACACCGGCCCCTCATCGCGGGCTCTTTGGAGGCAGTGACTCTTGCTTCGACACCCCCAAGCCTAGCGCTGGATGGCGCTCGGCGCTTCCTCGGAGACGATCCGGAAACCCGCGAAATCAGCGTCTGCGAGCCACCACGCGCTCTTGGGTATTTGAGGGTCTGTGGCATTCCAAGCGGGTGAAGGCTCCTGGACGTGATCGGCATGCACGTCCTGGGCACGGTCTCGGAAGCTTCCTCCGCGTAGCACCGCCGTGCCATCCTCGTCGACGCACCATTCGGCGGTGTTTCCAAGCATGTCGTAGAGCCCGAAGGGGTTGGGCTCAAGGGAGCCGACCGGGTGTGTTTTGCGGTCGGCGGTCTGGTGGACCCAGGCAGAGTCCTGGAATCCCTTGCGCGAACTCTCGATCCAGCTTCCGTCACCTGCCAGGCAAGCGGCAACCCACTCAGCTTGGGTGGGCAGTCGGTAGCGGCGACCGGTCTTGGCTGAGAGCCATTCGCAAAAAGAGGTGGCTGCGGTGTGATTCACCGAAATGGCCGGATAGCCGGCGTGCCCGTAACCTCGGTCGGCCAGAACAAAGGCCGCACTGGGCTGGACGAGAGCATCGAAGGCGTCGGGGACCGACGGGTCTGGCTTGTCCAGGCGATAGAGAAAGGCGTCGAAGGCATCCCAGGTGACCTCATGGGCACTGAACCAGATCGTGGAAGAGGGAGGCACTGCTTGCCCGTCAGCTTGGAGCTCGCCTTCGGCAGGGCTCTTGTCACCTGGCGCCGATGCTGATGTCGATGGAGAGGGCGTGGCTGGAAGTGACACAGGCACCATTTCGATGCTGACCGTCGTCCCGGAGATCCTCTCTTCATATGCTTTGGCATCCTGCGGACTCTCCTGGAGCCATACCGATGCTGCATTCACTGGTGGTGCCCCGAGAAGGACTGCGAGTATGGCCATGAGGACAGAAGGATGGGCCAACATGGCTGGGACTCGACAGGTCTGGGCAAGAGGTGTGGGCATGATGGGCCTGCTCGTGCTGGGCCTGGGGGCATGGATGCCCGACCTCGGTGCCGCAACGGAACCAGTCGGACTCGACCGGTATGAGTATAGGCGCGTGGTCTTCGGGGTCGAGGCGCGACTTGTCATGTACACGACCGACGAGAAGACCGCTGCTGCCGCAGCAGAAGGTGCCTGGAGACGCTTTGAGGAGTTGGATGCCGTCCTGAGCAACTGGCGGGTGGATAGCGAGTTGAGCTTGTTGGTCGGATCTCCTGCAGGAGAGCCCCTCCCGGTGAGCGAGGATCTCTTCGAAGTGCTCTCCACTGCAGACAGGCTCTACGATGTGACGGAAGGTTGCTTTGATGTGAGCGTTGGACCGCTCATGAAGCTCTGGCAGAAATCTCGCACCTGGAACAAGGTGCCGGCGGAAGAAGACCTCTTGTCCGCTGCCGAGCGCGTTGGTTGGGACAAAATTACGCTGTTGCCGGGTGTCGGCGAAAACGCACGGGGAGGGACTCTCGTGTTCTCTGTTCCCGGGATGGTTCTCGACCTGGGCGGCCTCGCGAAAGGCTATGGAGCACAGCAGGCGTTGGCTGCCATGAAACTTCTGGGAGTGAGCCGTGCCGTGGTGGAGGTGGGCGGGGACATTGCCGCGGGTGACCCACCGCCCGATCGCGAGGACTGGGACATGTTGGCGGGCTGCGGACCCGGACGTGTGGGGCGAGTCGGTTTGCTTCGTGAGAGCCTGGCCGTCTCTGGAGACACAGAGCAATTCATGGAAGTGGATGGCGTCCGCTTCAGCCACGTGTTGGACCCACGGACGGGGCGAGCTGTGACGCAAAGAGTTTGCGCCACGGTCGTTGCTCAAGACGGTGCGACGGCAGATGCCCTGGCCTCGGCCGTGCAGGTGCTGGGCGTGCGCGAAGGCCGCCGCATGGTGCAGGCGGTGAGTGGGGCGCACCTCGTGCATGTGGAGCGTCTCGACCAGCCTGTTGCCAGTCGTTATCGAGATCCTTTGCGAGTCGCTCCGCCGCTCGATGTCGATCTCGGCAAGGGTGAAACGTGGTCAGAGGAAGATGGGGTCCTCGTGGGAAGGCTGCACGGCGAGATGTCCCCGATGGCCAGCTTTCCAGGCGCAGCCAAATGGTCGCTAGAAATGAATCTCTCGGGAGATGGGGGTGCCGATCTGCTGGTGCACCCCGACCTCGATCACCCTGGTGAGGGTGCTGTGCAGCTCGAGGTCAGTCGAGGTGCGGAAAGTCACTGGGAGGTGCATTGCGACGGTTTTGATCGCTGGATTCAGGTCTGGTGTGACGGGGCGTGGGTGCGGGATGTGCGCCTGCCCTCGAGGTCGGGTTCTCTGAACAGACCTCGGAGCATTGGGCTCTCTCTGGTCGCAAGCAGAGAGGCTCCTCTTGGCCAGGAAGATTCAAAGGCTGAGCGCGTGGCTCACGCTGCGACCCGCTCTCCCCTCGGTGGTGTCGTGCGCCTCGGTCGTTTGCAACTCCGTCAGGACGACCCGGCGGATGATCGGCGTGTCCGTGACGAGGGAGGTGGACGGCTGGCGCTGACCGAGGAGGCGAAGGCTGAAGGCTGGGAGTCGCTGATCGACCTTGGCATGAGTCAGTGGGAGGAGCAGCAGGGAGAGCAGATTCAAGATCCGGTCGAATACATCGTGACGGATGGCATCTTGCATATCCCCGCAGGTGGGTCCGGCCATCTTCAAACCAAGAAGGACTACACCGATTTCCGTTTGCGTATGGATTTCAAACTGACACCGGGTGCAAACAGTGGCTTGTTCCTGCGCGGAGAGCGTGGGGGGGGTGACCCTGCCTACACCGGTTGCGAAGTGCAGATCATTGATGACCATGGCTGGGAGAAGCTCGCGGGATTTCCTCTGAAGCCTCGCCAGCGCTGCGGGAGTCTCTACGCGGCCGTCGCAGCGGACACTCCGGACGCGCTTCGGCCGACGGGTGAGTGGAACACCTACGAAGTCCTCTTTGTCGGTTCGCGTCTGGCCGTGGCCCTCAACGGCCAGGTGCTCTACGACGTGGACACGTTGACATTGGAATGCAAACCACCCTTTGCGGAGCGAGTCCCAGCAGGTTTTCTCGGTCTCCAGCGGTATGGGGCTCCCCACGTGGAAGGTGACACTGTTGCCTGGGTGCGAAACATGTTCGTGCAGCCCTTGTCTCCTGAAATGTCTCCCGAAAAAAAGGACGTGGGCCAGGAGGCTTCGCCTGCCGATCTGGAGGTCGTTCCGGAGCCGCTTTCACCGCCTGAGCAAGACGGCTGAGTCGTGGGGCATCGACCGGTCATGGGCCGGGCATGTACGGTGTTCGCCCCTCGCCCTGGAGCTTTGTTTCATGCCGCGCCGCACTTTGCTGTCGATTGCAGCCCTGGTCGTCTGCCTCACTTGCGTTTCGTGTGCTGCTTCGAGCGGCGAGGGTGCGGCGCGAGCTGCTGACGCTTTTGTTCCGCTGTTTGATGGTGAATCTCTTGATGGCTGGGTGCGGGTGAATGGGGCACCAGATACATTTGTCGCGCGTGATGGAATGATTGTCTGTGATGGACACCCGACCTGCGTACTGCGCACCGAGCGCATGTACGAAAACTTCATCCTTGAGATGGAGTACCGGCACGCCACGGCGGGTGGCAATGCGGGGCTGTTTGTGTGGTCAGATCCACTGCCTTACATCGGAGTGCCTTTTACGCGCTCCATCGAAGTGCAGGTCATGGATGGCGTCGAAACTGAAAACTACACGAGCCATGGCGACATCTTTTCTATCTGGGGCGCGAAAATGACGCCCGACCGGCCACATCCCAATGGCTGGGAGCGTTGCTTGCCCAGCGAAAAGCGCGCGAACCCTGCACCAGAATGGAATCACTATCGTGTGACTTGCGTGGACGGGAGCATTGGCCTCGAGGTGAATGGGGTGCGTGTCAGCGGAGCGACCGACGTTTCGCCGCGCAAGGGATACATCTGCCTTGAGTCCGAGGGGAGCGAAGTGCACTTCCGCAACCTTCGTATCAAGGAACTGCCGGCGGCCGAGCCTCCACTCTCGCCGGATATGGTCGCTCATGCAGCACGCGGTTTCCGATCCCTGTATTCAGGTAAAGATCTCACGGGGTGGGAAGTCGCTCCGGTGAACGAAGGACATTGGACGGCTGAAGGTTGGCGGCTGGTCTACGATGGCGAAGGAGACACGCTGTGGACTGAAGAGTCCTTCGGCGATTTTGAACTGATGGCCGATTGGCGATGGGTCGGAGAGCCGCGCCCAGGCGTCGCGCCGTTGATCAATGCCGATGGGACGCCCACTCTCGATGAGGAGGGCCGGCAGCTCTCACAAGAGGTTCCGCACGATGGCGACAGCGGCATCTATCTACGTGGCAACAGCAAGAGCCAGGTGAATATCTGGGGCTGGCCCATCGGGTCGGGTGAAGTCTACGGCTATCGAACTGATGGGAGCATGCCTCCAGAAGTTCGCGAGGGCGTCACACCGCGCGTGGCCGCAGATGCCCCCTTTGGCAAGTGGAACCGCTTTCACATCACGATGATCGGAGATCGTTTGACGGTTGTCCTGAATGGAGAGACGGTGCTGCAGAACGCTCAACTCCCTGGTGTCCCGCCGGAAGGGAAGCTCGCCTTGCAGCACCACGGGGCTGCGCTCGAGTTCGCCAACATCTTTGTGCGTGAGATCAACTGAGCATCCACTGGAGAGCGAGGTGTCAGTCGAAGACCGTGTGGCAATTTCTCGGGAGACGACCATGCTGCTGACGCCGCGAATCTTTACAGCCATTCGGCTGGGAATCCTGGTGGGGTACTTGTCCGGATTGATCTCGGGGCAAGAAGCGGAGAGCCATTCGGCAGACCCTGCTGCCCACCTTTCCGTCCCCGACGGATTAGAGGTCACACTCGTGGCCGAATCGCCGCTGCTCTACAACCCCACGGCGATGGATGTCGATGCACGTGGGCGCCTGTGGGTTACAGAGGCTGTCAACTACCGCCGCTGGAACGGCCGCAACCCCGGTCATGAGTTGCCCGGTGGGGACCGAGTCGTGATCCTTGAGGACACCACGGGCGATGGTGTTTATGACGCGAGCAAAGTGTTCGTGCAGGAAGAGGCCCTCGTCTCTCCGCTAGGCATCGCCGTCATTGGCCAGAGCGTCTACGTCTCATGTTCTCCGGATTTGATCGTCTACACCGACAGAGATGGTGACGATGTGCCTGACGAGAGGCGGGTGTTGCTTTCGGGATTTGGCGGACATGATCACGACCACGGTCTGCATTCGATGGTTTTCGGTCCGGATGGTCGTCACTACCTCGCAGCGGGCAATGCCGGGCCACATCTGGTCACCGATGCGGGTGGGCAGTCTCTTCGCTCGGGAAGTCTTTATTCCGGTGGCGGTCAGTTCACCGCCGACAACAAGCCGGGCTTGATCAGTGACGATGGTCGAGCATGGACAGGTGGCTTGGCTTTGCGCATGGAGCAGGATGCAACAGATTTGACGGTCGTTGCGCACAACTTCCGCAACAACTACGAGCTGACACTCGATGCTTTCGGAAATGTTTTCCAAAGCGACAACGACGATGATGGGAATCAAGGTTGTCGTTTCTTGTGGTGCATGGAAGGTGGGAATCACGGGTATTTTTCCGCCGACGGTTCACGCTCTTGGTCTGCGGATCGACGGCCGGGGCAATCGACACAGGATGCGCATTGGCACCAGGATGATCCGGGCGTCGTGCCGGCGGGAACCATCACCGGTGCAGGCGGGCCAACGGGCGTCGCGATGTACGAAGGCCAGCTTCTGAAACCCTGGATCGACGGGAATCTACTGGCCACCGATGCAGGGGCAGGTGCGCTGTACGCCTTTGACGTCATGCCCAAGGGAGCGGGCTTTCAACTCGAGACGACCGCTTTGCTCGGTGGGCGCGAGGCGGATGAGAGCCGTGATGCACGGTGGTTTCGTCCTAGCGATGTGGTGGTGGATGTGGATGGCACGGTGCTGGTGGCAGACTGGTTTGACCCTGGAGTGGGTGGTCACGCCATGGGAGATCGAGAGACTTACGGCCGCATCCTTCGGGTCGCCCCTGAAGGTCACCGCCGGTTTGTCCCCGGTCCCGATGTCACCCGCCTCGCCGGTGCCGTGGAAGCTTTGAATGGTCCGACGGTCAGCGGGCGGGCCGAGGCGTGGAGGGCGCTCCAAGCTCGTCTTGAGGACATGACAACAGTCGAGGAAACCGTCTCCGCTCTGCGCTCGCAGTTCGAAAGCTCAGACCCTCGGGTTCGGGCACGGGCCCTCTGGGTTCTTGGAACAGCGGGTGACGAGGGACTGGCTCGTGCCAGCGCGGCCTTGCATGATCCGCACCCCGAGGTCCGTGTGACGGCCATCCGGGTTCTTTCCCGGCGCCTGCTGGAGCATTCACCCGAGGCTTTTCTGAGCCTGGTCGGGAGCCTCGCCGAAGATCCATCTCCTGCCGTGCGGCGGGAGTTGGCCCTGGCGCTGAGGGACATGAGCTGGCCTCTCTGTGGAGAGACCTTGGTCGCGCTTTGTCGCCAACTCGATCCCGAAGACCGTTTCGAAATCGAAGCACTGGGCGTGGGGGCTGATGGCAAGCAAGAGCAACTCTTCGCACGCTTGATCGAAGATGCTGGCGAGGCCGGAGCGCCTACTCGTTGGGACAGTCGGCTCGCGCGCCTTGCATGGCGGTTGCATCCAGATTCTGCCGTGTCAGCTTTTGCCGAGCGCGCGCAGGCTGAAGAGTTGCCCGTTTCCGAACGCAAGATGGCTCTCGATGCGCTGGCTTTCGTGCCGACGCGCGAGGCTGCCGACGCCATGTTGGACCTGGCGCTGGCCGGGCCATCGGACACAGTTGAAGCGGCGCGCTGGTGGGTCGATTTTCGGATTGGCAACGATTGGCGTGACCACGATCTCGGAGAGCAGTTGGATTCTCATGGCGTCGACTCCGCAGAGATCATCTGGACCAGTGAACTCGTGACACGTGGCGGCATCGATGTGGATGTGGATGTGTCGGGTGGGCAAGTGCTGTGGCTGATTGCAGATGATGCCGGGAACGGGAACGGTTGCGATTGGGTGGATTGGTTGCACCCGCGTCTGGTCGGGCCTTCCGGGGAACTTGATCTCACGAAGGAGGAGTGGGTCGAAGCGAAGACGGCGTGGGGGAGCGTGAGGCGCGGGCTCGATTGCGAGGGTGGCGAACTTCGTGTGGACGGCATCGAAACCTCTGATGGAATCGGGACTCACGCGCCAACACATATCGGTTTCAAGATTCCGGACGGATACGAACGTTTCACGGCATTCGCAGGCGTGGATGACACGGGGGCGACTCGTCCAGGGGCGCCCACCTCGGTGCACTTCTCGGTCGGCGTTGAACGAGCACCAGGCATTGACGGATTGCTGGCTTTGCGGGATGTGGTTCTGGATACGGATGCAGAAGAAGAGGTGCGGGAAGCCGCTGCCCTGGAGTTGGCCGAGGATCCACTCGGGGGGCATCTCGCGCTTGCACTCGCAGCGGATGGCAACCTGGGCGAGGATTTACACGAACTGGTTGGCGAGGCGTTGTTCCGGCATCCGGATTTTGCCGTTCGTGCGCTGGCGAGCGCCTTTTTTACGAGAGCTGATGCCTCAGGAGAGCCTCTTCCCCCGGTGGACGAGTTGCTCGCCTTGGAAGGTGATCCGGTGCACGGCCGCGACGTTTTTCTCTCGAAAGAGACGCAGTGTGCGACGTGTCACGCTGTGACGCGTGATGGTGTGCGGCGTGGTGGTGATCTCGGCCCCGAGCTCACAAGCATCGCTTCGAAGTACGGTGCGCCGGAGTTGCTCGACGCAATTCTCAATCCGAATGCGGGTGTCGCATTCGGTTATGAGACCTGGAGCTGGGAAGAGCGCTCTGGGCGCGTGGTGAGCGGGTTTTTGCTTGCTGAGTCTGAAGATCAACTCGTGATCAAGGACACCACGGGCAAGCGGCAGGTTCTGGATGCAGGTGAGGTTGTCGGGCGGCGGCAGCACAAGCTGTCCACCATGCCCGAAGGACTTGCGCTGGGGATGACGGCCCAGGACCTCGCCGATTTGTTGGCCTTTTTGCGTGAAGATGTTCACGAGCCGTTGCAGCGAGGTGCGCCTCTCACCCTTCTCGGATCTGGGGCAGATGGGTCTTTGACGGGGCTGGAGGGGTGGGTCGAGCAACCAGGGGGTGCAGTGCTTGAAGACATGCGGGCCTGGTCTGCCGGAGAAGGAGCTTTGCTCTGCGAGGGGCAGCCCATCGGGTACTTGCGGACGAGAGAGCGTTTCACCAATTACGAACTGGAGTTGGAGTGGCGCTTTGACCCGGAGCTTGGAGCGGGGAACTCTGGCGTTTTGCTGCGTGTGATCGGTGAGGACAAGGTCTGGCCGAAGAGCATTGAATCGCAGCTGCACGCAGGGAATGCCGGCGATCTCTGGAACATCGAGTCCTTCGGCATGGCGGCAGATCTTTCGCGCACGAGTGGCCGGCGTACGACTCGTCGGGCGCCGTCTAGCGAGAAGCCACTCGGTGAGTGGAATCACTCTCGCATCACCCTGGACCGTGGACGTCTCGAAGTGGTCGTGAATGGTGTCGTGCAGAACACAGCCACCTGGTGCGATGAAGTTCCCGGTTACATCGCCCTGCAGTCGGAGGGCGCGCCCATCCAGTTCCGGAATGTGGTGCTCACGCCCTTGTTGCGGTCCAGGTAGAGCGCGAACCGAGGGTGGCCGCGTTTCGGTCAGTCGAGACGCAGGATCTTGATGTTGCGATAACGGACAGGGTCGCCATGGTCTTGCAGTGCGATGTGCCCCTTGCGGGCTCGCCCGTAGTCTGGCCACTGCGCGAACTTGCTGGATGCGACTTGCGCTTCCCATTCCGGGCTGAGCAATTCGTAGTCAACAATCAGTGTCCCATTGAGCCAATGTTGCACTCGCTGGCCCTGCACGCGAAGGATGACATCATTCCAGGAGCCGACAGGGAGTACGGTGGTCTCGGTGGGTGCATTGAGCCCGAAGTTTGATCCGGCGGACGTCAGTGGGTTCTTGCCATCGGGGTGCAGCACATTGTCCAGGACTTGCATTTCTGGGCCCGTCTCATAAGCCCCTCCATGTTCTTCCGTGACGCGGAAGAAGATGCCGCTGTTGCCTCCCGAGGCAATCATCCACTGGAGGCGTAGCTCAAAATCTTGGAACTGCCCCTTCGTGATGAGGTCACCAGCGCGCTCGGAGAGGGTGATGGTGCCGTCGATCGCGGCCCAGCCGCGCGGTGGGCTGTCGCGTCGAAACCCACGCCAGCCTTCGAGCGTTTGGCCGTTGAACAGCAATTGCCATCCGGCCTCTCGCTCCGCGCGCGACAATGTGTTGGGTGCTGTGCCCTGCTTGCCCAAGATCTTTCCTGAGGAACAGGCCGTCCCGAGGCTCAGCAAACAGGCGCTCAGAGCTGTGAGAAGGAGTTGACGATTGAGAAAAGTCACGAGGCGTTCTCTGTGCGCGGTGAGCTTGAGGGGTAGAAGCAGACAAGGAGCAGCAGGCACGCAAGGCTAGCCCACATGGGAACGCTGAAGAGTTTGGTGTAGTCCATCGCGCCAGCTTCGCTGGTTGCCCATTCTGCGAGGGCGCCGGCCAGCTTGCTGCCGACGATGATGCCGATGCCGACGATCACCAGGTTGAACAGGCTTTGCGCACTGGCCCGGACATCGCCCGTGGTTTCTTCATCGACAATCATGAAGGCGACAAAGATGAAGCAGCCGAAGCACAGTCCGTGAAGGGCAATACCCGCCATGATCAGGGGAACCGACTCTGAGCCGTAAGCAAAGATCGCCATGCGTCCGGCATAGGCCAGCAAGCCCACGGACAGTAGCGATTTACGTGAGACGCTCTTCGAGACGATGGGGATGAGCGCGAGCACTGCAATCTCTGCCACCTGGCCGATGGTCATGAGCCCGCCGCCGCCGACGCCAAAGATTTGATTGATGGTGTTGCTGGCGTCGCTTTGAATGTTGCTCAGAAAGCCCGCTGTGTGCACGAAATAAAGCTGATGGATGCAACTCACAGGCACAGCTAGCAGGAAGAGCGTTAGCAACGGGTTGCGCTTGATCTCGACCAGTGCTTCTGCCGTGGCGTTCTTCTGCTTGCCTGCGCTCGGTGGAGTGTGAGGCAGGAAGAAGCAGTAGATGCCCATGAGTGCGCCGAGGATGGCGCTGACCCGAAAGGCATCAGCGCGCCCCGCATCTTGCGCTGCAGCAATGACTTCGTCTGTTGCGCCTGCCGGTGTGTACTCGCGAAGCAACCACTGCCCGATGCCAATCCCGACGACGATCCAGCCGAGTGTGCCCCAGAGACGAATCTTTCCGAAGTCACGGTCACGGTCTGGGATGTGGTGAAAGGAAAGGCTGTTGGTCAGGGCGAGAGTTGGCGAATAGATGATGGAGTAGGCGAGCGAGAACCAGAGGAACCCGCTGTAAGTGTCAATGGATCCGAGTTGCCAGATGAGCAGTGCGCCGGCCAGATGGCTTAGGCCCAGGAAGCGTTCGGTCGAGAACCAGCGGTCAGCGATCTGGCCTGCAATGAAGGGCGCGACGATCGCACCCACAGCTCCGACGGCGAAGATGGTTCCGATCTTGTCCGGAGAGAACCCCAGATGTCCTGAGAGGTAGGGCCAGAGCAGGGGCAGCCAGGCGCCCCAGATGGCGTATTGCAGGAACATCATGAATGAGAGCCGCGCGCCGAGGGCGAAGCCGAGAGGGCGTGCAGGTTCACCGTTCGTCATGAAGGAAGACTCCGATTTGAAAATAAGGCCTGGGCCTTGGTCGAGGTTTCAGGCTGCGCGCAATTCACTCGCCGAAGGCTGCGTCAAAGGCCACGTTGGATTGTGGGAAGTCGAGTTGCCTGACGAAGGCGGCCGCCTCGGTGGCTCCATGCTCGCGATCCATCATGGGATCTTCCCACTCCACGGACAGGGGGCCTTCATAGCCCACATGATTGAGAATGCGCACGATGCTCTCGAAATCGATACGCCCTCGCCCAGGGCTGCGGAAGTCCCAACTGCGGCCATCAGTTCCGAAGTCTGTGTGGCCTCCGAAGACGCCTGCTTCGGCCGGATTCTCGGACCACCACACATCCTTGATATGAACGTTGAAGAGGCGGCTTCCGAATTCACGTAAGAATCCGAGGTAGTCCACGCGCTGATAACCGAAGTGGGAGGGGTCAAAGTTCAGGCCAAAGGCAGGGTGATTGCCGATGGCTTCGAGTGCGCGTCGCGTCGATGCAATGTCGAAGGCGATTTCTGTCGGATGCACCTCAAGCGCGAAACACACGTTGTGTTCGCGGTAGTCATCAAGGATGGGTGTCCAGCGATCTGCGAAATCTTGAAAGCCCGCTGCAATCGAACCTGATGGCAAGGGGGGGAAGGCGTACGCAGTATCCCAGATGCGGCTTCCGGTGAAGCCCACAACGACGGTTCGCCCGATCTGCTTGAGTCGTGCCTTGACCTTCTCGGGCGCCGCATCAAAGAAACGCCGAGCTGCGCGCCCCGTGGCAATCATCTCCTTGGCGGCGCGCTGTCGGACACCTTCGGGATCTCCATCACCCCATACATGGGGAGGAAGAATGCCTTCATGCCTCTCGTCGATCTTGTCGCACACCGCCTGGCCAGCAAGGTGATTGCTGATGGCAAATGAGAGCAGCCCATGGTCCTGCAGCAGATCCCACTTTTCCTTGCAGTAGCTGTCCTCTTCAAGGGCCTGCTGAGGGCTGAAGTGATCGCCCCAGCACGCGAGTTCAAGCCCGTCGTATCCAAAGGACTTGGCTTTTTTGCACAGGGCTTCCAGCGGCAGGTCGGCCCACTGGCCGGTGAAGAGTGTGACAGGGCGGGGCATGGGGTGGAGATCCTCGCGCGGGGTGGCGGCTGGACCCGTGGAGCGTGCCTTGGCCACGGGGGCGACAGGGTACCAAGCGCCGAGGAGCTTCGCCGAGTCTGGGCTGGCCGAGAGACAGCCTGTTCGGGGCTACCTCACCTCACGCATCTTGATCGCACAGCGCTCCTTGGCGGAGATCAACGCGGCTTCCAGGACGCGTTGCGTCTCGTAGGCAGACGCGAAATCCGGAAGAGCGACCGTGGGTTTTTTGCGGGAGAGGGCGCGGACGATGTCAGCGGCCATGTTGGTGAAGCCGTGCTCATATCCAAGAACATGCGCATCAGGCCACCAGTTTTCGGCATAGGGATGCTGTCCGGCGACGTTTGTACACATGATTCGACGCCAGCCTGCGGTGCGCGGGCTCTCGGTTTCGTCGTGAAACCAGAGCACGTTCATGTCCTCAAAATCGAATCGCAGGGACCCCTTGGATCCGTTGATCTCGATGCTGTTGCGGTTCTGGTGCCCGGCCGCCAGGCGTGTCGCTTCAAAGCTGGCTGTGGCGCCGTTGGTGAGGCTCGCCAGAAAGAGTACGGCATCGTCCACGGTGCTCTTGCCTTTGCCAGGGCGCTTGGCTGTCGATCCGGGCCGGACGCGTTCCTTGATGAACGTGCGTGCGACAGCTCCATGGACCTCGGTGATCTCTTCGCCGGTGACAAAACGCGTCATGTCCACGATGTGTGCGTTGAGGTCGCCATGTGCCCCACTGCCTGCACGCTTTTTGTCAAAGCGCCAACTGAGAGGTGTTTTCGGACCACCCCAACTCTGAAGGTAGTGTGCGCGCACATGGTAGATCGATCCGAGGCGACCTTCGGCTACGAGTTGATGTGCCAAGGCAACAGCCGGGCAGCGTCGGTAGTTGAACCAGACAAACGTTTTTCCCTTGGCACGTTTCGCAGCATCTTTCATGTCGCGGGCCTCGGCCAACGTGGATGCCAGCGGTTTCTCACATGCGACATGCTTGCCTGCTTCGAGCATCGCGAGTGCCTGTTCTTTGTGCACGTGATTGGGTGTGCCGATATCTACAAGGTCAATCGACGTATCCTCTGCGATGTCTTTCCAGCGCACCGTCCAGTTCGGCCAGCCCCATTGCGCGGCGAAGGCCTCGAGTTCCTGGGCATCGCGTGCGGCAATTGTGTGCAGAGCAATAGGGCGCGGTAGATCGAAAAAGCAACCGGCCTGTCGCCACGCGTTGCTGTGTGCGCGACCCATGAACTTGGCGCCGATGAGTGCGACCTGGAGCGGGCGGGGCATGGCTGGTTTCCGTGCGAGGCTCTGGACTCTGACGGGCGCCCATGGCGGCGCCCATCAGAGTGCCATCCCATCGGACAGAGGGGGCTGGCGCAAGGGGGCGCCTCTGGGGGCTTCGAGAGGGGCCGTCCGGGGCCGATAGGTGAGCCCGAGGTCCGAGCCGGTATCCTGCGCCCCTCTCTTGGAGCGTGACCATGCTTGCTGCCCTTCTCCCTTTTTTCGCCGTGCTCCCGATCGCAGTACCTGCTGACCCCACCGGCGGCTCACCGGGAACTCCCGATGAACTGGCGGTGGCCATCTCCAGGGATTGGAACGAGCACCTCGAGGAACTTTTCGTGCACTTCCACCGCAACCCGGAGTTGTCCTTTCTCGAGTCGAATACGGCGGCCCGCCTTGCTCAAGAACTGCGTGCGCAGGGCGTCGAGGTGACCGAGGGCGTGGGGGGGACGGGGGTCGTGGGCATGATTCGCAACGGAGAAGGTCCGTTGGTTCTGGTGCGAGCCGATATGGATGGACTGCCGGTGGAGGAGGATACGGGTTTGTCCTACGCCTCGGAGGCACGTCAGACGGACATCACGGGACAAGAGGTCCCGGTCATGCACGCCTGTGGTCACGATGTGCACATGACGTCCCTGGTGGGCACAGCGGCTCAGTTGGTGGCGACCAAGGAGGACTGGGCGGGAACGGTCATGCTGATCGGTCAGCCAGCAGAAGAGAGAATCGGCGGTGCTCTGGCCATGCTGGAGGACGGGCTTTACGAAGACTTCGGTGTGCCGGACTACGCGTTGGCCTTCCACGTCTCGGCGGGTGATCCAGCCGGGCGAATCGAGGTCTCTCCCGGCCTCGTGTATTCGTCAGCGGATAGCGTAGACATTCTTGTGCATGGTGTCGGGGCGCATGGCGCGTCTCCCCACAGAGGCAAAGACCCCATCTACATTGCCTCGCAGATTGTGATCGCGCTGCAGGGCTTGGTGAGTCGCGAGTTGGCTCCCTTGCAACCAGGCGTGGTCACCGTCGGGGCATTTCACTCAGGGTTCAAGCACAACATCATCTCAAGTGAAGCACGGTTGCAACTTACGGTGCGTAGCAACGACGAACTCGTGCGTGCGCAGTTGTTGGCTGGGATCGAGCGCATTGCGGAGGGTGTCGGTCGATTGAACGGCCTGCCAGAGAAGCTGCTTCCCGAGGTGACGCTGGCTGGCGAGTCGGCGCCCACAACGATCAATGATGCCGAACTCGTCGAGCGCGTGCGCAAGGCCTTCGTTCGCGAGCTAGGCGAAGAAGCTCTGTTCAACAGTGACTACGAGGGTATGGGTGCAGAAGACTTTGCCTATTTTGTTCAGACAGAGCATCAGGTGCCGGGCTGCTACTTCAACGTCGGAGGGACGTTGCAAGCCGACCTGGACGCCGCGCAGGCCGGCGGAGAACCCGTGGCGAGCCATCACTCTCCATTCTTTCGCATCGCTCCCGAGCCTTCGGTAACGGCTGGCACGCACGCGATGACCGTCGCGGTTCTCGAGTTGCTACGCAAAGACTGAAGACAGTGTGCGATGTCTCGGTGGCTTGCCGGGTGCGCTCGCGAGCAGTTGCTTACTGAAAACGCGGCGCGAGAAGTTCCGCTGAGCGTTCGATGGCGCCTTTCTCGAGGCTCTGATTACGTAGGGCCGAGATGTCTGCCCGTTGCTTGGCCCAGGTCTCGGTGTCCGTGAGCAGTGGTTCGAGGGCTTCGATAAGAGGTTGTGGATCCTCGTCGGTGAGCAGCAACTCGGGTGTGACTTCTCGGCCCGAGACCAGATTCACCTGACCAATAAAGGGCGGGACCAAGAGCACTTTGCGCATCTGATTCTCGGTCGGCGTGATGCGGTAAAAAACGACAAGGGGAGTTCCCAGCACCGCAGTTTCCAGGGTGGCAGTTCCTGATGCCACGAGTGCGCAGCGGCAGGAGGCCATCACTTCGTGCACTTGATTGCCGTGGATCTGCAGGTCAAGGCCGGCTTCCTCGGCGGCTTTCGCCATGTTGGCACGTTCTTCGGCGGAGACGTGTGCCGTGTGGAAGCTGATGTCGTGGTGGCGCTCTTTCAAGGCCTGGGCAGTGCGAAGCAGAAGCGTCATATGTGCGCGGACTTCGCGTGGCCGGCTGCCTGGCAGGAGGGCCACGGGGCGTGGGAGGTCTGCAATCGCAGGGAGGATCGGCGGCTCAGCGGGAAGCCCGTCAATGAGGGGGTGCCCGACCCAGTGCGTCTCGATACCAGCTGCGCCGAAGAAGGCCTCTTCAAATGGAAAGATCACGTGGGCTTCGTCGACCACACGAGCAAACCTTTTCACGCGCCAGGGAGCCCAGGCCCAGAGCTGAGGGGCGACGAAGTAAACCACAGGGATGCCACGTTTCTTGGCAAGGCGTGCCACGAAAAGATTGAAGCCTGGGTAATCCACCAGGACGACGACATCGGGGCGGCGCTTGTCGAGTGCCCCCGCGACGCGGCGTAAGAGCCCGAGGAGTTTCGGAGCGGCTTGGATCGCTGGCCCGAATCCGATGATGGCGTGAGAGACGAGGTCTGCGTGGAGTTTGACTCCTTCGTTGATCAATTCGGGACCACCGAGCCCCTCGACGGCGAGGTCTGGAATGCGTTCACGCAGGCTGCGGACAAGTCGAGCCGCATGCTGGTCGCCAGAAGTGTCACCGGCACTCAGAAAGAGTCGATGGCTCCTAGTCAACGACCGAGATGTCCTTGCAGAGCGCGGACAGAGCGTTCTGCGCTTGGTCGAGGTGACTTTCGCCCACAAGGAGGTGGTCCCGGCTGTAGGCCGTGACGGCGCCCATGGGGACGCTTGCCTCGGCGAGAGCTCTGCTGACCGCTGCCAGCACGCCGACCACGTCCCATTCCATCACCGTGTCGAGAGTGAGCAAGCACCAGTTGTCCTGGTTGTGTTTCGGCGGAGGGAATTCGCCCAGGTGCTTCGTGGCAACAAAGGCCGTGACCTCGAGTTCGTCCGCGGTGACAAACGTGTGCTCTTGTCGGCAGCGAAGGATGCCCCTGAACACCGCTGACAGTTGGCTGGGTTGCCATGCAGCAAGGGTGTACGGACCGCGCCGGACCACCAGCTTCGTGTCGGCGAGGATCTTTTCGGGTGCCTGATTCACTCGCCAAGCAACCGGAAGGGCCAGTAGAGCGGGATCACCCACATGGCCACCACGAAGAGCAGCGCATTGAGTGGCACGCCGAGACGCAAGTAGTCGGTGAAGCGATAGCCGCCCGGAGTGTAGACAAAGAGGTTGGTCTGGTAGCTCATGGGTGTGGAGAAGCTGGCGCTTGCTCCGAACAGGGTGGCGAAGACGAAGGGCTCGGGCTGGTATCCCATGGCGATGGCGGTCTCGATGGCAACCGGTGTCATGAGAACCGCCACCGCGTTGTTGGAGACCAGGCTGGTCAGCACTGTCGAAAGCAAGTAGATGCCGGCCATGACCGACAGCGGGCCCATCTCTTGAAGCGAGTCGACGATCCAGCCGCTGGTCTCAGAGATGACGCCTGTTTTGTCTAGCGCACGGCCGAGGGCCAGCATGCCGGCGATGAGTAGCACGACGCTCATGTCGATGGCGTCGTACGCCATGCGCATCGAGAGGCACCCCGTGAGCACCATCAGGGCGACACCGGTGACGGCGAGGATGACGATGGGCAGCACTTCAAGTGCTGCGAGAGAGACCACCAAGGCCATGATGCCCAGAGCAACCGGAGCCTTGTCATGCCGAACGATCTGTCGCTCGATGCCTTCGAGCAGGATGAATTCATTCGACGTGCGCAGTTTCTCGATGACAGGTTCTTCGCACACGACGAGGAGTGTGTCGCCAAGGCGGAGGCGAATCTCCGAGACGCGCTCTCGAAGGTGCTCGTCGCGACGCAGCACGGCGATTGCTGCGGCATTGCCGTGGCGTCGAGAGAAGCCGGAGCGGGCAATTGTACGACCGATGAGCGGGCTGTTTGGGTTGATGACCAGCTCGACCATGGTCATGGTCTTGCCGCGACCTTCGTCAGCGAGCAGGGCGCCGAGTTCACTTGGCAAGGTGATGCCGTCGCGGTCAAGCAGCGCGTTGATGGATCCTGGCGGGCCCTTGAGCAGGAGAACATCGCCAGCACGTATGAACTGCGCCTTGGGGTTCGCTACGAGAGGCGCAAAAATCACATCGTCACCGCGAATGAGCATCAGTGGGGTGATGCCCTGGGTCTTGCTGAGGATCTCCTGATAGCTCTTCGAAATGAGAGGAGACCCGGCTTCGAAGTAGATCTCGGTAACAAACTCGCGGATTCGCCCGCTGGCGGTGGCGCCCGACACCGAAGAGCGATTGGGGAGCAAGCGTGTCGCAAAAAGCCCCATGAATCCAAACCCGACGATCGCGAATGCGATGCCCGGAATGGTGAAGTCGAACATGCCGATCGACATGGGGTAGACGGTGCTCGCACGTGCTTCTTGCACGACCAAAAGGTTGGTGCTCGTGCCGACCAGGGTGCAGGTGCCGCCCAGGATCGAGGCATAGCTCATGGGCATAAGGAGCTTGGAAGGCGCAATGTCGAAGGATGCGGCTGCACCGAGCACGATGGGGAGGAAGATGACGGCAACAGGCGTGTTGTTCAAAAAAGCCGAACTCACAGCCACCGAGATCATCACCATGAGGACGAGGCGTTTTCCGCTGCCCTTGGAGATTTGAAACATCAAGCGAGTGATGCGGTCTAGCGTGCCAGTGCGGATGAGCCCTGCCGAAAGAATGAACATCGCTGCAACCGTGACGAGTGCCGGGTTGCTGAAACCACCCAGAGCTTCTTCAGGGCTGAGTGCGCCGCGCAGCATCAGCGCTGCGAGAATGAGCAGGCCGACAACATCGACCGCAACGGCCTCTGTGATAAAGAGCACAAAGGCGCCCAGCGTCAGGGCGAGGACGAAGAACGCGTCGGGGGTCAATGGGCGACAGAGCCAAAGGTGGTTCGCCAACCCTTCGGGGCGTCGACTGTGCCCCGAACCACTCCAAAGAACGCATCTTGCAGCTTGGACGTGACGGGGCCTGCCTTGCCACCGCCAATGACTCGATTGTCGACTTCACGAACGGGCGTTACTTCCGCAGCCGTTCCCGTGAGGAAGACTTCATCCGCCACCATGAGCGCATCACGCGCAATGAAGCTCTCGGTGATTTCGCGCAGGCCGAGGTCTTCGCGCATTCTGTAGGCTAGGCGCAGGACAGTGTCGCGAGTGAGTCCAGGAAGAATCGCTGCCGAGGCTGGTGGCGTCATGAGCACGTTGTCGCGGATCATGAACAGATTTTCACCGCTGCCTTCACACACATGGCCGTGGTCATCCATGAGCAGCGCTTCGTCATAACCCATGGCAAGCGCCTCGCGCTTGGCAAGGGTGGAGGCGACATACTGGCCGTTGATCTTGGCCCGTGACATGAAGCTGCCCAGCCCTCCACGCCGGTAAGCAGACACGCGCACCGAGATGCCTTTGTGAAGGCCATCGTCACCGAGATAGGCGCCCCAGTTCTGGGCAGCGACTGCGAGGTGAACCGTGGGCATGCTGCCCAGGCCGCCAAGCGTGCCGTCATCTTGCCAGACCACCGGGCGCAGGTAGCCGTTTTGGAGGTCGTTGGCCTGGAGGACCTTGACGCACGCCTCGGCGATCTGCTCACGGGAAAAGGGGAGAGGAAGGTGGCAGATATGGGCGCTGTCCTCGAGTCGTCGGAGGTGGTCGTCCAGCCTGAAAATGGCAGCGGTGTCCTCTTCGCCCTCGATTCCGGACGCATAGGAGCGAATGCCCTCGAAGACGCCCACCCCGTAATGGAGCGTGTGAGAGAGCACGCTGACGCGTGCTTCCTCGAGCGGGATGAGTTGGCCATCGATCCAGATGCTGGGCATGGTCTTGTCCGCGAGAAAGGGAAGCCTCATTCTATCCAGAATGATGGCGTGACCTGTCAAACGGCCCTGCTTCCCTTCTAGTAGTAGTTTCTAGGACCTCCACGAATACAGAGCCCCCAATTCATGACGATTCTCCGGTTCAGGCCCCCAGGCGCTCTTCTGGCCATTTTTCTCGTTTCGACCCTCCTTTCGGTCTCTCCTGGCTGCGGTCCGACTCATGTGGCAGAGCCCGAGGCTCCTGTGTTGCTCGTGGGAGTGGATGGCCTGGAGTGGGAGGTCTTGCGCCCTCTCATGGAGGCGGGGCGTTGCCCGAATCTGCGCGCGCTGGCAGAGGCAGGGTCCTACGGAAGGTTGGGCACGTTCATCCCGACTCACAGTCCGGTGGTCTGGACATCGATCGCCACCGGGAAGCGAATGGAAGCTCACGGGATCACGAGCTTCGTGGATCCACAAGGCCGTGCGTTCACATCGTCCCGACGCGCAGGGCGAGCACTCTGGAATATTGCCGATCGCTACGGGCTCTCGTCAGCGGTGATCGGGTGGTGGATCACCTGGCCTGTCGAGCCGGTTCGCGGTGTGATGGTGAGCGGCACGAGCGCGGTGGCGCAACTTGCGGATAACTGGAAGCCGGCGCTCATGCCCGGCGTGGATGATCAGGTGCATCCATCTGAACTGACTGACCGAGTCCTCGAAATCGCTGCCTCTGCCGGGTCCAGGGAAGAGTTGCAAATCGTTGCCCGCGAGAATGTTTTTGGAACTTACAGCGAAGGAGTGATGGGTGCTGATGAGCAAGTGCTCATTGATCAGACGCTTTGGTCGGTGCAGTCAGACGCGACCTATTTTCAGATTGCGCGATCGCTCATGCCCGAATTCCAGACGGATCTTACGCTGGTCTACTTTGGCGGTCCGGATGTAGCTGGGCACCGGTTCTGGAGGCAGTCTCATCCGGAGGAATTTGCATACACCGGATCGTCACCGGCCGCGGATGCAGCATTGGCCGAGGTGTTACCCAACTACTACGCGTGGGTTGACGAGATGATCGGCGAACTCGTCGAGATGGCGGGGGAAGGCGCGAATGTGATGGTGGTCTCAGACCATGGAATGCACGCCGTCGCGACCAAGAAGCCCAATCAAAGGAACACGACAGGCGATCATCAGGATGGAGCGCCTGGGGTTCTCATCGCTGCCGGACCCGATATTCGCCCGCAGGGGCATCTGGAGCAGGTTTTGCAGAGTGGCGCATTGCCTACGCACGGGTCGGTTTACTCCGTGGCACCTACGATTCTGGGGCTGCTGGGTATTCCTGCCGCACGAGATATGGAGGCGCGTGTGTATCCCAATATCCTCACGGCTGCCGCCCGGGAGCGTATCGGTGCGCTGGATTTGGTTCCGACACATGACGACGGCTTTCGGGAGCCCGCCATGCTGGCCATGTCCGCTGAGGGCGAGGAGGAGTTCAAGAAGCGCATGGCCGAGCTGGGGTACCTCGATTTACCAGCTGCTCCCACCAGCCGCCCCGTGAATCCGGACGGCTTTGTGCCGGACCCGGAAGGTCTCGGGGGGGATGGGGATCGCTAAGTCACTGCCCCTCGGGCTCGATGCCCGATCCTGCACTTCTCTCGGACCCTCGGATGCGCTACGTTTCCGAGTCTCGCGCGGGCCTCGTGCCCAATTTTCTCCAGGCCGCTGACTGGCCAATACACAAGGACCCGACCCATGGCGGATCGCTTCGCTCCTTCCAAGGCCCGACTCGACGACGATGACGATGACGGTGAGGGTGACGGCTGCGGAGCCGAGAAGCAGAACAAGGTCGGCCCCGAGATGCTCGGAAGGCGCCTTCTCGAAAAAAGAGTGGTCATGGTTACCAAGCCGGTCGACCGCGACCTCATGTCTGCAATCGTGGCGCAACTGCTCGTGCTTGATGCGGACTCCCATGACCCGATCACCATGTACATCAACTGCCCTGGTGGCGATGCGGACTCCGGGTTTGGCATCTATGACGCGATGAAGTTCATTGAGTCTCCTGTCACCACCGTGTGCATGGGGCTTGCAGCCAGTGCAGCCATCATCATTTTCCTGGGTGGTGAAAAGGGTCGCCGCTTCTCGATGCCGAACAGTCGCTTCCTCATTCACCAGCCCAGCAGTCAGGCGCAGGGACAGGCTTCCGATCTTGAGATCACGGCAAAGGAAATTCTCAAGACTCGTGACAAGTACAACGACATCATTGCTGCAGAGACTGGCGTCGCTGCCAAGGCCATTGTGAAAGATGCTCATCGCGACTTCTGGCTCAGCGCCAAGGAAGCGGTCGAATACAAGTTGGCGGACAAGCTTGTGGTGAAGGCCTCGGAACTCTAGCGCGCGCCTGGCGAGCCTGAGTTTCTGATGACTTGAAAGGGCTGTGTCGCGTTTCTGACTTCAATCGCTAGCGCGATTGCGCGAGAACACCTTTGAGTCGTTTCACCTCATTGATTTGCTGGAAGATCGACCCTCCGCTGAAGGGCGGCTGATCTTCGAGTAGCTCTCGCAGAGCATTGATGGCATCTCGCTGAACGACGTTGTGGGTGTCGTCGAGAGCTCTGGAGATGCCTGCGATCGCCGCCCCGTCTCCGATGGTCAAGAGCATGGCGATCGCCGACTGGCGGTTGAGAGCGGCTTCGTCGGGGTTTGTTTTCTCGAGCTTTGGGTCACTCTTCAGGCGTGCGATGAGATTGGCGTGGTTGCCAACCTCCGCGAGTCCGGGCAAGCAGGCGCGGATGCGCACGCCGGCATCGAGGAGGCTCTCGACGGCCTCGTCACTCTGGTCGGCCTCGTCATCTTGCTCGAGGCGAAAGATTTGCGTGTAAGCCTGGGCCAGGGCTCCGAGGCTCGATTCCGAGCCGAGGCGCGCCAGGGTCACCGCCGCTTCGAGGCGCACTTCGCTGTCTTCGTCCTCGAGCAGAGGGATCAGTCTCTCGATGAGGTGCTCCAACTGCAGTTCTCCTGCCTTTCGGGCGGCGAATCGGCGCAGCGCGACCTGAGGGGAATCGAGCGTCGCTTCGACGAGATCCCAGTCACGCAGATCGGCCAGCGCGATCAGGCAGCGCTGGACGCTCAACTGCTTGTAGGGACTGGTTGTGACGGCTTCTTCGATCAAGACCGGAATGGCCCCGCGCCCGAATTCGAGAATGTCTTCCTCCGCTAGGAGCCGCGCTTTCGTTTTCTTAGAGGTGAGCTTTTTGATGGAACGCCCGAGTTTCTGGATCTTGGCGCTCGTCAGGGCGGGAGGGGACTCCGGAGGCGGCAGGGCGGCCCGTGAATCGGCGTCCTGTGCAGTCGGCAGCCCCGAGAGGGGGCGAGCACTGTGGGACGGAGAGGCTTGGATGGGGGCAATCAACACGCAGAGTGCCAGGATCGCCGTGAGAAATGGTTTCGCCTCAAAGGGCGGCGTTGTGACGGTGCTCATGAAGGAGGAGTATAGGAAGCTGAGATGAACGTCATAGTGATCCTCATGGCGCTGTTTCTGGGCCTTGCCCCCCTGTTGGCGGGGCTTTTTGATCTGCTGGGCTCTCCAGAAGCACTGAACGAGTTGCTGAGCACGCGGATCTTGTCGCTGTGGGGCTCCACGGTGCTGCTCGGACTGGCGACTGCTGGGTGCTCGCTGCTGGTGGGAACCCCTGTCGGTTGGATTGTGGCGCGTTGCCGAAGTGTGGGGCTCGTGGGGGCGCTGTTGCCCTTGCCGTTGATTCTGCCGCCCTGGGTGGTGGGGGTGGCCTGGACCGAGGCAGCTCCTCTGGCCGGTTTCTGGGGGGCGGTGTTTCTGCTGACGGCGTCGCTCTGGCCGTTGGTCGCGCTGTTCGCGTTGCGTGGATTTCGCGCGTCGGCGCGAGCGGGTGAAGCAGCCGGCGTTTTCCGGGGGCCTTTCGCAGCTTGGCGTCACGTGGAGTGGCCACTTGCCTTGCCCTCCGTTCTCTCAGGAGCGCTCTTGGTCTTCATCTTCGCCACAACCGACTTCGGTGTGGTCGACTTTCTTTCGTTCAGTTCGCCTCAGCCCTATGTCGTCATGTCTTCGGAGATTTTCCAGAAGTGGGCGCGCGTGCAGAGTGGTGAAGGGGCGGCGGCAGTCTCTCTTCCAGCCATCGCCAGTTCGTTGGTCGCACTCTTTGCGATGCTCGCTCTCGAGCGTCGTCACTTTGGCCGCTTTGTGAATTCGGCCTCGCAGGTGGCTCGTCTCAAACGGCTGGGTGGCCCGCGACTTGCGGGCTTGTTGCTGCTTGCGGCTGTCACAGCTGTTCCATTGGTGGTGCTGGTCGGATGGTCCCTGTCGGGTGAAGATCCATGGGCTCCGATCGGTGCACATCGAGACAAGATTGTCCTGTCAGTGGCTGTGGCTGCTGCAACGGGAGCGCTCGTCGCATGCCTGGGCGTGAAATTGGCGCGGCTGACAATCGCCTGGGGTTCCCCGCGCGGTGACCGGTTGCTTGCCCTGCTGATGGTGCCGCTGGCTGCACCGGCGGTCACCTTTGCTGTGGGTGAGATCAGGCTCTGGAACCACCCATGGAATCCACTGGCCGACCTGGTCTATCCGTCGCCGGTTTTGTTGGTTTTATCACTCGTGGGTCGCATGCTTCCGCTTGGCGTGCTCGCAGCGCGTGCGGTGCTCGTGCGCCAAGATCAGCTTCCTTTTGCTGCGGCGCGTCTTGCAGGGCGATCTGTGCTCACGCGTTGGCTACGCATCGAACTCCCCATGTTGGCGCCGGCAACAGGGTTGGCATTCACGCTCGGTTTTCTTCTTTCGCTTCGAGAACTGGACATGGTTGTTTTGGTGCCAGCAGGTTCGAGGACGCTGGCGCACGTCATCTTTAGCATGGTGCATATTGGATCGGATTCTGTGACCGCTGTGCTGTGCCTGACACTTTTTGCCCTGGTTCTGGTGCCGGCGGTGGTGGGGCGATTGCTGGGGGTGCCTGGCGTCGATTGCAGGCCCCCGGGGCGCGTGCGATAGTGAGCGCTTCTCCAGACCTTCGGAAGACTTCATGTCGTATGCCTTGCGCAGCATCGCCTTTGTCGCGGAGTTGATTCATCCGCCTGTGAAGCACGAGCCCCGTGGGCTTCAGAGTCTGCACTCGGAACTCTTCGAGAGCAGCGACTGCGACTACCGCGATTTCCGATTGGTCCCGGGCGGAGCGCAGTTCAGCAACTCGCCCCAGAATGGGCTCCCTGGAACTCCGGTCAGTGTGGCGAATGTGTTGGCAGACCGCATCCAGGTACGAGAAGAGCAGACAGGGTGTTCCAAAGAGGATTTTGAGGCACGCCTCAGTAGCTTTGCCAAGAACGCACTGAATGTGCTTCCCATGCAACTGTTCATGGTTCAGCAATTTGCCGTGCGATCTGTGATCAATCCACACACCTCGAATGATGCGCGCGCCTTCATGATTCAGACCGTGTTCGGTCACGACGAGGGCATGCTCTCGGTCTTTCCCACATCGCCGAGTCTTTCTGGCATGCGCTTTACATTTCCCCCGGACCCCGAGACGCAGGCCGTGTTCAATGTGCGGCTTGAGTCGTATAGCCAGGACAATCGGAGTCTCTTCCTGGAGAACGTGGGCACATTTGGAAAGCCAGTGACCTCCGCCGAACTCCCCGAGTTGACGCAGAGGTTTTCCAGCACCTACGACTTCCTGCAAGGCGAGGTGATCGACTTCGTGTCCCAGTTCGACACAGAGGACGCCTAATGCAGACGGCTGTGACGGCCGCCCGTCGGGTGGTGAGAAGCGGTAGAGCCGCATTGCTTGTCGCGTTGCTGTTGGCTTCCTCATGTTCTGAGCCAACGGAATCTGTCGACGTGGCGCCGGCAGCGGGTCGCAACCTCATCATTCTCTCATTGGATACATTGCGCAGCGATGCTCTTGCGCCCTACGGAGCACCGGCGGCTCTCAGCCCTAATCTCGCGCGCTTTGCGGAAGAAAGCATTGTCTTTACCCACGCGCGTGCCCAGGCGCCGCAGACCGCACCTAGCCATATGTCGCTCTTCACGTCGATGCTGCCCAGCGTTCATGGCGTGCAAAACGTGCAGCATGGTGGGGGTGGGCCGCTCATTGAACCCGTGCCAACATCTATCCCCACGCTGGCCGAAATTCTTACGGCTGCTGGCTATCGAAGTGTCGGGCTCACAGATGGTGGGAATCTGAACAAGGCGCATGGCTTTCCGCGTGGTTTCGAGGAGTACACGGTCGATCTTTCGGGTGCACAGGCTCAGGTAGACGATGGCCTGGCCTGGCTAAAAGACCTCGGTGCATCCAGTGCGCCTTACTTTCTCTTCTGGCACACGTACGAAATTCACGCGCCCTATGTATCTCCTCGGGAGTACATGGACCGCTGGGAGTCAACTGACTACGAAGGGCCCATGTCTGGGCGAGTCAATCAGTTGATTGACATGAACTTCCGGCAGCGGTTTTCTGCCATGCGCTCTTTGTTCTGGGTGGGCAAGGAAAAGTTCGGATGGCCAGAGTCGGCCTATTTGCACTCTCTCTACAAGGCGGGAGTTCAGTTCACGGACGCGCAGGTGGGTTTGTTGTTCGATGGCATGAAGAAACTCGGCGTGTTTGAGGACAGCATCGTGATCGTCCTCTCCGATCACGGCGAAGAGTTTTTCGAACACGGGCAGTGGCAGCACGATCAGGTTTTCGAAGAGTGCTTGAGAGTGCCACTTATGATTCACATGCCTGGCGGGGTGGGGGGCGGCACTCGCATCAATACGCCGGTGGCCCTGATGGACGTCATGCCTACGGTGCTCGATCTCCTGGGCATTGAGCCTTCCGATCTGACACGGGGTTCTCTCCCGGAGTCTCTCCCGCACATGCAGGGAGTCTCGTTGGCAAAGAGTGTGTTGACGGGTGACGAGCCGGCCTCACGTCCGATTGTGAGTGAATATCGCGCTGACCGGGAGGGCAGCCCGCTCTATGACTGGCAAGTCGCCATTTACAATGAAGGGCTGAAATACATTGTCGACGAGCACCGGAGCCGGGATGGCGAGAAGCAGAGTCTTTTCGATTTGCGGAAAGATCCCGACGAGCAGTTGAATCTTGCGGAAAGAGCGCCAGAAGTCGTGCAGCGCTTTCGCAAGTTGCGCTCGCGCTTTCACGAAGATGTTGAGGCTCTGGGAAATCTGGATCGCCTGGGATCTGGGCAGTCGCTCGACTGCGACGAACTCAAGCAACTCGTAGAACTGGGTTACTTGGATGGCTCGGTCCTGAAGGACTGCGAGTAAGCACCCCGCGGCGATTGCCCCTGCTCGGGGCAGAACTGCGAGGCGGTTTCTTGGAAGCTCGAGTGTGAGAGTTGGATTGACCGGCGGAATGCCGGATAGTTCAGAGTTCGCGCACGGTGAGTGTTACGGCCAATCCAGGAACGCAGTGAGGGGTGTGGTATGTCTCAGGTCGATTCGGCGAGGGGCTCTTCGGGTACCTGGCGAGGGTGGAGCTTCCTTGTGACAGGAGTGGCTTTTCTTGCCTTCTTTTTAGGAGACCAGTGGCTTGCTGAGCCACTGCGGGAATTTCGAACGCCACTGTCTCTCGACTTGCTGAGGCCTTTTTCGGTGCTTGGGGCTCCGGAAGCATTGTTCGCCGTGAGTTCGGTTCTGCTGGGCTTGCATTTGCTTTTCGTCATGCCGCGATTGAGTGCAATCGCCGTCAGGCTCGTGGTGGCGGGGGGCGTCGCCGCCGCGTTTTCTTACGTGCTGGGCCGTGGGTTTGAACTGGGTGTGGAGTTGCTAGGAGAGACCTCACCCGTCGACAACCCCTCGACTCATGCGGCCATCGCTTTCGTGTTTGCCGGAGTTCTCGCCACCGGCGCAGGGAGAATGCTGGCGCTGGCTGTTTACTTGCTTGCTGCCTTGGCTGTTCTGGGGCCCGCTCTTGCAGGTTCAGAGAGCCCCTCGTCGCTTGTTGTGGGTGCGGCGGTGGGTTACTTGGTCAGCACTTGGGTCATGCGCCGAGTGCGGAATACAGGATCTTCTGAAAGCGGATCGGACACGCACGTCTCTGCTCAGTCGGAGGAAGAGCCACTCAAGATCCGAATCTTCCTGGGTCTCTTGTTGCTTTTGATTCCGTCCCTGTTCTTGAGGCTTGGCGATCTCGGTTTCTCGGATCCGGATGAAGGTCGGTATGCGGCCATCCCTTACGAGATGATTCAGCGTGGCGATTTCGTCACTCCCACTCTCAATTACCTGGTCTATTTCGAGAAGCCACCGCTCCTGTACTGGACTGTGGCGGGTGCGTTCAAACTGTTTGGCTACAGCGAATGGGCTGCTCGGACCGTCCCCGTCTTGTCTTCGATGATCGGAGTTCTGCTCGCGTTCATCTTGGGTCGAGCGATGTTTGGGAGACGTGCCGGGCGCTTATCGGCGGCCTTCCTGGCAACATCACCCATCTGGTTGGCCATGGGGCGTTTTCTCGTCACCGACATGCTTTTTTCGATGTTGGTCTTCTCCTGCATCGTGACGTGGTGGTGTGGTCATGCCCGGCAAGGTCAACCTCGAACTCTGCGTGACGCGGCGTTCTGGCTTTTGCTCGGGCTTGCAGTGCTGTGTAAGGGGCCGCTTGCCATCGTGCTCGTTTTCGGATCGATTGGTCTGTACGCGCTGTGCTGTCGGCAACTGAAAGACCTCTTTCGCCCGGGCTTCTTCGCCTTGTCGCTGGTGGGCGTTGCCGTGGCAGCGCCTTGGTTTGTCCTCGTGTCGCTGCAGAACCCCGGTTTCAATCATGAGTTCTGGTACATGCAGCACCTCGGCCGCTTCTTGGGAGCGGAAGAAGGAGGCATGCACAAGCAAAGCGCCTTCTATTTCTTTCCGGTCATCGTTGAACTGTTCATCCCCTGGGTGCTGTTCTTTCCTGGCGCCTTGGCGATGTATCGATCGAGGTTTCGTCCCGTGGACACTCTGGCCAAAAGAGCGGGTGTCTTTCTGACGTGCAGTTGTGTGTTTCTCTTTGTGTTTTTCTCTGCCTCGTCTGGAAAGCTCCAGATCTACCTTCTCCCCATGCTGCCTCTGATGGCAGTGGCTCTCGGTGGGCTGTTGAGCGGATTTATGGGCACTTCGGAAGACTCTGGCGGCTCTTCTGCGGATCGCGATCAGTTCAGGCAGCGAGGTCTTCGTTCGATGTCCCGGTCGGCTCGCGTGGGAGGCGTGTTGCTCGTTCTGGGAGCCGTGGCGTGTGTGATCTTTGGATCTCCTGCGTTACGTGAAGTGGAAGCGCGTGGCCCCGGGATGATGGTGGGTGTGGCGGTTGTTTTGACTGCTTGGGCGGCGGCGCTCTTTGGCGCAGCGCGCAGTGGGCGATTCGCATCTCTCTTTGCAGCCACTGCAGGCGGGGCGGTCGCTTTTTTCATGGCGTTGATCCTCGTGGGCAGCGAGGTGATGCCCAATCACTCCTTGCAGCGGTTGCTCTCATACATCCGACCGGGGCTTGAGGAGGGAGGCGAGTTGATCTCTTACAAAGGCTGGCTCCAGAGCACGAGCTACTACGCCGATCGCCGCATCGTCATCTACAAGCAATCGGGTGAGTTCCACTTTGGCCTGGATCAGTTGCCAGAAGAGGAGCGTGTGCTCTGGTACGGAGATGACCTTGACCAGGTGGGCAAGCTGATGGAGTCAAATCGTCCTGTGTATTGCCTGGCTCGAGATCACAAGCGGGCACTGCAAATGATCGAGAAGCTGGAGGTCCCGGTGTACGAGATCATCTGGAACAGGCGGCGTTCCATTGTGGGCAATGCCGCGGCGGCTGCGAGAACGCCTCCGATCGAAGGCGGTTTACTTGGACAGCAGCGCCTCGATTTCCCGTTGCCGTAACGCCCCGTCCGCAGGAATCAGGATGTCAGGCAGGCCACGGAGCCTTCGCGTCCAGCAACCGATCCGGCTGCCATTTGTCCCGGCGAAATAGCACTCTCATTTCTCATGAGATCGCCGAGCGGTGAGAACTCAGCCCCGCGCTTTGCAGCCTCGGCCAAGAACCGGTCGAACATATCTGCACAAGATATGCCTTCGACCTCTGCGTGGATCGTCAGGACGTTGAGCTGGTCGTCACGTAGAAGATCAAGCATGTGGCTGTTGTACGCCTGCGCATCAATAGAGCGGCCGACAACTTCGTCGTAGGTAGGGAGTGAGACAGGTATCTGAACCTGCTCGAGCTCTTCTCCGTCGACGACTGGCCGAAACATGCGATCTCCTCGGCAATCACTGTTGTATTCGAAAGCGAAGGGACGCTTGGCCTGCAGCACGGTGTCATTGCATCGCCACCCTGGAGCAGCTGAGCATGTCGGAGGGCGCCCGGTGATCTCTGTGAGTGTCTCTACACCGCGCTGCAAGATTGACGTGACTTCTTCCGGAGTGAGTTCGTCGACGTGCTTTTGCCAGGCATGATGGTCCCAGGCGTGGATGCCAATCTCGTGTCCAGCTTCAGCTGCTGAGCGAATGATGTCGCGGCAGCGGTTGCCGATCATGGGGCCGGGCCAGAAGGTTCCGCGTAGAAGAATGTCCCAGCCATACAAGCTGGGCGCTCCCGTGCGGAGCATCTTCCACAAGAATGCTGGCCGGAGGAGACGCCAGAGATGACGCCCCATGTTGTCGGGCCCAACGGAGAAGAAGAACGAGGCTGTGATGCCGCGTGCCTCGAGCAACTGCAGTAGACGAGGAACCCCCAAGGTGGTTCCGCGCAGGGTGTCGACGTCAATCCGAAGACCGACCCTCATGACGCAGTGAGCGATCTCTCAGGCGTTTCACCGGCATTCGCCAAAGGCCGGTGACTCTCAGGAGAGCCTTGCTCGTTCTGAGCCGGGTTCTTGGAGTCACTTTGCGTGTCACCCTGAATGCTCTGGTGCAAGAAGTAGTCGAGAGTGCCAGCAACAGACTCCGCCATGCCCATCTCTGGCGCCCAGTTCAGGAGACGTTTCGCATTCTTGACGCTTGGGCGTCTGTGCAGCACGTCCTGGTAACCCTTGCCGTAGTGCGCACCGCTTTCGAGTTCGCGGTAACCGGCGAAGGGCGGGAAGCGACCTCGGAGTGGGTGTTGGTCGAATTGCTCGACGAGCATTTCGGCTAACTGACGAATGCTGGCTTCATTGTCCGGGTTGCCAATGTTGACGATCTGGCTGTCGCACGTGCCGTCGTTCGTGTCAATCAAGCGGAACAGACACTCGATGCCGTCGGTGACGTCCGTGAAACAGCGGCACTGGTCACCGCCGTCAATCAGCAGGATCGGCGTGCCCTCTACGAGGTTGAGAATCAGCTGAGTGATGGCTCGAGAACTGCCCACTCGGGCTGCGTCCAGGCTGTCGAGCCGTGGGCCGATCCAGTTGAAGGGGCGAAACAGTGAGAACTTCAATCCCTTCTGTGCGCCATAGGCCCAGATCACACGATCCAGCAACTGCTTGCTGCTCGAGTAGATCCAGCGTTGCTTGTTGATCGGTCCGACGACGAGATTGGACTTGTCCTCATCAAAGGCGTCGTCATTGCACATGCCGTAGACCTCGGAGGTCGACGGGAAGATCAGTCGCTTGCCGAACTTGGCACAGTAGCGAACGATTTTCAGATTCTCTTCGAAGTCCAACTCGAAGACACGAAGCGGATTGCGTGTGTATTCGATCGGCGTTGCAATGGCGACGAGCGGAAGCACGATGTCGCACTTCTTGACGTGGTATTCGATCCATTCGTGGTGAATGGAGATGTCGCCTTCGACGAACGTGAAGTCTGGGTGCGAGAGCAGGCTGCCAACTTTGTCCGAGTGGAGGTCCATTGCGAAGACTTCATATCGGCCGCTGTCCAGAAGTCGCTCACTGAGAGCGCTGCCAATGAAGCCGTTGGCACCCAGAATCAGAACCTTTTTTTTGCGTTCTTGTTTGGCCGGACCTGCAGGGGTGCGTCTGAGCGCCATGCCTTCCACCAGATTCAGTTCTTTGGCGAGGTGGTCGCCGCGAAGCGGGACACCATCGGCCGGTTGTCCGAGTTCGACGCGTACCGCGCCCTCTCCGCAGGCGATGATGAGTGGCTCGGTGGAAAGCACTGTTCCGGGAGTCGCGTCGGGGCTGCATTCGGCGAGTTCGACTTGCCAGAACAGCAGTTTGCGAGAGGCAACATGGCTGAAGGCGCCGGGCCATGGGCGGGCCACTGCACGCACGAGGTTGCGTACGGAAGTGGCCGGGAGACTCCAGTCGATCTTGCCGTCTTCAGGGCGGCGTCCCGTGAAGTAACTGGACTTGGATGCGTCTTGTGGGGTGCGTGCCGCGTTGCCAGCCACCAACTCCGGCAACGCCTTGTCGAGCAGCACGCCACTGGCTTCGCGGAGCTTGCCTGCAAGTGAGAGCGCCGTGTCGTCATTGGCAATGGCGACGCGCTCTTGAGCGACGATGTCGCCATCGTCAGGCCTGGGCGTCATGTCGTGGAGCGTGACACCGGTTTCCTCTTCGCCATTCACCATCACCCAGTTGAGCGGGCAGCGTCCGCGATAGGCGGGCAGTAGTGAGCCGTGCAAGTTGAGAGCGCCTTGGCTCGGAATGGCCAAGATGTCCGACTTGAGCATGTCGCGGTAATAGAACGAGAAGATGAGGTCTGGCGCCATGACCTTGATGCGCTCGACCCACAAAGGGTGATTCACGTCGTCAGGTGCGTAGACCGGTATTCCCGAACGCGATGCCAACTCTGCTACAGAGTCAAACCAGATGGTTTCAGATGGGTTGTCTTTGTGCGTGAACACGGCGGCGACTTCGATGCCATTGCGGAGGACCGCTTCAAGCCCGGCGCAGCCAATGTCGTTGTATGCAAACAGGACAGCCTTCATGTTTGTGTCTCTGGAGTGTTTTGTTGCGTCTGGGACGTGATGGATTGAAAGCTAGAGTTTGTTGGCGAACTCGGCCGGCTCGAGGATGCCGACGAAAGCTCTTGCTGTGGGAAGCGTGCGTCATGCTGCCCGCCGAGCGTTTCTGCGACGAAGTACCGGGGACGGGCTCGGACGTCGATATAGACCCGCCCGATGTACTCTCCGAGTAGCCCCATTGCGACGAACTGGGCTCCTACGAAGAAGAACAGGATGGCGAAGAGCGTGAAGACGCCGCCGCCCGCCCATTCGGGGCCGTAGATGAGTCGCAAGGCGAACAGCAAGAGGCCAAAACTCATGCCGGCTGCCGAAATGAGGGCGCCGGTGATGCTGAGAAGGCGCAGCGGGAAGGTCGTCATGCCCGTGACCAGGTCGAACTGGAGGCTGATGAGCTTCAGCAAGCTGTACTTGCTCTTGCCCATCGTGCGTTCCGCGTGAGCCACTTCGATCTCTGCTGTGGATTGCGCGAAACTGTTGGCCAGTACAGGGATGAAGGTGCTGCGTTCCGTGCAAGAAAGTACGGCATCGATAATCGAGCGGCGGTAAGCGCGAAGCATACAACCGTAGTCGCGCATCTCGACGCCAGTTGACCTGCGGACGGCGTAGTTAATCGCAGAAGAAGCAAGTCGCCGGAAGAAGGAGTCTTGCCGATTCATTCGAATCGTTCCGACCACATCGAAGCCTTCTTCGAGTTTCTTGACCAGGCGTGGAATCTCTTCTGGCGGATTTTGCAAATCCGCATCGAGAGTCACAACAATCTCACCGCGAGCGTGTTCAAAGCCAGCAAGTAAGGCGGAGTGTTGGCCGTAGTTCCTATTCAGCAGGACTCCACGGACATGGTCCGGATGATTGGCGACGGCTTGGCGGATCAGTGCGGACGAATTGTCCACGCTTCCGTCGTCAATGAGAATCAGCTCCCAACTGCGGTCGAGTTGCTGCGCGGCGGCAACGCAGCGGGAGATCAACTCAACGAGGCAGCGTTCTTCGTTGTACACGGGGACGGTGATGGACACGTGTGCGTCTGGCATGTGTGAAGTTCTCATCAGACGGTGACTGGAGCGAGGACTGTGGTGATGGCATCGACGACTCGGTCGACGTCCTGGTCGGTCATGTCCGGATACAAGGGGATCGAACAGATCCGATCGGAATTCCATTCGGTGTTCGGCAAAGTGCCTCGGGAGCATCCGTTCTCGAGGTAGTACTTCTGCAGGTGCACCGCCCGGAAGTGGATTCCGGTGCCAATCCCGTGCGTTTTAAGGGCTTCCATGAACGACTCGCGTGTCATGTTGGCGGCCTCGGTGTCCAAGCGGACAACGAAGAGATGCCAGGCGTGCACATGGTCGTGAGGTGGCGGGACCAGTGGCTTGAGTAGTCGGTGCCCGGACAGGCGATCGAGGTAGCGTTCCGCAATCTCGACCCTTCGAGCGTTCATCTGCTCGATGCGTGCGAGTTGTGAGAGCCCGAGCGCCGCACAGAGGTCGGGCATGTTGCATTTGTATCCGGGCTGCAGAACTTCTGCCTGAGGTGTGCGCCCTTGCGTCGTGCGGTCAAAGGCATCAACCCCGAGCCCGTGAAAACGCAACTGACGGATCTGGTCGAGGAAGTCGGTGTCATCAGAGCAGATCATTCCACCTTCACCGGTGGTCATGTTCTTGATGGGATGGAAAGAGAAGACAGAGGTGCCCACAGAACCGATATGACGCCCTTCGTAGTATGTACCGACAGCATGAGCCGCATCCTCAATCACCGGGATGCCGCGTGCTCGCCCAATCTCCCGAATGGGGCTCATGTCGACTGGCGCCCCCGCAAAGTGCACGGGAATGATCAGCTTGGTCTTGTCAGTGCAGAGCCGTTCGACTTCCTCGGGTGTTATCAGGAGGCTGTCTCGATCGACGTCTGCAAAGACAGGGGTTGCACCGCGTATCGTGATCAGATTCACGGTCGACACCCAGGTCATCGAGGGTGTGATCACCTCGTCACCCGGCCCGATGTTGAGGGCGTGTAGAACGAGTTGCATCCCCGATGTTCCGGAGTTGACGGCCACGGCGCCTCGGCAGTCGATCAGGCGAGCAAACTCATCTTCGAAGCTGGCCGACTTTGGCCCGGTGGTGATCCAACCCGACTTGAGGACGCTGAGGACGGCCTCCGTATCGGCGTCGGTGATCGAGGGGCGCGCCACGGGAAGGAAGGGCAGTGCCATGGTCAGAACTCGTTGGAATGAGGTCCGTGGGGGGTGTCCGGTCTCTCAGGGGTCGTCGGACTCCTGATATGGGTCTGAATCGGTTGATCTTAGGTCACTCGATGGCGATCGCAAAGGATTGACAGGCTACTCCGGAGGATTCGAGGGGGGTGGGGTGAGGAGTGCCGGGGACTAGATCGAAGACCGAGGCCAGTATGGGCACAATGGGCAGATTGCTGGGTGTTCACCCGTAAGATGCTTGGCTCGCCTTTCGGCGGTTCCCTCTCTCTGGAAATTTCGAGTGTTGCGTCGCATTGGCTGGCTGTCGATGGTCCCGATCGTGGTCTATATCCTGGCCTATGTCCTGCTGCTCGGGGTGAGGCCTGTCTCTTCACCAGATGAGAGTCGCTACGCAGAAGTGCCTCGAGAGATGCTGGCAAGCGGCGATTGGGTGGTGCCTCGTCTGAACGGGTTGCGCTATTTCGAGAAGCCGCCTCTCGGTTACTGGCTCAACGCAGTTAGCCAAGAGGTGCTGGGTCCAACGGCATTTGCCATGCGAGTTCCCTCTGCGCTCTCTGCAGGCGCGGTGGCTTTGCTTGTGGCACTGCTGCTCTCTCGAGCATTCAAAAATTCATTCGTCACGATCACGGGCGTACTCGCTTCGTTGACGATGCTTGAGTTGTACGCATGCGGGACGCTTAACATTCTTGATGGGCCGTTCAGTCTCTTTGTCACGGTCACTTTGACTTGTGGGTATTTGGCTGTTGAGGCGAAGGAGAGACGCCAAGAGCGTCGATGGCTCGTCATGGCAGGCGTTGGATGCGGCTTGGCATTTCTGACCAAAGGTTTTTTGGCCATTGTTCTTCCTGTCTCCGTGTTTCTTCCCTATCTGGCGTGGCAGGGTCGGCTTCGCGACGTGTTTCGATTGAGCTGGTTGCCAGGGCTTGTGGCGCTGCTTGTTGTCGGGCCTTGGGCGTGGGCTATTGCTGTCCAAGAAAGTGACTTCTGGCGCTACTTTTTTATGGAGCAGCATGTACGACGATTCGGGAGCGAGAAGGCTCAGCACGCCGAGCCAGTCTGGTTTTTTCTACCGATCTTGATCGCGGGTAGTTTGCCCTGGGCGTTTCTTTTGCCGAGTGTGATCAAGAATCATGTGAAGGCTGGCTTCCAGTCGCCGCTGACGCGCTTCGCGGTCTGCTGGCTCATCTTCCCACTCCTGTTCTTCTCGATGTCGAGGGGCAAGCTGTCGACTTACATACTGCCCGTCTTTCCGGCGCTCGCTCTTTTGATCGGTTCAGCTGCCAGAGAACTCTTTGGAGAGCAACACAGGCGAGGCTTTCGCCTTGGTTGCGCGGTGCTCGGATATACGTTTGGAGCTCTCGGCGCGGCCATACTTCTTGGGGCGTGGTTGGGGCCCTTTGGGTTGGATGTGTTGTCGCATCCGCCGGGGTCTTTGTGGGGCGTGGGGGTGGGTTTCTTGGCCTGGGGGGGCTTGGCGCTTCTGGCAGGGCGGGCCAGTCAGCCGGCGCAGAAGTTGACGCTCTTTGCCACGGCTCCGGTTCTCCTCTTCATGCTCATCCCGTTCTCTATGCCGCCCGATCTACCCAAGCGGTTTCCTGGAGAGACACTCGCCGTTGTCGCGGATCGTGTCGATGCCCAGACGGTTCTGATCAGTGACCGTTCGTACGTTCAAGCGATGTGCTGGGTCATGAAACGAGCAGATATCCTGCTCCTCGGAAAGGCCGGCGAAGTGAAGTATGGCCTTGAGCATTCGGAGACCGAACGGCACCTCAAGCATGCCGATCTAGACGAGATGCTCAGGGACCCTGCGAGGTCCTATGACGTCGTGTTTGTCATCGACGATGAGAATCACAAACGCTATCTCGCCCATCCGGAACCTGACTGGCAAATCGAGCGGCCCGGCATGTTGGCGATGGGCTTCGACTCCAATCTATGACCACTCACTCGAAAAGCGCTTCCAACGATTTGCGATAGATCTCGGCTTTGGGATCCCCTTCGGAGGGTGCCCATGAAGCACGTTCGTCGTCCGTGAGTGGCTCATAGGGCCCGGCCTTGGCCTCAAAGAACACAGACCCGGGCTGCAGTGCGATGACCGAGTGGAAGGTCCCGTGTGGAATGTTGACTCCGATGGCGTCGCCTTCTGGGGACGCGGCGATCGTCTCGGTGACGGCACCCGTTTTGTCGAAGAACACGAATCCAAACTGTCCGCTGACAACAACAATCGATTCGTCCTTGCTCGGGTGGTTGTGTCGGTGAGGCTGGATGTACGAGCCGGGTTCCACGGCATTCAGAAGTCGATTGGCCTCTTCGGCGTGGGGCGTATGGAAATTGTGATTGGTTCGGAGGCGCTCACCGGAAGCGGCCCTTGATGAGAGCTGCTGAATCAGCGGTCTGCCGATGGCGTAATCGAGGGATGCCATGAGTGTGCTCCCGATGGGAATGGGCGGCTCGGAGAAGACGGCGGGCGCGGCGAAGGTTAGCTCTTAGCAACGCTCTCGAGAGGGGGCGAGCGCGTGTTCTACGGCAAGAAGGCTTTGGTCGCCTTGAGCTTGCGGGGCAGGTATTCCTCGATCACGTAGTTGAGCCCCCACTTGGCAAGGGCCTGTTGTTCGGCGCGTACCTTCATCTTGAGAAGTTGGTTGATGGCCTTGTTCCAGGGCTTCGATTGCTGAAAGAACGGGTCGTTCTTGAGGGCGTCCTTGGCCCGCTTGATATCAACCTCAAGCAGTGGGTGGGTGGGCAGTTCGTAGTCGATGATGTCCTGGGGGGTCACGCCCAGGTAGTGGGCATGGGGCACGCAGAAGAAACGATTGAGATGCGCCGTGTTCCCTGAGCCAACTTTCAGCGTGCGGTAGATGTTGCTGATGCCGTACGGGTCACAGTCGACGAACGCATAGACCGGAATCTTTTTCGCTTCAGAAAGCCGACGTACAAAGCGACGTGTGGCTCGTGTGGGGACGCCGCCCATCGAAACGATGATGCAGTTGGAAGTGTTCCAGAAGCCATGCACTTGAAGGCGCTGAAACATGCCTCCGGTTTCGATGGCCAGGATAAATTTGGCCTTTGTTTCAAAGCCCAGGTGTTCGACGGAATGCGGGATGGTGTAGGCACCGCTGCCGAATTTTGTGCAGTCGATGCGTAGCTCTTGGCCACTGACCGGATCGCGGTCTATGACCACCAAATTGCCGGCAACGGCTCCCCCGTGTTCTTCCGGATAAAACCGCAACTGCTCACGTGACACGCCATGCAGCGAGAACATGGACTCGATGTCGTCCATGACAGTGTCCGATTCGGGCTGCTCTTTGAAGCGTGCCTCGGCCCAGTTCTTGCTGACGTAGTAAGCCTCTCGTTTTGTGGCAAAGGTGTCCTGCTCGATCATCTCTTTCGAGATGTTCAGCATCTTGAGCGTTTGAGCGAAGCTCTTGACAGTGTTGACGGTGAGCGTGCGCACCTTGCGTGACTTGCCAATCTCCAGATAGCCAACTTTTGGGTCGTACTTGACGTTGGAGAGAGAGCGGACGGGGCTTTTCAGTTCCGGGGCAATCTTCTTCAAGATCTTTCCGTAGACGGCACGGGCGGTGTTGTCGATGCAGTCCACGGTGTGCTTGTCCGTGGCGTTCGTCACGGTTCGACGTGCGGTGCTCTTACTGGCCTTGCGGGGCGAGGCTTTCTTGGTCCCGCTCGCCTGTTTTTTGGCCGCTGCCTTGGGAGTGGCCTTGCGGCGGCTCGATTTTTTCGCAGGTGTCACGGTGTCAGTGTCCAGGTCGGTGCGTTGAGAGGCAATCTGGCGAAGAAATGTCTCGAGTTAGACTTCGCTCTCGACTTCTGCCGCATTGAGGTTGAGTTCGCTTGTGATGGTGAAGGGCCGGTGAGCCGTTGGAGCGATTTCTGCATAGGGCGAGCCTTTGAGAAAGGCACCGCCGTCTGTGGTTTCGCTGAGAATGTATGTGCTGAGTGAGTTCGGCGGCAGCCCGTCGCGTTGGACGAGTTCGCGCAAGTAAGCCATTCCATGACAGGCCACCTCATGAACCCTGAGGGCATCCCAGCGGGGATGGGCAAGCAACAGACCACTGATGCGCAGTTCGAGTTGGTAATCACTCGCTGGAGAGCAAGAGGTCTCGCCGCGGAGGGGGGCTTCGAGCTCAGCATGAAGCCTGTAGCGCATGATTTCACCGTGATAGTGTTCGCCGTCGACCACCGGCCAGAGCCGCCGGACAAGACCGAGTGTGCAGTTGTATCGCGCCATTCTTTTGCCCCTTTTCGCGTCTCGCCGGCCCCTCATTGTGTTCTTTTGATCAAGCTTGCTCTACATCTTGCGTGAGCGTTCCAGCGTGTCCCGTAGCTCCGCGACAACCTTGTCTGTTTGTTTCTCGTTCAGTGTGAGGATGTCGCGCAGTGCCTCGCCGATATGCGGAATGTATTTGTCGATGTATTGGCGTTTTTTGAGTTCGTCCTCCACTCGTTTTCGCCGCCGCAAGTAGCGCTGCATCTTGCGCCCGCATTCCTGAAGGGCGAGGCGCAGTTCTTTGAGTATGTCTGGGTAACTCGCGACCGCCTCCTTGGACTCCGAGGTGAACGGGACCCAGGCCGAGGCGATGTGCACCATGAGGATGACCGGGCCAACGGGCAGGCTGCCTCTGGGTTGCTGCAAGCCGTAAGATTTCCAGTCCACGGAAGTGACGGATTTTGTGATCGCGCATCCACCTGGTGCGTATTGCAAAGGCACTCGATTCGCATAACGCATGACCCGCACCGTGTTGTCTGCATTCAGGCTGCCGCCAAGTGCGACGCCGACTTCGACCTGAAATGGGTTGCCGCGATAGACAGCCGGAGGGCGAGTGCGGCTCACGAAAAATTCGGCTTCGCCGATCTCTTTCTCGAGACCTTTTTGAATGAGTTCTTCGCCGATGGGTGAGAGGCAGTTTGTTGACGGGTTGCGGATCTTGACGCGCGGGATAGCTCCGTGCAGAGATTCCGCCGCCTTGTGCTCCAGTGAGCGAACGCGTGCGCCTGCGTCGAGTTTTGCTTCTGCACAGATCTCTTTTGCTGTCTTGGCGGAGACCCGGCTGAAGTCTTTTTGCAGAAAAGCACCCAGTTTTGATGATGAGGTGGCCTTCATCATCTTCATGAGGACGCCAAGCTCGACGCCATAGGGGTGCGGTTTGATCTCGACTGGCGGCACCGGAAGTTTTCGGGTGCCACGTTCGTACAGAACAGTCTCTTTGCTGTCTGGGGGGTAGTAGGCGATGGAGATGTGTGGATTGCTAATCGCTGTCTGAGCGAGGTACTCATCGACGCTGCCACGCCCTTTGCTGTAGCTGCCCTCGAGCACGATGGTGACCTCGGTACCGTGTGCTCGATCCCACTCGATGATGTTGTGCTTGGTACGCACGGGGCGGTTCTTCGCGGTGTCGATCCGAACGCCAATCTCAATGGCATCGTGCTTTTTGCTGATGCGGCTACGGATCAGCGTGGGGATTCCTGTGGTCATCTGCCCGTACATGCCTGCAGCTGAAATGCCGATACCTTGCTGCCCGCGGCTCTGACGGAGTCGGTGAAACTTGCTGCCGTAAAGCAGTTGAGCGAAGACCTGTTCAATCTGCTCTTCGAGAATGCCAGGTCCATTGTCCGAAACCGTGACCTGGAAGCGGTCGGGGTGCTTGGGCATCGGCTTCACCAGCACTGCCAGATCGGGCAGGATGTTGGCCTCTTCGCAGGCGTCGAGTGCATTGTCGACAGCCTCTTTGACGGTGGTCAGCAAGGCCTTGCGCTTGCTGTCGAAGCCCAGCAAGTGGCGGTTTTTGGCAAAGAACTCACTGACCGAGATCTCGCGTGCCTGTTTGGCCATCTCGTGCGCCGCGGTAGAGCCTTTCGTGCGCCGGGCCGCCTTCTTGGAGGTCGAAGGGCGTGCGGTTGCCCGCTTCTTCGAAGCCGCAGATTTTGCAGCTGAAGGCTTCTGGGGCTTGGGAGGCGTCCGCCTGCGTGGCGTCACAGAGTCATCGCCAAAGAGCGTGGTCTGACTGGTCATGGTGCTTGATCAGAGTTTCGTTCGGCGTCACGTAGGTTCCGATGAGATGACTCGGCGGGACGTCGAGGGAACCGAACGTATCGGTCCCTCGGGCCGCGTTCAAGCGCTCGACGTCATCTCAATCGGAGCGATTTCTCCAGAGCCGTGGCAGTCGTCAGCTCACGGAAGGAGGTAAATCGGGGACATCGACCAGCCCCAGCTGGTGGGCCAGGCGTCCGTAGGTCTGCAGGCCCTTCAGTTCTCGATCCCCGAGCGTGTAGCCAATGTTGTGGTCCAGGTAATTGCGGCAGCTTTGCGGGTCCATGGCGTGGATGTTGGCGAATCGGTCCGCGAGCACATGCCGGCGCCCTGCCCCCAGAGCAGCCGCCGACTTGAGAATCGGGGTGAGCATTTTGCCGTCTAGATCCGGGCGAGTGAGCCAGAGTGCGTACACAAATGGCAGGCCCGTGTGCTCGGTCCACACGGCCCCGAGATCGAGGACTTGGAAAGATCCGGACTGCGTGCGTAAGGCCGGGTCACCGATGCGCAGAATCGCGTCACCGGGGATTTCATCAAGGGTGCGATCCGGAGGTGCGGACAGCAGTTCCGGTGCGGAAACGCCGAAGAAATTGTGGAGGCAGACCTGGGCCATGGCCGCAGCCGACAGGCTGGAGGTGTCGAGGGCGAGGGTGCGTACGGATCTGACGGGAACGCGCAGGTAGAGCAGGATGCTGGCGACAGGGCCCTCGCTGGTGATGGCCGGCCCAGAGATCCAGCCCAGTGCGGGAGTTCTGAACAGTTCCACCGAGGAGACAAGGGCAAGATCCAGTGCCCCCGAGCGCAAGAGAGGTGCAAGTCGCGCCGGGAGTTCCTCGATCAGCGACAGGCCGGAAGCCTCGCGGAGACCATCTACGAGGGGCAGGGCATTCAAGTAGGGAACGGTGCCGAGTCGCCACATGGGGGTGAGCCTACCCTGAGAAGGGCGTCGCATCCGAGAGGCTGGTCGGGGGAGAACTCGCTTCGCGGGTATGCTGATGCCGGAGAGGCTGGCTGATCTGTCGCACCCCCATGGATTCTGCGAGGTTTTATTGACTGTGTTGACCCATGCCGCGCGAAATCGATCGCGATGGACCCGAAGAGTCCACCACTGCGCCTG
Source organism: Planctomycetota bacterium (assembly GCA_029245865.1). Taxonomy (GTDB): domain Bacteria; phylum Planctomycetota; class B15-G4; order B15-G4; family B15-G4; genus JAUIEF01. Next base: position 88,192 of record JAQWOM010000038.1, read on the forward strand.
CGTTTTCGCCTTGCTCTCTCTCGGCTTGGCTTCAAGCGCAGCGGCGAACATTTCCTTGCCCGTCCTCTCGGGTGATCAGGCAGGGAGTGACGATGAGCCGAAGGCCGTGAGGTTCTTGGTGGGTGAGGTGCTTCACAATCCAACTTCCGACGGTGTGACCGTGGGCTTCATGCCAGCCGAAGATGTGTCGGTGGCCATTGAGTACGGCAACGAGGCGCTCGGGATGCGTTTGACGGACGAGCTGGAATCGAAGGCCAGGCAAATGGGTATGGTTCCGCTCAAGGGGCTGCAGCCTGGTGGTGACTACCAGTACAGGCTTCTCGTTCGCCGGCCTGTGGCTGACGAAGCTGTTCCACGAGAGCTTCACAGCTTTAGAACCTTGGACCTTCCAGGTTCAACGTTCAGCTTTGCGGTGCTGGCTGATCCTCACGCATGGGCCATGTGGACGCGCAAAGACTGCAGCAACAACCCCACGGGCTACAACGTCATGCGTGCGGCCATGGACAACATCCGGAATGATCCGGAGATCGATTTCGTGTTGATTGGCACCGACAGCGTGATGACTCTGTGTGGAAAGGGGTGCAAGGCTTGTCGCGTGGATGGCGAGCGGGTGGCGCAGGGCGATAGCCAAACTCTTCAAGATGCGTTGCTGCGATATCGCGCCGTTCTTTCAAAGGACATCTACGGCCGCTTCGCCTCGGAGCAGCCCATGCTCTACATGCTGGGAGACCATGATGGAGAGAAGGGCTGGACGATCGAAGGTGGTGCCGGTGAATACACAGTTGCGCAGCAGAATCTGAGCTACGAGGCGCGTCGACACGCGATTCCCAACGCGCATGACAGCTACGGTGGTGATCCCGCAGGGGCTTACTACGCCCTGAGGGCAGGTGATCTGCTGTTGGTTGTTTTGGCTGCCCAGCGGTACAGCAGTGAAGTTCCCATGGGACCAGAAAATTGGAGTCTTGGGGAAGCTCAACTCATCTGGTTGGAAGAGACGCTTGCGAACTCAGATGCTCGTTTCAAGATCGTGACAGCCGAGCACCTCGTTGGCGGAGCAAGCGACCCCAATGGACCTACCTGGAAAGGGCGTGGCGGCTTGACGGCCACCGACAACGGAAAGATCAACGGGACTTTTCTCGGAGAGCAGTTTCTCATTCACGAGATGATGAAAGAGCACGGGGCTCAGCTCTTCTTGTCGTTCCACGATCACGTCGTGGCGTGGGGAGAGAAAGTTGATGAGGAGTACCGTGGAGAGGGCGTGTATTACGCCATCGGAGGACAGGCTGCTGCGGCAGGGCCACCTGGTTGGGCAAGTTTGCCCTGGTACAAAGAGGCCATGGACTACGACGAGGACGGTGTGCCTGAGTATCAGACGGGAACGACGGGCACCGAGGCGAAGGGGCACTTCAAGGTGACCGTGCATGGAGACGAGCGTCTCGAGCTGGAGTACATCGAAGCCAGCGAAGTGAAGAAAGCGAATGGCAACAAAGTGCTGGGCTTCACCATCGAAGCCGAGCCGCCCGCTGAGCGCTGACGGCGGCTAGAGAGAGGCTGAAGTGGTCTTGACCGATTCAAACCACTCTTCTTCGAATTTGTCTTTGCTGTCGATTTCGAAGTCTTTCTGGAACTGCGTGGCCGAAGACTTGCCTTCGTATGCGGAGCGCATGAAGTTCATGAAGGCGGGGAACCGTTCGCCGTTGTTCCCGTACATGACGAACCAGACGAGCGTGTAAGACTGCGCATATTTGAGGGCTGGGCCGACCGAGGATCGGTAGTCATCCGCTTTGAAGTTGAGCGTACGCGAGAGGTCGTGCGGCTTGTCGGCCATGGTCTGTGTGCGAAAGTGCTTGGCATCTGGCGCGGCGATGTCAAAAGTTACGAACCCAGCTTCGCCGCCCAGCCCGGTGGCCAGCATTTCGGCCATGCCCTCGTCGGTCCAGGCAGGGATCGAGCCCTTGCTGCCCTTCGCTCGCACTGTCGTCATGTGGAACATGTGGTGCGTCGCTTCATGAAACATTGTGTCACGCCAAGGCTTGCTGCTGGCATTGACGTGCGTGAGAAGGTCGCTTGAATCAAACCAACCCTTCCGCCCTCCGGTTGTTTCGGGGTACGAACCGTTGTCACCGTGGAGCATGAAGTCCATGGATTCTTCGGGTTCGAGCAGGTGGAGTTCCTCCTGAAAGATTTCGAAGAAGGTGCGGTAGAAACGTTCGAGATCCAGGAGTGACTTGATGGCTTGTCCAAGGGGTTGATTGGACTCCACCTTGTAGTGCACCGAGCGCAGCTTCCAGCGGTCTTTCCAGTTCTCAACGGCCAGCGCCAGGTCGGACGTACGGATCCATTTGCTGCCTTTTTTGTACTGCCATGAGCCCTTTCGTTCGCGGCATCCAAGGGCCTCCAGTGCCACAGCTTGCTCGGGGTTCGCGAGGAGGGCCGCCAGGAATAAAGCTTCCGACTCTCCCGAGAGCCTTGAGGCTGCGGCGAACTGCGCCAGCTCGGCGAGGGCATCGCCGTTGGCCATGATGTCCGGGCCTTGGGAATCGATGCGGGTGAGGAGTTCATCGAGGTTGCGTACGCGCGAGTTCACCTCGTCGATATCGCCTCGTTCGTATTCTTTCGTTTTCGAGCGGTTGCGAAGAATCACGACCTCATCGTCTTCGTAGACGACGCGACCGGTCTTGGACTTACCTGTCGAGAGCAGGATCGTGTCGGCTTCAATCTCTTTGTCATTCGCAGCCGAAGCCGAAGTCGGGAAGAAGAGAAGGAGGCTGAAAGCGAGAAGGAGCAGGCTGGGCATGGCGAGGCTCAAGTGGCCAACGTGGCGGGGTTGGGCAGAGGTTAGCAATCCCTGGCGAGAAGGGTGTGAGGCAGCCAGAGGAGACGAGGTTGGGGTTTTGCTGGCCTGTTGCGCATACTGAATGCCTGGAATCGATCTGCAGGTTTGCCCAAGAACTCAGTCCGGGGGGCCTTTCTGCTGAAAATCAGTCGGCCGGCCCTCGCGATGGCTGGACTTCACAGGTTTCCATGAATTTGGAGTGCTCGACAATGCGTTTGTTTTTGATCTTGCTGCTGGTGTTCCTCGTGTTGGTTGGAGGTATGACGTGCACCGCCAACAACAGTCTCGTTGCAAAAGAAGAGCAAGTGGCAGCTGCTTGGAGTGAGATTGACAATCAATACAAACGTCGCATGGACATGATTCCGCAACTTGTGAAGACGGTTGAGGGAGTGGCGGACTACGAACAGTCAACGCTTGAGGCCGTTGTTGACGCACGGGCAAGCGTTGGGCGTGTTCAGCTGCCAGAGGGTGTCCCCAATGATCCGCAAAAATTGGAAGCCTATATGGCAGCGCAGCGTGGCTTGGGTGGGGCTTTGGGTCGCTTGTTTGCCGTCGCGGAGAATTACCCGACATTGCGAGCCACCGAGAGCTTTCTTTCGTTGCAAGACCAGATCGAAGGCACTGAGAACCGGATTGCCGTTGCACGTGGTGACTACATTCGATCGGTGCAAATTTTCAACACCTCGTTGCGCCAGTTCCCGACCAATCTGATGGCCGGATTTCTGGGGCTGCAACGCGCTGAAACTCTGCCAGCAGAGGATGGAGCACGCGAAACTCCGGACATCAAGTTCGGGAGTGATGGCTGAGTTTTTCTGGGCTGATGGGTTTCCGGCCATGTTGATGATCGTTGGGATGAGAGGAACTTGCTCGTGAATGCTTTGTTGCTTCTTCTCTGTTTTGTTCTGCCGCAGAACGGAGAGATACCGCCGAATGACGGCTGGGTTACCGATACAGCAGGCATGCTCACCTCTTCTGAGCAGGCCTCCCTTGAGCAACTCATGGAGTCCTATCGCTCGGGGACGGGGCATGACATAGCCGTGCTGACCGTGCCCTCTCTGAACGGGGATTCGCTAGAAAACTACTCACTTGAGGTTGCGCGTACCTGGAAGCTGGGGCGCGAAGGTGAGAACGACGGAGCCTTGTTGCTCGTTGTGCGAGATGACCGAGTCATGCGCATCGAGGTGGGCTACGGTCTTGAGGGAGGGCTCACGGATTCCGTCGCAGGCCGCATCATCCGATATGTCATCAAGCCGCGTTTTCAGGCCGGTGAGTTCGGAGCGGGCATTGTTGCCGGTGTCGAAGCGATGCACGCTGCGATCGGTGGTGATTATGGCCCGGTCGAGAACGCCAAGCGGCGTGGCTCAGATCCGTTCATGGGGCTCATTTCGATGCTCTTCTTCATCTTCTTCTTCGGGATGATGAATCGCATGCGCGGTGGGCGTGGTGGCGGAGGCGGGGGCATGTTGCTCGGCGGTTATCTGCTCGGCCGTTCCTTTGGGCATGGTCATCGAGGTGGTGGCGGGGGCTTCGGTGGCGGCGGTTTTGGAGGCTTCGGTGGTGGTGGCGGTTTCGGTGGCGGCGGAGCTTCGGGGGGATGGTGATGCAAGAAATCGACGCACAACTGCCAGGCGACGGAGCCCAGGAGGTTTGGAGCGAGGGCTTCTCGTGGTGGACTCAGTTAGGCGAGTGGAGCCCGTGGATTCTCGGAACGCTGGCCTTGATTCTGATCGTGCGAGCCATGCTGCGGCGTGGTCGCTATCGTGCCTTAGGTGTTCTGGGTGACCCGGAGCAAGCTCGTGTGCACGCAGCGATCAAGGCTGCTGAACTCAAGACCGTAGGTGAGATCGTCCCCGTCGTGGTCGAGCGATCGGATCCGCACCCTGGTGCGGCATGGATTGCAGCGATGTGTTTCTTGGTGCTCGGGAGTGCGCTGCTGGTCCCCGTGCTTCCGTGGGGGCAGCCTGTCTGGCTCCTCGCCACTCAGTTTGGACTTGGCGCTGTTGGCTTCTTCCTCGCGCGAATGCTTCCGGATATCGCGCGGCTGTTTATTTCACGCGAGCGTGCAGCCGCCGTATGTGAAGAGCAAGCCTTTCAGGAATTCCACAAACTCGGATTGCAAAAGACTGAGGCCGCCACGGGCGTGCTCGTGTTCATCAGCCTCCTCGAGCATCATGTTGTTGTGCTCGCCGACGAGGGTATTGACGCTGTCGTTGAGCAGGAGACGTGGGAGCGAGTGACCAAGGCGGCTCTTGACGGCGTGTCCTCTGACGACGTTGTCGGTGGGGTTGTGGACGCAGTGACTGCCTGCGGAGAGGTGCTCTCGAGGCATTTCCCATGGGTCGACGGCGATCGAAACGAACTGCCGGATCGACTTGAAGTGCGCCGCGAGTAGCGTTTCTCGAAGAGTCCACAGCTCGCTGGGGCCGCAAGAAGGCCCTACAAGATGCAAAAGACAGGTCAGTGGCGTTCGGGAGAGCGGTGCGCGCCCCTGAAGGTATGTCACCTCGGCGAGGTTCCTCGCTATCCAGAGGGTTCGATTGGTGCGATCATCGAACCGATGGATCAGCGCTCTTCGACGACCGCATGGCGGCAAAACCTGCCTTCCACACGCCCAGGCTTACTCTCGGAGGTCAGCACATGGCACGGACTCGACTTAGCAGACGCACCATGCCTTTTCTGGTGGCTGTCGGAATTCTAGTTGCTGGACTCTTGGCTCAAGAGTCTCGAGCCGCGCGCTTCGGCTTCGCTGATGCTGCCGAGGAAGATCGCAACTACACAGAGATCACGATGACTGCCGACGAGGCTTATCTCGATCTCCGAGTCGACGTCGAAGGCGCTGCCGTCCGACTTCGTGAACTGCTGGAGGCGCGCGGCGAAAAGTTTCCGGAGGGCCTCTTGCCGGAGCGCTGGTTCCAGGTGGGTGACGCCTGGATTCGCCTTGAGCCCTTGCCCTACATGCCCGGGAACTGGTCGCGCATGCGTGTTCGAGTGGGAAGCTTTCAAACAGCAGCGGAACAGAATCTGGCCGCAGACCTTCTGAGTGAACTTGCCTTTCAACTGGATCTCGAGCGAGGCGACCTTCCTCGCGAGGCCGATGAGATTGTGGATGAGATGGCGGTGGGGGTTGACGCAGAAGCGTTCGAAGCCTCGCAGTCTCTCGAAGGTGGTTATCGATTTGCTGGAGCGAGAGTGACAAGCCCTCCGGTTCAAGCACCGGTCGATGATGTTGCGCAACAACCTCTGCAGCTGTACGTGCCGGTCTCTTTTGAAATGAATAACACCGGCTATGCCGATGGTTATGACGATGGATACAGCGACGCTTTCCAGCGCTCGCGTTACAGATTCTATGGTGGCTACGCTTCTCCTTATGCCTACTACTCCCCGTGGACATTCAGTTGCTTGTCTTACAACTGGTGGAGCTACGGGTTTCGCTTTGGCTGGAACAATTACAGCAGCTACTACGCCTGGTGTAGCCCGTATTCAGGGTGGGGTTGGCCTCCCAGCGGGCTGTGGTGGGGGGGCTCGCATGCTCTTCACTGCTCTTGCGCTCTGTGCGCCGACTCGCATCACTATGCTGACGCGCATGACCATGAAGATGGCCATGACTGTGATGAATCGGATGATCACGACGAAGAAGGGGATCAAGGTGGAGGGTCGGACACTCCCGGTGATGGTCAGGGCGAAGGGGGGCCCCTAGACCATGGCGACGGGTTGCTCGCGCGCGATCTTGAGACTGGCGCCTTGCCTGCAGCGGCTACACCGATTGCCATGAACGCTCCGACGGGCGTGGTTTCATGGGCTCCTCGTGCGAAGGGATTGGATTCGACGAGTGGACCCGCAGCTCGAGGGCTCGCCGACTCACCAGACGAGTCAGAGGCGAAAGCATCCCCGTCCACGGCCACGACCTCGTTGAATGGAGATGAGCTTGCCGCTGGCGGGTCGAGTGGGTCTGCGCTCGCAGGTGGTGCAGGGGCGGGCGATGGCTCTGGTGTCGTGGGTGACGTTCCTCCAGCAGGCGTTGGAGGTGCCTCTGAAGAGGAGCAGGGCGGTGACGAAGTTGTCACTCAGAATCCTCCGGAACGCACGCTCGACCGAGGTCGGATTGGCTGGACACCGACCGTCCGGACGGTGACCGCACGTACGGTTCGCGTCGGTAGCCCCGGGGCAACCGGTGGCGTTCGGCCTCGCGTACGGACGGACGTGCCAACACGTTCTCCGACAGGCTTTGCGGGAATCCGGGATTCCGCTGTGATCCTGAGGTCTTCTAGCAGCATGCCGATTGCAGTCGGGGAATCATCGAGCAAGGCGCCGCAGATTCGAGTGTCGACGCCGAGCGCGATCAGCCGTTCCGTCAGCAGGATCAGCCGTGAGAGTTCACCCCGCACGGTGACAAGCCATACAGCCTTTGGAACTTCACGTTCGGCGACACCTTCGGTGAGCCGCACGTCCACCACGTCTACAATGATTCGCCCAACTTCTGTGATCGGGACCTCTTCCTCGCGGTCTCTTCCGGTCTTCAATCGACAGACGCCCGTTCCTTCACGAGGGACGTCGGTCAAATCCGATCGTTCGTCAAACCGTTCGGCAGGCGCGAAGCGCTCCTCAGGAAAGAAGCGTTCTTCGCGCCCCAAGTCTCTGCCAGAGCCCAAGTCTTCTTCGAAGGCTTCCCGTTCAAGCAAGCGGTCGGGGTCAAAGCGCGATAGGTGACGCCGCTCGCTTTGTTGACTGAATCGGCCGGCTAGTCGGTTTCGCCAACGGCTACTGCGGCGGCGATGCCGCCATCGTGGGTGATGCTGATGTGTATGTGTCCAATGCCGCGGCTTTTCGCGATGCTCTGCGCCGCTCCATGGAGGCTTACCGTGGGAGCTTCCCCCGGCAGTCGTACGACTTCGATATCCACCCAGCGCACTCCTTGAGCCCAACCCGTCCCAAGCATCTTCATGACTGCCTCTTTGACTGCGAACCGCCCCGCATAGCTCGAAGACGATGTCTTGCTGCGTGCGTCGCAATAAGCGCGCTCGCCTTCGGTAAAAATGCGTTCCAGGAACTTTCTTCCTCGACGTTCGATGACACCTTCGATGCGATCAATGCGGGCGAGGTCGATGCCGAGGGCTACAAGGGACATGGCGACTTAGGTCAGGAGGGGGAGGGCGGGGCGGTGAGAATGGTGTCAGGAATGCGAAGCTGAAGTGGCCTAGTCTGGATGACCGGCCTGCCAGGCCGCCATCGTGCCGAACGACGGTCGTGCATGGAACCGCACGCTGCGCCGTGAGACCGTTGGGCTCGCTCAAACCTACACACTCGGAGAAAAACCAGTGCTTGTTCGACCTGCTGTTTCCGCGGACGCAGAGATTCTGGAGCAATTCAACGCCGCCATGGCCGAGGAGACCGAGGGTAAGCAACTCGACCGATCGGTGTTGCGTCGTGGGGTTGCGGCGATGCTCAAGGATTCGTCTCGCGGCCGTTACCTGGTTGCAGAAGAGGCTGGTGAAATTCTGGGTGCTCTGGCGATCACGTCCGAATGGAGTGATTGGCGCAATGGTTGGTTTTGGTGGATTCAGAGTGTCTACGTCGCGAAGGAGGCTCGGAGACGTGGCGTGTACCGGGCTCTTCATGACGCTGTGGTGAGTCGTGCGCAGCAAGATGATCAGGTCTGCGGAGTCAGGCTGTACGTCGAGAGTGAAAACGCTGCTGCGCGCGCGACGTATGAATCGCTCGGAATGAGCGAATCTCCCTATCGACTCTACGAGGTCAGCTTTCTGCCGAGTTGATGAAACGAGCCTTCACCCCTCACGGGTCACCGGCGACTCTGCTTGGATGAACTCTTTCTGGCCGCTGACTTTTTACGTGCGGTTTTCTTCTGGGTCTTCTTTTTGGGAGAGCCAGAGCTGACTTTGGTCTTTCGCGTGCCAGGCAAGTCTTCGCTTCGCTTCGGGTGCGCTGGCCGCCAGTCTTCTGGGGGAGATTCGCCTGTCATCTCGAACAGGAATCGAGATTTCATCGCCTCGTTTCGCGTTCCAAAGCGTGAGCGGGACTTGGCGTGCGAGATGACCAGTCGGCGTTGTGCGCGGGTGATACCCACGTACATGAGGCGTCGCTCTTCGTCGAGAGTGCCTTCTTCAATCGAAGCTTGGTGGGGCAAGAGCCCTTCTTCGACTCCCACGAGGTAGACCTGTGGGTACTCAAGGCCTTTTGCTGCGTGGAGAGTCATGAGAGTGACGGCATTGCGCTTGGACGGGTCTTCGTCGGTGGAATCGTCCTGTGCGAGAGCAACTTTCTCGAGAAACTCCGAGAGATTCGGTGAAGTCGCGCGAGTGACATAGTTCTCGGCAAGATCAAAAATTTCCAAGACGCCATTCCATCGATCTCTGCGAGCGCGCTCATCGCGATAGGTGCGGTCAACTTCCGTTCGATAGCTCACTTCATCCAGCAGGTGGCCGATGCGGCTGACGATGTCATCGGTCGGTTCTGGCTGGCGGTAGCGCTCAAGTGATTGAAAGAGATCTTCCAGGGCTTTGCTCGCCAAGGGTTTCAGGACTCCCTCCGCGAGGGCTCGTCGTGTGGCTGCGTAAGCGCTCTCGCCATGAAGAGTCGCGAGGCCGATGATCTTGTCCACGGAGCCCTTGCCGACACCTCGCGCAGGGCGATTGATGATGCGCATCAGCGAGGCTTCGTCGTCGGGGTTGGCCAGCAAGCGTACGTAGGCGAGGACGTCTCGGATCTCTTTGCGATCAAAGAATGATTGCCCGCCGACGAGAATGTAGGGGATGCCTTCGGCGCGGAGTTGTGCTTCGAGCGGGCGGGGTTGCAGTTGCGTGCGGTAAAGGATGGCGAAGTCGCCTGGCTTTGCGGTTTGAGCGCGTATGGCTCGGCCGATGTCCGTGACAACGTGAGACGCTTCTTCGATTTCATCATCACAGGGCACAACTTCCGGAGGCGTTCCTGCACGTTGGGCAGAACGTAGCGTCTTCGGATGCCGGTCGGTGTTGTGGGCTATGACCTTGTTTGCCGCGTCCAGAATATGCCCTGTGGAGCGATAGTTCGTTTCCAGTCGAACCACAGTTGCCCCCGGGAAGTCTTTTTCGAAGCCCAGGATCTTCTCGATGTCTGCTCCGCGCCAGCCATAGATAGATTGGTCGTCGTCGCCCACCACGCAGAGATTCTTGTGTTCTTCTGCGATGTTGAAAACGATTTCGTACTGAGGCCCGTTGGTGTCCTGGTACTCATCAACCATGACGTAGCGATAGCGGTCTCGAAAAGCAGCTCGGATGCCGTCGTTCTGCTTCAGAAGGCCTCCGGTCAGCAACAGTAGGTCGTCAAAGTCAACGACGCACTGTCGGCGGAGAAGATCGTCGTAGCGTTCGTAAACCCTGGCCAAGAGCTCTTCTTTGTCGTCACTTGCCGATTCCAGGAGGTCCTTGGCTGTGATGAGTTTGTTCTTGAGAAGCGAGATGCGGCTGTTGGCAAACGATGGGTGCAGAGAAGCATCCGAGATGCGCAATTCGCGCATGGCCGTTTTTACGGTGGTTAATTGGTCGGGGGCGTCGCAGATGGAAAATGTTTTTTGCAATCCAAGTTGTTCTGCATGTTCGCGCAATGTGCGCGCGCAGAATGCGTGAAATGTGCCAATCGTCAACTTCTCAGCGAGCTTCTTTCCCACGATGCTCTTGACGCGTTCTCGCATCTCACGAGCGGCCTTGTTGGTAAAGGTCATCGCGAGGATTTGATGGGGGGGGACGCCCTCCGACAAGAGATAGGCGATGCGCACGGTGATGACGCGGGTCTTGCCTGTGCCTGCGCCGGCAAGAACCAGGACCGGGCCCTCGGTGGTGCTGACCGCGCGGTGTTGTTCGGGGTTCAGGCCGGCAAAAAGGTTGACCACGGGTGGCGGGTCTCGGTGTGAACGTCGCAGACGGAAGCTGATGGAGGGAAAGAGGTCGTGGACCCTAGGCCTCTTGGCCCGTGGTTCAAGCAGCTTGCTGCGACTGACGTGATCCTGGGGGCGTCCCTCCCTTCTTGGCCGAGTTCGGATTCCAGGGCGTCTTTTTGTATCTCTCTATTCGGATGTTAAGATATATGCCTCGGCGAGGCTTTCTCGGGCATTTCCACGGCACATGATCGATCTGGCAAGCACCTCTCATCTCGCACGCCTCTACGGGGATGGCTCCCGGTTGAGGCTTCTTGCCCTGCTGGCTCGCGAAGAACTCACCGTCGCCGAACTCACGAGCACGACCCGCCTGGGGCAGTCGAGAGTGTCGACCCATCTGGGCAAGCTGCGGGAGGCCGGTCTGCTGAGAGTGAGACGGAACGGGACGTCCACCTACTACGCGCTGGATGAAGCAGGGATGTCTGCAGCAGCGCGCCGACTGTGGGACGCCTTCCGTGTCAGCTTGGATGACCAGTTGCTGGATGAGGACGTCGAGCGTTTGGAGGGCGTGGTGGCCGCGCGATCGGGTAAGTGGGCGGACAGCGTGGCCGGCCAGATGGAGCGGCACTATTCACCCGGACGTACATGGGAGGGCGCGGCGCGTGCTCTGGTGGGTTTGGCTGCTCTGGGTGATGTGCTCGACGTGGCCTCCGGCGATGGAGCCCTGGCTGAGCTTGTGGCGCCGCGCGCTCGTAGCGTGACCTGCCTTGATGTCAGTGCACGTGTGGTGTCGGCGGGGCGAAAGCGATTGGGGCATGTCTCTTCAGTTCGATTTGCCACGGGCGATATGCATCGATTGCCCTTCTGCGAAGGGCGCTTTGACCAGATCATGCTCGTGAATTCCTTGAGCTATGCGGAGCAACCTCGCGCAGTCGTTTCTGAAGCGTCTCGTGTGTTGCGCCCTGGTGGTGGTCTGGTCGCCGTGACCTTGGCCCCACATAAGCACGAACAGGTGGCCCGCTCGTTCAATCATGCTCAGATGGGCTTCGACCCAGACGCGTTGCGCGCACTCTTTGCAGAAGAGGGCTTTCGTGTGGATCTGTGCGCTGTGACATCTCGCGAAAAGCGTGCACCACATCTGGCCGTTGTCAGCGTTTATGCAACGCGCATGAATGGCGAGGGGCGTACACCAAAAACGAAGGATCTTGTATGACCAACAGCACCGATCTTGGAGAATTGGGCGCGCAGGGTGCGGGAGATGCTGCCGAGAGGCTCACGCAGTTGCTGAAAGAGCGCATTCTCGTCATGGATGGAGCCATGGGGAGTCTTATTCAGCAGCGCAAGCTCACGGAGGCCGATTTTCGCGGAGAGCGTTTCAAAGATCATGAGATCGACTTGCAGGGGAACAACGATCTGCTGTCGCTGACTCGCCCGGATGTAATTGCAGATATCCACCGCGAGTACTTGGACGCGGGCGCAGATATCATCGAAACAAACACCTTCAGCTCGACCTCAATCGCGCAAGGCGACTACTCTTTGCAGCCGGTTGTGCGCGAATTGAACCGCGAGTCAGCGCGACTCGCAAAGGTGGCTGCAGATGAGTGCACCGCAGCTGATCCAAGCAAGCCTCGCTTTGTTGCGGGCGCGCTGGGCCCCACCAACCGAACGCTTTCGCTTTCGCCGCGTGTTGAAGATCCGGGTTTTCGTGCGGTGACTTTTGATGAAGTTCGTGACGCCTATGTCGAACAGGTTCACGGGCTGTTGGACGGCGGAGTCGATGTGCTTCTGGTGGAAACTGTTTTTGACACCCTCAACGCGAAGGCCGCTCTGGTGGGTATCGAACATGCTTTTCGAGAGCGAGGTTTCCGTGTGCCGGTCATGATTTCTGTGACGATCACCGACAACAGCGGCCGCACGCTTTCGGGTCAAACGCTTGAAGCGTTCTGGACATCAATCAAGCACGCTCGCCCGCTCAGTGTTGGCATCAACTGTGCGCTGGGGGCTGCGCAGATGCGGCCCTATCTCGTCGAACTCTCGAAGTATGCAGATTGCTGGGTAAGTACGTATCCCAATGCGGGTCTCCCGAATGCCTTTGGTGGCTATGACGAGATGCCAGAGACGACGGCTGGCCATCTGCGTGAGTGGGCGGATAGCGGCATTGTGAATATCGTGGGCGGGTGTTGCGGGACGACGCCCGATCACATCAGGGCCATTCACGATGCGGTGGAAGGGGTTGCGCCCCGGGTGCGACCTCTCGCCTCTGATTTGACGACCTATTCTGGTCTCGAGCCGCTCTCTGTGAGAGCGGATGCCAACTTCCTCATGATTGGCGAGCGCACCAATGTCACCGGCTCGCGCAAATTCGCCAAGCTGGTCCTCAATGGAGATTACCCGGCGGCGCTCGATGTTGCGCTGCACCAGGTCCGTGGCGGCGCCAATATCCTCGACGTGAATATGGATGAGGGCATGCTGGACGGAGCGGAGGCGATGACTCGCTTCTTGAATCTCGTGGCCAGCGAGCCGGAGATCACTCGGCTGCCGATCATGATCGACAGCAGCAAGTGGGAAGTGATCGAGGCGGGTCTGAAATGTGTGCAAGGCAAGGCGATCGTGAACTCCATCAGCTTGAAGGAGGGCGAGGAGCCTTTCCTCGAGAGAGCGCGCTTGGTTCGCGAGTACGGCGCCGCCATGGTTGTCATGGCCTTTGACGAGACCGGTCAGGCGGACACCATTGAGCGCAAGGTTGAGATTTGCCAGCGAGCATTTCGATTGCTCACGGAGCGTGCCGGTGTTGTCCCTCAGGACATCATTTTTGATCCCAATATCCTGGCTGTCGCAACAGGCATTGAGGAACACAACCCATATGCAATGAACTTTATCGAGGCCACGCGCACCATCAAGGAAACATGTGCGGGCGCGCGGGTAAGCGGGGGCGTTAGCAATCTCAGCTTCTCGTTCCGCGGGAACAACGCCGTGAGAGAAGCCATGCATTCCGCATTTCTTTACCACGCCATTCAGGCTGGGATGGATATGGGCATCGTGAATGCAGGCCAACTGGCGGTGTATGAGGACATTCCGCAGGACCTTCTCGAGCATGTGGAAGACGTGATCTTTAATCGTCGAGAAGATGCGACAGAGCGCTTGGTTTCGCTGGCGGATTCCGTGAAGGGCTCCGGCAAAAAACGCGAATTGGATCTTTCATGGCGCGAAGGCAGCGTCGAGGAGCGCCTGTCTTACGCCCTGGTTCACGGAATCGTGGACTGGATCGAGGCGGATGCAGAAGAGGCGCGACTGAAGCTCCCGAGGCCACTCAACGTGATTGAGGGCCCACTCATGGATGGGATGAGTGTCGTCGGCGACCTGTTCGGGGCCGGGAAGATGTTTTTGCCGCAGGTCGTGAAGAGTGCGCGTGTCATGAAGAAGGCTGTCGCCTGGCTGAACCCCTTCATGGAGCAAGAAAAAGATGAAGGTGCCTCTGGTCGTTCGCAAGGAAAGATTGTGCTGGCCACCGTGAAGGGTGATGTGCACGACATCGGCAAGAACATCGTGGGTGTCGTCTTGGGTTGCAATAACTACGAGATTATTGACCTAGGAGTCATGGTGTCCGCGGATGTGATCTTGCGTGCCGCAGAAGAGCATCAAGCGGACATTGTGGGTCTGTCAGGACTCATCACGCCTTCACTGGATGAGATGGCGCATGTGGCGGCCGAGATGAAGACCCGTGGTATGCAGCAGCCACTGCTCATTGGAGGCGCTACGACAAGCCGACAGCACACCGCGGTGAAAGTGGCGCCCAACTACGAGCAGCCGACGGTGCACGTACTCGACGCATCGCGAGCGGTCTCTGTTGTGTCGAACCTCCTCGATTCCAAGAGGCGGCGTGTGTTCGTTGACTCAAATGTACAAATGCAAGACCAACTGCGCTACGTGTACGCGCAGCGCGCCGACGATCCCGTGCGCCCTCTGGCTGATGCCCGTGAAAATCGGCGCACAACGGATTGGGCCGCCATCGACCTGCCGCAACCCTCTTTCACCGGCGCTCGAACTCAAGAGCTTCCATTGCACGAGGTTTCCGACCTCATTGACTGGACCTTTTTTTTCCATGCATGGGAACTGAAGGGTCGTTACCCGGAGATCCTGGAACATCCGGAGCGAGGCGCTGCGGCGCGTGAACTGTTCAGCAATGGGAAAGAGCTTCTGAAGCGAATACTCGATGAAGGCCTTCTCACTGCGCGTGCCGTCTGGGGCTTCTGGCCTTCATATACGGAGGGCGACGACCTCGTGCTGTTGAAGTCGGAGGGCGAGAAGCCTTCCGCCGAACTCTTGCGTATTCCAATGCTTCGTAATCAGGCAGAGCTTTCGGCGGGTCGGTTCAATGAGTCTCTGGTGGACTTCGTGGCTCCTCGCGAGTCCGGCCGGTTAGATCATGTCGGTGCTTTTGCAGTGACTGCAGGGCTGGGGGCCGATGAGTTGGCAGCAGACTTCGAAAGAGAGCATGACGATTACAATTCCATCATGGTGAAGGCACTTGCTGACCGACTCGCCGAGGCCGCCGCAGAATGGCTTCATCGAGAGGCGCGACGTGCTCTGGGCCTTGCTGCGAATGAAGAGGGTGGGATCAAGGCTTTGATCCAAGAGGACTATCGCGGAATTCGCCCAGCCTTCGGCTATCCCGCTTGTCCAGACCATGGACCCAAGCACGCTCTTTTCGAACTGCTCGACGCACCCTCTATCGGGATGGATTTGACGGAGAGTGGCGCCATGCTCCCCGCCTCGAGCGTGAGCGGTTTGTACTTCGCGCACCCTGAGAGCCATTACTTTAGTGTGGGGCGCATTGATCGTGATCAGGCGTCCGATTACGCGCGCCGCTGCGGAGACGAACTCAAGGTCGTCGAAAAGCGCCTTGGGCCTTGGCTGGCCTATGACCCGGATGCCGCCACGCTCTGAGGCTTTTGCCGCTCGGCCAGATCTTTGGAAAGAACCCGGAACTTCGCGGATCAGCAACGAGAGCCAGATTTCACTCGGTGAACACAGATTCACGGGGTTCGGCAGTAGATCACGAAGAGAGCTCCGCGCTACAACCGGTCCATGGCTTTTCTACTTCTCTTCATTGGCTTGCCCCTCGTCGAAATCTTCCTGCTGGTAGAGGTCGGAGAGGAAATCGGATTTCTACCCACTCTGGCTCTTGTGCTGGGCACGGGCTTCCTGGGGGGCTCCTTGGCTCGTCAACAGGGCGCGGGTGTTCTGGCACGCATGCAGGCCGATGCGGCCGCGGGTCGTGCGCCGAATCGTTCAGCCCTGGAAGCCGTTGTCATTCAGATGTCAGGCGTGCTGCTCTTTGTGCCGGGGTTTTTGACCGACGCAGTGGGTTTGCTTGGGCTCTTTCCACCGACTCGCGCCCTCATCATCTCCTGGTTCGAGAGATCGGTGGTGCGCGCCATGAAAGAGGGGCGGGTGGTCATGGGGGGGCGCGGAGGGCCTGGGGGCGGCATGTTCTTTTCCGGCCGACTGGGCGGGCGGCCACCTGCTGATACGGGCGCTTCTTCTTCGAATCCCCTGGGTCGTGTACGAGATGATTTCGGGGGCATCCGGGATGCCACAGTGGTGGCTGAAAAGGACGGCCCGGCTCACCGTGTGGAGGATGAGAGTGGCGAGAGGTCGGAGTCGACTCGTGAGAATCGGGACGTCGAGTGAGCAGACCCGGTCTGATTGAGATGCCGATGTTGAGAGCCTCATTGCCGGTTCACGCGCTGCACGGGGCGATGCTCTGGCTTGTTCTCATGGGGCTGCTGGGAGCGTGTCGTGAGCCCGCCAGTGAGAGCAGCGGCACGCGAGAAATCATTGACCTCTCGGGGGGTGGCTGGTCGCTGTCTTTAGATCCCGCAGCGGAATGGGAATCGGACACCCTGCATTTGCCAGGTGTCGAGTTGTCGTCACTGTCCGTGCACGCGCCGACGGATGGGTGGGATGCACTGAACACAAAGGCACGTGCTGTCAGCGTGCCCGGGACAGTCGAAGGCATTTTCTGGGATGAGTTAGGTGGTGACTACAAGGGAGTGAGTTACTGGTCGCGACTCTTTCAGATTGCACCTCTTCGTGAGGGACAACGTGCCGTGCTCTGCTTTGACGCGGTGCGTTTGCGAGCTGAGGTCTTTGTCGGTGGAGTGGAACCCGGTTCTGAAAAACTGGTGGGTTATGACGCGGTCGGAAATGTTCCGTTCGAGGTGGACGTCACAGAGGCCTGTCGCGCAGGGGGAGAGCGCCGCCTCGTTGTTCGTGTCACGGACCCGGGAGGCAACTTTGACTGGCGTGACTACAACGCGCACGCCTGGGGCGAGCAGCCTATACCGGCCAGCCACGGGTTTGGAGGAATCACAGGACCTGTGCGTTTGGAAGTTCGCGACGCTCTCTATGTAGAAGACGTCTTCGTCAAGAACACGCCGTCCCTTTCAGAACTCAATGTTGAAGTCATGCTGGGCGGCGAGAATGCTCCGCACACTGGCGAGACGATTCCGTCTGTTCATCTGGAGATCACGGCTGATGGGCAGCCCGATGAAGTTCTGATTGAGCACACGGCTCTCAGTCTCCCCGTGGAAGAAGGATTTTTCGGCCCAACGGTTTCTATTCCTCTGCCCCTGCGTGACGGGGCCTTGCAGCCGTGGACACCAGAGACGCCGGCTTTGTACCGCTGCCGGATCTCTTTGCCGGACGGCGATGCGCTTTCCGTTCGATTCGGTTTGCGTTGGTTCGCGCCCGATGGAATTGGTGAAGACGCGGTTTTCCGTCTGAATGGAAAGCGCGTTGTTCTTCGTTCTGCAATCAGTTGGGGCTTCTGGCCAGTGACAGGTTTGGTTCCGACGCCGGAACTGGCGAAGCGGCAGGTGGAATCGGCAAAGGCGCTTGGCCTCAATATGCTGAACCATCACCGGACTCTCGCAGCACCGGGTTTGCTCGATGTACACGATGAACTCGGTTTGTTGGCGTATGAGGAGCCAGGTGGTTACTGGGCAAAAGGTGGCGATGAGCTAGCTTTTGCTTTTGCGCGGGCCAAATGGCTGCGAATGATTCGCCGCGATCGCAATCATCCGTCGCTCGTGATCTTCAACATGATCAATGAGTCTTCGGACCTTCCTGACGCACGGATCGAGCGAGATCTCGTTGACGCACAGCGCCTCGATCCGACGCGCATCATCACGTACACCTCTGCTTGGTCTGCCGACGATGACCCTGCCCTGAGCTTGCACGCGCGTCCGGGTGAGACCGAGTTGCTGAGCAGTGGGTGGTGGGACCAGCACAATGCGCCTGGACCCGGTGTTGACCGAGATGAGCACTGGAAGGGCGCCGAGGACTATCTCAGGCGAAGTGAAAATCGCCAAGACATCGTGTTCTGGGGTGAAGATGGGGCCATTGCGACACAGCCACGCTTGGCGCTCATCGCCAACGAGGTTGCGACGGGACAGCGAGGCTGGGATGGAACGGCTTACCTGGAGTGGATGCGCGCTTACGAAGATTATTTCGAAGCCAAAGGTTGGACGGAGCATTTCCCGGACCTGGATGCGTTGACTCGCAGCATGGGCGACATCGCTTACACCTACCAAGCGACAGTGATCAGCAATATCCGACTCGGAGACGTGGCTGACGGATACGTCATCAACGGCTGGGATGGCAGTCGATTTGAAAATCATTCGGGTGTTGTCGATGCGTGGCGAAACCCCAAGGGGAGCGAGGCATTGCTCGCACGAGCGAACGCGCCGCTTGTGCTGGAGGTGAAGCTGCGTGATCGCGTGATGCATGTAGGGACAGATCACGGCAAAGGCGTCGTTTCCCCCGCCGTTGTCGAAGGCGATGTGGCTCTCATCAATGAAGTGGGCCTCGTCGGACCACACGAGTTGCGACTTTTCGTGCTTGATCCTGGTGGCGTTGAGCAGCGCTCGACATCGCGCGATGTCACGGTGACCGGTGGCGAAGTGTTCGGTGAAATCTTGTTTGAGAACATGCGTGCGCTCATCGATGGAGGGCCGGGGAAGTACAGGGTCCGGGCTGAGTTATGGCCGGCGGAAAACCCAGGCGGAACTCCCGTTGTCGCAGGTGAAGCCGAAGTGCTGCTGGTGGACTGGCGCAGCCGCCCTGTGCCTGAAGGCGGTGCGCTGTTGTCCACTGCTGGTCGGCTGGGCTACTTCCTCAATACAGCGCGGAAGGCTGGCGTGCCCGAGTTCGAGCCGGGGATGCCTCCCTTGCGATGGGTCGCGGCAGATCACTTCGATCCCGAGCCCATGGTGCTTGTGCCTGCCGAGGTGCTCGGAACGGCGACCGGTGAGGCGGGGCTCATGGGGGCTTACTACGACGGCGCAGATTTTGACCGACTGGTCTTCGAGCGCCTCGATGAATCGATCGACTTCAAGTTTCCTCGCGAGGGACCTCACGCAGAACTGGGCGGCACGTTTTTCTCGGTGCGTTGGACAGGGTCTTTGACGCCACCTGAGTCGGGGATCTATCGATTCCACACGGAAAGCAGCGGAGGCGTTCGCTTGTGGGTGGATGGCGAACTCCTTCTGGATGAGTGGACCGAGCATGGTCCACAGCGAGATGCAAGCCGATCGATTTCCCTGACTGAGGGGCAGCCAGTTGATGTGCGGCTCGACTTCTTCCAAGAGGAAGAAAATGCTCGAGTGCGTCTCTTGTGGACGACACCCGACGCCTCTTCGCGAGGACGGGCGTTGATCACTGATCTGGCGCAGAGGGTGGCAGAAGACGGGACGACACTTCTTTTGTTGGACCACACGGCCGCCTGGGCAAGGCTCTTGAGTGATGCTGGCCATCTGAACTACGAAGGCCTTCTCCCCATGGGGCGCTACTGGCTGGGCGGGAATCATTTCGTGCGTGACCACCCGCTCTTCGAGGGGTTGCCGGTGGGGGGCGCACTGTCCGTGGAGTACCAGGACCTGGTGAATTATGGAGCCCCGAGCTACGGGCTCTTACTGGAGGGCGAAGACGCTGTGGCTGCCTGCATCACGGGACATACGCCTCAACTGGCAACCACGGTCGGTGTCGTGTCGTTGGGGAAGGGGGAAATCGTTCTCTCTACTCTGGACATTCCTCGAGCGATTCCGGGGCCGCCGGGTTCTCATGACGTGCCCAAGCTGCTGCTGATGAACTTCCTGGAGTACACCGGGCAGGGGCGCTAAGCCGCCGATTTCAGCCCTCAGGGGCAGTTGGTTCCACATAAATGGGGAAATCGGGGATAAGATAAACCACCTCTCCGTGGGCGCTTGGCATCCGAGAACGCCTCTGCTCCACGACTCTCCCGACCTCCCTCTCCCTCGCGCATCCCAAGGAGCTTCCCGTGAGTCTTCGAAGTGTTGGATTGTTGTTTGTTGCCGTCGGCTTTTCATTGCTCTCTTCTGCGCCAGCTTCTTCACAAGGGGCTTCGAGGTTTGAGCGAACGGCGGATGGCTGGGTGCTGCACGAGAACGGACAGCAGTTTCGGGTGGACTCTTCTGTTGTGAGCCTGCGCTTCGTGGATCGTGAAACGAATGCGAGCGATCGTTTGGAGGCGATGGGGGAACTCGACTCCAAACTGGTGGGGCTTCGTGTGTTGCGTGTCAATCGCCTGGGTGTGGTTGATGTTCAGTTGAGCGCAGGCGCCGATCCAATCTTGGTCACAGAAACGCTCCGATCTCAGCAGGGAGTTGAGTTCGCAGAGCCGAACACCATGGGTGAATACACCGCGACGCCGAACGACACGGATTTCGGTACGCAGTGGAATTTGTCGAACACGGGACAATCCGGTGGCACGTCTGGTGCCGATGTTTCGGCGGTTGATGCGTGGGACATTCAGGATGGTGACCCCGCTGTCGCAATCGCCGTGCTGGATAGTGGCACGCAATGGGACCACCCAGACCTGGCGAGCAATATCTGGAGCAACTCGGGAGAAACCATCAACGGCGTGGACAGTGATGGAAACGGCTTTGTCGACGATGTCCGTGGGTGGGACTTTGACGGCAATGACAATGACCCCAACGGAACGTTCTTCCATGGAACGTTTGTTGCAGGCTGTGTCGCTGCGTCGTCCAACAATGGACAGGGCATCGCGGCGCTGGCTGGCGGAGCGGTGGATGGGCAGGGGTGCTCGATCATGCCGCTCAACGTTGGCAGCTCTTTCCCCATCGGATCGGTTCTCGACGATGCAATCCTTTACGCGGCAGATAACGGGGCGAAGGTGATCACCCTGAGCCTGTCGGTGGGGACTTCAAGTGCCATCGACGCCGCGGTTGATTACGCCGTTGATGTGAAGGGCGTGTTCGTCGATTGCGCGTCTGGAAACAATGGTCCGTCAGTGGCGTATCCGGCGAATCTGCCCAAGATCATGGCCGTGGCCTCTACGAACCATCTCGATTCCAAGTCAGGCTTCAGCAACCCTGGTACGGAAGTTGAGGTTGCAGCTCCAGGAGAGTCTGTACTCTCGACAAACCTGGGAGGTGGATACACCACGAGTAGCGGCACGAGCTTTGCTGCGCCACATGTTGCGGCCTTGGCCGGCCTGCTGTTCTCCGAAGACAATACGGTGACGGCGAGCGCTGTGCGCTCGATCATCCGTGCGACGGCAGATGACGTTTCGACCGTAGGCTTTGATACCGGAACTGGTGACGGCCGCATCCACGCCCATGAAGCCTTACTTGCACTGACCGGCGGTGGTCTCGCGGGGCAAGCCCTCTCATATGGGGCGGGGACGCCCGGATTTGGTGCTCAGACGCCAGAGATTGGCACGCGAAGCGGAGTGCCGACACTCGGTGACTCGACATTTGGAATCACTCTCAAGAAAGCACGGCCAAACGCACTGACTTACAATTTGCTGTCGTTGGCTTCGACTTCTGTGCCTGCCGAAGGTGGAATTCTGCTCGTGGATTTGTCGACACCACCGGTGTTTGTCATGACTTTTACGACCTCTGCAAATGGGGGCGCATTACGGAGCCTTCCGATTCCGAATGATCCCAGCTTCGCTGGTCTGCAGGCTTACTCGCAGTGGGTGATTGTCGATCCGGATGGGCCCGCGGGCTACGCCTTCTCGGACGGGTTGGATCTCATTATCGGCGACTAATCGGCGACGAGTTGAAGCTCGTTAGCCTGCTGAGAGTTCTGTTTTCTGCACATCTTTTGCTGCATCGGCGTCCACGAGGTCGCTGTGGCAGGCAGCGGGAGTGCTGGGCTCTGCGTTCACGGCACCTTTGACCTTGGCTGCGAGCCGATGAATCTCATCGGGTTCAAGCACTCCACGTTGCTGCAGGATCTGGACCTGTTCGGTGTTGAGAGCCTCGCTGACCTTGGCTTGGTCCCACTGGAAGCGTTCGTCTTTACCCGACACGAATTCGACGATCTCTTTGCTGATGCGGACTGAACACCAGTCATGGCCGCACATGGCGCAGAAATCCGTGTCCACGTCGAGATCTTCATCGTGGTAGGCACGTGCGAGGTCAGGGTCGAAGGAGAGCTCGAAATGCTTCTCCCAGTTGAGGGCTGCACGAGCTGCGGTCAATTCATCGTCACGATCTCGGGTGCCGGGAATGCCCAACGCGATGTCCGCGGCATGGGCCGCAATCTTGTAAGCGACGCAGCCTTGCTTGACGTCGTCACGCTTGGGTAACCCAAGGTGTTCTTTCGGGGTGACGTAACAAAGCATTGCGGCGCCGTGCCAGGCAGCGTTGGTTGCCCCCATGCCACTTGTGATGTGGTCATACCCGGGAAAGATGTCCGTGATGAGCGGGCCCAGGACGTAGAAAGGTGCACCATGACAGGCACGTCGTTGCAGCTTCATGTTGTATTCGATCTGATCCAGAGGGACGTGCCCTGGTCCTTCGACCATGACCTGTACGCCCTTCTTCCAGGCGCGTTCCGTGAGCCTTCCTAGCTCAAACAGCTCGCCGAGCTGGCCTTGGTCCGTGGCATCTGCAAGGCCGCCCGGTCTCAGGCCATCCCCGATGGAGAACGTGACGTCGTGGCTGCGCATGACGTCGCAGATGTCTTCCCACATCGTGTTCATGAGGTTCTGCTTGCCATGGTGAATCATCCACTTGGCGAGAAGCGAGCCGCCGCGGCTGACAATGCCGATGACTCGCTTGGCAACCAACGGGAGGTGTTCGCGAAGGACCCCCGCGTGAATGGTGAAGTAGTCAACGCCCTGAGCTGCCTGGTGGCGAAGCGTTTCTAGCACCATGGCCTCATCGAGATCTTCGATCTTGCGGCCGATGATCATGGAGTAGATGGGCACGGTGCCTATGGGCGTTGTTGCTGCCTCGATGATGGCCTTGCGGGTTGCGTTGAGGTCTCCCCCGGTCGACAGATCCATGACGGTGTCCGCGCCCCAGCGGACTGCCCACTCAAGCTTTTCAACTTCTTCGTTCGTGTCCGAAGCGATGGGAGAGGCGCCCATGTTCGCGTTGACCTTGGTCAGGGAGGCACGCCCAATGGCCATGGGGTCGAGTTTCATGGCCAGATGGTTGCGGTTGGCGGGAATGACCATGCGGCCCGCAGCAATCTCATCGCGCACTTGCTCTGCACTTAAATGAGGCTCGCGTTCAGCGACACGCCGCATCTCAGAGGTGATGGTCCCAAGGCGAGCGTGCTCGAGTTGGGTCACGGGCTGGAAGCCCTCAGGTGCAGACCAGCGGCCTGTTGCAACATCGTGGCTCCAGTCATCGGGCATGAAATCCCAGGCCGTCTTGTCGGATGGCTGTGGCATCCCGGGTGTGTCGGGCGAACTGAAGGTCCAGGGCGTGCCCACCCGGTTTGGTGCCGAAAAGCTTCCGGGGTTTGTGCCGGTGGCTGCACTTGCGGGATTCCCGCCAACAGGTGGGAGGGTGTGTGGAGTGTTCGTCATGAGTCATCTCCGTGCAGCGACGCCTTCCGAAACGGCAGCAGCGGGGAGGTCGCGTGACGAGCGCGAGCAACTTCCCTACGCAGCGTGCCGACCCCGGTCGGGTGCGAGCAGGACTGTTCAGGTTCGAAGGGTGTGTTCTCAGCCCGATGCAACGGCGCAGGCGGGCACCCCTAGCATGCAGTGTGCAGTCTAACGATCGGGGGTCTGCCAGCGGAGATCATCGTGGAATCGGAACTCGATCACGGATCTTCTCGAAGCCCAACTCCTCGAAGAGTGCGTCCACCTGGGGGAGGTTTGCTCCCTTCCAGGAGAGCTCTCGCAGCAAAGCCTTCGCCGGGGCATCTGTTGCCAGGGTGGCCAACTGCCGGCTGAGATAGGCCATTTCGCGTTGCGTGTGCAGCTTTTTCGCGAGAGATCCCGCTCCTCGGATGGGGAGTGCCGAGACCCCGTCGAGGTCTTCATAGATGGCCTCGAGGTCGGGATAGGCCTCCAGAAGCGCACGGGCTGTTTTCTGACCCACTCCCGCGACGCCGGGGATGTTGTCCACGGCATCGCCCATCAGCCCGAGGTAGTCGGGGACCTGCTCAGGGCGGACGCCAAGTTTCTCGAAGACCTCGGCGGGCCCGAGTCGTTGGCCGGCAGTCCAGTCGTAGAACTCGACACGGTCACTCACCAGCTGGGCGAGATCTTTGTCGACCGTGGTCACCACAACACGGTGTCCTTTGGAGACGAGCTGAGAGCACAACGTTCCGATGAAGTCATCCGCCTCGTAACGCGTGTCCGCATAGCAGGCAGCCCCAAGTGCCTCGGCCACGCGTCGACAGTCTATGAACTGCTGTTCGAGCTCTTCCGGTGGGAGTTCCCGCTGCGCCTTGTAGTCCGGGTAGAGGTCATTTCGAAAGCAAGTCGTCAGGCTCTCATCAAAGGCAAGGGCAAGATGCGTGGGATTCTCTTCGGCGAGATATCGGAGTAGGAAGTTCAGAAAGCCGTAAACGGCGTTGACAGAACGACCGTCCGGAGCCGTCATGGTTTCCGGGAGAGAAAACCAAGCACGAAAGACATAAGGGCTGGCGTCAATGAGGTGGACGGTGCGTTGCATGCTGGCGTGGCGCCTGTTGCCGCTGGCCTCATGAGTTGAGAGTTTTCTCTGCAGCTGAACTTTGAGTTCAGATGGGGCGTAGAGCCGGATTCATGGTGTAGGTGCACAAGAGTTTTGCGGTGTCGAGCTTGTGTCCCTCAAGAGCTGCGAGAGCCTCGGCCGCATCAAAATCGCTTGTCAAATCCAGCGTCGCGACATCCAGCGCAAACAGCGTGAAGCAATAGCGGTGGATGCGTTCATCGTTCCATGGTGGTCCCGGTCCGTCGTAACCGTTGTAAAGGCCGCCCATGTTGGGATCGCCTTCAAACCAACCCGTGTAGTCGTTACGACCCTGGCGTGTTCCGGGAGGGCCGGGCGGCGATTGTTTGCCGCCGGGTGTGACTTCTTCGCTGCACGCACCGGCTTCAAGGGTGCGG
This sequence comes from Planctomycetota bacterium, assembly GCA_029245865.1. Classification (GTDB taxonomy): domain Bacteria; phylum Planctomycetota; class B15-G4; order B15-G4; family B15-G4; genus JAUIEF01. The sequence continues at coordinate 113,284 of JAQWOM010000038.1, forward strand.
CAGTCGGGAGCCATGTTGATCATCACCCAGTGGTGAAAATCTGCGCGTGGAAGCTCTGTTGAAAGCGTGCGGCCCGGTTGATTGACGTCGTCTGGAATCGTAGGAGCATCTCGATCCGTCAAGATCAGCGCGAAGGATCGTGTGCCTTCGGGGACATCAAACCAGCTGAGTTCCGGGTTTCTGTTGCTGGAAAGCGTTGCATGCTCTTCGGGGTGAGGGGTGCAAAAGGCGAAAATGTCGGGAAGGGCCGCGCCATCTTCGAAGTTTTGACTGGTCAGGCGCATCGGCAATGCTCCAGTTCTGACGTGATTCAGTGGGAAAGCTTCGGGCGGTCAAAACTAACCATGTAATTCTCTTCGAGGCCGTTCACGAACAGCACCTCGTTGAGTTGAAATCCTGCACTTAACACCTCGGCAATGACCTCTTCTTGCCCAAGTCGTACATGGTTCAAGATCCATTCCCGGCTGACACCTGGGATGCGTTTGAAATCAACGAGTACAAGCTGGCCTCCGGGCTTGAGTGCCTTTCGTATGGATTCGAGCGTAGCCTGCGGGAACTCGAAGTGATGGTAAGTGTCGCAGACGAATGCGACGTCGAGACTCTCGGCCGGCAGTCTGACCGCGTCTTCGGTGCACAGCACCGCTTGCACCTGGAGAAGGTTGGACTGGCTGGCCCGTGCTTGAAGGTGTTCGACGAATCGTTTCGATATGTCGACCGCAAGCACGGAGCCGGTCGGGCCAACGGCTTGTGCCAGCGGCTCCATGAAGAGCCCCGTGCCGGCACCGATGTCGGCCACAGCATCGCCCGATCGCAAGCCAAGTCGAGCGACGATGTCTTCGCGATGGACGGCGACTTCACGGCTCTCACCTTCGAACACAGCTACAAACTCGTCTACGTTTAATTCGGGGTTGACGAAGACGTCGTTGATACCCGGCCGGACGCTGGACTCCGAGGTTTTTGGTGTGGCGTCGAGTGTGCTTCTGTTCTCATCTGGCCGAGCCGTTAACCCTGAGCAGCCTCCGAGAAACACGAGGCATAGAACAGCAAGGGCGATGACTTGGCGAGGGCAAGGAGGCGGGAGTTGACGTAGGTCGCGAGACACCTGTTTCTCCAAGGATGGGGCCGCATTCTATGCCGCCGTTGCGGTCAGGAGGAGCCTTCTCCTGGTTGAGCCTGGGCGTTTCGGCAAAGCAGGCCGGCGAGTGCTGACCTGTCTCAGTTCCCTGCGCTGTTGCCGTCCGAAATGAGAGGCTCATTGGTCGTCGCCTTCGGACTCTGCTTTGGAAGCAGATCCTGCATGCGATTCATGACGATCTGGGTGTAGTCCTTGCACCCCAGCTTGCCACCAAGATCTTGGGTGCAGTCGCCGTCTTCTATGGCCGAGAGTAGAGCGAGTCGGAGTGCATGCCCCAGGTCGTAGCGGTCGATGTGATCGAGAAGCAATCCAAAAGAGAGCAGAACAGCTGTTGGGTTGACCTTGTCCTGTCCTGCGATGTCGGGGGCTGTGCCTCCTGCGGGATCGAACATGGCAATGTCGATCTCGCGCTTCGCATTGAAAGAATAGTTGCCGCTGGCTCCAGTCCCCAGGCTCCCGACAAGGCCGGCGGCCATGTCTGAAAGGAAATCTCCGTACTCATTGAGGACGAGCACCACTTCGTATTCATGTGGTTGCAGAAGAATCTTGGCCAAGAGGGCGTCGAAGAGCTCTTGCTTGTGATGAATGTCGGGGTAGTGGCGGTGCATGTCACTGACGGTTGTCTCGAACAAGCCGTCGGTCACCTTCTGGATCGTGTGCTTGGAAGAAGAGGTGACGTGCATCTGTTTCTTTCGCGCCAGGTCAAATGCAAACGCAGCCGCCTGCTCGCAGGGTTCACGTTCCACCATGCGTAAAGAAACCGCACTGTCGCGACCAATGAGTTGACCGGGGTCATCGTAAGTCCCCCCGGTAGCGACTCGCACGATGTGCAGATTGATGGATTTTCTGAAGTTGCTGTTGATGCCGGGGATCGAAATGCAAGGCCGGTAGATGACGCTGAATCCACAGCGACGCCGTATGAGAGCATTGGGGCTGCGAGTCCCCGTGATGGTTGGGTACTTGAGCACCAGCCGAGTGTCTCGCATGGAATTCTCGGCCAAGTCGATGGCTACGCCAGCCTGTCGCTCCCGAGTCTCCAGTGACCAGTCTACGGCCCGGAAGTCGAAGTCTAGGGGGAGGGCGTCTGCGATGGTGTGCACCGAGCGTTCCAGCTCGGGCCCGATGCCATCGCCTCGAAGTTCCGTGATCGCAATAGAAGTCATGAAAGGTCCGGCTTGGATTTATGGGGCGTTGCGGCCTCTCTTGTCGAGAAATGAGAGGCGCAGCGCGATCGACCATTCTCACCTTGAGCCCCTTCTCACGCAAGCTCCTCCGTAGGGACTCCAGGGGCATGCCTTGAAGGGTAGGCTGGTCGTGGACCACAATCGGCTTTCTGGCCGGCGCGGAGTCGCCGGGGGTGTTGCAACGGTACGGGACAAGATGACCCAGGATTCCGCTTCGAGCAGATCGTTGGCCACATCACATGTGTGGTCCAGTCTCCCAACGACCGAGTTGTTGGATCTTCGGATGTGCGATCTGGGCTTGACCCTGGATGCACCGATGATTCAGCAAGGGATCGAGCGTCTGTACGCCGACCTGCTCCGGCATGGCCTTCGCTTTCGGCCGCACGTCTGGTTGTCGTCCGAGTGGTTTTCGCCCACAGGCGTTCCCGGCATTGCCATTCCCTTTTACCTGGCGCATCCGAGGCTCATGCGCCTCGAACGCGACCTCATGCTTGAAGTCGAAGGCGGCCGTCGCCGCGACTTCTTGCGAATCATGCGGCATGAGTGCGGTCACGCCATCCAGACTGCGTTTCGATTGAATCGTCGCAAGCGATGGCACGAGTTGTTTGGCCGGTCTTCTGAGAAGTATCCCGAGAGTTATCGGCCTGACCCCGCCAGCCGCGAGTATGTCCAGCACCTTCCGATGTACTACGCGCAGAGCCATCCGGACGAAGATTTCGCTGAGACCTTTGCCGTGTGGCTTGGCTCTCGAAGTGCTTGGCGCCGTCGATACAAGGGATGGCCTGCACTCGATAAGCTTCAATATGTCGACGAAGTGATGGAAGATTTGCGCGGCGAGTCTGCGCCAGTCCGGACACGCAGGCGCGTGGACTCCGTTTCACAAATCAAGACGACATTGCGTGATCACTATGAACTGCGGATGAAATACGGTCCGCATGGAGCGCCGGATATCTACGACGTGGATCTGCGCAGGCTCTTTGTGGCAGAGCGCGTGAAGGGTGCTGAACCAGCGAGTCGCTTTTTGCGCCGCAATCGCACACTTGTCCGACAGATCATCTCTCGCTGGACAGGGCAGTATCAGTTTACTTTGGATCATGTGCTCGAAGACATGATCCGTCGCTGCAGAGAATTGCGTCTTTATGCAGTGGGTGATGAAGACGATCTTCGTATGCAGTTTGCCGTGCTCTTGGCAGTGCAGACGATGCACTCATTATTCAATCGTCGCGACTGGATCAATATGTGATGAGCCGAAGACTTCGAGTCCTTCACTTGACGCATCCCTCGCTCATTCCGCCCGATGACACCTCGGGTTTGGATGAAAGCAAGATCAACACTCTCAAGACGGACCTGGATGTCCTTCGGGCTTTGCGCGAACTCGGACATGAGGTCCGCTCGGAGGGCATTGAAGATGAATTGCGGCCTGTTCGGTCAGCGGTTCGGACATTCAAGCCGCATGTCGTTTTCAATCTAGTTGAGGGCTTCGCGGGCTTGCCCGAGTTAGATAGTCATGTCGTGAGCTACCTGGAACTGATGGGAGTGCCGTACACCGGCTGCAATCCACGCGGGCTGATGTTGGCTCGAGGCAAGGCTCTCAGCAAGAAGCTCTTGCACTACCATCGCATCCGGACTCCGTCCTTTCGTGTGTTTCGGAAAGGCCGGCGCATTCGCCGTCCGCGTGGTTTTGAGTTGCCGCTCATCGTGAAGAGCCTGGTGGAGGAATCCTCCATCGGAATCAGCCAAGCATCACTCGTCGACAGTGATGCAAAGCTCGAGGAGAGAGTGCGGTTCGTTCATGAGAGCGTTGGCACCGACGCCATTGCCGAAGAGTTTATTGAAGGTCGGGAGATCTATCAGGGCTTGTTGGGAAATAAACGGCTCGAAGTCTTGCCGCCCTGGGAGCTTTTGTTCGGTGATCTGCCAAAAGGCAGCGCAACCATTGCGACGGAAAAGGTGAAGCACGACATCAATTACCAGGAGCGGCGTGGTATCGAGCATGCGCATGCAGGAGGTTTGTCAGAGAAGGAATCTGAACTGATAGAGCGAACCAGCAAACGCATCTACCGTATCCTTGGCCTCGACGGTTATGCCCGTATCGACTACCGCTTGAGCGCGGATGGAAAACTCTACTTTCTCGAAGCGAATCCAAACCCAGAGATTGCGCGGTCCGAGGAGTTCGCATCTGCGGCCGCCATGGCTGGCACTGAGTACCCCCAGCTTGTGCAACGAATCTTGAATCTGGCGCTTGCCCGGACGCGGTAGGGCAACAAGAAAGTCAGATTCGCTTAGAGCGCGAGGCTGTTGGTGCCGTTGCGATAGTCATGCGCGAGCAGCGAGTGGAAATGGTGCTCTCCGTTTTCAATCCGTGGGGCATATCGCCCTCGGTCATAAGCGGGAGACCTGAGTCCTCGCTGGACGGACTCGCACACTTGCTTGTCTTCTTGCTGGACGCTTTCGCTCTGGGCAACAGATTCGCTGACAAAGCTTTGATCCTGACTCGAGCTCTCGTCAAAAAAGTAGTCGAAGATCACGTCTGTTCGGTCAACCGCTACGGGCATCACGCGATTGACGTCGAGAATCCCGCCGTACCGATTCAACATCAAGTTGGGATGCACCCATGCGTAGAGCGCCTGGTCTCCGAGGCGACCTTCTTTTGCTTTGCAGCTTTGAATGCTGAAGCGCTTGAAGATCTCGGTGGTGTAGTGATCCAGGTCGAGTCCAGCGGCGAGGCCTCGATGTAGAACGGGGACGTGGTAGCCGCCATCTAAATAGTTGTCTACGAAGACCTTCCAGTTGCAATGAACCGTGTAAGTACGTGTCATCACGTGGCGGAGAGAACTGGTCTCGAACTGCTGGTTGAGTCGAGTGTCAAGTTCGGCGAGGTCGGGGCCTCGTGGGCTCGGGTCGTCGTCGAGATTCAGGAAGACGTAGCCTTGCCATGTTTCGAGGGCGATGGTTCGAAGTCCCATGGAGGCTCGGTCAAAGTTTTCGACACCTGCCATGTGGGGTGCACTCAGCAAGTCGCCATGGCTCCCGTAGGTCCACCCGTGATAGGGGCAGGTGATGCGTGGCGATTCGCCCGCATGGTCGAGGCAGCCGCTACCCGTGAGCAACTCGGTTGCGTGATGACGGCAGGCATTGTGAAAAGCAACCAGCGCCCCGCCTTCTTGGCGAAGCACGAAGTACGGCATGCCCAGGATATGTCCCGCCAAATAATCGCCTGGCTTGCTGACCTGCTCTGTCCGTCCGACCGCGATCCAATTGTGCGAGAACACCGTCTCGCGGTCCAATCGCTCAAAGGCGGGGTCGAGGTACCACGAGGACGGTGGCGTGTGAGCGCTTTCGATGGGAAGAGAAGGGTCGAAGCGCTCGAGTTCTCTTCGAAGGGCTTGTGAGATGCGTGCGTCCTGAGTGTTCATGCGCGAGATCGTATCAGCGAAGGTGTCTGAGTGCCCCTTGGCTGAATGATCTCGTGTGCCGGGCGGTCGGGGCACGAGCCTCATGAACAGAGCCTGGGAGAGGCTCGGAAGCCGGTCTCGCCCTCTCATGGCCGGCTAGCCAGCGCCCCCCGCAGGATGACATGCTGCAGATGTTGTCGGGCTTCTCGGAGACGCCCCCTTCAGAATCATTTTTTGGAGTCCTCATGGCACCCGATCTCCACGACACCTCTGACCTACAATCAGCGGCCGCGCCTGATGCCTGGAATCGGTTTGTGACTGCTTTTCACGAGCACCAATTGAGACCTCCTAATGCCTGCGTGGAGAAAGGTGCTGACTGCCGACTCGCCGAGTTGCCGGATCCCTCGAGCGGCGCCATTGAAAGCCACACCGCAAGTGCTCGGCAGTTGCTGGCAGATCTCGATGCCGTGGAACTGGGAGAGGCTGATTTCAACACCAAGTTAGATGCGGATCTGGCTCGCCTCAAACTGCAGGCGCAGATTCATCGGGAGAGCTATCGATTCAATGGGCGAACGCGTCTTGAGCAGCAGCCGACTGCGGGCGCAGACATCGGCGACGGTCTCTTCCCTCAGTTTGTCAATGACCCGAGGCCGGCCTCTGAACGGTTGGCCAGCATCATGGGGCGCATCGAGGGTGTGCCGGATTACTGCGCGAAGCTCCTCGCTCGCCTAGAGGTTCCGGTTGAACGCTGGGTCGGGATGGACCGTGAGCAGGTCGAAGGGCTGCCCGAATTGTTCGACACGCTGATCGGATGGGGGCGGGAGATCGGCTTTCACGACCTCTCGCGTCTCGAGAGCGCTGTCGTTCGGGCCAAGGACTCACTCAAATTGTACGTCTCGGAACTGAGTGAACTGCCCTGTACGACTCAGATGCACCTGGGTGAACAAGATGCGCGTCAGATCGTCGCCTTGACTGGTATCGATAAAAGTCTCGAGGCCCTTCACAGCATGGCCACAGACTTTCTCTCCGAGACAGCGGAAACCATCGAGGAACTCCGTGTCCGGTTGACGGAAAAATATGGACTGCCCAGGCAAACGACAGCAGATGAGTTGACGGGGTTCCTTGCTGATCAATATCGGGTGTCCCTTCCTACAGGCGCTCTCGAAGATGTGCTCGATCGCTATCAACTCGAGCGAGAAAAGATCGCGTCATTCATTCATGAACGATCTCTTTTTCCGATACCGACTGCGCAGGACATGGTCGTTTTGCGCACCCCCGGATTCATGACGCCCACGATTCCAGCTGGGGCCATGATGGAGCCGCCGATGTTCCGGCCAGGAGTACGCACGAGTCTTGTGTATCTGACACTTTCGGAGGAACTCCTGGCGGAGCACACAGAGCTGTCCATACCTGGGATGATGATTCACGAGGGAATCCCTGGGCATCACCTGCAGTTGTCGACGGCAGGCTTGCACCCCTCGGTGATACGCCGCCACTTCAGCAGCAATCACCACGCCGAGGGCTGGACCACCATGCTCGAGGACTACATGCTCGATATGGGTTACATGGGAGAGCTTGTGGATGAGGCTCGCTTCGCCGGGAAACGTGACATCAGTCGAATCGGAGCGCGTGTTGCTATCGATTTATTTTTCATGACCGGAGAAAAGACATTCCTCGAGGTGGGTGTGCCTTGCGACCTTTCGTCGTCCGACCCTTTCGTCGCGGCGGGCAATCTGCTTGCGGCTGTGACAGGCTTTGTGCCTGGGCGTGTAGCAGCCGAACTGAACTGGTACAGCCAGGAGCGTGGCTACCCGCTCAGCTATCTCACGGGGAATCGAATGGTGTGGGAACTCAAGCAGGATGTGAAGGTTTCCTCAGGTCTGAGCGGTCTGGACCTCGACCGTCGTTTTCATGCGCTCTATCTTGAATCGGGGAATATGCCAGTTGCCTATTTACGGCGTGTTTTCCAGCACGAAGGATTGCTGGATTGACAGCAAGCCGGTGGCCTGCGACACACGGGGCGAGACTTCTCAAAACTTAACGGAGAGCGCGTCAAAGCCATGAGGTCCCCGCAGCAGGCGATCTTTCTCGAAGACAGTGACCATCATCTCTGGCTTGAATACGACCTCTTGCCCGGGGCCGAAACCAGAGATGTTCGCGAAGCTGTCCGGTTGGCGCTCGAGGTTCCTCGTGACAGTCGTGTCGATTCAGAACGAAGGCCAAGATGCGTTATCGCCTTTGGCCCGGTGCTCTGGAGCCGTCTGGCCACGGAAAGAGTGCCGCAGGGGCTGCACCTTTTTGAGGGAATCGATGGGCCGGAAGGGCACCATGCGCCGCCGACTCCGCACAACATCTGGATCTGGTTGCACGGTGACCATCACGACGAAAATGTTGCAGCAGCACTTGGTGTGCATCGAGCCCTGCGATCCGTAGCGCGTCTCGCTGCAGAAGAGCATGGATTTCGATACAGGGACTCACTGGATCTGACGGGCTTTGTGGATGGCACGGCAAATGCCAAGGGAGCCGAGAGGCAGGTCGTCGCTCTCATTCCCTCACGACAGCGCGGTGGTGGTGGCAGCCATGTGCTCGCGCAGCGTTGGGTTCACGACCTCCGGAGATGGGAGGCGCTTTCGGATGCTCAGCAATCCAAAATCATGGGGCGTACGAAGGATGGCAACGAAGAGTTGAAAGGGCGTGCCATGCCGAAGCATGCCCATGTGGCACGGACCGACATCGAAGTTGAGGGCGAGGCGCAGCCGGTTTACCGCCGCAGTGTGCCTTTCGGCGGAGTGCGAGAGCACGGGCTGTACTTCGTGGCCTTCGCAAATTCTTCCAAGCGCTTCGACGCGCTGCTGGAGAGTATGTTCGGTGTCACGGATGGCGTGCATGACCGCTTGCTCGATTTTTCGCGTGCGACGAGCGGAGCCTATTACTTTGCACCGAGTCAGGAAGATCTGGACTCAGCGCTTAAGTGAGTCGGTGAGGCTGTTTCGTCTGAGACGAAACCGAGTGTTGCGTGTGGTGCCCGGGGCTTGCCTTCAGTCCACTACAAACGTGGAACGCGAATCTCGCTTGTGGTGGAAGAGCTCTTCTCGTTGTTCCAGCCCGTGAGAAAGAGCGCATGAGGGTGTTGCTCAGCGAGCTCCGTCTGAATGCGCTCGAGAACCTCGGCTGCCTGCTGTAGAGAATCGGTCGTTCTGAATCGATCTCGCAAATGATGAGTGATGATGCGCAGGCCGTCGAAGTGATAGATCTCTAGCCAGAATGCGGCACTGCTGAGCAGGTAGCTCACTTCTTTTGCGCGTGAAATTTCGTCGGGCTCGGGCAGCCCTGGGAGGGACTGGCGTTGTTCAAGAGTCTTGCCGACGGGGGGCCATGCAAGCAGGACACCGATGTTGTGTCGGTGCAAAGTGTCAATGAGATGCATGGCGCCTTGAGGGTCGCCGAGTCGAGCCTCTGGTGCAAAGTCAGCAATCTGTTGGTCTTCTCCCTGTCTTTGAGGAAGGCTCTCCATCCAGGCAGGTAAAACGACGGACGTTGCACCGTGCTGTTCGGCAAACGAAAGAATGCGCTCTGAAAGAGTCTCTGTCTCTTTGTCAGTCCACATGTCATGTGGGACTTCGAGCATGTGATTCGAGTCGAGTTTTTGGCGCTGATCGATCCAGTCTTTGTCTGTCCAGTCGTAATTCAGCTGGCAAAGTTCCGATGTGATGCCGCGATCGGTTGTTGAACCGGATTCTGTGTTTGCCTGTGGCGGGCGGGGGCCGAAGTGCCATGCCGCCGGGTCGGGAATCTCGTGGACTTGATGCTCTCGTGTGACACGGAGTGCATAAGGGCGCCTTGATGAGGGGGCTGGCTTGGTTCCTGGCGCAAACATCTCCCAGAGATCGTCACCCCGAGGCTCCATCGAGTGCACCGCACCGTTGGTCAGGTCGAGAAAGCTGACCGCGTCTGCTCCAGGTGCCCAGTGCAGGGCGTGAATACCGGGAATTTCGTCGATGTGGACGATTCTGGCCCCAAGCCGTTCATGCAGCTGGAAGTGGCTGCCGGTGCGGAACAAGAAACGGTCCTGTTCGTCCAAGAGAGTGGGTGTTTTGCTGTCGGGGACTTGGCACGGCAGTCTTCGGCGAACTCTCAGAGTGGCAATGGCCTCGCCCACCTTCGCCAGGCTTGAAAAGTCTTCTGGCCCATACTTTGCGCGGCGTCGCCAGTTCGGGCGTTCGTGATGCGTGCCGGGCACGTTGTGCGGGCGTGTTTCGTGCCAGAGGTCTTCGAGGTTGACCAGCACCAGTGGAGAAGGGCTCCACGCAAGTTGGTTCAAGCAAGCGAGTATGAGGTCTTCATCTGGTGCATCTTCTGCGAGGTGCTCTTCGGCAATCAGCCACTTGCGTGCGTCGGAGAGTGCGCGAGCGCGTTTTACTCGTTGCTCGCCTGCAGTTCGGGCAGACAGCAGGCCAAGGCTTTGAAGGTCTTCGAGATCGAGTCCCTTTCGGTATGCCTCGAACGTGGGCATGTCGTGGGTGTTCAGGCTCGCAACTGCGTGAGGGTTGGGTGCTGTGGGGGTGCTTGCGCCAAACTCGATCTGCCTGACTCGCAAGCGGCGTATGTGATGTTGATCCATGGCTGGCCGCACGCCGCGCGGCACTGTTCCTAGATCTTCTCCAACAATTGCCGTGCCGCTCCGTTGAGACTCGATGCACATCACCGCGTATTGTTCGTCGGCCTGATTGCTCACGTACACACCATGAGTGGCATCCATTCCGCGGGGGACCCAGTACAGCCTGTGCAGTGACATGACGTGATCAATGCGCAGAGCAGAGGCATGCTCCAGGTGATGACGCAAGGTCGCCCTCAGGTCGTTGTAGCCGTCTGCGCGTTCCGCATCAGGAATTCGAGGGGGAAATCCCCATTGTTGGCCTTTGACAAAGAAGTCGTCCGGCGGCGCTCCTGCGCTCATGCCATGCGCAAAGAGTGACGGGTTCTTCCAGGTGTCATAGCCGGAACTGTGCGTGCCCAGCGGCAGGTCGAGTAGCAACCCAGTGCCGCGTTTCTCTCCTTGTTTTGCCACCTGGCTCAACTGGAGATGTGCGAGCCACTGGGCGTACTCCCAGAAGCGCACCGTTGCAGGGTGAATTTCTGTCTCGCGCAAGTTGCCGTTGCGCATGCGCTCTGGCCATGTTTGCCAGACGCCACCTCGTATCTCTGTGGCAGTGCGGAAGCGTGCGTACTGGGCAACGTGAGGGCGCTCCTTCAGAAAGGCGCACAGGCTGTTGGCTCGAGTGCCCTGTCGCTGATGCAACTGCTCCGACATGGCTTCCAAGACGGGGCGCTTCAGTGCCCAGAGTCGTTTGTAGTCCAGCAACTCTGCTGAACAGAGCGCTTCGCGCTCCAGAGCCCAGGAGGCAGCGCTCGTCAGCGCGTGCGCCTGCTTCGAGTCTCTCCACTCGGGTTCAGTTGTTGGGTCGATATAGAGTTCGTTCCAGCAGCAGCGGCTTGTTGGTGTGTAGGGGCTGGGCTCAAAGATTGGCTCGTCGAACGCACTCGAGAGCAAGGGCAAGGTGGCTACAGCGCTGCCGCCGTGATCTCCTGTCCAGTCCACCAGTTGCCCCAAGCTGGTGTAGTCGCCACAGCCCCAGTCTTCCTTGCGACGAAGTGCGAAGGTGGGGAGGAAGGAGCCCCAGCCGCGCGAACGACCAGGCCGCAAGCCGCTCTCGGGGTCGAGTGCGGTGGTGTCTGCATGTTCTGGAGCCGAGAGAATGAGGGCTGAAGCTGTCCGCCCACCGGCATGGAGGCTGAGTTGGTGATAGCCCAGGGGGAGCACCAATCCTGTCTCCCAGTTTCGTGTCACGACCTTCTCTCCCTCGACCGACCCAGTGTGGGCGATGGGCATTTCGAGCAGGTCGTGATGAATGGAGCGCTGCTCGCCGTTTTCGAGGTCGATTGTGGCTGTGGCAAGGTTGGTGTGCTGCTGTCCAGCAAGCCGGAGTTCCAGGGCGGGCAAGCGACCGGCCCAGGCCACGATGACAGGTTCGATGAGCACGTGCGCTCGGCGTGCGAGTCGTTCGCGAAGCGCGCCGGGAACATCTGAAAGTCCCGTGACCGGCGCGCCCATCGAGGCTAGAACTGCAAGAATCGTGTCTTGTTCCGCATGGCGGCGAACACCATTCATCCCATAGGACGCCACTTGCACCCCGTAGGCATGTGCCAGGCGATGGAGTTGTGAAGTGAGGTTCATGGCGGCAGGAGCCGGCGAGACTCGGTCACGGTGGAGAGAAGGCTTAGACCGCGAGCATGTCCTCGTACAAGGTGTCTCGTAACACGGGCTGTCTTCCTGTTTCGCTGATGAGAGCGGTTAGGCGACCTGTGGTCAGGCCTTGGGGTGTCGTGGCTCCGGCATCATGCGTGATGTGTTCTTCGACCACGGTCCCATCGATGTCGTCGGCCCCGTAGTGCAGGGCGATCTGTGCAATGCGCAAGCCCACCATGATCCAGTAGGCCTTGATGTGTGGAATGTTGTCGAGCATCAGCCTTGAGATGGCGATCGTGCGCAAGGCATCCACGCCCGTGGTTTTTCCAAGTCGTTCCAAGGGCGTGTTATCCGGGTGGAACACCAACGGGATGAACTGCATGAAGCCCTGTGTTTCGTCCTGAAGTCGCCGAATCTGGTCCAGATGCTCGAGGCGCTCCTCAAGGCTTTCGATGTGGCCAAAGAGCATGGTCGCATTGGACTTGAGGCCTGCTGCATGAACGACGCGCACGGCGTCCAGCCATTCGTTGGGCGGCAATTTTCCGTTGTAGAGTTTCTTGTGGACGCGTGGGCTGAGCACTTCCGCGCCTCCGCCAGGGCATGAGTCAAGCCCTGCTTCCTTCAACTCACGAACGACAACGTCGAGCGGTTTGCCTGCTTGCTTTGCAATCTCATTTAACTCGATCATCGTGAAGCCCTTGATGTGGAGGTGGGGCCTCGTCTTTTTGATCGTGCGTAAGAGGTCGAGATAGTAGCTGTAAGGCAGTTCGGGGTGGATGCCACCGACGACATGGACTTCTTTCATACCATCCGTGAATTCGTTGCGGATGCGATTCGTAACGAAGTCCATGTCCATGGTGATGGCATCGTCTTCGTCGCCGCTGCGACGAAAGGCACAGAACATGCACTTGTAGGCGCAGACGTTCGTGTAGTTCAGGTGTCGGTTAAAAGTGAAAGTCGTGCGGTTGCCGTTGCGCGTCTCGGTGAGCCAGTTGGCGAGGGCGCCGACGCCGGTGAGGTCTTTTGTGGCAAAGAGAAGTCGCCCGTCATCCATCGAGAGACGTTCTCCCCCGAAAACCTTGTCGCGAACAGGAATCAACTCATCAGAGAGTTCACCCAGTGCGTCGGTGGCGGGTTCGAACTCGTCGCCCGGCCCCGGATTGGAGGGGAGCAAGGGGTAGGGCGAGGCGCTGGGGACTCTGGCGCCATCGGGCAAAATCGTGTTTGCGGTCGCCGTGGTCATCGCGGGCTCTCTTGTGGAGCCGCGTCAGATCGTGCGGCCGAGCACGAACCGGAAACCTCGGAGTCCCAGGGGCGATCATCGCCTTCGGGGTTCTTGGCATCCCAGTTGGCGTCGAGTCGTCGCTCGAGCAACCCTCCTTGCTCGTCGACTCGGTCGTAAAACATATTGCGCCGTGCTGGCTCGAATCCTGCTGCGCGAATCTGTTTCTCCATCTCGGTGATCTCAGCGAGACACTCGCAGTTTGCTGCCGACACAACATTTTCTTCAATCATGACGCTGCCCAGGTCGTTCATCCCGTATTGCAGCGAGAGGCCAGCCATATCGAGGCCTTGGGTCACGAAGCTGGCCTGGAAGTTGTCGATGTTGTCGATGAAGAGACGGCTGACCGCGGCCGTGCGCAGATAATCGAAGCCCCCGGTCATCGGCGTGTCCTGCATCTCTGTGTGAGGTGCCTGGAAAGTCCAGGAAATGAAGGCCGTGAATCCAGCGGTTTCGTCTTGGAGGCTACGAATCGCGCGCATGTGCTCGACGCGCTCTTCGAACGTTTCGACGTGTCCGAACATCATGGTGGCCGTGGTGCGAAGGCCTTGTTTGTGTGCCTCTCGCATCACTTCCAACCACGGCTCCGACATGGTCTTGAGTGGCGAAATCACTTTGCGCACTCGGTCCACGAGAATCTCGCCACCGCCTCCTGGAATGGAATCGAGGCCAGCGGCTCGCATACGGCGCAACACTTCAGGCAGCGGGAGTTTGCTGACATGGCAGCAATGCAATATTTCCGAGCTGCTGAGGCCATGAATATGAATGGGCGCATTGGCTTTGATGCCGCGAAACAATGCCTCGTAGCGCTCAATGCCGTAGTCGGGATGATGGCCGCCCTGAAGAAGGATCTGCACGCCGCCTAGTTCGCGTGTTTCGCGAATCTTGTCGTAGATGACTTCGAGGGGGTGGTCGTAACCTTCCGGGTCACCCGGCCGGCGGTAAAATGCACAGAACTTGCACAGCGTGACGCAAACATTGGTGTAGTTGATGTTGCGGTCGACGATATAAGTGACGGCGCCTTCAGGATGTCGGCGTTGGCGAACCAGATCGGCCAACTGACCGATGGCAGGCAAGTCTCGATGGTGCATGAGAAGCAGAGCGTCGGCCTCGCTCAGGCGCTCTCCTGCGTGCACTTTGTCGGCTATGTCGCGGAAGGTGGTCATCGTGTCAGGACTCTAGCAATTTAGGGCTCTGGTCTCCGATGGCCCCTGGCTCTGGCGGGATCGACCTCGGTCGCGGAGCCTGGGAATCGAGCGGTCTGGGACTGGTAAGAGGGCTCCCCCCGGTTAGTCTGGGAGGCCGCCCATGACCTACTCCACCAAACTTCGAGAAGCCGCCTCCTTTGCGATCGATCTCCATCGAGAGCAAACGCGCAAGGGCGGGGGAGGAATTCCTTACGTCACACACCTCTTTGCCGTGGCTTCTCTCGTAGGGGAGGACGGTGGGAGTGAAGATGAGGTCATTGCCGCGCTGCTCCACGACGGGCCTGAGGACCAGGGAGGTGAAGAGACGCTCCAGATGATCCGGGGGCGCTTCGGTGAGAATGTGGCGGAGATCGTTCTGGGCTGCACCGACACTCTTGAGGACCCCAAGCCGGCCTGGCGGCCCCGGAAGGAGGCGTTTATTGCCCAGATGGAAGGGCAGACCCCGTCCGTGATGAGAGTCTCTTGTGCGGACAAGTTGCACAATGCGCGCTGCACCTTGTCTGACCTTCGCGAGCAAGGCTCCAGCATCTGGGCGCTCTTCAGTGGCAAGCGAGATGACACGCTTTGGTACTACAAGAGCCTGGTCGACGTGTACGATCGGCGTTTTGACTCCCCCTTGAAACGTGCACTGGCAGAGGTGGTGCAAGATCTTGAGGAGGAGGCTGGATATCGCCACCCGTGTCTAAAAAACGAGGACTCACGCGACTCGTGAAGAACTCATTTTTCAATCTTCTTGGTTTCTGGCAGCCGCTTCGGGCGTCCGTGATGCTTTCGGTCGCGTTGCTGTTCTCTGCTTGTGCCGGCCCCATGGCGTCTGACGCGGGAGAGCTCGGCATTCCTGTGATGAAGCCCGTGCCTCTCTGTGCTGAGACCTTGCCAGCTTGGCGTGAGTACATCCTGCCCAATGGCGATGACCTCGCTTACGCTTCGATTCCCTGGCACGTCACATTTGGCGAGGGCATGGACGCGGCGCGTGCGGAGGGTAAGCCGTTGCTCATGTGGGCCATGAATGGTCACCCGCTGGGGTGCACCTGAAACAACGGCGTCTCTGGCCGACGGTCCGTCTGGTCTCACAGCGAGGTGCAGGAACTCAGTGAGTCGTTTGTTCCATGTGCTGATGAAGTCTGGCGGCTGCAACGCGGTGAGGATGCTGAGTGCTTGGCTTTTCGGGCCATGGCTGACCAAGGGCACTACCGGGGCAAGGGAGGAACGCGCCAGGGCATCTACGTCGTGTCACCTACAGGGCAGCTTCTCGCCTCCGTGAATTCTCTGAATGCGGAGCGGGTGCTTGAGACCATGCAGCGCGGTCTGGAGGCCTGGGCGAACCTGCCCGCCGAGCAGAAGATCGCAGACTCAGCGCAGCCAGGTGACATGGAGCCCGAGCATCGCTGGGAAATGAGCTACCCGACGGAGGGGCTCGTACTCGTGTCTCGAGTTCGGGATCTCCCGGAGACTCTGGACCCTGCGGGACCTCAGGCCACCAAATGGAATCAGGACCACGCATGGTTCTCTGAAACCGAGGCACGCGCGGTCATGGCTGCGGGGCCGGCAGGTCATCGAAGAGATGGAGATCGAGGTGCGTGGGTGCCTGGGACTCCGTTGTTTCCACGTCCTGGCGAAACCTGGGAGTTGCCGCGAGAGTTTGTTGAACGGCTCGCACGCTTTCATCTGGTGGATGCGGTGATAGGGCAGGCTTTGGCCTTTGCGCCCGAAGAGATCGTACGCCAGTCGTTGCGGGCGGAAGTCATGGCGGTCGAGGGGGCTCGGGTTCATTTGAGCTTGCAAGGCGAGGTGCTCGCTGACGCGGATGGAGTTTGGCGACTGGGCGACAACGATTGGACTCCGAGGCGTTCGTGGCCGCGTGGTATCGCCTGGGAGTTGTTGGGAGAGGCGACGTGGAATACGTCGCAACAGTCTTTCACGACATTTGAACTTGTCGGTTTGGGCTCATGGTGGGGGCGCTCTCAGTTCAATGGACGTGGTGGAGAGGATCCGCATGGATGCATCGGTCTCGTACTCTCCTTGGCTCCCGATGTGCCCGCGAACCGGATCGCGCCTGCGTACATTGACATCTATGACGCAGACTGGGTCGTGCGCCCAAGAGACTCCAAGGGCCTGGAGACGCGTGCCGAGCTGGAGGCTGGAATCCACGGCGTGCTGTAGCGGAAGGTCATTTCGCACTCGTCAGAGGTCTTTTCAGTTCGGCTTCGCGGGAAGACAGCCTCGGATCGCTCATCCACGGCGGGTTAGCCAATCGATTCCGCTGCCCTTGAACGCATATGCCTGCAGCGGCCACAATGCACTGTTCGACTCCGTCACGGAGGTTTCCGTTGCCTGCTGCATCTATTGAACAGATCGTGAACCTCGCCAAACGGCGAGGCTTCGTCTACCAGGCGAGTGAGATCTATGGAGGCCTTGGGTCGTGCTGGGATTACGGCCCGCTGGGGGCTGAGCTCAAGCGCAACGTCAAGGACGCTTGGTGGCGTTCGATGGTGTCGACCCGAAGAGATGTAGACGGCCTCGATTCGGCTGTGCTTCAGCATCCCGACGTGTGGCGAGCTTCCGGGCACGTCGATACATTCTCCGACCCGCTGGTCGATTGCCGTAAATGCAAAGCGCGTTTTCGCGCCGACGATCTGGATGGGGCCACCTGTCCGATTCGACACAACGCGGCTCTCAATGACGCATGCCGTGAAAACTTTACGGAACCTCGCGCCTTCAACCTGATGTTTCAAACGCATCTAGGTCCGGTGGAGGGTAGCGCCAGCGTCGCCTATCTTCGTCCGGAAACTGCGCAGGGCATCTTCACGAATTTTCTCAATGTCATGACGACCAGTCGTCGCAAGCCA
The DNA here is from genome assembly GCA_029245865.1 of Planctomycetota bacterium. GTDB lineage: Bacteria > Planctomycetota > B15-G4 > B15-G4 > B15-G4 > JAUIEF01. The sequence continues at coordinate 130,584 of JAQWOM010000038.1, forward strand.
CCTTTTGGCATTGCGCAGATCGGGAAGTCATTTCGCAATGAAATCACACCCGGGAACTTCATCTTTCGAACGCGTGAGTTCGAACAAATGGAGATGGAGTATTTTGTTCCCGAGGCAGACTGGGAGACGTGGTACGCGTACTGGCGTGAGGCTCGAATGAAGTGGTATGTGGATCTTGGAATTGATCCATCCAATCTGCGCTACCGCGATCACGATGCCGAAGAGCTCGCGCACTACGCGAAGGCAACGGCAGATATCGAATACAAGTTGCCCATCGGGTGGAAAGAGCTGGAAGGGGTTGCGTGCCGCTCTGATTTTGATTTGAAACGTCATGCAGAGGCGTCTGGAAAAACGATCGAGTATTTCGACGGCCAGACACGCGAACGTTACGTGCCCTGGGTGATTGAGCCAGCAGCAGGTGTCGATCGCGCTGTGTTGTGCTTCCTCATGGATGCCTATGAGGAGCAGGATGTAGAGGGTGACGTCCGCACGGTCCTGCATCTGGATCGACGGCTTGCTCCGGTCAAAGTGGCTGTGTTTCCACTGGTGAAGAAAGATGGGATGCCTGAGCTTTCCATGGAGATTGAGGACAGCCTGCGAGCTCGGGGCATTGCAACTGCCTACGATCAGTCAGGTGCCATCGGGCGCCGCTATCGCCGTCAGGATGAAATCGGCACTCCGTGGTGCATCACCGTGGACGGCGAAACCAAGGAGCATGGCACCGTCACGTTGCGTGATCGCGACACCATGGAACAGGAGCGTGTCGCTGTGGCAGATCTTCCCGCTTTGATCACTGAGCGGTTGCTGGGGTGATCGGGTGAAGAAGGATGACCCCGTGTCCGCTTCTGTTCCGGAACCCGGTTCGGCGTCGCCGCCGGGTGGGGGCGGCCGCATTGTCGTGACAGGACTTCCTGTTGCGCCGGGTCTGGCCGTGGGGACACCTGTCTTTCACGACGAGACAGACATCGACATTCCGGTCCTTGCTCTGTCTGCCGATGATGTCTCTGGCGAGCAACGACGACTCGCAACTGCGATTCGTATGGCAAAGAAGCAGCTTGCCGATGTCGAGCAGAATATCGAGCGCGAAGTGGGTCGGCGTGACGCCCGCATTTTTTCTGTGCAAGGTTTGTTGCTCGATGACCCTGCTTTCCGAAAGGCGATTCGAGAGCGGATCGCGACGCGGCTGGTGAATGCCGAGGTGGCTGTGCGTGATGCCGTGGCGGCCTGGAGCGATCGTCTCAAGGGCATGGGGAATGAAGCTGATCGAGATCCGGTTGCCGATCTGCGAGATGTGGGGCGACAACTGCTGCGTATTCTTGCAGGACGTCCAGGTCGGGCTGCAGCAAGTGCCGTCGAGAAGGCGGGTGCGGATGGCAGCAAGGTGATCCTGGTGACGCGTGAGCTGTTGCCGTCGGATACCGCCACGATGGACCGACGCCGACTGGCTGCCATTGTCACGGCTTCGGGTGGGGCGGCGTCGCACGCTGCGATCTTGGCTCGCGGGCTGGGGATTCCAGCCGTGACCGATGTGGATGTGTCCTCACTTCCGGCTTGTGGTGGGCCCTGGATCATCGATGGCGGGCAAGGTCGGGTCATCCTCAATCCGCAGCCGGAGGATCTCGACCAGGCCGTTCGTCAATCGCAGCATTATCACGATCTTCGCGAAGAACTCGCTGCACGAGCGAGTGGGCTGGTGCGCACCAAGGACGGTGTGGCAGTCGAGATCATGCTGAATGTCGAGAACTTCGACAGTGTGCATCCAGAGATGATGTCTGGGCTGCGCGGTGTGGGACTTTTTCGCACGGAGTTCCTGTTCATGGAGCGCCGCACTTTTCCGAGCGAGCAAGAGCAGTACGAGTACTACGTCGAAGCACTTTCTCAGGTAGGCGATGCAGAAATCACTTTCCGCACGATCGATGTGGGAGGCGACAAGCCGCTTTCGTACTTCTCGCTGCCCACGGAACCAAACCCCGTTTTGGGGTGGCGCGGCCTCCGGCTTTCTCTGCAATGGCCGGACATGTTCTACACGCAGATTCGCGCCCTGCTCCGTGCTTCCGCTCACGGGCGAGTGCGTATCTTGCTCCCCATGGTGACCATGGTCGAAGAGTTTCGGCGCGCTCGAACGATGATCGCGCAGATCCAGTCGGACATGCAGGTTCACGGGGTCCCCTTTGATGAGGACGTGCCTGTCGGCGCAATGGTGGAAGTTCCCGCTGCAGCTCTGGCGGCACGTGACCTGGGAGAGGAGGCGGATTTCCTTTCACTCGGGACCAACGATCTCTCCCAGTACGCATTGGCAGTCGACCGCAACAATGCTCGGGTGGCATCTCTTTACCAACCGCTTCATCCCGGGATGATTCGCCTGATCAAGACCGCAATCGATGGCGCGGCACTGGCCAACAGCCAATTGTCGGTGTGTGGTGAGATGGCAGGCGACCCAGATTCGGTGCTCCTGTTATTAGGGCTTGGCGGGCGTTCTCTCAGTATGTCGCCCTACCATTTGCCTCTTGTGCGCAGGTTGATCAGCGCGATCACTCTCGAGGAGGCTCGAGAAGTCGCTGTACAGATGTTGGAGTTGCGCAGTACGACTGAAATTCGAGCTGAACTGCGCGGCCACGTGTTGCGCCTCGTTCCGGAGCTTTCGTCGCTCCTTGCTCCGATATGAAGGCAAGTCGCTCGTGCGCGTCGGCTAGCTCGTGGTTGTGGGCTTTTCTGCTGTGCACTGTTTCTGGTGGCTGCACGAGCTGTCCGCCGACTTGGCTGGACGCACCACCCTCTGTCCCTGGATGGCTCTTTGCGTCTGGCCAATGTGGCGAAGTGTTCGTAGATGCCGATGCGACCTCTCTCGCGTTGAGCCGAGCTGCACGTCGTCTCGCTGATGACTTAGATCTTGTTGTAGAGCAGCGATTGTCCGTACGGCAACTTGACGGGCGATTGTTCGTAGAGGTTGCTGACGATGAAGGGCTTGTTCATGCCCTGGAGGGGCTCGAGTTGGTCGAGCTGGTTCATTGCAATGGGACGGTGTATGCCCTCTTGCGCTTGCCCGCCGAGGCCTGATCAGTTGGCACTGCGTGGAGGAGGCCAGCGAGGAGCGCGCAGCATCCGGGGTGCCATGGGGACCTATACTTACGTGTCGGCCGCCACGGTGTTGCTGCTCGCTCTCGTGCTGTGGCTCGGCCCGGGGGGTGGGGAAAAAACGACGCAGGTCAGTCTGGCGGCCGGTTGGCAAGGAGCGTTGCTGGAATCTGGACCCAACTCGTGGGAGTTAAATGCAGGCGAGGCGCTTGCCCTGCCCTCCGGCAGTTATCGGCTGACCCTGTTCGCAGCCGATGGGGAGGCTCGCCGGCAGACCGTCCGTGTTGAGGGAGAGGCCTTGTCTGTAGGGGCCCCGAATGATTGATGGCAGAGCTTACTAATTGCCTTTAGATGTTGGCGTGCGAGCCGTGAGGAAAAGGCTTACCTCGATCTCTTTGTCGGAAGTCACCGTGATGTCCTGCTTGGCCTCGAAGCGAAAGGCTTCGAAAAAAGATTTGGGGACTGCGACCAATTCATAATCCCCCGGTGGGACGGCTTCGAACTGAAAGGTGCCGTCCAGATTGGCTGTGGTGCGCATGCGTGCGGCGGGTCCGGCGAGGCTGACAGAAGCACCACCGAGTGGTTCGCCTCGAGTGCCCGTGACCATGCCACCGACGTGACCACCGACTTGCCTGACCAGTTCTCCAACGTGAGAAACTTGATTGTCAGAGACTTCGATGTCACGCACATGCAGGTCCGGCATGCCTTTGGTTTTGACGCTCAGGACATAGGCGCCCGCGGGGACGTTGCGTAAGTGAAACTTTCCCGTTTTGTCACTCTTCACTCGAAGCCCATGAACAGGTGGCGCGGGGAAGGCGAAGTCGAGCGGACCCTGCGGGTTCCACGCGGAATCCCGTAGTTCGATGATGGCCGTGGCGGATGGGTCCTTGAGACTGCCTTTGACCGAGCCGCCTTTCTGGAGAATCACGGTGACCGGAACGCGCAGAGTCTCCTGGCCCAGGATGAGGTCTTGGCTGTTTGTGGGGGCGAATCCAGGGGCGTTGACGGTCAGGACGTAGGAGCCGGAGCGGAGGCCGTTGTAATCGAAGGTCCCTCTGTCGGTGAGCTCGAGTTTGCGCTCCGCCGGGCGGTCGCCAAGTAGTTGAGCTCCGGTACGTGCGTCTGCCTTGGCGGTCACAACGAGCTCATGCGGTAGGGAGCCTGTCGTGACGACCTGCCCGACGACGGTGATGGCTGGTTGTGCGCGGAGGACATGCTGGTCGTTGCCTGCGTCCAGTTTGAGAGGGAGCGGTAGATACCAATCGGTCGAGGCAAAGCGAACGTCGTATCGCCCGCTGGCAATGCGATCGAAGTGGAAGCGCCCTCGGGCGTCTGTTACCTCTTCAAGCATGTAATAGGACTTGTTGTCGGGCACGCGGCGCAGCAAAGAGATGGCAGCCCCTTCCACGGGCTGCTCTTCGGGTCCCAGCACGATGCCTCCGAGCATGGAGCTGGAATATTCCAGCATGAAATCTTGCTCGTAGTCACCTGTGGGGCTGTTGAGCATGAAGGCGATGGCGGACTGAAGTGGCGCGAATCCTTCCGCGTGAATCTCCACCGTGTACTGGCGTCGCCCAAGGTGTTCGACGGTGTACTCGCCGAGTGCGTCGGTCACGGCTTCTGCGAACACACTCGGAGTGGGTGCTGTTGAGCCGGCGGTCACCCGGCCCATATCCGAAACGATCAGCTGTGCACCCCTGACGGGAACCCCGTTGGTGTCTATGACCTTGCCGAACAGTCGCACGCCCTGCCCAAGAGCAATGTCTCCGACGTCTAATTGTTGGCCCGGCTCAAGCCGTAGTGGTTCCACTGTGCTGGGAGCTGCACTTGCATGTGTGACTTCGAGCGAGAGAGTGCCCTTGGAAGGAACGCCGATCATGCGGAAGCGCCCTTCGGAGTCCGTGGTTTCTGCGTGGGGAGTCGGCTTGTAGCGCACCCAGGCCGTATCATTTGTCGCCTGGTAGCAGGTGACCTGTGCACCGACCAGGGGGGCTCCTGCACGGGATATGACGCGCCCTGTGATCTGAGTTGGCGAGCTTTCGCTCAGAGACATGGGCTGGGCTGTCCGCTGTTCTGTTGCTGCAGGCAGGGCGGGCAGAGTCGGTCTTTCGCTGGGGGTTGGTAGCGAAGTTCCGGAGTCCTGTTTTGCCAGAGGCTCGGAGATGGCGGCTGGGTTCGATCTCGGCGCTTGGTCCTGCAGCAGAAGCAGGGCCCCGAGCAGACCCACCGCTGTGGTGAGGGCGAGGGTGAGGATTAGCCTGAATTTCATGAGAAAGAGTTTACGAGGTCTCAGGGCCGTGAAAGAGCGTTGGACCGAGGGAATGGGTGCCGTCTTCCCGTTGATTTGGGCCAAGAGGCTGATTTGAGCGGTATTTCCACTCAGGCATGGGGCGAGAAGGATCCGAGGAGGACAGGGACTCTCAAAACCGAGGAGCCCTCCCATGGGATCCCGCCAACTGGCCTTGCCTCTCTTTCTTGCCGTCGTGGCGTCAAGCTGCGTAGGCCCCGCTCGCCCCGAGTTTCGGGCAGCTCATCAGTGGGAGCCCTCCGGGGTTGTGGCTGATGGGACCGCCGAGACGGCTCAAGGTCTCGTTGTCGATGAGCGCTCGAAAGTGATCACTGCACGCAATGCTCTCGCTCAACTGAAGATGCTCACCGAAGGCGCCCAGGCACTTTCCGATGGAGACCCCGTCACCGCGGAGGATTTGCTCGGCGCCTTTCTGCAGTTCGAGCCTGACAATGCCATGGCGCTTTTTCTACACGGTGTGGCGCTTCTAGACCTCGGGCGCACTGCCGAAGCGCGTCTGGAACTGCGTGCGTCCACGGAAGCGGATCCGGAGAGCGCAAGCGGCTTTTCCGTGTTGGCTCGAATCGAGTTTGAGCTCGGTGATGTCGATGCATCGATCACTGCGTTGCGACAAGCCACCCTCTGTGCTCCCGAAGAAGCTCAGCACTGGGTCAGCTTGGGCTTGCTCTATGTGGAATCCGATCGCTGGAACGAGGCCTATGACGCCTTACTTAAAGCTGTCGAATGCGACCCCTCTGATGTTGTAGCGCACCGTGAACTGGGACGTTTGTACCTGTCGGTCGGTGAGTACTCTCTCGCGGAGCGTGCTTTTCGGACAGCGCTCGGATTGGAACCCGAGGATGTCGGATTGCGAGTGGCCCTCGCTCACATTCTTCGAGATCTGGGGAGGTCAGCGGAAGCTCTCGCCATGTACAAGGAAGCCGCCGAGTCAGAGGTCAACAATCCGTGGCTTCACGCGAATATCGCATCCACGCTCATGGAACTCAGAAAACCGCACGCGGCTCGGCCTCACTTCGAAACCGCGCTCTCTCAGTTGACAGAGAGTGGGATGGACAGCGCACTCGTCTACCTCAATTACGGGTCGATGCTCGAGGGGCTCGGCGATCTCGATGGCGCGGTCGTGGCTTATGAGTCGGCAGTCGAGGTCGCCCCTCAGATGGCCGAAGCTCACGAAACGTTGGGTGTGCTTCAACTGAATCTCGGGTACAGCGCCAAGGCGCAGAAGCATCTCATCGCGGCAGATTCGCTGGGGGGGCTGCACCCGGACACCCTTCTCGAACTGGCTCTGCTTCTCGAGGCAGACAACGATTGGGCCGGAGCCCTCACGTGTTCGCGTCGTTTGCTGGAGAGTTCGCCAAGCAACGCACCGGATGATCTCCGCAGGGCACGACTCTTGCTGCGGAGCCGTCACCCGGATGTCCATAATGCGGCGGCGGCGGTCGATTTGCTGCTTCCTCTGGTTCGTGGGGCTTATCAGAACCATCCTGGAAGCTGGGAGCTTCTGGCCGATGCCTTTGCGTCCCAGGGCGCTGTCGAGGACGCGATTGGTGCCCTTGATGAAGCGCTGAGAACTGCGCGCTCAGGAAGTCCGGTGCGCAGTCGTTTCGAACAGCGGCGTGAGCGCCTGCTGACTCAGCTTCAAGATGAGCCGTAGGGCATCTTGGGGCTCCGCACGGTAGAGTGTGCGGCCCATGAGAGTCTCGCGTCTCGTACAAATCGTCGGCCTAGGTCTCGTGACCTTTGTGATGGTCCGCTCGTACTTTGTGGATTCCATGGCATTCCAGTTTGGTGGCTTGGCCATCGGAGCAGCCGTCTTCTTGATTGGCAAACGTCTCGAAAGCTGAACCTCGCCGGTGGGCGACTTCGCTTCAGGCCTTCTTCGATCCGCTTGATTTCGTGGTGGCGGTGCCCGTAGTTGCCATGAGTGCGCGTCGGTAAGTCCGCATCACGCCGGCCTGCGAGAGCGAACCTACGAGGCGGTTATTGGCCACGACGTGAATCTCATGTGCCTCTTCGCCTTCAAGGACATCCATGGCATGCAGGAGGGTGTCGGCTGGGTGGAGCGTTACCACGGAGTGTGCGCAGTCGCCGGCCAGCAAGAGGTGGTCAAGGTGTTCGTCTCGCAGAAACTCTCGAACGTGGGCGAGAGAAATGGCGCCTGTGAGCCTGCCTTCTGCATCCACGACAGGAAAATCGTGCTGCTCTGATTGCAAGAGGCGACGCACAACGCGGTCAAACGTCATGGTCTCAGGAATGGTGTCTGTCGGACGGTGCATGGCATCGCCGACACGAAGCCGGCGCAGCAGGGCGCTGTCCTGGTGATCACGCAGCAAGATGCCTCGGCGAGACAGTGGCAGCGTGTAGATGCTGTCTGGCATGAGGCGCGAAGCGACCACCGTCGAGAGCACCGATGCTGTCATGAGTGGGAGGATGAGCAGGTAGTTGTCGCTCATCTCAAACAACAACAGGATGGCCGTCATGGGTGCGTGGGCTGTACCTGCAAGCAGTGCAGCCATTCCGGCCAGCGCATAGGCACCGAAGCCAGCGACTTGCCCAGGAAACAGCATGTCGAGGAATATGCCGAAGACACCGCCAAACATGGCGCCTACAAACAGAGAAGGTGCAAAAACGCCACCGGAGCCACCGCCACCGAGTGTGAGTGCCGTGGCGAGGGTTTTCACGAGGCCCAGCGCCAGCAAGAGCTTCCATGTCATGGTGGCGTTGTCAGAGATCAGCACCGCCGTCATGGTGTGGTGGCCTTCGCCCAGAACTTGCGGCAGCATCAGTCCGGCTGCACCGACTCCGAGACCAGCAACCACGGCCTTTGTCCAGGGAGACACGCGCCAGCGCTGCGCTCCATCCTCGATGAAGTACAGAGTTCGCGTGAATCCGACCGACAGCACTCCGAAGAGCAGTCCGAGCAAAACGTAGGCGCCCATTTCCCAAGGGCTTACAAGGCTGAGGCCTTCTCTCAAGGATTCCGGAATCGCGAAGGCGGATTCTTCGCCCATGAGCCGGCGAGCCGTTACGGAGCCGGCTACCGAAGCGATGAGGACCGGCGCGAACGCACTCAGGCTGTAACTTCCGATAATGATTTCGAGTGCGAACATCACGCCGCCGATAGGCGCGTTGAAGACCGCTGCGATACCTGCGGCAGACCCACAACCCACAAGCGTGCGCACGGCGCGACCATGCATACCGAAAGTACGTCCGAGTGCCGACCCGAAGGCTGCGCCTACCTGAACGATGGGGCCTTCTTTGCCGACGGATCCGCCGAACCCGATGTTCACTGAGGAGGCCAGCAGCTTGACCCAGCCAACGCGGGCTCTCATCAGTCCGCCTCGACGTGCCACGGCCTCCATGACTTGTGGCACACCGTGCCCGCCTGCTAGCGGCGAAAGGCGTCGCACGAGAAAGACCACGATGACCATGCCGACCGCCACCACAAGAAGCGGATACCACGTGGGATGCGGGAAGTGCTCCGGGTTGTCGAGAGCGTTCTCCGGGACGACATCGCTGAATCCGAATGACCACTCCCAGACAAGCGAGTTGATCCCGCGTACGAGTTCCACAAAGGCGACGGTGGCAAAACCCGCAACGACACCCGCCAGGGCACCCATCAGAATCAGTGCTGTCGGTTCACCTCCCAGCAAACGCTGGACTCTGTCCGCCGCATGGAGCATGTGGCGGTGGCCGGCATGGAGTCTTCTGTGGCGAGGCATGATTCAGTGACGATAGGCCTAGATGGCCGTCGGGCCAAGCGGCGAGGCATCAGGCGCGGGGGTGTGCACCCTTGTAAACTTCCTTGAGCCGCCCAATAGAGACATGTGTGTAAATCTGGGTCGTCGAGAGACTTTCGTGACCGAGCAACTCCTGGACCACGCGCAGGTCGGCTCCACGGTCAAGGAGGTGGGTGGCAAAGGAGTGCCGCAGTGTGTGAGGGGTCACGCTGTCTGGTAATCCGGCGAACTGAGCTCGACTTCGGACCATGCGGGCCACACTGCGTGTGGTGAGGCGCCCGCCGTCCCGCAGATTGATAAAGACGGCTTGCTCACCTGCCTTGCGGTGTTTTTGGAGCAGATCCGATCTCTCCTTCAGCCAACTCTCCAGCGCCCGGCGAGCCGGCTTGCCCACGAGGCCCATGCGCTCCTTGCGGCCTTTGCCGAACACGCGAACGGAACCGCCCGAGAGGTCCAGGTGTTCCAGGTCGAGGCCGGCGCACTCCGCCACGCGCATACCTGTGGAATACAGCAGCTCCAGCACGGCCCGGTCGCGAAGACCCGCTGGGCGCTCGGCGTTCGGGACGCTGAGTAGCGCATTGACCTGCGCCTCGTCCAGGGTCTCAGGGAGATGCCGGCCGCGACGAGGTGTGCGCAGCGCGGCGGCAGGGTCTTTCTTGATGAGTTTCTTGCGCTGCATCCACTTGAAGAAGCCACGCATGGCTGCCTGCTTGCGAGAGAGGGTCGCGCGGCTGGGCTCCTCGAAGTCCGCCAGGTGCTCTCGGAGAGTGAGCGTGTCGATGTCTGCGGGGTCGTGAACGCCCCGTTTTGCGGCAAAGTTCAGCAGGGCGGAGAGATCCGAGTGGTAGGCGCGCAGCGTGTGCGGGCTGGCCATCTGGCCGTCTTTCAGCTCGGAGAGGAACCTGTCGAGACAATCCATACCCCAGCAGTCGCACTTCCAGGGGGCGGATTCCAGAACCACGTCGGGATTGAGTGCTTCTCCTCTCTACAATGTCCGCCATGTCCGGTCTCCAGATCCTCGATGTGCCTGCTGGGCCCGCTTTGGCTCAATTGGCAGCAGAACTGCCCAACGAGCGCTGGCCCGTTCTGCTGGAGGGCGGGCAAGGCTCGGGATCATTGAATCGGTGGCGTTTCTTGGCGTGGGATCCCCTGGAGGTCGTGGAGCACCGAGTGACCGGGCTCCGCGAGTCGGATCCCACGGCTCGGGCGCTGCCGCGACTGGCCGCCGCGCTGAGCCGTGTTTTCGGTTCAGCCTCGCAGGCTGAGGCCGAAAGGCAGGCCTGGACTGGCCCGGCTTTGCCACCTTTTTGCGGCGGTGCCATCGGGCTGCTGGGTTTCGATCTGGGCCGCGAACTCGAAGTCTTGCCGAGCCGGGTTCCTGCGGATGCACCACTTCCGGATCTTTCCATGGGGCTGTATCCCTTCGTACTGGCCGAAGAGGTCGTCACGGGTCGACGTCTCCTGGTTGGCCGCGGGAGTGCCGAGGAAGCTCGGACTCGGCTTGGCGATGTGACTGCTTTCGCTCGCCACGCCTCGCCTGTTCAAGGCCCGGCGCACGATGCAGTCGGGACACCAAGCAGCACCTTTGAACGCGTTGACTACGAGGATGCCGTGCATCGCATTCTGGGCCACATTCGTCAGGGCGATATCTATCAGGTGAACCTCAGCCAACGGTTCGAATTGCTCTATCGCGACACGGCGGCTTCGTTGTTCGCAGGCGTGTCCGCACGCAATCCAGCACCCTTCGGATCCTTATTTCGCACGCCTGGCTGGCAGCTTCTGTCCAATTCGCCCGAGCTTTTCTTGAGACGCAGAGGTCGCGCGTTGGAGTCTCGCCCGATCAAGGGGACACGCCCGCGTGGTCGTGATCCGGAAACGGATGCGCGGCAGCGTTCAGAACTGGAAAACAGCGAAAAGGAGCTGGCAGAACTCGCCATGATCGTCGATCTGGTGCGCAACGACCTCGGCCGCTCAGCTGAGTTGGGGAGCGTTTCCGTCGACCTACCTTTTGAGACAGATGCCTGGTCTACGGTGTTTCACCGCCTCGCTCGAGTGCACGGCACCCTCTCCGAGGGCCTTGAACTGACGTCCATCCTCGAGGGGGCCTTTCCACCGGCCTCCGTGACGGGGACGCCCAAGATTCGAGCGCTCGAGATCATCGAGGCCATCGAGCCGGTACGGAGGCACGCCTACACGGGGGCCTTCGGGTGGATCGATGCTTCAGGGGACTGCGATCTCTCCGTCAACATTCGGATCGCGACTCTGCATGACGAGCGTCTCCTGGTGCCCGTGGGTGGCGGCATCACCGTTGGCAGTGACCCCACAGCGGAATATGTCGAGACTCTCCACAAAGCTCGTGCGATGTTCGACGCGTTGCATGTCAGCTTGCCCATGGGGAGTCTCGTGACGTGAACGATCCAAGTCGAGTTGCGGGTGCCTGCGGATGGATTGACGGGGTTGTGTTGCCTGTCCATGAGATCCGACTTTCCGCATTTGACCGCACTCTGCTGTACGGTCTCGGAGCTTTTGAGACGGTGCGCTTGTTCGGCGGGAAGGCCTACCTTCTGGACCGTCACCTCGCACGCCTCAAGCGTTCGTTGGGCTCGATGCAACTTCCAATCCCGAAGGCTGCCCATGAAATCTCAGCCGGGCTTTCCATACTGGCCGAGCGCAACGCGAGCCCTGAGGCGATGGCGCGTATCACGGTTACTGCAGGTACGTCATCTGAAAATGAGGGGACGGGCGCGGCCGAGGGCGACGAGGGTATGCATGTCATCATAGGCCTGCGAGAGGTCGCCCCTGTTCCTCCGCATGTTGTCGTGGGTGTGACCTCATTTGCCCCCAGCTCGCATTCGCCGCTTGCGGGCGTCAAGTCGACCAATTACCTGGTCCACTACATGTTGCGAGAGCGTGCCGAGGCCGAGGGCCGCACAGACGACCTTATGGTGGATGCCAACGGGCATATCACAGAGGCTACGGTGGCCAATGTTTTCTGTGTGGCCGGGGGGCGGTTGCTCACGCCGCCCGTGAGCCATGGAATTCTCCCCGGAGTGACACGGGCTCGCGTGCTTGAGTTGGCGGCGGACGAGGGGCTCGGACCCGTCGAGGAGCCCTTGCACCGGTCAGACCTCAAGCATGTCGACGAGTGTTTTCTGACGGGCGCTGGTAAGTGTTTGTTGCAAGTGGACACGGTCGATGGGAGGGCGCTGCCGAAGCCACGTCCCTACTCGGCCCGTTTGCGAACCGCTCTGGCGCGAGACATTGCCATGAATTGCGCTGTACCGCAGGACCAACTCGATTTCTGACGCGAGTGCTCGCTCGGTGAGCAGGGGCTCAGACTGCTACGATAGGCCCCGACATTTGTGCTTCGCTCCAAGGTGCCTCTTCATGCTCGACGACGCTTCTAGACTGTTTTCAGCGGATGAATTCGCGGGTCGAGCGTTCTCAGGACGATTTCGATGGCTTCTGGCGGGCTTTCTTTTCGCGATGCTCTCAAGCCCTTCAAACGTCTTGCTGGCGAGGGGAGATGGGCCAGAGATTCTGGCAGCCGAGGCACTCGATCGATTCAACGAGGGGCTCGCAGATAAGTCCGTTCCCATGCTGGAAGAGGCTCTCTCTGATTTCGACCTGGTTTACGAAAAGGTTGGGGCGAAGACAGTCAAGAAGTTCCACCGGGCCTACGGCAAGCTGTTCAAGTTAGAGCCGCGGCAGGAGATTCGGGAAGACGGGTCGGATCCGCGCGAAGAGTTGCTGCTCGCTTACCAACTCGCACTCGGAACCGTCTTCGACAAAGAGGGGGGGGACGTGATCATCGTCTCCGGATTGAAGCTTGGGCACATCAAGCGCTGGCCAGATGCAGAGGCTTTGTTCGTGGACGCGCTTGGGTTTCGAGCCGATCCGAAGAGCCTCAAAGTTCTGGCGTCTTACTTGAAGAGTGAAAAGGCCCCGGTCGTCCGTGCTTCGGCCCATGGGTTGGGCTTGTTTTCGGAGAGCGATGTTGATGTTCGGCGCTCAGCAGTGAAACCACTGGTTGAGGCGCTCATGGCCTGCTCAAAAGCAGCCGAGAAAGAAGCAAAGAAAGGCAGGAAAGAAGAGGCCCAAGAGCATTTTATCGCGGTCGAAGGAACGTTCTTCGATGCGCTGTTGAAGCTCACACGCAAGCGATTCGATTCGGCGAATGAGTACGAGGTGTGGTTCAAGAAGAACGGAGCGAATGACACTTGGTAAGCCTAGGCCGCTTCTTGCGTGAAAAGATTGTCGACCCGGTACGACGAGCGCAGGGAACACCTGAGTCGATCGCGCGTGGCAGCGCAGTCGGCATGTTTATTGCACTCACGCCCACGGTTGGTGTTCAGAGCCTGTTGGTGACAGCGTGCGCCCTGCCCTTGCGAGGCAACCTTCCTGTGGCACTTGTGATGTGCTGGATCACCAACCCGATTACTTTGATTCCTTTCTATTTCGCGTACTACTGGTTAGGAGCTCTGCTGCTGGGCTTGCCCATGGCGAGTTACACGACCATCGCGGAGCGCATTGGCGAGCAGTTCGCTTTGCTGCCGGAGCTAGGATTTATCGACTCCATGGCGCCTCTGGGCACGGAAATACTGTGGCCGATGTTTGTGGGCTCGCTGGTACTTGCCACGGTGACCACCTGGATCACCTATCATTTGATGCTGTGGTTGATCCGCCGGCAGAGGGCGGGGCGAGATTTGGTTCAGGCTACGGCCGGAGGGGGGGCGGCGGAGAATGCGCCGAATGAGACCACAATTCAGGGCTCCCGCGATGGAGGGGAAGTCCAGACCGGCGACGCCGTCGAAGAGAGGGTGAAGCCCACTGAGGGTGAGGAGACCTTGATGCCAGGGCAGTCGTCCGAGTCTCAGCCGACGTCTCGAAGAGAAAGCTTCAACCGTGAGTGATCACCGCGAAGAGGAAGCCCGAAGTGCTGACGTGCCTGTGACGCCGGGCGCTCTTCAGGAAGAGTCACGAGGCATCGAGGGAGTGAGGCGCTTGCACCTCGAACTCGCAGAGCGATTCGAAGCGGGTGAGGCTTTACGAATCCGGATGGATCAGATGCGAGACGGTCTCGATGACCTACGCATGGATCAATCCAGGTTGCGTCACGACCTGGAGCGGCGGCAAGGCCGGCGCTTCACCATACTGGTCGTGTTGCTGGGCGGTATGTTGGCCGGAGCATTTGCCTGGGAACGCTGGGCGCACAACTCTTCGAAGCCTGACACTTCTTCTGCGCAGATGGCTGCGATGACCCTGTCGCAAGGAGAGATGGGCGACGCTTTGTCGTCAGGCGAGGGGGTCGAATCGCTTTGGTCGGCCGAGACTCTCGACTCGATGAGCGAGGATGATGTCAGAGACTTGTGGGTGCATGCACTGAAAACCGAGCAACGGCTGGACTCCGTACGCGAAGAGCGAGGCAAGCAGTTGGGAGAGATTGTGCGGTTGCGTCAAGATGTGATGCAGAAGCAAATGAGGTTGGACGAGATGGTGCAAACCGTAAGTTCAGCGGCGGCTCTTGCAGAAGCGCGGCGCGACGAACCGATTTCTGTGTCGCGCACGATCGATCGAGAGCCTGCGCCGCTGATCACAGGTCTCAATACGGCCTTGACCGGCTCGGGGCTGCCGTACCTCCAGGTTCTGGAGGCCGGTCACGTTGAGGGAGATCTCGTCATGGATCTGATCCTTCGGGAAGAGGATCGTCTCAGCGGGATTTCTGACGTCTACTCCATGAAAAGCCTGCGTCTGCTGGTGAACGATGGTCAGGTTTGTCTCGAACTCACCGGCTTTCCTTCCGAGAGCGAGCCCCTTGCTGAGACTGTGCTCCATTCGCTGGATGTCTGGGATGCCGCGGCATGGGAAGCTGTAGGAATGGTGGTGCCGACGGGGTTTATTCCCGTGGGGGTGGCGAAGAAATCGCTGGAACAACTTCTCGAATACCAACCTTTCGAAGTGGTGTCCTTGGGCGGCTTCCGAGATGGAATGTTGCATGACATCGTGCTGCGGCAGTTGGGCCCGAGTGGTGAGGTGTTGAGGGTCTACAGTGCGCCGACGGGAGTTGTGTTGGTCGAGGGGCCCGAGTTGGTGTTGCACGACGGTGTCGTGACCGAGGGTGATGTAGACAGGCCCTTCTGGAAGGGACAGAGCCGCCTTCCCTTGCCTGGTTCCAATTACGCGGTGTGGGCGGAGATCGCAGGTGGCTGAAGAGAGTCTCGACGCATTCCTGGAATCGTCCCGCAATCTTGTCGACGAGGTGCTGGATCGCTGGTTGCCCGGCGAGCCCGAATGCGGTGAGTTGGCGTTGGCTATGCGTCACATCGTCATGAGTGGTGGCAAGCGCTTTCGCCCCGCATTGGTCTTGCTGGGATGTCGAGATGTCGGTGGGAGTGATGAGGATGCGCTGGGCGCGGCTGCAGCCATGGAAATGGTGCATGCCTATTCGCTGCTTCACGACGACCTGCCGTGCATGGATGACGCCAGCTTGCGCCGAGGTCGGCCCTGCGTGCATCTGCTCTACGGCGAAGCGATGGGGGTGCTGGCAGGTGACGGATTGCTCACATTGGCTTTCGAGGTTCTGGCACGCGGCACGCCGGCGAACGAGTCCATCGGGGCGATGACGGCGGCCCTTGCTCGAGGTGCTGGTTGGGATGGCATGGTGGGTGGACAGGTACTCGATCTGGCCGCCGAAGGCTGCGAGCCGGATCTTGCCCAAGTGCGTGAGATTCACCTCGGCAAGACGGCCGCGTTGATGGCCACTTCCCTGCGCCTTGGAGCACTGGCAGGCGGTGGGGAGGCGGCAGATGTCGACCGGCTGGAACTCTTTGGCCGCGGTCTCGGGTTGGCTTTCCAGATTGTTGACGACGTGCTCGATGAATCGCTGGACCCTGTCCAGATGGGCAAGGACACAGGCGCAGACGCCGACAACAACAAGCTCACCTGGCCAGGGGTGGTGGGGTTGACCCAGGCCAAGGCCGATGCGCGCCAGTTGGTGGACGAATCGTGCGCGCACGCGGAAGGGGGGCAGGCCACGGGCCTGCTTGTCGCCCTGGCAGAAAAGGTTCTCAGCAGGCAAAACTAAACGCCTGGGTAGTCCGGGCGTCTGGCTTGCTCGGTGTCCGAGGGCCGATCAGAGCCTCTCGAGCCGAAAACCCCGAACGGTGGACGTGGCCAGACTGATATCCTCTCAGGCCCTTTCGTATTTCTCCCTGAAGCTGGTGTATGTCTCTGTTCGACTCAATCCGCGGTCCTGGTGATCTGGCTCGACTCTCGCCGGAAGAGTTGACCGAGTTGGCGCGTGAGATGCGCCTTGAGCTCATCGAGACGATCACGAAAACGGGAGGGCATCTCGGTTCCGGACTCGGCGTGCTTGAGATGACCATCGCCCTGCACTCGCTGTACGACTTCAGCAAGGATCGATTGGTCTTTGATGTGGGGCACCAATGCTACCCACACAAGATGCTCACTGGTCGCCGAGATCGCATGGACACCATGCGAATGGACGACGGGCTTTGTGGCTTTCCACATCCCAACGAGAGCGAGTACGACCAGTTCCATACGGGGCACGCCGGCACGGCGATTTCTCTGGCACTCGGTCTTGCTGCCGCAGACAAGCTGGCCGGCAATGGCCGTCGCACCGTCGCGGTGGTTGGTGATGCGAGCTACGGCGCAGGGGTCGCTTTCGAGGCGATGAATGCAGCGTCGGAACTGGATGTCGACCTTCTGGTGATTCTCAACGACAACGAGATGTCCATCAGCCCGACTGTTGGGGCGATGTCGCGTTACTTCACGCGGATGCGGATGGGGCCGCTGTACACAGGCGCAAAGCGCGAAGTTCACGAACTTATTAAGCACATCCCATTTATTGGCGAGAAGGTCGACAAGTCCTTGCAGGACAGCCTGAATGTCGTGCGATCTGTCCTCACTCCGGGGCATGTTTTTGAGGAGTTTGGTTTCGAGTATTTCGGCCCCATGGACGGGCACGACATGCCTCGCTTGGTCCACACCCTGACAGATTTGCAGGAACGGGGAGGGCTCAACCTGCTGCATTTGCTGACCGACAAGGGGGCAGGCCACGCCGAGCGCGAGGAGGATCCGCAGCGATTGCACGGCATTAAGCCAGCTCCCGCAGAGCCTCCAGTTCCCATGGAGGTCCCTGCGCCGCACCTTCGCGTGCATGGGGATGGGGAAGCTGACCCTCCAGCGGATGCGCCAACTCCCAAGCGCCCTGCCTATACGAATGTTTTTGCCGACAAGCTGGTGGAGTTGGCGGAGTCGGACCCTTCACTTGTGGGAATCACGGCCGCGATGCCCGACGGCACGGGGCTCGTGCAGTTGGCGAAGGCTATTCCTGATCGTTTTCACGATGTGGGCATCTGCGAGCAACACGCCGTGGGCCTTGCCGGCGGATTCGCAAAGGGCGGGCAAAGACCTGTTGTCGCCATCTACTCGACCTTCCTTCAGCGCGGTTATGACCAGGTCTTTCAGGAACTGGCGATTCAGGGTGCGAGTTGCGTGCTCGCCATGGATCGCGCAGGCCTGGTAGACGATGGGTGCACCCATCACGGTTTGTTTGACATCGCTTATCTGCGGACGTTGCCGAACACGGTGCTGATGGCGCCTGCCTGTGCCGAAGAACTGGAGGCGATGCTGGCTTTCGCCGTGGACAGTCCGGGGGTGGTTGGCATTCGTTACCCCAGGGACAGCGCTCCGGCGGCCGGGAAACCCGTGCCGGTCGTCGAGCACGGCAAGGCTGTCACGCTCCGTGAGGGCCGCGATCTGGTCCTCTGTGCGTATGGAACGATGGTCCCTCTGGCTCAGGCGGCCGCCTCGCTGCTGGCAGAAGAAGGCGTCGAGGCCACGGTGCTCAATGCTCGATTTGCCAAGCCGATCGACGTGGAGAGCGTGGCGGAGGTGCTGGAGGACAGCAGTCTCCTGGTCACGCTCGAAGAGCATGCCCTGGCGGCCGGTTTTGGCGCTGCTGTCCTTGAGGCCCTGGCCCAGGCTGGGGTGCCGATTCCAGCGACTCTCATGATTGGCGTGCCTGACGGCTTCGTAGAGCATGGGACACGTGCCCGCTTGCTCCAGAAGCTAGGGTTCACGCCTGAGGCCCTCGCTCAGAGGATTCTGGAGGCTGTGGGCGATCCGGCTTACGCCCAACTCAAGCACTGAGGGGCCGCGAGGTCAGCGGAAGCTGCCCATCCCGGCGAGGCTCTCCCGCTGGTGGAGTGGACCGGTATACTCTAGATCTGTCAGAGAAGGCCTGTTTTGGTCGTCTTTGCTACACCTGGATGCTCGTTCAGCTTCGCTTCCGAACGGGTGGCCGGGGCCTCCGATTTCCTGTCTGACGGCATGAGTCGCCGTTGCCTGCCTCTCTCGAGTTGACCATGTCCAAGAGCGTGAGAGCTCTCCTGCTGCCCTGTCTTCTGTTGATGGGGTCCTTGATGTCATTCGTTGCAGCGCAGATTCCTGGTGAGTACCCACACCTTGTGCTCACGAACTCTGCAGGAGACCCGGCGCCGCCGCCTTCGGGACCTTTCGACAACAGTGGTGTCGCGAGCGTGCCGGCGGGAAGTGCTGTGGAGATTTCACTGACTTATCAGGCGCTTGCTCAACCCAATCCGAACGTCCTGTGGGGATTGCTGATCTCGGTGCAAGAGACGGGTTTCCCCACAAACGTCACACCGCCGCCTTTGTTCACCCAGCCACCCTTTAACTTCTTCTTTGGCCCGATGATCGATGCTTCGGGCGCGAGTTCGTTGCTGTTGAGTGTGCCGGCCAACCTGGAGGGCGTCGAGGCGTTTGTTCAGGCCGTGACCTATGACTCCACTTCATTTCCGAACCTGCAACTCAGCAACGGCGTTCGAGTGCAGACCACGTCGCCACGCTTTAATGCCGCGTTTTCCTTCGCACGTTTTGCGTTTGGACTCAACGAATCAGGCCTCGAGGGAGTTTCGTCTCGCGATCTCGATGGAGACACCCTGAACTCCTTGGCGCCTCTCGGACCCAATGCTCCGCCGGCGACGGAGACAGATTCGCCTGGCTTTGAGCCTGGGTTCATTTTCTTGCCGGTCTTGCCCAATGTCGCTGACGCTCCGGTGAATCCGCTCGCTCGGCCCTACACTCGCTTGGCTCAGAATGTGACCGGCTTTATTGGCCTGAACGAGATTTTTGTCGAGGACGCCTCCTACTTCCCTCCACGGGGCGAGGCTCTGATTCAGCATGCGGAAGAGAACCCTTTTGCCAGCCCATCGAGCGCCAACGTCAATCTGCCGAATGTCGAGCGGGTGACCTACAGTGGCATAGAGCTCGATTCGGTGACAGGCCACCACAAATTGACAGGGGTGAAGCGCGTGCGTGTTGGCACAACGGGCTCCACGACTTATCTGCACGATGTAGGTGAACTCGTTTGGGGCCGCTACACCTTTGCCAGTTCGCCGGCAGCGCGGACGAGAACTCGCGTGGCTCTGGACGCGAGCAATGCCGAGACGCCGCACGTGGTGATCCCCGCATTCACAGCAGACCTGGGTGAGGGCGTTGTCACTCGAGACCAAGACCTTTACTTGTTCGAAGAAGTCGACACAGACCGGCAAGGCTTTGCTGTTCTCGATCGAGTGACGCACAGCTGGCACATCATCGAAGATTCGATTGTGGAGTCTTCTGTAGACCGCTTCTGGGATCCCATGGTGTCCATTTCTCCAGATGGTCGCTCCATGATCGCGTGCCAGCGGGTTGCAGGTGGGCCACTTGGCTGGGATAGCAACCCTGACGAATTGTTTGCGATTCGTTTGGACGGTCTGAACTGGCCGGCGAGTGCTTCAGAAGTTTGGGAGGTCAGTTACGAACTTCATCCTGACCCGCCTTTGGGCATCGGTTACGCCGAGTCGCGAGAGGTTTACATGCGTTCGGTCGGAATCATTGGCCCGGACCCGGACAACTTCGTTGCATATGTCGGGCTGAAGGCCAAGTGGCAGAAAACATCACTGGGTCAGTCTTATGACCCGATCATCGGCCACGAGGGCTTCTGGATGCGCGAAGAGCTTCTCGTGAAAGAGTACGTGGAAGTCCCTTTGATCCCACCCGGGTCTTCCAAGGGGACGCCGAGCATACCGCGCCCATTTATCACCGAAGACTTCGGGCTTACGGGGACGGGACTTCCAATCGTCCGCTTTGATCCGTCGCCCCTTCTCAACCCCGACAAAACGAAGATGTTTCTGACGGCAGGGGCCAAGGATGCTCAAGAGGACATTTACGTGGTTCGCAACATCCAAGTCGGCGCGGATGGTGAAGTCACTCGGGTCATTCAGAACCTCTCGGGCCTCGGGTTCTCCGGAGGCACAGGAGACACCGCCACCAGAATCCACAGATTCGAGTTGGGTGGCCATGGGACGGGCACGCGGGTCGCACTGTCGCCGGGCGAGACTCAGATTGCCTGGTTGAGAGAAGAAAACGTCAATGCTGACTACATCATGATCGCGCGCACGAATGGCGCCGATTACTCGTCAGTGGACAGTGTTTACAAGGCTCCGACGGGCATCAATTTCCGAGAGCCGGGCGAGTACCTTCAAAATCACATCGTCAACTCCATGTACTTTGTTGATGAGGATAACCTGGTTTTCCTCATGGGAGATGGCCCTCGGAATGATGCGTTGGGCATAAGCGTGAACAACTTTCCGCGTTTCGACCTCTTCCGCTACACGATTTCTACGGACACGATGGTCAATCTGTCGCGGACCAGTGGAAGTCCCAACGACTTTGAAACGCTCGGAAAGATTCGCCCGGCGGGCAGCTTCAAGTCTAGCGACGGGCGGTTCTTGTACATCTTGCGCGACGGGCCTGTAAGCCAGGGCAACACGACGCTGCCGGCGGACACCGAGGTGTTCAATTTGCTCGGGCTGAACCTTGAGACGTATCAGGTCTTCGACGTGACGGGAGACGAGTTGGGTGGAGGCGTAGGTCTCCCCAACCTGGACATTCCAGACGAAGAGTGCCTGACGCCTGTCGAAACTGCCGCAGTGACTCAATATGTCGAAGGGTGGGGTGGCCAGTCAGGTATGCATTACTTCACAAGTCATCTGAATGGTGATGCGACGCTGACCGATGAACTGTTTGTTGTCGACGCCAATGCACCTTTTGTCGCTCTGGAAGTGACGGAGGATTCGCCTGAGGGGTCTCACATCAGCAACGTGGCTCCCAACCCATATTCAAGCCTCGTGCTCTTTGGACGGACGGCTGATAGCGCTCGCTATGCAGCCACACAACACCCCTTTGCCGTCGACCTGGACAATTTCCTGTTCGAGCGTGATCTCACGCCAACGTTCCAGGTGGGAGGGCAACCGTTCGGGAGGCTCGTGGACGGCAGTGTTCATTTCATTCCGCCCACTTCGGGATCGGGCGACGCCGTGATCTTCGCGGCGGGCTCGAGTGTCGTGGGAGACTCGTTCGGTGTCGCCCAGAACACCTCTTCGGTTTATTACTCGCTGGCGAATGTCTCTGACCCTGTGGCAGAGCCTGTGCCGACGCTGATCCCCGTGCTTTCGACGAACAGCTTGGGTGTGAATTACCGCATCTACCTCTTGAGCGCCGGAGCCTCGGTCAGCCCTTGAGGTCCCTGAACCCTGCTGAACTGTCCGGCGAGAATGTCTTGCTGGTCGCCCCGCACCCAGATGACGAGGCCCTCGGCTGTGGGGGCACCGTCAGGCTTCTGACCGCTGCAGGTGCTCGTGTCGCAGTGGTGGTGATGGCTCGCGGCGACGGGGGGGTGGATGGCGGAGCAAGTAAGGTCTCGATCAGCAAGAGGCAGGCAGAGTCACTTCGAGCTTGTGAGTTGCTCGGTACCGAGCGCCCTTTGTTCATGGAGTTGGAGTCGCAGGACATCCGGAATGCTCCTGCAGAGGCTGCGGCACAATTGGCGCTCACCCTGAAAGGCCAGAAGTTTTCGGCTTTGTTGGTGCCTTCACCGTTAGAGCGACATGCGACCCATCGCGCGTGCCTGGTTGCAGCACTTCTTGCCGACATCGCTGCGGAGCAAGCACGATGGTACGGCTACGGAGTGTGGGATGCGCTGCCGGCGGTTCGCGACGTCGTCGAGATCGATATCACCGAAACGCGTGCCGCGAAGACAAAGGCTGTCACGGCTCATGAGAGCCAGAATGGGCCGCGGCCGCTTGCTGCAGGCATGATGTCTCGTGACCTTGCTCAGGCTGTCTACTCCCGCATCACGGGCGAGGAAAAGCGCAAAGCGGTTGAACGACTGATGGAACTCGATGGCTTGAAGCTGCAGATGTCTGACGCGGTGAGTGCTGGCGATGCACAAGCTGTAGAAGATGCGATCGCAGCGTGGCTGTCCGATCGATTCCGTCTCTGGATCGAAGCGCTCTGGACGCGTTGAGTCAGTCGATTCGGGCGTGTCGCCTGGCCGGCAGACTAGCTCGTCGACGTGCTGTTCTTACCGCGAAGAGAGACTGCCAACACAAGTGCAATGAGCACGGTGAGCAAGATCGGTGGGGACAGAGCAGAGGTTCCGAACAGCGCGTAGTCTTGATTGTTGAAGCCGCCCAAGGTGTCCACGCGCTCGATAAGCAGTGCGTAGCGACCGAGGACGGTGAAGCCAAACATGCTGCCAAACGTGATCATGAGGACGATGATCCCCACTCGCGAGACCCCTCCGAGGATCTTTGTGCGCTTGTACGTGAAAATGAAGTGTGCGAGGGCGCAGATGAGACCTACCACCATCACCGTGTTGGCGAAGGTGTAGAACACCTGCGTCTCTTCCACGGCGACCCAGTTGTCGCTCCAGGCCAGCTTCTCAGGATTCGTGAGCGGCTGCATGGCACTTGCCACCTGCAAGACGAGCTTGCTCTGGGTTTCGCCCGTGAGCTTCAGGGCGGCATAGACACCGACCATGACGGCGAGCGGCCAGCGTGGTGCCCAGCCATTGGGGAAGACCATGCGTGACAGAAG
This sequence comes from Planctomycetota bacterium, assembly GCA_029245865.1. Lineage (GTDB taxonomy): Bacteria > Planctomycetota > B15-G4 > B15-G4 > B15-G4 > JAUIEF01. The sequence goes on from JAQWOM010000038.1 coordinate 153,672, forward strand.
GAAGATGCTGAACAGAACGGCCACGCTTCGGAAGATGATGGCGTATGTGGGGTCAACGCCGTAGCCGCCAAGCTGCATGAGCTCTCCTGCGGGCAGCTGCATGGCGTGGTTAATGTGCACGTAGAGCGGCTCAAGGATGCCTTCGCTGTAGTACTGCAGAGCAAAGAAGGCGGTGCCTGCTCCCACGAACGTGTGCTCTGCGATCTTGTAGAAGGGGTTGTCCTTGTACAAGAAGCTGAATACGGACAGCGTCAAGAAGCAGATCAGCCAGCCGCCGAGCAAGTCCATTTCACCGTCCATGGTGAAGAACGGGATCGGTGAGGCCTCTTGGAGTGCGAGCATGGGGCGAATCATGCGTTTGCCTCCCTACGGCGTCCGACGAAGTAGAGCACGTTGCCGTAGATGATGAGGCCGATGATCAGGAGATGCGCCCAGGTCTGGATAAGCATCCGTTTCTGATTCGTGATGGTGACTTCTTCGAGTTGCGGTACGTCTGCGCCGACAAGTTGCAGGTACATCGTGGCGCCTGTGGCTGCGCCCAGGAAGCCTTTCAACTGTGTCGGGTAGTAGGCGAAGAGGTCAGGTGTTTGGACGGCAGTTGTTCCGGCGAGTATCGGGACGTCGTAGCGTCCGCCAGCCTGGGCAATCCACTCCAGAATGCCTGGGTACCCAGCGCTCATCGTGATCAGAAGGCTGATGCCTTCGAAACTGTTGCCGACATCTTTGAAGATGGGGAAGTCCGCGAGAGGCTTCCCGTCGCGATCATCCTGGATGTATGCCGAGGTGACGGATTGCCCGATCTGCCCCATGGCGACGTCATCACCAGGCTTGAAGCCGAGCTCCACCCAGTCGACGCCGTACTTTTTCTTGTAGAGAGGGGCGGCCTTCTCGAACTCTTCACGTGTGTATGGCGGGGCCGCTGGCCAGGTGGCGACATTGATCACGCGCATGTTGCGTTTGAGCAACTGGTAGATCGTGGCCTGATACATCGGCAGCAACTCGGCTGCGCTAGCCGGGTCGAAGTCGGCCGAAAGCAAGACGATGCTGCCTTCGTCGAGTTCTTCGATGGTGTCGTAATAACTTTGCACGTACTGGTTGACCGGCATCTCGGCTGCGATGCCCAGTGCGTAGAGCACGACCACCAGGATGGCAATGACAAGGAAGATCCAACGTCGGTCCAGGTCGAGCGCTTTGTCTGTGCGTTTGGCCATGATTATTCGGAGAGGTAGCTACGCTCGATGCCCAGCACGATGCGTAGGCCGGTGGCCAGCGTGCCGAGTGCGGCACCCATGATGATGGCCTTCTGGCCCGCCGCATTGACGTAGGCCATCAGGAATCCTTGCAGCCGAACGGAGGTGTCGCCGATCCAGTCCGCGAAGGGGAAGAAGGACGGTATCGGGACCTGGCCGATCATCACCAGGGCTCCGGCCGTCAGCAGAAGGGTCGCTTCAAGCGATCGTGCACGGAAGGCACGGAAGGCTGCGGAAGCAATGTAGAACGCCAGGAGACTGAACATCGTGGCTTGAAGCGGCATGAAGATGCGCTTGTAGATCCAGTCGCGACGGATGTTCTCGCCCCCTGGGATGCCGAACCAGCCGTGGATTTCAGCAGCACCAATGAGCAGGTAGCCGAACAGCACGAGCAAGAGCAGCAGTTTGTACGGCCAGTCGGGATGGCGGGAACTGATCTGCTTCAGACTGATACGGACCAGATTGGAGATGCCCAGAAGAAACGCCACGCTGAAGAAAACAGTGCCCCAGGCGAGCAATTCGTCGTTGACTGCCCGAGACATGGGAGCTGGCGAGAAAAACGCCCATGTGATGGCGAGGCCGCACAGGACAACCAAGAGGATGGGGATCTCGCGCTTCACGTCTTGGCAGCCTTAGTTGGACTTGGGGGCGAAGAGCTGAAGGAAACTCTGGAACGGCGTCTCGGTATTTCCAACTGCGATTTCCGCCGAATACATGGTGGCTATCACGACGCCGATCACAATGGCAGCGATGGCGACGATCTTGGTGATATCCGCCCCGCGGATGGTTCCAAGCAGGCCTGGTTCGCGTGTCAGGTAAGCCGTGACGGCAAAGTATTCCTCGCCGATGATCGTGTAATCGCAAGCCGCCACGAAGAACGGCAACTGGTGTTGCTTGGCCGTGCCCGCCACCTGGATGGCACCGGTCGCGAATCCCGTTTCAGCAAGAATCAACGATTCGGCAAAGAACATACCGAGCATGAGATTTGCGGCGGGCTTCTCGCGATTCATGATGCCTGCGACACCCGCGCAGTACGCGAACTGTTCATTGGATAGATAGCGCACGTTGTCAGGGATAAAAGCATCCGGGCGCCCTGCATCGAGGCAGCCCTGCTTCACAGCTTCCTCGGCAAACGTCATCACCACGGAATCTTTGACGGGCACGATCAGGGGTGTGCCGAACTCGGCCGTCTTCTTGGCGACGTGCCGCAGGATCATCATCGAGTAGATGGTCTGGATTTCCTTGATCTCGTCGATGCCGGGTACGTAGAGCACCGGGCGTCCCATCTCTGTCGATCGCCCGATGGCTTCGTCAAGGGCATCGAGACCTGCGATGCGCCGGATGGGGATGTCCTTACCCGCCTTGGCCTGACGCTGAGCGATGAACATCACAAGGCCGAAAAAGACCACCGCGACGAGCGTGGGGATCTTCTGGTTTTCGATGGTGTGCCAACCTTCCCAACCTTCTTCGACTGAAGCTGGAGCGGCATCCTGAATCGTGAGAGCCAGCGTTCCCAACTTCGCAGACAGCGACCACCCGAGGGTGGAGAGCGAGTCGACAATCGAGGAAAGCAGGGCCATCGAGGGCATCAAATTCGTTCGTCCACCAGCTCGACGTTGGCTCGGGGAAGAGTCACATGCTCTCCATCTTTCAGGGTGACCGTGAGGATACGCACGGCTGCCTCGGTGTCCAGCTTATGAGGTTCCGCCGGAAGATCCGCAACGCGGCCTAGGGCGCCAAAATGTGGGTCGCGGATGATACGTACAGTGCTGTTGATGTGCATGAGCCCTGCATCCACCTCTGTTTCCTCAATTTGATGGATTTCGGAGGGGACGAGCACTTCCGGGCGCATCACCCCGGCTCGAATCTGGGTGGCGCCACTGACGGAGGCTGTCTGGCCGGCCTTGTCTGCCAGCAACCGATGGGTCTTGGCCGACATGGCCAGCTGCCCGAAGCCCTCGGTGACCACAAGAGTAAGGCCAACGGTCTCGTTGCCGGTGATGGCCACCCCCAGATCGTAGCCAAGCAATTCTTTGAGGTCGGCTGCATCAATGCCACCAATGACGAGCGCTTTCACGCCCTGCTGTATGCAGGCGCGCAGGGTGTCGAGTGGGGCGAAGGATCCACCAACGAGAATCGCCCCGCGGTGACTTTCCTTCAGGTCTGTGGCGAGCAGAGGACTGGTTGGGTCATCGCCGGCCATCGCGATCGGGCCACTGACTTCCGGTCCGATGCCAAAGATTCCCTGCACCATGGTGCCGCGTGAATCAACGTGCACGCCAAACGTGTCTTCAACCTCACTCACTATGCCGCCGACGTAGGCTTTCACTTCGACTGGAATCGGCTCTTCTCTGAAGATGGCCTGGCCAGACACCTTGGAGACAGATTCGAACACGCCTGCGGTTGGAGCCTCCGCAGTTTGCTTCATCAGTCCGAAAATACCTTTGCTGCGGGCAATGGCCTGGCCTTTGTCGACTTCGGACCCTTCTTCGACCAGGAGCAGATCTTTGATGTCTGCTGCAGCGACTCCGAGTTGGCGGGCAATGTTGCTCGTGACAACATTTCCCGGGAGGAGTGCCCGTGCGACGACAGTTTCAGGGCCGACTTCGTCGCCTTGCTTGACCAGTACCTCGCCTGGGATGGGAAGGATGCGGCTGCGGACGAAATCTGCGGCGTCGGAGACCTTGAGTCCCGGTGTGTAGGCGTGTCCCATGTCTCTCAGGTGCTCCGGGGATAGAGGTCAAGATTTTCGATCCACTCTTCGATGGCGCTGACACGCTCCTTCGCCGAGCTTGGAATGTGCAGCGGGCGGCCACGGCCATCCAGAAGGATGCCCACCTCGCCGCCCTCAATGGTTTTTTGAAAGGCTTGGCCTGGGCCAGCTCCCACATCCACGCCCTTTGAGGGTGTGATGTGGCAGTTGGCGGTCTGGCCGGGTGACAGTGCCACGCGTGTTAGCTCGCCTGGGGTGATGTCGAATTCCTGATTTCCTTCGGGGAGTTCGAGCCTCACGTGCGCCAGAGGTTTGTTGCCTTTGCTGGAGCCCACGGGGGCGATGCATGCGCCAAGGATGACCAGGCAGTCGCGTTCGAAGACTTCTGTGGCTGCTACCGGCTGCTCGCTGGAGAGCACTCCGAGCTGCGGCATCATGAAGATGCTGTCCACGGCCAGGGTGGTGACGCCCATGGGCTGGAAGCTGTCGACGAGCATCAGGGCTGCCTGGACGCGGCGTGGAGCGTGACTGAGAACTCCGCCTGATCCCACGACAAGGTCCAGTGCCATCATGTCCACGATGGTGTTGCCCGATCCGCTCTGATTGAATGCCTCGGAGATGTCGCGACTCTTGCGAACACCTTTGAGTTCCGTGGCGAACTCCTTGTGCTGCACCAAGGAAAGGCGAAGCGCTTCTCGAGCAAGCGCCTGCTCTACCTGCAAATCACGTTGGAGTGAAGGGATCGTGGTGGGCCTGACCATCTTGTTCTTGATGCGATTGCGCAATTCGCTTTCGTCGATGTCAAAGGGGACCCAGCGCAGCACATTTTCAAGGCCAGCCGATGCCATCACGTTGCTGATCGAATAACTCATGCCGAGATTGGCGGACACGGTGCGATTGAACGTGCCCTGAAAGACGCTGAAGACATCCGTTGTCGCACCGCCGATGTCCACTCCGATGACCGAGATGTCTCGTTGCTTGGCAATGGTCTGAATGATCAATCCGACTGCACCAGGTGTGGGCATGACAGGAGCAGACGTCCAGCTCTTTAGCTTGTCGTAACCGGGCGCCTGAGCCATGACGTGTTCCATGAACAGTTCATGGATCTCGTCGCGCGCAGGGTCGAGGTTCTCTTCGTCGAGGGTCGGTCGCAGGTTGTCCACGATGGCGAGGGCCGTCTTTTCGCCGATGGCTTCTTCGACCGCCGGCCGTGCTTCGACATTTCCGGCGTACACCACGGGCAACTCGTAGCTGGAGCCGAGGCGTGGCTTGGGGTCGGCGGCTCCGATGAGCTCGGCGAGTTCGGCGACGTGGCTGGTGGTGCCGCCATCGACACCGCCTGAAAGCAAGATCATGTCCGGGCGAAGGTGGCGGATGCGTGCGATCTGTTCGTGGGGTTGGCGCTTGTCGTTGCTGGAGATCGTGTCCATGACAATGGCGCCCGCTCCGAGCGCCGCGCGCTCTGCAGATTCTGCGGTCATCGAGCGCACGACGCCCGCCACGAGCATCTGGAGTCCGCCGCCCGCACTCGACGTGGACAGGTAAAGGTCGACTCCCGCGTCGCCCTTCTGCGGAACCATGATGAGGCCGTCCTCACCAATGATGGGGCGTTTGGCGAGTTCTTGAACCTCTGTCACGGCATTGACCACGCCAACTGTGACGTCGTCGAATGGCTTCTCCACGGTGGTGGGAGCTTCGCCGCGGACCTTGAGGCGATAGCCTTCGTCCGTCAGTTCGATGAGGATCGCCTTGGTCGTCGTGCTTCCGCAGTCAGTGGCGAGAATAGAGCGAATCTTTTCGGTCACGGCCTGTTCCTTTGTGCCTGCTCGTTGGCTTGATTTAAGAAAACGTGTCGTTCTTTTGTTTCTTGCGCTGCTTTTCGGCCTTCTTTTCGAGTGCCTTTTCGCGGCGTTGTTCTTTGCGCAGCTTGCGGTCGCGGATTTCCTCGGAGCGACGCACCTCTTCGGCTTCATCGATCACCCGGATGAGATCCGGAATGGTTTCTCGGCGCTCTAGCATGGTGGCCACTTGCTTGAGTCGTTCCGCCGAGAGCGCAATCCCCCAGATGGGAGCGATCATGTGGAGCATCGAGGAACTGACGGTGTTCATCGGCCTCACTGTCTCAAGGAACATCATCGCTGGTACGGCGAGGTTTCGCTTGACCACGGCTTGAGCCGCTTCCTCCATGAGCTTCTGGTCGTCGGCAGAGGTCGTCATCATGTTTTCGCCGTCGCTCTGTCGACGTAGCTCTGAACGCTTTTCCGGTCGATCTTTTCGTCGTGGACCTCGAAGCTTCGAGCGTTCGCAATGCCCACCGTGCGCAGGAAGAGCCCTGCGTCTCGCACGAAGCGAGATCGTGTGTGAAGCGTCGAGAGGTAGATGCCAAAGCGACTTGGCGCCACGTTGCGGACATCGGTCCAGGGCAGGTGGCGGTTGGCGCACAGCGGGCCAGATTCATGAGCGCCCGTTGCATCGAGGCTGTAGTGCCTGGGTAAGAACCAGGAACGTAGGCTGAGAGAGAGCAAGAAGAAGGCCAGGATGCCCAGGGATGCCGACCCGCTGTATTCGAAGGCGAGAGTGCTTGCGATGGCGAGCACGCCTACGAGGAGTACGGCCCGCAGGGGGTCAGAGGCCGCCGGGTGAACAGTCCACCGGAGATGGCCGTGGGACGCCGTGGGCGAGGAGGCCGTGCTCGTCGTGGTGCATGGCTCGCGGGATGGCTCCGGATCGATCTGGGAGAGCATCGCGGGCGGCACAACGTGATGCATGGCTGCTGTTCTCCACTCTGAAGGCGGCTCGAAACCTCGAACACTGTCCCCGGGATCGGGGGTTCGAGTCCAGACAGGGCAAAAGGGGCCCGACATCCTACCGGGAGGGGTGGTACGCGGCCAAGCAGGCCTGAGGGCTCGCTGTGGGCCTCGGGCAGGCCAGCCTGTCGCTGGGTTGCAACGAGAGGCTGTGGGTGTGGATCATGCCGCTGTGAGCCTGACCGTCTGCATCATGACTCTCAATGAAGAGGCCAATCTGCCTCGGCTCTTCGCGTCCATCGAGGGACTGGGTGCGGAGATTGCCGTGTTGGATTCGCACAGCACCGACCGGACGCGGGAGATCGCGCGGGCGGCAGGAGCGCTCGTGCTCGAAGAGGATTGGCGGGGCTGGACGCTACAGCGTGCGCGCACCCTCGAGTTGGGCTCGGGAGACTGGATCCTTTGTATGGATGCAGATGAGTGGCTCGATGACACATTGCGTGATGCGATTCTTGCGGCCATGGCGGGGGCACCTGAGGACGTGGACGGTTTCGCATTGAACCGACGCACGCGTTATCTCGGTGGCTGGATCGATCATTGCGGTTGGTCGCCGGAATGGAGAGTTCGCCTGGTGCGTCGAGGGAAGGTGCAGTGTGTCGGGATCGATCCTCACGACAGACTGGAGGTGAATGGTCGTTCGGTGAATCTTGATTCCGGGCGCCTGAATCACCTGCCCTATCCGACGCTTGCCGCGCACATCAACAAAGTGAATCACTACACCACGGAAATGGCTCGCCAGAGGGCCGAGCGTGGCATGCGCCCAACACTGGCAAAGTTGGTGTTGCGTCCTGCATGGCGCTTTTTTCGTATGTACGTGTTGCGCCTGGGCTTCCTCGATGGATGGCGAGGTTTTGTCCTGTGTTCCGTGGGCGGCTTCTACGTTTTTCTGAAGTACGCGAAGCTACGCGAGTTCAGTCGCGCTTGCGTGTCTGACGACGACGTTTGACGCTTTGGTGAGCCTTGGGGGGCGTGCCGAGCAACTCTTGCTCGTGGACGTAGCGGTCTGCATCGGCTGCGCGTCGATTCGCCCGCGCGTCGACGGCTTCGGGCGTTGGAGTGGGCTTGATGAGGCACTGGGGGCCATGGCCGATGAGGTCTTCTCGCCCCGCAGATTTGAGTGCCTGTGAGACCTCAAACCAGTTCTCTGGTTTGAAAAACTGCATCAGCGCGCGCTGCATGCGCCGATCCTTGAGCTTGCGGGCGACCGGAGTCGGTTGCAGGGTGTGTGGATCCAGCCCCGTCCAGTAGACGGAACTGGCCAGATCCATGGGGGCCGGTATGAAATCTTGCACCTGGCGGGGTCGATAGCCGGCTCCTTTGAGGAAGACCGCCAGTTCGATCATGTCTTCCAGCGCTGAGCCTGGGTGCCCCGCGATGAAGTAGGGCACGAGGTACTGTTCTTTGCCTGCCTCGTGACTGACCGCTTCGAACTGCTCGGCGAAGAGCTCAAAGCTCTTCTGGGGCGGTTTCTTCATGGCCTTGAGAACCCGCTCACTCACGTGTTCAGGAGCCACCTTGAGGTGCCCGCTGACGTGGTGTGTGCTCAGCTCACGCAGGTATTCGGGCGAGCGGTTGGCAAGGTCCATGCGGACTCCCGAGGCGACGTGGACACGCCGGATGCCGGGGCGCTCCCGAGCCTCGCGCATGAGCTCGACGAGAGGGGCGTGATTCGTTTCGAGTTGCTTGCAGATGCTCGGGAAGACGCAGGAAAGTCGGCGGCACTTGGACTCTATTTCTGGCGATTTGCATCGCATGCCATACATATTCGCTGTCGGCCCGCCGATGTCGGAGACGACACCCTTGCTGCGCTCATCGGCTGCAACCTTGTCGACCTCTTCAAGTACAGACCGCTTGCTGCGTGACTGAATCACTCGTCCCTGATGTGTGGTGATGCTGCAGAAGGAACATCCACCGAAGCATCCACGCATGATCGTGATGCTTTGAGCGATCATATCTTCCGCTGGAATACGCTCCTTGTAAGACGGATGCCGACGGCGGGTGAAAGGGTGCCCGTAGGTCGCATCCATTTCCGCTTCGTTCAGTGGGAGCGCAGGTGGGTTCTGCACGACCGTGCGGTCGCCATGCCGTTGGACAAGACGGCGTGCATTGAAAGGGTTCGTCTCTCGATGAATCAGTCGGGTCGCGATGGAGAATGCGCGTGGATCGGTCTTGACGGCTTCGAATTCGGGAAGACTGACAGTCGCTGCATCGGGCCCATCCGGCTCGGCTGGGAAAGGGGCTTCCGGGTGTGGTGTGCCGTCGGCCAGCATGCCTTCGGAAAAAGCTGGGAGCGCCTGCTTCTTGCCTAGCATGTAGGCGGTCCCGCGAATGTCGGTGAGTTCTCCCACCGGTGTGCCTGCGTCGAGTCGCTCGGCGATTTCTGTAATCGCTCGTTCACCCATGCCGAAAACAATCAGGTCTGCCTTGCTGCTCACCAGAGCCGAGGGTTTGACGGTGTCGGACCAGAAGTCGTAGTGCGCGAGTCTCCTCAGGGAGGCCTCGACCCCTCCTGCGATCACAGCGACGCCTGGAAAGGCTTCGCGGCAACGTTGCGCGTAGACATTGGTCGCGCGATCTGGCCTGAGACCTGCCCGCCCGGCGGGCGAGTACGCGTCTTCACTGCGCGGCCTGCGGTTGGCCGTGTAGTGGTTGAGCATGGAGTCCATGTTGCCTGCGCTTACGCCAAAGCAAAGGCGAGGGCGGCCGAATACGCTGAAGGCTTCGGCAGAGTGCCAGTCGGGCTGAGCGAGGATCGCCACTCGCCATCCCGCGGCCTCGAGGGTGCGCCCAATGAGTGCTGCGGCGAACGAGGGGTGATCGATGTAGGCATCGCCTGACACGAGGACAACATCGACCGATTCCCACCCGCGCCGTGCGACGTCCGCCGCAGACATGGGCAGGGGGAGTTGCGAAGTGGGCGGGATGCTCACGGCCGGAGTCCGCCTCGGAGATGCAGGGGCCTGAGGGGCCCTCGGCCGCCTCAGTTAATCGATCGGCCGCGAGCACGACGCCGCCGGATGATGCGGCGGCCGCCCACGGTCTTCATGCGCGCGCGGAAGCCCGTCTTGCGACGCCGCTTGGTGTTGCTGTTGCGCAGTTTGACCTTGGTCATGAGATGGTGACTCCGTGTCCTGATCCTGATCGGGGCGCCACTGAGGCGACCGGGCATCCTACGGGAGGCGGGGGGAGCACTGCAACTGCCCGTTTACTCAGCTTGTGGGCTCTGGCTGTTCTTCATCGAGGCCCTGATCGAGGCCCTGATCGAGGCCCTGATTCGGGTCGACCGGGACGCAATGGCGATGCAACTGCGCCATCAGGACTTCAAGGTCTTCTGTGAACGGTGCCTCGACGACCAGGTCGCCCCATCGAAATCGCGCAGCATGAAGGGCTGGACGCTGAAGGACGGGGCGTTCGGGGCGCCCTCGCTTCCTGCGGTAGTCCAGCTTCAGTTGGCTCAGGAGCAATCGATCGTCCTCTCCGTAGAGCCGGTCGCACACGATGGGATGGCCAGCCAGCGCCAGGTGAGCCCGGACCTGGTGGCTGCGCCCGGTGTCGGCGGCCCACAAACGCAACAAGCTGAAGCCGCGCAGGCGTTCTTCCATGTGCCACAGAGTGGTGCATGGGCGGCCATGCCTGGGGTCGGCAATCATGCGGGCGTCGCTTTTGCGGCGCTTGCCCAGGGCCGTGTCGAACTGCCCTGAATCCTCCCGCAGAGCTCGGCGGATGACGGCTAAATATTCCACGCGCGCCTCGCCAGACCGGAAAGCAGCCGAGAGCCGGCGTTCGGCCTCCTGATTTCGCGTGGTGATGACCAGTCCCGAGGTGTCCTTGTCGAGGCGGTGCCCGGGGCGCAGCCGTCCTCCGTCGGTCTGCAAGGCAGCGAGCTTTTCGAGCACCGAGCGGCCGGACCCCACCCGACTCGCGTCGAAGGGTAATCCGCTTTGCTTCGAGGCGATGACGCAGTGCTTGTCTTCGTGGAGCATGGTCAGGTGATCATGTTTGGGAGTCCGGGCGAGTTGGTCCAGCGAGATGCTGGATGTGACCAGATCACCTGTGCGCAGAGTGATCGAAGGGCCTGCTAACTCTCCGTTCAACTGAAGATTTCCGTCTCTCGCAGCCGCGCCGACGAGTTGGCGGTCTAGCGGGCCGGCCTGCGCATCCAGGAATTTCATCAGCGACTTGCCGTGATGCTCCCGAGTCACCTCGAGATGGACACCGTCTCCACTTAGCTCAAGGGAGGGGCCACTCAAGTTCTTATCTCCGTTGCCATCCCCGTTTGCTCTCATGACTTGTTTGCCTGAATCCTTCAAATCTCGCCCACTGAATCTTGCCCACTGAATCTTGCCCAAAGGTAGGGCGGTCAGGGGGCGATGTATAGGCCCCACAGGTTGCTCACTGTCTGAAGTGTGCCTTGAGCATCTGTGGTGACGACCTGAGTCGGGAAACGTAAGCCCAGCAGGGTCGATTGATTGGGGATCGTCTGCGTGAAGCTGAAGTCGCCGGCCGCATCCAGCGGGAGGAATCGAATGATCGAGGGAGGCCCGGGGAACGCCGTCAGCAGAAGGTTGTCGACGGGCGTGAACATTTCGACTGCGGCCACGACGAGATAGACATTCGTGTCAGCAGGAGGCCCGTCGATGGTGAAGTCGAGAGAGGCTCCGATGGACGCAGGGTTTGGTGAGGTGGTGAGTTTGGTCACCCAGGTCGGGTCGTGCACGACTTTCAGATCTGAAGTCGTCCCTGCCGGAATCTCCACACTCAGCGTGCCGTTGCCAGTTGGTCCACCCGTGGGATCGGAGTCGACCAAGGTGACCAGGGATCCGACGAGTGGGACTTTCATGTAGCTGGGACTGTCAGGGAACCCGGTGAGGTAGAGGCGAGTGGGATTCAGTCCGGCGTTGGTGACCTGGACTCGGTACGGCATGGCCCCGGAAAGCCCCGCGGCGCTGACATCTACGTGCAACTCGTCGGCATTGGAGACTTCCGAGATCGTGATCAGCTTGGCGGCTGTATTCACGGTGGCATCGAGGTATGTGAACTCACCTTCGGTGTCTTGCACCGTCGAAGCCCAGGAGACGGCAGCACTCAGATCTTGCTGGGCACTGAAGTCTGCGGGCTCTCGATTCGCAGTCTTTCCATCGAAAAAGTCGAACAGATCCGCTTCGTCCAGAACCTCCCACGAGTGGGTGCCGGACACCGGGGGGATGCCTGGAATCACTGTGCCTGACATCACGACCTTTTCCGTGGTGGCTCCAACCGCCTGTAAGGTGGTGTCGAGTTGTTCGCAGAGGATGGGGACCTGGGGCAGCGTGTCCTGATCGTCGTAAGTGATGTACGTCGGCACGGACCCAAGGTTGGTGGCCATGCTGAGGGATGTCAGGGCGACAGCCGAGCTCAAGGGTGGATAGCTGGCGGTGTCGTCATGCAGCAGACTGGAGGCTTGGTATGCGAAGAGCTCTGTGCTGGGCGGCCCGTCAAAATTGAACGGGTTCTCCATCCACATCTGCAAGGCGGAATCGGCCATGGTGTACTCCATGACCCAGTCGCCAGTGCAGGAGACAAGACCCAGTGCGGCAATCATGATTCCGGATGGATCGCGGTGGCGCGCGGCGAAGTTTGCGCTGATCGCGGCTCCTAAAGAGAAACCAACCATGTACAGCCGGTCAGGATCAACATTGTGATTGTCGATCATGTACTGGATGGCTGCATACGTGTTCTGTTGTGAGATGGGTGTGCCGAAAAGCTGGTCGTCAACGCCTGTGACAGAGACGTAGATCCAGTCGCGCGCGTTGGCTTCTTCATCCAGGGTCGAGAGCCCGGCCGGGCTGCTTGCTGATGCGCCGAAGCCGTGATAAGCGATGACCATCGGATGGGCCGGGCCGAACAGCGTGTAGCCATCAGGCAACTGATAATGGATCAGTTCGGCAAAGCCCGTTCCCGTGAGTTCACTGGGGACCCACTTCGTGGTCATGGTCGCGGCGAGGGTGCCACCACTGTCAGCGGGCGCGCCATAGGGTAGGCGGTCCGCATAGAGCATGCTGTTGCGCGGCGAGTCCGCCGTGATGGGCGGCAAGGGGGGGAATCCCAGTGTCCCGGTGATGGCAATGCGCTGCTGGCGGGCACGCTCGTCGAGCGCGTTGCCGTCGAGGGGTGTGCCCGGCACCTGGGGAGCAACGCCCGATGCGGTGGACTGAGCGCTGGCCGAGGCCAGAGCGGCCCAGAGCGTGATCTGCACGGCGAGGATCAGCAGGGAGCGGGCCATGGCGTCTTGGGCGTTTTGAGCGGAGGTTTCAGTCGGCCCCAGTCCCAGTCTAGGAGCGGCGCGTGCCGCTCGAATCGGGAACAACCTGAACCGAACTGGGGGTACTTTGAGTTTACGTTCAGTTTCCTGGATCTGCCAGATGCACTCGCTGAAGGGCTCTGAGCAGCCTCTGGGTACCTTTTAGTCGCCCGGACCCCGAGAGTTCCCGAAAAGGGCGCTGTTTGGGTGGCCCTACTGAATGTCGAGGCTGAAGGGATTGGTGGTGTCTGTGATCCAGCCAACCGCCGGAACCACCGCGCCCTGGAACGAGAGCCGGGCCCCCAGAAGCGTCGGGTCATTGGGCATGGTCACCGTGAGTTCCAGGTCGCCCTCGGCGTTCAGAGGAAGGGGGTGGAGGAGCGCCGGGGGGAAGGGGGAGACGGCAAGCATGACGCCAGGTCCCACGGGGATGAGTGCTTCGTGACTCGAGAGGATCATCCACAAGGTGGCTGGTCCGGTCGGGGAATGGACCCAGATGTCCAGGTCCTGGCCAGGTGCCACAGGATCCGGGGACATGTTCAGCGTGGTGTTCCAGGGCCCTTGCTCCGCAAGGAAATGCACGCTGCTGAAACCGGGCACGTTGACCGAAAGGCTGCGGCCTGCGGGATCCCACTTGGCACCGAGAGCGAGTTGACCGTTTGAAGCGTTGACGAGGTATCCCGGCAGATGGGAGTCGTCCTGGATGGTCAGCTTGAGGGGATGCGATTCGGCCGCGGTGGCGGAAATCTCAACGGATCCGTTGCTGCCAAAGGAAGAGATGTTCAAGTTGAACAATGCGCCTGCGAGGTTCGTACCGCCTGTCAGTTCAATCGACCGGTTGTTCGTGTTGATGGAGGCCGTGACTTCCGTGAAGGCATTCGCGGCGACTTGAGTCGCCTGCAGGTAGGAAACGGCGGCACTTTCGTTCAGCAAAGCATGCACGTTGTCGGGCTCGCGGTTCACCTCTCGCCCCTCGAAAAAGTCGAACATCAACACCGGATCCATGACGGCCCATGAGTGTGTCGCGGGAAGGCCAGTCACCGGATGCACCGTGTCTCTCTCGGGCACAGAGGCATATTCGCCACCTCGTGCTTCGAGGAAGTCGACGAGGGACTCGCTTTGGGGGGGCAGATAGGTCAAGGAGTCGTCCACATCCCAACTGATCCAGACTGGAATGCGGTCGAGATTCCAGGCCAGGCTGCGGTTTGGCACCAGAATGCCCGTCGTCGGAGGGTAGCTGTTCATGTCGTGATAGAGCCCGGAAGCCTTCTGGTAGGCAAAAAGGTCGTTGATCGGCGCTTTTCCAAAGTTGTAGGTGTTGGTCATCCAGTCCTGCACCGCAGGCTCTTTGATGTAGGTCATGGTCCAGTCGAAGGACCCAGAGATGAGTCCCACGGCGGCGATCATGATGTCGTTGGGATCGAGGTGTGTGGCGGCGTAGTTGGCCGTGACACCAGCGCCCATGGAAAATCCAACCATGTAGAGTCGGTCCTCATCGATGCTGTACTGATCGAGCATGTAGTGAAGGAGAGCATCGACATTGCGCTGGACGATGTCGGTTCCGAAGAGCTGGTCATCGACTCCTGTAACCGAGAGATAGAACCAGCCGCGCTGTGCGCAGAGTTCGTCCAAAAGAGTTTGCGAGGAGACGTTGGAGGCAGAGCTCCCGAAGCCGTGGTAGGCAATCAGCATCGGAACCGGAGCGTTGTCGGGTTCGTAGTCCGGAGGGATCTGGTAGGTGTAGTGCTCGTGGAATCCCGTGCCGGTGTAGCTCTTGTCCAAGACGGCGTCGACCGGTGAAGTCCCGGTGACAGCAAAGGTTTTTTGTTGCGAGGGAGAGGGTCGGACCTCGATGCGGTCGGCATCACGCATCGTGTCGCGGCGAAGGCCGTTTCCCAGCGGGGGGAGCGCGGGAAGGCCCAACTGTGACGTTGTGGTCGAGGGCCCCTTGGGGGCGGAGGGCTGGGTGTTCGTGCCTTTCGACTGCTGTGCCGTGGTGGTGGAGAGGGGCAGCAGCAGGGCGGCAATCACAAAGACGACGTGTCTGGGGCAGCGCATGATGGAAACCGAGAGAGGCGAGGACTGAAGCGTCGCCTCTCCTATCGTCGTCAGCGGGAGTTTCGCTTGAACCTCTCAAGGGCGAATTCCCGCTCGGAACCTGGGTTCAAGCTCTCGAGAGGCACTTTGGGGCCTTTAACCGCCTAGCTGTTGAAGCCTTGTCTGGGCATCCCAGGCCTTTTCGGGCGGCAGGGCCAGCAATTGCCGGTAGATCTGGGCGGCCTCTTCGGGGCGCTGAATTTCTTCCAGGCAGCGGGCCCTCTCATAGAGGGCTCGTTCCAGACGGGCCGTCTCCTGGGCCAGCTGAGAGGCTTGCTCGAGAAACGGAAGTGCCTCTGCCGGACGGCCCCTTTCTCTCAGCAGCATGCCTGCGTTGAGACGCGATCCCACGTGCAGTGGGTCGAGCCGAGCCACCGCTGTGTATCCCTCCAGAGCTTCGTCGTGGCGTTCCTGAACCATGCGCAAAAAGCTCATGTCAAAAAGGGCTGCCGTGTTTTCTGGCTCGGCGCTGAGGACTCGCTGCAAGCTTGCTTCGGCCTGATCAAGAAAGCGCGTCTCCTGTTTTACGGAGCGATAGAGATCCAGGAAAATCTTTGCGACGCCAAGCGCGGCGGTCGTGTCGTCAGGGTTTTTGGCCAGGCGCTCGCGGTAGCGATTGAGGTACTGATGAATGCGTTCAAGATGTTCGCTTTGCTCCTGGTGTTCACGCGCTGATTGCTGCTCGCCTTGTTCGATCGCCAGCTGAGCGAGACTGTAGTGGGCTTCTGCAGCGAGTGGGCTCCAGCTGTCGGCCTTCAGATAGGTTTCGTAAGCATTGCGGGCGAGGGGGGCATCTCCCTGAAGTCTGGCGGCACGGCCGGCGACGAGAACCAGGAAGGGAAAGTCCGTTGCCATGAGGCGCCCGCTGTCGATATGAGCCTGTGCCTCTTCAAGCCGCCCGAGTTGGAGAAGTGCGTCCGCCGCCATGCCGTGAGCACGGCCGTTGCCGGGGTGAAGCTCGATCTCGGAGCGGAACGACTCGAGCGCCCTTTCGTTGTTCCCGAGGTCTGCGTAGGCGAGGCCGCGGTAATGGAGAATCCCCGGAGGCGCCATGTCCGCCGAGATCAGCTGATCTATCGCAGTCAAGGCGGCCTGAGGGCGTCCGGAGCGCAAGGCGTCGAGCACTGTGGGGATGTCACCCTCGATGGAGCGCGGGTCATAGGGCTCCGCGGCCGAGGGGCCGCAGGCCAAGGTGGCGAGCAGCACCGCAGCCGGCAAGATCAGAGGGCGGCAGACGAGGTCGTGGAAGCTCAACGGGCGCGATTCCTGAGAGGTGAACTCGAAATGATGCCGGATCCCTGGCGAACCACCAGGCTTTGGCCCGCACGCAGGCGGTTGCTGTCGAGCTCGAGTTGTTCAAGGTTGCCGCCGGGCCAGAGTACCGAAGCCGAGAGAATCTTCTCGTCCGGTGGCAGCGTCAAGTAAAGGCGGGTGTCGCCGTGGCTCTGAAAGCCTGTGGCAGCGGTCTTCTGCGCCACGCGTTTTCCGGCGCTGGTTTCGAGCGTGAACGTGGCGCCGTAGGCGTCGGGCCCGCTGCGTGCATCACCCTCGAGTGTGACCACCATCTGGCGTTCCGAGGCATTCGTGCCATTGAGAAACAAGCGCGGAGAATCATCGAGACGGAGGACAAGCAGATCGAGATCTCCGTCGTTGTCGACATCGCCGACGAGCGCTCCTCGACCGCGGTGTGTTCTGAGGTCGGGGAATACGTTGCTACCCAGTCGGCCTCCGGGCTCACCGAGCAGCAAGACGAGGGGTTGCGCATAACTGCTCGATGTGTCCGGCTGGTCAGCCTGCGGGTACACATGCCCATTGCTGAAGAAGAGGTCCGTCAGCCCGTCCGCATTAAAATCCCTCATGTGCACGCCCCAGCCGAGAAGTGGGCGACTTGCCGCGGTCAGTCCGATGCCTGTGGACACGTCGCGGAAGTGGAGCTCGCCTTCGTTGCGATAGAGCGTGTTGGATTCGTCGGAAAAGTTGGTGACCACAAGATCCAGGTCGCCGTCTTGGTCCCAGTCTGCTGCATCGACGCCCATGCCGGCCTGAGGGCGTCCGGAAGCATCGCTGACGGCGCCGGACAGCGCGCCGAGCTCTTCGAAGTGGCCGGTTCCGTCATTGCGAAAGAGGAAATTGTCGACCGAGTCATTGGCGACGTAGAGATCCACGTCGCCATCGATGTCGAGGTCCATGAAAAGGATGCCGAGCCCATAGGAAGGAGGAACGGATGCGAGCCCCGCGGGTTCGGTGGCGACTTCGAACCACGGCGGCCCGTTGTGCAAGCCGCGCAGAAAGACATCGGCTTGTGCCGTCATGCCGTGGGGGCCGCACAGGACCGGGTGCCCTTCGAACAAGCAGGGCACGTCGCCGAGAACATTGGTCGGGAGGTCTTTCGGATCGATGTCCAGGTAGCGCACCAAGTAGAGATCAAGTTGGCCGTCGTTGTCGGCATCCGCCATGGAAAGGCTGGTGGTCCAGTCGAGTGGACCCGTGCGTCCCGGTAGCGTGTGTTTCTCGAAGTGCAGCGGGCCGTCAATCTCTGTGCGGTTGAGGAACAGAGCGTCTTCACCGTGGCCACCGATGACAAGATCTGGGCGGCCGTCACGGTCGACATCTCCCGAGACGACACCGGTTGGCCAGCCGTTCATGACCAGGCCGGTTTCGGTTGCGGGAGTAAAGCGTGGGATGCCGTCCTCGACTCCTTGATTCAGAAGTACGTGGTGATGCACGGGGTCGCCGGCGAGGATGCGCTCGTGCGTGCTGCCGTCGACGAGGATCACATCGAGGTCGCCATCGTTGTCGAGATCGACAAGTGCCGCACCGTTGCCGTTGACCTCCAGGATGCTGGATTTGTTCAGGGGGTCGCCACCGCTGGTGAGAGGGATCTCAAGCCCGGCCGGGGCGGTGACATCTTCGAAGAGGGCTGGCGAGGAACTCTGGGCGCGCTCATCGCAGGAGATGAGGAGCAGCACCGAAAGCGCAGCGCAGCCGAGCGCCTGGGCTGTCGAGGTGCAGAGATTCGAAGGGGTCGTCTTCATCTTCATGGAAGTGCCTGAGGATAAGTCGCGGGAAGCGCCCGTTGCTACACTCCGCAGCTTCTTGCATGTTCTGACCGAATGACCGGAGCTGAGACCCCGATGCATGACCTTCGCAGCGACACAGTGACTCGTCCTACAGACGCCATGCGGGCGGCCATGGCTTCGGCTGAAGTCGGTGACGATGTCCTGGGAGAAGACCCCACGGTCAACCGGCTGGAAGCGAAAGCCGCTGAGCTCTTCGGCAAGCAGGCCGCGCTGTTCGTGCCCAGTGGAACCATGGGCAACCAGCTCTGTGTGGGAGTGCTCAGCCGTCCCGGCGATGAGATCTTGGCCGAGAGCCAGGCCCATCTGCTCTTGAATGAAGTGGGTTCCGTGTCCCGGCTGTGGGGGTGCCAAATTCGTTCCGTTCAGGGTGAACTGGGATGTATGGATCCCTCCGCGGTTGAAGCGCTCGTACGCGAGGACGATATCCATCACCCCGTGACGACGATTCTTTCTCTGGAGAACACCCACAACTATGCAGGTGGGACGGTGATTCCACTCGAACGCCTCGACGAACTGGTGGCGGTGGCGCGTCGGTACAAGTTGTCGGTGCACATGGACGGAGCGCGCCTTTTCAACGCTCAGGTGGCTTCCGGGGTTCCTGTATCACGCTGGGTTCGGGATGTGGACTTGACCTCGGTGTGTCTGTCCAAGGGGCTGGGAGCCCCCGTGGGTTCGCTTGTGGTCGGTGATGCCGAGCGGATCGAGGCTTGTCGTAAATTGCGCAAGGCTCTTGGCGGCGGCATGCGGCAGGCAGGCATGTTGGCGGCCGCTGGCCTGTTGGCACTGGATGAAGGTCCCCGGTACATGGAGGCAGACCACCGTCGAGCTCGCGCACTGGCAGAGGCCCTGGAGGGCTTGTCGGGTGCTTCCGTCGAGCGAGACTCGGTTCAGACGAATCTCGTGTTCCTCACCACGAAAGGCTCAGCGATCGAAGCCGAAGCCGCGCTGGCCGAACGAGGCGTCGGTGTGTTTGCGCTCTCTCCGGAGCGATTGCGCTTCGTGTTTCATCGAGACGTCGGGGATGATGGCCTGGAGGCGGCCATCGAGGGCTGCCGTGCATTGTTTGGCTGAGGCTCTGTTCCGACAAGCAGGTCGCCGACTGAACTGCTGCTGATCAGAGAGTTCCTCCGTGCAGCGTCTGGCTCACGCGTGGGCTCACCCGCTATCCTTTAGGTATCCCGACTCCTGGAGTAATCGCCGCCATGGGTGGCATCAACCCCTACATCAAGCAGGTCGAAGCGGATCTGCCCAAGAACAAGTACCGCATCACCTTTGTCTCTCAATCCCCTGAGGGGGAGGAGGTGGAGCAGGTGGTCGAGGTGGACCCGTGCGGTTTGCCCTACACCGATGAGGGCCTGCCTGGCAGTGTGCTCGACGTTGCGTGTGGGCATGGGGTCGACATTGACCATGCCTGTGGAGGCGTGTGCGCTTGCTCGACCTGTCATGTCTTCGTGGACAAGGGTGGGGACACTTGCAATGAGACGACGGACGCCGAGGAAGACATGCTGGATCTCGCACCTGGCCTGGAGGAAAATTCCCGGCTTGCTTGCCAGTGCATTCCCGATGGGTCGTCCGAAGTGCGGATCGTGATTCCTACCTGGAACAGGAATCAGGTCAGCGAAGAACACTGAGAGTCTCGGGGCCGGGCGTTGAGTTAAGTCACTCCGCTCGCATGACGAAGACTTCGACTCCGGTCTGCATTCGATCTCGGAGTTCACATGCGCGAAGCTCAGTTGACCCACCCCGCGGTGAGGCCACGGTCTTCAACGCTGTTGGGTGTTTCGATTGGCACCCTGAGCTACTTTGTGTTGTATCTGGTGGCCATTGACTCGTGGATGACGCACCGCAGCCTCTCTGCTGGCCGGGGAGTCGAGTTGAATCCCCTGATGGACTGGCTTTATGTACACGGGGGAGTGCTGGTCTTTCTGGGGTTCAAGCTGACGCTGACCGTTCTCTGTCTGATCTGGATCAACCAGCGCGCACCCCATCCACATGCTCGGCTGGCCGTCTTGATCGCCCTTTCGATCTATTTGCCCATCGCAGGAATTCACATCGTGGGGCTGTATTCCTAGGGCCCCAGGGGGCGATGGTGCGAGGAGGGGGACTCGAACCCCCACGGGTTACCCCACCAGATCCTAAATCTGGCGCGTCTGCCATTCCGCCACCCTCGCCGGTGTAGCCGCGGCCATTGTGGATGCATCGGGTATCGTGCCGCAAGACGATGTGTGATGGGGTCGACAGGTGAACGAAAGCGCTGCCCGACGGTCGGTCGGTCGAGAGGTCATCCGCCAGCACCTGCTGCGTGTCTGCGCCTGCAGCCTGATGGCAGTCCTTGGAGGCGGCTGCGGCCCGTCCGAGAGCCTTCCTGCACACGAACAGGTGATTCCCCAGTTGTCGGCCTCCTCCGGCGGAGGGGGCGCGCGAGAGCCTGTGGTGGTCGAGGCCTACGAGCTGGCGCAGGACCATGCAGCCTGGTCGGTGGAGGCGCCGTTCAAAAAACTGGAGCGACGCCCCGACCCTCCTGTGGAGGGCGGGCCCACGCACGAGTTGATTCTGAGCGCGACGCAGCAGGGCGAGCGGATCCAATTCTCGCGGAGAGGGGAGTTTGATCCGGCACGCTTCAATCGTATTTGGCTCCCCATGCGCTTCGATGGCCAGGGTTCTGTTCGAGCTGACTTCCTCCGGGGCAGCAAACTTGTCGGTCGGACTGAAACGGTGCGCATTCAACCGACCTCTGATCAGGCCGTGATGAGTGCGGACGATCTGCACACGGAATTGCGATTGCCTCCGTCGATGCGTTTCGAAGAACCCTTCGACACGTTGCAGTTGCATGTGCCAGGTGTCTACCGGCTTTTGGCTCTGAGTCACGTGTTGCTTGTTCAGGAGTCGCCGGAGGGCATGCTGCCCCAAGCCGGTGGAGGCGGTGAATTGTTGCGTGTTGGGCTGGAAGCGCGACGAGGTGTTGGTTTGTTTGCGGGGGAACCTCTGACGTCGGAGATCGAGGTTCCAGAAGGAGCAGATCTGCGGTTCGCGCTGGGCCAGCCCGTGGTGGAACTCCGTAGCCAGAAAGAATTGCGCGTCGATGTTTCCGCCAATGGGAAAGTGATCGGTGAATACGAGCTCCTGGAACTCCCCGAGCCCGATGGGAAGTGGCATGAGCAGGTGTTGGACTTGTCGTCCTTCGGAGGGCAGTCAGTGCAGTTGTCTTTCGAGCTGATTGCTGCGGAGGAGGGGCAGCCCGTGGGTTGTGCGCTCGCCGGGCCAACACTTGTTGTGCCTGATGCAAAGGCGCCGACAGTGCTGTTGATTACCAGCGACACCCATCGCGCAGATCACGTTGGATTCGCGGCCGAAGGGGTCTCGATCGCCACGCCGGTTCTCGATGCGCTGGCGGCGCGCGGCACGGTCTTCGAAGATTGTTTTGCCCCGGTCAACGTGACGAATCCGAGTCATGTGTCGCTCATGACAGCGCGCTCCTTGCGTACAACTGGCGTGCGCACAAATTTCAGTCGTCTGTCGGACGCAGCTCCTACCCTGGCAGAAGCTTTTTCTGAGGCGGGTTGGATGACCATGGCTGCCGTGAGCACACGGCATCTCGGTGCAGATGGGAGCGGCTTGGGGCAGGGGTTTGACTCGATGAGCTGGCCGCGATTCGATCCGCGGAGGCGTGCCGAGGTCACCTTGGCCGATGTCATGCGCTGGCTGCCAGCGGCCGAGGGGCGTCCGTTGTTCTTATGGCTTCACGTGTTTGACGCACACTGGCCCTATGCGCCGGAGAGTGACTGGGTCGATCGTTACTACCCCGCGGGCCGAGATCCGCGCGACCCGTCTCTTCCGAAACTTGCGGTCGATCCCGGTCGATTCAAATCAGATCTGAAGGGCGTGCGTGATCTCGATTGGCCGCGGGCTCAGTACAAAGCAGAGATCAGTGGCCAGGATGCCTTGCTGAATGATCTGCTCGAGAGGCCGAGGTTTCGGAACGGCGTCGTCGCCTTCGTCTCGGATCACGGGGAATCACTGGGAGAGCAGGGCGTATTCTTTGACCACGTCGGACTCTATCCAAGCGTCCTTCATATTCCCCTGGTGCTTGCGGGGCCCGGTGTCCCGGTCGGAAAGCGCTCCGATCGCCCCGTGATGCACACGGATCTCGGGCGCACATTGCTCGACCTCGCTGGCTTGCAAGATGTGCCGTTTCCGGGAGCCGACCTTTTGACCTCGAGCTCCATCGAACCTCGCTTTGCTATCGAGGGTTATGGGCTATCTGCTTCGATGACACACAACGGGTTGCATCTTGTCCTGAATCTTTCGGCGCGAAACGTCGAGAGTGTGCTGCAGAGTACCGAGCACCATGAGGTTGAACTCTATGACCTTTCCGTTGACCCGAATTGTCGGAACAACCTCATCGAAGATCGATTTGAGATCGCCGAAACGATGCGAGCGAGGCTTGTCGAGTGGCTTGGAGAGGTTCCTGACCGGGGTTGGGCCGAACAGCGCGAGGACGATCCCGCAGTGCTCGAGTCGTTGAGGCAACTGGGTTATATGGAGCCGACACAAAACGTCAGTGCTCGTCTCTGGCAACCCGATGAATGCACCTGGTGCCAGCGATTCGGCGAATGACGGGGATCTTCTCGCACGTGTTCGAGCGAGGAAGAAAGAGATGCGCTGACCTACTGGTGACGCAGGTAGTTCAAGGCTGACCCAGCCTGGAACCACTTGACCTGTTCCGCGCTCATCGAGTGATTGACCGTGAATCGGTCCGTGCTGCCGTCGACGTGCGCGATAGAAACGACCAATTTGCTCCCGGGTCCCAGATCGTCCAGGCCAGCCAAGCTGAGGCGGTCGTCTTCTCGGATCAAATCCCAGCTTGCTGGGTCGTCAAAGACCAGAGGCAAGACACCTTGCTTCTTGAGGTTGGTCTCCGCGATGCGAGCGAAGCTTCGTGCGATGACAGCCTTGCACCCCAGAAAACGTGGTGACATGGCGGCGTGCTCGCGACTGCTTCCTTCTCCGTAGTTGGCGTCGCCGATGACAATCCACCCGGTGCCTACGGCTTTGTATGCGCGGGCAATGGCCGGGAAGGCGAGTGCGCCTTCGCCGGTCAGCACGTTCTTGCCTTTGCCAATTTCGCCGGTGAAGGCGTTGGTGGCGCCGATGTACATGTTGTCGGAGATGTTGTCGAGGTGGCCACGGTACTTCAGCCAAGGCCCTGCCGCAGAGATATGGTCGGTGGTGCACTTCCCGGAGACTTTTAACAAGATGGGCAGGTCCACGAACTGCTCGAGGCTGGGTACAGCAAAGGGTGTCAGCAACTGCAATCGCTTGCTGTTGGGGTCGACTTCGATGCTGATGTCCGAGCCATCCGCAGGCGGTGCGTTGTATCCGGTGCCGCTTGGTTCGAAGCCCTTGCTTGGTAGTTCATCACCTGTGGGTGGATCCAGCTTGACCTCACGGCCATCTTCGGCCGTGAGCGTGTCACGGCGGGGGTCGAAGTCGAGCCTTCCTGCAAGCGACAAGGCTACGACCACTTCAGGACTCGACATGAAGGCAAGCGTGTCGTGGTTGGCGTCGTTGCGACCGCTGAAGTTGCGATTGAACGAGGTGAGGATCGAGTTGACGTCACCTTTCTTGATGTCGTCACGTTGCCACTGCCCGATGCATGGGCCACAGGCATTGGCAAGCACCGTCGCACCGATGTCTTGGAGCGCTTTCATCTGTCCGTCACGGCGAATGGTCTCGTCGACCGTGTTGCTACCTGGCGTGACCATCAGCGGAGACTTTGCTTTGAGGCCTGCTGCGGACGCCTGGCGTGCGAGCGAGGCGACGCGTTCCATGTCCTCGTAGGAGCTGTTTGTGCAGCTGCCGATGAGAGTGGCTTTCAACTCTGCTGGCCAGCCTTCGGCAGCGACTTCGGCCTTGAGTTCATCCAGTGTGCGGGCGCGGTCGGGTGTGTGTGGCCCGACCACCATCGGGGGCAGTTCGGAAAGGTTGATTTCGATGATCTGGTCGAAAAACTTCGACGGGTCTTCCGCGACTTCTGGGTCGGCAACCAAGCTTTCTGTGTTGTCGCGAGCCAGGTTTGCGATGTCTTCGCGTTGCGTGGATTCGAGATACCGCGCCATGCGCTCGTCAAACGGGAAAATGGACGTGGTTGCGCCCAGTTCAGCACCCATGTTGCAGATGGTTCCTTTGCCGGTGCACGAGATGCTGTCGGTGCCGTCCCCGAAGTACTCAACGATGGCTCCTGTTCCGCCCTTGACCGTGAGGATTTCGCACACCTTGAGAATGATGTCTTTGGGCGAACTCCATCCGTCGAGTTGGCCCGTGAGGTGCACGCCAATCAACTTGGGCCAGCGCACGCCGAACGGAAGACCAGCCATGACCTCCATGGCATCTGCGCCGCCGACGCCGATCGCCACCATGCCGAGTCCTCCGGCGTTTGGTGTGTGGCTGTCGGTGCCGATCATCATGCCGCCGGGGAACGCGTAGTTTTCCAGTACGACCTGGTGGATGATTCCTGCGCCAGGTTCCCAGAATCCGATGCCGTACTTGGCCGCTGCAGATTTAAGGAATGCGTAGACCTCCGCGTTTTCTTCGTTGGCGACCTTGAGGTCTTGTTCTTTGCCGAGTCGGGCGCGGATGAGGTGGTCGCAGTGCACCGAGGAAGGGACTTGCACCTCATCGCGGTTCGTCATGATGAACTGCAGGAGCGCCATCTGTGCTGTGGCGTCTTGCATGGCGACTCGGTCGGGCTTCAGTTCGACGTAGGTCTCGCCACGCTCGGGCAGATCGTGCCCGTTCTCGAGCAGGTGGCTGTAGAGCACTTTTTCCGCCAGGGTGAGCGGGCGCCCGAGTCGCTTCCGGATGTTCTCGTGGCGGGCGGCCAGAGCTGCGTACAGGGTGGCGACGTCACTTGCGTACTCGGTCATGGGGCTACTCGCCTGGGGTGTGCTCCTGCCGAGCTTTGATCAGTCGGCAGGCGGTTCGGCACGAGAGGGAGGATCCCGCCGTGCGACCACACACCCTACGGAAGCACGCGCGATGCGTTCAACCGCCGCTGGTCACAACGTCCACTTCAGCGATCTCTTCGAGGTCTTCTTGCACCTGTGCCGCATCACCGACGACCACGATCAGCAAACGGTCCGGGTCGAGGAGTTGCCGAGCCGCCTCGACGACGGCTTCAGATTGGGTCGAAGAGATGCGTTTGAGGTAGTCGTTCCAGTAGTCGGGCGGCAAGTTGTCGAGTTCCAGCGACCACAAACGGCTGGCCACGGACTGCGGTGTCTCCAATGAGCCGGCAAAGGACCCCGCAAGGTACTTCACAGCGCTCTGCAACTCTTCGTCCGTCGGCGCTTCATCACGCATGCGCCGCACCTCGCCGATCAGAGTTTTCACCGTCTCGCCAGTCTTGGGTGTCTTCGTGAAGGTGCGCACCTTGAACTCTCCACCGAAACGACGACTTGAGAGACCGCCGCCGGCGCCATAGGTCAGCCCCTTCTCCACGCGAAGCACATCGTTCAGCCTGCTTGTGAATGAACCGCCAAAGATCTGGGTGAGGACAACTCCTGTCGCGTGCTGTGGGTGGCCTCGCGTGACGCCTTCATGGCCGGCGCGAATCTGGCTCTGTACGGCGCCGGGTTTGTCGACAAGGGTGATGCGAGAGGCTTTGGGACGTGTCCACTTTGGAAGCGGGCGTTGAAGTGCTTCGCCCTCGCCTTCCCAGTCGCCGAAGTAGCGCTCGGCGAGTGCCTGCGCCCGTTCTGGATCGACATCGCCCGCGATGTAGAGCGTGGAGGTTTCCGGGCGTACGAAAGTTAGCCACCATTCATTGAGGCGCTCGACGTCCAGTTCTGCCAGGTCTTCCGAGGTGCCTTCGGAAGGTCGGCCGTAGGGGTGCTCGCCCCAGAGTGCCTCGGAGAAAGCGCGATCGGCTTGCACTTCGGGTGTCTTCTCGGCAATGGCCATTCCCGTCGCAGTCTGCTGTCGCAGTGTTTCGAACTCTTCTTCGTCAAAGGCAGGCACCAGCACGACCTCTGCGAACAGGCGCGCGGCTCGGTCCAACTGGCCCGTGACCGCCGAGGCGCTGACGTTGGCACTGTCGTGGCCCGCGCTGGCGCTCAGTGAGATGGCATAGCGCTCGAGTTCCTCGGCGAGGGCTTCGGCATCGCGGGCAAGGGTTCCGCGCGTGACCATCGAGGTGGCCATGGCCGCCGTCCCTGGAAACTCGGGGTCTTCGGTGTAGGCGCCTGCTCTGAGGCGAAGGCTGAGGCTCACGAAGGGGACTTCATGATTTTCGACCACCACCAGACCGAGCCCGTTGTCGAGTTGACTGCGCACGCCTTCGATGGAGATGTCGACGTCGAGTGGGGGAGCAACTGGCGGTGCGCTTGCATAACCTTCGGGGCGCTTCGCCGTGGCCTTGGGGCCGGTGGGGGTGGCGCGTTGACCTCCGTCTGTGGATCCCTCGTCAGCCAGTTCTTCTTCTTCCATGTCAGAGGTGTTGCCGGCCATCGACATCAACGAGCTGAACATGCCTTTGATCGAAGGAGAGATGCGGATCTCGTTCGCATTCTTCTCGATGAGGTAGGTCTTGGCGACGCGTTGGACATCTTCTGGCGTCACGGAGGCAATGCGTTCGAGATAGGTGTTTGCAAGTTGCGCGTCACCTTGAAGGACAGCCGCGTCGCCCAGTGCGCCGGCCTTGCTCGCCACGGCGAGAGATTCGGTCACGTTGTTCCGGTAGAGCGTGTTGCGAACCTTCTCAAGTTCTTGCTCGGTGACACCTTTCTCTTTGACGAGTTCGACCTGCTCCCAGACTCCAGTCACAATGTCGTCTACGCTTCCGAACGGCATCGAAACTCCACCTGCAACGGCGAGTCCGGCCTGCTCAAAGCTGATGTATTCACCGAGTGCAACCACAGCGACATCCTGGCGCCGGACCAGTTCAAGGTAGAGCCGACTGCTCTCTCCGCCGCCGAGAACCTGCATGAGCATCTGGAGGGGGAGTGCGTCAGGGTGTCCCTGGGGCACGGTGCGGAAGGCAATGCCTGCGATCGGCACGGGACCGTTGTCTTCGTCGATGTCGAGGCGGCGGAGGCCGTTTTGTTCGGGCTCCACCGTGGTCACCCGGGGTGGGTCAGCGCAGCGCGGAATCCATCCGAAGTTCTTTTTGGCGAGCCGTCGAACCTCCTCGTGGGACACGTCGCCAACCACCACAAGTGTGGCGTTGTTCGGTACGTAGTACGTGTCCCAGAACTGCTGGATGTCATCGGGCGTGGCCGCACGCAGGTGTTCGATCTGGCCAATGGGTGTCCAGCGGTAGGGGTGTTCGGTGAAGAGGAAGTCGAGCACCGTTTCAGGTACCAAGCCATAGGGCTGGTTCAGCCCGAGCCGTCGCTCTTCTTCCACCACCTTGCGTTCGGTGGCGAAGCCGGCCTCGTCGATTTTGAGTGACGCCATGCGTTCCGCTTCGAGCCAGAGCACCATGTCGAGTTGGTTGGCGGGCAACTCCTGAACGTAAACAGTCTGATCAAAGGATGTGTAGGCGTTGCAGTCTCCCCCGGTGGTGCGGATGAACTGGAAGTGGTCTTTGGGACCGAGGCGGTCTGTGCCGCGGAACATCATGTGCTCGAACATGTGAGCGAAGCCCTGTCGATCGACCTGCTCGTCCTTGCTCCCCACGTGGTACCAGAGCTGGACGGCCACCACGGGCGTGCTGTGATCTTCGAGAGAGATGACGCGCAGCCCGTTGTCGAGTACTGATTCTTCGAAGGGGTAGCGACCCTCTCCTTTGCGGATGTCACCAGGTTCGAAGAGCGCCCAGGCCGGAGACGAAACTGCGAGCGAGGCGGCGATCAGGACGAGAGCGAGGCCCACGGGGGCAGAACGGACAGCATGATGCATGAGAAGTCTCCGGTCCCGGTCGTGGCCGGGCAGGGGGTGCGCCGGGGCGTTGAGTGTGCGGCGGTGGTGACGATCTTGCCGATGATACCGCTGCCGTGCTGGCTGCGTACGGGTTGGCCCGCTAAAGTGGCGGGCGCTCGGCAATAATTCCTCCTTTGGCTTCTTTTCATGGCAGGTCATGCGCTCTTCACGGGTTTGCGTTTGCCACACCGGTCTGGGCTGCGGCATGTGCTGAGCGGTTGTTTCTTGCTGGCGATCTGGCCGTGGGTGGGCGGGTGCAGTGGCTCGCACGATGAAAAATCGGCCCCGGATCGCGATCCGTCGGTGGGCCGAAACGTGTTGATTGTCACCCTGGACACCACGCGGGCCGACCACCTGGGTGCTTACGGCTATCCGCTCGACATCACCCCTGAGATCGACCGGCTCGCCGAACGGGGGGTGCTCTTCGAGAACGCCTATGCGCCCATGCCGCAAACGCTTCCTTCCCACACGACGCTCATGACGGGCTTGCAACCGCGTCAGCATGGTGCGCTCGAGAACACCTACACGGTGGATGAAAGCGTGGACACGATGGCCGAGCAGTTGGGGCGCGAGGGTTATGCCACGGCGGCCTTCGTGAGTGCACTGGCGCTCAGCAAGGGAGCGGGCATTCATCAGGGCTTCGAGATTTACGATCAACCGCGCGCGCGTTTCGACATCGGCTTACCCGCACCGGCCGAGCGCGAGGCCTCGGAGATGACGGACATCGCGTTGGCATGGGCAGAAACTCAGCCACCCGAGCAACCGTTCTTTTTATGGGTGCACTATTTCGACCCGCATGCCGACCACGTGGCGCCGCGACGCTACTTGCGTGAGATGCAGCCGATGTTGGTCCGAGATCAAGTCATCGAGCCACTCGTCCGGAACAAGAAGGACGTGGCGGTGGACCGACTGACTCAATACTGGCGCAGCTATGCTTCCGAGGTGCGCTACATGGATGACGAGATCGGGCGCTTGCTGGATGGTCTTTCGGATCTGGGCTTGCTGGACGAGACGGTCATTGTTCTGGCGGGTGATCACGGCGAGGGGCTTTACGAGCATGGCAACATCGGACATGGAATGAATGTCTGGGAAGAGTTGCATCGTGTGCCGTTGATTCTCGTGGATCCCGACGGGAAGCACGCCGGCACACGTATCCGCGGGCGCGTGGAGCTTGCCGATGTTCTTCCCACGGTGATGAGCATGTCACTCGGCCGGCCGCTCGAAGGCGTGCCGGGCGCAGCCGGTCTCGACCTGTGGTCATGGGTCGAAAAGACGCGCTCGCTTCCGCAACGCCCGGTGTTTCTCGAGCGGCCGCACTTCAGCCGCGAGCGGATTGCAGACCGCAACGGAGAAGGCTCTCGGATTGACTACGGCGAACTGGTTGCCGTGCTCATGGGTGATTACAAGCTTGTGCGGTGGCCAGACGGGCGCGAACGGCTGTTCGATCTGTCCAAAGACCCCGACGAATCAAAAGACCTTGTGGAAGAGCAGCCCGAGATGCGTGCGCGCCTGGCGCAGTTGATGGACGGCTGGCTGGCGCAGCATGCCGTCGATTTGCCCGGGGCGGAGGGCGAGTTGAGTGACGAGCGCACCCAGGCATTGAAGGCCTTGGGTTATCTGGGCGACGGCTGACGCAGCTTCTTCGCCGGCTCCGCTCGGTGTCCGCTGTCGAGAGCGCTGGATCTCGATCAGGTTCCGCAGCTTTGGCTCGTCTTCGAGAAAATCTGAGTGGCACGGTGACTTCTCGGAACCGGTGGCATCTGCCCTGCGGAAAGTTGGTTACGAGCCGAAGGCAATTCGGCGCTGCCGCAAGAACCCGGAGAGAAAGTGTCATGTACCGCATTTTTCGTCACACCGCCTTGATCGCAGCTGGCCTCGTCCTTGTTTCGAGCGTCGGCTTCTCCCAGACGATCATCACCAATCCCACCGTGATCGATCCGTCGCCCAAGGATCCCAGGGGCAAGTTGGCCCAGGGCATTCCTGGGGCGGTTTTCTCGAATGTCGGGGACGCCCTCAACCCACCGCACTGGGGCATGGTGCTTCCCGTGATGCAGACCACTGCTTTCATGGCGCACTATGAGATCGGATTTGCCGCTTCGTCGACCATGCTGGACGATCTGGCTGACGACATCAGCAAGCTGATCAACGCACCGGGCACTCCTGTCGCCGAGGCGCTCTTCATTCAGGTCGCCCTGCGTGATGTAGCCTCGGGTTTCGCGTCGATCGGGGCCGACATGGTCGACTCGCACATCAAGGACAGCAGCGGTTACCACCAGGCCAGCGCCGGTTTCGCTGCGCTCAGCATGTCGTTCACGAACCTGGGATTCAGCACCGCCGCCAGTGAAGCCGTTCTGGCTTCCACGGCGCTCTCCTCGGTGGCGAGCAACATCGACAATCTTCCGTCCGATCCGTTTGACGGGTGGCTTGCAGGCCTGCTCGACGCGAGCGACGCCCAACGGGGCATTGCCAACGGCCTCTTCGAGCCGCTGGACGCGCAGCTCTTGACAGCTCCGGGAGCTGGACCCCAGGCCAACAACTGTCCTCCCGGTTCCTACCGCGGCTGCACGAACTACCTGACGACCACGTACAGCTATGTGAGCAGCACGGCCTGGAAGCGTGCTAGCGGCGGCATAAGCATCTCGTACATCGTCGGAAGTACTCTCTGTCCTGATGGGGGTGTGTGGATGCGCACCAACACGTTCCTCGCCTGCACGATCCGCAAGTGCGTGTGTGCGTGCTACGAGTCGCGCTGGGATCGGTTCTGGGCCAGCAATGGCTTCAACAAGACCGTCAAGGTGAGCAATCTCGGTTGTGTCAACGAGACCGATACCGAGTGGGAGTGGGAATGCCTGGGCGCACCGTCTTCGGGCGCACCCAGCACACCCAAGAAAGACATTCGTCTCGGCAGCGAGTCGGACTGCTGAGGTACGCCCGGCGCAACCCGGTGCGTTCGCGAGAGCCCCGGGTTGCGTGCTCGGCCCGAACCACAGCTGAGCATCGACCCGCGAGGGGCCACGGAGCCGCGACGGAGCCCGTGATCTCGAACGGAGCCCGGTTGTCCCCCCGCTATGCACGGATTGGGATAACCTACGGGATCTTCTTGGAGATCCCCGACCATGAGCCAGTCACCACTCTCCCGTCAGTTGAGGCGAGGTGCGCGTGATCTTGCCGGGCCCCTCGTGTTGCTCGGGATCCTGGGCGTCTTTTCGGCCGGGGCTACCGCGCAGTCTGTGGTGCACACCTTCGTGGGCAACACGGGTGGTGACAAGCTCGGACTCGGCGTCAGCGGTTGCGGCGATGTCGACGGAGACGGGGTTCCGGATGTCGCCGTCGGTGCTGTTCAGGACGGGATTCCAGCCAATGGTCCGGGTTACGTACGCCTTCACTCAGGACGCGATGGTTCACTCATCCGGCAGATTTCGGGCAACGTGACCGGCGACCTGTTCGGGGCATCCATTGATAACGCTGGCGACTGCAACGGAGACAACATTCCAGACCTCATTGTCGGCGCACCGTTCGCTCACGTGGATGGTCAATGGAAGGGCTACGCACAGCTCCACTCCGGTGCGGACGGCTCCGTCCTGCACACCTTCGTGGGGGACAACAACGACGACTTCTTCGGGACACGCGTTTGCGGCATCGGTGATGTCAACAATGACGGTCACGACGACATCGCCGCCGGTGCCGTTCAGTGGCTTAGCAACGGAACCGGCTACGTGAAGATCCTGTCCGGATTCGACGGCAGCCTCATCCATCACATCTCC
The DNA here is from genome assembly GCA_029245865.1 of Planctomycetota bacterium. GTDB lineage: Bacteria > Planctomycetota > B15-G4 > B15-G4 > B15-G4 > JAUIEF01. Next base: position 185,584 of record JAQWOM010000038.1, read on the forward strand.
GGCAGTTCACCCGGCGATCAGTTCGGCTACTCGGTGGATGGCGCGGGGGACATGGACGGAGACATGGTGGGCGATGTGGTCGTCGGTGCGTGGTGGGGGACCAACACGCTGCTGGCGCAAGGCATGGTCGGGGTCTACTCCGGCGCCACGGGCCTGCCGATCCATGTCTTCTGGGGAGACAACAGCCAGGACCACCTCGGATCGCGCGTCGCCGGTGTCGGTGATGTGGACAACGACGGCGTTCCCGATTTTGCCGCGGGAGCTTCGGGCGACGATGGCAACGGCGATGCGGCTGGAGCCGCCAAGGTCTTCTCGGGTGCCACAGGTGCCTTGATCTACGAGTTCCTGGGCGAATCTCTGGGTGACCAGCTGGGCAATGCCGTGACCGGGGCCGGGGATGTGAACGGCGATGGCCATCCCGACATTGGCGTGGGGGCCATCCGTGCTGCCTACCAGGGGAGTCAGTCCGGTCGCGCGTATGTTTTTTCCGGACTCGACGGCTCGATCCTGCTGCGCTTCGATGGCGCGGCTGTCTCGGACTTTCTCGGCGGCACGCTTTCTGGCGTGGGAGATGTGAACGACGACGGAAAGGACGATCTGATCGTGGGGGCCACCGGTTCGGATCTGGGAGGCAGCAGTTCAGGCGCCGCCTACGTGCTGTCGCTTTCTCCGTGGAGCAGTCTTGGAGGCGGGACAGCAGGTCTCGCCGGAGTCCCCACTCTCTCAGCAGTGGGTGAACTCACCGCCGGTTCGACGCTTTCCCTCGACCTGGTCAACGCACCTCCCAGCGCCCTCATGGTTGGGTGGTTGTCGCTCACGTCGATTCCTCTGAACGTGCTCGGGGGAACTCTGTATGCCAACCCGAAGATCGTGCAGATCGTGCGCCTCGCCAATGGAGCTGGCGCGTGGAGTCAGAGCCTGCCATGGCCCGCCGGCATTGTTCCGGGCACGGACCTCTTCGTGCAGTTTTTGGTGCAGGACATCTCGGTGCCGGCGCAGATCACCATGTCCAATGCGGTCGCGGCCACCACGCCCTGAGAGACAAGTTGTCCGGTGCTGCCGGGGTCAGGGGGCCCGGGTCAATTGGCGATGAACGGACGACCTGCTGCGTATTCGTTCAGATGGGTCTCGATCTCTCGTGCGAGCGGCTGGTCGCGCTGTGACAGCGCCTGTTCCCTGGCCCGGCGTGCGACTCCGATGGCCTCGGGGAAGCGACCGGCGGCGGCGTAGGCCGTGCTCAACGTATCCAGCACGCGAGGGTTTCCGCCGCGTGTCCATTCAGCGGATCTTTCGGCCAGGCCCACGGCTCGTTCGGGGTCGCGGAGTGCCTCGTCGGGGCAGGTGGCAAGAAAGCGGGCGAGTCGGGTGTTGGTCTCGGGCAGGTCGGGGGCCACTCGTAGCGCTTCTTCCAGAGAAGCCAGAGTGTTCTCCTGGTTGCCGTTGTTCTGTGACTGATTCGCCATGTTGATGTGTGGCCGATGAAAGGCTGGGTTTGCACGTATCGCCGCCTCGTAGTGCTGACGTGCTTTTCCAGACTGGCCCACAGCGTCGAGAGCGACGCCCAGATCGTTGTGAAGGTCTGCGTCATCGCCTGATGCTGCGAGCGCGGCCTCGTACTCTGGAATGGCCTCTTGGGTGCGCCCCTCGCCGGCCAGAAGGTTGGCCAGTGTTGAGTGGGCGCGCCCCCAGCCAGGTTTGTTGTCGATGGCGAGACGCAAGTTGTCTTCGGCAAGTGCGATTTCACCGCGATCGAGAAAAGTCTGAGCCAGGTTGTAGTACGCCTCGGCGTAACCGGGGCGCAGTTGAATGGCGCGGGTGTAATAGCCAGCAGCAAGATCAGGACGCCCCTCGGTTCGTAGCACATTACCCATGCCGACATTTGCCGCCGAGTGATCAGGGTCTATCGCGAGCGCTGCCTCGAAGGCATGGCGAGCCGGAATCTGGCGGTTCTGTTGTTGGAGAGTGTCGCCCAGGTCGTAGTGGGCGTTGGCCGACCCCGGGTCGAGTGCGATGCGTGTGGCCATTTCGGCAATACCTGCATCGATTTCACCGGCGTTCACCAGGGCCGCACCGAGTTCGCCCCGAAATGTTGGCGTTTCTGGACTCAGACGCACCAACTCACGAGACATTTCCAGGGCCTGTACTGGCTCGATCGATTTGTCGGCAAGTCCCCTGCGCAACTCTGCTGAAAGGTCTTTCGCCCCGAAACGTTGTTTCATATCGGGCAAGCCTTCAATGGCCTTGGGCACTTCGGTGCTGCCCCCTTCGCCTACGTAGCCAAGCGCCGCGAGTTGCGCGAGTTCATCGGAGGAAATCTGTATGGCGTCACTTTCTCGTTCACCAAGTTCATCTTCGAGGCCGCCCAGACGAGCTTCGAGCTTGTCGCGGATGTCTGATCGAACTTCGACCATGTTGACGAGCTCGGCCCGATCAGTCTCCCGGTCGTAGAGTTCGGGAAGCGGTGTTCGAATGTACTTCCACTTCTCGGTGGTCAAGCTTCGCTGGGGTGCCCAGCGGTAACTTGTCCAGGGCAGATCGGTCTCGGCATAAGCCATGCCCGAGTCGAGCGATTCGCCGCGCATCGCGGGGGCGAGGCTGCGTCCTTGCGTTTCAAAGGCTTCTGGCATCCCGAGCAGCTCAAGCGCCGTCGGCGCAAAATCTTCGAGCGACACGAGGGCCGAGACGCGGTGGCCGGCCTTGACTCCAGGGCCGGCCATGATCCACGGCACGTGCAACACTTCTTCGTTGAGAAGGTAAGCGTGTTCGATCTCGTGGTGGTCGCCGAGCCCTTCGCCGTGATCAGCCACGGCGACGACGAGCGTGTTCTCGGTCATTCCTTTTTGCTCAAGCCAGTCGAGAAGGCGTCCCACTTGCGCGTCCGCATAGGTCAGCTCGTCGTCGTAGCTTCCCGAATCTTTCGGCGCGGACTCGGCGTCGGGGCCGTGGGGGTACCAGGGGAAGTGAACGTCGTAGAGGTGGACCCAGGCAAAGAATGGCTCTTCTTGGTCTCCTTCACTCAGCCACTCGAGCGTGGAGTCGACGACGAGCTCACCTGGGCGGTACGAGGACAGCTGTTCGGGGACGTCTTGATCGTAAGCGCCTGTCAGGTCGTCATCGTATCTGTCGAAGCCTTGGTCGAGTCCGAACTTGGCATTGAGGACGAAGGCCGCAATGAACGCGCCCGTTCGATATCCAGCCATCTTCAACTGTTCGCTCAGAGTGGGGATGTCTGGCGCCAGTTGATGCACCCCATTGACCCGCGCTCCGTGCTGTGGAGGCAGGAGCCCCGTGAGCAGCGTGGCATGTGCCGGCAAGGTCATGGGGGCGGGGGTGTAAGCCTCGTCGAAAACAACTCCACGCTCTGCGAGCGCATCGAGGGTCGGTGTTTCGGCTTGCTCGTATCCGTAGAGACCGAGGCGATCGGTACGGGTCGTGTCGAGAGTGATGAGCAGAAGATTTGGAGGCTGATCAGTCGGCGTTTCGGATGTTCCGCAGGAGACGAACCCGAGCCCGAATCCGAAGAGAAGGGCGAGGGAGGAGGACAATTCGGTCGTGTGTCGATTTTTCATGCCCGGCACGATAACCGATGCAGGAGAACGAGGCTCGTAGGGAACCAACTCGGGTATGCTGGGCGTTTTGAACCTGCTGCTTACGATTCAAGCGCGTTTTGGAGTTCGTCAAGGCATGTCACGCATCCGTCGCGGAGGTCCACCAAGGGTCGTCTGGGCCCTGGTTGTTCTGGGGGTCGTGGGCATGCTCGCGTTTGTGGTCTTCTTGATGATGGACCCGTCCTCGGCGCCTTCCGACTCCACGGATTCGCTGACAGCGATGCGGGTGGTTCGAGATGAGCCGACCTCGCAGCCAGGCGGGCTGGACACGTTGAGCCCGCAGGTGCTTGCGCTGGAACCCATTGGCAAGCCGGATAAAGTCGAAGAGCCGCCAGCTCCTGTGGTTGCTGTCATGGAACCAGCGAAAGAAGTGCCAGCTGTTCCCGCGCCCATCGATTTTGAAGCACGGCGCGAAACGATGCGGCTGCTTCAGCGTGACCAACCGCCGGCCACTCGGCTGGCCGCGGCGCACGAGATTCTGGATGCGGAGTGGGGGACTTCGCTCAAGTCCCGGGCGCTCGAGACCTTGGTGGAACTCGAGCCCTGGTCTGTCGCAGGTGAACTGCAATCTCTGGCAGCGTCAGATTCTGGAGACCCTCAGCAGGCCACTCTCGTGATGGCTGCGCTTCGGAGCTTTGGAAAGCGTGAGGACGTGCTCTCCGGACAAGACCTGACGTCGCTTTTTGAAAGTGGGTCGAATGAGGTGCAGCTGGCAGCGGCGACGGCGCTTCTTTCCCGCGGTGACGAGAGCTTGAGTTTCAGAATGCAGGATCAACTGCAGGTCGATCTGACGCATGCCGAAGCGTCGCAACGTGTGTCGGCGTTGAATGCACTCGGTCAGCTCCAAGGTTCTTCGACGCTTGTGCTTGTGACTCCGCTGCTCAGCGATCCCGATGAACAGGTTCGATTGGCTGCGCTGAGAGCTGTGGGGGAATCTGAGGATCCTGCTGCTCTCGAGCACCTGCGCATCTTGACGCTGGATGACTCAGAGCCCGTGAAGCGCATGGCCACGCGCTTGCTCGAAAAGGGCGAGAGGCACCTCTCTCGCAAGGCCCGCGCGGCTCAGATGAAGTCCGGCTTGCGGCGCCCTCTCGATCAGCAGCCCCGCGGGCGGCGTTGACTGTCGCCCCCGAGGGCTTCCGAATCATCTGGCTTGTTGGATGAAGAGGGGTGGCCTACGGCTCAAGAAGAGTTTCAATCTTCTTGAGCTTGATCTTGTCGAAGTTGTTGTCTCCCTCGCTCAGGTCGACAGTGTCGTTACCTTTGCCGCCGCGGACGATGAGTTGACTCGCCGACACGTCTTCAAGCATTGCGACTTGTCCGCCTTCCTTGGCGAGCTTGATGCTTAGTTTTTTGCCGATGTCGTAGATATAGGTGCCGCGCATGGCCATATTCTCGTTCCCACCGTCCACGGTGCCGGCTCCCTGATCGATGGACATGCTTTTGCCAACGAAGATGTGCTGATCCCAGAAGACGTAGTCATTGCCTTTTCCGGCCTTCACGGAATAGCTACCGCCGACACTCATCGCGTTTTCAAACTCATAGTGAATGTCGTCGCCATCGCCCAGGTTGACCTTGACGTTCTTGTGGTAGACCCCGGAGACGTATATCGAGTCGTCGCCAGCGCCGCTCTTGATGGTGAGGTTGCCTTCGATTTCGACGGAAATCCCAAGATAGTCGTTTTGATCGCCGCCTTTGATGGAGATGTTGCGGACGTTGGCGAACCCCACCGCGGGCTCGTCATTGACGATTACGACTATGGAGCCGACGTCCATGCCAATCAGAATCGTGTCAGGAGAGTCCTTGTCGAATTGAATCCGGAGGTGGGTGCCTTTCTGTTGAATCTCGGCAGCCGAGGCGTTGAAGGCCAGGGCGCCCAAGCAGAGCAGGCTCGCGAGACAGGGCATGGCGCGTTTGATAGCAGTCGACATCGTGTTCTCCGTGAAGATCTTTCGCTTGATGCTTGCCGTCTTTCGGCATGCGTGACGTCCCAATCGACGTGAACTCTCAAGTCGGGCTTTAGAGAACAAAGATGACCAGAGGCCAATGGACCATGTCGACTTTCTTGATCGACGTTTTGTCGAAACTGTTATCCAAATCGCTCAGGTCCGCTTCGTTGTAGTGCTTGCCGCCTCGAATCATGAGTTTGGCAGCCGTGACATGATCAAGCTCTGTCCATTGAGGGGTGTTCTTCGAGAGCTTGATGCTGAGCTTTTTGTGGACGTGTTTGCTGCCGTTGGTGAGTTCCAAAGGCGCGTTTACATGTTCGCTGCCTGGGCCTGGGCCAGAGTCGATCGACATGTTGCCGTAGACCAGCATGCCATTCCATATGCTGACGGTGTCGTCGCCTTTTCCGCACTTGATGCTGTAGTTGCCGCCGACGACTGTTTCGCCGTCGTGTTCCCAGAGGAAGTCATCTCCATCTCCGAGGTTGAGCTTGAGATTCTTGTTGAAGGTTCCTGAGATTCTGATGTTGTCCTGGCCCGCGCCACTCTTCACTTTGAGGGTGCCGGCTATATTTACGCTTTGGGAAACATACAGCGAGTCATCCAGGTCGCTCCCTTTGACGGAGATGTTGTCGACGAAGGTGAACACCTTCGGATCACCTGCATTGACTATCACGACTACGGCACCAAAGCCGAACCCCTTAATCGTGATCTCGTCTTCAACGCTTTTGTCGAATTGAATCCGAAGGTGGGTGCCTTTCTGTTGAATCTCGGCAGCCGAGGCATTGAAGGCCAGGAGGCCCAGGCAGAGCAGGCTCATGGCCTGCGACATGGTGCGTTTGATGGAAGCGAACATGGCATTCTCCGGAAAGGGCTTTCGGTTGATGTTTGCCGTCTTTTGGCATGCGCAATGATAGGAAAGCTCGGCCTGGCGTATGTGACAGCGAGATGACGATGCCGCGGCGGCGTGATGACACAGTGGGTCAGTTCCTGAGCGCCTGGCGACCAGACCTTTCGCGTGGCGTCGACGACGTGACCTGCGTTTCTTCAGCAAAGAAAACGGGCGCGCTGCCTTTTGGCAACGCGCCCGTTGAGATGAGGCATCGAGGGACGCTTTAGGGGAGAAGGACCGCCTCGACTTTCTTGGTGCTGGTCTCGTCAAAGAGATTGAGGCCTGGCCTCAGGTCGACCTCGTTCTCGCCTTTGCCGCCACGGACAACGAGCTTGGCCGCTGTCACGTCCTCCAAGAGGACATCCTGATCGCCTTCCCGAGACAATCGGATGCTCAGCGTCTTGGCGATCTCGACCCTGTGGTCGATCATGGACACGATGGTGTTGCCCGCAGGGTCGCCCCTGCCGAGGTCTATGGACATCTTTCCACCGATGGCGATGTCCTGTCGGATGTCGATCCAATCGTCTCCGGCACCCGCCTTGATGGTGTAGCTGCCAACCACGATCAGGTCGTTGTCTTGTTCCCAGAGGAGGTCGTCTCCGGTGCCCAGGCTGACCTTGGCGTTCTTCCCGTAGAAGCCCGAAAGATAGACATGATCATCGCCGGCGCCGCTCTTGACGGTGAGGTTGCCTAAAATCAGGACGGAATCTCCGATGCGCAAGATGTCGTCCTGAGGGCTTCCCGAAATGGAAATGTGCTCGACACCGAAGTACATGCCCATGAACTCACTGTTGATGACGACGATGATGTGGCCAGGGCCTGCGCCTCCTCCTCCAAAGAGTTCGATTTCTTCCGGGATGTCTTTGTCGAATTTGACCCTGAGGTGATTGCCCTTCTGTAGAAGGTCCGCTGCGGAGGCCTCGGCGGCGAGTAGCCCGACAAGGGACAGCGCCGCGGCGCATGTTGCTTTGCGAATGGTTGAGGAAAGCATGGTGAGCTCCTTGTTAAGCGTGACGATTAAGGGAGAAGGGTTGTTTCGACCTTCGCGGTGCTGGTCTCATCGATGACGCTGCTGCCGTGGCTCAGGTCCAGCACGTTGTTGCTCTTGCTGCCGCGGACGAGAAGCTTGCCCGCGTTGAGATCTTCAAGCACGACATCCTGGTCACCTTTCTTGGAGAGCTTGATGCTCAACGTCTTCTGGATGGTTTTTGGGGTCAAGTGGAAGAAGACGTCTTGATTTCCGGCCGGGTCGCCCTTGCCAAGTTTCAGAGACATGTTGCCGCTGATCAGCATCTCGTCGTCGAAGTGGAAATCATTGCTACCGGCGCCGCCATTGGCGGTGTAGCTACCACCTACGACCAACGGGGTTCCGTCGCCTTCCAGAAGGTCGTCTCCGGCGCCCAGGCTGACCTTGACGTTTCTCGAGATGAGACCCCCGATGTAGATGTCGTCATCGCCTGAGCCGCTCTTGATGGTGAGGTTGCCCGTAATCATGGCGGAGACTCCCAGGGTGTCGTCTCTGGGGCCGCCCTTGACGGAGATGTTCGTGACGCCCATGTAGATGCCAAAGAGATCTCCATCAACCACCACAGCAACCATCGCCAGTCCGGCAGTTAGCAGCTGAATGTCTTCCTCGACCTGCTTATCGAACTTGACCGTGAGGTGGTTGCCTTTGAATTGCACGTCGGCGGCAGAGGCGTTGGAAGCCAGAAGTCCCGCGAGGCACAACGTGGCGGCGCATGAAGTCTTGCGAATGAGTGAGGTGAACATGGTGATCTCCTGTTGCTTGGGGGGACTGAGTGCCGTTGACCGGCGATGCCGATGCTACTGCGCTTTGGATTCGAGGGGGTGACGCAGCGATGGCTTCGTGATGTCACACGAGAGGCCATGTGGCAGGCATGTGGCAGCCATGTGGCGCAGCCATGTGATGCACGCGAAGGGGGCGGCATCCAGGGTGATGGGCCGAGTCTCTCGCCCTGCTGAAGCTCAGCGGCTGTCCGCCGCAGCCTGTCTTGGCTGCTTGCCTCGGGCACCCCCAGCCGGTCTCAGGGGGGGCTTGCTACGACGCCCCGTGAGCGCTTTTAAGCGGGATTGACGCCCCCGAAACTCCTGCTCAGCGCGTCCCCTGCGGCCCCGTGCGACGAGGTGCGATCCAGCGCGGGAGAAGTGAGTGGTACCCCCTGCAGGGCTCGAACCTGCGACCCGCTGATTAAGAGTCAGCTGCTCTACCAACTGAGCTAAGGAGGCACCTTGAAAGACGGCCTCTAGTCCTAATGCAATCAGCTCGGACGATCAAGCCTTCAGCGAAGGCTGGAGACGGCAGGGGTGTCTGCCGAGTCGGTGGGGCGTCGCGTTGGAGCCTGTGTCTGATTGTGCTGCTCGAGCCAGCCCTGGCGCAGTGCAGACGAGCCATCCGAGACCTCCGGGTCGGGCTCGGCCGTGACGCCCGCCAGGGAGAAGATCACCATCAACGCGAGCGCCAGCAGCAGGTACACGCCCTCGGCCGGGACGTCGGGCTGGTCGGGGCTCTCGGTCTTCCAGGACTTGTCTGGCGGCAGTGGGTTGGTGGGCATGAATGCGCTCGGTGACGAGAAGAGGCTCTGTTTCTGTTTCGACTGGCAGGGGCTTGGGACTTGAGAGAGCGCTCATGAGGGGGCAGAGGGTGCTTTTCAGGTCCCTCAGACCATTGCGCGACTCCTGCGTGGACTGCGATGGTGTCGCCCGTGATGCCCGACCGCCGCCGTTCTTCGACTGCCGCCGCCTGCCTGTTGGCCATGGTGTGCCTGACTTCCTGCGGGACGTCCGACGAAGACGTGGCAACACCAGAGGCGCATGACGGTCCCGAGACTCCGCTGGCGAGCGAGGTCTCCGTGACTGACGCGCTCCGCGCGGATTCTGATGAGCCGACCGCTGATGTCTCGAGCGCAGCAGAGCCGCTTGCCGTCGAGCAAGAGGTCGCGGACGAAGGGCTTCCGGATCTGACCGACTGGCAAGTCGGGACAGGTCACCGCGGAGTGCACACACTGGCCTGGCGCCCGGTCGGTCAAAGTGATGTGCCGCGCAACGAAGAGTTTGAAATCGAGGTTCTGCTCCTTCGAGACGAACAGCCTCTGCCCGGTATGCGACTGGCCATCACGGGTTGGATGCCGGAGCACGAGCACGGCATGGTGCGTTCGCCACTGATCGAGGACATGGGCGAGGGGCGCTATCTCGTGTCCGGGATGTTGCTGCACATGCGCGGGTCATGGCAGTTGCGCTATCAGGTGTTCTCCGGAAGAGACACCGAGATCGTGACCTTCGACCTGGAACTCTGAGATGCTTTCGCGCCGCCACGGATTTCGACTGGCTTCGGTCGTACTGCTTGCCCTCTGCGCCTTGCCTGTCATGCCGGTGAGTTCGGAGACGCTTCGGGGAGATGGAGATGGAGAGGCCGGCCAGATCGTTCTGAGCCCTGAAGAAAGAGCGCTCGCTCTGGAGTATTCGCCTTTGCCAGAGCTTCCTTCGAGTCCCACCAACGCCGTGGCGGACAATGCTGCTGCGGCACGGCTCGGGCAGGCGCTGTTCTTCGACACGCGATTGTCAGAGCCCGGCACGGTGTCTTGCGCAAGCTGTCATGTCCCCGAGCTCTCATGGAGCGATGGGAAGTCTCTTGCGCAAGGTGTCTCGGAAACAACCCGCCACGCCATGACGTTGTGGAACGTGGGCTACAACCGTTGGTTCTTCTGGGATGGGCGAAAAGATTCGCTCTGGGCCCAGGCGCTCACGCCTTTCGAGGACCCGCGCGAGCACGGTTTCAGTCGCCTCGAGGTTCTCCATGTCTTGCATGGCGATCCCGAGCTGGTTTCGGCTTACGAGAGTCTCTTCGGTCCGCTGCCTGCCCTGGCCGACCGCAGTCGATTCCCCGCGGAAGGTCGGCCCGTTCCCGAAGAGCCGGGACACCGACACGCACTGGCCTGGGATTCGATGACAGCCGAAGACCAGCAGGCTGCGGACGCGGCCTACGTGAATCTGGGCAAGTGCATCGAAGCCTTCGAGCGCCAGATTGTTTCGCGGCACGCTCCCTTCGACACCTTTGTGGAGGGCTTGCGGTCGGGGGACCCCGAGCAACTCGCGGCCCTCTCCCCCTCGGCTCAGCGAGGTTTCGGTCTCTTCGTGGGAAAGGGCAAGTGCTTCCTCTGTCACGACGGGCCCAACTTCACAGATCGGGAATTTCACTCGAACCGAGTGCCTGTGACGAATCTCCTGGACGGTGGGCGAGCGGTGGGCATTCAGGAACTGAAGACCGACCCGTTCAACGGAGCTTCGGTGCATGCCGACGACGGGGGCAAGGTGGCCCGCACCAAGCTTTCGATTGCTCCCAAGAGCCTCCACTATCCCGGCGAGTTCAAGACGCCGACCCTTCGGAATGTCGCGGCCACCGCTCCTTACATGCACGAGGGGCAGATGGCGACGCTGGAGGAGGTGATCGCCTTCTACTCCACGCTCGAGACCGCGCTGCCCCCGGATCCCACAGGTGAGCGCTTCCTGCAGCCTCGTCAGTTCAGCGAGCAGGAGGTGGCCGATCTGCTGGCCTTTCTGGAGTCGTTGACGGACGAGGCGCTGCCTCCTGAGTTGCTCCAGGCCCCCGGAAGTCTCGGAGGAGCCGCTTCCGAGCGGTGAGCGGCCTCTCTCTCCGTCCAGGGCGTCTGAGGGGTGCTGAAAGGGGCGGCGAGGGAAAAGGAAACGCACTCGCGCTGCCCGCGAGAGGTGCCTAGGATGGGGTTCTGACGGAAGGATCCTTGACGAGAGGGTCTCTCTGCCTTTGCATGGAGGTCTTGGGCTCCCGATCCCAACCCCGATCCCGGCACGATTTCTTCTCCTCGGAGTCTCCTCATGGCCTTCCGCGCCGCCTCTGCTCTCGCCTTGTTTACTGTGCTCACGGCCACTGCGCCGGCCATGGCGATGCAGTCGCCCCCGAACCTGAACACGGCCAAGCTGAGCCAGCTGGACACCCATGACAACTACAACGACGTCTGGGGTTATCAGGCGCCAGACGGGCGGGAGTACGCCTGCGTCGGAACATCTTCCGGAGTCATGATCGCCAACTGCACCGATCCTCTGGATGCCTACGAAGTGGGCTTCTTCCCGGGCGCCTTCTGCACGTGGCGCGACCTGAAGACCTTCAACGAATACCTCTACATCGTGAATGACTGCTCGGGCGGTGTGGACGTGATCGACATGTCCGACCCCGAAGATCCGGTGCAGGTGAACACCTTTGGTGCGCAGTACATGAACCATGCGCACAACGTGGCCATCGACACCGATGCAGGCATTCTGTATGCGGCCGGCACCCAGAACGGGATGCACGTCTTCGATCTCAACGTCAATCCCGTCAATCCACCGCGGATCGATCGGTGGGGTGGGCCGTATGTGCACGACGTATCCGTTCAGGATGATGTCGCCCATGCTGCCTTGATCTACAACGGTCAGTACCGCGTGCTCGACGTGAGCGATCCGTCGAACGTCTCGACGATGACCAACGTGCCTTCGGGTGCCAACTTCACCCACGCGACCTGGCCGAATGCTGACAACTCGGTGGTTGTTGCTGCGGACGAGAAGTCGGCGCTTCGCCACCTGACCTTCTTCGACACCACCAACACGCTCAACCCCCTGGTGGCATCGCGGTACACAGAAAACTCGTTGTCGATTCCGCACAACCCCTTCATCAAAGAGGATGTCTGTCACGTGTCCTGGTACACGGAGGGTTACATCGCACTCGACATCAGTGATCCTTACAACCCGGTCAAGCTGGGTCGCTACGACACGCAGCCAGGAACGCCCGCCGGAGGCATCTCGGGATTCGATGGCGCCTGGGGTTGCTACCCCTTCTCACCGTCGGGTGCGATCTACATTTCTGACCGCCAGCGCGGCCTCTTCGTGGTCTCGCTCAATGAATGCTCGGCCGGTCTGCCGAATCTTCCCCAGCCGCAGGTTTGCCGGGTGTGGCCCGACAGCGTGTCGGCGCTCGACAGCCCCCGTCAGCGCGTGATGCTGACGGGTAAGGGCTTCACCTCGGCCACGCAGGTCTCGGTGGGTGGAGCCATCTTGGGCTCGAACGATTTCACGCGTCTCGGTGACCAGGTCATTCATTTCCGTATGCCGCTGGTGTCGTCTGTTGGTTTCAACAACATCACGGTCTCCAACGGTGCCGGGACGTCACTGCCGATTCAGGTCGAGGTGACCTTGCCCTCCGGCCCGACGATCGACGCAGGCGAAGTCGACCAGGAGGTCGGCAGCGACTTCCTGGTGGCCTTCGGAAGCCAGCCGGGTGACTTCTTCTATCCGGTGGCTTCGCTTTCGCCGTTGCCGTCCTCGGTCTTCGAGGTGAACTTCGACATCGGGAACAGTTTCACCGAGTTGATCTGGTTGCCCAGCAAGGTGGCCAACATGGCGGGCGTGAACGGTTTCCCGGTGGTGGTCCCGCCGAGTGCGTTGGGTTTGACGGTCTACTGGCAGGTGGCTGTTGTCGATCCGCTGCAGGGTGTGCCCGCGATGGTCACCTCGGTGGTGTCCACGACGGTGATCGACAACGACTGAGCCTGAACGGGTCGTGTGACACGGGTCGGAGGATCGGAGTGTCCACGTCCCGACGACCTGGACGACCTGACGCGTCAGGCACGGCACCTTTTCCGCGATCAGCCTGCGAGCCGACATGTGACGATTCGCTGGGGATGGGGTGAGTGAGGGGAATCGAACCCCCGGCCTCCAGAACCACAATCTGGCGCTCTAACCGACTGAGCTACACCCACCATCCGTCGCGGTCCCGGAAGAAACCCGGGTACCGGTCGGGGAGCGTACCCGTCCGCCGCAGGCGACTCAACCCGCCCGGGCTCCTAATCAGACGGCTTGCCCACCAGCGAACGGCCGATGATCAAGCGGTGAATGTGATTGGTGCCCTCGTAGATACGTAGACCCTGGATGTCCCGGTAATGACGTTCCACCGAGTGCCCGCTGCCGTAACCGCGGTTGCCCAGCAAGAGCACCGCCTTGTTCGCCGCCCGCTGCGCTGCCTCCGTCGCAAAGAGCTTCGCCGCCGAGGTCAGGCGCGTGACGTCGCTCGCCCCCGCATCCGCCGCCCGTGCCGCTCGGCCCACCAGCGCGGACGCCGCCTCGATCTCCGAGTACATGTCCGCAAGATCTGCCTGCACCATCTGGAAGTCGCCGATCCGCTGCCCGAACTGCCGACGCTCTCGACTGTGTGTCACGGCTTCCTCCAGGCATCCGCGACCCAGGCCCACCGCACCCGCCGCCACACCCAAGCGACCATGATCCAGCGCCGACATGGCGATCTTGAAACCCTCGCCCACGGCACCCAGTCGCTGGTCGTCCGGAACCGACAGACCCGAAAGAACAAGTCGTGCGTGATCCGAAGCACGATGCCCCAGGGGTTCCACACCCAGCGGCTCCGCCGTGAAACCCGCGCAGGGCAACTCGACCACGAAGGCCGTCAACTCGGCTCGCCCGCCCGCTTCGTTCGTGCGCGCGAACAGCAAGGCAAGGTCTGCCACACCTGCGTTGGTGATCCACGTCTTGCTGCCGTCCAGAATCCAGTGGTCGCCCTGGGCGCGCGCCGTCGTGGCAATGGATGACACATCACTCCCGGCGCCTTCTTCGGTGAGGCCGTAGCAGCCGATGCGCTCTCCCGTCGCCAACGAGGGCAACCAGCGCGCCTTCTGCGCGTCGCTGCCGTGATCCTCCAGGCACTGGGAGACGAGTCCGGTGTGCACCGCAAGAAAACCGCGCGTCGAACTGCACACCCGACCGATTTCCTCGTAGACCGAGGCGAAGGTCTCGTTGTCCCAACCGCTTCCGCCATGGGTGGTGGGCAAGGGACCCGCAAGAAAACCCAGTTCGCCCATGCGCTCGATGATGGCGCGGGGCAGCTCACCGGCGCGGTCCCACTCGCCCGCGTGCGGCGCGACGTCTTCGTCGGCAAAGCGTCGCGCGCGCTCACGCACGGAGGCCAGAAGATCGGCGTGCTCGTCTGCAGAGCGTGACATGATCAGTTCACCGGGGGGCGGGGGTGACGGGGTGACACAAGGCGCTCGACGATCTCGCCCTTCAGCAGGGTGCGCTCGACGATCTCGTCCACATCCTCGAGGGTGATGCCGCGGTACCACACGCCTTCGGGATACAGCACGGCGGCCACGCCTTCTTCGCAGGCGTCGAGGCAGCCGGCCTTGTTCACCCGGATGCGTCCCTTGAGGCCGTGGTCGTAGGCCTTGATCTTGAGAGCCTTGGCGATGGCCTCACTGCCCTTGGCGGCGCAGCAGCCGCGCGGACTGTCCTCGGCGCGCACGTTGACGCACACGAACAGATGGCGCTCGAAACGCGGGGCGGGCGTCATGCGCGATCTGTCTCGCCGGAGAAACGCGGCGCTTCCTTCTTCAGGAAGGCGTCGTAGAACGTGCGATGGTCCTGCGCACGCAGGTGCACCGCCTGCACCTGCGCTTCGAGTTCGATGGCCTCGTCGAGCCCCATGGCCCACTCTTCGTTGAGGCAGCGCTTGGTGGTGGCCAGGGCTGCCAGGGGGCCGCGTGCCAGGCGTTGGGCCAGGGCCAGGGCGGTCGGCAGGCACTCGTCACCCGGCACCACCTGATTGGCGAGGCCGATGCGCTCGGCGGTGGGGGCGTCGACGGTGCTGCCCAGCATGAGCAACTCGCTCGCCCGCCCGAGACCGACCACACGCGGCAGCAGATAGCCGGCGCCCATGTCTGCACCGGTCAGGCCGACGTTGGTGAACAGGAAGGCGATGCGTGCCCGTTGAGCAAAGATGCGCATGTCCGAGGCCAGGGCGATCACCGCCCCCGCACCCGCCGCCATGCCGTTGACCGCCGCAATGACCGGCTTCTCGAGCTTGCGGATGTTGGCAATCAACTCGCCGGTCATGCGCGTGAACTCGAGCACCTGCTCTTCGTTGCGTTCGAAGAGCTTTCCGATGATGTCGTGTACATCGCCGCCCGAACAGAAGGCTTTGCCTTCGCCCGTGATGACCACCGTGTGGACGCGGTCGTCAGTTGCCAGCGATGCAAAACGATCGGCCAGTTCGCGGTAGACCTCGAAGGTCAGCGCGTTGTAGCGCTCGGGGCGATCGAGCGTGATGAGGGCCACGCCCTCGGCGTCGATCTCTTCGCGAAAGGAAGTCGCCATGGCGAGAATCCTACTCAGGTGAGAGGGGCTGATCCACTCGCGTGGCGAAGCTCAGGCGTCGGCTGCCGCAAACTCCCAGGCGGCACCGTGTGTTTGTCCGGGTTGTTCGCAGACCAGCGTGCCGATGGCCTCGGCCACTTCTTCGGGACTGAGCAGTCGGCCTCCGGCATTCATGGCTGCCAGGCGCGCCTTGGCTGTCTGAGAATCCACGCCCGTTGACTCGGCGATGCGTTCGGCCGAACGGGCGACGATGTCGGTGTCGACGAAGCCGGGACAGACGGCATTGATGGTCAGGTCGGCCTCTCTCCAGCGCATGGAAGCTTCGGCCGTGAGGGCACGGGTGAGTCCGAGCAGCGCGTGCTTGCTGGCGACGTAGGCGCTCGTGTAGGCGTAGCCCTCGCGTGCCGCTGTGGAGGCCACGTTCACGATGCGTCCCCAGCCGCGCTCGGCCATGGCTGGCAAGGCCGCGCGACTGAGAGCGAAGGGTGCGAAAAGATTCAGATCGAGTGTGGCATCGAAGAGATCGTCGTCGGTGCGTTCCAGGGCCGCCGAGGGCGCACTGCCCGCGTTGTTCACGAGCACGTCGGCGCCTGCCGCCACGGTGCCCGCCAACTCGTCGAGGGCCTCTCGGTCCAGCAGGTCGACGACCTCGCAGGAGACACTTGGCGCTCCCAGCTCGAGGCATTCGACCTGGACCTCGAGCAACTCGGCTTCGCTGCGCGCCACGAGCGTGAGAGCCGCACCGCGACCTGCAAGACACAGAGCCGTCGCTCGGCCGATGCCGCGCCCAGCGCCGGTCACGAGGGCGTGCCGATCCGCGAGGTCGAAGCTGTGGTCCGGAGCGCTCACCGTGCTCTCGTCCTCTCGTCAGTCGGCTTGCGTGGTGCCCGGTTCATGTCCGATGCGGGGCGGCGGGGCCGATGCCCCGGGAGCCGCACTGGTCGAGGCAGCGGTCGAAGCGCTGGTGTAGGACGAAGACCCACCGTAGCCAGGGTTGTAGGGCCCGCTCTCCCCTTCGGGTGGGTAGGCGTAGTCCACGATCTGCGGAGCGCCACGCAGCAACCAGAGACCCAGCAAGATCAACAGCGCGTGCCAGATCAGGGCCCAGAAGCCGAAGGACAGTGGGCCGAAGATCATGCCGAGGATCATGGCCGTCGTGGTCCAGAGCAGGTACAGGCCGAGCAATCGCACGCCCAGGCCAAAGATGTCGCGAGTTGTCATGAGCGGGTTCCTGAGGAGTGTTTCGGAGTTCAGGTGCAGATCATCCTCATCGAGGGGGGGGGCTGTCCAACGCGCCGTCAGACGGTGGCTCTGAGGCGGCACGCCCCGGTCTTTGGTTCCCTCGGGCGACTCAGCGTCCGTCGTCGAGGAGCGGCGGGGGGGCGCTCAACTCCTGAAAGCGGGCGAGGACTTCACGGGCTTCGTCCGTCTGTCCGGTGCGCATCAGCAAGCGCCCCAGCAGATAGAGCGCCTTGGTGAAGTTCGGGTCGCGGTCCGCCGCGGCCCGCAAGTGGGATTCCGCGGCTTCCAGGTCGCCCAACTCGGTGAGCACCTCGCCCATGAGCAACTCGGTTTGCGCCGTGCTGAGCCCCGCCGAAGAGCAACGCTCGAGCCAGCTGCGCGCCGCGTCCGGCTGTCCGTCAGCCAGAGACAGCTTGGCCATCCACAGGGCGCTGTCCGCGTGCTCGCTGTCCAGATCGAGAGCCGCAAGAAAGGCCTCGCGAGCTGCCTCGTTCTGCTGCGCCGTCGCGCTTCCACGCCCTGTCCAGTAGTGACGTGCCAGGGCGTGCTCTTCGCCCTCGAAGCGTGCGGCCACCAACTCGGCGACTTCTTCGGTGCGCATGGCGCTCAACTGAGTCTCGAGCACCAGGTTCGCCAGGGCGTCGTTTTCAGGAGTCTTCTCGAGTGCGGCCACGTATTTGTCGGCGGCCAGTTCAATCGTGGCGATGCCCATCCTGCGGTAGCCGTCTCCCTGGGCCTTGAGGATCTCTGCGGAGAGCGAACGTCCGAGTTCTGGATTCACGGCCTCGAGCCGCTGGCTGTTCTTGAGCGCTTTGCCCATGCGCTGAGAGGACATGTTGGCGCGCACACGAAGCACCCAGGCTTCCACGGCCTGCCCGTTCAGGCGCGTGGCCTCGCGGTAGGCCTCTTCGGCGGCGCTCATGTCGTTGTGCGCCTGGGCCAGGCGACCTCGCAGGATCTCGAGTCGGAAGCTGTCCTCGATCGAGGCTCCCTGCTCGCGGAGCAACGCGTCGGCCTCAGCTGTGGCGCCGCTGTCCAGCAGGCAGAGCCCCAGCAGACCGATGTAGTCACCATCGTTCAGATGGTTTTGAAGCTGCGCTCGCAGGACTTCGGCCGCTTCAGCCGCTTCTCCGGCACGGCGTAGGCGGCGCGCTTCCTCGAAGGCCTCGTCCGTCGAGGCAGAGCTCAGGTTGAGCAGAACGCCGAGCAGAAGCACTGGCAGCCCCGCCGATGTCATTGGTCATCCGCCTGAGGTAGAGGAGCGAGTTCGATCCCGTCTTCGGAGACGAGCAGTGTGAGCCAGCGATCGAGAGGCGGGGCGTCGAGGGTTTGGACTGGCTTGCCGGGCAGGCGAACCTCGACCCGGTCGACAGCCGTCGTCGGTCCCAACCCGACGTGGATGCGGGGATCTTCCGTGGCCAGGAAACTGCTGCCGGCCGTGAGGTCGCGGGTCCAGCGTCGATCGCCGGCGACCACCGTGACGCGTGCACCGAGAGGCACGCGGGGTGCTGCCGACCCTGTTTGCTCCAACACTGTCGCCCCGAACCAGTGAGCGGGCTCGTCGCTGCGTGACGGCGTGCGGTTCCAGAGCACGAGCGGTGTCTCGTCGAGCCGGGTGACAACGAGGTCCAATCGACCGTCGTTGTCGAGGTCTGTCACGGCTGCACTGCGGTGTGCGTCGGGTACGGTGAAACCGGCGGCTGCGCTCACGTCTTCAAAGCGGCCGGGCTCCGCACTGCCTCGGTAAAGGCTGTTGATCTGCCGGTACACCACGCTCGCAGGGTGACAGTTGTCCATTTGTTCGTAGATGTGCCCGTTGGCACTGAAGACATCGGTGAAGCCGTCGCTGTCGAAGTCTGCCAGGGCGCATCCCCAGCCGAGCTGAAACCAGCTGGGTCGACCAACACCCGCTCGTTGAGAGATCTCTTCGAACCAGGGAGAGCCGATTGCTGCGGTCTCGTTCCAGTAGAGCGAGTTGCTCTGCGTGGAAAAGTTGGTCACGAAGAACTCAGGTTGTGCGTCTCCGTTGGCGTGGCCGACGGCGAGGCCCATGCCGGCCTCCATCTGGCCGGCGCGTCCGCAGGCGACGCCTGCAATGAGCGCCGTTTCGGTGAAATGCCCCGAGCCGTCGTTGAGGAACAGAAAGTTCGCCACCGAGTCGTTGGTGACGTAGAGATCGGCGTCCCCGTCGTCATCGATGTCGGTGAAGGTCGGTTGGAATCCGTACGAAGGGGTGACATCCAACAGACCCGTTTGACCGGTCTCTTCGACGAGCCGGAAGTCCGGTGCACCGCTGTTCAAGAACACGCGGTCTGCCTGGGGGGCGAGACCACGCGGGCCGCACGGCACTTCACAGGACATCTGACGGCACCAACCTTGTTTCATGAGCGCAGCCAGATCTTGTGCGCAGTAGTTGGCCACGTAGAGGTCGAGGTCGCCATCCAGGTCGATGTCTGCCGTCGCTGCGCCGACCGACCATTCTTCGGGCAGGCCTGCCAGGCCCGGATGTTCACGAGTGACGTCGGTGAAACGCCCCTGGTCATTGCGCAGCAGGACGTTGGGTCCCAGGTTGGTGACCAAGAGATCGCTGTCGCCATCGGCGTCGTAGTCGAAGGCGAGCGCACCGAAACCGTAGCCGCGATCTGCTGCACCTTGTTGCTCGCCGACCTCTTCGAAGCGCCCGTCGCCAAGATTGCGGTAGAGCCGATTCCCCGAGTCACCAAGCGAGGGTGTGCCGTCGGTGCCCTGGGGGAAGTAGAGGTCCATCTGCCCATCCCCGTCGATGTCGAGCACGGCCACGCCCTGCCCGACCGTGTCGCGCAGGAAGAGCTTGCCCGTTTCGGGAGTCGGTCCCGAGAGGTCGGTGTGGGTGATGCCCGTCTCGGGGCCGGCCTCGACGAAGAAAGGCCCTGAGGCCGGAGGGTCAGCAGGAGGTGGAGGTGTGCGCACCTTTTTCGGAGCCGGAGTGTTCGTCACGGCCGGGGGAGGCGAGACGCTTTCGGTGGTGTTGCTGTCGGCCGGCGTTTCGCCACAGCTGACTGGCAGGCAAAGGCCGATCAACACGCCGAGCGCGGCTCTTCGTGCGATCAGAAGCCAAGATGTGCCGGAGAGCATCTCTGGACGGTACCCCACCTGCCGCAGTCTTGGGAGGCTCAGTAGCTGTAGAAGCCTTCACCGCTCTTTCGGCCCAGCTTTCCTGCGGCGACCATGTCGCGCAGGATCTGCGGGGGTTCGAAGGTCGCGGTGCCCAGTTCTTTGTGCAGGTGCTCGGCGATGGCGAGGCGCACGTCGAGGCCCACGAGGTCGGTGAGCTTGAGCGGACCCATGGGGTGCCGGTAGCCGAGTTCCATGGCCTTGTCGATGTCACCTGCCGTGGCGACCTCTTCTTGCAGCATGCGCATGGCTTCGAGGCCCAGCAGCACGCCGAGGCGACTGGTGGCAAAACCCGGTGAGTCACGGACAAGAATCGGATCTTTCCCCAGGCGCTGAGCAAATTCCTGCGCCGCCTGAACGGCTGCTTCGGATGTCTCCTTGCCGTGCACGATCTCCACCAGCTTCATGACCGGGACCGGATTGAAGAAATGCAATCCAATCACGCGATCGGCTGCACCGCAGCCCCGTGCGATCTCGGTGATCGGCAGCGAGCTGGTGTTGGTTCCCAGCAGGCAATGCTCGGGGGCGTTCTTCGCAAAGCCCGCGAAGAGCGTGCGCTTGATCTCCATGTTCTCAAGCGCGGCTTCCACCAGGACGTCGGCGCTTGCCACGGCGGCATCCATGTCTCCGGTGGTGGCGATGGCTGCGAGTGTTGTGTCGCGGGCTTCGGCTGTCACACGCCCTTTGTCGACGGCGCGGCCGAGAGAGGCGGCGATGGCGTCATGGCCTGCTGCCGCTCGTGCCTCATCGACATCGACGAGTTGCACGCGACTGCCTGTGGCGGCGCAGACTTGTGCGATGCCGCGGCCCATGGTGCCTGCGCCGATGACGGTGACCTGATCGAAGCGAAAAGTGCTCACGGAGACACTCCGTTAGAAGAATCGGGAACGAGGATGATCTTGCCGAAGGCGGTCCGGTCGTGCAGCGCCTGGTGCGCGGCGCCGATTTGTTCGAGAGGAAGCACGCGGTCCACCACGGGCTTGAGCAGGCCACTGCCTACGAGGTCGAGGATGCGTATCAACTCCGACCGACTGCCCATGGTGCTGCCGAGGATGGAAAGGTTCTTGAAGAACAGGTGGCGCAGATCGGCTTCCAGCTTGGGGCCCGTGGTGGCGCCGCACGTCACGAGTCGTCCATTGCGCGCAAGGCAGCGCAGGCTGGCAGGCATGGTGGCTTCGCCCACATGCTCGAAGACGATGTCCACGCCGCGCTTGCCGGTGAGTTCCCGGACAGACTTGGCCAGGTCGCCCTCTCGCGAGGGAAGCACATGATCGGCTCCCAGTTCGACTGCCTGGGCGCGCTTCTCTTCGGTGCCTGCCGTGGCAATGACCTGTGCGTGGTGCAGCTTGGCAATCTGAACAGCCGCCGAGCCCACACCGCTGCCCGCCGCGTGCACCAGCACGGTGTCCGAGGGTGTGATGCCGCAACGCTCAACCAGCATGTGCCAGGCGGTGAGGAAGGTGAGCGGGAAGGCTGCCGCCTGGGGAAAGTCGAGCTGGTCAGGAATGGGCAGGGCATTGCGTGCCGGCACGGCGACGTACTCGGCGCACGATCCATCCTGGGTTTCACCCAGGATGCCGTATTGAGGGCAGTTGTTGTCTGCGCCGCTGGCGCAGGCCGGGCAGTGCCCGCATGAGAGGCCGGGAGCAATGGCGACACGATCGCCGACTTGCAGCCAGTCCACCAGCGACCCGGTTTCGACGATCACGCCGGCACCATCGCAGCCAGGGATCATGGGCAGGGGGAAGGTGTGGCCAGGAACACCGCGGCGAACCCAGGTGTCGAGATGGTTGAGGCCGATGGCCTTCACCTCGATCAGCACTTCGTCGGGGCGTGGTGTGGGCTTCTCGCGCTCTTCGATGCGCAGCACGTCCAGATCACCGTGCTCGTGAATGACGACAGCTTTCATGCGTCTTAGCGTCCTTCGAATCGGGCGGTGCGTTTCTCGTTGAAGGCCGCGAAGCCTTCGGTGGCATCGGCGCTCTTGAACAAGGCCTGTTGCAGTTCGCGTTCGAGTGCGAGGTGTCCCTCGAAAGACATCTCGAGGCCTGACACGACGCTGCGCTTGATGGCGCCCACAGCTTTCGAAGCCTTGTGAGGCGGACAGAACTGTTGCGCTTTTTCGAGCACGGCTTCGAGGAAGTTCTCAGGTGGTAAGACCTCGTTCACGAGGCCCAGGTCGAGGGCGGTCTCGAAGTTCATGGTGCCGCCAGCGGTCATGAGTTCGATGGCCTTGGAGCGACCCAGCATGCGTGAGAGCCGTGCCGTGCCGCCGGTGCCGGGCAAGACACCGAGTGCGACTTCCGGGAGGCCGAGCTTGCCACCGCCGTTCTTTGCCCAGCGCAGGTCGGCAGCGAGGGCCACTTCAAGGCCACCGCCGACGGTGTGTCCATTCAGAGCGGCGATCACCAGCTTGGGAGTTTGCTCGAGCCGGTTGAGGGTCTCGTTGGCGTGCAGGCAGAAGTTGTACTTCCACTCGGGGGTGACGCGCGCCAGCATGTCGATGTCCGCCCCGGCGCAGAAAAACTTCTCGCCGGAGCCTGTGAGCACCAGCACGTGGACGCTTTCATCGAACCGCATGGCCAGGATGGCCTCGTCGAGTTCGCGGTGCATCTCGTGGCTGTAGGCGTTGGCCGGAGGGTTGTTCAGCGTCAAGAGCGCGACGCCATCATGGACGGCGGTGGTGACGAGGCTCACGGGGCGATCTCAGCGTGGGGGAGAGTGGGGAAAGGGTCGTGGAGATCCGATCAAAGGGCGGGGCATACTATCAGAGTGAACTCCCACGACAGCAGTTCCGGGGCCGAGGCCATGAGTGAGATGGAAAGCAAGCTGTCAGCCGCCGCAAGTGAGTCGAAGGTGCCCAAGAGCTCTGGCCACGTCGAGCATGTCGAGCAGGGGGCTTACGAGGCGATCTATCACATCTTGGCCGTGCTGTTCGTGGCGATGCTCATGCTCACGAACATCATTGGAACCAAGCTCTTCGTGGTTTCTCCGGACCTTCCGTTTCTGGGGCCGGTGATCGGTTGGATCGCCTCGATTGTGGGCACCTTGTTTCCGGATCAAGCAGGCAGCGCCATCACGTTGACCGCCGGCATCGTGACCTACCCCTTGACCTTCTTGATCACGGACATCGTGTCCGAGACCTATGGCCGCCGGCGAGCAGACCGCATGGTCTGGTTGGGCTTCGGCGCTTCGCTGACCATGCTGGGTGTCCTGGAAGTCGCGCGTCGATTGACACCCTCACCTTTCTGGCAGGTTCCGTCTGCATTCGCGGATGTCTTTCGACCGGATCTCCTGACAGTGGCTGCGGATGGCACCGTGACGGCCTCGGCCGAGGCCAGTCAGGCAGCGTATCTGTTCACCTTCAATGCGCCTGGCACCTTGCTCTTCGCATCCATGACTGCCTATGTGGTTGCTCAACTCATCGACAATCGCTTGTTCCACTTCTGTCGTCGTCTGACGGGGGGCAAGGCTCTGTGGTTCCGCAACAACGTGTCGACGATGTTCTCGCAACTGGCCGACACGATCATCGTCAACGGGATCTTTCTTCACTTCTACTGGAAGCTGGAGTGGCCGGAAATCTGGGCGGTGATCATCGCCGTCTACGTACTGAAGGGCTGCATCGCACTGGTGGATACACCGCTTTGCTATGTGGGCGTGTGGTGGGCGGCGCGAGCGACAAGAAGGAATCGCTCGTAAGGCTCTTCCTCTGGGCTACTGCGGCTCTCAGCTGTCGAGCATCTGACGTAGAACAGGCTCAAAGGCTTTCGCCTGACGCATGAACCCGAGGTCGGTGGGATGCGATCCATCGACGGTGGCCTCTCCATCTGAGCCCAGGAGATCGTCACCAGCGAGGTAATAGAGGTCTTCGACCCCTTCCGCGAGCAAGCTTTCGTAGGCCGCCCGCAAGGCGGCGCGATTGCTGGCGTTGATCAGGCGCGCTTCGGATTGCAGGTAGGCGTAGCCGTAGGTGCGATCTTCGGTCAGCAAGATGGGGACGTTGGGACGGGCGGCTCGCAGGCTGTGCACGAGGGGGCGTGTGCGTTTTGCCACCTCTTCTGCGCGCATGTTGGGGAGACAGTCGATGACATAGGCCGCGGCATCGATCTCTGCCAGGAGGTCGGTGACGGGTTGTTCCATTCTGCCGTTGCCAGAGAAGCCGAGGTTCACGACGGGGCGTTCAAGTCGCCGTCCGAGGAGGGCTGTGTGCGGCATACCTGGACGGGAGGCGCAGCCACCCTGGGTGATCGATGTGCCGTAGAACACAATGGGGCGACTGGCCGAGGCAGGGCGTGGCAGTGGTTTGACCTGAAACTCTGCCGGGACGCCGATCTCAAGCGACTCGGTTCCGTTGTAGAGCGGGAAGTGCACGACGTACTCGCGCGTGTCTCCTTCGGGCAATGGATCAAGTTTTTTGGCAAGGGTGCTCGTGTTGTTTTCGCGGCGTGTGGGCTTGCCTGTTCCGAGCCACCGCCACGCGGTGCCGTCGCGCACATAGAGGTCGACGCCGCTCACGCCGGTGGCGGGCATGTGTGGCAGCGCCAGTTCCTCGCCTGTGAGGCTCCACCGCACGCGGATCTCGGGAGCGGCCGTGCGAAAGCGGGCGCAAAGCCCGGCGCTCTGCCGGCTGAGATTCCAGACGGGCTCTCGAACCGTGTCTCGGGCACGTGTCGGAAGGCGGTCAAAGGGGCGCTCGGTGTCTTCGAAGGCGACTCCTTCGAGAGTCAGGTCTTGGGCCGGGTGCCAGGTGATGGTTTCGTGTGCGGGGTCTTGCGCCGCGAGCGAGCCGAGCGTGAAGACGGTGAAGGCGATCAGCAGCAGATAGGGGGGCATGGAAGCTCTCGAGAGGCCTTGGCGCTCGCGCAGCGTAGCGGATCGCACTTTCGAGCGTCTCGCTGGAATGCGCATGCAGACCCACTGTTGTGTAGAAAAGGACTCGCTCTTTTTGCCTCCTGGCGGTTTTCAGATGCTCGTACGTGATCTTCTCTTGTCTGTCTGCTTGCTTGGGCTGCTGCCCTGCTGCGCGTCGGATGCTGAAGTGCGCACCCCCGCTGTGCTCGTGATCGGCATTGACGGTGTGCGTCCCGATGCTTTGCAGCAAGCGGACACACCTCACCTGGACCGACTGGCTCGCGAAGGGGCTGTCAGCTGGGACGCCTATGCCGGTGGGCGCGCCGGGGAAGACCAACCCACTCAGCAGGCCACGTCGAGTGGGCCCGGCTGGTCGAGCATCTTGACCGGAGTCTGGCGAGACCGTCACCAGGTCGCAGACAACAGCTTCGAGGGCAACAACCTTGAGCAGTACCCGCACATCTTCGTGCGTATCCGAGAGCAACGCCCTGAAGCGATGCTGGCATCCATTGTTCACTGGAATCCAATCCACGAGCATCTGTTAAAGCCTTTTCCTGGTGCCGCGAGCTTCCTTGTGGAGACCGAGACCGACCAGGAGGTGGAGTCAGGTGCCGTCGCGTTGCTGGGCGAGGCCACTCCGGACGTGCTCTTTCTGCATTTCGATGACGTGGACCACGCGGGGCACGCGCACGGCTACAGCACGCAGGAACCTGAGTACCTTGCCTCCATCGAACAGGTGGACGAGCATGTTGGCCGGGTGCTGGACGCGCTGCAGGCGCGGCCGTCTTCTGCAGAAGAGGACTGGTTGATTCTGCTGACCACCGACCATGGTGGTCGAGGAACCAGCCATGGCGGACAGTCTGCAGAAGAGCGAACTATCTGGGTCATAGCTCACGGCCGTGGGGTTTCCTCAGGTGTGGTCTCGCCAGGGCCTGGGCACACGGTCATCGCGCGTTCGGTTCTGGATCACCTGAAGCTGGAGGTCCCCGCGAGTTGGGGCCTGGCTGACCAGAAACCCTTCGCTGATGCTGCAGAGAATGTCACAGAAGGCTGAGCGGGCTGATGTCCCCCGAGCGGGCACCCGCTATGCTCTTCGATCCGTTGTTGTTGGTTTCATCAGGCTCTTGAGAGTGTGCTCATCATGAAATGGAAGACCCATTGGCTCGTGAGTCTTGTTCTGGGGTTGGGTGTCGCAAGCGAGGCACCTGCGCAGATCTTTGACGGGCAGTACTGGGAGGCGGGTTTTTCAGGCAAGACCCGTGTGATCGTCTCGTCCCCGAGTGGCAATCCCGCTGAGAGCATCTTGCTCAGCGGCAAACTTGCCAAAGAGAAGGCTTACCTGCTGAGTTCTTGGGATGGTGGCAGTCAGGCTTATGTTCTCGACGTCTGGACCAGTTCAGGCGGCGCCTGGGTGAGTGCGGAGAAGGCCGGGGTCATGACTCCCTTCGGTGAGGGTTTTCCCGACAGCGAGAATGCTCTGATCGAACTGACTCTTGATCTGACACCGACAGCCGGTTTGCCCGAGGGCGCACTCCCGGGTGTGGTTGTCGAGCTTTCCGGGCTGGTCTCCTTGTCGGCCAAACTTGGCAAGAATGTCGTCGATTTGCCGGGTGTCGATGATGTGCAAGCGCTGGAGACCGGGGGGCCAACAGGTGGAAGCTTCGTGTTGTCCTTTGAGGAGGGTGAAACAGATCCCCTGGACTTTGATCTTACAGCTGGCGAGTTGCAGACAGCCCTGCAAGGGCTCGAGGCGATCGGCGAAGGCAATCTGCTCGTGCAGGGCGCAGGTGCATCCTTCACGCTCACGTTTGCAGGATCACTCAGTCAGCAGAACATCGCCCTGATTCAGGTGCTGACCGACGACACCACAGGAGGGACGGGTGTGACACTGGCTCAGGAGACGCGGGGGATGTCGCCCGTGCTCCGCCCACTCAAGGGAGGGTCCTTGCAACTCGCCAGCGTGGGCGCCGTCATGAATGCGACCAGCTTTGCGGGTTTCTTCAACCAGATGCTGGGGAGCCCCAAGCTGAAGGCGAAGCGGATTCTGGAAGGAAAGCTGCCCTTCGTTCCCTGAACGCAGCCCTGTTGATGAAGGGCGACTCGGTTACTTGACGCCGCCTTCTGCTTTCAGAATGGCCGCGATGCTGTCGTAGCCCGTGTCGTAGCCGCGGGAGATGGCCGTTGCGAGTGGCGTGTTTCCTTCTTTGTCTCGGGCGTTGACCGGCGCGCCGTTCAACAGCAGGAGCTTGATCACGGCGCGGTGTCCTTTGAATACCGCGTCCTGCAAAGCTCCGTGCCCATTGATGTCTACGAGAGAGACGTCGGCTCCGGCCTGAAGTAGCAAGCGCACGCAACCCTCGGCGCCCGTGTAGGACGACATGATGAGTGGTGTCTTCTTGTCGGGAGCGCTGCGTGCATCGAGATCGACGTGGTGGGTGAGCAGCAGGGCGACACAAGCCTCGTGTCCCTCGCGAGCAGACATGGCAAGTGGAGTTTGCTTGTAGTTGTTCGCTTTGTCGGGGTCAGCGCCAGCTCTCATCAAGAGGGCCATGGCTTCGACATTGCCGTGATACGCCGCATACCAAAGCGCCGTCTGGCCGTTGACGTCAACGAGGCTGACGTCCGCTCCGTGAGAAAGGAGCGCCTGGACGGTCTTGGTGTTGTCGTCGCTGTGCTGAAGGTCGCGGTATGTGAGTTCATTGCGGGAGGCAGCAGTCATGTCGACGTTGCCGTGACTCGCTGCGTACATGAGAGGCGTCACCCCATCGGATCCACGCATGTTGGGGTTGGCACCTGCCTCGATCTGGGCGATGACCTTTTGCGAGTCGCCGTGGCGGGCAGCCAGCATGAGCGGAGCTGGGCCGGCGCAACTGATGAATGCCGAGGTGGCGAGGAGCAGCAAGAACGAAGAAGGCAACCAACGATGACTCATGACAATCTCTTTGGAGGCAGGTCGCTGCCGCCCGCATTCCGTTGCGTGTGAATCGGCAGCGGGAGCAGCATACATTTGAGAGCGCGAGCGCGCGACGGGTGGCTCTCCGACCCGGGGCGAGAGGGTGCCTCGGACCGTGACGGGTCGCTGCTTAGATGCCCATCCCGCTGAGGGCGTCGGCGAGTTGTCCCACCGTGGCCGTGATTCGGGGGTGGGAATTCTCGAAGTTGGCCTTGGCCTCGGCGAGCCGGGCGGCCAGGGTCTCGTGTTGCTCGTTGCCGCTGTCATTCAGCAGATTTTCGATCTCTGCCATCACTTCACGGAGTTGCGAGACGGTCTGAGGGTTCAACTCCGGGGTCGAGGCCAGGTCCTCATGGAGCTTGGTCAGGGTGTCGCGTAGCTTTTGTCGAGGCATGGCAAGCGTCTCTCGTGTCAGATCTCAGATTGGGGAGTCCCGATCATAACGTGATGGGGTTCTGTGGGAGTTGGTCGCTGCATGGCGGGCGAGCCGACTTGCCGCCTGAGAGCTATGGCGAGGGGGCCTTGCGAGCAGCTTCGGTGTCGATGAGGTCCTTCACCTCTTTCATGAACTTTTTCACGATGACCGGACTGTGGAAGTTGCCCAGGTGTCCGCCATGCTCAAGGATCGTCACGCGGTCGCCGAAGACATTCCGCTGCCAATCGCGATCGCTGTCTGATTGCAGTGGGTCATCTTTGTTTGTGAAGACGCGCAGGCGGTCTGCCTTGCGCAGCTTGCTCTCCAAGGGCAGGAGACTGTCGTTGTAGAAGAAGGTTTCCGCATTCGTGACTTCGGGCCGGATCTTGGTGAGGTAAGGGAGCATGAATCCGTAGATGTACTCAGCGAAGGAGTAGTCAGAAATCTCCCTGTAGGCTGGGCCTCGGTCCCACTTGTCGAGTTTCGTCAGCAGTACGCCCAGGTTGTGTCGATACTGCGTGCCAAAGATGACAGCCATCAGTGTGAGCCGGAAGTCCAGGCCGATCAGATAGGAGGCCTGAATCTCACTGAAGGGCATGGGCATGCTGGGGGTGATGTTGCTGCCGCCAGCAAGGGCCAAGGCCATGTGCAGGGTTTCGTTCATCCGGTCAGCGCGCTCTTCTGCCGGCCACTGCAG
The DNA here is from genome assembly GCA_029245865.1 of Planctomycetota bacterium. GTDB lineage: Bacteria > Planctomycetota > B15-G4 > B15-G4 > B15-G4 > JAUIEF01. The sequence goes on from JAQWOM010000038.1 coordinate 214,530, forward strand.
CGGTGCGTTGTAATCGTTGTCGATCTGCTCCGAGGCGTACTCGAGTCGCACGGGAGACGCGATGGATAAGTAGGCATCAAAAGCCTTCAGCCCCTTGCCCGTGCCCTGTTCTTCAGCTGCGATGTAGATCACCTGCATGGCACCCAGAGACATACCCATCAGGCATGTGGTGGTCATCTTGCCTGGATGTTCTTTTTCGAGAGCTTCGGCGACGAGGCTGACGGCCACATGGGTGTCGTGGGCGTCGGTGGGTAGATAGCCGGGGAGATCGATCGAGAGGGCTCTCTCGATGAACTCCCAGTTCATGGAGTTGCTGATGGTGATGGCGGAATAGCCAGCGTTCCACATGTATTCGGCAAGCCCCACGGCATGGTTTGACAGCCGGTGAGCGCCCGTGCCCGGAATCACGAAGACGATGGGGGCTGGCTTGGGTTGGAGCCAGTAAGTGTAGGGAAGCTGCCTTCCGGTGGACGGAATCTCGACCGTTTCCGTGGTCGCCTGATGGATGAAATCCGGGTTGCTCGGTGCGAGGAAGACAGATTGAAGTGTTTGATCAGATTTCGATTCGGGATCGGCTTTGAAGCTGAAACGAAGGATGTCTGCCGTCCGCTTGATCGAGGACAACATGTAAAGGATTTCGTAGGGGTCGTAGCTGGTCTCGACAAGATTTGTATACGGGGCAATCTCGTCGCTCATCTCGTTAAAGAGGAAGAACGGATTCACAAAGAAGCCGAGATAAGTCGCGATGTTCAGCAAGTAGTCAGGGACGTATCCGACCGCATCACGTGTGTTGCTTGGCCCGACGAATGGGATCACGAGGTACTCGGGGTCTGTCCAGCCGGCGGCTTCCAGCGAGAGCCCGGTGTCTTCCGGCAGTGGCGCTTTGATGCCCCAGGACGCGGCAGGGTCGAAGAGACCAAGGATGCCGATGGTTGTATTGATGAGGAATCGCGACGTCTCGGTGCCAGCGGCAGAGAACTTTCCCTGGGCGAGGTTGTTCACGAGTCTGACCGGGTAGGCCAGGTTCGTGTGCGCTGTGTTCAGGTGATTTCGGATGCCCTTCGTCGTGATGAAATGCCAGCCATCACTGAGCGGGCTGATAAACCAGAGCATGAAGCGTTGATTGAACGCATCCATGGCGCGGTTAAAGGGCTCGGCTTCATCCGGATAGAAGTGCGGGAAGGGGACCTCTTGCTGAGTGAAGTACTCGGCTCCGGGGCCTGTGTAGTCGGACCAGTCTCGGCGCTTGGTCTCGATGTTTGAGCAGGCACCTAGAGCTAGCGCCAGCAGGGCGATCGCCACCCAGCGCTGCCTGTTGGCTCCGAAAGTCGGTTTCGTTGTTGTCGCCATGATCTTCCTGGTCTGCGTTGGTCCCGGCCAGTGGGCAGGGTTGATGATGGGATGAGCCTGTTGAGGCTCCACAAGGGGGCTCATAGTCCCGCTCGAGTGGCGTGGGTCAAGCCGCGCTCCGGACGAGTCTGCAAAATGGGGCAAATGCTCATGCTACGTGGCCGCCCAGCGCCCGTCCCGGCGGGCCTAGTCAAGTTCTTTGAGTTGCGTGTCGAACTTGACGCTTGCGCGGTCTAGTTCTTCGCTGACCGATTCCAGTTTCTCGAAGTTTGTCTCGATCGAGCGGCGTTTTCCGGCGGCCAGGGCGCCTTGTTTGGCGAGATCTTCGTTGCGTCCGTCGGAGGCGGCCCAGCCCATCTGTTGTTCGTGTTCTTTGACCTCTTGCTCGAGTTGCACGATCTCTTTTTCAAGCTTGTTGATCTTGTTCTTGAGGGGCTTGGTGGCCTTGCTTCGAGCTGTCACGATTTCTGCTCGCTTGCGCCGTGTGTCGCGTGACTTGCGTGGCTTGGGAGACCCGGCGTCCTTGTCGTGCTGGCCGCCTGAACGGTCCTGGGTCTCGGCACTCCACCCCACGCGATCGAGGAAATCTCGGTAGCCGCCCTGAAAAAGCGAGACCTTGCCGCCATCAAACACGATCAGGCGTGTCGCCAGCCGTTCCAGAATCATTTCACTGTGAGTCACGAGCAAGACGCTTCCAGGAAAACCGTCCACAGCGTCGAGCAACCCTTCGATCGACTCAATGTCGAGGTGATTGGTTGGTTCATCCAGCAGCAGCAGGTTGGCCGGGCTGACCAGCAGCTTTCCCAGGAGGACGCGACTGCGCTCGCCTCCGGACAAGACGTCGATTGATTTGAGTGCGGAGTCGCCGGAAAACATCAACAGGCCGCAGAGGGTGCGAACCGCCGTCCGACTCTTGTCAGGGTGGACCGCAAGCAACTCTTCTTCGATGGTGTTGCGGGTGTTGAGGCGCGCAATGTTCGTTTGCCCGAAGTAGGCAATCTGGGTGTTTGGGTTCTGCTTGATCACGCCTTGCCGGGGAGCAAACTCTTGGGCCAGTAGGTTCAAAAGCGTGGTTTTTCCCTTGCCGTTCGGTCCGATGATCGCGACTCGATCGCCTTTTTCGATGGTGAAGTCGAGCTTGTCGATCAGTGACGGGCCTTCGGGGAATCCAAACTCCAACTCGTCGACCGACATCATGATGCTGGAATGAAAGGGCGCTGCATTGAATCGGAAGCTGAGATCACGTTCTGTCTCGAGCGCATCCATCTGGCCACGACGTTCGAGAGCCTTGATGCGTGACTTGACGAGGCTGGCCTTGGAGGCTTTCGAGCGGAATCGCTCGATGAAGCGTTCTTCCTGTTTTCGTTTCTTTTGTTCGTTGGCTCTCGCGCTCTCGTGAATCTCTTCTTCCATGAAAATCTGGCCGTAGAGTTTCTCGACCGAGCCTTCCATGCGACGCAGTTTGCGACGATGAACAGCCATCGTGTGCGTGCTGACGCTGTCCATGAACTGTCGATCGTGCGTGATCAAGATGAGTTCGTTGCGCCACTTGCGCAGGAAGCGTGTCAGCCAGCGCACGGAAACGATGTCGAGGTAATTGGTCGGCTCGTCGAGAAGCAGCAAGTTGGGCTCCTCGACGAGAACACGGGCCAGATTGATGCGGATCTGGTATCCCCCCGAGAACTCACTGGCCGGGCGCTTCAGGTCTTCCTTGCTGAATCCCAGTCCCATGAGGGCTGCCTCGGCGCGGTAGCCCTCTTCGGCGACTCGGTCGTTGAGCACCGTGAGAACTTCGTCGAGGACCGTTGCCTCGTGAAATTCGAGGTGCTGAGAGAGATGCCCGATGCGATATCCCTTCGGCAGGACGATGGTGCCGTCGTCGGGTGACTCATCTCCCATGAGAATCCGAAACAGCGTCGTCTTGCCGTGTCCGTTGCGGCCGACAAAGCCCAGGCGTTCGCCTGGTGTCATCAGGAAGCTCGAATCGTCAAAGACGACCTGATCGCCGTAGGATTTGGACAGATTCTGGACCGAGATCATGTGGAGGCCGGGTTCGGGGGCACGGCATCCTACAGCTTGGCGCGTGTCCTCGCGCGGACTTCGTGGAATGAGCCAAGTGACCGCTTGTCGTCGCGGCGTTGACTTCCGTCATGGGCCCTGCGGGCGAAAATCAGCCGGCGCTGCGGAGAGAAAAATGCAGGCGCATGATGGATCGGCGGTCATCCTCGAGTTCGAGGTTTCTGTAGCCGGAGTCGAAGTCCAACCAGCGCACATCAGCCACTGATTCGGTGGGGCAAAGGTCTGCTGATTCACCTCGAATCTGGTAGCCCACAGACCAGTCGACCTCGTCGAGATCGCCGACCTGAATGTGAGTGGCCAGCTGCAAATCGACGATCTGACGTGGTGCGTCGAGTCCGATGCGTTCGCCAGCATTGCGGACAGCTGCCTGAAAGATGTTCTCGTCAGGTCGCATCACGCCCGTCACCGGTGTCCAGTAGGACTCTTGTGCGGGTTGGTTGCGGACCACCAGGTACTCGAAGCGCTCGGAGGACCTTCGGTAGACGAAGACACGGACACGGTGCAGTTGCTCGGCCATGATGCGGCTCCCGATGGAGGCGTCGCGACGGACAACCCTCGCGATAAAGCGATTTATCGGGATATGGGGCCGCTGGCCTGTAGGGATTGTTTGAGCCAAGTCGTCACGCGGCCTGGCTTGAGGCTCGATTGAGCCCTGAGCGGCTCGGAGGGCCGTTGAGAGTTTCTCGTGAAGCGGGAGAAACTCGTGCTCTTAGGGTGCCGGAGGGGCAGCAAAGGCGGTGTTGATCAACGTCCGGAAACCCTGGAGAGCGGTTCGTTGCATATAGAATTGAAGGCCTCGTACGCCTCCGAGTTCCTCGCCACCGCCGGCGCGCCCGGGGCCGCCGTGCGTCATGCTGGGGAGCACAAGGCCAGGTCCCATGCCGTGCTCCGCGACCTTCGAACTGCCCATGTAAACGCGTCCACTCCAGGGTGCGAGGGCCAGGGCCAGTTCTGTGCTGAACTTCCGGTCATCACTGTAGAGCGTGGCGAGTAGGCCTCCTCCTCCACTCGAGACGAGTTGTGCTGCGTGGTTCACCGAACCGTCGTAGGGCACCAAGGTGGCGACGGGGCCAAAAACTTCATCGGCGTGCACCGGAGCGGCCTCGCCGGTCTCTGCCTGCAGCAGTGTGGGCATCTGAAAAGGCCCGCGGTCGAAGGGTGAGGTGTCTCCGCCACACAGGACCTTTGTGACAGGCTGGAGTTTCTCAAGACCCTCTCGGACGGACTTGAGCTGGGCCGCGTTTGTGAGCGGGCCCATGCGCGTCTCGCTCTCGGCAGGGTCGCCGACTCTGACTCGAGCAAGAGCATCCACCAGAGCTTCGCCGACTTCTTCAAGCTTGCCTTCGGGCACCAGAATGCGCCTGACGGCGGTGCATTTCTGGCCGGCCTTCTGTGTCATCTCGCGGCTCATTTCACGCAAAAACATGTCAAAGGCATCGCAGTCGTCGTTGACGTCAGGCCCAAGCACGGCTGCATTGAGCGAGTCTGCCTCTGCATTGAGTCTTGCGCCGCGTTCAACAAATGCGTGATGGGCCCGCAGCAACTTTGCGGTGCCAGATGAACCTGTGAAGGCCACGCAATCCTGGGCGCTGACATGGTCCAGCAGGTCGGCGGGCCCACCGACAAGGAAGCTGAACGAACCTTCGGGCAAGATGCCTGACTCGACGATGATGTGGGCAATGCGCTCCGCCATCATGGCTGTGGGTGTGCCAGGTTTTTCGAGGATGGGCATGCCGGCCAGAAGTGCGCAGGCCGCTTTTTCCATCATGCCCCAGGCAGGGAAGTTGAAAGCATTGATGTGCACGGCGACGCCATGGCGGGGGACGCACACATGCTGGCCCTGAAAATGCGGTGAGCGTGAGAGCTGGATCGTGTCGCCGTCGGATAAGAAGCCGCGGCCTTCGGGCAAGCTCTTGGCAAAGTGCGCGTATGCCGCCAGAGTGCCTGTGGCTCCATCGATGTCGAATTTGGCATCGCCTCGCGTGTTGCCGGCGTTGGCAATGCCTATGTCGATAAGAGCCTCGCGATGCTCGTGGATGGCGCCACTCAGTGCTTTGAGGGCGGCACCCCGCTCAGCAAATGTCATCGAACGCAGAGCCGAGCCACCCTTCGTGCGCGCATGCTCCAGGGCTGCTCCGAGGTCGAGACCTTCGCTGTCGGCAGTCGCCAGTGTGTCGTCAGTCATGGGGTTGACGAGGGCGGTGCCTGGCCCTGTCCCCGAGACCCAGGTGCCGGACAGGTAGCTCTGAAGCTGGCTCATTGATGATCTCCGTGGGCGGGCGCGTGGGGTTCACGGCGCCTCCAACCGACCGGGCACCCTATCAAGGCTCGGTGTGCTGGCTCCAGAGGGGGCAAGAGGGCGGGCAAGGGCCAACAGAGGCATGGGCTGAAGTCCGGGGCCTCGGGAAGGGGGCCGGGGCCCGTATCATGAGGGGGCTTCATTCTGGCCGGGGGCACCGCATCCCGATCCGAAACCACACCACATAGGAGGCACCTGACATGCGCACTCTGATCGCCACCGGGCTTCTGGGCCTGGCCCTGCTTCCTTCTTGTTCCGGATTGGGTTCCGGAGGAGAGAACATCAGTGCGGGTGAGTACCGTGAACTGGAAAGAGAGGCGGCCGCGCGGCGTCCGTCACGCGTCAGCACGGCGGAGTCCGAGAAACGGCGACGCGAGATCGAAGAGCGAAGTCGCAAGTTGGACGAGCAACGGGCTGAACACGCACACGAGGTTGCCAAGCTGGCCAGTCGGCTCACGGTGCTTGAGATCGACCAGGCGATGGCTGCTGCAGAAGAAACGATCGATCTCGCCAGGGCAGAGCGGGAAGTGCAAATCGCACAGGATGACCTCTCCCACTTCCAGGTGATTGAGAGTGAACGCCGCCTGCGACGGGGCGAACTGACTCTTCAGGCTTCGATGGATCGATTGCTGGACACACGCGAAGAACTTGCCCAGTTGGAGTTGATGTACGGCGCTTCCGAACTGGGCGATGCCACGGCAGAAATCGTGCTGGAACGCACGCGTCGGGGACTCATGCTCGCGGAGTTGCGATACAAATTAACTGAGCAAGAGGTTGGTGAGCTTGAGACACGCGAGTTGCCTCGGGAGCTTGAGGAACTCAAGGCAGCGATGCTTGAAAAAACCGTGGCGTTGGCAAACGCCAAGCGGCGCCTGGAGAAAGATGCACTGAAAAGAGAAATCGCTCGCAGCGACCTGGCCTACGAAGAGGCGAAGTCTCTACGAGAGCAGGCAGCGATCGCCGAAGTGGCGCGCTTGCTGGAACTCGATCGCAAGGAATGGAACCAGGAGCAGGACGACAGCAGGCGTGGGAGCATGCTGTGACCCGCTGGCCCCTGATTGCCCTGATGGGGCTGTGTTTTTCGGGGCTGTCGGTGCCCACGATCTTGGCGCAGGAAGGGTCTGCGCCCTCCGTTGAAGTTGAGGAAGCGGAGGCACAGTCAAAGGGTCTTCTCGTGCACCGACCCGCCCATGAAGTGCTGGCCGACGCTGATGTGGGGCGAAGTGTCGCGACTTTGCCTGATCGCGCCGCCATCCACGAGTCGATGGCGGCAGGGCTGGAGTATCTGCTGAGTTCCCAGAATGAAGACGGAAGCTGGGGCGGGTGGGGAGAGCCTGCACATGGCTTTTGGAGCAATCCGCACAGCCATTTCGCGTGGGTTGCGGGAACCACGGCTCTTTGTGTCATGAGCTTGCTCGATCGAGAGGATGAGCCGGGGGCCTTGTTGGCTGCCGATCGAGGGGTCAACTTCCTGATTGACCAACCCAAACTGAAACGTCCCTCGGATTGGGATGTCGACAACACCTGGGGCTGCGTTTATGGCCTCGCGGCGCTGGTAGAGGCCCTTGCTCATCCCCGCTATGCGGAAGGGGATCGAAAAGAGGAGTTGCGTGCGAAGTGCCTGCTCTACATCGATCAGCTGGCGGGGTTGCAGGCACCTGACGGTGGTTGGGGTTACTACGACTTTGACACCTTGGCTCGGCGTCCGAGTTGGAGCACGAGTTTCATGACGGCTGTGGCGGTCCTGGCCATGGTGCGTGCTCAGGACGTCGGACTTTCACTGCCCGAGGGCATGTTGGCCGGGGCCATCAAGGCTGTGGAACGATGTAAGTTGCCGAATGGGGCTTACACCTACAGCGTCATGCCCGTTCCCTCGCCGGGCCACTCGATGGGTATCAATCAATTGAAGGGTTCCCTCGCGCGCACCCAGGTCTGCAATCTGGCGTTGACGGTCGCTGGCTCCGATCGCGTGAAGCATCAGGACCTTCTTGACGGTCTCGACGCTTTTTTCGAGCACCACCGTTTCTTGGACTTGGCCCGCGGAAAGCCCATTCCGCACGAGGCTTATTACCAGAACTCAGGGTATTTCTATTTCTTCGGGCATTTTTACGCGGCCTGTGTGTTGGACCTTCTGAATCCGGCAGAGCAGATGCGCTACCAGACCAGGCTGGCGCACGAGGTGGTGAAGACGCAGGAAGCCGATGGTTCCATGTGGGACTTTTACTTCAACACCTACCACAAGCCTTACGGCACTGCTTTTGGCGTCATGACCTTGCTGCGCACCCTACCCCGTGAACAAGCAGGTTGGTCGAAGGCGAAGTAGCGCTTCGCTAACCGTCGCGAGGCGTCGCGTCTTTATCGACTGCACCCTCTTCCGGCGGAGCGCCGGTGCCGACCTGTTGGTCTTCGACGTCTTGCCAAACTTGCTTGGCCTCCATGGCCTGTTCGGCAAGTGTGCGCGTGATGCTTCGAAAGGTGACATCATTCATGCCGATGAAGCGCGTGGTCGTGTCCACGAAGAAGGCGAGCGCACCAATGATCAGGCCGCCGATGAGCGTGACGCCCAGGAAAAATCCTGCGCCGCGTGCAAGTCCAGCCATGAAGTTGACGAGCAGGAGGCGGCGCTTGCTGCCCAGGAGCTCGAACAAACCATTCACTTCGGATTTGGTTTGCGTGGCAATGCGGTCGTGCAGCTTGCCCACGCGGTCGGCCAGATGCAGAAGTTGATCTGTGTCTTCGACAGAGAGGTCTTCCAACGTGTCAGCCGCCGAAGGCGCTTTGGTGCGTTTCGCGGGCGCGGACTGCGAGCCATCTCCAGCGTTTTGTGGGGGCTCGGGTGCGGGGGTGTCCTCAGGCTGAGTGGGCATGCCGGCATCATCCGTGCTGCGCATGGGCGCGTCCATCATGAGCTCACACCTTCCCGAAGGCTTCGCACAGTGCGAGGGTATGGGCTGTTGTGGTGCCGCAGCAGCCGCCGATGATGTCGGCCCCGCTCTCCACCCAGCGCGCCGCTTCTCGGGTGTAGGCTTCAGGCGTGATGCCGGGATCTCCCGGGAAAATGGTGTTCGCGTAGGCGCCAAGGACCGGAGGGCGCTCGGCGAAAGGCTCGAGGCGCTCTAGATTGGGGGTCACCAGGGGGGCCGCGGTGCAGTTGATGAGGAAGGCTTGAGCCCCTTCTTCGGCAGCGATGGCGGCTGCGCGGAGAATGTCGTCACCCGGAAAGTAATCTCCTTCTGGTCCCAGTGTGACGGCGGCCCAGACAGGGAGGCCGGTCATGGCGGCTGCGTGCACCGCGGCAGCAAGCTCCCGAAGCGTGGGGATGGTTTCAACAAGCAAGAGATCGACGCCGGCGTCCACAAGGCAGCGAGCGAGATTGTCGTGCTCCTGGGCGAGGGCTTGGTCGTCTGGCGTGAGGTCTGGTCGATAGCAATCTTCGAGTGGGGCGATGCTTCCTGCGACTCGCGCCTTGGGGCCGGCTCCTTCGCGACACAGGTTCACGGCTTGCTTGACCAATCGCCGCCAATCGAGATCTTCCTGACGGCTTCCGAGTGTTCGGGCTGTTGTGCGAAACGTTGCTGTCGTATGAACGTCGACGCCAGCAGAAGCATAATCCGCATGTACGGCACGGACGGTTTCGGGATGATCCCTTACCGCGGATGCCGTCCATTCGGGCGCTTCGAGGACAATGCCACGAGCCTCGAGTTCCGAGCCCATGGGGCCGTCAAGCAAGGTCACTCCATGGCTCATCAGGCCGAGTCCTTTTCAGTGTGTGGTAACGGATTGGGCCAGGCCTTGAGTCGTGTCCGGGCTACTCCTTCGATCGAACACGATGCGCCCGTCGAAGACAGCCCTCTCGACGACGAGTTGGAGCAGTTCTTCGTCTGCCAATGTGAATGAGTCGCCGGCTGTGGGCGTGGCCCGGCAGAGCCCTTTCCCGGGTTGCGGGTCAGGGTTTTCGGCAGCAAGCCGAGTTGTGGGGCAAACGGAGGGGCTGGGCTCCAGGACCGCATCATGGCGGCATCTTGCCATTTCGCTTCCAGAGACGTGTGGACAGGGTTTGCCGGTGATCTCGGCAATTCATTCAAACGATTGTTTGATACGATCGTTTAGTTCGTTGGAGGCCCTCTTTTGACACCTGCACAGCCCACGCGCGACCGCCTGCTCGACGCTGCCGAGCGTCTTTTTGCCGAGCACGGTTTCGACGGTGCCAGCATGCGCACGATCACGGCGGACGCAGGCGCCAATCTCGCCGCGGTGAACTATCACTTTGGCTCCAAGAGCGCGCTGATTCACGAGGTGTTTGGACGGAGACTCGCACCCATGAATGTTGCGCGCCTCCAGTTGCTAGATGCGGTGCTGGAGGAGACCGCGCAACGCGGAGAAGATCGGCCGACGCCGCGCGCAGTTCTCCGCGCTTTCCTTGCTCCAGCTCTTAGCCTTGGGCGCCAGGAAGGTAGAGAGTTCTTCGTCCTCATTGCCCGCGCGCACTCTTCACCGCACCCTGAGTTGCAGGCGCACATCGTGAATCAGTTCGCTGAGGTCGCTGTTCGATTTGGCGCTGCATTGCAACTCGCACTTCCTTCAGCAGCTCGAGAAGATTTGTTCTGGAGCATGCACTTCACTGTCGGCGCCCTCTGCCACACCGTCGTGAACACACAGCTGCTGACCCTGATGTCAGAGGGCTTGTGTACGGACGTCGATGAGGACGCTGTGCTCGAACGGCTCGTCGCCTTTGTGGCGGCAGGCATGGAAGGGGGGCTCGATTCGTGAAGCTTGCACGCGAAGATCGCTTGACGTGGTGCCTCTTTATGTCTGCCGGAATGCTGCTCGCACTGTTCGGCTGTGCGGCGCCAAGTGACTCTTTTGATCGGTCAATCGATATTCCCATGCGTGAGGAATGGGCTTCGCCAGCAGATGCCGGTGTGCCGATCTCGTCTGATTGGTGGAAGAGCCTCGCGGACGAACAACTCGTCTTGTTGGTCGAAGAGGCGCTCGTTTACAACGTAGATCTCCGGGCCGCAGGAGCGCGATTGCTCGCTGCCGATGCCGCCGCCCGGGTCGAAGGCGCGGCTCGCCTGCCGAACGCACAGCTCAGCCTGTCGGCTGATCGCAGTAAACGGAGCTTCCTGGGCTTTCCCTCTCTCGGCCCAGGGGGGGGCACCGCCACGAGCCGCAGCACGATTTATGGTCTCGGTCTTTCCACGAGCTGGGAGCTCGATCTCTGGAGCCGCCTCGCCAATCGAGAGCGGGCCGCGGACCAGGATGCCCTGGCAGTCTGGGCCGATTACGCCTATGGACGCGTGTCGCTTGCGGCAGCCGTCTTGCAGGCCTGGTTCAGTCTGGTTGAGGCAGAGCAACAGGTGGAACTCGCAGAGCAGACGCAAAAGACCTGGGAGGAGAACGACACGCTGGTCCGGCGTCGCTACGAGCAGGGTTTGCGCCCTGCCTTGGATGCGAGGCTCGTCACGGTCGACCTCGAGCGAGCGCGCGCAGAAGTTGTGCGGCTCTTGCGCTTGCGTACCGACGCTGCGCGAGAGCTGGAACTTCTTCTGGGGCGCTATCCCTCTGGAGAGCTTGCTGCAGCGAATGACCTGCCTGCGCCAGTGGGGCCGGTGCCCTCCGGGATGCCGTCGACGCTCATTGCTCGACGCGCCGATTTGTTCGCGGCCGAACGTCGTCTTGCAGCTGCGGAGTCGAGAGTCGATGCAGCGCGAGAAGATTTCTATCCCAGGTTTGCTCTGACCGGTGACGTGGGGACGTCCAGCGAATATCTTTCGGATCTGTTGGATGGGAATTTTGGCGTCTGGCGGTTGCTGGGCAGTGTGGTGCAGCCGGTCTTCGAGGGAGGGCGATTGCAGGCCAGCCTCGACGGCGCAGAGGCTCAAGCAGGAGTTCAACTCGCCGTGTTTGCTGGCAAGGTGCTGGATGCGCTGGCTGAAGTTGAAGGAGCTCTGAGCGATGAGCAGCGTTTTGCCGAAGAGCTTGTTCTGCGCACTCGAGTCGCCGAAGAGGCTCGTGCTGCGAGCCAGCTGGCGCGGCGTCGCTACAGCGAGGGGTTGGCCGAAGTCACGACCATGCTCGATGCCCAGCGAAATGCCTACGTGGCGGACTCCGCTCTTCTCGCGTTGCGTGGCCTTCGCCTGGGGGCTCGAATCCGACTGCACCTGGCGCTTGGAGGCGGATTTAGCGCGAAAGAAGCTCCCCACTCGGCGGCCCTGGCACGTCAGCAGGTCCTCGGGGTGGAGCAGGGCAACCGTGTTGAGGCTGAACGTCTCGATGAAGCCGATGTCGAGATTCTGTCGGCGAAAAGTGACCACGATGAAAACGGAGGTTAGGTGATGGTTCGCAAGATCCTGCAGGGAGTCCTCCCGCTACTGGTGCTTGCAGGCGCAGCGTACGGATTGAGTGTTCTCCTCTCGGAAAAGACCGAGGTTGAGAAGCAAGCGGACCCTCCACCACCTCCGCTGGTGCGCGTGGTCACTGCCGAGTCGGCGGATGTCGTCTTCGAGGTCTTCAGTCAGGGTGACGTGAGGGCGAGCATCGAAAGCCGATTGTCGCCGCGCGTTTCAGGCTCGATCGAGTGGGTCTCGCCTTCATTTGTCGTGGGAGGGTTCTTTGCGAAGGGCGACGTACTTCTTCAGCTTGATGTGCGCGATTACGAGCTAGCGATCATTCAGGCAGAGGCTCGCGTTGCTTCTGCCGAACTGCTCGTTGCACGTGAAGAGAGCGAGTCTGAAGTCGCTCAAAGCGAATGGGATGCCCTCGGCAGCGGAGATGCTGGCGATCTCGTGCTCCGTGTTCCCCACCTTGTTGAAGCGCGCGCGCTAGTTGCTGCAGCGCGAGCCGAGTTGGAGCAAGCGCATCTAAATCTCGAACGAACGAAAATCAGGGCGCCTTTCGATGGCCGCGTGCGAACACGTGCGGCAGACCTTGGCCAAGTGGTGGGTCCAAATACGGAGCTCGCCACGTTGTATGGAACGCATGAGGTCGAGGTGCGTTTGCCTGTTGCCGACAACGAACTGCAATTTTTGAAACTGCCGCTAGATTTCCGTGGCGATGTGAGCGAGGGCGGAGACCCCGACGTTGTTCTCAGCACGAACTTTGCGGGCAAAGACTGGATGTGGGAAGGCCATATCGTGCGCGCGGAAGGTGAGGTCGATTCGCTGACACGCATGGTGCATCTCGTGGCCGCGGTGCAGGATCCGTATGCAGAGGCTGGCGGCGAAGGCCTGGCCCCTGAGCGCCCGCCTCTCTCGCTGGGGATGTTCGTGTCTGCGGCCATTCAAGGGCGCGAGGTTCAAGGAGTGGTCGTGTTGCCGCGAGCTGCGCTCCGCTCCGGATCGCGGGTCTATGTCGTAGATGATCAGGGGAGGTTGCGGGGGCGTGATGTCCAGGTGCTTCGCTCCGAGGCTGACTCGGTCGTGCTGACTTCAGGTGTTGAGGCTGGTGAACTCGTGTGCGTCAGCATCCTGGAGGCTCCGGTGGACGGCATGGTGGTGGGGGTCGAGTCGATTGATGCCGCTGCTGGTCAGGATCTTTCCCCATGAGTGGGAAGCCGCGAGGTCCGATTGCCTGGGTTGCTGAACATGGCGTTGCAGCCAACATGCTCATGGCCTTCATCTTGGTCGGTGGTGTGCTTGTGCTGCCTTCCATTGACCAGGAGGTGTTCCCCGCAGTCGATTCGGGAGTCATCACGGTGTCCGTCGAGATGCGAGGGGCCGCCCCGGATGAGGTGGAAAAAGGCGTCTGCATCAAGGTGGAGGAAGCGGTCGCGGGCATTGAAGGCGTGAAGCGGTTGAGTTCTCGGGCCATTACCGGCCTGGGTACGGTGACCCTGGAGTTGGAGTACGACGCCGAAAACCGGGAAGTCCTCAGTGACGTGAAGGCGGCGGTTGATGCCATCGACGGATTTCCGGAGGGCTCGGAGAAGCCGGTTGTCCGTGAATTTGAACTGGCCAAGCAGGTGATCAACGTGGCGCTGTCGGGCGATGTCGATGAGCCCACGCTGCGCCTGCTGGGTGAGCAGGTTCGAGATGACCTGCTGATGCTGCCGAGTGTTTCACAGGCGAGGCTGTCTAACGTCCGGCCCTATGAAGTGTCTCTGGAGGTGTCCGAGGGAGCGCTCCGCCGCTGGAAACTTACGTTTGATGATGTGATCGCGGCTGTACGGCGCTCTTCTTTGGATGTGTCGGGTGGATCGGTGAAGACCTCCGGCGGTGAGATTCTTCTGCGCGCACGCCATCAGGCATACCGCCAAAAAGATTTTGAAGACATCACGGTTCGCACGCTGCCTGACGGTTCGCGACTGTCGTTGTCTGACGTCGCGACAGTTGTGGACGGTTTCGAAGACACCGGGCAGTCCACACGCTTTGACGGAAAAGTCGGTGTGTTGGTGCGTGTGTATCGAGTCGGAAGTCAGCGTGCATTGGAAATCGCTGATGCCGTCTATGAGTACGTAGATGTCGCTCGGGAAGGCATGCCGGAAGGCGTCGAGCTCACGACTTGGCAAGACGACGCACGTCTCTTGCGTGGTCGCATAGACCTGCTGCTCGACAATGGTCGGACGGGATTGCTCTTGGTCTTCCTGACGCTCGCACTGTTTCTTCGACTTTCCTTGGCCTTCTGGGTGACGTTAGGTATTCCGATTTCCTTCCTGGGGGCCGTGTTGCTCATGCCCCTTGTCGGTGTGTCGATCAACATGATCTCGCTCTTCGGTTTCATCGTGGCGTTGGGCATCGTGGTAGATGACGCCATCGTCGTCGGCGAAAACATTTACGCCAATGCAGAGAAGGGCAAGCGAGGCCTGGCTGCGGTCCTTGCCGGTGTGGGCGAGGTGCAGATGCCGGTGGCCTTTGCGGTGCTGACGACCATTGCGGCCTTTGGTCCCTTGATGGCCATCCCCGGCATCATGGGGGAGTTCGTGTCGCAGCTTCCACTCATCGTGGTGCCGACGCTGGTCTTCTCGCTTATTGAGTCGTTATTGATTCTGCCGGCTCACCTGGTGCACATCGGTGAACGCGCGGCTGCCCGTTTCAGCTTCGTGAAGGCCTGGGAGAAAGTGCAGGACGGGGTGACGGCATCGCTCAATGCCTTTGTTCGTGTCGTTTACACGCCGCTGCTCGGTGTGTGCCTGCGCTGGCGATATCTCTCGCTGGCTGTCGCATCGGGATTGTTAGTGCTCACTGCTGGAACCTTCGCCTCCGGGGGTATCAAGTTTCACTTCTTTCCCGACGTCGAAGCAGACAATGTGGTCGCCTTCCTGACCATGCCCCAGGGCACGCCTGCCGAAGTGACTGCAGATGCTGTTCGACGCATTGAGAATGCGGCTCTTGCTCTACGAGAAGAGGTCGAGGAGAAGGAGGGTGGAGCCGTGTTTCGCCACGTCCTGGCGTCCGTCGGAGATCAACCATTTCGTAACGATCAAAGCACGGGGTTCGGCAAGGTGGCCAGTTTTCACGGCCAGCATCTCGGTGAAGTCAATATCGAACTCGTTCCCAGCGAAGACAGGAACATTGGTTCACTGGAGTTGGTGAGCCTGCTGCGCGAGCGGACAGGGCAGATTCCAGATGCTGTCGAGCTCGTCTTCAGTAGCAACTTGCTGTCGACTGGAGATGCGATTGACATCCGCTTGACGGGCACCGACACCCATGAACTGCGAGTCGTTGCTGATCAGCTCAAGTCGCGACTGCGTCAATACCCCGGTGTGCGTGATATTTCTGACTCGCATCGCGCGGGTCAGCAAGAGCATCTGTTGGAGGTCACGCCTGAGGCCGAGTCATTGGGGCTGACGCGCGCTGAGCTTGTGCGCCAGGTGCGCCAGGGCTTCTACGGAGAAGAGGTTCAGCGAATCCAGCGCGGGCGTGATGAAGTGCGCGTCATGGCGCGCTACCCGTATCACGAACGCCGGTCACTGAGAGATGTGGAAAAGATGCGTGTGCGATTGCCCGGCGGGTCTGAGGTCCCGTTCCATGTCGTGGCCGCAGTGACAGAAGGTCGGGGCGATGCGGTGATTCAGCGTTTTGAGCGACGTCGTAGTCTGAATGTGACGGCGGACGTTGACCTGAAGGTGAGCGACCCCAACCTGGTGCTTGCAGACATGGCTGCGAGCGTGTTGCCGGAGTTGCTGATGCAGCACCCCGGTGTCGACTACACGTTGGAGGGAGAACAGCGCGAGCAGAAAGAGACTGTGGATGGAATGCTTCGCGGCTTCATGCTGGCTTTGATCTTGATCTACGCCCTGCTGGCGATTCCCTTCCGATCTTATTTCCAGCCTTTGATTGTCATGCTGGCAATCCCTTTCGGAATTGTGGGTGCCATCTGGGGCCATCTCTTCATGGGGATGGACCTCACCGTCATGTCGATGTTTGGTGTGGTCGCGCTCACGGGCGTGATCGTGAATGACAGTCTGGTGATGGTCGATTTCATCAACACCCGGCGAAGGACTGGAATCTCGCCTGAAGCCGCTGTGATTTCAGCAGGTCCAGCTCGCTTTCGCGCCATCCTGCTTACCTCTCTGACAACATTTGCAGGCCTTCTGCCGTTGTTGCTTGAACGGAGTCTTCAGGCCAAGTTCCTTATCCCCATGGCCGTCTCTCTGGGCTTCGGCGTGTTGTTCGCAACGGCGATTACACTTGTGATTGTTCCCGTGGGATACCTCGCCCTTGAAGATGTGATTCGGCTGGCACGTAAGGCCTTCGGCATCCGCTCTGGCCCAGAGGCCCCCGCAAGCACTTGATCGATTCGCTCAGAGCAGCGGGTCGATCCATCCGAAAACTGTCTCGAGCAGGCGCGAAGAGAAGGGTCTTTCGCGCCATTGTTTCAGAGTGATTTCGCGCGCTGCTCCAAGGTCTTCTACGAACTGAGTGCTCAGCGCCTCCACGGCAGGTCCGTTGTGCAGCCCTAGGTCGAGCTCTTGATTGAAGCGTGCGCTCCAGTTGTCGAGATTCGAAGAACCGATGAATCCCCATCGTTCGTCGACCACGGCGTACTTGCTGTGCAGCATGCTGCGCTGAAACTCGTAGATGCGCACGCCGGATTGAAGGAGTTTGTGATAGTAGCGCCGTCCTGCAGCGCGAACGGCGATATGGTCTGTTCGTGGGCCAGGCAGAAGTAAGGAAACTTCGACTCCGCGTCGCGCGGCACGGCGCAGCACTCGGCGCAATCGAAATCCTGGGACGAAGTAGGCGCTGACCAGGTGGACTTTCGCTTGGGCTGTTGCAATCTCGAGCCTTAGCTTCCGCAGCAGTTCCGGCTGGCCTCGGCGCGTGACAAGCATTTGCAAGGTTTGCGGTGCATGAGGCTGGGCCTGCTGTCGCTGGGTTCTGCGGGGTATTTTCTCGTGGGTTGCGCGAGCCCAATCCTGCGCGAAGAGGGCGTGCAAATCGCTCACGGCGGGCCCCTTGATGCGCGCCATGAGATCCCACCACTCTGTCGGTGGCGGCTGGATCCATCCGTCAGCAAAGCCAGCGCCGCCTGTGTAGGCCACGCGTCCATCGATCACGAGCAGCTTGCGGTGGAAGCGCCGCATGAGGCGCGAGTCAATCAGCGGAAATCGCAGGGCGTGATAGAACGCAAATCGCCCCCCGGCTGCCTCAAGTGACTCGAGTTCTTCTCGGTCGACGCCGTGACTCCCGAGGCCATCCAGAAGCAGTCGCACACGAATGCCCCGCTGTGCCGCGACTCGAGTCGCCTCGAGAAAACTTCTGCCCGTCTCATCGGCTTCCCATAAATAGGTGCCGACCAGGATCTCTTCCTGCGCGGCTTCTATGTCGGCAAGCATGCGCGGATAGAACGCCTGCCCACCAGGAAGCAGTTCGACCGAATTGCCTTCGCTAGGGGTGCAGCTGTCTCGCCTTTGCGTGCTTGCGCGAAGGGTTGAAAGCCGGCTCAATCCTGCAGAACCTCGGTGCCCGAACTGCTCTCCAACTCGATGTCCAGGATCACAGGCAAGTGGTCGGAGGCGCTGCGTGCCAATGCGAGCCGAGAGGTCATGCTATGGAGACAACGCAACGGACCTCGAAGGAAGACCTTGTCGAGTGCGCCGGCCGGACTCCAGGCAGGAAATGTGCGCAGAGCGCGCTTGCCCATTCCCGTGGCACATACGTAGCCCTCATCAGCGAGGCGCCCCTCGGGAAGCACGCCCATCCAGTCGTTCATGTCACCCGCAATGATCATCCGGCTGCGCTTTCCCAGGGATCCGATCCGCTTGCTTTGAAGGAGCTTTTTGATTTGCCAACGACGTTCCAGCCCGGCGAGTCCCAGGTGCACATTGGCCACATGAAGGCCAAACTGATGCCCGTTCACCGGGACCTGAATGTCGACGATCAAGGCCCCCCGCGCTTTTTTCAAAGGGAGAGTGAGGTCGAGGTTCTCCTTTGCAGTCATCGGGTAGTGACTCAGCGTGGCGTTGCCGTAGGAGCCAGTTTTTAGAGTGACGTTTGGACCAAAGGCGACGTGCGGGAAGTTCATTTGCTCGGCAAGTTTCTCTGCCTGGTGGTCGTGACGAGAGCGGGGCACTCCGTGATCGACTTCTTGCAGCAAAAGGACGTCCGGGTGGTAGTGCTGGACGACGGTGACTATGCGTTCGAGCGCATAGCGGCGGTCGATTCCGCCGATGCCCTTGTGAATGTTCCAGCTGAGCAGGCGCATGTTGACTAGCGACCCTCACCAAGAAGGCGGGCCAGTTGCTTGTCCGCAGCCTCGTGCTGTGGGTCATGCTGAAGTGCCTGCTTCAGATGGCGCACAGCCTCTTCCGTGCGATTGTCTGAAGTGAGAATGAGTGCGAGGTTGTAGTGACCCTGCGCGTTTTCTGGTCGGGCAGCGAGAGCCGATCGAAAATAGGCCTCGGCGAGCTTCTTATCCTGCGCCTGCAGTGCTGTGATTCCGAGGGCGTTGTAGGCACCTGCGTGCGAAGGGTCCGCTTCGATGGCCGAAAGCCAGGATTGCCGGGCCTCTTCCGCTCGACCCAGTTCGGCCAGAATCGCGCCGAGTCCGTGAAGGGTCGCGGACTTCCCCGGGTCGAGCCGGGCAGCTTCCTGGGCATGGAAGAGCGCCTCTTCAAGGCGCTTGTCCCTGCGAAGAGCGAGGGACAGGTTGAAATGCGCTTCGGCGTAGCCGGAATCGATCTCGAGGGCACGTTGAAAGGCCACGATGGCGGACTGAATCTCTCCTTGCTCGAGATGAAAGTTTCCTTTTTGCCAGAGGCTCATGGCGTCGCGCCCACCGGCCATCTGCAAGGCTCGCTCATTGAGCGCTTGGGCCTCTTCCGCCTTTCCTGCCCAGTCCAGGACAGAGGCTAGCCGCGACAAGGCGCGTACGTGGTCTTCCGAGAGCAAGTTCGACTCGACTTGCTCATTGAGAGCTTCACGCTGACTCTCGTTCCATCCGGATGATGGCTGAACCACACCTGCTTGGACCAATGTCGAGAACAGAGCTTCAGCTACGAGTCGGTAGCCCTCGATCGTCATGTGGACGTGATCGAGAAACAACTCGGAGCCAGGGATGGGGCGTGAAGTCATTTCAAGAGACGCTTCATCCATGAGTGCGACGGCGTCAACAAAAAAGGCACCTTCTTCGCGGGCGACAGATTCGACGAGGCCCCTCACTTCTGTGAGGGCACGTAAAGGGACGATGTCCTCGTCGCGTGCACGTTCAAAGGCCGTGCGAGCTGCCGCTATTTGGCCGGAATCGAGTTGTGCTTCGCCTAGCCGGTACCAAGCCAAGGCATGGCGCGGGTCGATACGGGTCGCCTTGTGCAACTGCTCCAGTTGCCCTGCGGTGCCAGTGCCCTTGGCGAGCAACTCGTCGACCCACTGGGCTTCCTGGGCTTCGACATCTGCTCCGTGTTCACTCTTGAAGGGCAGGCAGTTCAGCAGTTGGGACGCCGGGGCGACAAGGACAACGACAACTCCCGTCTGTTGCGCCATGCGCACCATGCGCACCAGGTTGAAGCGGTAGTGTTCGAGTATCTGTTCACGAAGGGTGTCGTCGCGTGTGTAAGCGTCGGGCCCGATGCTGGCGTCAAGTCGCGTGCGGACTTCGCTCTCAAGTTCGTGGGGCACTCGATCGGCTTCTCCTTCAGCACCACCAGATTTTCTGGACCCAGCCAGAGAGCGTAGTGCCGAGAAGAGTGCGGAAGATCTTGCCCATGTTCCGAGGCGGAGCACCCACGGCGACATGGAAGAGAGCCCGGAATAGCTGCGCTCTTCAAGAAACTCGTTATGTCCAGAGTAGATAATGACGGCGTCTGGTTCGTAGCGCAGAAGCTCTTCGAGAACAACACTCACGCGGTAGCTGGCGTAGCTGATGCCGCCCGCATTGATCACTTCCCACTGACGGTCTGGAGCCGCGGTGGGAAGCCAGGCGCGCAGCCACCCCGAGAAGGAGGTGGTGTCGGCGTAGGGGCGGCCATAGGTGGTGGACCCGCCGAGTGAGATGATGCGAGTTTCCTGAGCAGCCTTCTGGGGGTGAAAAGACTGCACATTGAAATGATTGCGCTTGTACGGCGCGGTGCTCAGGCCGCCTGTGCCGTTGTCGGTGAACAAGGGGAGTGTCTGCGAGAAGCCGACGTATGGGTCTTCGTCTGCTGGAGTCGCTTCATGGCCCGCGAGACGTAGTCCGAGTTCGAGGGCCGCGAGGACGGCGAGGGCTGAAAGCACTTGAAGTCCCGCACGTCGGAGTCGGGACGGGCGGTGGCGCGGGGGGGAGTTCACCTCTTCAGCACCACGATGAGTAAGCCTCCGCTGCTGTTCTCTTTCGGTCCGATGCCTGGAAAGCCCACGGCGAGGTGCGGGGGGTGCTGGCCACTTTCGCTTCCTGCAGAGGCAAGGCCGGCTCCGAAGTCGTGTTGTTCTTGCGTGGGTTCGAGGCGCATCAATTCCTGGCCCTGAGCACCGGACAGGATGCGCAGGGCTCCGCCGCCGGACCGGGCTACCGCGATCTCGGGAATGCCATCAGCATCCAGGTCGTTCAGAGCGGCAAGGGAGCCACCGAGTCTCTCGCCGCGCTGCGTGCCTCTGAACACCCGGAGCGAACTGCCGTCCAGGCCACTGAACACGTGGACGGCTCCGGCCAGGGGGGCTTTGGAACTGTCGAGTGGGGCGCCCACGAGCAGATCGGGCCATGTGTCGCCGTTGGCATCGGGAGTCGCAGCGAGTGTCTCACCGAATCCAGCCCCGAGATCTTCGAGTCGTTGCAAGGTCTTGCCGGTGCGCCCCGAAACGTAGAGCACGGCCTGGGATGCGGGTGCGCTGACGGCAAGGTCAGGAAGGCCGTCGCCGTCCACATCGCCCAGAGGTGCCAGTTCACGACCGAAATCACGTGTCTCCTCGTCACCTCGGGCCAAGAAGAGCTGTTCGCCTGTCGCTCCGGAGAGCGCCAGGACGTATCCCGGCCCGGCATCACGATCGGGACTCATGGCGGGTTGAAGGGCTCCCACCGCCAGGTCGGGAATGCCGTCCTGGTCGAGATCGCCGAGCGGTCCGAGAGCGACTCCGAGCCCATCGCCCCCGCGTTCGCCGTGAACTGTCCAGAGCGGCGAGCCCGTACGGCCAGAGAAAAGGTAAACAGAGCCCGCATCGGGCCGTCCCTGGTTGGCATAGGGGGCACCCACGGCAATCTCTCGGACTCCGTCGCCGTCCACATCCTCGATGGAGATGAGGGCTGTTCCAAATCTGTCATGGCCAGAGTGACCGTGGAATGTATGCAGTGGCTCGCCACCGAGTCCCGAGAGCGCCTGGACGTATCCCGGTTGGATTTTCTGGGTCAGGCGCTGAGTGCCTCCGGCCAGCCAGTCGGGGTGCCCATCTCCGTTGAGGTCTCCGGCTGGGGCCAGAGGCTCCCCGAAGAGATCGCCCGCGGTGGTTCCGGTGTACTGCGCGAAAACGTCTGCCGAAGGGGCTGCTGGCCCGCATGTGGCGACCAGTGTGACCAGTGCGAGCAGGAAGATCGCCTTGTGCATAAGTTGGATGTGAATTCGAGGAATCCCGCTGAGGCGCTGGGATGAGTCATTCATGGCTGCGTCACGATACTCATTCCACGGCCGGAGTGGACGCATGCTCGGCACCGAACCCGCCGGGGCGAACCGCGCTCGTCACCGAGATAGGTCGTGAATAGGAAGTGGGGCGTGTGTATGTTCGGTCCTGGCTCTCGTGTCGTTTGCGTGGGCTCAGGAGACGTTTCCACCGATCGATATCCTCTGATCGATAGACTCGATTTCGGAAGGCGCGTGGGCGCGTGGGAGCGAGGACGCATCACGGGCGGTGGCTTGAGACCGCCGCTCGAGACGAGGTTTTCGTTCGTTGTCGTCCGTCACTTTGATTTGCGAGAGTCGTTCCGAGTGGCTCGTCATCGAATCGATTGGCGGACCTGTCGAACTTGGGCTCGTGATACGGATTTTCGTGACGAACGTGAGTGTGCTGTGACGCCGGACTGACTGACGGTGCTCGGTGGATTGGATTTCGCTGCTTGGAAGTCGCCCGTGCGGCCTTCAAGTCACCTGCTGGACCTTGTTCTACTTCGTTGACACTCAGATGACCCCCTCACTATGAAGACGCTGCTTTCCCAGTTTTGCGAGGAGTTCGACGGCGTTGTGCGCCCTCTCCTGCAGCCCCTGACCCAGGCTGCGGATACTCTGAATCATGTGTCTGACAAGACGGGCGTTCGCTCGCTGTTGCCGACCGTGCTCGACGTGCGCCACCACCTCAGTACGGTGGCTGACAAGGTGGCCGAACAGCAGGCCTATGTTCTGATCTTTGGTCCACTCAAGAGCGGGAAGTCGACGCTCATGAATGCGATCAGCGCGGCCTACGTGAGCGAGGTCACCACGCTCCCGGCCTACCCTTGCATGGTCTATGTAAGTCACGCCGAAAAGGTTGGGTTCACGGTCACCCGCTTCAACGGGCAACAGGAAGAGTTCAGCGACATGGCGTCCATGAGGACGCTGCTGGAATGGGCACACAACGAGTTGGCCGATCGGATTCGTGAGGTCGAGGCACGCAACGAAATCTTCGATCCCGCGGAACACATTCCCCAGGCCATCCGCCGTATCGATGTGAAATTGCCAGCCGAGCATCTGGCAGATTCTAGTGCGGTGTTGGTGGACACCCCAGGCCTCTACAGTCGCATGAAGTTCGGGTATGACCGGATGACTCGGGAGTTCCGCAACACGGCCTCCAGCGCGATTTTCGTGGTCAAGACGGACAACTTGTTCCTCGAGCAGGTCTTTGATGAGTTTGGCGACCTGTTGAAGCTGTTCAGCCGAATTTTTCTGGTGGTCAACATCGATTCGACCAAGCGCGATTTGCTTGCGGATGGCGAGTTGGGCCCCAGTCTCGAGTGTCACGATCCAGACCGGATCATCACGGCATTTGAGAATCTGGCCATGACCGCGCCTCTGAAGTCGGCTCTCAAAGAGGGGCGACTCAAGATCTATCCGGTCGATCTGTTGCGTGCTGCTTCCGGAAGGGTCAAGGGCACCGGCGAAGAGTCCGACGGCGGCGCCGAGTTCAAGACCTTCCAGCGAGAGTTGACCGATTACCTCAACAGCACGGACTATCTGGTGTCGTTCCTCGGCGATAGTTTGAAGCAAGCCTGGGGACTTCTCGGTGAACTCAAGAACCTGTGCGAGCGAGATGCCGTCAAGGAACTCGCTGAAAAAGTTGCGCGACTTGAGAGTGAGCAGCAACGTCTCGAGAGCATGGAGCAAGCGGTCGAGCGTCTGACCGCCTGCGATTGGGATAGTTTCTTCAGTGCGCTGGGAACCGACCTCTCCAGCATTGCTCGAGGTCGCATTGAAAAACTTCGTGAGCAAACGTCCCAGGGCCTCGGTGAAGTCATGGATGCCTGGTTCGAAGCGGACTCGTCTTTTCAGAGCTTGCTTGCCGATCTTGCACAACCACTTCTGGTGAGTAGCCGTGCTGACCTGACCGCGACGGCGCAGGGTGTCTTGGAGACGGTGGCCTCGACTGACACGGCCGGTGCTCAGGTGCCCGGAAAAGTCCGCCTGGACCTCACACTTCTGGGGGTGGACCTCGGGGCGTTGGGGAAAGCGTGTCTCGACCAAATCGATCCGGGCAGTGGCATGGCCCCGGCGCATCTGAATGTTTCCACCTCGTGCGTTCCGGTGAAGAAGGGCTTTTTGGATTACATCTTCTTGCGTGGCCAGGCGAGCGTGCGTCGCCGGCTGTTTGGCCCCGAGGAAGCGCCAGGTCAACCCGTGCCGCGGCTCGTGAAGCAGCGTCGACTGGGCGTTGCTGGCCGCGACGCTCTCAAGGATGCACTCGAGCAAGCCTTCGGAGACTTCTTCGAGGGGGCCTTGAAGCACCTCTCCCTGGAAGTGCTGAAGCTTTACGTCGGCACCTTGCGTGTGGGGATCAAGACCGATCTGCGCAAGATTCGCGAAGGCAATGCTCTGCGGAAGTCGTCGGTGGAGCGTCGTCTGGCTGAACTGAGAAGGGTCTGTGAGTCCTTGGATGATCTTGCGGAGGTGGTGGAGAGCGCTTCGAAGGTTCTTGGCACCTTGTCCAACCGCTACGGCGAGGCGGACCCGAAACTGTTGAGTCGCCCTCTTTCTGAAGCTTCCCCAAGGTGGCCTTCAGTGGCCGCTGAGTCGCCCGCTGCAGAAGCACCGAGCGAGATCACTCCGGTGCTCGCAGAGGATTCTGCGGAGCATGAAGAGGTCGCCGGGGAACTGGGCAACTTGCACGACCCCTTGCAGGCTCCGACGCATGAGGGGACGGTGGATGAGCTTGGCGTCGAGCGGGCTGACGACGTCGCCATGCGGAGATCTGCAGCCCTCAGGGCTGGGGCCATCGAGCCGGATCCGGAGGACCATGGCCAGGAATCCCCAAATGGCCCAGGGCACGGAAACTGACCCGCTCGGCCTCTCGCGAGGGGCTTGTCAGGTCTGATTCTGAAAAGTCATCAAGCGCGCCCAGCTTTGGAAGGGCACAGTTGTCTTGGAGATCGATGCGCCGGAGGCAGACTTGCCCGGATTCCTTCGGCTGATCTTTGACGTTTGATAACTGGAGCAGGGTCGGTCGATGCATGGCCTACCATTCGGCACTTGCCCGTCCGGATGGCATGAATGTCACGGAGTTGCTCAGGATGCGATGAGCGACTCTGGCCTTCCCTTCGGGGAGGCCAGTCGATCGGCCCTGCCCCTCTTTGAGCGACTTCAGAGGGAGCGACTTCAGAGGGAGCTAGTCGAGCGCCTCATCGGTTCCTTCGAGGATCCGATAACCCTTGCCGCGTTTGTTCTGAATGAGGGGGTCGCCGCCTGCATCAATCTTGCGGCGAAGTCGGCCCACATGGACATCAAGGACGTTTGTGCCGGGGTCGAAGTCCATATCCCAGACGTCATGCAGCAGTGTTTGTCGGGAGACCAGGTTTCCTTTGGCTCGAACGAGAGCCAGCAGCAGGTCAAATTCTCGGGGGCTGAGGTCGACACGCCGTCCGGATCGAGAGACGCGTCTCTGGGCCAGGTCGAGTTGGACCTCGCCGTACTCAAGCGGTTCCAGCAACTCGCGGCGGCGGACTGCAGCTTCCATTCGGGCCACGAGTTCTTCGATCTCTGGTGGCTTGACGATGTAGTCGTCTGCCCCGAGTGAGAGTCCCTTCACTTTTTGTCCGGTCCGCGACTCGCCGGACACAATGATCACGGGTGTCTCGTTGCCTGCCTCTCGGATGGTGGTGAGGATGTCGAGGCCTGAGATGCCGGGCAATCCGATGTCGAGAAGGATGACGTCGAAGTGTCCCGGGGCTTTGGAAAGGAGAACCTTCCGCGCTTCGTCGCCCGAGCGTGCCACCGTGAGTTCTACGCCAGCAGATGACAGCCCGGCTTCCATGAAGAGGACGAACGTCTGGTCGTCATCCACGAGCAGCGTCTTCACCTATGGCTCCGAATATCTGTTTTGGTATCGCCCTGAATCAGGGCGACTTGCGAGCCGCTAAAGAGAGACCACTTTGGTGCTCATGTGCTCTTCAACTTAACGGAATCTTAATATACTGAAAGAGGGTATGGCGGAGCCATTGCCGTTGTTGAAAGATGACCGCTTGATTCCCGTGGAAATGGAATCGAGTGCTAATATGAGCCCCACTCGCTGTGCAAGTGGTTGCGCGTTGAGGGCGCAGGACGGTTCACAGAGGAGGTGAGTGGACGTCCGGCGTAAGCTGGCAGGCAAGAAATGGCCAAGCTGATATGTCCGATGGGCATTTTCGTAGGAGCTCAAGAGGCGATGTCTTCTCAGTGCAGTGAAATGGAATCTTCGAATCCGGATCCAGATTCCTGGGATGGCACGGCGATCTGGAGAATTTACAAGGCTGGTGGCTCTGGGCTGGTCGGAAAGCTCTGCGGCCTCTTCCTCGAGGAAGCCGGGCAGAAGATCGACTCTCTGAGCCGGAGCGTGCAGTGGGGCGAAATCAAACGAGTGGCGCACGGCTTCAAGACCAACTGCAGGATGATGGGGGCCGAAAAGATGGCGGCCCTCTGCCACGAGATTGTCGTGCACTCCGAGAAGGGGAGCGAACTCGGAGGTTCTGAGATGGCTGCGGATGAAGTCGCGAAATTGGCCCCGCACGTCGAGGAACTGCAGGCTGCTTACGGCGAGGTCCAGGAGCGAGTCAAGCAGATTCATGAGGCGGCGCTTCGCGGGGAGTCGCCGCCCGGAGATCCGCCGGACTGATCTCTGGCATCCGAGCGAACGGGCCGATTTCAGATCGCTTACGAGCCCTCTGAACTGAGGGCACCAGCGAATCCGATTTCGACTGCGTGGGGCCTCAGCGCTTCGATAAGGAACGTGATGTGATCTGCCAGATCCACGCCGAGTAAGCGCGCACCCTCGTGAACTTCGTGTCGCTCCACCTTGGCAGCGAATTTCTTGTTCTTCAGCTTTTTGAGAACGCTCTTGGCTTTGAGCGTTTCGATTCCGCCTGGCCGCACATGGCAGCAGGCACCGAGGAATCCGGTGAGTTCGTCGCACGCCAGCAGGGCCTTGTCGAGTTGGCTTTCGTAGGGCACACCCCACTGTGTGTAATGGGCACTCACGGCATGGGCGACGCTCTCTTCACCACGCTCTTTGAGCCAGGAGACGATGCGTTCGGGGTGTTCCTCGGGCCAGCGGTCGTAGTCTGCGTCGTGAAGAAGGCCTGCCAGGCCAAAGGGCTCTTCATCTGCAGCCCCCGATCCATAGCGAGAGGCTGCCGCGCGCATGGCCAACTCCACCGAGCGAGCATGCCGCCGCAAGGCCTCGCTCGGTGTCCATGCGCAGAGCAGTTCCCAGGCTTCGTTGCGGGTGATCCCCGTCATCGCTGCAGGCCTCGACGTCAGCTGTTCTGTGCGTCGCGATACTTCGCGAGGGTCTCACGGAACTTTTTGAGCATGGCCTCCCGGCTAGATTCGGATCCGCCCTCATCGGCCTCAAGAATCGCAATGGCCGCTTCCTGGGTCTTGAGGGCACCCTGATGGTCACCTTGCGCAAATTGCACGCAAGCCATGGTGTCGAGCACGTTCGGGTCTGCGGCTGCTGTCAACTCATTGGCGCGCTGAATCGCCAGCATGGCCAGTTCAAGATCTGCCATGCCTTCGGGCATGCCGTTGTCTGGTGCGACGATGAACCAGGCCAGTCCGTTCAGCTGGCGGGGGTCTTCTTTGAACGTCTTCGTGAGCAGCTCCCGGCCCAACTCTGCGGCGCGCTCGCCGGACTCATCCAGGTAGAGAAGCGCCTGATAGCGCACCGAGTTCACGGATCCGTAGCGCTCGTCGAGTTCGGCAAGTTTCGTGGCGTTCTCGTAGGCCGCTTCCCAGTCGTTGGCCTGAAGCGCCTTGCCAATGGCCTCGCTGAGTGTTTGCACGACTTCCTGTGACTTTTGCTGTTCGGCTCGCTTCTCGGCTTCGGCTGCCATGTCAAAAGATCCGTCGACTACGGCATCGACGACTCCGTCCATGCCATCCATGGGGTGTCCAATCCAGGCGACAACACCTTCTCTGTCGATCACCATGGCCGTGGGAATCCCGCGTGATCCAGAGGCTGTCATGTAGGCCTCTGCGGTGGCCCCTTCGATATCTGTGGCGATGGTGTAGTTCATCTTGTCGCCCTGGTCGTCGACGAATGTCTTCGTGGGCACCATGGAGTCGCTGGGCCAGATGGCGACGCCGATGACGGTCACGCCATCCTTCTTGCGGCTGCTTGCGAGCTCGTTGACGTGCGGAATGCTCCGGACGCAGGGGCCACACCAGGTGGCCCAGAAGTCGAGGACGTAAACCTGGCCACTCTGAAAGGTGCTGACGGGCTCACCTTTGAGCCAGTCGACCTGGCTCAGCGCAGGCGCTTTGTCGCCGGGCTTGAGAGTGATCTCTGCCGGGGCGGCAACAAGGGATGCGGCGAGCAGAATGACGGCAGCTGTTGTCATGGCAAGGCGAGAAAAGGTCACGACGATCTCCTGGTGTGTGATGTCGACAGGGGCGGATGGCCCCGCATGGTATCGACTTGGGGTGTCTGGATGCATCTCGGTCGCCGGTGTCCTTCATTCACTCCCTGGGCCACTCCCTGGGCCGCGCATTCCGGGTCGTGATGTGGTCTGTCTCGGGGTGGTGATATGCTTCCGAACAATATGACGGGCGATGAATCCGCACATGATGGCAAGAACTCCCCAACCGGCAAGCCGCCGGGGAAGGAGCGCCCTGCCGCCCACCCCCTGGCCAAACTGGCGTTGCTGCTGGGGACTCTCGTTGTGGTCGTGGCCTTGCTCGAACTCGGTTTCCGGCTTGCAGGTTACGGGCCTGCGACGCATTTGCGCTGGTTTGCTCATCCCGATCTGCATTACACCGCGGCTCCTAATCAGCAAGGAAGTGTTCAGGTCGCTGATGAAGGGGCGGGCGATCGCACGATCCATGTGTCGATCAATGGATATGGACAACGCTGTGATGACTACCCGCTGGAAAAAGAGCCCGGGGAGTTCCGGGTCGTGGTGCTCGGCGACTCGCTGACCTTCGGCCCTGGCGTCGGGAACGACGAGACGTTTGTGTTGCAGGCAGAAAGGCTGCTGAATCAAGACCAGGGCAAGGGTGAATCAGCGGACGGTTTCGTTCGAATGGTCAATGTGGCAGCCAATGGTTACTCGACCATTCACTATCTGCGCTGGATGGAGACTCAACTCGAGACCTACCGTCCGGATCTGGTGGTGATGGGGCTCTACATAGGGAACGACCTTGTCATCGCGACGCGCAATCGCTTGTTCAATCCGGTGCCCTTCCCAGGGATTGTCCGCAACAGTGCGGTCGGTCACTACTTGCTCGAGAACCATCGCCCGGCCCTCATGAATTTGGCCGAATCCATGGCACCGGCCGGGAGCAAGTCACGACTCTTGGAGCCGATCGACAAATCTCTCAGACGCTTCGTGAACGTGCCCGAAGATAAGTTGGGTTACGACGACAAGGTTCTTCTCTGGCGGCATGCCATGGGCCATGTGACCCGCATGCGCGAGTTGGCCGAGGCTGCTGGGATTCCCTTCGTGTGCCTGTTGATTCCACAGTCGCACATGGTGAGCCATGAGAAGGACTATCCGCTCCACGGATGGTTGCAGCGTGGTGTTGAACGGGCTGGTCTCTCCGTGATCTTGCCCGATGCCGAACTCAGGCCGCTTGGCATGCAGGGCTGGCATAGCTATGACCCCGGGCATCTCAATGCGGGTGGGCATGCCGCTGTCGGGCAGGCGTTGGCTCGAGGGCTCCGCGAATTGGGGTACGTGCCCTAGGGTGCACGTGCGCCCCCGGTTCTGCTTCGCGCTGGTCTCGCCTCGGTAGGTGTCGCATCCTGTGGCCCCGCGCTTCGAGTTCACCCATGGTCCGATTCCAGATCGAAATCGTGCAGTCGACTCCCTTGCTGGGGTCTGCGCCGGATCCGGCGGCAGCTTTTGAGCGCATCTGGGAGATGATTCCGAAAGATCGCCCCAAGCGGCTCTGGAAGTTCATGCCGGAGGAGGGGCTGTTCATCAAAGGGCGAGTGGCTCAGGTGAATCTTTCTCGCAAGAACTTCGTTCGGAGTCGCCGGATCACGACCGAGGTCCGGGCGCTTCATGCCTTTGCCGAGCGAGGGTTGCCGGTTCCAGAGATTGTTGCCTGGGGCACCGAGCATCAGGCAGGTCTTGCCACGCGGTCCTTTCTAATCCTGAGACTCTTTGATGGCGTCGTCGATCTGGAACGTTACCTGCTTGACGATGTGGACGCTGATCGAGCCGGCCGGCGACGCGCGGTTTTTGTAAAGGTCGGCCAGTTGATCAGGCAACTGCATGAAGCCGGCTGCATTCACAGAGACCTCTCAGACCGAAATATTCTGGTGCATCTCGACGGGGACGAGCCCGTCGTTCGCTTGATTGACTGCCCGCATGGTCGGTTCGGTTTCTCGAAGTCGAGGATGGCTCGAGTACGCCGCGAAGATATTTTTCGTATCACGCGCAGCGTTCTTCGAGCGGGGGCGACGGAGCAGGAAATCATTGCGATGCTTGAAGCAGCTGCTGTTGATCGTGTTGGTGCCGCGATTCGCATTGCACGCACTTCACTTGAGACAGGTGTCGATCGTTCTTACCGTCGGCGGTTATGGTTGATGACGGGGCGATGAACAAGAACCGATGCGATAAGAGTGATTGATGGATCCCGGGAACCGAAAAGCTGTGGTTGCGGCCCTCGTGGCAAACGCGGGTATCGCCATTGCCAAATTTGTGGGCTACCTGTTTACAGGAGCTTCTTCGATGCTCGCAGAGGCCGTGCACAGCTGCGCGGACTCCGGGAATCAGGCTCTGTTGCTCTGGGGGGGGGCCGCTGCAAGTCGTCCTGCCACGACACAGCACCCCTTTGGGCACGGACGGGAGCGCTACTTCTGGGCATTTGTTGTTTCGCTGGTGATCTTTGCCCTGGGTTCGCTCTTTGCCATCTACGAAGGGATTCACAAGTTGGGCAGTCAGGATGTGATCCAGTCGCCCATGATCGCCATTTCGATTCTGCTTGTGGGCCTCGTGCTGGAAGGCTTCTCTTTCCGCACAGCTGTTCGTGAGGCTCGACGAAAAAAGGGTGTCGCCAGTTGGTTGAGATTCGTGCGACAGACGCGCAACCCCGAACTGCCGGTCGTGCTTCTCGAAGATCTGGGAGCACTGATAGGGCTTGCGATTGCCTTGGTCGGTGTCAGCCTCGCATGGATGACCGGCAATCCGATGTTTGATGCCCTGGGAAGCATCGTGATCGGTGTGTTGCTGGGTGTGATTGCTGCTTTGCTTTGCGTGGAGATGAAGAGCCTGATCATCGGCGAGTCCGCCACGGAAGATCAGCGACGGATGCTGGCAGAAGCTGCCGAGTCTGCTCCCTACGTGAGGCGCCTTATCACCATGCGCACTCAGCACCTCGGCCCAGATGAACTCCTGGTAGGCGCCAAGGTCGAATTCGACAATCGTCTGGGATTCAAAGACCTTACGGACGCCATTGATGGTGTAGAGGCGTCCATGCGCGCGAGCGTTCCACACAAGCTCGTTATTTATGTGGAGCCCGATGTCTACGAGGCGGCACGCGCGGTGACGGAGAGTCAGGAAGGGTCAGACGGCCTTGAGCACTGAGTTGCAGGCTGATGCCTGGCAGCCTCAGTCGTCTCGGTAGGCGGTGTGACACCCGAAGCAAGAGCTCTCAAGTGCTGCGAAGGCTGCAGTGGTCTGGCCCATGTCGATGCTCTGTGCGGCGCGTTGTGACGTGTAGGCCGCGCGGAGTTCGGTGCTCTGCTTGATTGCCTTGCTGATTCGGTCACGAAAGTCGACTGCGTGTCCTTCCACTTCTGGCAACTCGCGTGCTTGCTCGAAGAGGTTGCGCAGGATGGCGGCTTCGTTTGCCGGGTCCACATCGGGATGATCCGGATTCACTGCCCACCCGCGCTTTGCCATGCCTTCGACGTTGTCGAAGTGGCGTGTGACGCGAATCATTAAATCTCGCAGTCCATCTGACTGCTGGGCCTCGGCAAGCTGCCAGTTAAATGCGCTGGTTTGCGATTCGTCAGGAATCGGTGAAGTGGCGACTGCACGGTAGAGACCTTCGTACTTACCAGAAGTCCCGCACCACTGGCTCATCTCGGCCAGGGCTTGTTCGCGGGGAGCTCCGTCGAGAACCAATCGCCCGATGGCTGCAGCGGCGGGGCCGCGATGCTGGCCGTGGAAGCAGTGCACGTAGAAAGGGCCTTCCGCTTCGCGGAATGTTTTCGAAATCTTCAGCAACTCGTCCGGAGTGATGCCTCGATATTGGATCGGGATATGGACGTAGCGCATGCCCAGTTCAGAAGCACCTTCTGCGTCGGGTGTTTTGCCGTCGACGGAGAGAATCGTCTTGACGCCCATCTCGGCAATCGCGGCAAGGGCGAGCCGGTCATGCGGTTCGCCGCCAGAGATGATCGAGCCACTCAGCGGATAAACGTTGTGAAGTCCAGCGGGTTCCGCAGCGAGGCGTTCGGGGAGGCTGATGGCCTGGGCCCGTTCGTAAGCTGTTCCCTCGTCAAAGATCAGCGGTTGAGCGGGGGCGTGGGAGGCTCGGACGTCGCTGCAGGCCGAAAAAGCCGTGCTCGTTGCGGCGACGACGGCCAGCAGCAGGCCCACGCGCAGAGCAGACACGCTCCAGATGCGCCGGAGCGCACGCTGTCTGGTCGAGGTGTCGTGGGAGTGTGGCATGGGCAACATGATTTGAGGCGTGGAGAGGGCTCTGGATTGTAGGTCTTCCGGGCGGGTCTGCGAATCTCCGCCCTCTGCTAGTAACGGAGTGGCGGAGCCGATCGGACACGAGAGTGCCTAAATAGGCTCTCAGTCCTGTTGATCTGCCTCAAATTGGAGCCGGCGGCGGACGAGGCGGCCGAGTTGGACACGTGCCCGGCGGTAGAGCTGTCGTGCAGCATCTGGCCCTGGTCGGCCCAACTGGTGGGCGACAAAGTCCCAGCTACCCCCTTGATAGGTTCGCAACAGGATGACCTCGCGAGCATCTTCTGAGAGTTGTGCCATGGCTTCATCCACCACCGCTTCAAGTTCCCTTTGCGAAGCCTTTTCAGAGGGTGATTTGGTCGGACTATCCGGCCCGCCTCCCGAGGAAACGAGGGCTTCGATGTCGACCTCGCGCCGAGGATCGCGCTTCTCCGCGAAGTGGCTCCGCCAGGCGTCGCGAATGCGATTTTCCGCAATGCGCGACAACCATTGCAGAATGCTTGCTGTGCTGCGTGGCTGAAGGTCATTGATGTGCTGGAAGGCTGCGGAGAGAGTCTCCTGGACAATGTCCATGGACTCGATTCGAGTGCGAAGGTTCACGCTCAGGCGAATGTGCACAATGCGGCGAATCCGATCCTGGTAGCGCGCGAGCAGATCTTCGAGTGCTCGCCGATCTCCGTTCTGAGCTTCATCCAGGAGTCGAAGTGACTCCGTCGGATCGGGAAGAACTGAACCACCAAGTGAAGCTTCCAGCGGATCAGTTGAAGTCGCTTCCACGTCATCAATCGGAAGTTTGGACGAAGAATTTTCCAGCGCATTCTCGGCAGATGCGGTGGATTCAGGTCCGTCTTCGGGTTTCTTGGATTCGGTGATGGGTTCGCTCTCGGCTTTGAGTCAGCCACAATAGGTTACAGAGGCCGTAGATGGCGTAAACCTGGGAGATACTCTCAGTCCAAGGTTCTTGTAGGAAGTGCTCGCTGAAATCTAGCTGACAGTGAAATCCCCATCGTCCTTTCCATCGTGGTCATCAGGCGCCCGTGAGGCGGAGCGATTGTTTGATGCCTGGCTCGAGCGACAGGGCGGAGCAGACGAAGTGTCTTTTGAAGACCTTGTCGCTCAATATCCCGCTCTTGAGAAGGGCTTGGTGGCCCTCCATCGCGAGTGGAGGGAGATCGAGACGGAGATCGAGAGCGCTCTTCCGGGCGACTTGCCCGAGGAGGGTGTCGAGGGAGATTTCACGGTTGAAGGCATTCTTGTGCGTGAGCCAGGTGCTGTGTTGGGTGATTATCGGCTCGTTCGCCTGCTGGGAGAAGGCACTGTTGGGCAGGTCTGGGAAGCGCAGCAGCTTTCTCTCGAACGGCCCGTGGCACTCAAGCTCTTGCGCCCTCGGCACGCTTCCGTGGCGCGTGGACTTCAACTGGTTCACGAAGCTCGGGCGGCTGGTCGCCTAGACCACGCTGGCATCGTGAGTGTGTACGCAGCTGGTCGCATTGGTGGCGTCGCATTTCTGGCGCAGCAGTTGGTCAAAGACGGACGAACTCTGGCGGACATCATTGAGAAGGCTCGCCGTGAAGTGCAGACGGGTCTCGCTCCCTTTCGGCGGGTCGCAGAACTGATCGCGGAAGTGGCGGATGCCGTGCATGTCGCGCATGAAGCCGGGATCTTGCACCGTGATATCAAACCGGAAAATATTCTGGTGGGTGCAGATGGCCGGCCGCGTGTGAGCGATTTTGGGCTGGCTCATGTCGTGGGCGAAGATCTCGAGCGGCCTGGCCTGGTGGGAACCTGTGCCTACATGAGTCCAGAGCAAGCTGCTGGTCGAGGCAGCCTCGATGCACGCAGCGATGTGTTCAGTCTCGGTGCTGTCTTGTTCGAGGCGCTGACCTTGCGCCGCGCTTTCGAGGGCGACTCGGTTCCTGCAGTGCTGCATGCCGTGCGTGTTGAAGAGCCTCCGGATCCACGTTCGTTGCGTGCGCGGATACCTGCAGAACTGGCGCTCATTTGTCTCAAGTCACTCGAGAAAGAACGCTCGGGGCGCTATGTGAGCATGCAGGCTTTTGCCGCCGACTTGCGCCGTTATCTGGCAGACGAGCCAATCCACGCCGCACCGCCAGGGCGCTGGATGCGTGGGCGCAAGTGGTTGCGCCGCCATCCCGCGTGGGCGGCCAGCCTGGTGCTTGGGCTTGCCGCGCTCGCCACGGTGTCGATCTTCCTCGTTCGAGAGGTCGATCTGCGGCGGCAGATGGTCGTTGAGAAAACTCGCGCGGACACCAACTTCCTGAAGGCCGAAGAACGAGCTCAGGCGGCCGAGTGGCAGGGATATGTGGCCAACTTGCGCGCCGTTTCCATGGCTCTGGGCCGAGGTGTTTCCGAAGAGGCTCGGTTGAGACTCGAAGCGTGTGCTCCGCAGCTAAGAGGGTGGGAATGGTTTCATGATGCGCAGCGCATTGACACCACGACGCACAAACTCATCGGGCATGAGCAGCCCATCACTGCGGTGGCGATTTCGAGTGATGGAGAGTTCGTTGTCACGGCTTCCGAAGACGGAACGCTTCGTATCTGGAATGGCTGGAGCGGTGAGTCGCTCTATGTGCTTGAGGAGCTTGCGCACACGCTGCATTCAGTCGCACTCGCTGAGTCTGGGCGCACGGTGGTGGCTGGTTCCGACGATGGGAGCGTCCTTGTGTGGGCGCCTCGCTCTGATGAGAGCGGGGGGGTAAAAACCCTGGAATTCCATCAGTCGGCGGTGCGTTCTGTCGCCGTGAGTGATGATGGTCAGGTCATCGCGTCGGCGTCTGATGATGGGACGGTTCATGTTTGGGACGCTCGGGAGGAGCGAGAGTTCCGCGTGTTGCCGAGGTTGCCTGCGGGCATGCGAGGTGTCGCTCTCAATGGGGACGGCAGTCGATTGCTCACTGCGTCACGTCAGGGAATGGTGAGTGTCTGGGATGTGTCGACAGAAGAGCGGATCCAGCCGATTCCGTGGGATGAATTTCATGAAGTGGCCATTGCCCTCGACGCTACGGGGGCTCGTCGCTTTCTGGGCACGGCCGACGGCTCGATTCGTGTCTGGAACTCTGACTCAGAGGAGGCTGAGCGAGTGATTCCCGGGGATGGCCATGGCGTTCGCGCCCTGGCTTCCACAGCAGACGGCAGCAATCTGCTCGTCGCGACTGCGGGGGGTGTGCGTGTGTACACCGTTGAGGGGGCTGGTCTACCTGATGTCTTGAATGGTTTTCGCGGTCTTCCCACCTCTGTCGGGTTGAGTGCGGATGGCCGGTATGCCGTGGCGGGCTGCGACGATGGGGTGGCGGTTGTCTGGGATCGTTCCCTGCCGGGTGCCGCTTACGCACTGGCGAGCGGGCTTGAACATGCGCAGTCGGTGCTTGCGACCGATGTCGCCGGTGGAGTGCTTGCTTCTGCAGGCCTTGGAGAGCGATTGATTCGCCTCTGGAGTGTGCCAACTGGAGAGTTGCTTCATGAGTTGCGGGGGCACGAATCAGCCATCACGTCTTTGGCGATGAATGACAAGGGGAGCATTCTGGCGTCGGGCGGCATGGCTGCCATGGGCGCGTCGATTCGACTGTGGGATGTAAAGACCGGAGAGCAAATTGCGGTGTTGTCGGGTCACCGCCTGACGGTCTCGAGTGTCGCGTTGAATGCGACAGGGGACACGCTCGTGTCCGGGTCGTATGACGGGACAGTGAGGACCTGGGTGGATGGCGAAGAAGTTGACCGCCTCGTTGCGCCAGCAGGATCTGCGGTTTCTGACGTCAAGCTGTCCTCGGATGCTTCACGCATGGCTGTGTCGTGCACAGACGGCACGGTGTTCGTGCGTGATGTCGGTGAAGAACTTCTCGTGCTCCAGCCTTCTCAGGGGCTCGCGGGCGGCACGCTGGAGATGAGTCGCGAAGGGCGGTTTGTTGCCTGGGCTTCCAAGCAGGAAGATCTGACGGTCGTGTGGGATCTAGAGACTGGGGAGGAAACGCGGTGGGCTGGTGAGGGACGTCTCGGGCTTGCTGTGTTTGCCATGTTGCCCGATGGCAGCCGCATGGTGTCGGCGAACCGAGGGGAGGGCTCGCTGCGCCTCCGCAGTCGAACTGCTCCGGAGACGTTGACCCGGCTTCCGCATCCGTCGGGCACCCTGCGCGCCGCCGTGTTTTCTGGTGACGGGCGACGTCTGTTCACAGCAGGGTCAGACACCTCACTCCGTGTCTGGGAAGGGCCGCGGGGGCAGTCAGACCAAGAGGCCGTGCGGTGACGGCGAGGTGGCCGATCTGCCTGGTTTTTAGCCTGCGGTCGAGTTGGGTTTGTTTTTGCCGGTCAGGCCAAGCAGCCAGGTGATCAGGAAGCCAGCGATCAGCAAGAGGACAGCGTTCACGGCCTGTCCCATCTCGGGTTTGTAGGTGACCGTTTTGTCGCCGAGCATCTTGATGTCGGCCGGCCCCATGTCACCGTAAGCGCTCTCGATTCGGCTGCACTCGGTGTCGTCGAACCAGATGTCGAATCGCTCTTCGATGCTCTCGACATCGTCGCCCTGCACAAGGGCTGTGATGGCCTTGCGTGTGTTGCGATCTGCCAGCTCGGGATGAAGTGGATTCTCGAATGGGTAAAGATTGAACACGGAGCCCACAAGGAGTCCGAGCAAGACACCATGAACCGGTGCGGAGTGTCGTGCGAGCAACCATTTGAGGAGGTTGCTCAGGCCGCCGATGCCCAGGACGGCTCCGACTCCCACTGGTACCAGGACGCCGAGGCTGCCGGGAATGTCGGTGCGCAATGTGCTGACGCTGCCGATCACCGTTTCGTAGAGACCGAGGATGAGCAGTACGTACGCACCACTGATGCCGGGCAACACCATGCTGGTGGCTGCGAGGAGCCCGGCCAGTGCAAGCCAGGGGGTCGTGTCGGGCAAGCGCGTGGAGAACAGTTCGAGAAACTGCGCGAGCATGAGTCCAAAGCCGGCCAAAAATCCCAGAACGACTCCGGCGCGGAAAGGTTTCAAGAAGCTCCAGATCAGGGGGATGCCGCCCAGCGTCATGCCAATGAAGAGGCTGTACATGACCCAGCGGTGATCACGAACGAGATCCACGGCAATTCCTGAAAAGCCCAGAACGGCAATGATTCCACCGAAGCCAAGAAAGAGTGCAAAGAGGATCGACTCGCGGCGGAGCCGCAAGCGGGTCAGATTGGCGATGGTGTCAATGAATCGTTCGTAGAGACCCACGGCCAAGATCATGGTGCCGCCGCTGATTCCGGGGACGAGGTTGGCCAGGCCCATGAGGAATCCGCCGAAGGCGACGCGCGAGACGCCGGGGGCCGTGTTGTCAGCCTCAGAACCTGGCTGTGATGTGTTTGTTTCGATGGTCATGGCGATGATCATGCCGTCAGGGCAGTTGGACTCAAGAATTGATTGGGAGAGTGAAAAGGCCTTCGATCGTCCCTCTGGTCCTGAGAAGCGGCTCTTTGGAGGGGTGATCAACCCGGTCACGCGAGCGGCAAGCAACGTGGAATGGACTGATCGTGCAAGGGTTGCGGATCTGAGGGGGCTGTTCGCGATAGACTGGACCGTTTCATTTCTGACGTTGAAGATGCCCGCCGCTTGAGACTGAGCCGGCTGCTGTAACCCCAAGGATTCACTGCCGTGCCTACCGAGATTTCGAGTTTCCTGAGCCTGGGTCTTTCTGCGGAGATCCTTTCCGCAGTGGATGGATTGGGCTACGAAGCTCCTTCCGCCATCCAGGCACGCACCATCCCGCCTCTGCTTGAGGGCCGCGATGTCCTGGGGCAGGCACAGACTGGAACGGGCAAGACAGCGGCATTTGCGTTGCCGCTCATCGACCGACTCC
Organism: Planctomycetota bacterium; assembly: GCA_029245865.1. Taxonomy (GTDB): domain Bacteria; phylum Planctomycetota; class B15-G4; order B15-G4; family B15-G4; genus JAUIEF01. Next base: position 252,822 of record JAQWOM010000038.1, read on the forward strand.
ACGACGATGGACTCGAGTCGGGAACGCCGCAAGTCTTGGTGCTTACACCGACGCGTGAACTGGCAATCCAGGTTGCCGAAGCTTTTCAGAGCTATGCCTCGTTCAAGCCCGGCTTTCGCGTGCTGCCTATCTATGGGGGGCAGCCCTATCCAACTCAGGTGCGCCCGTTGAAGCAAGGTGTGCACGTGGTGGTCGGAACTCCCGGTCGCGTCATGGATCACGTGCGGCGTGGCACGTTGAAGCTAGGAGCACTCAAGGCGCTCGTTCTGGATGAAGCCGATGAGATGCTTGCCATGGGTTTCATCGAAGACGTGACGTGGATTCTGGAAAAGACACCGCCCGATCGGCAGATCGCGCTTTTCTCGGCCACGATGCCGGCAGCCGTGCGTCGACTGGTGAAGCAGAACCTGACGGAACCCGAAGAGATCTCAGTCGAGTCGAGCGCAAAGACTGCGACGACGATACGGCAGCGCTACTTGCTCATTTCGCACTGGCACAAGCTGGATGCGCTGACGCGAATGCTTGAGATTGAGCCGGTCGAAGGAATGCTGATCTTTGTGCGCACCAAGACGGCTACTGTGGATTTGTGCGAGAAGCTCGAAGCGCGCGGCCATGCGGCAGCTGCCCTCAACGGAGATATGGCGCAGCCACTACGCGAACGCACAGTGGGTCGATTCAAAGAGGGCAAGCTGGACTTCCTTGTCGCCACAGATGTGGCGGCGCGGGGTCTTGATGTCGATCGCATCTCGCACGTTCTTAACTACGACATTCCACACGATCCTGAAGCCTACATTCACCGGATCGGTCGCACGGGGCGTGCCGGCCGTGCGGGCGAAGCGATCCTTTTTGTTACGCCGCGTGAAAAACGCATGTTTCACGCCATCGAGCGCACGATTGGCGAGTCGATCGAAGTCATGACAACGCCTTCCACCGATGAGGTGAACAGGCGACGCATCGAGCGTTTCAAGGATCGCATCACCGAAGCGCGCGAAGAGGGAGACACCACTTTCTTCGAAGGTTTGATCGTTGAGTACATGGAGGAAACAGGTGCGACTGCTCTGAGCGCTGCTGCAGCGCTGGCTCAACTCGTCCAGGGGAGTCAGCCGTTGTTGCTGGCCGAGGCGCCGAAGAAGCGCAAGCCTCCGGAACGGCAGAAGAGGAAGCAAGATGATGCTCGTGCAGAGAGCAAGCGCCCATCCAAGAGAGCCGATGCAGAGGAGAAGCCCGGCAAGCGTCGTCCCGACAGTCGGACTCAGCCCGGGATGCAGCGCTACCGTATCGAGGTGGGGCACGAACATGGCGTGAAGCCAGGGCAAATCGTCGGAGCGCTCACCAATGAGGCTGGCCTCGATGGAAAGTTCATCGGCCGTATCGACATACGAGGCGGGCACAGTCTTGTCGACTTACCCGACGGCATGCCGCCCGAGATTTTCAAAGCCTTGCGAAAGACGCGCTTGTGTCGCCAGTTCCTGCACATCACCCGTGACGAGTCAGCAGGCTACAGCGGGAAGTCCAAGGGCATGAAGAAGGGCAACAAGGCGAAGAAGTCGAAAGATAAGCGGACTTTGAAATGACCGCGTGAGCGGTTCCGCAAGGCCCGGCTTTAGTGGTCGTGATCCTCGTGATCCTCGTGGCCGTCGGCGCCATGCACATGGCCATGCTCGAGTTCTTCGGCGGTGGCGTCACGCACCTCGACGACTTTGACGTCGAAGTTGAGGGGGACACCGGCCAGGGGGTGGTTGGCATCCAGTTGGATCTCATCGTCCTGGACAGAGATGACGGTGACCACGTGCATTCCCTGGTCACTCTCTGCCTGGAGTTGCATGCCGACCTCGATGTCGACTCCCTCGGGCATCTGGTCGCGCGAGACGGATTGCACCATCCCGTCGTCTCGTTCGCCGTAACCGTCGGTAGGGGCGAGGTGAACCTTCAACTCGTCGCCAGCAGCCTTGCCCTCGAGCTCTTTCTCGAGACCCGGGATGAGGTTGCCAATCCCGTGGATGTAGGCGAGGGGGGTGCCTCCGTCGGAGGTGTCAATGACAGTTCCTCCATCGTCGGTGAGGGTGTATTCGATGGAAGCGACAGCATTCTTGGAGATCTTCACAGCCTGTATCCGGAGTACGTTGAGAGGGTGGAGCGCGAGGTCATCGGACGATTCTCGCGATGGGGTCAGTGTGTCAGAGCCGCTCACCATGGAGAGGCGATTGGCGCAGTCTTTGTTGAGTCTCGAGGGACCTAGGATTCCGGAGACGGGGTGTCTTCAGAGTCACTCGGTGGTTCTGCCGAGTCCGCAGGCTTGTTGGCCTTCTGGGACTGGCGAGCCTGCCGATTCTCAAGGCGCTGCTTGCGCTTTTCTGCCTTGCGCTTCTCGCGTTGAAACTTCTCGTAGGAATAGGACGTGCGCGCCATGGAAGTCCGTCCAGGAGAGTTGATGGAGTGATGTAAAAAACAAGCGGGGCCACCCCGGACGAGGTGACCCCGCTGAAGTCAGCAGTGCTGACTACGAACGGACGACGTTCTCTGCCGCCGGGCCTTTGGCGCCCTGAACGATGTCGAACTCGACACGATCACCTTCGTTCAGGGTCTTGAATCCTTCACCCTGGATTGCCGAATGGTGGACAAAGCAATCCTTGCTGTTGTCCTCGGGAGTGATGAATCCAAAGCCCTTGGTTTCGTTGAACCACTTTACGGTACCGGTACTGCGCATTTGCTGATTCCTAGACTAAGTGACCCACGCCGAAAAGACCGGCGTCGAAAGGTCACAGGGTCCGCGGAAACACCTCCGCGGCGGTTGCCCTGCCAAGCTTCAATCGTTTGAGGCCCGGTTCGGGCTTCGCACCCGACCAGAGGAAGCTTTGAACTCTTTGTGGGAGACCAAAGGCTTCAACTGCCCGTATGGCACGATGGAGGGGCGACTCCGCCCTTCCTCACTTCCCGCAACGGTGACGATGGGCCCCGGGCTTGTCAATGGCCAGTTCCTGGCCAGGCGGGAGTCCGAGTGGCGATTCGTGGCCCGAATCTCTCGTTTGCGTGGGGCTCATGCGCCCCTCAGGCCGGTCAGCGCGTGGCTTATTCGGGTGGGAGGGCCATCTCGTCGGCTTCGCGCGGACGTTCGTAGACCACGATGCCACCACTTCCTGCCGGCTTGCTGTCCCTCTCGGCCTTCCGGCGGGCTTTTTCTTCGCGCTTCTCGCGTTTCTTCTGCTCCCGAATGCGCTTTTCGATGCTTGGATGTGGTTTTGCCAAGGTATTGAGTCGCCTGGGGACTGGTGTGGGGAGAGAGGAACGGGGCCCGCAGAGCTTTGCTTTGCTCACCCACGCAGGGGCAGGTGGATCGAGGGCTCGGTGGAGAGCCCTTCCTGAGAGGGCGTTGCGAAGGGCGGCACTCTAGGCGCTCCGAGGAGGCAATGCGAGGCATTCCCCCTTTTCGGGACTCTTCTTGTGTGTCCAAAAACAGCCCTGGAAGGCCTCTGGCCTGCCTGAGGGCGATTTCTTGGAACCCCCTCGGCGAACTTTCAAAGTCGGACTGAGCACTCGCCAGCGGTTCGTCGCCAAGAGCCGCACCGCACCGAAACCGATGCGTGTGGTGAGAGTGGGATAAGCGGAAAGGAGCGAATACCCTGGGCGCAGGTCTTTCACGGGCCGCGCTCTTTGCCTAAGCAAGGGCGTCTCACCTGCTCATGGAGCCCCGCCCAGCGTGTCCGAGTCTGATCACCCACGAGGTGACGGCCCTTTTGATGGCCCGGGGGATGCTGGCGGCGAGGCCGGAAGTCGAACTGAGTTCCTTTCCCGACTCGATGCGTGTGCGCGGCAAGCCCTTGAGAGTCTCTCGGGTTCGCAGATTGAGGGATTCGTGTGCAGTGATGTGCATGCGGTGGATGCAGCACTGTCGTGCGTGCTGGATAAAGATTTCGCTCGTGGCCAGGTGTTCTGCGAGTGGGGAAGCGGGCTTGGGGTGGTGTCTGCCATGGCGGCCTCGCATTCGTTTGATGTGTACGGCATCGAGATTCAACTGGAACTCGTGAACGCTGCGCGTGAACTTGTGACCGAGGTGGGCGTCGTGGCCGAGTTTGCACACGGGTCATTTCTTTTGCCTGGCGACGAGTCGCTGCTGGATAAGTGTGACCAGACGCGTGCCGTGGTGTCGGGGGATGCTTACAAGGAACTCGCACTTGCTCCCGAAAGTTGCGACATCGTGTTCGCCTATCCTTGGCCAGGCGAAGAAATGATGATCGATCGCGTCTTCGAGCGGCATGCTGCAAAGGGCGCGCTGTTGTTGACCTACCACGAAAACTCTCGTGTGCTTGTGCAGCGGCACATGGGGGCCGGCCGGGAACTCATGCCACTTCAGTGGGTGGGGTGAGAGGGAGGGGCAAGATCATGAGTACCTGGAAAAGCGAGTCGACTTGACCATGAGTTTGAACTTCGAAGAGCTCGATCATGCGGAGACGCCCTACGGCGAATTGATCCTGCGCAAACGTCGGGCGTTGTCGCTGGGCGGCGTCGAGATCTACGAGGTCAAGCTGGACGGAGAGTTCCTCATGTCGAGCCTGGTGAAAGATTCGGAGGTCGCATTGGCGGAGCGAGGTCTTGCAGCGCTCGGCGACAGCGAGGCGAGCGCTGCAGGTTTGGATGTCGTGGTCGGTGGCCTGGGGCTGGGCTATACGGCCGCTGCGGCGCTGGACCATCCTGCTGTGTCGTCCATGCTTGTTGTTGAAGCCTTGGCCGAAGTGATTGACTGGCACGAGCGGAAGCTGGTCCCCATGGGGCCTCAGCTTGTCGCGGATGCTCGCTGCAGGCTTCGTCGAGGAGATTTTTTTGAGCGAGCGCGTGATGTAGACCAGGGCTTTGATGACGAACAGCCAGGTCGGCGCTTTGATGCCGTGTTGCTCGATATCGATCACTCACCGACGGGGCTCTTGCACAACAGCCACGCCGACTTCTACCTGCCAGACGGATTAAGGCGCCTGAAAATCCATCTGAAGCCCGGAGGTGTTTTTGCTCTGTGGTCCGCCGAGCCGCCCGAAGCCACCTTCACGAAGACATTGCGTGAAGCGTTCGATTCAGTTGATGCGCATGCGGTGGAATTCATGAACCCACTGCTGGATTGTGTGGACGTTAACAGTATCTACGTTTGTCATTGAGAGGCCGTTTTTCTTGGGCCGCTCTGACCTGTAGCCTGTTCGCGGTCAAACAGGCGGGAACGCGCAGTGCCTGCATCACAACGGGAAACTGATCGAGACGATGGAAGCTTTTCTGATTGCCGCCTCCGCTCTCGTGTTCTGCGGCATCTTGCTCACGCCCCTGGTTGCCAAGACCGGAGCCCCGCTGCTCCTCCTGTTTCTTGGCATCGGTATGTTGCTGGGCGAAGACGGGCCGGGGCAACTCAAGTTCGATAACTTCGAATGGGCCTATCAGGTCGGGGGGATCGCGCTGGCGGTGATCCTTTTCTCGGGCGGGCTGGACACAAACATTCGGGACTTGAAGCGTGCCTGGAGTCCTGCGCTTTCGCTCGCAACGCTCGGTGTGTGCCTGACGACCGCCATCGTTGGCGGCTTGATCACACTGTTCACGGATCATCCGCTCGCCACAGCATTACTGCTCGGGGCCGTGGTGGCGTCCACGGACGCCGCTGCGACGTTCATGCTCCTGAATCAGCGAGCCATCCACCTCACGGGCAGGGTCAAGGAAACGATCCTGATCGAATCCGGCCTGAATGACCCGTTCGCGATTTTTCTCACGGTGCTGTTCGTGGGGATCGTGGATTCGGGTGCTGAGAGCCTGGGGTGGTCAACAGCCGTACTCTTTGTGAGCCAGATCGGACTGGGGGTGTCCTTCGGCGTCGCTGGCGGATTGGCCTTGGCCTGGTTGGTGAATCGGATCGAGTTGCAGACCGGCCTCTTCCCGGTGCTCGTACTGGCTGGTGGACTGTTGATGTACAGCCTGACGGCCTGGATGGGTGGCAGCGGGTATCTGGCCATTTACTTGTGCGGCATTCTGATCAGCGCGCGGAGCAAGGGGCCGATCGAGCGCATCATGAATTTTCAGCACGCCATGGCATGGCTCTGCCAGATCGGTTTGTTCGTGATGCTGGGTCTCCTGGTGACGCCGCGCACCCTCATGGCGGACCTGCCTGCAGGACTGGAGGTGGCTGCCGGCATGATGTTCATCGCGCGGCCGCTGGCCGTGATGGCTTGCCTCGCTCCACTCAAGTTCAGTCTGCGAGAGCAGCTTTTCATTGGCTGGGTGGGCTTGCGTGGAGCCGTCCCGATTTTCTTGGCGATTATTCCCGTGATCAGTCCCGGCCCGGTGACGGTCCGCTTCTTCAACATCGTGTTCATTGTCGTGATCGCGTCGCTCACGCTTCAGGGTTGGACGCTGACTTTTGCAGCTCGGAAGCTGGGGGTCGACGGTTCTTCGAAGACGACGCCGCCTGCGGACGGATCTTCCTCGGAGGCCGCACACGCTGAGTGATGAACCTGCGGGGCAGCCGCGGGTTTGTCGATGTCAGTCTGGAGTCGCCGGAAGCGAGAAGGTCTCGGTGGTCGGTTCCTCCTCGGCCATGACGAGAAAGTTCGTCATGAGGGCACGCGAACCAGGCTTGGCCTTTGCGGACCAGAATCCGAGTTCAATCGGTCCTGGGCTCAGTCCGGTGAGGCTGAAGATGCCGTTCGAGTCGCTGGTGTCCTCGCACTGAAACCCTGCTGTTTCATGGGAGGAAGGTCGATCCAAGGCCGCGCGCACGAGGATTCCGGATGCGGGCCGACCGAACGCGTCGAGGACGGTTCCTTCGAGCACGCACCCTTTGTCGAGAGTCACCGTGACATGGTTCCAATCACCGTTGACCTCGGCAGCGAGCATGCTGCGGTCGATGAACAGCGGGTGCTGGAATCGCATGGAAATGACGTCGGCATTGCGTGTGCAGCGAGTGGTGAAGCGCCCGTCCGTGTCGGTCGACATGATCTCGAGAGTCGCTGACGCCGTGTTGTTGCGCGCCAGCACTCTGACGTTTGGAATGGGCTCTCCGGATGTGTTGAGCACACGACCAGACAAGGTGTCGGTGGTCGGTTGCAGGGTCACCTCCAGAGCACTGTAGTCGCCCCCGCGTACAGAGAGTTCGTGTACAAGGGTTTCAAAGCCGCAGGAGCGAAAGGTCAGCGTTGCCTGGGCCTGCTCTCCCGCGAGTAGGTCTTGAAATCGCAAAGTGAAGCGACCTTGCCCATCGGACCGTGAAGGTGCCGAAGTGATCTCGCCAAGCCTCAGTGTGACTTCATAGGGCTCGACAAGGTTGCCAGTGGGTGTGCGTGCTGTGCCGCGGATGAGGTTGTCTGCAGGCTGTGTTTGTTCGGTTCCGGAAGTACCTGCTCCATTGGCCGACTGCGGGGGGGCTTGGCCATCTACAAAAGGCCGGGGCCATCGCATTCGCAGACATCGATGCAGATGGCGACCAGGACATCTTTGTGAACACCGGTGGGATGTACGGGGGCGACCAGTTCGGGGACGCACTTTTTGCGAACCCAGGCTCGGGTGCGCACTGGCTGGACATCCATCTGGTCGGCACCCGTTCCAACCGTTCGGCGATTGGTGCACGCCTGAAGATCGATGTGCAGGAAGATGGAGAGGTCCGCACGATTCACCGGACCATCGGTTCGGGTCGGAGTTATGGTGCCGGACCCTTGCGGCAGTGGGTGGGGCTCGGGGATGCCACGCAGGCCGATCGCATCGAGATCACGTGGCCCGCTACGGGCATGACACAGGTGCTGGAGAATGTGTCGGCCGACCAGCGGCTCGAAGTCGTGGAAGCCGCCTCCTGAGGTCACCTGCCGCCAGGCACAGTGCTTCGAGTGGGGGAGGTCTGTTCGCTCGCGGACTAGTTGCTTTCGCTGAGTGAGCCCGCCGCCCAGTTGTAAGTGCTCGAGGCGCTGCGGTTACTCCCGCCGCTGACCGAGGAACTGATGCCGCTGGCCTCGTTGCTCCTCCCGCCGCTGACCGAAGAGTAGTTGCCGCTGGCCGTGTTCCAATACCCGCCGCTGACCGAGGAGAACTCGCCGCTGGCGGTGTTGCCCCACCCGCCGCTGACCGAGGACCTGTCGCCGTTGGCCGTGTTGTAGATCCCGCCGCTGACCGAGGAGAGCTCGCCGATGGCCCAGTTGCGGATCCCGCCGCTGACCGAGGAGTAGTTGCCGCTGGCCGTGTTCAAGCCCCCGCCGCTGACCGAAGAGAAGTAGCCACTGGCCGCGTTGCTGCCCCCGCCGCTGACCGAGGAGTAGTAGCCGCTGGCCGTGTTGTATTTCCCGCCGCTGACCGAGGAGGACCACCCGCTGGCCGTGTTGCTCTCCCCGCCGCTGACCGAGGCCCAGTAGGCGGAGGTTTCGTTGTAACGGCCGCCACTGACCGAAGAGACCGCGGCGTTGGCTTCGTTCTGCTGCCCCCCGCTCACCGCGGCGCTCGCTCCATAGGCGATGTTGAGGGCACCGC
>JAQWOM010000039.1 GCA_029245865.1 Planctomycetota bacterium
GCCTCAAATCGACGCGCACAACGTCCCCACAACCCCCAACTCCGGCCACCTGCCGCGGACCAGCTACGCCTCCCCCACCACGGCCTTCAGGGCGCCCGCGTCTTTGCACTCCTCAACATTCCTCAAACCCCAGCTCTAACTGCGCAGGCGCGCGCGGCGGGGCAGGCTGGGTCATCACACTTGGCAACTCGAGGTGATCCAGGATCTTCGCGATGGTCTCGCCACTTGTGATCGCTGCGATCCAACGACGCTCTGAACCGCACTTCGCGCATTCCAGGGCGTCGATTCGGAATACCCGCTTCATCAACTCCGCGAAGCTATAGCGATGAAGGGGAAGTTGGCCGCCCCCATCACATGGGCTCCGGCGACGTGATGAGGAAGCGGGGACTATGTCACCACGCCAGCTTGCGGCGGGAGCCAGAACACCGTGGTAGGTCAGCTGGTGCAGACGCGGGGGCGGAACGAGTGCGGGCGCTGGGCATGACGGAGGGTGCGGTGCGCGTGGCTGTGCACCGGCTGCGCCAGGCCTTCGGTGTGGCTCTGCGGGCGGAAATCGCCCAGACCGTGGCAGATCCGGGGGAGGTCGAAGATGAACTGGTGGCCCTGCAAGGGATTCTGATGCGGTAATTCCGGATGTTCGTGTAACAACCGCCTCCTGGCCGGTGCATGAGAGGTTGAAAGGAACGATTCCCATGAAAACCTGCGCACGCTGCGGTACCAGCTACGATCCCGCCAACAGTCCCGAGGGCCTGTGTCCGGCCTGTCTGATCGAACGGGCGCTGAGCGAACCGGAGAGTCGAGACGCCACGCTGAAGGCAGTGGCCTCGGGTCTGGAGGCGCGGCCCAGAAAGGATCTGGCCCCACCCTCCCCGGAGGATCTGGCGCCCCACTTCCCGTCTCTGTCGATCGAGTTGTTCGTGGGGCAAGGCGCCATGGGCGCCGTCTATCGCGCTCGGCAGACCGAGTTGGACCGTACCGTGGCGCTCAAGGTGTTGCCCACGAGCGTTGCTTCCGACCCCGGTTTCGCCGAGCGGTTCCAACGCGAGTCACGCACCCTCGCGACCCTGAACCATGCCAACATCGTTCAGGTCTATGACTGCGGAAAGGCCGGTGACTGGTTCTACTTCGTCATGGAGTACGTCGATGGTGTCACCTTGCGCCACTTGTTGCAGGACGGCCCGGTCGAGCCGGACAAAGCCCTGTCCATCGTGCGCCAGACGTGCGATGCGTTGACCTACGCCCACAAGCAGGGCGTGGTTCACCGCGACATCAAACCCGAAAACATCCTTCTCGACCGGTCGGGAGACGTGAAGATCGTCGACTTCGGCTTGGCGCGATTGCTCGGACGCACCGGAGTGGAGCCGACCCTGACCGCTGCCGGGCAGGCCATGGGCACACCTCACTACATGGCACCCGAACAGTGGCAGGACGCCCAGAAAGTCGATCACCGGGCCGACATCTACTCCCTCGGCGTCGTGTTCTACGAGTTGCTCACCCACGAGTTGCCCGTCGGTCGCTTCGAGGCGCCCTCTTCCAAGGTGCGCATCGACGTAGGGCTCGACGCAGTCGTGCTCAGGGCGCTCGACAACAACCCGGGTCGGCGTTACCAGCACACGACCGAGATGCGCACCGACCTGGACGGCTTCGCCCATGCGGAAGCGCCCGAGCGGCCCGAGGCAGGGACCCCGATTGATCAGGGCAGGCGTTCCGCGGGACTCGCCAACAAGTCCATCTGGGGCTGGGTGGCCTGCGTCGGCGTGATCACGCTGGCGCTGAGTTGGGCCATGCGGGCGACCATGCTGGCGATTCACGCTCTCCAGAGGTCGGACCTTGGTCATGCACCCGGCGTCGACAACGGGGCGATGGTGGACGAGGTCACCGTCTGCCTGGCAGTGATCCTGCTTGCCACACTCACCGCGTCCGTCTGCCGCAAGACCCTGATGAACACGGAGCGAGCTCTTGGCGTGGCCAAGCCGTCCGGCATGTTGGAGCGGGACGCTACCTTCCGCGGCCTGATCCTGCTTGCCGTGTTCCTGATGCTCCTGGCGGCCCTCGGGCCCCAGAACACGGCGCTCGTCGAGAGCGCATGGATGGCTGGCCCGATCATGCTGCTCGTGCTGGCCTTGCTCTGGGCGGGGCGTGTCATCAGTCGCGGTCGGCAGAAGCTACGGTCGCGATCAAGCTCGTGAAACCGGTGCCGATCTGGATGAACAACTCGGAGCGCGAATTGCATACGAACTCCGGCTGCTTTCCGAGAAGCGTAGAAGTCGGATCAAACACCCACGACGCGCCACCGGCATAGAGTTTCCACATGCAAACCATCTCAACAACAAAGCCACCGTGAATACGCAGGTGCTAACGGGGAGCGCAGCAGTGATGTCTTAAATGAAGAGGTGAGAGAGAGCAGCTGTGGGTAGATTTGTTAAGAGAGCGATCTTGAGCGAGCGCCTCCAGTCGAGCCTGGCAACGAGCTTGAAGCCCGTCGCCTCGACCACGACCACGAGCACCTCTAGTACGAAGAAGGGAGCCAACCCCTGCCAGTAAGCGGCGCAAGCGAGCGGGTGGCTGAAGATGTTTAGGGAGAAGGCAACGGCCCCGACGAGGCGCCGCTTTCCCGTTGGAGCGAGCCAGGTGGCTATCGGCGTTTCGATGGCCAGGGTCAGAACGAGTGCTTTGAGATAGGCGGAGAGGATGAAGGGACCTTGTTCAGCTATTGTTCAGCTATCGTTCAGCTATCGGCGTCGACGGCGGATCACGATTAAGAGGATCAGTCCAACTCCCGCGAGGTAGGGGAGATAAGAGACCAACGCGCTGGTGGGAGTTGGACTTACGATCTCGCCGCTCGCGTTCAGGTACTCATCGCTTACGAGCTCTAGCTCGACTTCAGCTTCGCTGAGCGCGACCACCCTGTAGACGGTTTTGCGCGAGTCGGCGAGGCTCCCAAGGGGGAGAGCCGACTCAATGCCCATCTCGATGGTGCTCTTTGGGAAGCCCTTGAGCAGCGCCAGGTCTGGGGTGGTTTCAGGCGGGGGGACCTCGAAATCCAGATCCACCGCGTAGAGCCTTGTGTCCGAAAACTTGTACCAGCTGACCGGCTCTCCCTCTTCGATGGCTTGCCATGCGCCGAAGTTCTGAGGGACGATCAGGAATCGGTGCTCAGGGAATGCGTCGAGCCCGACAAAGGAGTAGGAGTGGTTGAGGGGTTGTGTGCCCTGAAGGATGACATCCGGCTGTGTCGCGAATGAGTTACTGCTCAGGCAGATCGTGGCGAGGAGGGTGAGTCGGACGAGTCGGAGCATGGCGGTCTCTATGGAGGCAGAGGAGGCGGTCCCTTGTGGCTTTGGGCATATGGAGAACATAACTGCCTTTGATTTTGTTGGGCTGACCTCTTTTTTCTTAAGAGCGCCTCTGCGGATGCTGTTGTTCGAGAGGAGTGCCTCGAACTCGCGTTGGGCCTGGCCGCGCAGGGGGTGGGTCTACGCCACCCCTCCCTCGACCGGAGCGCCAACAACCCCAACGCCCGTCGGAACCAGCGCGCCGTGAGTTATCGTCGCACGCGATGCCCGCCAACTTCGAATCCCTCGCCCTCTCGCCCGCCCTGCTCACGGTGGTCGGTGAACTCGGCTACACGCAGCCCACGCCCGTCCAGTCGGCGGCCATCCCCGTGCTGCTCGCCGGCAGGAATCTGATCGGGCAGTCCAAGACCGGCAGCGGCAAGACGGCCGCCTTCGCGCTGCCGATCCTTCAGAGCATCGACATCGACGCGCGCTCGCCGCAGGCGCTCATCCTGTGTCCGACCCGCGAACTGTGTGCGCAGGTGGCGCGTGAGGTGCGCAGGCTTGGTCGGCGGCACGCGGGCCTCGCGGTGCTGGAGATCGTCGGGGGGCAACCGATCTGGCGGCAGATGGATGCGTTGAAGCGCGGCGTGCACATGGTGGTCGGGACACCCGGGCGCATGATCGATCACCTGCAACGGGGCCTGTTGGAGACGCGTTCGATCAAGACGGTCGTGCTGGACGAAGCGGACCGGATGCTGGACATGGGCTTCGGGCCGGACGTCGAGAAGATCCTGTCCGAACTCCCGGAGCCGCGTCAGACCGCCCTGTTCTCGGCGACCTTCCCCGCGTCCATCGAAACGCTCACCCGGAAGTTCCTGCACGAGGCATTGCGGATCACGATCGACGAGCCCGAAGAGGCCTCGCTCGAGATCCGGCAGCTACGCCTCGCCGCGGAGCCCGACGAGAAGTTCCCCGCGCTCTGCTGGTCGCTCAACGAGTACCCGCACGAGTCGGCACTGATCTTCTGCAACTACAAGACCTCGGTGTTCGAAGTGGCGCAGGACCTCGCTCGCGCGGGGGTCAGCGCGGGCCATCTCGACGGCGACATGGATCAGTTCCACCGCGATCAGATGCTGGCCCGCTTCCGCAACGAGAGCATTCGCGTCCTGGTGGCCACCGACGTCGCGGGTCGGGGCATCGACGTCACGGACCTCGACCTGGTCATCAACTACGAGTTGCACGATCAACCCGATGTCTACGTGCACCGCATCGGGCGCACGGGCCGGGCTGGCAAGAAGGGTCTCGCCATCTCGCTGACGACGGACCGTGACGAGGCGCGTCTCGAGGCCATCCAGAAGTTGACCGGCACCCGCATCGAGAGCGTGAAGCGCCGTGCCGGCAAGGGCCCCGGCCTGAAGCGTCTGCTCGAGTCCATCGCCCGCGCTCCTCGGATGATGACCGTGCTCATCTCGGGCGGGCGCAAGGACAAGGTCCGCCCGGGTGACATTCTCGGTGCGCTCACCGGCGAGGCGGGCGGCTTGAAGAGCGCTGACATCGGCAAGATCGAGATCCAGGACCGGCTGTCCTACGTCGCCGTGACGCGCGGCGTTGCCCGGCACGCGGTGCAGCAGCTCAACCGGGGTCGCATCAAGGGCAGGCGTTTCCGGGCGACCCTGATCGACACCTTCGGGTAGCAGACCGCGTCGAGGGTCATGTCGCCTCGGATGGGCTTGCTAGGCTGTTGTGCATGGCTGACCAGCAACCGAACAACCCGCTGCACGGCATCACGCTCAAGGCCATCATCACGGACCTTGTGGAGCGCCGCGGCTGGGATGACCTCGCGTTTCAGATCGACATCCGCTGCTTCAAGGTCGACCCCAGCATCGGCTCCTCGCTCAAGTTCTTGCGCCGAACGGAGTGGGCTCGGAAGAAGGTCGAGCAGCTCTACCTGAGGGACCAGCGCGGGAACGGGTGAGCGCCGCGAGCAAGCCAACGAGAGTCACTTCGCCGGCAGCCGCTCTCAGTCCACGGAGAACAGGAAGTCCAGGTCGTTGCGGGTCAGCGCCTTGGCGAAGCCGCCCTCGCCGAGCACGTCTCGTGCGAGGGTGGCTTTGCGGGCCTGAAGTTCTCGGATGCGTTCTTCGATCGTGCCCAGGGCTACCAGGCGGTACGCGATCACGGTCTGGTCCTGCCCGATGCGATGGGTCCTGTCGATGGCCTGGGCTTCGACCGCAGGGTTCCACCAGGGGTCGAACAAGACGACGTAGTTGGCGGCAGTCAGGTTGAGGCCGGTGCCGCCGGCTTTGAGCGAGATGAGGAACACCGCGGGGTCCGGATCGTTCTCGAAAGCCTCGACGATCTCTCCGCGCTTGCGGCTGGACCCGGTCAGCATGTGGTATGTGATTCCGCGATTCCGCATGTCCGTGGCGACGAGTTTGAGGCACTCCACGAACTGCGAGAAGACGAGCACCTTGTGCCCCTCGGCCAGCAGCGGTTCGAGCAACTCGAAGAGCGCGGTGAACTTGCCCGAGCCGAGTTCAGCAGGCCCGTTGACGAGGGCCGGGTGACAGCAGATCTGCCGTAGGCGGGTGAGTACGGCCAAGATGGAGATCTTGTTGCGGGTCACACCGCCCGAGGTTTCGAGTCCGCCCATGAAAGCCCGAGCCTTGCTGAGTTCAGCGAGGTAGAGCTTGCGCTGACCCGGGGTCAACTCGCACTCGCGTTGCTTCTCGATGCGCGGGGGGAGCTCTGGCGCCACTTCGCTCTTGAGCCGCCGGAGCATGACGGGCCGCAGTCTGGCCGCAAGCAATGTGCGTGCGTGGGGCGGTGCGTCGGCGCTGTCGTAGCGCTGGGAGAAGACGGTGCGATTGTCGAGATAGCCCGGATTCAGGAAAGCTTGGATGCTCCACAGATCGAGGGCCCGGTTCTCGAGCGGAGTGCCGGTGAGCGCGAGCTTGTGCTGGGCTCGAAGTGCGCGCGCGGCGCGGCTCACGGCAGTGTCCGGGTTCTTGATGTTCTGAGCCTCGTCGAGGATCACGGCGCGCCAAGAGATGGCGCCCAGTTCTTCGCGGTCACGGCGCAGCAGTGCGTAGTTCGTCACCACGAGGTCGTGTGCCGGGATCTGTTCCCGGAGTGCGTGGCGTTCGCTGCCGGCGGTGAGGGCCAGCACGCGCAGGCGCGGGGTGAAGCGTTCTGCCTCGCGCTCCCAGTTGTGGAGTACGGAGGCCGGACACACGACCAAGCTCGGGCCGCCTTCGGGTTGCAGGCTGACGAGCCGGGCCAGCCACACCAGCGCCTGGACGGTCTTGCCCAGTCCCATGTCGTCGGCCAGGATCGCGCCCAGGCCGAGGGACGCGGCATGGGAGAGGAAGTCGAGGCCTGTCCGCTGATAGGGCCTGAGGCTGCCCTCGATTCCAGGTGGCAGGTCGACCCGGGGTAGCCCCGTGAAGGCGGCGACTTTCTCACGCAGGGTGCGCACGTCATCCAGCGCGCTCACGCTCCCGGCGGCGCCCGTATCCAGGTCAGTGCCCAAAATGGCAGCGAGGGCGTCGGGGCGGGCACGAGCAAGCTGCCAGACGCTGACACGTTGGGCTTCGCCACCGGCTTCGATGCCGAGTTCGGCCAGGGCTTCGTCGGCAGCGCTCCGTGCGTGGGCGACGTCCGAGCGTGCCCAGCCCGACGGGAGCCGGACGAAGCGCGACGTCGAGTTGCGCAGCAGGGCAAACTCCGCGTCAGTGAGGGCGGCGCTTTCGGCTTCCCACTCCGCGGACAGCATGAACCAGTCCACGCCACTCGAGGCCACGCGCAACTGGGGCACCATGCGCTCCGGTGCTGTGAACAGCTTGAGCAGCGCGTCACTGCCGAACCAGGTGACATCGGCCGGGCGGAGGGCCCAGGCGTCCGCGAGCTTGTCGATGGTGCTCGGCGTGAGGCGCATCCAGGTGCCGAACTCCCGGTCGTCGGCCAGAGGTTGCTCCCCTTCTGCCTGTGGCATGCTGCCATTGGTCGCGTCCAGTGATTCCAGCCACGACACGATCGGCGCGACGCGGTCGGGGTCGGGAAGTTCGAGCCAGATCGGATCCGCGCCCGGCGCCGTGCTCTTCGCCGTGCTCTCGATGCACGGCACCCAGCCACGGGCGCCCGTCCACTCGAAGTGCATCGCGTCAGTCGAGACAGCATCGCCCGAACGCCAGCCGGGGATGGCGCTCGCGAAGGCCCGGATCTGGAGCCAGTCGTCACTCCGCAGATCCAGGCAGACCGTGGGGTGGGCCGGATGCACCCGGGTGTAGGGTGCGAGGGAGGCACGGAAGGCCGGGAAGGCACGGGCCAGCGGTTCGAGCAGGGCGGGGTTTTGGGACGGATCGAAGCCATCCGGAGAGGCGAACAGTTCGGGCGAGATCGCTGGATGCGCGCCTCGGGTTGTCCAGAACTGGCCGCTGGTGAGGAGCAGCGTGGGTTCCCGGTAAGCGCCAGGCCGTGCCCGGAGCAGCAGCCGCTCGCCTGATGTGAGCACGGCGCCCTCAGGGATCCGGTGCTCCAGCACCACCCGCGGGTGACCGGACACATCGCAGAGCACGGGTTCTATGTCGACCGTGCCGGAGGCGAGCTTCAGCGGTTCACCTGGGGTGATGTCCGCGAGGCCCGCGAGTTGTGCAGGCAGCTGATCGCTCCACGTGGCAAGTTGTGTCCCTGCGACCGCGAACAGTACGCGGAGCAGAGCCTCGCCTGAGAGCACACATTCCGGATCTTGCTGGTTGACGAAGGGCGACACCGTCGATTCGAGCAACATGCTCAGCAGTTCGTGTTGGTCATCTGACAACACTCCGCTTTCTTGATCCGCCCTGGCAAGCAACTGACGCAGTTGGAGGCCGGTGCGGAGAACATCGGTGAGACGCTCGGAAGTGACACGCGTCTGCACCTTGACGACCACGTCGCCGAGTGGGTCGCCCTCAAGCCGAAATTGCATGCGTAGGCGTCGAGTGGCGGGGGCATGTGGCTCACCGACCCAGGGCGCATCGTCGACGGCGAGCACGTCTTCCATCTGAGAGCGGTAGCGCTGCTCCAGATCCGGGCGTTCCAGAAAGGGAGCGAGTGTCACGGGAAGCCGCGTGCCCATGCGCGAGACGAGTTCGCGGGCGATGACAAAGCAGCGGATGTCAGGATCTTCCAGTTCCACCAGGTCGCTGAGGGGGGATTGGAAGGCCGCGTAGGCAAGGCGTCGGTCGGCGCGCAACAGGTCGGCCAAGGCGCTCACTCGATCGAGCCAGTCGGAGCAGGTGCGCAGTTGTTCGAGGGCCGCCAACTCACGTGATGCCGGGGGTGTGCGGTCGGCGTCGGGCGACTGCTGCTCGGGTTCTCTCTCTTGGGGGGAGCGTGCTCGGTCGAGGCGACGGCGAACCAGCCGTTCCGGTAGGAGGTTGCCGATCCAGGAGAGTTCGAGCCGATCGATGGGCAGCCCATTGACGAGAGCCACGCAGGCGAGGGCGAAGGCGTGCTTGCAGCGCGGCGCGACGGGGCAGGTGCACGACGGGGTCCAGGCAGCTTCCGCCCACCTCCAACTGACGTCATAGGTTCGGTTGCCGTCGACGCTGGCCTGGATCTCGTTTGTCGCCAATCGGAGCGTACCCACGCGCTCGTCGGTGGCGTAGAGCCGGCCGCGCTCCAGTCGGTCGGCCTCGAACGCCTTGACGGTCTCCGCCAGGATCTCTAGCCGCTCAGCAGTGAGCCAATCTTCGGAGGGGGAATGCTCACGCGTGTCGGGCACTTGGATTGGGTGGGGGAGGGGCCGTGATGTTCCGCGAAGTCTAGCAGCGAATCGCCGCGTGTCATGCCAAGGTACCCTTCTCTTGGGCGTTGCCAGAGCCTCCCCAAAAGTCTCTTTGCGTTGCTCCAGCCTGAACTCAACGCACATAGCGTCCTCCGGCACGGATGCCCAGCTCACGCCCGGGCGATCGGCTGCAGCTTCTCCGAGAAATGCTGGAGGTTCCTGGCAAGGTCCTCGCTACTCTGCAGCGTTCTTCAACCCAGCCAGAGTTGCTTCTCGCCAGTGTTCAACCTCGTCAGCCCCACTCGCTTCCAGTTCAGGAGCGATCTTCTCTCCGGCCTCACCGTAGCCCTGGCGCTTGTCCCCGAGGCTGTCGCCTTCGCCTTCGTGGCCGGTGTCGACCCGCTGGTGGGCCTTCACGCGGCCTTCATTGTCGGGCTGATCACTTCGCTGTTCGGAGGGCGTCCGGGGATGATCTCCGGAGCCACCGGGGCCATTGCGGTCGTGCTCGTGGCGCTCGTGGCGCAGCATGGCATCGAGTACATGTTGGCGGCCATCGTCCTGATGGGCGTCCTGCAGGTCCTGGCCGGGGTGTTCCGGCTGGGCAAGTTCATTCGCATGGTCCCGCATCCGGTGATGCTGGGCTTCGTGAACGGCCTGGCGATCGTGATCTTCATGGCTCAGTTGGGGCAGTTCAAGACGCCCGACGCCACCGGCCAACTGCAGTGGATGTCTGGTGCCCCGCTGCACACCATGCTGGGACTGGTGGTGCTCACCATGGTGATCATCCAGTTCTTGCCCAAGCTCACGAAAGCCGTACCCGCCTCGCTTGTCGCCATCGTGAGCATCACCGCGCTGACTGTCGGCTTCGGCCTGGACAGCCCAAGCATCGTGGACTACTTGCGCACCATGACCGGTGATGCGCAGGCCTCGCTCGCGGGCGGCCTGCCGGCCTTCACCATTCCCATCGTCCCACTGAATCTTGAGACTCTGTTCATCGTGCTGCCGTACGCGGTGATCCTTGCGGCGGTGGGCCTCATCGAATCGCTGCTGACTCTCACGCTCATCGATGAGGTCACTGAGACCCGCGGACGTGGGAACAAGGAGTGCGTCGCGCAAGGTGCCGCCAACATCGCTTGCGGTTTCTTTGGCGGCATGGGCGGCTGCGCGATGATCGGGCAGAGCATGATCAACATCAACTCGGGCGGCCGCGGTCGGACGTCGGGCATCACCGCTGCGCTGGCGCTGATCCTGTTTGTTGTCGTGGCCTCGCCCTTACTCGAGATGGTGCCGGTCGCGGCACTGGTCGGCGTGATGTTCATGGTCGTGCTGGGCACCTTCGAGTGGTCCAGCTTCCGCGTCATGACCAAGGTGCCAGCGACGGACGCCTTCGTGATCTTCCTGGTCTCGGCGGTCACCGTGGCCACGGACCTCGCCGTCGCGGTGTTCGTGGGCGTGATCGTCTCCGCGCTCGTGTTTGCCTGGAAGCACGCCAAGGTGATCCACGCCGTTTGCGAGACGTCTTCCAGCGGCGCCAAGATCTACTCCATCCGCGGGCCGCTGTTCTTCGGCTCCAGCAAGAACTTCCTCGAGTTGTTCGAACCCCGAACGGACCCCCAGGAGGTCATCGTCGAGTTCCAACACGCTCGTGTGTCCGACCACTCCGCCATCGAAGCCATCGATTCCCTGGCTGAGCGCTACCTGGGCCTCGGCAAGGTGCTGCACCTACGGCACCTCAGCCCGGAATGTCGGAAGCTGCTGCGAAAGGCCGGCAATCTGGTGGAGGTGAACGTGATCGAGGATCCGCGCTATCACGTGGCCACGGACGAGTTGGCCTGAGAACCCGGGATCGATTCGACCGCGCGGTCATACCAATCGCGGACATCTTGGGCGACGAGCAGGGCGCTCAGTGCGAGTTGCCTTTTCGACGTACCTGTTGGACCACCTGGTCGAGGCTCATCAGGAACTTGGAGCGGTCCTTTTCCTGCATGGGCGGCGGGCCGCCGGCTTGGATGCCCATCTCCCGCATGTAGGCCTGGGCCTCCCGGGCAGCGATGGCTTCCCCGATGCTCTCATCCTTGAAGACCCGGCCGCGGGGGTCGAGCACCCTGGCGTCGTTCTCGAGGCAGCGCGCGGCGAGCAGGATGTCCGCCGTGATGACGATGTCGCCCTCACTGGCGCGCTCGGCAATCCAATCGTCGGCTTCGTCGAAGCGGTCGCCCACGAGGACGAAGTGGAACGAGTCGCTGGCAGCGACATGCACGGACTGGTTGGCCACCACGTGCACGGTCAGCGCGTAGCGATAGGCGACCCGGTAGATCTCGTCCTTGACGGGGCAGCTGTCAGCGTCGACATAGAGTTCAAGCACGGCGTGCATCGCGACCGGGACATTCGGGCGGACCTCCAGGCGGCCGCGAGACACACGCTACCGGTTTTCGAGAGCTGGCAGCAGCTTTCAGTTTGCGCGGGCTTCCAAGGTACGTCCGACATCCGCCTTGCGGGGGTGGTTGCCGTAGGCCTTGTCGGTCTGCGCCGTCTCGCGGCTTCAGTCAGACGTCGGGGCCGCCCCGCATCTTGCGGATCAGCCGCAACTGAGACGACGTGAACGTCTCGGTTCCGAAATACGCTCGCAAGTAGTGGAGCTTCTGCTCCTCACCGAGATTCGGTGTGTGCCGGAAGAAGTGCGAGCAGTCCTTCTTCGTGCGGTGACGCGCCTGAGGATGCCGGACACTTTTTTCCAGGTCCACCACGCGACTCCTGAAGGAGCCGTCGGGTTCCTCTTGGACGAAGATGTGCTTCGCCGAGTACCCCATGTGGATCCAGCCTGCGTCATTGATGTTTCGCGAGGCCCTCGCGATTGCAGTCAGAACTCGGCAGAGCGTGCTCTCGTCCGGGGGCTCGCGCTGGGCCTTGCCCAGCAGCCAGTCCTTGAGTTGGAGAGAGTCGTCCAGAGCTTCGATGGCGAGGAGTGCGCCGGTGTCTGTCCCGCGCCGCCACTTCGCGAAAAACAGCACGTTCGGCACGGCCTTGGTTGTGGCGCCGAGCGCCTGCAATGCGTTGAACTCGCGTTCGAAGGTCAGCCGTTTGCGCGAGAGACGCGCGAGCCCTCCGTAGAAGTGGTTCATCTGTGCCTTCAGAAACGTCGCCTTCTGCTCCTGGGCGGCGGCGTCCGGATTGAGCACGATTCGCGAGACACCACTCCAGCCACCCCGCCGGATGTTGGGTTCCTCGAACCAGTCGAACGTGCGTTGCGAGAGGGGTTCGATGTCGAGGAGGTTCGCGGCGCGCAGCATTGGCGCGTGGGCTTTCGACACCCATAGGTTCTCGACGGTGAACATACTTCTCTTGTCGGTTTCCGCGTTCGAGGAATCGACATCGGAGAGCCGATGACGCAAGCCGAAGTATTGCAAATCGAACGTACGTGCGACCCCGCTATTCTTCGAGATCGTTGATTGCTCGTGAGGTTGAGCGGCGCGGCTTCACCGCGAGCGCAGGCAATCCGAAAAGAGCGAAGTGGTCCCAGAGGGTCGCTACGCCAGCAAGTCCCGGACAACGTGGCCATGGACATCTGTCAACCGCATGTCCCGACCCCCGAAGGGGAATGTCAACTTGCGATGATCGATGCCCATCAGGTGCAAGATCGTCGCGTGCAAGTCGTACATTTCTAGAGGGTGCTCGACCACTTTGTAGCCGAACTCATCAGTCTGGCCATAGGCAAACCCCGGCTTGATGCCACCGCCGGCCATCCACACCGTGTAGGCAAATGGATTGTGGTCACGCCCATCTGTGCCCTGAGCAAAGGGGGTCCGACCAAACTCGCCGGCCCACAACACCAGCGTTTCATCCAGCATCCCCCTGCTCTTGAGATCCTTGAGCAAGCCTGCGATGGGCTGGTCCACCGCCAGCGCATTGTCCCCGTGGCCCTTGAGAAGGCCGGTGTGTTGATCCCATCGGTCATGACCGGGAATGACGGGGCATGTCAATTCAATGAATCGAACACCGCGTTCCACCATTCGACGCGCCAGCAGGCACTCGCGCGCGAAGGTCGACGTGGGCGCATAAGTCGAATCGGTTCCATACAGCGCATGCGTTGCTGCAGACTCCTCTGCCAGTTCCATCAACTCGGGAACACTGGCCTGCATTCGGAACGCAAGGTCTTGATTTCGAATCGATGCATCAATCGCATCGGCATGATCGAGGCGACGGGCAAACTCGTTGTCGAGCGTCCGAACGGCGTCAAGCATGCGACGCTGACGCAAACCTTCAACCGCCGGCTCGACGCAGTCCAAGCCACCCGCGTCCGGCCGAAATCGCGATCCTTGGTGAACCACAGGAAGAAATCCGCTTGAGAAGCAGTCCTGTCCACCCGGCGGCACGAGGCCCCCGTTGAGCACCACGAAGCCTGGCAGTTCATCAGAGTCGTTCCCCAATCCATATGACACCCATGCGCCCATGCTGGGGCGACCGGCCATTCCATGACCGGTGTGCAGGAAGTAATTGGCATTGGTGTGTTCGGAAAACTTGCTTGTCATCGAACGAATGACGCACAAATCATCGGCGCATGTGGCTATGTGTGGGAACAGTTCACTGACGGGAAGTCCGCACGAACCGTGATGGGCAAACTTCCAGGGACTTCCCAGCGTCAAACCATTCTTGTTGAACTGCGTCCGCTCCTTGGCCATTGGAAATGGCTGCCCATTGAGGGCCTGCAACTTTGGCTTGGGATCGAACGAGTCGACCTGCGAAACACCGCCATCCATGAACAGGAAGATGATGTTCTTGGCAGTGGCAGGATGATGCAGGCCAGACGATCCGCCGGGCACATCCGCCTTTGCCAGCACATCGGCGGCCAGTCCTCCGAACGCGAGTGATGCAAATCCACACGCGCAGGACCGCAGCATGTCTCTGCGAGTGACTCCCAACGATTGAGATTGACCGCGATGGTGCATCAGTTTAGATATCTAAATTCGGCACTCACAAGAAGTGCGTGGGCAATGTCGGTCCATGACTCGGGCGTCTCGTCCGACAATGAAGCAAGGAGTTCGACCTCGTCGGCACGAGGCAGGCGGGCGTAGGCTGCAACGATCATGTTGCCGATCGCGTCTTCGCGACTGGCACCCTCTTCCACTGCGGTGCGAGCCGACGCGCCGAACCGGGCGGCGAACTCCGTCACCATCGAGTCATTGAGCAAGATGAGCCCCTGCTCAGGCACGTTGGACACTGTGCGACGGCCAACAGTTGATGACGGCACAGGCATGTCGAATGCCGTCATGAACGGATCCAAGAAGTTCCTGCGAACTTCCTGATAGATGCTGCGTCGATTGTCACCGTCAATTGGGCCGCTTGTCTCGGGACGCCCGCGCCCTTGCATCGACTCTCGCAACCGAACGGGCACTGATGGGCCGCCAACCTCTCGGTCAAGCGACCCACTGACCACAAGCATCGCGTCGCGAAGTCGCTCGGCCGACATTCTCCTGACAAGCGCCCGCGACAAGAGTCTTGCATCCGGATCGATTTTCATCATGTCAGGCGTGATGGGCGTCGATGCCATCGAATAGGTGCGGCTCATCACGATGCGTTTGATCAACGCTTTCAGGTCCCAGTCCTGCTGAAAGCGAACGGCCAAATGATCAAGCAGATCCGAATGCGATGGCGACTGTCCCATGCCGCCAAAGTCATCGGTTGTCGTCGAAAGTCCGCGGCCCATCAAGTGATGCCACACTCGATTCACCGCCACCCTGGCGGTCAGCGGATTGGCTGGATCGAGTACACGGTCGGCCAGCCCTGACCGCCCCGACCCGAAGAGGTCCGGCGATTTGGTGATGTGGTTTTCGTGAGGTGTCGATGGAAACGCCATGACCAGCGACCGATTCGCGGCATCCAGAGGTGTTGCGGGATTCCCTCGATCAAGCACCTTCGAATCTGCGGGCGTCCCCTCGACCATGGCCAGTGCGCGAGCAGGTATGGGAATGTCGGTGGTGATCGTAGCCAAGGGTGACAACAGCGAAGGGTCGAGTTCAACGACGTCATGAACCACGGCAACTTCACCGATCACATCACCAGCCATTGCATCGCCATGCACAATCCAGTCCACAGCAAGAAAGCCGTTGCCGTCATCAATCAGTTCGATGTAGGCCCCGCTGCCCTGATAGCGGCTGACATCGACTGCGAAGACTTTCCATGTGCCCGCATCTTCCACGGGATGAATCATCGACTCAAAGAGAAGCGGGTTCCGATCATTGAGCCAGTACTGGTCGACGTACAGGCGAATGCTGCTGTGCGTTCCACGAGCTCGCACATACACGTACGGGGCGTCAATCGTGAACGATGGTGATCTGGCAGTGCCGTGCAGCCCGGTAGCCATTGCACCACTGTGGAGTTGCCCCACGTGTAGCCGCGATGCAGACAGCCCATCCGTCATGACGACGCTTCCGGGTGGCTGCAACGCATCTTCGAAGGACCATCCCGAGGTCAACCAGCCGATCAGCGCGTCTGGATCCTCGCCAAATTCCCAGACGATGCTCGCGTCAGTGCTGGCTCTATGCGGCGCAGGCGCTGAATCCTGCACGCCATCCTGCACGCCAGTGATATGCGATGAAATTCGACTCTTCGCCTGCTGCAATGCTGCGACGCGTTCATCGATTCGTCCGTCTGGATCGAGATACGCGTAGCACCGGCGTGACGAACGGATGACGCCGACCATCGCGTAATAGTCATTCTGGCTGATTGCATCGAATTTGTGATCGTGGCACCGCGCGCACGCCATCGTTGTGCCGAGAAAAGTGCGACTGAACACATCAATCTGGTTGTCGATTCGGTCCAGTTCGTCCATACGCACATCCACCGGGGCATGCGTGCCTTGAGAAAGCCACCACCACCCAGTTGCAACTGCTGGGGGCGCGAGCCCAGGAATGTCCGGCACCCGTTGCTGGCGGTTCGTGTCACCGGCGATCTGTTCACGAACGAATTGATCCCACGGCATGTTTGCATTGATCGCGCCGATGACCCAGTCGCGATACTTCCACGCTTCATCAATGGGGTAGTCGAATTCGTGACCATGGGTCTGGGCATATCGCATCAGATCCAGCCAGTGCCTCGCCCAGGTTTCACCGAATCCTGGATCGGCCAGGAGTTGATCAACCTGCGCCTCCCATACGTCCTCGGACGGATCGGCGAGAAACGCGCGAACAACTTGTGGTGAGGGCGGAAGGCCGGTCAAATCATGATGCACTCGACGCAGCCTCGCCGTCGGGTCAGCCTGCGAAGCTGGCGCCAATCCACGTTCCTCGAGTCGCGCCACGACAAATCGGTCGATGTCGACTTCCGCCCGCGAAGCATCATTTACAGCAGGTACTTCCGGCGGTGACAGCGGCTGCCACGACCAGTGTGTTTCATAGGCTGCGCCTGCTTTGATCCATGCCTGGATGAGTGCCACTTCCTCGGGCGGGATGGCCTCGTGGCCCTTGTCCGCTGGCGGCATGCGATCTTCAAGATCATCGGTGGTAATCCGCTGCCACATCACACTGGCTTGAGGATCACCGGGCACAATCACAGCGGGTCGCCGGCCGCGTTTTTCGGTCGCACCTTTGGACGTATCCAATCTCAATCTAGATTTTCGCGTCGAGGCATCAGGGCCATGACACACAAAACACCGGTGCGCCAGAATGGGGGCGATGTCACGTCCGTAGGATGGAGCCGTCACCTCATCTTGAGCGGTGGTCGTAGCCAGCACGACGCCAGCCATCCACATCCACACACCAATTCGAATCAGCATGGATCCAGTGTACCGCAGGAATGAGTTCTGATTTCGACGTCAACACGCGGGACGTACGCTTCTGCGTCGCGGCGAAAATCCGCCACTCGCACTCCACTTTTCGCCGCATGTTCTGTGGGGCGCAGCCGAGCAATACCCCGAATCAAAACACCGTGAACGAGATCGGCCCGGCCTGCGTGTCATAGCCGTCGCAGCACAGGAAGTACGCGGTGTAGTCGCCTGGCGGCAGAGGCCACGTGGGACCCGCGCCGACGTCAAAGGTGACCGAGCCCGTTTCAGGTCCGCTTCCAGCTCCAGCGGTTTGCGAGTTGTTCGTGTAGTACCAAGCTGTCGAGCTGAACACGGATGGCGCTTCACCGGCTGCGTAAAGGCCGACCCAGTCCGCGCCGTCGCCCGGGCCTCCCGAGAAGTTCGCCACGATGGGCTCACCTACGGCGTATGACATCCGATCCAACGTCAGCTCTGGGTGGGGCGGTGTGACTCCCTTGCTCGGCTGAACCAGGAACTTACCAACGACCGCTGCGTGGTCGGAGGGCCACGCATTCGTCGTGTGCGCTGGCCACTCGGCCGGCCGGCCCACGACGAAGACCGAAGCATCCAGTGGCGTCACACCTGCTCCGGCGAAGTGGATCTGATCGATGCGGTCCTGGGGCTCGGGTGCGAGTTCGTCATCGTTGAAAGAGAAGATGGGTGACCAGGTGTTGCCCGGCGCGGTCAGGGGGTCGGGGTAAAGGCTGCGGTAGACATCGATCAAGCCGGCTGCGAGGACTGCTTCGGTGACAGGATAGGACACGGTCAATCCGCAGTGTTGCGCAGCGGTGGGCGGAATCCAGTCGAGGTGCGAGGGCGTGTTGAAGTCTCCCATCAAGAAAACAGGCACCTCGTCTGCCCGATTCAGCTGGGGCTGCATGGCAAACAGGATGTCCTGGATTTCGGGCAGCTGGGTGACGGTCTGGGTGTCGATGATCTGTGCCACCGTGTCGCCGTCGAAACAGGCCTGATACGGACCATAAGGATAAGCCGTCAGGTGACAGCTCCATACGATGATGTCCTGCGGGGGGTTGGCCGATATCTGGAGGCGCACTCCAGCTCCAGCTTCATCCGCCGTCAGGGGAAACACCTGCGTGATCGGGAAACGGCTCAGTAGGGCCACGCTGCCGGTTGACGGCATGTACGCGTTCCAGCCGAGTTGTTGAGCGACCCACACTGCGGTCCCACTGGACTCCTGCATGCCGACGACGTCGGCGCCCGCAGCCTCGATGGCGTCCACGATCTTCTGCAGGCCGCCGTTCACGTTTCCGCCGCCTTGCCACACGTTGAACGCCATGACCGTCAGCGGGTGCGTGAGAGGTGGACGGAGTTCGGCTTCAGAATGAGCCGAGAGCTGCGCATCCGCTCGGGCAGTGAGCGCTGTGAAGAGGACGGCAAGCACGAGGAGCATGCGGAACATGACGCTCAGCATACACGCGTCTCCACTGGACTGACCGCTCGCACGCCCACCCCTCTTGCTGCTTGGACCTGTCCTTCTTGGCAGCGCCGCATTTTTCGCTAGCTGAGCGGTCGCTGCGATGTCTTGAAGATCGCTGGTTAGAGCCCTTTCACAGTTCCACTCACTCAGCTGGACCGAGGGGCAAGCCTGGTCTGGTACTGGTGGAGGATAAGCGATGGATCGTGCCACCAACGACTACGATCGAATGCGGCTCAAGGAGTTGTTGAGGTCGCTTCCTCGGGCTTCGCCGTGTCGGTCCCCCGG
>JAQWOM010000040.1 GCA_029245865.1 Planctomycetota bacterium
CATAACCCTCTGGTGTGTCAACCACACACAATTCTTCTTCGCATCGATCAATCACGCATTCGTGGGGCTTGGGTTGATCGAAAGCCATTGCTGTGAGAATAAAAGAAAAAATAATCATCTGTCTCTGCTTAAAAAATGAGAACATCGGGATTCGCACCCGAAACTGGCACAGGCTGGGTAAGCCTAAATAATCTGTATAAACCCCAACCAGAAAAGTAAATTACTTCTGACCTGTTTTGTTCTGCGATCTCTTTTGTTTTGATCGGAATTGCTCCCTACTGTTGCGAAAGAGACTTCGTGCTCTCAAAGGTGGTCGGGGTAGCAGGATTTGAACCTGCAACCTTCTGCTCCCAAAGCAGACGCG
Organism: Planctomycetota bacterium; assembly: GCA_029245865.1. Classification (GTDB taxonomy): domain Bacteria; phylum Planctomycetota; class B15-G4; order B15-G4; family B15-G4; genus JAUIEF01. The sequence goes on from JAQWOM010000040.1 coordinate 365, forward strand.
CTACCAAGCTGCGCCACACCCCGAAATGAAGCGCAGGGAGTCTAGCAGTCCGCGACGAGGGAAAGCAGCCTTGAGATGCCTGTCTTCCGCTGCGCAACTCGGCACCTGCGCTCTCGCTAGGATTTACCGAGCCCCAAGCGCTTCTTGAAGGTCTCGAAGGTGCGCGAAAGCGGGTTGGCCTTGGAGCCTTTCCTCGAGATGCGTGAGCGGCCGTCTTCCAGGGGAGTGATCGTGAGGGCCTCGCCATTGAGCGTGTGAGGGACACTTTTCCCCGTGCGCAGATCGCGAATCTCCTTCAGGCGCAGTTCGCCCAGAGCCGCATTGCTGAGGATGGGCGCGTAGTAGGTGCAGCCCTCGAAATAATAGTGCGTCACCTGGCTCATGCGCGTCGCACCCGGCCGGCTGATCGCAGTCCCTCCGTGCAGGAGATTGCTGGACCAGATGAGGGCCGATCCCTTGGGCACTTCGAGGCGTTTCTCCTCAAGACCACGTGCTTTCACGAGGGCGCGCACGTAGTTCTCGAAACGACCGTAGTCGCCCCCGTGGGCGGTGTAGCCCTGCTGACCCCAGATGCCAAGTTGCGCCAGTTGGACCTCGGGCAGCTTATGGCTGCCCGGGTAGTAGCCAAGAGCTCCGTTCTCGAGAGTCGAGTCCTCGAGAGCGACCCACACACCACACATGAATCCGGACGGTATGGAGCTGAAGTGAATCGCATCGCTGTGCGCCGGCTGCTCGGTGCCGTAGAGAAAGTTCAGCGTCTGGAAAGGGATCGACCGTCGACCGTACAGCAGCTCGAGAATCTCCAGGATGCGCGGGTGACACGCCAGCTTGTGGACCTCGTCACACACATGCCAGGCGTCGAGTCGACGCATCGGGTCTTGATCGAACAATTCGGCGGCGTGTGGGGGAAGCGTGTCGGTCGTGGTCGGGTCAAACATCCACTCATAACGCCCCGCCAGAGAGTCAATGAGTTCCGGCTCAAAGATGTTGTCCAGCACCACGAATCCGTTGTCGTGGTAATCACGCGCCAGTTGCCGCATCTCGTCGCTGAGATGTGCTGACTTCAGGATGGACTCGAAGAAAACGGACTCAACCGAAGGCACGTTGAGGGCGTGGGGGTCCGTCAGATAGCCCGTGATGGCAGCGACGTCGCTTTCTCGCAGCGTCTCGAGCTGCCCTGTGGCGGCTGGCTTGCCGTAGTAGTCAGACGGGCTAGGCGGCCCCGGCCTCTTGCCTTCCAATGCTCATTTCTCCAGCCAAAGTGACGGTGGCTGGAGTATAGAACATGGGACGGCTCGATGCCGGTCAGAGTTGGGGGCGCACCACGCCGACGACACGACCTTCGATTTCTACATCGGGTCGCGCGAGATACATGGGCTCCAGGTGTTCATTGGCCGGCTGAAGTCGAATGCGGTTGCGTTCCTTGTAGAAACGTTTCACGGTCGCCTTCTTGCCACCTGTGGCCTCGTCGTCGATCCGGGCCACAACAATCTGACCGTTTTCTGCGGACTGAGCAGGCTCGATGACGACGAGATCCCCCTCGCAGATGTGGGCATCGATCATGGAGTCACCCTCGACGCGAAGCATGTAGCAGCCGTTGTCGTCCCGAGCGAGGTCCTCCATGCTGAAGTTCTCGTTTGCCTCGACTTCTTCGATAAATTGCCCCGCGGCAACACGGCCGCGAATGGTGAGCATCGAAGGAGCGCGGGACTCCGCGTGCCCTGGTTGCGAAGCATTCTCCACCAGTTCGATGGAACGCTTTCGATTGGGTTGCTTGCGGATGGCGCCCTTGGACTCGAGAGCTTTTACGTGTTCATGGATCGTGATTTTCGACACGCCGAAGAACTGGGCCATCTCTTCAAGCGTCGGAGAGATGGCACGTTCCGCGATGAACTCACGAATGAAATTGAGGACGTCAACTTGCTTTTCTGTCAGGAACAAAGCGCTCTGTCTCGCTTCAGGGTCTCTCGAATTGGAGCGCGCCAGGAGAGGCGCGCCCCGTTTTTTCCTGTGGTTGTCACGTGTTTGTCACGTCGCCGTGAGGCGATTTACTGATGAGTTCACGTCACGCAAGGTGTGGAGTCAGGGTGGAGGGCCGAACGAAATGTGCTTCGGTCCAATTCGGGAAACGCCGGAAGGAGCCTGATGAACCAGAAGATCCAGGGCGAAGGACTGCGCGTGCGCAGCAGCAATCATGGCCTTCGTGCGGGGTCTCGCGATGCATCACAGAGGGGCTCGCCGGTGAGGGAATGTTCTCGAGGAACGCTGAATCAGATGAAGAGACAGGCCAGGAACATGACGAGCATGGCGAGCAGCGCGAGTGTGTCGCTGCTGACGATTTGCCGTATCATGCCCAGATGCTTGGCTCGCGTCTGAATACGGGAAGAAATGGCTGCTATGGCGGTGCTCATGGGCTTTCAGTGGCTCCTTTGGGGGGACTGTTGTCAGACCGACTCGAGGGGATGTTGATGGTCTTGCAGGGTTCTTTGTTCGGCTTACTTTACCCTAACATCGGTGGAACATCCGGGACCTTAGGGACTTGTTAGGAAAAAGTTTCGGGTTTTGTTCGGTCCAGAGGGCCTCGCTCACATGTTCCAGCGACGATCTCGCACCGTTCTCGACCTTCGAAAGCCTGTTTTGCGCCTTCGGGCGCTCCGGAGAGCCTGATTCACGTGAGTGACCTTCTTCCCTCACTCGAAATCGAGGGGCCTCCGGTTCCCAGGTATCTGGTGCATATGAGCCCCTTGCACCTGCCGAGCGTCACCGTGGAGGTCCTGGTGGTGGGCGGTGGCGTGGCAGGCCTCAGTGCTGCCGTGGCGTCCGCCGAGCAGAAGCAGACGCTCATGCTGCTGAAAGGCTCGCGTGGGCAGACAACGACTCACTGGGCCCAGGGAGGCATGGCCGCCGTGCTGGGCGACGACGACAGTGCCGCTCAACACGGTCGTGACACGCTCCGAGTGGCCGGTGGCCTGGCCCATGCAGAAGTGGTCCGGGAAATCGTTTCAGATGGGCCCGCGGTCGTGGATCGCTGGATGAACTGGGGGGGGCGCTTCGACCGTGATTCTGCCGAGCAACTGAAGCTCGCCATGGAGGGGGGGCACTCGGTGCCGCGCATCATCCATGCGCAAGGCGATCAGACCGGTGCCGAGATTCAGCGCCTCCTCATTGCCCGTGCTGGATCCATGAAGAGGTTGGAGGTGCACGAGAAAACCTTTGTGCTGGATCTGGTGACACATGGAAGCGCCGTGCGAGGCGTGATCGCCTGGAGTCACGCTCAGGGATATCACGTGATCTGGGCAGGTTCGACGATTCTTGCCAGTGGCGGGGTCGGCAGTGTTTACCGGGAGTCCAGCAATCCCAAGTCGGCCACCGGAGACGGACACGCTCTGGCCTATCGTGCGGGAGCTCGGATGCGCGGCATGGAGTTCGTGCAGTTTCACCCGACCGTGCTGTACGTCGCGGGCATGGCGCGCTTTCTCGTCAGTGAAACGGCGCGTGGCGAAGGCGGGAAGCTGGTGGACCGTACGGGCGAACGCTTCATGCCTGCTTACCACGAGGATGCAGAACTCGCGCCTCGTGATGTGGTCAGCCGCGCCATTGTCCAGCAGCTAGGGAAAGTCCGTGACAGCAATGTCTATCTGGACATGCGCCACCTGTCCGTCGATCATCTCAAGGCGCGTTTCCCGGTGATCTACCGGGCATGCGGTGAGTTCGGGATCGACATGGCCACGGATCTCATCCCGGTGCACCCCGCCTGTCATTACATGGTGGGGGGCGTCGAAACGGATGCCTCGGGGCGCACCAACCTCGAAGATTTCTATGCCTGTGGCGAGGTCGGCTCCACCGGATTCCATGGTGCCAATCGCATGGGCAGCAACTCGTTGCTGGAGGGTGCCGTGGTGGGGCACCGTGCCGGGGTTGCGGCTGCAGAGAGTCTCTCGAGCCCTCGCATGGCTACGGATGACGAGCCGCATCCGGTGCGCACTCACAGTGCGTCGTTGGACCTCCACGACCTCGACAACGCGTTGCAGTCAACGATGTGGCGGCTCGTGGGCATCGAGCGAGAAGGATCGAGCCTGGGAGTTGCTTCTCGGCGTGTGGAGACGTGGCTAGAACTGGTGAGCCAGCGCGTTCTAGGCGACTCCTTCGGTTGGAGTCTGACCAACAAGTTGCTCGTTTCTGCACTGATTGCTCGCGCGGCTGCCGCCCGCACGGAAAGCCGCGGGACGCACTACCGACGAGACTTTCCGGAGACAGAAGATGCGGAATGGCGTCGCGATCTTGTGATCTGCCGTGGAGAAGGGACGTGAAGGGCGAGTTGCATGATGCCGAGGTGCGGCCGCCTGTCGCCGTCTTGTTCGGCCGCGCAGGGAGAACCGGCGGCGAAGACGTGTTGGACGAACTTGCGGGGCTCGCTGAAGCGGCTGATGTTGGTGTCGCTGGTCGGTTGGTTCAGAGCTTGCAGCGCCCGCTTTCGGCCACCTATATCGGCTCGGGGAAAGTTGAGGAGTTGCGCGATCTGGTCAAGGCGTGTCACGCGGAACTCGTGCTTGCTGATGTGGACTTGAGTCCGGCGCAAGCACGCAACCTGACCAAGGCCGTGGGTGTGCGAGTTGTGGATCGGTCTGAATTGATCATGGATATTTTTGCGCGCCGGGCTCGCACAGCGCAGGCCAAGTTGCAGGTCGAACTGGCGCAACTGAAGTACATGTTGCCCCGCTTGCGCGGGCAGTGGGTTCACCTTGACCGCTATCGTGGCGGTGGCGTGGGCACGCGTGGCCCTGGTGAAAAGCAGCTTGAGACAGACCGCCGACTGGTCAACAAGCGGATCGGCGATCTCCAGGCACGCCTGGAGGTCTATGAGCGCCGGACGCAACTGAATCTCGCCGGGCGAAGCTCTGCGCGCAAGGTGGCGCTGGCCGGCTACACAAACACGGGCAAGAGCACTCTCTTCAACAGGCTGACAGGGGCCGACAGGCTCGCCGTGAATCGTCTGTTTGCCACCCTGGACACACGGACACGCAAGTGGCCCGTTCCTGGCTGCGAAGAGCTGATTCTCTCGGATACGGTGGGTTTCGTGGCCTCACTGCCGCACCACCTTGTGGCCTCTTTCCACGCAACTCTCGAAGAGGTCGTGGAGGCAGATCTCGTGCTGCACATTGTGGATGCGTCGGGCCCGCATGTGAGGGAGAGCATGGAGGCCGTGATGACCACCCTGAAGGACATCGGTGCGGCGGATATTGAGACCCTTTGCGTCTTTAACAAGGTCGACCTCATTGCAGACACGATGGAATTGCAGGCGCTCCTGAATGCGCACCCCGGTGCGGTTGTGATTTCTGCGCGTACGGGCCAGGGCCTTGAGGACTTGTCGTCACGCGTGGCGGCGTTCTTCGTGTCGCAGACGCAGGTGTTCCAGATCACGATTCCCATCGAACGCGGCCGCGCTCTCGCGCTGGCTGGCGAACTGGGAGAGCTGATCTCGAGCGATGCAGACACGCAGTGTGTTCGTGTCTGCCTTCGGGTCGAAGAATCCCGGATCGCACGGCTGAAGGCCTGGGCGGCTTCGGAAGGCTTGCTGCTCGAGCCCGCCCGCATTGAAGATGGAGCAGCCAACTCGGGTGACTGACGGACTAGCGCAGGCGGATGCGTTCGCCTGGCTGCAGTTCGTCCGGGTCGCTCAGGCTGTTGAGGCGGATGAGCTCGGTGGCCGCAGCGGCTGACCCGAGATGTTTCTTGGCAATGCTGCTGAGGGTGTCGCCTTGCTGCACGACGTACCACTGGCCTGCTGAAGCTTGAGCGCTCCGATCTTTCGAGGGCTCTTCGTCGGCCGTAAAAGGTGCGAAGTCTGTTTCCGAGCCGGGGGTGATCTCGACCGGCACGCTTCCGAACTGGAGGACCAACTGATTGTCGCTGCGAATCTTGGCCGGCTCGCTGGGCGAGAGACCCGGCATGAGTTCGATGATCGTGACCGTCAGAGCCACCAGGGCCAGGAACAGCGCCAGCGCAAGCATTTGCGAGCGGCTCAGGCGGGGACTCCCCCGGGCTGGCCCTTGCCGCCCTTCTTCTTCGAACCGCCTTTGGTCTCGGGCGAGTTGGTCGGGAGGTCACCATGCTTCTTGTGAATCATGACGAGCACCGGACTGGCGACGAAGATCGATGAGTAGGTCCCGACCAGCACGCCGAGGATCATCGCGAAGGAGAAGCCTTCGAGCACATTCTGACGACCGTAGTTAACGACGAAGATGATGATCAGGGCAACCAGCGTCGTCATCGATGTGAGCAGCGTGCGCGACAATGTCTGATTGATCGAGATGTCGAGCACTTCGCTGTAGCTCTTGTTGGTCAGTCGCGGCAAGTTCTCGCGAATGCGGTCGAAGAGCACGATCGTGTCATTGAGCGAGTAGCCAATAATGGTCAGGAAGGCCGCAATCATCGCCAGGTCGATTTCGACGTCGACAAGACCCGAGAAGTGCGCGAGCGCCACGACACCCAGTGTGATGGAGACGTCATGTGCAAGCGCCACGATGGCCGCAATGCCGTACCGGTATTCACGGAAGCGGATGCGAATGTAGAGCACGATGGCGATGAACGAGAGCAAGATGGCTCGAATCGCCGAGTCCCGAAGCTCTGTGCCGACCCTCGATCCGATGGTTGTCGACTCAAGGAAGGGCTCGCTTGGCGCGGGTAAGTCGTTTGAGCCGGCAAGGCTCACACGCAGACGTTGCACGACCTGTTGATTGTCGAGGTCGATGCGTGCCCAGTTGCCACCGACCGCAATGGCCCCTCCGGGAGCCTGCGAGGTGGTCAGGTTTGAAAGGAAGCCAAGGTGCGCCGCAACCTTCTCCGGAGTCGCAGCCTGTGCAGGGTCCGTGGGGGCTTCGAAGTTCAAGACGCCCGAGATGGCCGTGGTGGCGCCCTCGGCGTCTTCGGTGAGCGTGAGTTCGGTGACGAAGTCCGGGAGGATCCTGTCCGAGAGCGCGGTCTTGAGCGGCACCTCGAAACGATCTTCGAGGGCGGTTCCGTCCTCGTTGTCGTCATCGATCTCGCCCGGGCGAGCCTTGATCTTGATGACGAACTGCTTGCTGCTGGTCCCGGAGCTTCCCAGGTCGTCCACCACGGAAATCACCTGAGCGCCCTCGAAGCGGCCGCCCACAGCCTCTGACATGTCTGACTGACTGGCTGTGTCCTGCAGGCGCACTTGCGCCTTGTAGCCGCCCAGGAAGTCGAGGCCGTATTTGTCTCGGTCGGCCTGGAAGAATGCCACAAGGCTTGCCGTGACAAGCAGCGCGGAGATCCGCAACGCCACGCGCGACTTCGCCATGAAGCCGATGTGCGTTTCCCGCTTGAGGAGCTGGCGCATGCCGATTCCGGTCCAGCCGGATTGGATAAGCTTGTCGTAGAAGACACGCCCCACGACCAGCACGCTGAAGACGGAGCTGGCGATGCCCATCATCAAGATGACGGAGAAGCCGCGGACCGGGCCCGTTCCCACCTTGTAGAGAATGAATGCCGTGACGAAGGTTGTCACGTTGGCATCCACGATGGTGGAGAAGGCCTTCTCAAAGCCGAGTCGCACGGCCTGGTCGACGCCCTTGCTGCGGCTGACTTCTTCGCGAATTCGCTCGAAGACGAGAATGTTGGCGTCCACCGCCATGCCGATCGTGAGCACGAGGCCAGCGATGCCGGGCAGGGTGAGCGTTGCTCCGAGAAACATGAGGATGCCGGCCAGCAGCGTCATGTTTACCAGCAGGCAGATCGCAGCGATCACGCCGTTGGTTCGGTAGTACACGATCATGAAGATGATGATCGCGAGGAATCCATAGAGCGAAGCTGAGACTCCGGCCGAGATGGCCGTCTCACCGAGGCTTGGTCCGACGGTGTTCTCGAAAAGCAGTCGGGGCTTCATCTGCAGACTGCCCGATTTGATGACGGTCAGGTAGTCCTTGATCTCGGCCGATGTGAAACCCGCCACGCCGCCAGATTGGATGATGAAGTTGTTCTCGAGCCGGCTGTTGATGGTGGCCGGTTGCTCCGCGAGACGGCCGTCGAGCAGGAGACCCATGGCTCGGCCGACGTTGGGTTCGGTCCAGTCTCCGAATTCCGAGGCCCGACTGGGGTCCATGTCGATGGACACGGCAGGATTCCCGGATTGGTCCATCGTCTGCTGAGAGTTGACGATGTCGGCCCCGGTGAACGTTCTCACGGCAGCCAGGTCGCGCTTGATGAAGCGGAAATCGCTGGTGCTGAGCGGTTGCGCAGTTAACAGCGCTTCGATGTCGACTTCTGTCGTGGTGGCATCGGCACCACGTGCAGCGGCGAGGTACTTGTCGGAGAAGGGGTACCACCGGTACAGCGCATCCGGAGTCTTGATCTCAAGACTCGACAGGTCGAGATCGTCTACCGGCCGCCCGGTGTTTTCCGTCGCCGCGAGCAACTCCGCAAGGCGCTTCGTCTCGTCGGCGATGAGTACGCGCGTTTGCACGTCGTCATCTCTGCCATCACCGCGCATGACAATGCGGAATTCCAGATGCCCAACACGCGAGATGGCGCTCTTGATGCTCTCGGCCTCGTCCTTGGACGACCCAGGCAACTCGATGAGGATCTCGTTGACGCCCTGGCGCGTGATGGCCGACTCGCGAATGCCGTAGGTGTTGATGCGGTCACGCAGCGTGTCGACGGTGGCGTCGATCATGTCGTCGATGTCGACATTCTCGGGTGTCGAATCCGGCGGCGAGAGCTCGTAGCGCATGGTGGCGCCGCCCTGCAGGTCGAGGCCAAGCACCAGGGGCTTGGTCAGGATGCCGTAGATGGCAAGGGCGAGGAGAAGGACGATCCAGGTCAGCCTGCTGGCCACGATGTAGCTCCTGCGAAGTCGGCAATGAGATGCCGCGGTTGGAGGGTGGGCGCGACGGATCTACCGCCGGCTCCGGTGTTGGCCTTACTCGGCCTTGGTATCCTTGGACGGCTTGCTGGTCTTGTCGCTCTTGCGCACGGTGCGCTCTTTGATGCGAGCTGCCTTGCCACTCTTGTCACGTAGGTCGTAGAGCTTCGCACGACGCACTTTGCCGTGGCGGATGACTTTGACTTCGGTGACGAGAGGCGAATGCAGAGGGAAAACGCGTTCCACGCCTTCTCCCTGGACGACCCGACGCACGGTGAAGGAACGGCCCAGGTTCGTGCCGCCCATGGCGATCACATCGCCGATGAAGTTCTGGATACGCTCGCGATCTTCCTTGTTCTTGGCGCCTTTGGGAGCCGGCTCACGAATGAGCACGCCGACGGACACGTGGTCGCCGACCTTGAACTCGGGGATTTGCGACTTGCCGAGGTTCGCTTCAACGGACTGGAGCTTGGTGCTCATCTCTCTGCCTTCTCTTTCCATGTGTGGGGTGATGTAGCCCCCTGTGGAGACTGTTCATCGAATGCCCGGGGGAAACGATCCGCCCATGTGGCGGTTCGCGTTTCCGACTGGTTTTCACGCCAGCGGGCGATGCGTTCGTGATCCCCACTCAGCAACACGTCCGGCACCTGCCGGCCGCGGTAGCTGGGGGGGCGTGTGTAATGCGGGTGGTCGAGGCGGTTCTGCGCGAAGGAATCTTGCACGGCGGACTCCTCATGACCGAGGACGCCGGGAAGCAGGCGGGCTGCCGATTCGATGGCTGCCATGGCCGCGATCTCGCCGCCCGACATGACGAAGGGCCCGAGCGAGATTTCTACCCAGTCGAAACCCTCATGAATCCGTTCGTCGAACCCTTCGTAGCGTCCGCAGAGCATCAGCGACTCGGGCTGCGCAGCGAGCCATTCTGCCCGCCGCTGATCCATCGGCTCTCCGGTCGGTGTGAACAGGATCAGCGGCATCGATTCGTTGCCGCTGGTCTGGCGCACGTTTTCGATGGCGTCAAAGACAGGTTCGGGCTTGATTACCATGCCGGGGCCGCCGCCGTAGGGTCGGTCGTCTACCGTGCGGTGGCGGTCGGTCGCAAAATCGCGGAAATCCACGGTGGAGACGTCGAGCGCACCCTTATCCCGGGCAATTCCCACGATGCTCTCCTTGAGGAAAGCATCGAACAGGCTCGGAAAGAGGGTGAGGACGTGGATCTTCACGGTGGCGTCCATGCAACTCGCGTGGGAGGCGTCAAGCGTGACCGGGAGCCCGGGGTCTGCCTCCAGGGAGATGTGGGGGGAAGGCCACGGCCCACCGCTCCCAGACTCCTGGCCTTAAACCCTTGGGCCAAACCCGCTAGTGTAGATCCGACCGGGCCCGGGTCAAGGATGAGCCAGACCCCTCCCGGGTCCGGAGACCCTTCCATGTTCACTGGCCTCGTGGAGGCGGCCTGCCCGCTCATTGACGTACGCCCGGCAGAGGGGGGGCTACGGCTGGCCATCGACCTTTCACCACTGCGCCAGGAGTCCCAGGGTGAGCAGCAACGGGTGGTTTTGGGCGAGAGTGTGTCCGTCAGCGGGGTCTGCCTGACGGTGGCTGCCCAGGAAGGCGACCGGGTTTCATTCGATGTGGTGCCCGAAACCCTCTCCCGGACCACCCTGGGCACTGCCCAGGTGGGCCAGAGGGTCAATGTCGAACGGGCCATGTGCCTGGGGGATCGACTCGATGGTCATCTGGTTCAGGGGCACGTGCAGACCACGGGCCAGCTGAGCGCTCGGGAGATGGTGCCCGGTGAGTTGCGGCTGACGGTGACCTGTGGCGCCGACTTCGTGGGGAGTTGCCTGCCCAAGGGGTCCGTGACCGTGGATGGGGTCAGCCTGACCCTCGCCGAGCTAGGAGACGAGTCTTTCGTGGTGGCTCTGGTGCCTCACACCCTGGAGCGGACCACTCTCGACTCTTTGAAGGTGGGTGACCGGGTGAACCTGGAGCCGGACATGATTGGCCAGTGGGTCCTGCGAGCCATGGGGCGCACGACGGAACGCTGAGCGTCTGGCCGGTGTTCGTCGCTCGAGTTCCTGGAGGCCTCAGGCAAAAGTGGTGCGCAAGCCTTCGGTCAGGGATCGCGGCTGGAAATTCAGGTCGCGCTGAGCTTCGCCAGAATCCACGGTGTGATCCGTGAGGTGGAATGCGAGCACTTGCTGGGCGCGTGGTTTGCCGAGCGTTGCAAGCAAACCGGCAGCGAGGTTCATCATATTCAGCGGCAAGCCTCGTATGCGTGCACTGCCCCCGCTCGCGTCGCGTATGGCTTCTCGATAGGCGCGCACGGTGACTGGCTCGGGGCCGCCCAGTCGGTAGGTTTTTCCCGAAACGTCTTTTTGCTCGGAAGCCATCACGCATGCAAGCGCCACGTCATCCACGTGAACCGGTTGAATGAGCACGCGACCGCCTCCTGGAAGCCACTGCGTGCCGGCGGCCATCCGGGCCACAAGGTCTGGCGTGTTGGTGCTGTCTCCTTTGCCGTAGATGAGCGCCGGGCGCATGACGGCATGGGGGAGTTCCGAAGCACGGACCACACTTTCTGCGGCGAGCTTGCTGTCGCTGTAGGCGGTCGATGGAATGTCTTCCACGGAGAAGGTGGAGACGTACACGAGTCGAGGGGCCGGGCTCAGCCCTCCGAGCATGCTGCAGAGCGCGGCCGTGCCCTCGACATTGACGGAGTGAAGCTGAGGGTCATGGTCCACCACCACGGCTGCCGCATGAATCACTCCCTGAGGAGCGAGTTCGGCGAGTCGGCCCTTGAGGTCCTGGGGGGCCGTCAGATCGCCGCCTATCACAGAGACTCCCGGCGGCAGGTCGCGTACGCGGTCGGGATGGCGGCTCAGCACCACGACCTCGTGACCGCGCTCCAGGGCCGCCGAGGCGACGCGCCTTCCGAGGAACCCTGCACCGCCAGTCACCAGGAGTTTCACGAGCAGATGCGGTCCCTGAATGGGGAGGAAGCTGAGATGGGGAAGAATGCGCGGCTTGGATGCCTGGGGAGGCACTGCTAGCCTCGCAGCGGGCGTCCACGGTAGGTGACGCGCCGTGCGAATCCCACCGCTCGGCTGTTGCTTCTTGTGATCCGCTCGAACGACTGTCCTTCCGAGGCCCTCAGAATAGGAGCCGGATCGCTCGTGCGCGTGCTGCAGGTCATGGAGTGCACTATCGGGGGAACCCGTCGCCATCTGCGCGACTTGACCCTCGGATTGCTCGCTCGAGGTCACTCGGTCGAGGTGGTCTGTGCCGCGGGACGTGACCCTGGCATGCACGAGGACATGGACCTGATGAGGTCGGCCGGGGCCAGGGTTCATCACATTCGCATGGTGCGCTCCATTCGACCTGGCCGTGATGTATGGCACGCGGCTCGCCTCGCCACCATCCTGTGCGATCGCGGATTCGATGTGCTGCACACCCACTCGAGCAAGGCCGGGGCGCTTGGACGCTCCGTGGGTGCGCTGCTCTCCGGAGCTGCTCGCGTGCACACACCGCACACGTACGCCGCGTCTTTTGACGGCGGCAAAGGGCAGGGCGGCGAATCGCCCGGTCCGCTCAAGTTGATTCTTGCCACCGAGCGGCTTCTGGGACGTGTGACAGATCGACTGGTGCACGTGAGCGCTGATGAACGGGATGAAGGTCAAGCCCTGGGAGTGATTCCCACTTCGCGTGCACGGGTCGTGCCGAATGGAATCGATGCCTCACATTTCGCGACGCCAAGCGGCGGCGCGGCCTTGCGTTCGGAACTCGGAATTCCTGCGCAGGCTCAGGTCGTAGGGACCGTGGGCTTGCTCAATGACGCCAAGGGGCATGACGTGTTGCTCGAGGCGGCTGCTCGGCGGGAAGGTTTGCATGTGCTCCTCGTGGGCCATGGAGAGCTGGAAGGCTCCCTGCGCGAACTGGCGCAGCGACTGGGGATCGAACATCGGGTGCACTTTGCTGGATGGCGCGACAACCTTGGTTCCGCACACGATGCAATGGACATCTTTGCTTTGCCCTCGCGCTGGGAAGGCCTGAGCTACGCCATGCTGGAAGCTCTCGCGGCGGGGCTGCCGGTGGTTTCCACGGCCGTCAACGGTAGCCGTGAAGTGCTGGTGCCGGAGAACGGGCCGGCCTGCGGGCTGGTCGTGCCCTGCGGAGACGTGTCAGCTCTGGCCGAGGCCCTCGGCCGCGTGCTCGATGACGAATCACTGGCGACGGCTTTGTCCCGGGCCGGCCCGGTCTGTGTGAGCGAACGTTACTCGTTGGACGCCATGGTGGACGGCACGCTTGAGGTCTACAGAGAAGTTGTCGCTCGAGAACGGCTCTCGTGAAAATCGTCCACCTCATCACCACGCTCGGAGTTGGCGGCGCCGAGAAGCATTTGTTGTGGCTCGGTGAAGGACAGCGCGCCGCGGGGCACGAGGTCTCGGTGATTTACCTGAAGGGGGATGGCGAGCTCTCCGACGCATTTGCGGCTTCAGGGATCTCGACGGAAAAGATTCCCTTCGAAGGGTTTCGCGATCTGTGGCGCGCACTCGGTGGGATTGACCGCCGATTGAAAGAACTGCAGCCAGACGTCTTGCACAGTCATCTTCTCAAGGCCGATGCGCTGTCCGCGATGGTGGGGCACCGCGCGGGAGTTCCGGTGGTGGTCTCCAGCAAGCACAACGATGAGCGTGCGCTCTTGCGGAGCGGTGTTGGGTTTGTGCACGGGCTCTTGACACGTCGTGTCGATCGCGTGATTGCCCTGTCCGATCACGTGGCTCGGTTCGTGGCGCAGCATGGCCATGTGCCGCGCGAGGCAATCACTCGTATTTACTACGGAGTCGACGCAGAATCCTTGCGAGCTTCTCGCACCCGGGAAGAGGTTCGGGAAGAGCTGGGAATTGACGCTGCGGCCAAAGTGCTCGTGTGCGTCGGCCGTCTCGCAGACCAGAAAGATCACCCGACCTTGTTGCGGGCGCTCTCGCTGTTGCCGAGCGATGTGGTGCTGCTCGTGGTGGGAGGTGACCCCTTCGGTGACGGGCGCAATCGGCTTGAAGCTCTGGCGGCGTCGTCAGGCGTGGCTGAGCGCACGTATTTTCTAGGCATACGTCACGATGTTCCGGATCTACTCGAAGCCAGTGACCTCTTCGTCTTGCCTTCGCTATGGGAAGGGCTTGGTCTCGTGTTTCTCGAGGCGATGGCGGTGCGCTTGCCCATCGTGGCCAGCAACGTCTCGGCCATTCCAGAGGTTGTGGAAGACGGCGTCTCTGGCTGGTTGGTTCCGCCGGCAGATCCCGAAGCTCTTGCCGCCGCCATTCTCGAGGCCTGCGGCAACGACGCCGACCGCCTTGCGCGTGGTGTTGCCGGCTACATGCGCTTGCTCGAGCGCTTCGCTCTTCCAAGGATGGTTGATCAGACCTTGAAGGTTTACGACGAGGCTCGGAAGCGTTAGCCGCGGCTTTCCACCAGAAAGAGGCACTCGATGTTGCGGGTGCGGCCAATCGTGCCGACCTTCTCTCCGCTTGGATTATGAATCCCGATGCGCGCACCCACATAGCGGGGGTGCTCGATGTCCACGCGCCGAACGCTGCCCCTGGTTTCAAGGATCGCGGTGATTTCGCCCGTCGTGAGGGCTCCCTCGTCATTGAATGAGACGATCATCCAGCGTGCGTCAATGGAGTCGACGAGTTCTTCGAATGCCGGCCGTATGAACCTTGTGCTGTTCCAAGGGCTCTTGCGAGTCTTGCAGTCGATGCGTTTGTTGGCCACCCCATAAGATTCAGGCTGGTCGCCCCGCAGGAGTGTTTCCCACACATGGTAGTTGCCCAGATAGCTGTGTTGGTTGTATGGCGGGTCAACGTAGGCGAGGTCGACCGGGCCGATTGAGCGTGCGCACTGTGCAGCATCCATGCGTGTCACGCTGCCGGGCCCCTCGATGAGTTCTGGCATCTTCAGCTCAAGTGTCTTCAGGGCGCGTGGTGCCCATGACTTGAGGTAGGCCATTTGCACGCCGGTTGTTGAGTCGACGCGGTCGGCGGCGATGAGCAACGAGCTGAGCGCGAGACACCGAAGGGGCTCGTCGGTGAGCTCGGACTCGATGCGGGCACGAATGGCGTCGATACGAGCTCCGTTGTCAGGGTGTACGTAGCGTGCGTCCCTGCAAAAGGTCTGCGTGAAATAGCCAGGCTCGGGGGGCGTTGCGTCGAGGTCTTTCAGAAGTTCTTCGAGCGTGGCCGGGTTCACGTCGCGGGCGTCGGTGGCAATGGCGGCGCGGCCGAGCACCTCGCCGTGGGCCAGGATGTCATTGGCGTGGACGAACTGCCCGCGTCGCTTCAGCATGCGTGCCACGCGCGTCGTGCCCGTGAAGAGGTCGGCAGAGCTTTTTATCGTTCCCAGGCTCTCGACGAGGCCTTCAATGTGCGGAAGCAAGAGGCGCTTGGAGCCGATGTACTTGATGGTCACGTGCTGGCTCGATCTCGAGAAGAAATCCCTGGCAGACGAATAGGTGCCGTCGGCTTCTCGTGAGGATACAAAGGGTGCCCTCTCCCGCCCTCCTTCCTCTCGCCAGTCTCTTCGATGACGCCCTCCACTCGTTGGATGCTGATTGGCGTGCAGGTGTGCTTCGGCATTTTTCCGTGGCTGGGGAAAGTCGCCATGGAGGCCTTTGAGCCGCGAGCCGTGCTGTTCTGGCGCCTGTGGGTCAGCAGCGCCGTGTTTCTTCTGATGGCCTTTCAGATCTACGGCCGTGCGGCGCTGCCCAGATCTCAAGATCTCTTCAAGCTGTTCGGCTTGAGCCTGCTCGGGGTGACGGTGAATCAGGCCTTCTTTATCGAAGGCCTGGCACGTTCGACGGCCGTGAATGCGGGATTGATCATGGTTGTCATCCCCGTGGCGACCGTGGGGATCTCGGCGCTTCTCGGCCAAGAGCGCGCGAGCGGTCGGCAACTCTGTGGGATCGCTTTGTCGGTCGTTGGCGTGTCCTGGCTCTTTCTCAAGCGCGGGGCTTCTCTGGGAATCGATACGCGGTCAGGCGACCTGCTCATGGTGATCAATGCCATCAGTTACTCGGCGTATCTGGTCTTGGCGCGACCCATGACGGCTCGACTCCCGCAACTCGTGGTGATCAGCTGGGTTTTCTTCTTCGGGGCCCTGCTGAGTCCGCTGATTGCCTGGGATGTGGCCTGGTGGCCAGCCGATGTGGGGAGTGAACAGCTGCTGGCTCTCGTTGGGGTGATCATTTTTCCAACAATCCTCGCCTATCTGGGGACAGTCGTTGTTCTGTCTCGAGCCGGCGCGAATGTCACGGCGAGTTACGTGATGCTCCAGCCGATCCTGGGGGTGTTGTTGGGGGTCAGTCTGCTGCATGAACGTCCCGAGCGAAGCCTGCTGCTCACCGCGGCATGTGTGCTAGGCGGGCTCTGGTTCGTCTCGACGAAGTCGAAGGGAGGGCGAGCGGGGGCTCAGCGGCCCGAGGTGTCGCCTTCTTCGTCCGAGCCTCCTAAATAGCCGAGGGCTCGCATGCGTTCGCGGGTGATCTCGTCGAGGTCCCCTTCACCCTGTGTGGGCTTCAAACCCTGCGATCGCAGGGCGCTGATGCTTTCCATGAGCTTTGTCAGCACATCTCGTTCAAGAGCAATCGGTCGCTGCTCCCCGCCGTCATTCTGCAACTGAAAGGCTTTCGGAGAGTCAGGGCCCGTGCTGTCCCAGGGCACGATGAGCTTTTTGCCGTCAGCCGTTCGCACTGCCGTGAACTGGTTCGTGTTCGAGACGACTTCTCGGCGCCCTACGCTGGGCCGCCCTTCGGCCGCATCTCTCATGGAGGGCAGCAAGCTCTGGCCAGCCATGCCGAGAGAGTCGGTTCGCCCGTCGGTACCGGGCAGCGGGGGGAGGTTCAAGAGGTCGAGCAAGGTCGGGACCAGGTCCACATTCTCTGCGGGTCCCGGGAGAACGACTCCTTCGGGGACGCCTGGACCTGAGAAGATGAGGGGGACGCGTGTGAGTTCTTCGTAAAGCAGTGTGTTGTGCGTCCGCTTGAACGCGCTCAGCAAGTCGTTGCGGCGGGCGTCATCGACATCGAATGCCAGTTCCGCGACGCGATGTTGCCACAAGCCTTCGCCGTGATCTGATGCAATGATTACCAGGGCGTCTTCAAGACGGCCGGCGCGATCGAGTGCGCCGAGTACATACTCAACCTTGGCGTCAGCTTGAAGAATGTCTCCGTCGTAGAGCGCAATCTGTTTCGCGATTTCATGCGAAGCGCTTTCGACGTGCAGGTCGATCTCCAAGGGGGTTTTGGTCGGGTCAAGATCGTGAAGGTATGCGCCGTAAGCTGCGCGAACTTCGGGAGAGATCTCACCGGGCTTGAAGACGTCATATGTCTGGGCGGGTGTCCAGGGATCATGAGGTCCAACGAAGTGGAAATACGCGAAGAGTGGGCGCGGATCTTTGTCGTTGATCGCCGGCAGAATGATGCCCGGGCCCGGTTCCATTTCATACAGCTCGAAGCCACGGTCGTAGCCCGTTCCAGGGGCCAGCATGATGTTGTCCTGGAATCCGACGGTTCGCCAGCCATGTGCATTCATATGCTCGGCAAGCGTTGTGTAGGGAGGCATGCGGACGAAGTCCCCGGCAACTCGCCTGGAGAGAAACATCGAGACCATCGAAGGGCCTGTCCAGGACGACTGCGCCGTGACATCGTCGATGCGAACACCTTGCGCGGCGAGCTTGTCGAGGGTGGGGGTGGTCATTCGCTCGTAGCCGTAGCTCGAGACGTGGTCCGCACGCAAGGTGTCCAACACGATGAGGATGACATCGCGCTGGACCGGCTCTGGAGTGCTGGCGGTGTCCGTGCTGCAGGCCAGGCAGAGTCCGAGCAGAATGCTCAGGCCAGGTCGTAAGCATTTCGTCAGTTTGCGCAGGGTGCTGCTGCACCTCGTTACGTAGGCCCGAGGCGCTTCAGCTCGATGCATGGGCCTGCGGAGGCAGCCTGAGACGAGAGTCATGAGCATGTGTGCGATTGGACCACGGAAAAGGATGTCGGTTCCAGCCGATGCGAAGTGGCTCGGCCCGTGAAGGGGCGATTAGTCGTTGCTTTGGTCTCGGTCATCGCCACCCACATATCCCATTTGCCGAAGGAGCTCGAGCGACTTGTCGTTCTCTTCTACCTGGATGCCTTGCGCAGCTGTTTCGGTGAGGTGGCTCCACGCACGCAGAGTGCGCTGGAGTTGCTCGAGGGTTTTTTGGGCTTCGGGGTCCGTCGCCAGATTGATGCTCTCAGAGCGTCCCGCTGAACGGTCAAATAGCTCAGATCGTTTGCTTGCGGGCGTGTGAATGAGCTTGTAAGGGCCTGCCGTGATGGACAGTTTTTCTGTGAAACCTGGAACGCCCGCTTCATGGCCATGCCACGTCTGGCCAAAGACGGGCCGTTCGTTGCCTGAGTCAGGCACGCCATCGTTCGAGGCAGAAGCTTCTCTGGCCAGGGCAGTCAGCGGTTGCCCTCTGAGGGTTGCAGGCAAAGAACTCTCTGGCAACGGGAGATTGGCCAGCGTGCAGAGAGTTGTCAGGAGATCCTGATTGCTCACGGGAAAGGAGACCGTGCCCTGGGAGATTGGTGCCTCGGGGCCCGTGGTTGCTGTGCCGTATCCGGTGATCCAGAGGGGGACGCCGAGTGTCTCTTCGTAGAGGTGTCCACCGTGGCTGAAAAACTCGTGTTCGTAGAACTCTTCTCCGTGGTCGGAGGTGAAAGCAATGATGCAGTTTTCCAAGGCGCCGCGTTCCTCAAGTGTTTTGAGGAGTTCACCAAACGCGTGATCGAAGTAACGCACTTCAGAGTCGTACTGGGTCATCAAGAGAGTGCGGTACTCGTCGACCAGGGCCTGGTCGGGCTCGCCGCCCGCTGCTAGCTCTTGCGATGCAAGCGGAGCAAGCTCTGATTCGGGACGAATGCCTTCGGGGATGGGCAGCATCCATCCAGGCGGTGGCAAGTAGGGCGTGTGTGGATCGAAATAGTGGATGTAGCCGAAGCGCGCCAGACCTTCCGTGTTGTCTAGCCATGCGGTCACTCGGTCGTTCATGGCACGCGCCGATGCGTAGGGGGTGTGAACAAACGTCTCGAAGCCTTGCTGGAAGTTGTCGGCGCGGCCTATGAGAAGGTTGGAGCTGAAGCCGGCCGTTGTGTAGCCGGCTCTTTCGAAGAGCTCGGGAAGTGTGAGGTGGGCGTCGACGAGATAGCTGTGTTCGCTGTCCTGCACGCCATGGACATTGGGCGGAACTCCCGTGAGGACAGAGGCGGTGGAGGGCCATGTCCATGAGGAAGCGGCTTGGGCCTGCTCGAAGAACAAGCCACGGCGTGCCATCGCGTCGAGGTTCGGGCTGAGTCCGCTGGTGTTGCCGTAGACACCCAGTCGGTCGGCGCGAAGCGTGTCGACCAAGATCAGTAGCACGGTCGGAGCTTCGCTTGAAGTCAGGCGCGGAACGCGGTCGTGGCGTTGAAGCAGCACGTTGGCCCAGCCTCCGACGTCATGATCGCTGGACTCGAGTGGTTCTGTGATGAGGTCGAGCTGGATGGAGTCACCTTCCCAGCGTGCGAGGTCAATGCGCTCTGTTTTCCACCCACGATCTTTCTCGACATGGGGAGCACGGAGGGTTCGTTCCCAGACACGCTCTCCATTGATCTCCACGGCGAAGCGCATGCCGTCGCCGGGCTGTTTCCAGCCCGAGGTCGTGTCCATTCCGATGGAGAACTCGAGCGCAGCGCCTGATTGTGGTTTGAGCTGATAGGCGACACGTGACGGAGCTGCTGTACGTATGCACATGCGCTGGCCGCCTGCAGCCGAGTAGCCCTTGGCCGCGTCCAGAACGGAAAGCGCGACGGGGAGTTCCGGCGATTCTTGCAGGATGCTCGCGTCGTGAAATGTGGCCACCAGGTCATCCGTCACGATGGCCACTTCGACCTGATGTTCTTCGCGCGTCCGTGTTCGGCCTTGTGAGACGAGTTGAGGGGATAGAAATCCCGGCCACTGGAGTGCCTCGCCTCGCCCGGTGGCGCGACGCGTGGAAAATCGAAGCGACCAGTTCGCGCTCCCTTTGTCAGCCAAAACGACACGCCGTTGAACGGCCTGTCGACCGAGCGGCAACTCGGCAGGGGCAAGGACTTCGTTGAAGACAAGTTCCCAGTCGCCTGAGGAATGACCGAGGTCTGCGTCTTCCGCGGACGATTCCGCAGGCGCTCCTTCAGTTGTTTCGCGACGCGCTTCGATCTGGAAGCGCACCGAATCCTGTCCGAGGGCCCATTCGGGCCAGGCCACGCCGCATGCGAAGTTCAGCGTGGCCTCGCCATTCGTGGGCAGGTCTCGAAAAATGAGGCTGGTTCCCGTGGGGACGCGGAGAGCGGCGAGTGCGTCCCTGTTGTCGGTCTCAAAAATAAGGCCAAAGCGCTGAGTCGCATGTGGGGAGGCCTCGGATGCTTCGGCCTCGGGGATCAGCGACACGAGGTCATGAACGACGCCGACCGTGAGTTCGGGGAGGGCCGGCCCTGAACTCCAGGTCATCCATTGCGCGATGATCCAGCCGGCCACGACGAGCACGGCTGCCGCCAGAGCAAGCAGGGCGCGTGTGCGACCGGTGAATGGGCCCGGCGGGGTCGCGTTGGAGTGGCTCACCCGAGCTCCAACTGCCGAGCGGCATCGACCTCGCTTCTGTTCAGAAGATCGCGAGCGCGATCGAGAGTCTTCAGCAGGGGGTGTTGCCGGGGGAGAGCGTGCCGCACTTGCCGAAGGAGTTGGACAGCGAGGCGCATGACTCGCACCAGATCGCCGTTGGGCGACGTGGTGTGCTCGCGGATGTCCTCAAAGCTGGCCCCCTGGCACCACGCCTGCACGACGATGCCAATCTTGAAATTGGGTAGGCGGATAGTTTGAGGAATGCCTCGTTCACGCTCTGAGCGCTGGAGGTTGCTGATGATGCGTTCGACGTCTTTCTTGTGCTGGCCCATGACGTTTTGTCGCATGCGGCGGAAAAGGTCGTTCTTCCGCTCTTCGAAGACGATCGAGGCAAAGACCACGGCCAACTGGATTTCGTCGAGCCATTCCATCAGCCCTGAGTCGAGGAGTTCAACAATCTGCAACTCGTAGCCACTGATGACAGATGCCAGTCGACCTTTTTCTGTGACTCCTGTGTCGGTGATGTACCCGAGGTCTCGCAAGAGTGCGAGTCGGTGGCTGATCGCGGCGCGTTGCTTTTCTTCATTGCGCTGCCGCTTCTTGTTGCTCATGTGCGACCACTGGAAGTTATTGAACGAACGTTCCCATGCTTCGTGGAGATGGTCGCCAAGCGTTCGGTGCAGGTTGATGAGCGTTGCGTAGGACAGGTTGAATCGCGAGATGATCGGCTCGACGTCATTGCTGATCATGTGCTCGATGTCTGCGGGCTGAATGCGGTGGTCGTCGACGATGGACACGACAATGCCCTGGTCATCAATGCCCTGACGCCCTGCACGGCCCGCCATTTGTTGGTACTCGCGAACCTTGAGGGGGCCGAAGCCTACGCCATCGAATTTCCGTAGCGAGGCGAACACAACGCTGCGGGCCGGCATGTTGATGCCGAGGCTGAAGGTCTCTGTTGCAAACAAGAGCCGCAGCAATCCGCTGGTAAAGAGCCGTTCAACGAGCTCTTTGTGCAGTGGAAGCATGCCGGCGTGGTGGTGGGCGATGCCGCGCAGGACCAGGCTCCGAAGCTCTTCGAGTTCCGCACCAGGCTCGATTTCAAACGTGGTGCAGACAGAATCGAACATGGCCTCGATGCGGCGACTCTCTGCCTGCTTGAGAAGGTTTCTGTGGCGTGCCGTTTCGAGTGCTCGGCGTTCACAGTCCTTGCGAGAGAAGCAGAAAAAGAGGATGGGTAGATTCCCCTCACGACTGAGGACATCCACGATCTCGTTGCGATTTTTATTTTGATTCCCTGACGGTTTGCGCCGGCTTTGTCCGTGCCCCTTGGGGAACTTGACCTTGCCCGAAATCCTTCGGAGCCCTCCTCCGGGGAAGAAGAGGTAGTGATCCAGGGGGACGGGCCGCTCGGTGTGCCGGATGATCGAAACGTCTTGATCGCGCGCTGCGGAGATCCACTCTCCATATTGTGTGAGATTGGAAATCGTTGCAGAGAGGCATACGAAGCGAATGTGTTTCGGCGCAAAGATAATGCTCTCTTCCCAGACGGTTCCTCGGCCCGGGTCATCCATGTAGTGGATCTCGTCAAAGACCACGGTGTCCACGTCGGCAAGGCTGTCAGGGTTTTCGAAGATCGTGTTTCGAAAGATTTCAGTGGTCATGATCAAAACCGGGGCAGATGGATTGATCGTCACATCCCCGGTCATGAGGCCAACTCCCTCGGGGTCGATGGCTTTGAAGTCGCGGTACTTCTGATTCGAGAGGGCCTTGATGGGTGCCGTGTAGATCGCCCGTTTGCCCGCGGCGAGGCTCATGTCGATGGCCATCTCGGCGACCAGCGTCTTGCCAGCCCCGGTGGGAGCAGCCAGCAGAACGGGGCGTCCCTCTCGCAAGGGGAGCAGAGCCTGCATCTGAAAGTCGTTTAGCGTGAGCCCACGAAACATTTCGGGAGGCAGTGCGGATGCTTCCGTCGTGGCCTCTCCGCTCACATCCGGAGTGGCAGGCTGCTCGGTGTCTCTGGAGGCCTTGGATCGAGCAGATGGGGTCGACGTGGTCGACTTGCGGGTGCGCTTCTTACCCCGGGAGGGACCGCTGCCGGAGCGCTTTTGGCGACCGGTCGAGCCTTTGGGACGGCGTGGTTTGGGAGATCGTGCAGACAAGAGACTTCGAGAGAGAGAGAGGTCTGGGCAGAATAACGCTTCGATCCGCGCGCCCCGATCCTACTCTTGGTACCCATGGCCGCCTCCGACGAAGCTGGATACATTGACCGCTGGGGAACACCCCTCTTGTCGGGGCTGGTCTTCCTGATGGTCGCTGGGCTGCTCTTTGTGGCGCGTGATGCGGCTCGGGCCAGTCCGCGATTTTGGGTCGATCCGGCCCAGGTGGCGGTTCTGGAGCGGCCGGAGTGGATGCCACCGGACCTTGCCGTTCAACTGGCCGTGGAGCTTGGAATCTCTCTGGGAGAGCCGGCTCTGTTGCTCGGAGACCAGGATCTGAGCCGTTGGCGGGGCGATCTCCTGGATGCCAGCGACTGGGTCGAATCGGTCGAGCGGCTCGAATCTCAGTTCCCGGGCCGAGCCGCAGTTCGTTTGCAACTGCGGCGCCCGGTTCTGGAACTGGCGGGGCAATTGCTGCTGTCGGCTGGTGGACACACGCTGGGGCGTGGATATATCGAGACAGAGCCTCGTCCTCTCCGATTTGAGGGCGTGGGCGACCCACAAGAGGTTCGCGAGTGCGCGGCTTCTGCGGCGGACATCTTGCCTTACCGGCCTGAACTCGAAGAACTGGGCGTGGTTCTGGAGAAGGTCTCTCTGGGCAGCGGGGGGCGAGTCCGATTCGTGACCACGACGGGCGTGGAGATCGAGTGGGGCCGATCGAGCACCCGGAGCGAGTTTTCCGTGGTGGATGTGCCTCCTTCGGCACGTGTTCGCCATCTGCAGGCGGCTCTTGAGCGGAGGCCTGGGCTTCACGGGGTCTCTCGCGTGATCCTCTGGAAGGATCAGCCGGAGATCCAGCTGGCCTCCCCGGCGCTTCCGGTGGGTGGTCGCCCAGGGGGCGGTTGATCGAAGAGTCGCCTTTGCTATGCTGCGACGTTCGGATTCTGGCCGCAAAGCTGGAATCGAGGGCCCCCGGGCCCAGCCGTCGTTTGACCCCACTTTGAAGACCTGGACCAGATCCGCGATGAAGACCTACCACGCCAAGGCCGGTGAGGTGCTGCAAGCCTGGCACTTGTTTGATGCCGAGAATGTTGTTCTCGGGCGTATGGCTGCACGCATCGCCTTGATTCTCCAGGGCAAGCACCACGGTCGTTACACCCAGCACGTGGACACGGGCGATTTCGTCATCGTGACGAACGCCTCCAAGGTCGCGCTGACGGGTAAGAAATTTGAGAAGCGCGTTCATCGCTGGCACACCGGCTACATGGGTGGGCTGCGCGAGATGAGTGCCTCTGAGATGATGGAGCGGCATCCCGAGCGCTTGGTGCAGTTGGCGGTTCGGCGCATGATGCCCAAGACGGCACTTGGTCGGCAGATGTTTAAGAAATTGAAAGTGTTCGCCGGCGCGGAGCATCCGCACGCGGCCCAGCGGCCCGTTGCCGTGGACATGAGCGAATACAAGACACACAGCGACGCAGGGGCCTGACTTCTGCGTGGATGAGATGAATGGGTTGGCTGCATCACGCAGCACTGACCCAAAGATTCGGAGAGAACGAGCACGATGACCGACGAGAGCACCGCGACGACTACGGCGGCAGCCGACACCAGCACCGCAAGCGATTTCGCCTGGGGAACCGGCCGGAGGAAGTCCTCCGTAGCGCGTGTGCGCATCCGCCCTGGTAAGGGGCTTGTGACGGTGAACGGTCGACCTCTCGACGATTATTTCCCTGTTCTTCAGCAGAGAGTGCACATCCTCGCACCTCTTCATGCCACGAGTGCCGTCTCGCGTTACGACGTGTTTGTAAACGTGAGCGGTGGCGGGAGCACAGGCCAGGCAGGTGCCTTGCGGCTTGGCATCTCGCGTGCCCTGGTGAAGGCCGAGCCAGAACTCTCGGAAGCGCTCCGCGAGGGCAGCTACCTGACACGTGATGGCCGTATGGTGGAACGCAAGAAGTACGGTCAGCGCAAGGCACGTCGCCGCTACCAGTTCAGCAAGCGCTGATCTCGTCCAGTTCGCGGATGTCCAGAGGTCACAGCCGCGCTCTGCGCGGTCTTCGGTCATGGCAGGTCATTCCAAATTCAAGAACATCATGCACCGCAAGAAAGCGGTGGATGCGAAGCGCTCCAATGCCTTCAGCAAGCATGCGCGGCTAATCATGACGGCCGCCCGCAACGGCGGCGCCGACATGGGAATGAATCTGTCGCTGCGTTATGCCGTGGAACGTGCGCGCGCCGACAACATGCCCAAGGACGCAATCAAGCGTGCTGTGGAAAAGGGCGCTGGCGGTGGGGATGCGGATGCTCTCGAAAGCATTACCTACGAGGGCTATGGCCCTGGTGGCGTCGCCATCCTGGTGGAAACGCTCACCGACAACCGCAACCGCACTGTAGGCGAGGTGCGCAACACCCTCGATCGCAATGGCGGCAATATGGGGGAAAGCGGTTCGGTGTCCTGGAACTTCGAGCGTAAAGCTGTGTTTTTCGTGTCGGCGGGCGCGGACAAAGAAGAAGAGATCCTCATGGTCGCCATGGAAGCGGATGCCGAAGACTGCAGCGCCACCGAGGGCGGGTTCGAGATCACCGCCGATCCAACCTTGTTCGCAGTGGTCGCCGATGCACTCGACGAGGCCGGGTTCAAGCCCGACAAGAGCGAGATCGATTCCTTGCCCAAGAGCACGGTTGTCCTCGAGGATTCCGGCCACGTGCGTGCGCTGGTGCGCATCCTGAGCGCACTCGATGAACTGGATGATGTTCAGGCCACGTCCACCAATCTTGAGTGGACTGCCGAAGCGTTGGCAGCGGCTGAGGATTCCTGAGCGAGGCGGTGGGCGCTTCCGGGGCTAGCCGGCGACCAAGACGCCCACGTAAATCATCATGGTCGCCCAGAAGATGGCGGCCAGTCGCTTTTGACTCGCATTTGAGCGACGCAAAACAATGGTGCTCATGATGAGCACGGTCATGGCCAGGCCGGCAAGGATGTTCCAGACCATGCGTGTGTCTGCCGAGGCCACGAGGAGCGGGGATCCCGCGTTCTTGCCGGTCTGGTAGACGAGGTCGCATGCGCCGAGGATGGCGAGATTGAAGATGTTGCTGCCGAGGATAGAGCCCGCCGCCATGGTGAACAGGCCAAGCTGAACAGCGGCCAAGCCTGTGACAAGCTCTGGGAGCGAACTCACGGTCGCGAGGAAGATGGTGCCGACGAATCCACCTTCGAGCTTGTAAGTGGATGCAATGTCATCGCCGAGATTGGCCAGCCAGATTCCCGCCAGGAGGATGACGCCTCCGGCTGCAAGACAGCGCACGGCAAAGGCCCCACGCCGGGAGCGGGACTCAGCCGAGGCTTGGTCTTCTTCGGGAGTGGGAGGTTGTTGCCGCCAGGCGTAGAGGGTCGAGAGCAGATACAGCGACACCAGGAAGAGACCAAGGATCCGTGAGCCAAAGGTCGCGTAGGTTCCAGACCAGACGGCGATCAGGAGCGTGCCGCCGAGCATGATGAGATTGAAAAGTCCGAGCGGGAGAACGCCGTACGCCTTGCGGTCGGTCGGCGATCGTGAGCGGGTGGCCATGACGTCCAGCACCGCGAGAATGGCGAGGTTGAAGAGAACGCTGCCCGTGATGTTGCCGGTGGCGAGCGACGGACTGCCCACAGACCCGATGGCAGAGAGGGAGATTGTTAACTCGGGCAGAGAGGTCGCCCAGCCAAGGACGACA
>JAQWOM010000041.1 GCA_029245865.1 Planctomycetota bacterium
ACACCCCCCGCCGCGATTGTCTACAGCACGGGCTTCGTACCCAAACCCCAGAAGATCAGTCCTGGCTCGCCGACAGCAGCACGTAGCTCTTCATGGTGCCGTTGACGATGTTCGTCCAGTACGCATCCGTCCGGAGTTCAACCTCCACCACCCAGGGCTGTGCCGCGTTCGGTGGAATGGCCCCCCGCAACCGGTGAACCCCGTGCTCTTCAACCCGTTCCAGATCCAGTACGGCCGCCGGCTGACCATCAAGGCGCATGCCAAGCCGAAAAGGGAAAAGCTCGGGATAGTCCGGTACCTCCACCTCGACGGTGACATGGGTGCTGCCCGGCCGTCGCCTGAGCAAGAAGACTGACTTCGGTGAACCGAACGGTGGGGCGGCCAGTGGCTCCGACAAGTTCTGTGGGTGCAAGCCCCCCAGAAAACCTGTCACGGCTCCGGTGGGGATCTCTCGAAAGTCCAGGTTTTCCACCAGGCGTCCGTCAACCATGGCCCGTTGCAGTTCTTCGAGCCGGGCCGAATCCGCCCCCAGTGCCGTGGGCTGCAACCGCTTGTCGAGGGGCGGCAGTGCGGAAGAATCCAGCGGCAATTGACCGGTGGTCGCCAAGGTGTGCAGGAAGTGCAGGGCCAGATGACGGTGACCGGCAGCATTGGGATGCGGGTCGTGCGGCAGCCGCTCTCCGAGAAAGTCGAGATGAATGAGCGAACTCTGCAAATCGACCTGCTCAGCAGCCTCGGCGGCCGCCAGGGCAAAGGGCTCCCAGCCCTGCACACCCACCACCATGGTCGCGCCCTGCTGTTCGAGCAGCACTTCCAGTCGTTTCCAGGCACGAAAGGCCTTTCCCCAGCGGGCACGGCTCTCGTGACCGATTCCCGTGTTGAGCAAGTTCCCCGTGGACACCTGAAAGCGGCTGGGCCAATCGTGAGACACGACCCCTGAACCGAGAGCGCGGTGCTCCGGCGAGAAGTCATAGGTCAGTTGCCCCACCCCCCGAACTCCCATGGTGTCGGACAGGTCGTTCGTGGTCATCTGGCCTAGCACGATGTCGGGCTTGTACTCGGAAAGACGACTGCTCAGATAAGCCACGGCATTGACGGTACTCCAGCTTCCCACTCCGAGGCTGTAGACCTCGATCGTCTTGCCATCCACGGTGCCCAGGCTCTCGGTGAGGATCGCCTCAATCTGATCTCCGAAACGATCCTCCTCCCGCCCGGCGGAACCCATGACAAAGGAATCCCCCAGGCAGACGATGCGGAAAACATCTGGCGGTTTGGGGACATAAGGACGGCTGCTCCGCATGCCTGCACGGTTGGAAACGATTTCGGCTTGCTTGAACGTCTTGCGGATATTGCGTTGCAGGACACGCCCCACCTTGGGTTCGGGCAAAGTGTCCCACAGGCCGGGCGACTGCTGGGCCAGACGCGAGAGCAACTCGGCGCGCTCCTCTTCCGTAAGGTCGTCACGCTCGTTTCGTCCTTGCTCGCCCAACAGCAAGGAGTCGATGACGCCCTTGCCTAGCCCGAACTGCTTGTACCCCACCACCACCACGACAAAAGGCAAGGCGGACAACACGATCAATGCGACCAGGGTGCCCAGTTTCCGACCGGTTTTCATGGTGCGGCAGTCTATCAGCTTCTACGTGCTCCCCTTCATCGCTTCCACATCGTCACGCGGTACTGATTCAGTAAAGGGATCTGTTGCCAACGTGACTGTCGGGTGTTCGTGATGTCGACCGGGGTGAGGCTCTGGCTGGTCAGCAGCATCGAGGCGTGCTGGGTCGATCGCTACCGTCGCTCCCACAGTTTGCGGCTGTTGCCGTCCTTCCACAGCATGCTGCTGCCTTCGATGTAGAAGTCCCAGCGCTCAGTGCTGCTGCCATCCCAGGTCAGCACGATGCTCTTGCCTTCGGCGCTCCAGCGGCCGACGTAGTCGGCGGCGCCGCTCTCGCCGTTCGTGGATCCGATGGTCTCGCCGGTGCTGTTCTGGTGGGTCATGCCGGCGAACAACTTGCCCCCTTCGAGGCAGGTGCCGTCGGCCCTCAAGACGAGGTTGCGAACCGTGATCGACGAGAACGAGCCCGAGATGTAGGTCTTGGAGTAGCGCCAGTTCCCGACCAGCCGAGGATCGCCTTGGGGCTTTTTGTAGCCAAACGTGCGGAGCACGTCGGTCATGGTCTCTTGGCGGGCAGAGAATCGGTCCTTGGGCGCGAGGGTGAAGGTGCCGAGCGCAAAGCCGCCGAGCAGGCTGACCTGCATCGAAGCCGCCATTTGCATGTCCGAAGCCGACCCACTCCAGCGCACTTGCAGGATCGGCTGTGAGCCGACCGTGATCTTCTTTGCGCTGCCCTCGCGAGTCAGATACGGGAACGACTCGCGAACGAATGCCTCCACCAGCTCGACGATGTCGGGGTGGTCCACGCGCTTCACTTCCCCGGCGTCTTCCCCGACGACGATCATCAGCTCTGCGCGTTCGCCGCGCACCGAGTAGAGATCGTCGGGGGTCAGAGATACGGCGCCTTCGCTGATCGGTTGCGCGGCCCAGCCATCCGGATACATGAAGTAGATGCCGGAGGGGTGCTTGTAGGTCTTGGTGAAGGCCGGAGCCGCGCTCAGGACCTGGGCGGTAGCCGTAGCCTCTGCTTCGATCTTCTTGGCGATGGCCGGATCTATCGATTCGCCGTTGGCGGCCGCCGCCTCTTGCGGGGCGACCTTCGGCTGCTTCGCCAACGGGTTGGTTGGCTCGGCCTTGGTCAGCGGATTCGACGCCTTGAGCGGTTGCAACTTGTAGGTCGAGCCACCGGTGACGAGTTGCAGGCCGTCGCCGACGCCCACAATGGTGAACGCATGCCTGGCGTCGCCATCGGTGAATTCACCGGCGATGCCGTCACCGGAGCGCTGTCCCGTCGCCTCGAAGCGCTTGTCCTGCAGCGTGAAGGAGCCGGCGTAACCATCAGCGGTAGCCCGCAGCTCGACGCTCAGTCCGTCGCCGGCGAAGTGGCCGGCGAAATCAACGGGTTCTCCCGAACACGAGGTGGCCGAGAGTATCACCAGCAGGAACAGGAGCAGGGACGGCAAGTATAGGGAGCTGGCTTTCATCAGACGGTTCTCCATTGCGTGCCGGATGCCTGGTGCAGCGACTCAACCTGCCCGATGTTACTCGGGTAAAGGGATAAGCGAAACAAAGCCCCTTGTGTTCAGACCGATGCGGCGGGCCGGCGAGTTGAACTGCTGATCGGCGGCTTCGAGCGAATGACCGTCACTGAAGACGAGAAGAGCGCGATTTTGGTCTAAAACACCCCTGTTGCCAACGTGACTGTCGGGTGTTCGTGATGTCGACCGCAACGAGCGCGCGATTGGTCTTCGTTCATCCCACGAACTTCGAGAAGGGGTTGAACCTGAACCGATTGTCGGGGTCCACCCGCTTCTTCTGGGCCTCGACGGTACGGGCCATCGCGGCCGATCCGAAGATCTCGGCGGCGATCGCAGATCTGTCGACATCGTCCGGTTGCGAATGGGTGCCGCTGAAGTCCACGCCGAGTTCTGGGATCGCGCGGGACTTGTCGACGACCTGGTTCGTGAGATCGACGATCTCCTGTCGTTGGGCGGGGGACTTGGTGCTGGCGTCGAAGAGCGTGACGAGATCGACGAAGAACGCGTGATCGCAGTTGCCGCTGGGAATCCGCGGCCCCCGCTGAGCCTCGCCACCGAGCGTCCGGATCTCGACGATCGACATCTCGGCTTCGTCGAGCGGCGCTTCGCCGACCACGACGTCGCCCACGAAGTCGAGCACGGCGTCT
>JAQWOM010000042.1 GCA_029245865.1 Planctomycetota bacterium
CCAGTCCCCGGGGGATGTGGTTGCAGGGGCCGAACCTGTGGTAGCTTTCCGGCTTCGCGCCGGGGTAGCTCAGCGGTAGAGCGCGGCTTTCGTAAAGCTGAGGTCGTGGGTTCGATTCCCATCCCCGGCTCCATCGCTTGCATACGTTTTTTTGGGTCGGGAGGTTCTGCCGATGAGCGTGGATCGATTCAACTCCCTACTCGTGTGCGTGGATGTGTCCGCCCGAGGTTTCGATGAAGAGGGGCCCCCTCCCGCCGCCGTCCAGGCGTGTCTCTCTGAGGTCAACTGGATCCGTGAGCAATCCGGGGCCTCGGTCACGCTGATGACCGTGGTCGAAGGGGACGATGTCGATTCCGAGATTCTCGATCTGGCGCGTCATCGACTCGAAGAGATCGTGCTGCCGCATCTCAAGGGAGATGTCGAGGTGGCCGTGTCTCATGGAACAGCACACGTCGAGATCATTCGCAAGGTCCTTCGGGATGGACACGACCTCGTGGTCTTATCTGCTCGGAGAGCGGGTCGAGTGCACCCCACGCTCGTGGGGAGCGTCTCCCTTCATGTCTTGCGCCAATGTCCTTGCCCCGTGTTTGTCGCGCCGAGAACCTCTGAGACGGGGCCGAAGGTGGTCTTGTCTGCAGTGGCTCTCCATGACTTCACCTCGAGCGTGCTGGAACTCTCTGCGGCCGTCGTCAAGTTGCGCGGAGGCCAGTGGCATATCTATCACTGCCCCGAGTACCCCGCTGAAGGTGGAATGCGCCTGAAGGGGGCGAGCGTCGAGGAGACCGAGACCTACGAAGCCGGCGTACGCAAGCACGCCTGGGATGAGCTTCATCAACTGTGCGACCCGTTGGCTGAACAGACCGGGGTGACGCCCGAATTTTGGATGAGCGAAGGCTTGCCCAGCGAGCAGATCGTCCTCGCGGTTCGAAAATTGAAGGCTGACTTGCTGGTGCTGGGAACGGTCGGGCGTCCAGGATTGGTTGCCGGTCTGGTCGGGAACACGGCTGAAAAGGTGATCCACAGCGTCGAGTGCTCAATCCTGGCAGTTAAGCCAGAGGGCTTTGAGTCGTCGGTCGGCCTTGAGGGCTAGTCTCGAGCGGCTAGCGCCCTCCTTCGAAGACAAGCACCACGCGCCGGCCAGCTTCGCCAGGAAGCTGCGTCTCGTGGATCTCGGGCTCGGGGAAGCGGTGCTTGTGCCGGGTCTTGGCCGCGAGTTCGAGCTCTTCAGAAGCCGCCGGGCCCTTCAGCATGACCAGTCTCCGATAGCGGGTGCGGAGTGGGCCAAAGAGCTCGAGCTGGGTGTTCACCGAGCCCACGGCTCGAGTGACCAGGGTCCCGACGTCATGTTCAGCCAGCCAGGCTTCCGCGCGGGCATGCACCAACCCCACACGAGGACCAAGCTCGAGGGCAGTCACCATCTGGTCGAGGGCCTCTGACTTGCGTTTCCGGGACTCGATGAGGACCACGGGGAGGTCGGGGCGCGCCAGGGCCAGGGGGATACCAGGCACACCACAGCCGGAGCCGATGTCCACCAGAGGCGGGGGAGATGTGGCCTCGTCCGCGTGGGGGCGTAGGTGCGGAAGTGCCACGAGGCTGTCGAGACAGTGCCGGATTGCCATGCCCTCGGCATCCTTGATGCCGGTCAGATTGATGTTCTCGTTGGCTGCGTGGAGAGCCGAGCAGAACCGGATCAGGCCCTCCAGGAGCTTCTCGGCAGCAGGGGTGTCCGGAGGAGAGCCCAACTGGGTCAGCAACTGGCCGAGATGCGCTTGCAGGTGCTGCCGAACGTCTTCGGCAAAGAGGTCCTTCCCTGCTTCGGCAGGGCCCTCGGGGGGGGGGCTCATGCGTCTGGAATCTGGTCGCGGAGCTCGCGAATTTCTTCGAAGGGCTCCTCATGATTCTGCTCCTGAGCCAGTCGAGCGCCCAGGTCGAGAGCCTCTCGAGCACCTTCCCAGCGCTTGAGTTCCACCAGGCAGCGCCCCCGCTTGATGGCAGCGACCATCCAGCCCGAGTCCAACTCGAGGCACCGGGCATAGGTTTCCGAAGCGTTCTCAAAGTCACCTGCCTGCAGATAGGCACCCGCAAGGGCGAAATTGTGAAGCGGATTCTCCGGTTCCTGGGCCACGAAGGTCTTCCAGCGCTCGATCTTGTCAGCGGTCATGGGGACTCCGGAGGCAGGGGCGACGGGGAGGTGGTGCCGGGAGTCTAACGTCGCGGGCCGCACAGGTCGCGAGCCGGTGTTCGTGGAATCATCCTGGCCCGACTTAAAGCGACATTGAGGGGGCCACGGGATTCACGCAGACCGATGGGCTTTGATAGCCTGGGACTGTTTGACCGTTCCCGTTCTCCGGCCATGTCCCCAAGGGGGCTCGGGGTACGAAGTGCCTCTGCGCCAACCCGGATGAAATCCGAGATGTCCTCCAAGATCGTCAACGAATTCACCATCAACATCGCCACGGTGAATGGTTCGGGGAGTGCCTCCTCGAACACCATTCTTGCGAAGTCCATTTTTCGAATGGGCGTGATGGTGTCCCCAAAGAATTTATTTCCGAGCAACATTGCCGGGATGCCGACCTGGTTCCTTGTGCGTGTCTCCGAGAAGCAGTACCTCGCGCGTTCGGGAACCACCGAGGTCTTTGTCGCGATGAACGCCGCGACTGCAGAGAAAGACATCAAGACTCTTCTCCCAGGAGGCGTGCTGTTTATTGACGAGGCGCTTCCTCAGGCCAAAAGCCACGGACGTGACGACATCACGGTCTTCGCGGTGCCGTTCGCCAAGATCGCCAAAGGATTCGCGCCCGACGTACGGCTGCGGAAGCTGCTCGCCAACATGGTTTATGTAGGCGTTTTGACCGAGATGCTGTCCTTGGACCAGGGCGTGGTGAACAAGGTCATTGAAGACCAGTTCGGCAGTAAGCAGAAGGTGATCAAGCTGAACCAGGATGTTGTGGCTGCTGGAATCGCTTTTGCAAAAGAGAACTTTGATTCAAGCCAGTGCCGATATGCCGTGGAGGCGCGTGATCAGACGGCGGGCAAGATCTTGATCGAGGGGAATGAGGCTGCGGCACTTGGCTGCCTTATGGGTGGATGCACCTTTGTTGGTTGGTACCCCATCACACCCAGCTCGAGTGTTTGTGAAGGCCTCATCGACCTCTTCAAGAAATATCGAGTGGACAAAGAGACCGGCGAGCATCGCTATGCCGCCGTTCAAGCCGAAGACGAACTGGCGAGTCTCGGGCAGGTGCTGGGAGCGGGCTGGGCCGGCGCCCGTGCGATGACGGCTACGTCGGGACCGGGCATTTCCCTCATGGGTGAGTTTGCGGGTTTTGGCTATTTCGCTGAGATCCCGGGGGTGGTCTTCGATATCCAGCGCGCAGGGCCGTCCACGGGCCTGCCGA
Source organism: Planctomycetota bacterium (assembly GCA_029245865.1). Lineage (GTDB taxonomy): Bacteria > Planctomycetota > B15-G4 > B15-G4 > B15-G4 > JAUIEF01. Next base: position 3,399 of record JAQWOM010000042.1, read on the forward strand.
CTCGAACCCAGCAAGGCGATATTTCCATGTGTCGCTCTCTTTCGCACGGTGACACGGAGCACATTCTGCTCATCCCTGCGGGCCCCGAAGAAATCTACGAATTCTCACGGCGCGCTTTCGACTTCGCGGAGCGTTTTCAGACGCTCATTTTTGTTTTGAGCGATCTAGACCAGGGAATGAACTTGCTCACCTCCGAACGTCTTGAGTATCCGGTGGACGATTTCGATCGAGGCAAGGTTCTCGATAAGGAAGCCCTGGAGAAGGTGGGCGAATTCTCCCGTTACAAAGATGTAGACGGAGACGGTGTTCCTTACCGCACATTGCCTGGGACACGACACCCGCTTGCGCCGTATTTCACGCGTGGGTCAGGCCATGACGAGAACGCGAACTACACAGAAGACCCCGAAGTGCACACGGCGATGGTCGATCGCTTGAAGAGAAAGATTGACGGCGCGATCGCGTTCACCCCGAAGCCAACGATTGTCGGCGATCCCAGCGGCAAGGTGGGAATCATCCACTACGGCAGTACGCGTTATGCCGTGACCGAAGCTCGGCACAGGCTCGAAGCCGAAGGCATTCAGATGCGTTCCATGCGGATTCGCTCGGTGCCGTTGCACGACGAGGTGATTGAGTTTGTGCGTGATTGCGATGTGATCTACATGGTGGAGCAGAATCGCGACGGTCAGATGGCCGATCTCCTCATCGTGAAAGCCCCTGCGTTGGCCGCCAAGGTCAAGAAGATCCTCTACTACGGCGGCATGCCCATGTCAGCACAGCCGATCGTGGATGCCGTGATGTCTAGCGTGAAGGAATTTGTCCATGCCTGATTCAGCCGCGAAGACCAACCGCGTGGGTCTTGAAAAGAAAGACTACTCGGGTAGCAAGTCGACGTTGTGTATCGGTTGTGGTCACGACCAGATCACGCGTCACATCATTGCGGCCGCATTTGAGTCGGGAATCGACCCTTACAATGTGGTGAAGACCTCGGGTATCGGTTGCAGCAGCAAGACGCCTGCCTACTTCATTGATAAGGGCTTTAGCATCAACTCTGTTCACGGGCGCATGCCCTCGGTGGCCACGGGGGCCAACGCGGTCAACAAGCATCTCGTGACCATCGGCGTCTCGGGAGATGGTGACACGGCCTCCATCGGCATGGGGCAGTTCTGCCATGTGGTGCGACGCAATGTGAACATGGTCTACATCATTGAGAACAATGGTGTGTATGGCCTCACGAAGGGCCAGTTCTCTGCGACGTCGGAGGAGGGCAGCCTCAAGAAGGGCGGAGAGGTGAATCCGTTCGATCACATGGACATGTGCACGCTGGCGTTGGATATGGGCTGTAGCTTTGTCGCCCGCAGTTTTTCAGGCGATGCCAAGCAGATGGTGAATCTGATCCGGGCCGGGCTTAGCCACGACGGCCTTGCGGTGATTGACTGCATCAGCCCTTGTGTGACATTCAACAACCTGCCGGGAAGTACCAAGGGTTTTCAGTGGTTGCGTGAGCACAATGTGAGCCTCCATGAAGTCGGTTTTGTTGCGCCTTATGAGGCGGAAGAAGTCGACCAGAAGCCGGGAGAAGAGGTGAGTGTTGGTATGCCTGACGGCAGTCACATTCGACTCCACGCGTTGTCTGAAAAAGACTATGACCCAACCAGCTTTCACGCGGCGCGCCAGATGCTTGAGAGAGATCGCTCTGACCCCGATCACGTCTACACGGGTCTGATCTACTACAAGCAAGACAGCCACACTCACGATCAGGTGCTTCAATTGGGCGACAAGCCACTCTCGCTTCTGAACGAGAAAGAGTTGCGTCCGAGGCAGGCCGATTTCGAAGCGCTTATCGATACGTTCCACTAGCCCGTCGAATTTCCAGCGAGGCTTCTGAGGCCACTCAATGCCCGTTTTTAACTGGGGCGATCGGCAACTGCTCTTTGTGCATGTGCCACGCACCGGGGGGCAGGCGATCGAAGCTTGGTTCGGGCTCGATAGAGCGGGCGAGAGTCCGGATCGCGCGGCGCTCTTGGGCCGCGATCTCCGAGAAGATGCGCCCCATGACCTGTCGGACGGGCCTGGCTTTCTTCTTGAGCATCTGACGCCCGTCGAAATGGTGCGGTACGGCTACTTGCCGGACCGGGGGCGTTCTCTTTCTTTTTGCGTCGTGCGCGATCCAGTGGATCGCGTTGTGAGTGTGTATCGCAGTCGCCCGCGCGCAGAATCATTCAAGGAATGGCTTCCCAAATTCCTCGAAGGCGGTCGCCACCCCTATCGCACACTTCAGTCGGAGTTCGTCTACGACGAGCGCGGTTCACGAGTCGTGGGGGATGTCCTCCGTCACGAGGCGTTGGCGCATAGCTTTCTTCTTTTCAGGCGTCGTTACGGTCTTAAAGGGAGTGGTGCTGACTTGACGCAAGTCGGTGTGTCTCAGGGGCGAGTGCCGACTCCCTCGCCCGGCGATCTCGACCTCATTCTCGACGCGTACCACGACGATTTTGATCTATTTGGCTACCGCAAAGAGGCACTGCTCAAACGGTTGTGCCAGCGAATCCGCCGTGAAGGAACGTTGACCCTCACATTTCTCACGAAAGACAGGCTGCCGCTCTTTGAGCTGTGGTGGAGACATGCCCGTGCATTTGTCACGAGCGACATGCTGGTGATTTGTCACGACGAGGCCTCTGTTTTCGCTGCCCAAGCTCGCGGGCTGGCGACCTATATGCTGCGTTGCGCTCCAGATAAGTTCACCATGTCTCGAGAGCGGGTTCGGTTGATGAAGCAAATCATCGACAGTGGAACGAACATTGTTTACTCAGACCTCGGGGCGATGTGGTTCCGTGACATACGCCCTTTGCTCTCTGATCATTCCGCGGACTTTCAGATGGGGCTCGCGACCCATTCCCCCGAAGAGTTTGTTTCCGCCTGGGGGTTTGCTTGCGATCTGGGTTTTTGGCGCTGCGAAAGCAATGAGCGTACGCGTCGTTTCTGGAAGCAACTGCTCCAAACCACAAAGGAATTGGGCGACATTCGAGCTGCCTTTCATGCCTTGCTGAAGGCCGAGCGGGTGTACTGGGGGCAGAGGCCCCGCTTCGAACGACGGGTCACGTCAGCAGAGGGTGTGCTCGGCTCATACAGCTTGCGGTTGCGCGCCTTGCCGATTTCTGTGGTGTCGCAGGCTGATTGTCGTGGTGTGTCGATCTATAGCCCGAATCTCGATTCCGGGCCGTTGCGTGAGCAAATGCGCGCACTCCACGAGTCTCTCGGTGGGCGATCCACGGTTCCGGGAGGGGCGGGCGCATCTTCGGCAAGTGCAGCGGTTCGCGGGCCGTTCGACCGAAGGTTAGAATCTTCGCTTCGCCCCCTCGACCGGAGTTCATCGACCCATGCGTGACACCATCACCCACCTTCAGGAGAAGGTCCTGGCCGGCGGCGAAGTCACGGTGGACGAGGCTACAGAGCTTCTCGAGGGAGTTGGCCGAGACGACCTCATGGATCTGCTCGCAGCTGCAGATCGGATACGCCGGCACTTCATTGGCAACGAGGTTCATCTTTGCAGCATCATCAACGCCAAAAGTGGACGGTGCGCAGAGGACTGTGGATTTTGCGCGCAATCGGTGCGCTTTGACACGGGTGTCGAAGAATACGATGTGATCGATGATGAGACGGCGCTTGCCGCAGCCGCCAAGGCTCACGAGAACGGCGCCGAAGCGCTTGGTTTGGTCGCTGCATGGCGCGGGCTCAAGAAAGGTCCTGAGCTCGAGCGCGTTACAGCGCTCATCCGAAAGGTGAGCGAAGATGGGCGCGTGCATGCTGACGCCTCTTTGGGTCTGATCGATGATCCAGATGTCGCAGGTCAACTGCGCGAGGCCGGGCTGCAGACGTACAACCACAACCTGGAAACAGCGGCAAGCCACTTCGACAAGGTCTGCGAGACCCACTCACACCAAGATCGACTGAAGACGATCGAACTGGTGCGCGAGGCTGGCATGAACGTGTGTTCAGGCGGGATCGTCGGCATGGGTGAGACGCCTCGGCAGCGCGCGGAGCTTGCGTCTGAGCTGCGTGAGATTGATCCGGATATGGTGCCGCTCAACTTTTTGAACCCCATCGATGGCACGCCGGCAGGATCCGACTTCAAGCCCATGGAGCCCATGGAGGCGCTCAAGTGCATCGCAGTCTTTCGCTTCATGTTGCCGCGTCATCACATCATGGTGGCCGGAGGACGCGAGGCGGTGTTGGGTCAACTCGCTCCCATGATGTACCTGTCAGGCGCGAGCGCTGCGATGGTGGGGGACTATCTCACGACGGGCGGAATGTCCGCTGCAGAGGACCAAGAGGTCATCGCGCAGACAGGTATGGAGCCTCGGCCTCCGTCTGCGGGCTCCACGTCGCCTCGTCCGATGCGGACGGTGGCAGAGGGCGTCGCCCGTGGGTGCACCTGAGGTCGAGCCTTCACTCGGGGCCTTCGAGCCGGTTGGTCGACGCCGAGAGTTGCGTTGCGTTGAAGAGATAGGGCAGTGCCGCGTGCGCGTTGACGGTCAGCAGGCCGTGTCCTTCGCCTCGTGCGACTACCTGGGTCTTGCAGTTCATCCAGAACTTGCGGCAGCTGCCGCACAAGCTGCACATGCAGAGGGGACCAGTAGCGGCTCGGCGCGTTTGCTTGCCGGGCACGACAACTCGACCGTGTCGCTTGAACGCGAGTTGGCGGAAACGTTTGGACAGCCCTCCGCGCTGACGTTTTCCTCTGGCTACCTGGCCAATCTAGGCGTGGTGACGGCGCTGGCGGGGCCTGGCGATCTGATTGTTTCCGACAGCCTCGGACATGCCAGCACGGTCGATGCGTGCCGGCTGTCAGGTGCCGTGGTGCGTGTTGCGCCACACAACGACATGTTGGCATTGCGCGAAGCGCTTCTTGATGCGAGCAATTTTCGGCGCGTTCTTGTTCTGGTAGAGGGCGTGTACTCCATGACCGGCGACAAGGCTCCGCTGTTGTCGATTGTCGAACTTGCGGAGGTCGCTGGAGCCTATGTGGTCGTGGATGACGCACATGGCCTGGGCGCGGTCGGTCCGGGCGGCTGTGGGACGGCCATGGAGGCGGGCGTTGCGGATCGCGTGGCTGTGCAACTTGGGAATCTCGGAAAAGCCCTTGGTTCGTTTGGAGGGTTTGCGCTCTGCGACGACCGGACGCGCGAACTCCTCGTTCAGACAAGCCGTAGTTTTATGTTCACATGCGCTTTGCCTCCCACGGCTATCGCCGCTGCACGGGTGGCACTGAGGGTGCTCGGAGCCGAGCCAGAGAGGCCCGCTCGATTGCAATCAAATGCCCGGCTCTTGCGTGAATCACTGAGGGGGCACGGCATCGATGTCGCGGGCGAAGACTCTCCTATCGTGTCGGTGGTGATCGGTGAGGATCTTCGAGCTGTGCAACTCGCCGAAAGCCTTCTTCAGGCGGGCTGGTTTGTGCCGGCTGTGAGGCCACCCACGGTGCCGAAGGGGATGGCTTGCCTGCGGCTGACGGTGACAGCAGAGCATGGCGAGGTGGACTGCCGCGGAGTTGCTGCTGCTGTAGGTGAGGCCTTGTCGTGACCGGAAGTCAGCGAACGAATGCTGAACTTCGAGAGGCGGATCGCCGTGTCCTGTGGCATCCGTTTACACAAATGCATGGCTGGATGACCGAGGACTTTCCCGTTATCTGTTCAGCGGAGGGCTGCGAACTCATCGATGCAGATGGCCAGCGCTACATCGATGCGGTTTCCTCTCTTTGGTGCGCGCTGCATGGTTATCGTGTCCCCGAGATCGATGCTGCCTTGCACCAGCAGGTTGACCGAGTTGCACATTCCACTTTGCTCGGGCTCGGTGGAGAGCCGTCTATCGCTTTAGGCGAGGCTCTTGTCGCGTGTGCCCCGGGAGACCTCACGCGTGTTTTTTACAGCGACAGCGGGTCCTCTTCTGTCGAGGTGGCTCTCAAGATGGCCTTCCAGTTCTGGCGGCAAACAGAAGGCTCTGAAACGGACCGAACTCAATTCCTGTGCCTTGATGATGCCTACCACGGAGACACCCTTGGTTCGGTTTCCGTAGGCGGCATTGATCTGTTCCATGAAGTATTCCGTCCGCTTCTTTTTCATACACAGCGAGTCCCGGTTCCACGCGGATGGACCACGGCGCAGCGAGCGCGAGATGCCGATCGTTGCCTTGAGTCGCTCGACGAACTGTTGTCGAAAGACGGAAAGAATTTTGCCGCACTCATCCTGGAACCCGGTGTGCAAGGTGCTGCAGGAATCCGTGTGTTCCCCGAAGGCTTCTCCAAGGCGGTGGTTGATCGCTGCCGTGCGCACGGAGTGCTTATCGTGGTCGATGAAGTGGCCACTGGCTTTGGGCGCAGCGATCATCTCTTTGCCTGTGAACGGGAAGACATCGCTCCGGACCTTCTCTGCCTGGCCAAGGGGCTCTCCGGCGGCTCTCTACCCCTGGCTGCGACACTGTCCACGGAGGAGATTTTCAACGGATTCGGTGGCCGTTACGAAGAGTTCCGCACGTTTTTCCATGGGCACACTTTTACGGGCAATGCTTTGGGTTGTGCAGCTGGCCTTGCCAGTTTGAAACTGTGCCTTGCGCCAGGCTTCCTGAAGGAAGTTCGTGCGCTCACCGCGGCACTGACGAGGGAATTGGCTGCCTTGATCGATCACCAACATGTGCTCGAGGTGCGCAACTACGGCTCGATGTTTGGTGTCGAACTCGTCGCCTCGCGAACAGGTGGTGTTGCAGATGGCTCTCCGCGCAACACGACGGGAGGGCGCGCTCAAGGATCGGCAGACGTTGAGGATGCTCCCATTTGGTTTTCGACCGAATCTCGCATCGGTCACCGTGTGTGTTTGGCGGCCAGAGAGCGTGGTGTCATCATTCGGCCACTCGGCGACACCTTGGTGATCATGCCTCCCTATTGCACGGATGAATCCGCTGTGGCGCGCATTGTTTCTGTGCTCCGCGAGGCCATAGATGTCAGCGTTGCCGATGTGCTGGACGTCGCATCATGACCGGGGTGCTCGTGACAGGAACAGACACGGGCGTTGGGAAGACCTGGGTTGCCTGCCACCTTGCGAAAGCGCTCGCGGCCAGGGGCTTGCGGGTGGGTGTCATGAAACCGTGTGAGACGGGCTTGACGGGTGCCGGGTCTGAAAGGGCACTGACAGAAGCTCCGCGAGGAAGTGATGCGGAGCAACTCGTTCTTGCTTCGGATTGCCGAGCGCCGCTTTCCGACATCTTGCCCTATGCCTTTTCCTTGCCAGCCGCGCCCTCGGTGGCTGCCCTGGAAGAAGGCGCCAACATCGATTTCGAAGTGATTGAATGTGCTTATCAACGACTGAGTGAGTCACATGATGTGGTGATCGTCGAAGGAGCGGGCGGCTTGCTCGTTCCGCTGGCACCGCATCTCGATTTTCTCGATCTTGCGCAGCGTCTCGAACTCGAAGTTCTTGCCGTCGCCCGGACAGGGCTCGGCACTCTCAATCACACGGCACTGACCGATCGAGCCTTGCGGTCGGCCGGGCTGACCCCTCTTGGTTTTGTACTCAACAGTCCTGAAGAGCCGGCTTCGGAGAGCGAGCGGGCAAATCTGAGTGGGCTTTGCTCGCTGGTCGAGACACCCGTTCTGGCAGAATTCCCCCACGGAGAAGCTCCGCCTGATTCGTTGGTGGCGACTGTTGTCAACTCGCTACTCGATGCCGTGGGTTGGTCGTCGCGTGATCGCCAATCAGAGTCACAGACTTCTGGCTAAAGATCTCGTGGCGAGGGCGCTTGCCTCTGGTGCCTCGGCTTACGCTCCCCAGCTGTCGCCGAGTTTTTCCATCCACTCGTGTGTGAGTTCGTCGAGCTCTTTCCGGAGCGGAATGTGAGTCGCACGCAGGTCTTGTAGCTCCCAGGGATCTTGCTCGAGATCAAAGAGCATCCACGGTTCTTTCTGGGTGCGTGCGTACAGATAGCGTTCGGTGCGAACACCGCGCCAGCCGGGCCATGGAGTGATCGTGGTGTCCCACGCCGCGAGATAAGCAGCTTCCTGTGCTGAGGCAGCGGGATCTCCGAGCAAGCTGGCTGAAAGGTCTGCTCCGTCAATCCCTGCCGGGGGGCTGATGCCCGAGAGGCCGAGCAATGTGGGAAAGATGTCGGGCGCTCCGAAAGGGGAGGCAAAAGTGGACGCTGCTTTCACTTTGCCTGGCCAGCGCACGAGAAACGGAACTCCGGTGGATTCGTGGTAAGGCATCTCCTTCCCGAGGTAGTTGAATGAACCCATCATGTTGCCGTGATCAGACGCGTAGATGACGATGGTGTTCTCTGTGAGGCCTCGTGCTTCGAGGTAATTCATGAGGCGCTCGAATTCATGGTCGATGGCTTCGATGAGCCCGTAGTAGAGCGGGAGATCGACACGCGCGATGCGCTCGGCATCGCCGCCACGTGGCACATTCGGCGGCAGTGTGATGCGTTTCTGGTGGCGGTATTTTTCGGGTGGCACAAACGGGTCGTGGGGAGCACCCCATGAGAGCATGCACAGCCACGGCCGCTCATCTGTGTTTCCGTTCTCGATGAAATCCAAGGCAAGGTCGGTTTCCATGGTTGGGCGGAAGAGCCCCTCGCCGGTGACCTTTTGATCCTTGCCCGTGAAATAGCTCCAGCGCTGGTAGTCGTGGACAGGCTTCACGCCTACAGCCCAACTGTCGTCGAAACCAAACCGAAGTGGACCGGGCGCAAGGTTTGCTGCTCCCAGGTGCCATTTGCCGATGTAACCGCAGCGGTAGCCTGCGTCGCGAAAGGTGGTGCCCAGCGTTGGCAGTGAGCCGGGCTTCCATTGTCGCCGACCTTCCACGCCGAAGTTTCGTTCTGACGTGTTGGTGAGCATGCCGTTGCGGTTGCCCCAGGTTCCGGTCATGAGTGACGCACGATAAGGGCGGCAGAGTGGTGTGTTAGCAACAGCGCTGGTAAAGCGTGCACCTTGCCTGGCAAAGCTGTCGAATCCTGGGGTGGCAATCTGCTCGTTGCCATAACAGCCCATGGACATGGAGCGGTGGCTGTCAGAGAGCACGTAGAGAATGTTGGGGCGCTTGGCAGGTTCGTCGTCAGCCGCGTGTGGATTCGCCCAGACCGCTGGAATCCCGCTCGTGGCGGGCAGCGCTGCGAGGGCTGCTGCCGACTTCAGGAGTTGGCGGCGCGATGGATCAGCAGGAGATGGCCGATGGTGAGGCACGTGAAATGAGCTCGTCGGGCTTTCGATGAAGGAGGGGTTTGAACAAGGGTACGTGCGCGCTCTCGAGAGACCCTGGATCGAACGCTTTTCCAGAGTCTTGGGTGGCGCACGCGGCGCCGCCGCTCGTCGAAGTTGCCACCAGGATAGACGGTAATGACGGACTCGTAGCGATTCATGTTGGCGAACCGGCCGCGCCCCCGCTTTTCTGGGCATCAGGCCATTTCGTGAGCCACTCGTGACAGTCGCTCAAGCGCTCACCATGGGCGCGGTGATAGGCTGAGTGGATGTCCAGTGCACCGTTTCGATTCGCAAGATTCCGCTTGAGGTTTCTCGCTCTCAGCATGCTTGCGGCAACGGCTTGTGGAGACTCGGGGCAGGCTCCCCCACGTTTTCCAGACTCACCGCCTGTCATCCTCGTAATTATAGACACCCTTCGAGCTGATCATCTGGGCTTTGATGGTTATGCCTTGCCGACCAGCCCTTTTTTGGACGAGCTTGCTGCGCAGTCGCATCAGTTCTCCGCCAACACGACTCAGTGCAATGCCACGTTTGCGTCAATCACATCCATTCTGACTGGCCTCTACCCCAAGACCCACCGGAACTACACGGCCGTGGCTGTCAAAGGGGTCTCGAGTGCGAGTGATGACGCGTCGACTCTGGCTGAGCGATTGCGCGCTCAGGGCTACTACACGACGGCTGTGCTCAGTCATCCGAGCATGACGCAGCGCCTTACGGGCACGGCTCTCGACCGTGGATGGGATTCGTTCTCGACGCTTTCGGGCTACATCCCGGCGGAAGAGCGACGGCATGTCACAGGCAAAGCAGAGCAGACGACCGAACGAGCGTTCAAGCAACTCGACGAGTGGGCCATGACGGACTCGGAGAGCCCGCTCTTCATATGGGTGCACTACTTTGATCCGCACACGCCCTACGACCCGCCGAAGGAGAAGCGCAATCGGTTTCTTCGCCAACATCTCGCGGCGGCTGGTTATTCAGTGCATGAAGAAGCCTTGGCGTCGCTTGAGCCCAGAGGCGGGGCCCGCCAGGCTTACATTGATGGGATTCTGGATGACGCTGAGCGTCAGGCAGTGCGGTTGGCCAACGGACGCGCTTTGTATGACGCTGAGATTTTGGCGTGTGACGAGCAAATCGCCCGCCTCTTCGAAAGATTGCGTGAAGAGGGGCTCTTCGACGAAGCCTTGGTGATTGTGTTGGCTGATCACGGAGAGAACCTTGAAGACGAAGCCTGGGGGCACGGTTCCATCAACTTCAGCCACCAGAGATTGTTTGAGGGCGTGACGCGGACGCCGATGCTCGTCAAGCTGCCCCGTCAATCCGACGGTTCAGTGAGTGCGGCGCTGACGCAGAACATCGATGTGCTTCCAACCGTCGTCGAACTCCTGGGTCTTGCTGTAGATCCAGTCACGGAGGGGCGCAGCCTTGTGCCTCTCTTGGATGACCCCAAGGCCAGAGTGCATGAGCAGGTCTTCGTGGAGTCTTCCGACCATGTCGAGAAAGGATTGCGGACGGAGACACTCAAATTTGTGGACGGACTGAACCCGGAACCGCAGGTTTTTGACTGGGTTCAGGATCCAAATGAAACGCGAGACATTGCGAGCGAACTGCCTGCAGGAACCCTGCTCGGCTTGAGTGAGGCCATGCGGTCATTTCGCCCGTTGAACGCGGTTGGTGTTCGTGCCATTCCGGATACAGCACCTTATGAACTGATCGTGACAGTGAACTTTGACGAAGCGCGCACGGAATCCGTGGTGGGTGCTTCCGCGCGGATTGAACCGCAGCGGGTCGCATTCACGATGGCCGTTGACGAAGAACCACTCGAGGTGCTCTTGTTTCTCGACCGACCGATGCGCGGCAGTCGCTGGACTGTGTCGCATTCGGCGAGAAGAGATCTTCCCGATTCAATCCACCTGGGGCGTACGCCGTTGGCTGAGACAGCCGCTGTGCCGATCTGGCATGCGCGTGACTCTCTCGGTGTGGGTGGGCAGCCAGTCGCGGCGAACGATGTTGGTGACACGGTCACTCTCCAGCAGGACGACACTCTCGGGCATTGGAGTCTTCAACTCGGACCCGACGTATCGGAAGATGTTGTTGTTGAACTTCAATTCGCAAACAGCGCGCCGACCGCGCTGAAGTTCTTGGGTGGTGTCGGTTTTAACTTTCTTGGCCCTGCACCAAGTTCGCGTATTGCGCATCTGAAGGGGACCGTAGAAACGGGTGCCGAATCTGCCAGCCTGGGTTGGCCTCCGGAGCGCGGGCCTCTGTTCGCTGCAGTGAAGATTCATGATCGCTGGCCAGACACCCGAAATGTCATCTGGAATGGTCAGCGCGTTGCCGAGGATTTGCTGGAGTTTGTGCTCCCACCAGACACACGCATCACGGCAGATCTCCTGGGTGCGCGGGACGGATGGATCGAGCCCGAGGGCGCCCTCATTCTTTTCACGACAACTGCCTCGCAGCAGGTTGAACTCGATACGAGCGGTCTGGCCCCGGAGGCCGTCGAGGAGTTGCGCGCTCTGGGTTACGTGAAATAGCGAGCAGGCGAGTCGTTCCGTGACCTCGGGCTCTTTGCAGTGCACACTGAAAAGGTGGTCACTCCAGCGCCCATAGCGAGCCGCGTGCCGCTCATGCCCCATGTTTGGACGGGCGGCCAGTACAGCATGTTCCGGGTCTTGCTCGGGCTCTCGCTTGCCGGGCATTTCGCATGGCTGCTGGTGTTCGGTGTGGCCAGCGCAGGTGAGTTTCTACGCGGCATGCTGGTCCTTGGCATTGGACTTCAGTTGCTGGTGGCTGTCGGGTGGAAGGACCGTGCCTCGGCCCTGGTGCTGGTGCTGATGTGGGCTTCTCTTTGTGGGCGAGATCCGCACCTGCCGGTTACCGGACAGGCGATCGTGATGCTCTTGCTGCTGTTGCACGCAGCGATGCCGCGGGCTCCCTACGGGTCACTGGAAGCGTATGGGCGCCTCGACCCGCGTGGTCGCTGGAAGTACAACAGCAGATTGTGGGGAGTCGGGTGGTGTGTCCTCGTCGTGGTCTGTGGCGTGTGGTTCGGATTCCTTCTGGCCAGGCCGCTTGCCGATTTTTGGGCCGTGACTCCCTCTCCGGAATTCACCGCATGGGTTGGCTTGGTTTTCGCCCTGCTGCTTGGTCCGCTTGCGCTCTTGCGGAGCACTCGGCCGTGGCTCTGGACGTTTTCTCTTGGGGCTGCTCTGGCGCAGTTTGCTTTTGCAGAGAGCGTGAGTGCAGCACCCGCCATCCTTCTGCTGTATGCCTTTACATTTGATCCGAGGTGGATCGGAATGATGTGGGGTCAAAGTCCGTCGACCATCTATTACGACGGAGAGTGCGGACTGTGCCACCGCTTTGTGCGCCTGTTGTTAGCGGAAGATCGTGATGGGAGGGCCTTTCGCTTTGCGCCCTTGCATGGCAGCACCTTCACGAAATCGCTCTCGAGAGCATCACTCGGGGCATCACCCGAGGCATGGCCTGACAGCATCGTTGTGTGCACCCCGAATCAAGATCTCCTGTTGCGTTCGGACGCCGTGCGGCACTGCTTGAATCGCTTAGGAGGGGTCTGGCGGTTGATCGGAGGGCTTCTGGGTCTCCTGCCGCGGGCCATGAGAGATGGGGTCTACGACCGCCTCGCCTCGGTTCGAAAGTCTTTCTTCGCGACTCCTGAGAGCAGTTGTCCTGCTCTTCCTCCAGACCTGCAGCAGCGATTTTTGCCCTGAAGCCCTGAAGGAGCATGAAGAGTCGAGAGAAGATGTGTGGGGATCCAGATCTCCATGGAAGACTGACTTTCGGCACTTCTGGACCTTGGACACCTGTCCGACGAGAATGCTCGACTTCTTGGCATCGATTCATCGCGCCTTTCGTCTTCATCTTCAGGATCGACCCTCATGGCCCGCAACATCAAGCCCCGCAGCGAGGACTATGCGCAGTGGTACCTCGACGTCATCAAGGCCGGCGAGTTGGCGGATCACAGTCCAGTGCGCGGGTGCATGGTCATCCGGCCAGAGGGCTTTGCGGTGTGGGAGGCCATTCAGAAAGACCTCGACGCACGGTTCAAGGAGACCGGGCACGTCAACGCGTACTTCCCGCTTCTTATTCCGCAGAGTTTTCTGACGAAAGAAGCGCAGCATGTCGAGGGCTTTGCGATGGAGTGCGCCATCGTGACGCACAGCAAGCTTGAGAAATCTGGCGATGGCACTCTTCGTCCCGCAGGGGCATTAGAAGAACCGCTCATTGTTCGGCCAACATCCGAAACAGTGATTGGTCACATGTACAGCCAGTGGGTTCAGAGCTACCGCGATCTTCCTGTGCTTATCAATCAATGGGCAAATGTGATGCGCTGGGAAATGCGCACGCGCTTGTTTTTGCGCACTTCCGAATTCCTCTGGCAAGAGGGTCACACGGCACACGAAACAGCCGAAGAGGCGCAAGAAGAGACGCTTCGCATGCTCGACGTGTACGCATCGTTCGCAGAGGAGTCGTTGGCGCTCCCGGTGGTCAAGGGTCGCAAGACGCCCTTCGAGCGTTTTCCCGGAGCCGAGGAAACGTACACCATCGAAGGACTGATGCAGGACGGGAAGGCCTTGCAGTGCGGCACAAGTCACAACCTGGGTCAGAATTTCAGCCGTGCCTTCGATATCGACTACCTCGGGCGCGACAACAAGCAGCACCTGGCGTGGACCACCAGTTGGGGCGTGTCCACGCGACTGATTGGCGCCTTGATCATGGCGCACAGCGATGATGAGGGCTTGGTCTTGCCTCCCAAGGTTGCACCGATCGTGTTGTCCGTCATCCCGATCTTTCGGAAGGACGAAGACAAGGCTCAGGTGGCCGCAGCGATCGACGCCTTGATGAGTCAGTTGGTCGGTGAGGGCGAAGTGGCGGCAGGCGAAAAACGACTTTCCCCTGGCGGCTTGAAGACGTATTTCTTCGATAAGAGCACTCACCAGAAGATTGTCGTGGACTGGCGGTCGGTGCGCCCTGGCGACAAGCAGTACCACTGGGAGCAGCGAGGTGTGCCCTTCCGCATCGAAGTGGGCCCGCGAGATGTCGAAAAGCAGACTTTTGTTCTGAAACGCCGCGTCGATCGCGAAAAAGAGTTCCTTCCCTTTGCCGCGGCGACGCCAGATTGGCTGAGAGGCATCTTGGATGTCGCTCAGGCAGAACTCTTAACGCGTGCGCGCACCTTTCGCGATGGCAGCACGCGCCGCGTGAAGAGCTATGACGAGATGAAAGAAGTCTTGAAGGAAGAGGGTGGTTTTGTGCGTTGCCACTTCAAGCCTGATCGAGCTCGTGAGCAGCAGGTCAAGGACGAGACAAAGGCCACTGTGCGCTGCATTCCGTTTGAGCAAGAAGCGGGCGGCGGAAAGTGCATCCTGTCCGGAGAAGACTGTGACGAAGAAGTGATCTTCGCGCAGGCATACTGAGGTCGGAGGTAAGCACTGTGGTCACTCGACGAAGGCTGCTGCAGATCGCTGGTGTCTCAGCGGTCGGAGTTCTTGCAGCCCGACTCTCTATTCCACGTGCTTTGCGAGCGCCAATCCCGCGGGAACTCGAAGGAGAGGCCGCGCAATTCCTCGAAGGGCTGTTCGCAGATCTCGACCGGAGCAAAGTCTGGGATATGCACTCCCATCTGATCGGTACGGGGGATGGGGGCAGTGGATGTCGCGTGTCGGACACCTTGCGCAGTCAGTTGAATCCTGTGGAGCGATTCCGGTACGACGTTTATCTCGCAGCTACCGGAGTCAAGGAAGACGGTGATATGGATCGCACCTACGTGGAGCGAGTGCTGGATTTGCAGCGCCTTGCAAATCCACAAGGGCGCATGATCTTACTGGCGTTGGACGAAGTGGTTGAACCCGGCGGAACAGTGCGGCCGGGAGTTGTGCCGTTTTACACGCCGAATGACTACGTGCTTGCAGTGGCGAGAGAGCACAGGGAATTCGAGCCGGGTGTGTCTATTCACCCCTATCGCACGGATGCTGTTGAACGATTGAACTCTGCCCACTCCAAGGGCGCTCGCCTGGTGAAGTGGCTGCCGTCTGTTCAGCACATTGACCCCTCGTCGCCTGAGTGCGACGCGTTTTATGAGGGCCTTGCGGAGCTAGGGATTCCTTTGCTCAGCCATGCCGGCGAAGAAGTTGCCATGCCTGGCGAGCAGCAGGCCCTCGGGAACCCACTTCTTCTGCGCCGAGCCCTCGACGCGGGCGTGAAGGTGATCATGGCGCATGGTGCGAGCCTTGGAAGCAATGTTGACCTTGACGAGTCAGAGGGCCGTCGAACTCGCAAGCCTTCCTGGGAGTTGCTCTTGCGGCTCATGAAAGACCCGCGTTACGAACGCCAGCTCTTTGCAGATATCTCTGCCATCACACAGTTCAATCGTTGTGGTGATCCGCTGCGAGCTTTCCTTTGCGAGAGCGACCTTCATTATAGGTTGGTGAATGGAAGCGACTATCCGCTGCCCGCCATTGACCCATTAATCAGCACGTGGAAGTTGGTGCATGAAGGCTATCTGACTTCTCGTGAGCGCATGCTTTGCAATGCTGTCTACGATGCGAATCCTTTGTTGTTCGATTTTGCGGTCAAGCGATGCCTGAAAGTTGAAGAGGGCGGTCGAACTCATCGGTTTTCGCCCAACATCTTCGAAACGTCTTGGCTCTTCAGCTAGGTGCTCTTCTGAGGCGGTGCCGGGTATAGTGCAGCCCGGTTTGCTCGTCTCACTCCCGCTTGCATAGGTATATGGATCACTCGACCAGCGTCATAGGTGCTCAAGACCGTCCTGCGGTGGATCCCACCCTGGACCTAGAGGCTGAAATCGCCGAGCTGAAACGGAAACGCCATGCGGTCATCTTGGCGCATTACTACCAGGACGAAGAGATCCAAGACCTCGCTGATTATGTGGGTGACAGTCTCGGGCTGTCTCAGCGTGCAGCTGAGACGGATGCGGATGTGATCGCTTTTTGTGGTGTCCACTTCATGGCC
This sequence comes from Planctomycetota bacterium, assembly GCA_029245865.1. Lineage (GTDB taxonomy): Bacteria > Planctomycetota > B15-G4 > B15-G4 > B15-G4 > JAUIEF01. The sequence continues at coordinate 19,636 of JAQWOM010000042.1, forward strand.
GAAACGGCCAAGATTTTGAACCCCGAGAAGACGGTCTTGCTACCAGACGTTGATGCGGGTTGCAGTCTTGCTGACCGTTGTCCGCCAGACGGGTTCGCTGAGTGGCTCAAGGGTTACCCGGATCATGTCGTGGTGAGCTACATCAACACAACGGCGTCCATCAAGGCCTTGAGTGACATCATTTGCACTTCCAGCAATGCTGTGCGCGTTGTCGAGTCGATTCCAGAAGACAAGAAAATCGTGTTTGCGCCAGACCGCCATCTCGCTCGTTGGGTCGAGAAGAACACCGGTAGGCAACTCGTGAAGTGGCCTGGGTTCTGCGTCGTGCACGAACAATTTGCGGCACGGAAGTTGGTTGAACTCAAGGCCGCCACTCCCGAGGCAGAGTTAATTGCGCACCCTGAGTGTGAAGATTCAGTGCTTTGTCTCGCAGATTACATCGGATCCACCACGGGCCTTGTCAGCCATGTGGAGCACAGCCCGAAGAAATCGTTCATCGTTGCAACAGAGATGGGCGTCATGCATCAGATGCAGCGTGTACGTCCAGATGCCACGCTGATTGGGGCGCCGCCGAGTTCTGGATGCCAATGTGCAACATGCCCCTACATGCGGCTGAACACGCTCGAAAAGCTGTACGTGGCCCTTCGCGATCTTTCACCCGAGGTGACCTTGGACGAAGATGTTCGGGTCGCCGCCTTGAAGCCGGTGGAGCGCATGTTGGCGCTTGGCTGAGATTGAGCTGGCGCGTTCGGGCCACGCCGCTCTCGATCAACTCGTCAGATCATCTCCAGCTGTGCGTTGTCTCAGCTCGGCAGCAACTGCAAATTGCCGTTGCACAAGATAGCGAAGGGTTCGGTTCACTCGTGTGCGTGCGATGCTCGCGCTGCTGTGCGAGCGGTCAATGCGACACTGCACGACCCAATCGCTTACGAGGTCGTCCATGAAGAAGTCTGTGAACGTCGAGATGCCGTTGATGGCCATCGAGAGATCGGCCTGGTGGCGAGCTTGGACGTCAGCGAGCTCCATCTGAAACCGAGAAAGTGCTCGATTGGCGGCCGATGCGTGGCGATGAGCATCGTCAAGATGGGTGAATTTTCCCCAGCTTGATGCGAGTCCAATCATGTCCAGGCGTCCCACCGCCTGAGCCTTGGATAAGGCATGGAGAACTCCTGTCAAAGCGGCCTTGGCAAGTTGACCTGCCCAGAGCGCTTCCTCGAGTTCGCGAGCCACATCTTTAAGTAAACCGATTTGTTCTGCCTGGTGAATCGCATGTGCTTTCGAGGAGGCTTCATGCTTGGCGAGCCACAGGTCCTTCTCTTCCAGAAGCCGGGTGTACTTGTCTGCAGGATCTTGATCAGTCGCGATGCGACGTTCGATTGCCAGTGCACCTGCCCGCGTAGCCTCAAGTTCCGCATGGGCTTGCTCTAGCTTCATTTGGGCTGCAAACCATTCACGCCTTTCTTTGTCTTGGCGTGCCGGGAGATCACCAAAGAGTTGTTCCATCAGGCTGGAGAGGGTCGCGCCTGCCATGATATCTACGTCGTAACGCTCACGTTCGACACGGTCTGTCAAACGACTTACGCGGGCATGAAGTTCGGCTTGATGCCTACGGGTGAATTCAAGTCGAGCCACCAGGCGCTCTCGTTCCGCAACAGCTGCCCGCACATCACGCAGACTCGCATCGAGTTCTTTCAAGGTCAGGTCCATGCGGTCACTCGAGGGTGAGTTGTTTCGAGCCGGTCAAGTATCCTAACAGCGAGCTTGTTGGCCGCGCTGAGGCTGCTGAATGAAGATCGGTGTTGCGTGATATCCTGTGCGCCCGGCCAAGCCAATATGACAGGAGTGCCCCATGTTTCTTCTCCCTCTTGCAGTCGCCGCATGCTCGGCGTTGCTCACACCTTCCGGAGTTACGATGGATCAGGAGTTTCAGATTCCTTTCGAGAAGCACGTTCTTGATAACGGTCTGCAAGTCGTGATTCATGAAGATCACAGCGATCCCGTTGTCGCCGTTTACATCGTCTATCACGTCGGAAGTGGGCGTGAAGAGGTCGGCCGATCCGGTTTTGCTCACCTGTTTGAACACCTCATGTTCCAGGGTTCGGAAAACGTAGGAGATGATCAGCATTTCAAGCTCGTGAGCGAAGCAGGTGGGACGCTGAACGGCAGCACCAACCGAGATCGCACGAACTACTACGAGACCATGCCGTCAAATCAGCTCGAACTAGCGCTCTGGCTCGAGGCCGACCGCATGGGTTTCTTGTTGCCAGCCATCAACGCAGAAAAACTCGACAATCAGCGAGAGGTGGTCAAGAACGAGCGGCGACAGAACTATGAGAACCGGCCCTATGCGCAGGCTCGGGGAGAAATCATGAAGGTGCTCTACCCCGCTGACCACTCGTACAACTGGACGACAATTGGAAGTCACGAAGATCTCACGGCGGCGAGTCTCGAAGACGTCGTCAACTTCTTCCAGCGTTGGTATGGCCCCAACAACGCGACACTCGCGATAGGTGGAGATGTCGATCCGGAAGAAGCTCTGAAGCTTGTTGAACGTTATTTTGGCGGTATTCCGAGAGGGCCTGAAGTGGCTGCGCCTGTGGCACGCGCTGCACACCTTCAGCAAGATGTGCGACTGGCCATGGAAGACAAGGTGCAGCGTCCGCAGCTCACCATGACCTGGCCTGGCGTCCAGATGGCCCACGAGGACGCCGCAGCGCTGTCCATGTTGGCGCAGGTGCTTTCGGCCAACAAAGCGGCACTTCTGGATAAGGCGCTCTCGATTGACGAGACCCTTGTTGACTACGTCACGGCCTACCATCTGGCAGCGGAGCAGGCCGGCGAGTTCGCTGTCAGCGTGCGCCCTGTGGGAGGCGTTTCCTTGGATGAGTTAGAAAATCGCATCCGTTCCATTCTTGCGGAACTGGCTGTGAACGGCGTGGAGCAAGAGCGACTCGATCGCCTCAAGGCCCGCTATGAGGCCAGCACGATCAATCGATTTGAAACAGCCTCGTCGCGAACAAGTGCCCTCTGCGAAGCCAATACTTTTTTCGGCGACCCTGCAGAGGCAACGCGAAATCTACGAGAGATGCTGGCTGTGACGCCATCGGACGTCGTCCGTGTGCTCAACCGCTATGTGTTGGATCAGCCGGCGATCCTCATGTCCGTGGTGCCCGAAGAGCGCCTGGACATGGTGGCGCGCGGCCGCACGGAAGAGCAGGTCTTGGTGGAAGAGGATTTCGACCGCAGTCGTCAGCCGCACTCCAGCCCCAGCACGCCCTTCAAGGCGCCGCGTATCTGGCACGACACGCTGGCCAATGGAATTCCGGTGACCGGGACGGAGTACCACGAAATTCCCATCGTGAGCATCGAGCTGAGCGTGCCTGGTGGGCATCTTCGCGAGTCGATGTATTCGCTTGGCGTTTCGAGCTTGACTGCGGAACTCATGGGCGAGGGAACCGAAGATCTTGATGCAGTCGGATTGACCAACGCGCTCGATGCGATCGGCGCTTCGCTGTCTGTGTCTTCCAGCAGTGACGAGATCACCATCTCGTTGCGGACCCTGACCAAGCATCTGGACGCGGCCGTGGCTCTCTTGTGTGACGTACTGCTTAAACCGCGCTTTGCTCAGGAGGATTTCGATCGGCTGAAGACGCAGCGATTGACCGCGTTGGAATCACGCGGCGACAACATCAATGCGATTGCTGGGAATGTGTGGAACCGGATCATGTACGGCGAAGACAGCATCGCTGGCACGCCGAGTTCGGGCACGCTCGAAACCATTGACCGGATGAACATCGGTCGAGTTGTCGAGTTCTATTTTCAAGCGGTCGTGCCGGATCAATCGCGCCTGGTTGTGGTGGGTGACGTAGAGCCGGAGCGCATTCGAGAGTTGTTCAAGCCGCTGGCGGATGGGCGATGGCTCGAAAAGCCGGCGCTCGCCTTGAACGTGTCGCCCCAGCCGTCGGTCGCCGAGACTCGCGTCTTTCTCGTTGATAAGAGCGGAGCCCCGCAGTCGCAGGTCCGTGTTGGGCATCCCGGTCTCTCCGCTCTGGATGAAGACTACTATCCATTCAGCATCATGAATTACGCCCTGGGTGGTTCCTTCAGTAGCCGTATCAACATGAATCTACGCGAAGACAAGGGATACACCTATGGCGCTCGTTCCTCGATGCGCGCAGGACTTCGTCCGGGTGTGTTCATGGCTTCGAGTGGCGTGCGTACAGATGTCACCACGGAGTCTTTGGCCGAGCTGATGGGAGAGCTGGAAGCCATTCAGAATGGATTGACCAACGAGGAGGCTGCCTTCGCCAAAGATGCAATGCAGCAGGCGATGAACCGGCAGTATGAATCCGTCCGTGCGCTGCGGGGCGTGGTCGACAACGTGAGTAAGTACGGCTACGCGGACGATTACATCGATCAGCGCCGCGAGCTTCTGGGTGCGATCTCGAAAGATGATCTCGATGCACTGGCACAGAAATACATTCATCCAGAAAGCATGACGATGCTCATCGTGGGCGACAAAGAGACTGTCGGTGATCGTCTCGCAGAGTTGGGCTACGGAGAACCCATCGAACTGGATATCGATGGCAATCTGGTTGACGTGCAGTCCTGACCCTGTAAAGCAGGGGCGCGTCGGTCGGACAACTACTCCGACCTGACGCGCAGTGACCTCAGTCCATTCCGAGCTTTTCGCGCCCTTCGGGAGAAATCATCTCGGGCCCCCACGGTGGCTCCCAGACGATGTTGATCTCGACCTCGTTGACACCTTCGACGCCTCCTATCTTGCGCTCGCATTCCTCAGGAATGGATTGAGCTGCTGGGCAGGTTGGTGAGGTCAGGCTCATCGTGACCTTGACGTCGTTGCCGTCTGTGATCTCAAGACCATAGATGAGTCCAAAGTTCACGATATCTACGGGCACCTCGGGGTCGTAAACCGTTGAGAGTGCGTCCATGACCGGCTGGCGCAGGGAATGTTCGGTGTCTGTCATCTGGAGGTCTCCTTCCAATCCGCATCGCATGACGCGCACATCAGGTGTGCATCGAGCTGCGGTGGGCTGATTATGGCCGCTCGTGGGTGTGCATGACCACCATCGACTGTGCTCTGCAAGCTTTCTTGTCCCTCGTTCAGGGGCGGGATACTCTTTCTGTGAAGTCTCTGCCTCCCTGACCCTGACCGATGTCTGACCGACCGCCTTTCCTGGAAGTTCTCGGTGAGCGGGTCATTCTGGGCGATGGCGGAATGGGCTCGGAGATCTACGGCCGCGGAATCTTCATTAATCGCTGCTATGACGAGCTAAACGTCTCGAGCCCGAAGCTTGTCCAGGCCATCCACGGCGATTTCGTGCAGGCCGGCAGCGTGCTGATCGAGACGAACACCTACGGAGCGAGTCGTCCGAAGTTAGCAGCTCACGGAATGGAAGAGCGGCTCGGCGATATTCTGACAAGCGGGGTCAAACTTGCGCGCGAGGTCGCCGGTCCTTCGCTCTGGGTGGCTGGAAGCATCGGTCCGCTCGGCCCTTCCGCAAAAGATGCGGGGATGAGTGAAAGCGAGCAAGACGAGGCCTACGTAGAAGTGGCTCAGATGCTCGCAGAGGCCGGAGCAGATCTTCTGTTTCTCGACACCTTCACGAGCATGCATGACATGCAGCGAGGGATTCGTGCTTGCAAGGAGGCCTCCGATCTTCCGGTGGTGAGCAGCTTCTCGTTCCACCGGGGCTTTGTGATGAACAATCACGACTTCCTGGTGCAACCCGAAGATGTGGCGGCCATGGCCATGGCTGCTGGTGCTGATGTTGTCGGCGCAAACTGCGGTGACGGCCCGCACACCACGCTTGAGGTTGTCGAAATCCTTGAGCGGACCGCAGGTCTGCCCGTGGCGGCGATGCCCAATGTCGGGGGCCCGGCTCTCATTGACGGTCGCTCGGTCTACCTGTCTTCACCGGAGTACATGGCCGAATACAGCCGGCGCATGGTGCAAAAGGGCGCGCGGTTGATTGGTGGATGTTGTGGCGTCACTCCACAGCAAATTCGAGAGGTCCGTTCCTTCTTGGCGTCGATTCAGCCGCGAAGAACGACGCTGGATGTGAAAACGCCAGAGGAACAGCAAGCTCCGGTGACTCCGAAACCCGTCGCGGAGCGGAGTCCCTGGGGCGCGCAGCTTGGAGAGACTTTTCAGATCAGCGTCGAACTTGACCCGCCTCGCGGGCTGGATCCCAAGCGCTCACTCGAAAGCGCCCAGTTTCTTCATGACAGCGGCATAGATGCCGTGAACATCGCAGACGGTCCGCGCGCGATGGCACGCATGAACCCCACCTCACTTGCTGTTCTGGTGAAGCAGGCCGTGGGCATGGAAACCATCATTCACTACTGCTGCCGTGACCGAAATGTCCTGGCGATGCAGATGGACCTCATCGGCGCTCACTCGCTGGGGCTGCGTAATCTCATGCTCATCACGGGCGATCCACCCAAGATGGGCAATTTCCCGGAGGCGACGGCGGTTTTCGATGTCGATGCCATCGGGCTCGTCGACTTCGCCTCCAAGCTGAACCATGGACTCGATCTATCCGGCAAGCCCGTCGGCAAGAACGAGGGAACAGATTTCGTGATCGGTGTCGGCTGCAATCCAGGCGCGCTCGACATCGACCTCGAAGTCGATCGCTTGCGACGCAAGATCGAAGCGGGAGCCGAGTTCGTTTTCAGCCAGCCTGTCTACGACATTGAACGACTGGAACGCTTTCTGGAATGTTCAAAGGACATTCCTTACATCCCGTTTTTCGTCGGGATCTTGCCGCTCGCTTCGCTCAAGAACGCAGAGTTTTTGACGCGCGAGGTGCCGGGCATGGCTGTGCCAGATCCGATTCTCGAGCGACTGAGGTCTGCACGCAGCAAGGAAGAGCAACGTGCCGTAGGCATCCGAGTGGCAACGGAATGCCTCGAAGCTGCAGCCGCATTCAAAGATCGCGTGCGCGGAAGCTACATCTTTCCGCCATTCGGCAAGCACGAAGCGATCATCCAAGTCCTCAAGGACTCGGGCGTTCGCAGCTGACCTCGGGGCGGCTGATCGGCGCCCCAGAGGGCTGCCTAGCCGTCAGCGCCGATCGACTCGACGGGGCATTGCTCCATGGCCTCGATGCACAGCGCGATGTCTTCATCCGTGGATGGCTGCGTGTGCACGAAGTCGTGATCGCCGTCTTCGCTCTCCTTGAAGAAGGCGGGGGCGATGTCGGAGCACAAGTGGCAGAGGATGCACTGCGTGTCGACGTAGAAGGGTCCATCGACGTTGTCCGGGTATTTGTCGCTGACGTCAGCCATGTGTCCGTGCTCAGTGGGTCTTACTTCAAAGGTCGGGAAGAAAAGGACTTATATGATAGTTCGACTTTCCGAAAGGATCCAGTGGGGCAACTTCTGCGGGCGAGAGACTTCGAGTGCCTGAGGGGCCCTCAGTCCGTTTGCCGCAGGAGGACGCCCATTTCGTGCACGCCGTGAGCGGCGACTTCCAGACCAAGAAGTCGGTTGCCCATCAGTTTCCGGACCATCTCCAGTTTCTCGGCCGAGAAACCAGACGTGAAGATGGTGATGCCTTCCTCTTCGTCGAACTCGATTCGATGGCCACCAAGGAGTCGATAGACGCTCCGGAGGGCTTCCAGAGCTTCCGTTTCTGGAAGAGGTTCGGGCAGGACGTCTTCGCTCTCCAGCCAGACCATGCGTCCGAGCATGTTGAGCAAGACGCTCACACGGCCTGGGCGAACTTCGGCGAGAAAGCCTCGGCAATCGGCGAGTCCGCGGTCCGCGTTGGCGCGCGACCGGCGACAGCGAACGGCCTCGCCGGGAGTGAGCCCAGATCGATTGCTGTGTGATTCGGTGCCTGGAAAGCGAGCCACGGGTTAGTTCCTCCGTCGCAGCCAGAGGGAGCCGCCTGAGTTCTTCAGGCACAGCGGCATGTGCTCGCGGAACCAGGCCTCGCGGTACTGCTCGAGCGCCGTGTTCATCACCACGATCTCATAGGCGTTGTTGAACTGCAGGAAGGCGCGCAGCAGGTAGGCCTCGTTCCAGGCACGCCCCTCCATGACCCATTCGCGTGGATACTCGAAGGGGTAGTGGATGTCATGGACATGGACGTAGACGCCCTTGGCGAGCCGCGGAAGCACCTCGAAGGCGAGTCGGTTCACGTCGCTGCCGGTCTTGGAGACGTGCGTCGAGTCGATGAACAGGATGTCGTCCGCCTCGAGTCGGTCGAACTCCTCTAGCGGAACGTCCTGCACCGGCACGTCCAGGATGCGCACGCGCTCGCGATCGGTGGGGCGCAGGACGGACAGGAGGCGCTCGGGGTACGGGTCGATGAACGTGAACTCCACGGTGCTGCCGAGAAACAGATCGTCCGTGTCGAGCATGGCCGCCGAGCTGTGCCCGGAACCGACCTCCAGGATGCGTCGCGGCTTCACGTGCCGCATCATGAAGTAGAGGAAGAGCGCGTCGGAGTAGGAGAACTGATCGTTCTCGAAGCGGTAGCGGCGGTCGGGCCGGCCCTCAGCATTCCAAGGCTGATCGGCGTAGTAGGGGAGGAACGCCTCGGCCAACGCCACCTGTTCCGGAACGCGGGACTCGATGCCCGGCAGGTTGCGCAATGTGGTGTCGAAGAGGGTGTCCGCTTTCGCCTCGACCTCCGCAACGTCCGGAATGGGCGAGTAGAAGTCACCGGGTGCCCGCCAGGTGCGGAAACGGGCCAGTTCACTCTCGAGCTCTGCGATGCGTTGGCGCAGCGCCTCCCCATCTGACTCGGCCGGCAGCTTGCTCACCGGGTGGCTTTGGCCTCGAGGGGCGGCACACTGCGTGCCAGAAGCCCACCGATGATCAGCGAAAGCCCGATGGCTGGGTAGAGGATGCCGACGATCCATGCCTTGACGCCTGCGTCGTAGGGCGCAAACCGGAGTGCGAGTCCTGCTCCGACCATGATGGCAACCAGCAGGATCATGACCGGACTGAACACGCTCCACATGGGCGCTTGAGGGCCTTGCTTTTCGATGTGTGTGACAGCGCGTCGGGCACCTTTCTTCAGGGCCGAGAATCCTTTGCCAATGCCGACGATGAGCGCCGCGCCCAGTGCGATCCAGCGATCGTTGCCGTGCAGGGCCGTCACATCGACGGTCTCTTCTCGGAAGCCGGTGTAGAGCAAGCCTCTCCAGATGAGCAGTACGCCCACGGCGGCCCAAACTACGAACACAACGTTGCGTCGACCCTGGATGGACATGGATACGGCTCCTGCGATGGGAGAAAGGTGGTCAGGTGAAGAAAAATGCGAGAACTGCACCGAGGGAGAGGACCCCCACGATTGCAGCTCGACTCCAGGCCTGCGCCGGGGGGCGCGGACTGATGGGATCGTAGCGAGCGTTGAGCCCCAAGCCCACCGAAACGAGGACGCAAGCTGCCAGCATGAACGGGAGGGGCGTCACGTTTCGATAGCTCTCAGTCCCAAAACGTAGATACAGCCATAGCACCACGCTCTGACTGCCGAAGAGCATGAGGAGCCTGGAGAGCTGGAAGAGTGGAGGGAGGGCCAGTGCTTCTTCTTCCTCGACGAGCTTGTCCATCTCGGGCGTGCCCGGTCGGGGCACCTGGTGTGTGTCAGCCAGCTCATCCATGAGCGCGGCGTTGCGCTGCATGGCAGCAGGCACCAGCGTGAGACAGGCCAGCTGAGCGAGGATCGATCCGAGCACCAGCGCCGGATGCACCATGTGCGGGAGACGGCCGGTTTCCACCAGACTGCCCGTAACGGCGACCGCAATCGTGAACAAGGGGGCGATGGCCAGGGCTTTGAAGGCCGCCCCCTTCATCCAGAGCTTGTGGCGCTCAGTCCAGTCGGTTCCGGCCCGAGCTGTCTCGGCGAAATTTTTGACCCAGAAGTGAGATCCCAGGAAATACGCGAAGGGCAGCGATTGCACGAAGGCCAGCAGAATCGTGCCGACAAGGCCGACCCTCAGGTGCCAGGCGAGGGCCTCCGTTCCGGCCTGAGCCCCGAAGCCCGTGACGATCACGTAGCCCCAAACGAGGAGGACGCTCAGGCAAAGGGAGCGGTAAATGGTGGCCATGGCGGGAAAGCCTCGTTCGCCGTTATCCTGTCGAGTTCGCCGCGAGCCCTCGCCCGCGGACCTGGAAGATCGCGCATTCTCACCTAGGAGGCCCTCCGTGAGCCAGATCGTCATTACTGAAGAAGCCCTGCACTGGCAGGAAGTCGCTCGGAAGGTTGCTGAGGAGGTCGTTCGGCCCATTGCAGCCAAGTACGACGACCTCCAGGAATACCCGGAGGAAGTTCGCCAGGCCTACATCGACACGGGGCTGCTGGGTGTCTGGATCCCCAAGGAGTACGGCGGGCATGGCGCGGGGACGGTGGCCCTTTGCCTCGTGGTGGAGGAGTTGAGCCGTGCATGTGGCGCCATGGGCGTGGCGTTTGCAGTCAATGCTCTGGGCTCCTTTCCGATCCTTGTCGGTGGTACCGAAGAGCAGAAGAAGGATTGGCTGCCACAGATCGCCAAGGGCGAAAAGATGATCGCCTTTTGCCTGAGCGAGAAATTCGCAGGCAGCGACGCCGGCGGGATGCGTTGCCAGGCGCGCCTCGAGGGCGATGAATGGGTCATCAACGGTGAGAAGAAGTGGACGACCAATGGCGGTGTGGCGAGTTTCTACACGGTCTTTGCGGTGACAGACGACAAGAGTCGGAGTCGCCGTATTTCAGCGATCATGGTCGAGAAGGGAACGCCGGGTTTCTCGGTCAAGAAAATCGAGAACAAGATGGGCATTCGTGCGGTGCCGGTGGTTGAGACGCACTTCGACAACGTGCGTGTTCCGGCAGCCAATCTGCTGGGAGGGCGTCCCGGCTACGGCTTCAAGCATGCCATGGCCACGCTCGACAAGGCGCGCCCCGGTGTGGCGGCACAGGGCGTCGGACTTGCTCAGGGCGCCTTGGAGTATGCGGTGACCTACGCGATGCGACGCGAACAGTTCGGCAAGAAGCTGGCCTCGATGGGCGTCATGCAGGACATGCTGGGAAGCATGGCGAGCAAGGTCGAAGCCGCTCGTGGCCTGGTGCTTCGTGCCGCAACTGCGGTCGACCTGAATGACACGGCCCAGATCACCAAGCTGGCAGCCATGAGTAAGAATTTTGCGACCGATGTCGCCATGGAGGTCACGACGGATGCGGTCCAAATCTTTGGCGGCTACGGGTTCATGAAGGACTACCCGATCGAGAAATACATGCGGGACGCGAAGATCACTCAGATCTACGAGGGGACCAACCAGATTCAACGGATGGTTGTGGCACGCAATCTGGTGAGGGAGGCCGCGAGCTTCGACTTCCTCAACGAGTACATCCCGGTGGAGACGTACGAGAACTATCAGGCGGTTTTCGAGGAGGAAGCCACCGCGGATAGTTGATTGCCTGCGCCGGCTCTCACCTTTTTTTCTTCTTCCCCTTCTTCTTCCCGCTGCTTGCCCCTGGTGGGGGGGCGCCCACGGACCCAAGAGGCGTCGTCCCGCTGGCTGCTTTGGATTGCAGGGGGATGCTCACCGATTTTTTGGGTTCTGGAAGTCTTTTGAACAGATCTGGCCGGGTCTTCTTCAGCGCCAGGACCAGTTCCAGTTGGGACTGCTGAAAGCTTGGGTCGAGGCGCGGAGGGAGCCCGTACAGCGGGTCGAGTTCTGGGCGGGCTTCATCCATCAATCCGATCAATTCAGCCTGCTCTTCAAGAAACCGCCACGTTCCGAAGGGTGTCTCGAGTCGCTCCTCCTTCTTCATGCTTAGCGAGTCGTAGCGATGCGCAAAGAGCACTCCGCGTGCACCGAGTTCGAGCATGCTGCACTGGAGGATGCCGTCTTGGACGCGGATGAGGTCGTTCAACTGAGGCTGAGCAGGGGGCGTGTTCAGCCACTGGGCCTGTAAGGTCGATTCGCGAACCCTGAGTTCGTTTGCACGCGCAGATTGTTGTTTGCGTGCGTCGTCCGAGAGAGAGTTCACCCCGAGGTCTTCCAGGCGAGTCTCGATTTCTGCGAGTTCGGCCTCGACGCTTGAAAGCTCTGCGCGCAGTTCGACGAGCGCGGACGCCTGAATCAAGTCGCTCTGGAGTTCGGGCAGTTTCTTGAGCAGCGCATCCGACCCTTCCCGTGGCGCGTGCTCCGGCGTGGGGGACTGAAGGAAGTCGAGAGCTTCCTGGAGCGCTTCGGCTCGGATGCTCTCGTTGTTAAGAACAAGCGAACTGGCAGTCTTTTTGCGAAATGCAAGGCTGGGTGCCATGCGGCGCAAGTTGACGACCATCGCTTCCACTTCGATGGACCTCTTGCCGCCCTTGAGAATCTCCTGCGCCTCTACCACGAGGCGTTGAAAGGAGGCCTCTTGAGCGAGGAGGGCCTCACGTATTCGAACGGCCTGATCGCGGTCCCCCCAGTCGAGGGTGCTGAGGAATGCCTGATTGGCTGAGATGTAGTTTTCGAGTTCAAGCGAGTCGCGTGAATCCCCGTAGGCAATGCGCAGGCTGTCGAGAGCGAGCCTCTCTTTGATCGTCAGGTTGTTGTCTTCGGGTGCTGTGGGAATCGTGAGCGGTTCACTGGCAATTCGATCCAGTTGAGATTCGTAGTCGAGGAGGTCTCGGTCGATTCTCTCGCGACGCTTGAGCATGATCCCGCCCAGGCGATCCATGGTCTCGCTGCCCAAGGTCTTGCGTTCGTAGCTCTGGACCGTGGACTCCAAGGTGAGGGCCTCCTGGAACAGCTTCGAGAACTGCTGGGCCAGCTTGTGCTCGCGGCCGACGGGCTGCCTGGCCGGCGAGGCCTCGGCCTTCGGTTTGGCGGCCGAGTCCTGCTCGGAGGGTCCGGCCGAGTTCTCGACCTGTTCGTTTTCCTCGATCACAGGGGCTGCGGAGGCCTCCTGGGCAGCGGCCGGTCCCCACGAAACCATCAGGGCCAGGCCGGTCAGAAGAGCTTTCCAGCGCATGCTGCCAGGCTGCCTGCTGCCGCACGCCTGGGTTGCCCTGTTGGCATGGGGCTCCGGTTCGCTAAGATGCCCCGCCCTTTCCGCGGCAGGTTCTGGATTCGCCTGACCGCATGCGTTTCTGCGGAGGTCGTCATGGCCAAGCCCCACCGAAAGATCAAGAAGGCGAATCACGGTTCGCGGCCTAGCAACGCCAAGGCCCGCAAGCGGAAGCGCGCACACATCAAGACCTGATCTCTCGAGGTTCGGCATTGGGGTCATCATACCCCGAGTCGACCGCCGAGACGCCTCCAAGGGGGGCATCACCTGGGCTGGTGGCTCTGGGCGAGTTCCCAGTAGTGGTTTGCGTGCTCACGGAGCTGAGCCACGTCCTCTTCGCTGATTGTCCGGATGATCTTGCCGGGGACACCAGCCACCAGAGACCGCGGTGGAATCACGGCCTTCTCCTTGACGACGGCGCCTGCGGCAATGATGCATCCGTCACCGATTTCTGCTCCGCCGAGGACCACGGCATGAATGCCGATCAGGCAGAGGTCGCCGACCCGCCGACCGTGAACCACGGCTCCGTGGCCGATGGTCACATGGGCGCCGATGTCATTGGGGACGCCCGTGTCTGAATGGAGCACCGCCAGATCCTGAACGTTGCTCATCTCACCGACACGAATGACATCGCAGTCGCCGCGAACAACACTTCCGAACCACACGCTCACGCCTCGAGCGAGGTGAACGTCTCCGAGGACGACAGCTGTGCTTGCGACGAGTGCTTCGCCGAGGGGTGCCATGACGGGTGGCACATGCCCATGAGACATCTCCATCAGAGGACGCTCTCCGGTAGGTAGGCGGCGAGGGCTAGGGTGAATCCGTTGTGGAGGCCGTGCAACAGGCAAGCCGTTTTGAGGCTGCCGGTCTGTTCGTAAGTCCAGGCGAGCAGGATGCCGAGTGTGGCCACGGGCAGGACGGTGGCGCCATCGTGCATCAAGCCGAAAAGGAGACCCGCGAGCACCATGGCAACCCATGGAGGCATGAGGCGGCGGAGTCCACCGAAGAGCGCACCACGGAAGATGATTTCCTCGGCGACGGGAAGCACCACAACGATGCAGAGCCACACGATCGGGTTGCTCGTGGCCCCTTCTTCGGAGAGGAAGCGCTTCAGGTAATCCTGCAGGATTTCGGAATCCGCCGGCACCATGGCCTGGTTGATGAGCGCCGCGAGCACCAGAAATGGATAGCAAGCGATCCAGCCTGCGAGGGCCAATGCGGCTGCAGGGGGGCCTTGATGGCGGCGTAACCCGAGGCTTTTCGGGGTCACTCCGAAGCGATTTGCCAGCAGGCAAACCGCGAGGATGGCGACTCCGTAGCCGATCGCCTGGAGGAACAGGAGATCTTCCAGAGGGGCCTCCTCGAGCGGGAGGCTGCTGTTTGATTTGACGAGGCTCGTGACGCCTGCGGCCATGAACAAGATGGCGAGAAACACCAGAATCCCGTGGCGTGAGGTGTCGTCTGGGCCCAGCGGGTGGAGGCCGCGTCGGGCCAGCCAACGCCACAGACCGAAGCCTGAGAGGCACATGGCTGTGAGGAGAAGCAGCGTCATGCCAGCAGATCCAGCAGACGTTCCACCTCGTCCAGCGTGTTCCAGGCGTGGGGTGAGAAACGGACGCCGCCGCCTCGCATGGCGACGCTGACGTGGCGTTTTTCCAGTTCCGCCACTGCGTCTTCAGCGGTGCCGCTCGGGGGGAGCGCCGACACGATGCCCGACTTCTCGGCCTCCTGATCGCGCGGGCTGCGGACGTTCCAGCCCTGAGCTGTGAGTCCGTCCGTCAGTCGATCGGTGAGTTCGAGGATGCGGGGGGCCATCCGGTCGACGCCCGTCTTCAGCAGGAGGTCCAGGCAGGCCTCCATGCCAAAGATGGCCACTGTCGGCAGGCTGGCGAACTCGAAGCGGCGGGCGTCCCCGAGCCGCTGCTTTCCGGAATGCCAGGGCGTGAAGGGGTCCTCCACACTGAGCCACGACTGAAAAGGGTCGTCCAGTTCTTCGAGGCACTGGCGGCGGCAATAGAAGAGACCAATGCCTTCAAGGCCCATCATCCACTTGTGGGAATCCGCGGCCAGGAAGTCGATGTGAGCCCGCTCGACATCCAGTGGAAAGGCGCCCAGGCCTTGGATGGCGTCCACGCAGAAAAACGCCCGATGATCCTTGAGAGCCGTTCCGATGGTCTCGATGTCCAGGCGCTGGCCGGTGTCCCACAGAACAAAGGGCAATGCCACCAGGCGAGTTCTGGGTCCAATGCGCGCCAAAATGTCCTCTGTGAGCACTTTCCCGGCCTTCCGTGGGACCGTGACCACTCGCGCCTGGCGTCGCTCCTGACGGAACCATGGAATTTGATTTGCAGGAAAGTCATCCTGAACCACCAGGATCTCGTCCCCTGGCTCTATCCGGAGGCCTTCAGCCACCGTCAGCAGCCCCTGGGAGGTGCTTGTCGTCAAGGCCACTTCCTCGGATTGCGCCCCGCCGAGGAGGCGAGCTGCCTGAAGTCGGGCCGATTCGCGTCGGTCCAACCAGTTCTGGAAGCGGGCTGACCCGTTCTCCAGGGCGTCCCGGTTGAAGTCCTCCATGGCCTTCGCCACCGGGCAACTCAACGGTGAAACCGCAGCGTGATTGAAGTAGAGCCAACGATCCCTCACGGGAAAAGCGGCTCGTAGCTCGGCGAGGAGGTCGGGCATATGGACGTAAAGGCCAGCGTAGGACGAGGAGGCGGGAACAGCCGGCAATCATCTGATGTGCCGGCAGTTCTACACAACGCCGAGAGAGGGGGCCATGCAGGCGATGCTTCGTCGGCCATGGCGCTGGAGATCCTGCGCGCCGAGCCCTCGACGCTGGAAAACGTCGGCGAGCCCAAGCTGACGGTCCTTGAGACCCAGCTTGCGCTGGATGCCGAGAGCACCGTCGATTTGCTCGCCTGCGATCCACAAGGCAGTCCGGTGCTGGTGTTGTTCTGCCAGGATGAGGCAACTGCTCTGGGACGGATTGGCCGTGTCGTCGGCGCTTTTCAGCGCTCGGGCTCGCTTCTACGCCTGGCCTTTCGAGAACAAGGGCTCGATCCCGGGCTCCCGCCGCGGGTTCTTCTGATGGCGCCACGCTTCTCGGATGGCATGCGGGATCAGCTGGACCTTCTGGGTGGCCTCTCGGCGAGTGCTCTCGAATATCGTTTGGTGCGGCCTCAAGGTGGTGAGCCGCTCTTGGATGTGGCCTTGCTGCATCGAGCAGGCGGCTCGAAGAAGAGCGCCCATGCCTCGGCAGTTGCCATGCCTCGCCATGCCCGAGCGGAACGTTCGGAATCCGAACCGGATGAACTCTCGCCCATGGAGCTTGAGCCGCTGGCGCCGGACGATCTCGACGGCTTATTGGACCGGGCTCACCAGTCCATCACTTCACTCTCCGAGCAAGTCTCGGTCGAAGAGGAGGGAAACCTCGCGCGTTTCCTCGTCGATGGTCGGCCGCTTGCCAGTCTGCTTCGTGACGAGGGCGCCGGAACTCTTTCGCTGACTCTGGATGAAGAGGATGGCGTGATCGAGACCTTGGCGATCTGTGACGAGGTGAGTCTTCACGCGGCTTTGAATGCCTTGTTTGACCGCTATTTTCAGGAGCTGGACACGCCGCTCTAGAGCGGCCGGCGGAACGGATTTTTAACCACAAGTTCGGAAACTTGGTTTAGCTTCTGAGTACGCCCTAGGGGGCGCGGGCTCATTACCCGCTGTCGGTTTTCCGTTGTCGTTTTCGGCTGCACGTCCTCTTTCGGAGTTCCTGTGATGATGCGTTTGTTCACACTCGCCGGCTTGTTCGTGTTTCTTGTGCTGCAACCGTCCATTGTTCTGGCAGGCATCATCACCGTGGGGCCCGCGGGAAGTGGTGCGGCCTACAACGACATCGCGGACGCCATCGCGGCGGCCTTGCCCGGTGACACGATCCGGATTGCACCCGGTGAATATGTGGATGCGACACCGCTCGTGGTCGACAAGCCCCTGACGATTCTGGGGGCGGGTTCGACGCAGACGAGCTTTCAGGCCGTGGCGGCGACTATCCCCGCTTCGCCGCTCCCGCTCCTGATCGATGGCCTTCAGGCCGGCGAGGAGGTGCGCATTGTCGGGTTGACCCTGAGTTCCCAGGCCGTCTCCGGCAACCCGGCCTCGGCGTTGGTGGTGCAGAATTGCGTGGGGCCGGTGGTGCTTGCTGATGTCGTCAGAGGGCCCCCGACGCCGAACGTCGCGACCCCTGGCCTGGTGCAGGTGCGCGGGAGCGCCCAGGTGATCTTCGATCGCTGCCAGTTCGATGCGGGCGTGTCTCTGGGCGAGACGACGCCAGGCATGGTGATCGAGAATTCCGTGGTCTACATCAACGAGTCCTTCATCGAGGGGGGCGACGCCGCCGCGGTCGGTTTCTTCCCGCTTCCGCCTGACCGTGGGGCTGTGGGGCTTGTCGCGACCGGTTCCGAGGTGCGTCTCTCGCGTTCGACGGTGCGCGGCGGTGACGGTGCCGGCAGTTTGTTGGACCCCACGTTCGCACTCGCATCGGATGGCGCTGCGGCGATCCTGGCCAGTGCAAGCCAGGTCCTGATCCGTGGCGGCTCCGGCAACTGGCTTATGGGCGGCAAGGGAGGCTTGGCCTTGGCCAGCGGCATGACGGCGGTCGGTAACGGTGGATTCGCCATCGAGCATGACGCCACCTCATTGATCTCGACCGCTTCAGATGTGTTTCTTCAGGCTGGCCCCGACGGGCTCGGTGTGCTGCCCTCGATGCCCGTTGCCGGTGCGGGTCTCTGGCATCAGGTCCCGACTCCCATGGCGACGATCGATGTCAACTCCAGCCAGGTCGGCTTGGGCAGCGCGGTCTCTCTGGACCTTGCCGGTGAGGCCGGCGGTCTTGCCCTGACCTACGCCGCCTTGTCTCAGGTGTCGGCCATCCATGCGCCGGGCATCTACGGCAAAATCATCGTAGACCCGGCGACTGCCGTGCCCTTGCTTCCCCAGACGCTCAACGTTCTCGGTGAGGCGTCCCTCACGTTGCCCATCCCACCTCTGTCGTCTCTGGTCGGCATCACGGCCTTGTTCCAGGTCTACACGGTCGGGACCAGCGGCACGCTCAGCCTCAGCGCCCCAGCCCTCGTGGCCGTGGTGCGGTAGAGCAACCGAGTTCGCGTCACGAGGGGCCGCCCAGGCCGTCAGATCTCTTCTGATGGTTGCTCACTCCGAGAGGGCTCGCCTGTCCAGGTCCGCCGGCCGTCCCGGGAGAGGCGTTCTGTTCCTGGGGCTTCTCTGCCTGGGGCTCGATCGCTGTCCGACAGACCTCATGGTTCCGGCAGCCCTGGCGGGAGAGCCCTTGGAAGTGCGTCTGGAGAGCTTGCAGGGCGAAGGATTCCGGCTTTTGCCTGGAGTCGGCCCGGTGCTGGCAGAACGCCTTGAACACGCTCGCGTGGCCGCTGGAGGGGTGCTGAGCCCGCAAATGGCAGCCTCCGTCCAAGGGGTCGGGCCCTCGCTGCTGGCTCGCTGGACCCAGATGCGTTCTCGATGAGAAAATGGCGCTGCGCTAGCATCGTGGCCCCACGGGTCTCTCTGTGCCTCCTGGTTCCCACTTCATGCCGCTCACCAGCTCGGTCTTCGACCTTCTCAGTGCTGCTCTGGTGGAGGATCTCGCAGACCGTGGTGACATCACCACGGAGTTGGCTCTCGAGGGTCGCGGGCCGCCCGCCCACGCACGCGTGCTGGCGAGGCAGGTGGGTCGGTTGTCGGGTCTGGAGTTGGCGCGGGAAATTTTCGCGCAGGTGGATCCCACCGTCGTGTGCGTTTTTCACAAGGCAGACGGCGACAGTGTTCAGCCGGAGGAGGTGGTGCTGGAGGCGTCGGGCCCCGCAGCTTCGTTGCTCGAGGCCGAGCGCACCGTGCTCAACTTTCTCGGCCGCCTGTCCGGCGTTGCGACCCTGACGGGACGCTTTGTTGACCGGGTGGCTGGAACGCCCGTGCGCATCCTGGACACCCGCAAGACAACTCCGGGCTGG
Source organism: Planctomycetota bacterium (assembly GCA_029245865.1). Lineage (GTDB taxonomy): Bacteria > Planctomycetota > B15-G4 > B15-G4 > B15-G4 > JAUIEF01. Next base: position 38,662 of record JAQWOM010000042.1, read on the forward strand.
CGCACGCTTGAGAAAGCCGCGGTGCTGCACGGAGGAGGGACCAATCACCGAATCGGTCTTTTCGACGAGGTGCTTCTCAAAGAGAATCACTTCGCTCTCTCGAGGGCGCCCGGCTACAGAGAGCTCGTCGCTCAGGTGCGTGCCCAGGCTCCGGACGGGGTCCGCATCACCGCCGAGGCACGCGATCTGGAAGAGGCTCGCGAGGTCGCGGACGGAGGAGCCGATGCCATCTTGCTGGACAACTTTGATCAGCAAGCGCTTGCGGAAGCGGTTGTCGCTCTCGCAGGGCATCCGCGGCGTGCGGCTTTCGAACTGGAGGCGAGCGGCTGCGTGACGCTGGAAAACGTTGCTGCCGTGGCCTCCGCGGGAGTGGACCGCATCTCGGTGGGAGCCTTGACGCATTCGGCTCCCGCTCTGGATCTCTCGATGCTTCTCGAGGCCGATCGCTCATGAGCCGTGGCGCTTCCATGCACCGTACGATCGTGCTGGACGGGACACCTGAGCCGGTGCGCGGCCTGCGATTGATGCTGGCCTCTTTTCTGCGCGATCGGCACATCGATGAAACCGTCGAGCGTGCGGTGGTGCTGGCGTTCTCGGAGGCCCTGGACAATGCGATGGAACACGGTCTCGGGCAGGAACATGGAACCGTGAATGTGAGAGTGCGGTACACCCCTCGCTTCATCCTGGTCTCTTTGCAGGACAGTGGTTCGGACCGGGCACCTCTCGGAGCACCTGTCATTCCAGATCCGCTGGAAGAGCGTGGTCGAGGCTTTGCTCTCATGAACAAGTTGATGCACTACGTGAAAGTGAAGTCTTATCCCCATGGGGGCACCAAGGTCTCCATGTTGCGCAGGCTGGATCGGGACAGTTGACCGAGAGCGCATGAGCTGGAGCGGAGGTCGATTCCTCGGGCTGGTTCTCTTGCTGCTCTGGAGTGGAGCCATCTGGTGGGGGCTGACGACAACGCGCGTCAGCGACACGGTCTGGTTTCCCGGGAGTGGCCTTGTCTTCAATCTCGGGCATGCGGTGCTCTTTGGCGTGGAGGCGCTGCTCTTGGGCTGGGTGCTGCATCCTGAGGAGCGTCCAGGACATGGGCGCTGGCTCCTGGCCTCGACCCTGGCGTGGCTGTATTCGGCCGGCCTGGAGGGGCGGCAAGGCTTTCTCGATGGGCGCGAAGCCTCCCTTGCAGACCTGTTGACCAATGCGATCGGTGCCTTTGGTGTTCCCTGGATGCTCGCCGACCGCACGACCCGGGCCAGGCGGGCTGTCTGGGTCGGGTTGGGCGCCCTGGGCTCGGCCCTGCTCGACACCCTGACCTGAGCCTCCAACGCTGCCTGCAAGGGCTGTTGCCGTCCCCTGAGCCAGCAATCATGCGCCGAGCCGAGGGGGCGCCCGAGGGGCGGCGTGCTTCAGGTGCTATCGAGCGTTCCGCGTTGACTGTTATCGTGCCGCCATGAGCGATTCACAGAAGGCCGGCGGTCGTGACCTCTGGAGTTCCCCGCTCGCCTCGCGTTATGCCAGCGAGGCCATGCGCCGCAACTTCTCGGATGCCACGCGCCACCGACATTGGCGCAAGCTCTGGTTAACACTCGCCGAGTGCGAAAAAGAGCTGGGATTGCCTATCAGCGACGAGCAAATCGCCTCGCTGCGAGCCCACCAGGACGATCTCGATTACGAGTTGGCGGACGAGTACGAACGCAAGCTGCGTCACGATGTCATGGCCCATGTGCATGCGCTGGGAGATCAGGCCACCGCCGCCCGACCGATCATTCATCTCGGAGCCACCAGCTGTTTCGTCACGGACAACAGCGAGTTGATGCAGATCCGGGACGGCCTCGATCTGCTGCGCCCGATGCTTCTCGCGACGCTTTCTTCGCTGGCCCGCTTTGCTCGCGAGCATCGTGATTTGCCCACCTTGGGCTACACGCACTTCCAGCCCGCTCAGCCCACGACCGTGGGTAAGCGAGCCTGTCTCTGGATTCAGGATCTGGTCGAGGATGCCCATGCCTTGCAGCGGGCAAGCCAGGAGTTGCGATTCCGTGGGGTCAAAGGAACGACCGGGACGCAGGCTAGCTACCTGGCACTTTTTGATGGCGATCACGAGGCCGTACGGCGGCTTGATGCCATGGTGACGGAGCGCATGGGTTTCGACCGCTGCTGGGCTGTTACAGGTCAGACGTACACACGTAAGGCAGATTTCACGGTGATGTCGGCTCTTGCTGGATTGGGGCAAAGTGCCGCCAAGATGGGCAATGACCTGCGCTTGCTCGCGCACCTGAAGGAAGTGGAAGAACCCTACGAGTCCGGACAGATCGGCAGTTCGGCGATGCCCTACAAGCGCAATCCGATGCGCAGCGAGCGCGTGTGTGCCTTGTCTCGTTTCGTGCAGGGACTGTTGCTCAACCCGGCCGAGACGGCGTCGACACAGTGGTTCGAACGCACTCTGGACGACTCTGCCAACCGAAGGCTGGCCATCTCGCAGGCTTTCCTGGCCACGGATGCAGTTCTTCAACTGCTGCTAAACATCTCTCAGGGTTTGCTCGTGTTTCCCAAGGTCATCGAGCGGCATCTGGCAGCCGAACTACCCTTCATGGCTTCCGAAACCATCCTGATGGAAACGGTGCGCCGCGGTGGCGATCGTCAGCAGTTGCATGAGGCCATTCGATTGCACAGTGTGGCCGCGGGGGCGCGGGTGAAGGCCGAGGGGCTCGACAATGATCTGCTCGATCGATTGCGCGAAGACGAACTCTTTGCGGCTGTTCATGCAGACCTTGAAGAACTCTGTGATCCACAGCGCTTTGTCGGGCGAGCGGCAGAGCAAGTCGACGAGTTTCTCGAGGCCGAGGTGGATCCATTGCTCCGCGGTGAAGAGGAGTCCTTGGCGTCCCTGACCGGAGATGTCCGCGTCTGACGCGTTTTTCCTGTGACCTCGAGCTTCGGGCGGTGTCTGCCTTCCATGCACGATCTCGATGAGCACAACTGGGAAAAGCAGGCCCTGCACGAGTTGAAGTCTGTTGTTGAGCGGAACGCTCAGCGTATGGCGAGACATCTCGAGGCGCAGGGTTTGCTCCATGACCCCCGTTACGTTCTCTGTGCACTCACCGCTCGGCGCCGGCTGGCTTTGCCGGCGATTGTGTTGCGACCGCTGCTGGGAGAGAGCAAGGAAGAGAAAAGCACAGCTTTCCATCAATTGACGCAGCCTGATCGGCAGGTGCTGTTTCGTATGTGCCAGAAGTCTGTCGACGGGGAGGCGAATCGTGAACATCTGGCGTCTGCACTCTTGCGGTTCACACGCAGCATGCAGGCGATGCGAAAGGCCTCGTCCACGTCCTCATCTGCTGCACCGCGCGGCTGATTCGGTATTCTTCGTCCCTCGTGCCCGGAATCTCTGTCGAGGATGGCGGGCGAGGCGTCGCACCCTGCATGGACATAGGAGCTCTCGATGATTCTCGGGACCGGCTGCCTCGCGGCAAGCTCGCTCGACGGGACGCGCATCGCTGACGCGCTCCGGCGAACGGGATTGCAAACGGCCTTGCTCCAGGTTCGGAAGGGTAGCCGGCAGTCAGATTTGCGGGGCATTCCCGCAGCGGGTGTGCACTGCGCGTGGGCTTTGCGCAGAGAGGCCGTCACGACGGCCGTCGCCGCAGGAACAGATCGACTGATCGTCGACCTCCCGCTCGACATGGAACTGGAGGCAGCGTGCCGCTCTTTGTTTGAGCTGTCTCGCGAGGTGCCCGGGCTCGGACTGGGTCTTCGGACTCCCGAGGGAGGGCCCCTGGCGGATCCAGAGAGCCTGGGTCTGTTGCTCGAAGACCTGGGGGCGCTGCCTGTGACTTACTGGCACCGGCCTTCGCAAGCGCATCTGCTCGGTCTCGAGGACACGCTCTGGATCGAACGCCTGGGGCGGTATTTTTGCGGCCTTTTCCTCGATGATGTCCAGGATGGGCAGGCTGGAATTCCCCCGGGGCTCGGTGAGTTGGATCTGGGCCCCACGGCGGAGCTCTCTGCCCGGAGCATTGATGTGATTCTCGACATCGACCCCGTGCCAGATATTTCGTTGTTACGGGTTACGCTCGATGCTCTCGTTCGATTGGGATTCTCGTGAGTTCTGCCCGACCTCAAGTGCCGCTGACGATTGCTGGTTCGGACCCCTCTGGAGGTGCCGGCCTGCAGGCTGACCTGAAGGTTTTTTTGCGGCTGGGCTTCTCGGGTGCCGCTGTTCCTACGGCGTGGACGGTTCAAGGCCCGAGTGGGCTTAAGCAGATCAAGCCACTCTCCGGCCGTGACGTCAAAGCTCAACTGGATGCGCTCTTGGCAGACATGCGGCCGTGCGCTGTGAAAGTCGGGATGCTGCCGTCTGCAGAAGTTGTACGCGCCGTTGCGCGTGCCTTGCATCCTTTGGCTGCAAAGAAGATCCCTATCGTTGTTGACCCCGTGCTTCGGTCGAGTAGTGGTCGGCGTGTGTTGCCAAAAGATGATGTCGCGATTTTCATGCGGCAACTTGTACCGTTGGCGACGATCTTGACGCCCAATATCGACGAAGCCGCTGAACTCTCGGGAATGAGTGTCGATCATGTTCGCAGCGACACCGAAGCTGTGATTCGCGAGTTGTTACGGGCCGGCGCTCGCAACGTGTTGATCAAGGGGGGGCATCTCTCCGGTAAAGAGTCCGTGGACATTCTCGGAACTCGTCGGGAGTACGTGATGTTCTCTTTGCCTCGCATCGCCCAGCGCAAGCAGGTGCACGGAACGGGATGTGCGCTGTCATCGGCGATCGCTGCCTTGTTGGGCAAGAAAATGAAGCTGGATGACGCTGTCGAGATGGCCAAGCAATACGTACATGCCGCCATCGAGGGGGCGAAAAGCGTGGGAAGGGGGAGCCGAATGCTGGACTACTTGGCTTCACCGGAAGAGTCCGAGTTCGAATTGCCCGAGATGCCAACGGACTGATTCGTCACGGCTTCTCAAGCGCTCTCGCTCGTCAGCCGTCCCGGAGGCGCCCGAACCAGGTGGACAGCCATTGGAGCGTCCCGGGCCCATCGACGCCTGCGAGGCCGATGTGCCCGCCGCTGGCCAGTTCTTTCACGTGCACAAAGGGATTGTCGCCAGCTGCTTCACGGGCCCGGCGAGCATGCAGCACCGGGACCAGCGGATCGTCGACCGGGTGCACGATGGTCGTGGGCACCTTCAACTCGGCCATCACAGCGGGTTGGGCGGAACTGGCCCGTTCCAGGTAAGCCTCGAACTCCGCCGGGTGCTCCGGGTAGGCGGGGAGAACCACTCGCTCCACGTATGAACGATAAGAGCCAACGTCTGACAGAGTGGCTGTTCGACAGCGTAGTTTCAGGTGACGGTCGAGAACCTTTGTGAGCTCGCTGAAAATCATGCGATCCATCAGAGCGTCTGCTTTCGGGAGCCGCGCATGGTCGTCGAAACTCAGGATGGCTTCGTGGATGTCCAGCGGACCGCAGATCGCGAGCACTCCGCCGCGCAGTACGTCTGCTTCTCCGGCAAGAGTTGCTTCATGAGCTGCGCGCACGACACAGTGCGCTCCGTAGCTCATGCCAACCATGCCGACGGAGACGCCCTCGGCATGGGAGAGAATACGTGCTGCCGCAAACAGATCGCGACCTTCTTCGATGCCCAGCGAAGGAGGGAGGCCGCGCCCTAGTTGGCGTCCATGGTCACGGAGGTCCAGAGCCACCACGTGAAACCCTTGTCGCCTCAGCGATTCGGCGTACTCCACCACATAGCCTGTGACATGTGAGTCGAAGAGCCCATGGACCACGATGACGACGGGGGCTCCCGGTGCTCCCGTGGAGTGGTGCCCGGTGAGCTGTGGGCCGTTCTCGAGAGGAATCTCGAGCGGTTCGAAAGCAGGGTAGGGAGCGTAGTTGGGCGATCGACCTGCGGTGTCCGGTTGCTGGTCGGCTTCGCGGGTGGTGAGGTCCCTGCAGCCCATGCCCATGAGCAGCTTGTACGGATTGGTCGGACCCTGGGGGCGCCACGTCAGCGCACCCAGTTCCTGAAAAGTGCGTTGGGTTCGGGTCAGGAGGTCATTCTCGGCCCAGGGCTCCGGGAGGGGTGGTCCGGGGACCTCTGTGAGGTCTGTGAGACGGGGGGCGAGGAGTTGGCAGGCGAGCCAGTCGAGCATGATCGGGAGTCTATCTTGTGGCGTGCCAGGAGCCTCACCTGGGATCGGGACTTGACCGCAGCCGACCTCGTGGGTAGTACTCTAGGCCTCTTACCACGGATGCGGGTGTAGCTCAGTGGTAGAGCACAACGTTGCCAACGTTGTTGTCGACGGTTCAATTCCGTTCACCCGCTCCACTTTTTGCCCTCTGCCGAGTGGTTCTCCACGTGCTTTTTGCGTCGCTTGAGGGTGCCCGAGCGACCCTTGGCTGAGCCTGTTCACCCGCTGGCCTCGTGATACAGTGCCGAGCCCTGCTGAGCCGGCTGATTTCCACGATTCGAGAAGGTTACGCGCCCTCAAGCGTTACAAGAGGAATGAATCAAGCCTCACAGAAATGGACCTTCGAAAAGAGTGCAGATCTCTACAACCTTCCCGGTTGGGGATCGCCGTATTTCGAAGCAAGTGAGGACGGACTTTTGCATGTTCGCCCCGACGGTGTCGGCGGCCCTTCTGTGGCTCTCACAGATGTTGTCGAGATGGCGCGTCAGCTCGGTATGGCGTTGCCACTGCTGATTCGTTTCGACGGGATTCTGGCTCACCGCTTGAGCTGTCTTCGCGATGCGTTTTGTACTGCGGCATCCGAGCACGGCTACACAGGGCGCTACCGTCCGGTCTATCCCATCAAGGTGAATCAGCAACGCTCTGTGGTCGAAGGCTTGCTGTCAGCTGGCGGCGGTCAGGAGTCACGGCCTGGCCTTGAGGTGGGCTCTAAGCCGGAAATGCTGGCGGTGGTCGCATTGCTTGAGCAGCCGAGTCTCATCATCTGTAACGGCTACAAAGATGAGTCGTACATGGAGAGCGCTGTGCTTGCCACGCGGCTCGGACATGAGGTCGTTGTGGTCATCGAGAAGCCTTCCGAGGTCGAGACCATTTCTCGCGTCGTCGAGCGCGAAGGGCGTGATGTGTGCCCCTGGCTCGGGGTGCGAAGTCGGCTCGTGGCGCAAGGCTCGGGACGCTGGGAATCTTCTGCTGGGGACCGAGCTAAATTTGGCCTGTCTGCCTCGCAACTGGTGGAGTGTGTGGACTGGCTGAAGAACGTGGAGTTGATTGATCGTGTGCGTTTGCTGCACTTCCATCTGGGAAGTCAGCTCACAGCAATCCGCCCATGGAAAGCAGCGCTGAATGAGGCGAGTCGGGTCTACGTCGAACTACGCGCCATGGGTTGCCCGCTCAACATTCTGGATGTTGGTGGAGGCTTGGCCGTGGATTACGACGGAAGCCGCACGAACTTCAGTTCTTCTCGCAATTACACAGAACAAGAATACGCCAACGACGTCGTTTTCCAGATCCAGAGTGCGTGTCAGTCAGCGAACCAGCCGGTCCCGGATATTGTGACCGAGGCGGGGCGTGCGCTCGTGGCGCATCACTCGATGATGGTTGTGGAGGTGACTGGAAGCTCGCGTTTGTCACGCGACGGCCTTCTTGAAGAGGCGAAGTCGGACGAGGCGGACATTGTTTTGTCGTTCCGGGAAAACATCGCACGTCTCTCCGTCAAGACGGTGTTGGAGGTCTATCACGACGCACTGAGTTTGCGCGAAGAACTGCTTTCGCGATTCAAGTTGGGCTTGGTGAATCTCCCTACGCGAGCACTCTGCGAAAACTTGTTCTTTGCGACCTGTGATCGAGTCGCAAGCCTTGTAAAGACTCTCGATTCCGTCCCCGAAGAACTCGAGGGTCTCCACCGCCGTATCGCGGATATCTACTTCTGCAACTTCAGTGTCTTTCAGTCAGTTCCAGACCACTGGGCGATTCGCCAGATCTTCCCGGTCATGCCTATTCATAGATTGGATGAAGAGCCCACCGAGCACGCTGTGCTGGGTGATATGACCTGCGACAGCGATGGGCGTATCGATCGCTTTGCCGATCATCGAGAGGTCAAGGAAGTGCTCGAGGTGCATCGCCTTCGCGAGGGAGAGCGCTATATGTTGGGCATTTTCCTCATAGGCGCGTATCAGGAGACGCTGGGTGATCTCCACAATCTCTTCGGTGATACGGACACGGTGCACGTTGGATTTGATGCGGAGGGCAAGCCGACCTTTACACACGCGGTCCAAGGCGAGCCGGTGGGCAAGGTGTTGGATTACGTCGGATATGACGAGGCCTGGCTGACCGAACGTTATGACGCTGCTCTGGCACGCCTTGTTGAGTCGGGGGCGCTTACGGAGGTCGATGCCGTCGTGATCAGGCGTGATCTGGCGCATGGACTTGCTGACAACACCTACCTCACCGAGCGTTCCGTGCGTTCCGTACGCGCCGACGATCTTGCCGAAGATGACGAGGACAGCAACGAAGTTGCTGCGGTGAAGGTGGCGCCCGTGACAGAGTCTTCAAAAGAGCTGCGTGACGAGGGGCCACTGGCTTCGTCTGCCGGCGTTGGCGACTGAGAGGCCTGATGGGGCACTTCAGCTCCGAAGGTGTCCCTAGCACGAGGGACATTCGTGCGTTGCCCAAGCTCGATCTGCATTGCCACCTGGATGGCGCTGTGCGGACTGCAACCCTTTTTGAACTCGCGCTCGAAGGCGAAGTGCCGCTGCCAGCAAGTTCAGAAGAAGAGCTGAAGGGCCTTGTACGTGCCCCGGCAAGCTGCAGTTCTTTGCGTGAGTTTTTGCGCACATTTGAGATCTTCTATCCGATTCTGAAATTGCCGGGAGCCATGCGCCGGGTCGCCAGCGAGTTGATTGAAGATGCTGCGTCGGACGGTGTGGTGCATGTCGAAGTGCGGTTTTGCCCGGAACTGCAAGCTGGACCTGACATGAGTGCGGAAGAAGTGCTCGAAGAGGTGATCGACGGCTTGCGCTCTGCTTCAGAGCTTGCGTCCGTGAGCTGGGGAATCATTCTTTGCTGCTATCGGACGCTTTCTCCCGCGATCAACGAACGCATGGTGGACCTGGCATTGGCTTTCGCCGGGAGAGGGGTCGTGGCCGTGGACCTTGCGGGCCCGGAAGATCATGCAGGTCATGAGCTAGCTCCTGCACTTCAAAGGGCTCGGGCGAGTGGATTGCCGGTGACAGTGCATGCCGGAGAGGCTGCTGGCCCGCCGTCGATTCTTGAAGCGATTGACGAGTTGGGCGCATGCCGATTGGGTCATGCCGTAGCGCTTCGCGAGGACGAAGAATTGTCGACCCGTGTGGCTGCCGCTGGAATCGCACTCGAGTGTTGCCTGACCAGCAATCTTCTCACAGGTGCGGTGTCAGGTCTCGATTCACATCCTTTTGATGCGTTGCGCCGTGCAGGTCATCTGGTCACGCTCAACACGGATGATCCGTCCGTATGCGGCACGACGCTTACAGACGAATATCTACTGGCCGCACGGACATGGGGTTACGAGATGAGTGAACTTCGTGACCTGTCGAGTGCCGCGGTAGAAGCCGCTTTTCTTGACGACGAGACGCGTGCGCGACTTAGAAGTCTGGTGCGTCAGGCCTAGCTTCATCGAGGGCCGCTTCCTCGAGCAGATAGCGGTCCATGTAGCCTTCGATGCGTGAGTACTCGTCGATCCAGCTTTCGGGGTCGGTGAACCCGTGGGCTTGGCTCGGGTAGAGCATGGCGTCAAAGGTTTTGCCCAGTTGAATCAGCTCTTCGATGAAGCGAATGGAGTCCTGCGCGAACACATTGTCGTCTTTCAAGCCGTGCAGCATGAGGACGGGGTCCTGGATGTCGTCCACCATGTGTATGGGACTGCTGCGATCGTAATTTTCTGCATCGCGATCCGGGTGCCCCAGTCGTGGATTGGTGTAGCCCGCATGGTAGGTGCGCCAGTCTGTTACGGAGCGGAGTGCTGCGCCGCAGGCGAACTGGTCGGGGTAGCGGGCCAGGCACATCAAGGTGAGAAAGCCGCCGTACGAGCCCCCATACACGCCGACACGTTCCGTATCGATAAGCCCAAGCTGCTCAAGATGCTTGATGCCCGCGACAACGTCGTCGGTGTCTTTGCCGCCCATGTAGCCGTAAATATCAGTACGAAAGTCATGGCCATAGCCTGCGCTGTGCCGGTAGTCCGGCGCGAGAACCACGTAGCCTTTGCGCGCCAAGCGGTGATGAAACAGCTTGTCGGTGTCGTAGGAAGTCCGTGAGCGCGTGACGTTTTGAAGGTATCCCGCTCCGTGTACGAACACCACCAAGGGATACCGCTCAAGTGGGTCGTAGGGTTCGGGAAGATAAAGGAATGAGCGTACGACGACCCCGTCATCAGGATTTGTGTACTCGATGATTTCGGGTTGCACGAGCTCGAGTTTGTCCAGCGCTTCGGGGACAAAATCAGTCAAGCGCACGGAGCGCGGCGGGGCATCCGTCTCGTTGAATTCGAGAGGCAAGTCCAAAGCATAGAGATCTCCTGGACGGCCGAGCGTTTCCCACATGTACACAAGGGTGGAGCCATCGAGGCTGGTATGGGGGCGCGCGGTGTCGTTGCGAGGTGACCAGCCATGATCTGCTGCACACCCATCCTCTCCGGTGAGCACGATTTGTTCGGCGGTGTCCAGGTCCACGAGGCGAAGATGACGAACAGCCGGGTCTTCTGGCGAACTCGTGACGAGCAGGGCGCGGCCGTGGTCGTTCAAGAGATTCACTTGTTGCACTTCGAAGTCTCCGGCGGTCAGCGAGGTCAACTCGCTGCCGTCGGACCGCACGCGATAAAGGTGATTGAAGCCGCTGCGCTCCGACGTGAAGAGTATGTGGGTACCCGCATCGTTCCAATTAGCCCAGGTCGTTGGCCCGCCGATCCAAGCCTCGTCGCGTTCAGCCAGGACAACATCAATCTCGCGCGTGTCGGCCTGGACCACCAGAATTTGTCGAACGTGAAAGTCGTTGCTGATGCGGTCAATCAGCAATGTCGAGCCGTCTGGAGACCATTCCACCCTTCGTAAACGGAACTTGTCTTGAGCGTCGAGTGAGAGGGGGTGCTTTTCGGAGGACTCGAGGTCAAACAACTGCATCTCTAGGGCGCTGGCGTCGTCACCGGCCAGCGAACTCCGTACCGGCACGACGGTGACCTGCTCGGTCAGGTAGTCGGCCATGACCAGTTCGCGATCGACGGTCGATTCGCGGGTGTACGCCACGGCCCATCGGCCATCTGGGGAGATCTGCGTGTTCGACGCTTTCTCCATGTCGGTTTGCTGTGCGCTGCTGCTGGCTTCGCCAAGGGGGACAGTCCATAGCACACGCGAGGGGCTCTTCGCTTCGGAGGGCTCCTCTGTCTGCGGCGGTGGTGCGTCGGCTTGTGCAAAGAGTGCAATCTGTCCACGGTCTTCAAGCACCTGATACCAACTCGACCGTTTCTTCAGATCAGAGGCGAGAGCCCGGCGTGAACCCGTCAGGAGATCGACAATCCAGAGTTGGTTGTCCTCTCCGGCCTGAATGATGGCGCGGCGCGCATCTTCCAGAAATTGAACCTTGCCCAGTGAAGCCCCTTCGAAGAGCGGGACAGGTTGTCCGTCGCCTCCGATGTCGATGCGATCGATCCACCCATCACGTTCGCGAAGCAAGACCGCATCGGTATGCGTCCAGAGCACGTCAACATCTTCGTCCTCTGTGGCCAAAACTTCTGTCGTGCTGCCGCGAGTTGAAAGTAGATAGAGGTCGCCTGGTGCATCTTCCGAGTCTTCATCAGCCCAGCGGTAGGTGATCCATTGCCCATCGGCTGACATGCCGAAATCGGTGGGTCGTTGACCCAGTAGGCGTGGCGGCTTGTAGATTTCATCGAGAGTCGGGTGCACATCTTCTTCTGACACGTGCTGAGAAATGACCGGCGCAACGGGCGGCTCAGAGCGGTGTGTGTTCATGGCCGCTGCCGGGGGCATTGCGAACAGCATCAGAAGGGCGTAGAGCATTCGATGCGACAGAGTGAGCATGCTCGGTTACCGAGGGCGGGGAAGGGCTGACTGGGCAGAAAAAGGCCACGCCAAGGGTACTCGGTTGAGCTCGTCGTGAAACACGGGTTGACTGGAGGAGACTCGTGGGGTGAGGTGAGTCGATGCCGTTGCTGCCGGGATCCTCCAGATTGGCCCATTCCAGAGCCGGAACTGTGCGTCCGAAGTTCATGGAAGCCGGGCTCCTCCTGGTCATTCTCGTGATCGGGGTCGTGCTGACGTTGGCCTCGGATCCCGTGACCGTTGCTGGAAGGACCGCCAACAACTTCCTGCGTTTGGACAACCTCATTCCCAATGTCGCCACCACCATGTCGTGGATGGCGATCATGGCACTCGGTGCAACGCTGGTGATCATCTCGGGCGGCATCGACATCTCTGTCGGTTCGATCTTTGGTCTCTCCGCACTTGGCACGGCGGCAGTCTTGCAGCAGTTGCCGTCCGATGCCTCGGCATGGCAGTCGATACCGATTGCAGCCGTTGTTGCCATGGGCATCGGACTGCTGTGTGGCGCCATCAATGGCGCACTCATTGTCGGCCTCCGCGTGCATCCGTTCATTGTCACTCTCGGCACGATGAGTATTTTTCGCGGCATCGGTCTCGTCTCGGTGAAAACCAAGACGCTGCCGTCACTCGGTAAGGAATTGCCCGCTTCTTTTACGGATGGTTTTGTGAGTCAGCGCTGGGATGTGGCGAACACTTTTGTGCAGCCTGTGCCGATGCTGATCATGTTGGTCGCGGTGATTGCTGCGTGGGTCTACCTGGGGCACACAGTGAGCGGCCGACAAATCTATGCCGTTGGTGGGAATGAAGAGGCTGCACGCTTCGCAGGATTGCGCACGGGGCGTATCAAGTTGCGTATTTACGCGTTGGCCGGGCTTGCAGCGGGATTGGCAGGCATGGTGTCTGTCGGTTTTTATCAGTCGGCGAACACCGCGACAGGTCAGGGATACGAACTCACGGTCATTGCTGCAGCTGTCGTTGGAGGTGCGAGCCTGATGGGCGGCCGGGGAACAGCGTTAGGTGCCATGCTGGGGGCACTGATTATCAAGCTCATCGAAAACGGCATCGACATCCTGCGAACTGTCGACCTTGGCTTGTTCACGGTCACGGTGAGCAAGGAATACAGCAAGATCATCATCGGATTGGCCATCGTGGCTGCCGTGGCGGTTGACCGTTTTAGTGGACATTTGCGTGTGCGGCGAACTGTGGTTGAGGATTCTCGCCCTCCGGCTTGATCTGTCGCATGATGCTTTCACGCAGATCGCCTGACTGATTTTGCCTTACGGGAGTTTTTCATGAAGTTGCGCCGCCGCCCTTCTGGTCCGCAGGCCTTTCTGTTCGCTTTGCTCTTGCTCGCTGGCTGCTCGGACGATGCTTCTGAGGAGGGCGCGCAAGACCGTGTGGTCATCGGCTTGGTGGGGAAGAGTCAGGGCAATGCGGTTTTTCAGGCCGCCTATCTCGGAGCGCAAGCAGCCGCGGTCGAACTCGGTGCTGAGCGCGGACTCGACATCGTGATCGATTGGCAGACACCCCCAGACGAAGATGCCGCCGCGCAGGCCGCAGCGATCGAACAACTTGCTCGAAGCGGGGCCGCAGGCATTGCCGTCTCATGCAGTCATGCCGAAACGCTGACCCCTGCGATCAACCGAGCAGTGGATCTGGGAACAGAAGTTGTGTGCTTCGATTCCGATGCGCCCAAGAGTCAGCGCTTTGCGTTCTTTGGAACAGATGACAACTCATGCGGAGCGCAGGTCATGGATGAGTTGGCGAAGGCAATGGGAGAGAAGGGCTCCATCGCGATTCTGGCCGGGAACCAAGCGGCGCCGAATCTTCAGGCTCGCGTCGCTGGGGTGAAAGCTCAGCTGCTGAAGTACCCGGAGATGAACTTGGTCGAGGATGGCGTTTTCTATCACGAGGAAGTGCCCGAGGTGGCTGCCGAAGTGGTGGCTCGCGGACAGAGTACGCACCCGGAGATCGATGGATGGGCGTTCGTCGGTGGTTGGCCCTTGTTCACGGCAGGTGCTCTGCGTTGGGACCCTGGAAGCGTCAAGGTGGTGTCTGTCGATGCGCTTCAACCGCAACTCCGATATCTCGAGAGCGGACACGTTGAAGTCTTGCTAGCGCAAGACTGTTTCGCCTGGGGATACCGTTCGGTGGAGTTGCTGCTCGATCTTATTGTTGACGGTCAGAAGCCCGAAGATGTTCGCGTCGTTGATGCACTGAAGCCGGTGCGCATGGCGGATGTCGATGCGGTGAATGCTCAGTGGAAATCATGGTTGAGCGAGGGCTGAATCTGAGTGCTGAGTTCTGATCGATGATTCGCGTTGAAGGTGTGGTGAAGCACTTCGGCGGTATCACTGCCTTGCGGGATGTCTCGCTCGAAATCCCGACTGGCGAGTGCCACGCCTTGATGGGTGAGAACGGAGCGGGTAAGTCCACGTTGGCCAAGATCATGGCGGGCATTCACCGCGCGGATGCGGGGAGTGTCTGGCTGGACGGTCAGTCAGTCGACTTTCGATCGCCCGCAGATGCGCTCAAACACGGTGTTGCCATGGTGCACCAGGAGCTTGCGTCCTGCCCGGATTTGTCGATCGCGGAGAATCTTTCGCTGGGTGGAATCCCACGCCGCTTCGGAATCTTTGTAGATCGAGAGGCCTTGAATCGGCGAGCGCGTGAGCAGCTGGCCGCCATTGGAACTTCGCTTGATGTCACGCAGTCGATGAGTTCCTTGTCGACGGCGCAGGAGCAGCTGGTTCAGATCGCAGCAGCCGTCGCTACAGGCGCCCGCGTGCTTCTGTTTGATGAGCCGACGAGTTCCTTGTCAGACACAGAAGCTGAATCTTTGTTTGAACTCATCGAGCGACTGCGTGATCAGGGCGTCACGATGGTTTATGTGAGTCATCGAATCCCAGAGGTGCTGCGGCTCTGTGATCGAGTGCATGTACTTCGGGATGGAGCGCTCGCGGGGAGTCTGGACGGCGAGGCCGCAGATGAGTTGAGCCTCGTGCGCCTTATGATTGGCCGAGACCTGGAACCCTTTGTGCCGCGACACCTTGAGGGCGTGCCGGGAGAGCCTTTGCTCGAGGTGCGCGGTTTTTCTTCGCCCAACGGCTTTCATGAGATCGATCTGGATGTTCGCGCCGGAGAGATTGTGGGGATTGCAGGTCTCGTAGGAGCCGGGCGCAGCGCACTGACCAGAGCGCTCTTTGGATTGGACAGCGCGGCCTGCGGCCGGGTGCGCATGAATGGTCGCGAAGTGCGACTCGGTTCGGTGCGCTCTGCCATGGATGCCGGGCTGGGGCTTGTTCCAGAAGACCGCAAACGCCAGGGCCTCGTGCTTGGCATGGGGGTCGCTCCCAACCAATCACTCGGAGCAGCCGAACGATTTCGACGCGGTCTCTTGATGAGCCGTGAAGCAGAGAGTCGCCATGCAGCGCAAGCACTTGCTCGGGTCGCGGTGAAAGGACACTCGCTTCATGCGCCGGTGGCTGAGTTGAGTGGGGGCAATCAGCAGAAAGTGGTGTTGTCGCGTTGGCTCGACCGCGAGGCTCGCGTCTTGATTGTTGATGAACCTACGCGTGGCGTGGACGTTGGCGCGAAGTTGGCGATTCACGGCCTCCTGGATGATCTGGCCTGTTCAGGTGCGGGAGTCTTGCTGATTTCTTCAGAACTCCCGGAGGTTCTGGGGCTGTCAACTCGCGTTGGCGTGATGCGCGACGGTCGGCTGGTGGCGATGTTTGATCGATCTGAAGCGTCGCCGGATCGTGTGCTTGCCGCGATGGCTTCAGGCGAGCGCTCCAGTTCGTCTTGAGGCCGTTCGGCAAGTCTTGCAACGGTCTTTGTCATGGGGCATGACTGTTTTAACTCTCATCTGATTCGTCGAGAGGGGCGGGGTAGGGCGGCAGTGTCGAGATGCGTTCGTCTTCTGTGGGGCCTCCGACGGTGAAGTGATAGAGGCTCTGCCAGCTTGTCTCGGCAATGCCGAACGCGCCGTGAACAGCGTCATCGAAGAAACATCCAATGCCTGTGGCTCGTAGGCCAGAGGCCTCTGCCTCCAGGTACAGCACCTGCCCGATCATTCCCGTTTCCCAGAAGAGCTCGCGGTAACCCGGTGCACCCCGGTTTTGCAGCGTCTTGTCGAAGGCGCTCAGCATGCCGAGGCTAAAAGCACCGTCTCCGGCGATGTCCTGATTGCAACTCATACTCGAGGAAGGCCGACGAGCATCGGCAGCGATGAGCATGTACAGATCGAGAGATTCTGGGGTTCCTTCAGGGCGTTCCCAGAGGAACGAATCGTGCATCGAAGACCGCAACGCATCTTGTGAAGACTTATCTCTTACGAGGGCATAAAGGCCGGGAGCCAGTCCTGTGACGCGGTGAACGAATAGGCCCAGTTGGACTGCGGGTTGATGAGGCCACGCGTCCCAGGGTGCAGGGCAGAGTGCGGGCACTGTTCGTGCGAGCATGCGATGGAAATCAGCGAGCGGGAGTTCTGTATGACCGTCCATGGCCACTGCACTGCGACGCCCACGAATGGTGTGACTCGCGAGAGCTCGTGAGCTCACTTTTGAAGAAGCGAGCGGTCCTGCAACGGGCTCGAGTTGTGTGGGAGGTGTGTGTTGCCACCAGTCGCGAGGCGCTTTGATTCGCTGGCACACAGAACCGGCCACTTCGACAATCTCCCAGGGCTGATGATCTGAGCTGAGCTTATTGGGTCTACCAGACCACGTTGCGGTTTGCAGGCCCGATTCGATGCCGGCTTCATCGACTTGCCAGCCTCCGACAGCCTCGGCAGAAAAAAGAGTGTCCGCCGGGAACACAACTGCCAATAAGTCTGCGTGCTCGGGCTCCTCGGTTAAGAAGCCATCGTCTCGATCGAGACCAAGCAGGTTGTTGAGCAGTTTGTCTGATGCTGGGAGCATGGCGAGCCTCCAGCCCTGTTGCGCTGCGGCGAGGCGAAGCGCTGCCAGGGCATGCCCGACGTCGTGCTGGCAGTAGCGATAGGCTCGCTCTCCATACTTCCAGCTTTCGCGCCAGGGGATGGAAGAGAGTGCGACAAGAAAGGCGTTTGGTGGCAGATCTTGGAGCAAGGCGCTCCAGATGTGTTCAGGGAGCAGAAGGCGCTGCTCAAGGGCATGTTCTCGGGGTGCGTAATGAAGAATTGATGGCGACTCTGTCAGGCCGTGAACGGCTGGGACCGCGACCCAGCCTTCCGTTGGATGGAGGTTGCCACTCGAGGGATTGACGCGCAGGGGCCAGCGGTTGCCGCCGGCAGATTTCCAGGCTGACAGGGCCAGTGCGTTGTAGAGAAAGCTGGAGAGCCGCTCTGCGTTCAGTGGCTGAACAGGGAGCGCACCTGGATTGAAAAGGTCGTCGTACAGAGTGGTCGAGGGAGTCTCGGTGACCGCCGGGGAGAGGGGCAGTGAGAGAAGCGGCGCACCTTGGTAACGACGGAACGGATCTGGTTGGGATTCCCAGTCGAGGTAGCCGAGAGAGGCGGCGAACCGCTGGGGGTGATGCTTGGTTCGCTGGTGGTAGCCGATGGCGACCTGCACAGAATCCGGCTGGCACTCGGTGGATGGCGCATGTTGATGGCGGGCTGACACGCTGGATCTCTGTGGAAGGGAGCTGGCTCGGCCGAGATGCTTATCGTACGCGCGCGTCGGGAGGGGGTGGCTTGCTATCCTTCCCGCATCTTGCTTTGGTGCCCACGTCTCGGGCTCGTGGCCTCAGATTGACGTTGATTGCAGCGCCCACTTCTCTTCACGGAACGCGGTTTCTATGGCTCCCACGGATCTAGACATTGCACGCAACGCGGTCATGAAGCCGATTGGCGAGATCGCGGCGAAGCTGGGTATCGAGAGCGAAGATCTCTTTCCTTACGGGCAGGCCAAGGCCAAGGTCAGCTTGGATTTCTGCAAGCGGATAGCTGACAAGCCGATCGGGAAACTTGTGTTGGTGACGGCCATTTCGCCGACGCCTGCGGGAGAAGGCAAAACAACCACGACGGTTGGACTCGGCGATGCGCTCAATCGCATCGGGAAGAAGACCGTTGTTTGTTTGCGCGAGCCTTCCTTGGGGCCATGCTTTGGCATGAAGGGTGGAGCTGCTGGAGGCGGTCACGCCCAGATCGTTCCGATGGAGGACATCAATCTCCACTTCACGGGCGACTTTCATGCTGTGACCGCTGCGCACAATCTGCTCGCTTCAGCCATCGACAATCACCTGCACCACAAAAACAAGCTGGGCATCGATCCGCGGCGTATTACATGGAACCGAGTGATCGATCTCAATGATCGCGCGTTGCGAGACGTCGTGATTGGCCTCGGAGGCGTCGGAAACTCTGTTCCGCGTGAGACGAGTTTTTCGATCACGGCTGCCTCAGAGATCATGGCGATTCTTTGCCTGTCGGAATCTCTGGAAGACCTGCGTGAGCGACTCGGCCGAATCATCATTGGTAAGACTTACGACCGAGTGCCCGTCACGGCGAGTGACATCAATGTTCAGGGAGCCATGACGGCCTTGTTGCGCGATGCACTCGCACCAAACCTTGTGCAGACGCTCGAGAACAATCCCGCATTTGTTCATGGAGGCCCATTCGCGAACATTGCGCATGGATGCAACAGCGTCATGGCCACGAAACTTGCACTGCATGTGTCCGACTACACGATTACCGAAGCTGGATTTGGTGCTGACCTGGGAGCAGAGAAGTTTTTTGACATCAAGTGCCGGTCGGCAGGGTTGTCTCCGGCAGCCACTGTGATCGTGGCAACGATCCGTGCTTTGAAGTCACAAGGTGGCACCGCAATCAAAGAGTTGGGCAAGCCGGATGTCCGTGCTGTCGAGTTGGGCCTCCCACATCTCGAGCAGCATGTCGGTAATTTGCGGCTCTTCGGTGTGCCGGTCGTTGTCTGCATCAACGAATTCGAAGGTGATACCGAAGAAGAGATTGCGGCCGTTCTTGCTGCCTCGAAGCGACTTGAGGCGCCGGTGGTGCGATCGAACCATTGGGCCAAGGGAGGCGAGGGTGCGCTGGATCTAGCGCAGGCTGTGGTGGAGGCCGTCGAGAGCGGAACGACTGAATTCCGACCGCTCTACGGGGACGACGAGCCACTGCTAGAAAAGGTGCGCATGGTGGCCCAGAAGGTCTATCACGCTCACGACATCTTCGCGGATTCGAAGCTGTGTAAACGGCTTACGAAACTTGAGGCCGATGGGCATGGGCACCTGCCGATTTGTATGGCGAAAACTCAGTACTCGTTTTCGACGGACCCTGCGCTGAAGGGGCGGCCAGAAAATTTCGAAGTGCCCTTGCGCGATGTCGAGTTGCGGGCCGGTGCAGGTTTTGTGCTCGTACTGACCGGAGACATCATGACCATGCCGGGGCTGCCAAAGGTGCCGTCTGCCGAAGCGATCGATGTCGATCGTGATGGCCGGATCTCGGGCCTGTTCTGATCTCGACCTCGGTCAGAGTCCGAAGGGGTTCGGCTTGAGAGTCTCGAGGTAGCCGAGGGCTGTTTTTGCGGGCCGCGCCAGTGAGATCTGCCGAGCATCATCCCCACCGGGGATGGATGACATGATGCCGAGCAAGCGGCCGTCGACGTCCACAAGGGCTCCGCCTGAATTCCCGGGCAGATAGGTCGCATCTGTTTCGATCATGTCGACATCGTTGACGCGTGTGATTCCTGTGATCTCACCGTGCATCACACACCAGCCAAGTCCGATCGGATAGCCAACCAGAAAAACTTCGGTTCCGACGGGCGGTGGGGGGCCCTGGTGAACCTCGGCAAGGTTCCACACTTGACCGAGTTGTGGGAGCTCGACGAGAGCCAGGTCGAGACTTGAGTCTTCGGCGACAACATGGCCAATCCAGGCATTGAAATCACCAGAGACGACTTCAACAGATGGCTCTTTGCCTCCGACTTGCGAGCTTGTCACCACGGTTCCCTCTGTGGTGAGTACCACTCCTGCTTGTACAGAAACAGCTGAGTCCAGGAGAACGATGAAGCTTTTGAGCTTGTGGTAGAGAGTGCATGCAGTGCACGTACCCGAGGCGTGCAGCACTACGTGAACCCCTTGGTCGTCAAAGACGTGAGGGTTCTGAACAGTGTTCACCAGTCTCCTTCCACCACAGGAGACGAGCAGCGCCACGGCGAAGCATCCCAGAGAAAATCTCGCAGCCAAGACTGCGTGCCGACCTCGCTGAACGGGATTGCTCATAGATTGATCATGACGTAGACGACGCGAGCGATGTGAAGTGTCGAGAGTGCGCACAGGAAAATCGTTGAGCCCACGATGATGCGGTGTGCCCACGGAATTTTTCGTAGCAAGGACGCTCCAAGTGCGACAAACACGATGAACGCGGGCAGTCCGTTGAGGATGTAGACGGTCTTCAACGTGAATGTATACGGAAACTTCCACGAGTGGAAAGCGCTGCCTGCCATCACACCGAACATGAGCACGGGCATCATCTGTAGGCGAGCCGACTCAAGAGGGTTCCGTGGTCGGAGCAGTGACCAACGGCCGACGAGGCAGCGCATGAGGCCGATGAGCATGAGGATCCCGGGAATGATTCCTGCGGCAATCAGTGTCGAGCCGAGGACCCGTGTCACGACCCCCAGGCCGTAGACGCCAGGCCAGGAGTCGTCTTCGGCGCCACCCAGATAGATGTTGTAGGCCGCCCACCAATCTTGCGTCGCCGGGTCGGTGTACTGCAGGAAGCGAGGCTCCATGTCGAACCAAGTGCGTGCCCAGAGGATTGTCCACATGGAGTCGCGATTGTCCGGAGCCAGGACAGGAGTCGCGATAGCCCGCCATGGGGAGAGACCAAAAAAGTCTATGTCTCGGGTACCGCGGCCCGAATCGAGATAGTCCTGCTGGAGCAACTCGAGATTGCTCGGAAACGCTGTGCCGTAGTCGCGGATATTTGGTGCCGCGAAAAGTGCAAGCGCAACGATCGCGGGCAAGCAGACTCCCGCGAGTGCGCTTGCGACACGCTGACGAGACCCACCAACACGCAGCCACCATGCGGCACCAAAGGAAGCGGCTGCCATGGGTAGCACAATCATCGAAGTGTATTTCGTCAAAGCCGTGACGACCATGGCCACAGCGAGCGCAAGGATGTCACGCAGTCGGCATCCATTGTCGAGAGCGCGCAGGATCAGCAAGGCACTCGCACTGACACCGAGATACGCGATCGTGTCGTTTGAGTGAATCGCCGACATGTAGATGTGGCGCGGAAGGAAGCAAAGTATGGCGAAGGCGATGCACAGAGATGATTCGCGGAGACGCAAGCGAAGCAGAATGGCTCGCAGGATAAACAGGGTGAGGATGCCGTAAAGGCATGGAAGGAACTGGGCGAGCTTCTCGATCTCTGACGAACTGGCCCCCATCGCCAGCGCCGTCTGAGAAACCCAGGCCGAGGAAACATAGAACGCTGGCGGGTGGTAACACTCCCAACATGCATCTCGGTCCGGCACGCTTCCGGTTTCCATGTAGAGCGTGATCGGACGATAGTGATCGTCGAAGGCGTTGGTGGGGGGGTTGACGACAAACAGTGCGAGTCGCAGTGCGATGCCTGCGAAAAGGCACAGTGACATCAAGTTGTTCGTACGTCTGCTCGAATCCAATTCCGTCTTATCGTCGATCATGTGCCGTGATCGGATGTCGGCTTACGGGTTGAGTGTCGAAGCAAAAAAGCGCGCGATGTCTGCCTTCAGCGCAACGGCCGAGGGTTCATGAATGTACATCATGTGGCCTGCATCGTAGTACGCCATGGAAATGTTCGCCTGCAGGGTGCTCTCCAGGCCCAGGTGGTCGAATGTGTACTCCGTGGCGAAATACGGTGTCGCAAGATCGTAATAGCCGTTGGCCACGAAGATCTTGAGGTACGGGTTGTGCGTCATGGCTTCGCGTAGCGTGGCGCCGGTGTTTACGTAGCCATCGCCATTGCCGTAGTTCCATGGGTGGACCCGGCCGGTGAGGATCTCGTAGGGCAGGTCGTTCTCGTACTTGAGTTCTGTGCGCACGTAGTGGTTGAGCGCCGCAGTGAAGGGGCCCTGGATGGCGGCATAGCTGGGGTCGTATTCGTTGCTTGCGCCGTAGGCATCCGAGTCGCGTCCCGTGTATCGAGAGTCGAGTCGGCCTACAGTTTCGCGCTGGTCACGAGTTAGTTCTTTCACGAACTCATGAATGATGATGCGCAGATTGGTCTGCTTGACATAGTCTTCCGAGACGCCGGTGTAGTAGGCGAGTTTGGCCGCGATGCGATCACGCTCTTCAGTTGGTAGCTGTGCGCCTTTGGCAAGAGCTCGTGCGTACTCGTCCATGGCAAACGTTTCCGCTTCACGCAGCGTGGTCTGTAGGTCAGCTTGCAGTGCAGGGTCCAGGCGGTCGTGGTACCAGGCTGTCGCGGTGTAGCTGGGCAGGAAGAGTGGGTAGGGGAGTTCGTTGCCGGCGTCAAAGCGGGCTGTCGAGAAGTCGAGGATGGACGACACGAGAACGATGCCGTTCAGGTACATGCCGTGTTGATCCTGTAGGTTGCCCACGAGCCCGGCTGCCCTTGTGGTCCCATAGCTCTCTCCGGAGAGGAACTTGGGGCTGTTCCAGCGTTCAAAACGGGTCGTGTAGAGCCGGATGAACTCTGCCACAGAGGCGATGTCTTCTGACACGCCGTGGAATTGTTTGTCGTCTTCTCCCTGAGCGGCGCGACTGAAGCCCGTTGTCACCGGGTCGATAAACACGATGTCGGTGAGATCGAGAAGTGAGTGTGGGTTGTCTTCGATCGAATAAGGTGGCGGCTTCGGCATGCTGGCGTCACTGGGGAGAATGACGCGGCGAGGGCCGAAGGCGCCCATGTGCAACCAAACGGAAGAGGAGCCGGGGCCGCCGTTGAAGCAGAACGTGATGGGGCGTTCAGAGAGGTCGGTGACACCGTCTTTGGTGTAGCTGACGAAGAACATGTCGGCGCGGTCCGTGCCATCCTCGCGTTCGAGGGTCATCGTTCCGGAGGTCGCCGTGTAGGGGATGGCCTCCCCGTCGATGGTCACGCTGTCGTGTGTCAGGACAAGCTCATCACGCCAGTCGCTGGGCTGATCTTCAGCTTGCTCTTCCGGAGTGGTTTCTTTGTTTGTCTGACTGGCTGCGGGAGCGGCCATTGGCGCCGCGATCAGTGTGGCGAGGGACAGGAGCCACAGAGCGGCTCGTCTCGACCTCAGGGCGCATGGTGGCAACGCGAGCATCGACAAGGGACCTCCTCGAGGGTGGGGGTGGTCCAGGGGACTCAAGGTCAAGACCTGGCTCCTGCGCCCCTGTGTGGGGAGGCCAAACCCTATCCGCGGACTGGGGATGGGTCGAGGGGCGCTGCTGGAGACCCCTGAGAATGCAAGAGGCCCCCGGATCATTCGATCCGGGGGCCTCTCTCGGCCGGATGTTTTCAGCCGTTGACGCTGCTTACGGCTGTTGGCCGTGCACGGCGTTGGTCATGGTTATTTCGTGGATGGACGAAGCATCCCCGACGAGTGCCTGCCAGTAGTGGTCCGTTCCCACCGGGAGGCCAGCTGGCCAGGTGGTGGTTGCGAAGAAGGAGCCATCAGTCTGCGTGAAGATGGGCACCTGGCTACTAAACGGGAACGCGTAGACAACTCCACCGATCGCACTGATAGGCGTGGAACTGAAGGAGAGCCACACGAGCGCAGGGCTGCTGGCGTTGCCATCCGTGATCTTGAGCGAGATAGGCGAACCACCAGCCTGGGTGCCGATCATCTCAAGGTAAGGAGCCCTGTCGTCGAAGCCAGGCGTACCGCAACCGAGGTTCTCCCAGACGGGCGTGCCGCTGGAAGTCTGGTTGTAGCTGACGGTCGTCGAAGTGCCGGTGTTGCCGGCATCGTCGGTGACCTCAACGTGGTAGCTGATGGCTCCATCAATCCCACCGGGAATGACGCCACGGAACTGCTGACCACGCTGCGCGAACATCGACACACATGTCTCATTGGCACCGTCGACGGTGTAGATGAGGAATGCGTTGTAGTAGTCAATGTTGTAGTAGTTGTGGTTGTCACGAACCTGAGCCAGGATCACGGTGTCGGTTCCATCCGACTTGTTCCCCTGTTGGGTGAAGCGCTCAAACGTTGGGGCATGAGTGTCCGGGACGCCGAGCACGTTTTCCCAGTAACGGTTGGCCTGGTTGCCGTCGTTCGCCAGCATCAGGTCCACATCGCCGTCACCATCCATGTCGGCAGCTTCGCCGTCGAGCGTGGTTCCGGAGTTCGAGGAACTAGGCGTTTCGTTGGCCGCAGCACCTGAGCCACTTCTCGTGTAGAGCGCACCGCCGCCACCATCCGCCAAGCTGCTCTGATAAATGCGGTTGGTACCGGAGAAGTTGGCAAGGAAGGCATCGAGGTCACCGTCACCGTCGTAGTCGAACAGATCGACTTCGTTTTCATCAACAGACGGGTCACCTGCAATCCAGCTGTTCATCTGGGTGAAAGTCAGGTTGCCGTTGTTGCGCAAGATCCTGTCGGTGAAGCCCTGGTAGTTCTTCATCCAGATGTCGAAGTCACCATCGCCATCCAGGTCTCCGAACTCGCCCTCGTAGTTGCTGTCACCGCTGAAAATAGCACCCTGGTTGAGGAGAGCCGTCTGGGTGATGTCGGTGAAGGGGTTGGCCGGGAACGTGGTCGCACCGTTGAGGTTGCTTCTGAAGATACGAGCCTGGCTGTCACGGCTCGACATGATGACATCGAGGTCGTAGTCACCGTCCAGGTCAGCAAGGTCAATATCCAAGGTGTGCGTCCTGATGTCAGCGCCGGGGGCGGCCCAGGTCCACATCTCGTCGAACCGGCCTGTGCCGTCGTTCAGGAAGATGCGGCTGTCACGGGTTCCGTTGATGTTCGGACCGTAGGAGCTGTGGAACAGGTCGAGATCGCCGTCGTTGTCCAGGTCAGCGAAGTCACAGTCACAGGAGTAGTCACGCCAAGCGCCTTCTCCGTTGACCGTTCCAACCTCATCTGTGCCGGGAACAGAAACCAGCGTGCCCCAGAAATCGTCGGTGCGTTCGCTAAAGAAGCCGGTGGATCCGCCCTGCATGCCGCCCTGGTTAATACCCGCGCGGCTGACCTCGCCACCATTGACCGTGGTGCCACGGTTGGAGATGTAGATGTCGAGGTCGTTGTCCATGTCGAAGTCTGCGAACTCAAGGTCGCGACTGGTGTCGTTCGGGAAACCGCTGAGTCGTGCGGACGACGCGTTGGTGAACGTGCCTTCCACGCCACCCTGGGCGCCACCGTTGTTCAGATAGATGTAGTTGCCCTGTGCGGAGCCGTCTCCACCATTGGCGACTCCGACATCGAAGTCACCGTCATTGTCGATGTCGCCAACGTCGAGGTTTTCGGAACGGCCCGAGCCGAAATTCGTGGCGGCCGTCGGGAAATTTCGACCTGGCTGTAGGTCTGTAAGTTGCGCCGCGGCGGGACTCGCCAGGGTCGCAAGAGCCGCAAGGCTGATCAAAGTACGCATGGGATGTCCATCTGAGAGAGGTTGGCTGGAGATGCAAGGTTGCCCAAGCATGGGGCAGGAGTGGGACAGACAATGTCGAGGCACGGAAGACTGAACGCGCACCGACTAGGGGTAAGACACGAACACTCTACCAGAGAGTGAATACCTGTAAAGTATGCATCGATTCTGAGGGTGCAGTCCGAATTCGTCCGAGAAAGTGGCATTCGAACGTCTTTTTGAGTGCTTCTGCAGAATCCAAGGGGCCCAAAATTGGGCGCCCAAGCATAGATTTTCTTCTGTTTTGAGGGTTTGAGCGGAAGGCGCTCTGGCCAAGCCCCCAGGAGGCTCGCGAGATCCCTCCAGGCATGGGAAAAGGGGACGGAAGAGCCGAGAGTGAACCCGCCTTGGAGATGCGGGACACTCGAGGGAACTCCTCATTATTCTTCTTTGTGCTTCGTGCCGCTTTGTCTGGAGTCGTGAGATGGATCCTTATTCGCCCCGTCCCGAAGATCGCTTCACCTTTGGACTGTGGACCGTTGGCAATCCAGGCCGCGACCCCTTCGGGCCGCGGACGCGGCCCGTGCTCAGCCCCGAGTCTCTGGTGGAAGGTTTGGCGCGTTGTGGCGCCTGGGGTGTGAACCTGCATGACAACGACCTGGTGCCCTTCGGTTCCACCGCGGCCGAGCGCGACCGCATCGTGGCCAGCTTCAAGCAGGCTCTGGCCGCGCATGGGTTGGTGGTCCCCATGGCAACGACCAATCTGTTCAGCCATCCGGCTTTCAAAGACGGCGCGTTCACCGCGAACGATCCCGAGGTCAGGGCTTTCGCGTTGGCCAAGACACTGGATGCCATTGACCTGGGCGTGGAACTCGGCGCGAAGACCTATGTCTTCTGGGGAGGTCGGGAGGGAGTGGAGGCCGAGGCTTGCCGGGATCCGCGGGAGGCCGTCAAGCGGATGCGGGAGGCGGTCGACTTCTTGTGCGCTTATGTGGTGGAGCAGGGTTACGACCTGCGCTTCGCTCTGGAAGCAAAACCCAACGAGCCACGCGGTGACATTTATCTGGCGACGACGGGCCACATGCTGCATTTCATCTCGACACTCGAGCACGAGCAGATGGTCGGCGTTAATCCGGAAGTCGCGCACGAGACCATGGCGGGACTCTCCTTTGTTCATGGTGTTGCGCAAGCCATGGAGGCGGGGAAGCTCTTTCACATCGACCTCAACGCTCAACGCATTGGCCGCTACGACCAGGACCTTCGTTTTGGGAGCGAAGATCTGAAGCAGGCTTTCTGCCTGGTGAGGCTTCTCGAGGGCACGCTCGGCGGAGAGCGCTACAGCGGCCCTCGCCACTTCGATGCCCACGCCTACCGGACCGAAGACAGTGACGGTGTGTGGGATTTTGCTGCGGGTTGCATGCGCACGTACAAGCTTCTGGCTGCACGGGCAGAGGCTTTTGATGCAGACCCCGAAGTGCGAGCGATCATTGAAGATCAGGCAGACAGTGCGATTGACCCGTTGCTGTCGAACTTCACACCTGCCAAAGCCGCACAGCTGCGTGCACTCGATCTAGACGTCGACGCTCTCGGCGAACGGGCTTTGCGCTACGAGCGCCTCGACCAGTTGATGGTGGAGCACCTCATGGGCGCTCGAGAATGACACTGTTTCTTGGACTCGACGTTGGGACCCAGGGGACCAAAGCCTTGTTGCTGGATGTGTCCTCGCGAGAGGTCGTGGCTCGGGCCGCGCGACCCTACGGCTTGCTGAGCGGCTTGCCTCCCGGTTCTGCTGAGCAGGATCCCCGTACATGGCTTGAGGCGGTTCAAGCCGTAACGCATGAGGTGCTCGATGCTCCCGGAGTGGATGCAAAAGCGATTGCTGCAGTGGGTGTGTCAGGACAGCAACACGGGCTTGTCGTCTTGGATGACGCGCACGAGGTCGTTCGCCCGGCCAAGCTCTGGTGCGATACTTCCACGGCAAAGGAGGCGCGGGCTCTTTCCGACCGACTCGGGCGTTCCATCCCGACGGGTTTCACGGCCAGCAAAATTCTTTGGCTCATGGAGCACGAGCCAGAATCATGGGCTCGAACGCGCCACGTGTTGCTGCCGCATGATTACGTGAATTTCGTGCTGACCGGGCGCTTGTCGATGGAGGCAGGTGACGCGTCCGGGACGGGGTTCTTTGATGTCGAACGGCGCGCTTTTGACCGAAACGCCATGGATGCCATCGATCCCCGGCTCTTCGAGTGCATGCCGCCTCTCTTGCAGCCAGGCGAGCCAGCCGGTGAAGTCAGTGCTGCCGCTGCGAAGCGTTTCGGATTGGCTGCGGGGACATTGGTCGCCGCAGGAGGTGGCGACAATATGATGAGCGCTGTGGGAAGCGGCGCCACGGAGCCTGGGGTGGTGGTGGTCAGCCTCGGGACCTCTGGAACCGTGTTCACCTGGTCGCCGGAACCCGTTGTAGATCCTCAAGGACTCATCGCATCGTTCTGCGCATCGACAGGCGGGTGGCTCCCTCTTCTCTGTGTCATGAACCTCACGAGCGTGACCGAAGAAATCCGCGCAGCCTTTCCGCAGCACGATCTCGAGATGCTGAGCCGCGCGGCAGCAGATGTTCCGGCTGGTTGCGAAGGCTTGCTCTTGCTGCCCTACCTGAACGGAGAGCGGGTTCCCGATCTGCCGGAAGCGACGGGGGCGTTGTTGGGGTTACGACCTGGATTGCTGCGTGCCGGCCACCTCTTTCGCGCGGCACTCGAAGGCACAAGCCTCAATCTTGCGCTGGGGGTTGATCGTTTGCGTGCTTTGGGTGCGCAAGTCAACGACTTGCGTCTGGTCGGTGGAGGGGCGGCGAACCCGCTTTGGCGGTCGATTCTGGCGGACGTCATGGGCGTGCCTGTGAGGCGTTGCGTGGAGATGGAGTCGGGCGCGCTTGGCGCCGCGCTTTGTGCGTGTTGGACGTGGACCCGCGCACAAGGGCAAGACGTGAGCGCACATGATGTGGCTGCACCTTGTGTGGCGTTACACGACGAGGTGGTTGAGCCAGATGCGGCTCGTGGCCGTGTGTATGCCGAAGCCAAGCAGCAGTTGGCAGAGAGCACAGCTCAGTTGTTTGGCTGAGGCTGGGCCTCATTCGCCATCTAGCTGTCCGTGATTTTTCGCCGGATGACGAGCGGTCCGCTGCCCGTGGCAGAAAGCAGACCCTCGTCACTGCCGGGGGTCGGTTCATGCTGTGCGTCGACATGACCAGACAGTTCCACACTCGCCATACGCATGGTGTTGCGCATCACGACGACCTCACCACTCAAGCTGGCCGTTAACTGAAGCTGACTGTCGCCAACGATTGTGCTGCCAGAAAAAGAGGCATTGGCGTCAAAGATGGCCACGGCCGAGTCTTTCTTGTCCAGGGGGCGAAGAGTGAGTTGAAGGCTGTCGACTCCGAGTTCTTCGAAGGGTAGGCCGACGATGCGTCGCGCATCTTCACCTTGGACCTCAATCGTTTTTCCGGGGATGGCATAGGCCTCTTCTCCGGGAGGGAGAACGGCGAAGAACACCGGTTGCCTCCCGAGTATTCGCAACGAATAGCCGGCTTCTTTGGCGACCTTTTCGTTCACTTCGCGGCCAGACTTGTTGTAGATCGTGTGCTCGTTTCCTTTTGTGGTCACGGTCAACGTTTTGCCGGCCACGCGTCGATCTTCTGTTTCTTTGCCGACGATCGGGAGGGTGGTGCTGGTTCGTCGTTGCTTGAACTCGAGCGAGCGGCGTAAGTCGCCATCTTCCTCGGGAAGGATGGTGACGGCGAGCACCTCTTCTTCTTCCCGCCTGTAGGTGACTTCTTGTCCGAGGAAGCCGACTCCGAGCCGGGCATTCAGCTTCAGTTCGAGGCGGGTTCGCGCAACAAATCGATCGCCAGGTTTGTATGCCAGGCGTTTGAAAGAGACGGCATCCTTGGGGAGCTTCTTGTCTGGTGTGTCGTCAGCGGCTTTCGGGGCGTGGCCCGGGAGTCGGCCGACCGCTGCCTGGAGAGTCCCGGTTGCTCCGGTGGTCGATGGCTCGTTCGCCTGACCGCAGGTGGGAAGCGAGAACAGTACGGCCAGCACGACCAGGGGCAGACCTGAGGTGCAGTTCGTCTGGATGTGTCGAGCAATCGGATGCGTGCGCATCGGGACCGATGTCTCCGAAGAGGCGAAAGGCCTTTCCTGGGCCTCAGGCATGGTAGCGGGCCCCGATGCTCGCTGAGGGATGGAATCTGGCTCGCCGGCCTACCAAGCTGTGATCTGTAGAGAGAGGCTGAGCATGGCGCAAGATTCTTTGATGGTGGATTCGGGTTCGCTGCCCTGGCGGGAGAGTCCGTATGCAGGCGTGCGCTGGAAGAAGCTGGCCTTCGATCCGGAGACAGGTCGCTCTGCGATTCTCTTGCAGTTCGAACCGGGGGCCCGCTACGGCGCACACCGTCATCCTCGAGGAGAGCAGTACTTCGTCCTCGAGGGCGCTCTCGAGGATGGGGGGCAAACGTGGAGCCAGGGTAGCTATGTCGATCACCCGCCGGGTTCGTCGCACACGCCGTCTTCTGAGAAAGGGTGCCTCCTGTTCGTGACCCTTGCTGCACCCATTGAAGTGCTGGCCCGTTGAGAGGTCAGGGTTCCGGGTTCGGGAGCGCCGCGATGAACGGCAGATTTCTGTAGAGGCCGTCGTGATCGAGGCCGTAGCCCACGACAAAGTGGTCGTCGATGGGCATGCCGACGAAGTCGGCCTCCAGGGCGACTTCGCGGCGCGATTTCTTGTCAAGCAACACGACCGTGCGAAGACTGCCCGGAGAGCGCGTGCGCAGTTGAGTGGTCAGTGCCAACATCGTGCGGCCTGTGTCGAGCACGTCATCGATGACCAAGACGTCGCGGTCGCGTAGATCGCCGAGTTCGGAGAGGTTGAGTTCGAGTTCCTCTGGACTTGTGGCACACCCGCGGTATGAGCGCGCGGTCACGGTGCGTAGTCGCACCGGCATGTCCAACTGTCGAATGAGGTCCGAGGTAAAGACCAGCGCGCCCTTGAGTACCACGACCACGGTTAACTCGCGCTGTCCGTAGCAATCCCGAATGGCGAGGCCAAGTGTGTTCACGGCACAGCGAATGTCTTCTGCTCCCAGGAGCCTTCTGGCGCCTGGTGGAAGTGCGGGGGCGAGGCATGCCTTTTTGTCTGTCACGCCTTGTTCTGGCGGTGTTCTGGCAGAACTGCCAGCCGCGTGACGGCCCCGCTGAGAAGCGTCTGGATCGTGGAAGCATGGACGACATTGGAGGACAGCGCGTTCTGGGGAGGGTTTTCTCCTTGCCATAAGCCCGCGCCGAGAGTCGTCACACAGGCAAGGCCTGCGACGCGCATGCCCCGTTGCTGAGCGACCACAACGTCGGGAACCATCGACATGCTTGCGACTCTTGCGCCGACCGACTGCGCAAACCGAACTTCAGTCGGTGTCTCGTAGGCGGGTCCGTGAAACTGCGCGAGAACCCCACGTTCGAGAGACACTCCCCCCATCTGGGCAACGTCTTCCAAGATGTTTGCGACGTTTGGGTCGTAGGCTTGGTTCATGTCGGGGAATCGAGGACCAAAGCGATCGTCGTGCTCGCCTGAAAGAACAGAGGTCCCGCTGAGATTGATGTGGTCTTCGACAAGCATGATGGTGCCTGGGAGCAACTCGGGGTCGACGGAACTTACGGCGCTGGTCACGATGAGTGAGTGGACGCCAAGGAGTGAGAGCAGCCGAATGCCCATGGCGACCTCGTGCGGCGCCCGATTTTCATACATGTGCGTGCGCCCGCACAGGGCCAGGACAGGAACATCGCCATGAGCACCGTAGATCAGGGCTCCGCGATGACTGACGGAAGTCGGCAGGGGCATTCCCGGGATGTCGGTAAACTCAAGAACCTGGGGATGGTCGAGATTGTCGAGGCACTCGGAAAGCCCGGTGCCCAGCACCACGCCGACCGGTGCCCGCCCGCATCGCGCGGCCACGACATCAGCAGCTTTGGCGACCACGTCCCACTGCTGGCCCATGGCCCGTGCTCTCCGGTTGATTTGTGATTCCACCGGGCTAGAGGCCGGCGGTAAGCCCGCCAGCATACCGTGACGGTTCCTCCTGTGTGCAGCGACAGGGCTTGGCGCGCCCAACTCTGTAGAATCCGGCCCCTCTCTCCGGTGGAGTCCTTTCGACGTGAAGCAGCCCGATCTCCGAACCTTTGTGAAGCAGCTTGAGGAGGCAGGAGAGCTTGTCCGTATCACGCAAGAGGTTGATCCCGAACTCGAGATTGCAGCGATCGCGGACCGGGTGAGCCATGCAGGCCCGGCATCCAACAAGGCATTGCTCTTCGAGAATGTGAAAGGGAGTCGGTTCCCAGTTCTCATCAACGCCCAGGGCAGCGAGAAGCGCATGCTCATGACCTGCGGCGTGTCTGAACAGCGCGAGCTCGAACCTCTCGTCAATGACTTCATCGAGCAAATCGAAAAGCCGCGCGTCACGTGGCGTGACAAGTTATCCGCCTTGAAGCTCCTTCCCCGGCTGGCAGGGTTGTTTCCAAAATACCGTGCAGCAGGAAAATGCCAGGAGGTTGTTCACGAGGGAGACGACGTCAACCTCATGGAGATTCCTGTTCTACGGACCTGGCCTGAAGACGCGGGACCCACCATCACTCTTCCGCTGGTCTTCACCAAAGATCCCGAGACGGGAGCGCGCAACTGCGGCATGTATCGCTTGCAGCGATACGATGAGAACACGCTGGGTTTTCACGTTCACACTCATCACACGGCTGCGGAACATCTGCGTCGCGCCAAGGCCCTTGGGCGAGAGGCGCTTGAAGTGGCCGTGGCTGTGGGCGCGAGCCCCGCGACGGTTTTCTCTGCGGTGTCTCCTTTGCCGCCGGGCGTAGACGAGATGCTGTTCGCCGCCTTCCTTCAGAAGACTCCGGTCGAGATGGTTCGGTGTCGAACGGTGGCGCTGGAGGTGCCGGCTTGCGCGGAGTTCGTCCTCGAAGGCTACGTGCTTGTGGACGAACAGCGGCGAGAGGGGCCGTTCGGTGACCACACCGGCTTCTACAGCTTGGCTGACGACTACGGCGTCCTGCATGTCACGGCCATCACCCACCGGAAAGACGCTCTCTGGCACACGACGGTGGTGGGGCCCCCTCCTCAGGAAGATTGCTGGATGGCGGCAGCCATCGAACGGCTGTTCTTGCCTCTCCAGCGCAAGCTGTTGCCGGAAGTGCTCGACATGCACATGCCGTTCGCCGGGGTGTTTCACAACCTGATGATCTTGAAGATCCGGAAGGAATACCCCGGACAGGCCCAGAAGGTTGCGCACTCGGTCTGGGGAACCGGGCAGGCCATGTTCACCAAGGTGGTGGTCGTCGTGGATGAAGAGGGTCCTGATTTACGAGATCACGCTGGCCTGGCCGCCTTGTTGTTACAGCGACTGGATGTGAAACGGGATCTTGAGTTCGTCTTGGGGCCCACAGAAACTCTGGATCACGCAAGTCGTTCACTGCACTTCGGCAGCAAGGTTTCCATCGATCTCACGCGAGAGTTCAAGGGTTGCGAAGAGCGAGTTGTGCCACCCCCTCGCTGCGGAGACGACGAGGACGAGTTGGTGCTTTCGCTCAAGGCGCTTGCAGGAGTCGAGGATGCGGTCGTGCTGTATGGCGAAGCGGTCGCGGTCACCGTAGATAAAGCTGCACCGGGCGTGCCGCGCGTCACGATGGAGCAGATATGGAATCTCGGCAACCGACGGGATTGTGCGCCGGCAACAGATCGCGTTCTGGTCTTCGATAAGGGAGAGCGCCTGGATGACCCGGCGCGGCTCCTCTGGCTCACGTTGGCGCACATCGATCCGAGTCGCGATGTGCACCGCTCGGGCAACGTCGTGTTGGACGCTTCGTTGCGTCAGGAACTCAACTGGCATCCTCGGCGACTTGGCATCGATGCCACGAGCAAGGGCCCGACGGACGGTTTCGAACGCCCCTGGCCTACCGAGCAGAAGCACCCACCCGAACTGCTGGACGGGATCGCATCAAGCTGGCAAGCCATGGGCTTGCAGGGACAGTGCCCTCGCTGAGTTGTTCTGCCGGTTTCTGGGCAGGGGGTCAGCGAATGCCGATGGCCGTCAGCGACTGGCTAGAGCCCTGTTTGGCGAGGATCTGATAGTTGCCCTCTTGCAAGCCAGCGAAGTGAACGACCCACCGGTTTTCGAACTGAAAGAGAGGGTTGGTTCCATCGCTCAAAGTCGAGATTTCGGAGGCCACGAGGCTTCCGTCGGTGTCATAGACCTCGACCGTGACGTCGCCATGTCCGCCTGTGGCGCTTCCCGAGGCATGGACGGCACCGTCGTCGGCCAAGAGGGTGTCCGAGTGAGCCATGACCAGATCAACCATGAGCATGTTGTCGATGGGGGCCACGGAACCCGCACTGGCGACGAGTGCTGGCAGGGCGAGATCGGGTCCGACCCTCCAGGTCAGTTCAATGGTCGTGTTCTTGCGGACATTGCGATCCAACCGCTTCATGCGATGGCGCGCGAGCTTCAAAGACTTGCGGCTGATTTCCCGCACGTTGGAGTGAAACGTGTCCAGGTGTCCCTGGTCTCCGCGGTAGAAGTTTTCAGGAAAGATCCCGAGCGCGGGGTCCACCGAAGGTGCGTCGATATCACCTAGCAAGACGGACGCATTGTCGCGCATGGTGCGGACAGCCGTTTGAACGGCGTCTGAAACCTCGGCCTGAACCTTGTCAATGTTCAAGAAGAGTTCTGTGAGCAACTCGCTGTCAGTCGACGAAGGATTACTGGCCACCGTCTTGGTGAAGATGCTGATCTCCAGGCCCAGCAGATTCTTTGGGGCGACCAGCTTCTTTTTGGCCTCGCGAATAATTTGCTGGGATTGGTACTTCAGGTTTTTGACCGCGTTCTTGGGCTTCGTGATCTGCGCGGTGGCTGGATTCGAGAAGGCAAGGGCGAGCGCGACGACGCAGGTTAGATGACTTGCGGTGCGCAGAGGGG
Source organism: Planctomycetota bacterium (assembly GCA_029245865.1). Taxonomy (GTDB): domain Bacteria; phylum Planctomycetota; class B15-G4; order B15-G4; family B15-G4; genus JAUIEF01. The sequence goes on from JAQWOM010000042.1 coordinate 73,241, forward strand.
TCCGGAATGACATGGCTGATTCTCCGTTGGGAGCCTTCATGGTGGTGCCGCAGCGGCGGCGGAACTGATCCATTGCGTAGCTTAGGTGTCGAACGTCTTTGATGCGGTGGAGACTCCGAATCGAAGCCTCCGAACATGGATCGTGATCCGGAAAGGCATCACGATCCCCCGATGTTTTCGGCGGGGTTTTCCGCTCTCCTTGGAGCCGTCATGAACCAGTTTCGATTCATGGCGGAGGGATCGAGGCGCACACCGCCGAGCACACCTGTAAGGCCCTCTGAGCCTAGGAAACCGAGAAGCTAGAAACACCCTGCTTCCCCAAACTGATCTGAAAGATTCGATGCGTCCTGGAGGGGTCCCGGGGCCGAGTATCCCAGGGCCAGCAGGCTTTGACACAATAGGCCCATGTCTTTGCGGAGCAGCCTCAATGCCTCGGTCCCCGTCGCCGCGCCTGGGGAATTTGCGCCCGTCGCCCTCAGCCCTGAGCTGAGTGTGTGGCCCCCGGTTGTCCTGGCCCCCATGGCAGGGGTCACCAATCCGCCCTATCGCTCGATCTGTCGCCAACAGGGTGCGGGGCTGTATGTCGCCGAGATGGTTCACGCCCGCGGCCTGGCCGAGCAAGACAGCAAAACGCTGGGGCTTGCCTCATTCGGCCCCGATGAGGCCGTTCGGTCGATCCAGATCTTTGGGGCGGATCCGGTGGCGATGGAGACCGCTGCTCGATTCTTGGTGGAAGAGGTGGGCGCTCATCACATCGACATCAATCTGGGATGCCCGGTCCGAAAAGTGACCAGTAAGGGGGCCGGGAGCGCGCTTCCTGCCCGCCCTGGGCTCATGCGGGAGGTGATCGCTGCCACCGTGCGCGGAGCGGGCGATCGGCCTGTGACAGTGAAAGCCCGACTGGGTCTCGATGACGAGCGTATGACCTGGCAAGACACTGTGGATGTGGCAGCCGGAGAGGGTGCCCGGTGGATCAGTGTGCACGCGCGGACAGCGGCTCAACTCTACAGCGGCCAGGCGCGCTGGAACGTCTTGGGCGAGATCAAGGAGCGCGCGACGATTCCCGTTCTCGGCAACGGAGACATATGGGAAGCCTTTGATGCTTTGCGCATGATGCGCGAGACAGGCTGTGACGGAGTCGTCATCGGCCGTGGATGCCTGGGGCGGCCATGGCTCTTTCGTGAACTGGCCGAGGTCTTTGACGGGCAGGAGCCCACCGACCCACCGCGTTTGGGTGAGGTGCTCGGAATCCTTCAGGAGCACGCCGAACGGCTCGTGGATTTCTTCGGGGAGAGAAAGGGGGTCCTCGAGTTGCGCAAGTGGTGTAGCTGGTACACGAAGGGCTTCCCCGGCGCAGCGGTGGTGCGTGGCGGTTTGCAGAGCATCGAATCGCTTGAGCAGATGCGCGGTTATTTGGCGCAGTTGGATCCGGATCTGCCGTTTCCTCAGCGGGCGTTGCGGGTGGCCCGGGCCAAGCGGGGAGGCAGTCAGGACAAAGTGGCGCTGCCCGATGGTTGGTTGGATCTGGGTGCACAGGAAGCCGTCGAGCAACGAGGCGGAAGACAATGACGGAGGCCGAAGAAGTTCCGGATGATGCGGGTGAGCCTACCGACCCGACGCTGGGCCGTCCCGTTGAAGGGAGCCCAGGTGCTCCTCCTCTGCTCTTGCCGGATCAGCAGTTTCCGCCCTATCGCTTCGTGCCTGGTCGGGCGCCGCATCCTTTTGCACACGAAGGTGGGTGGGGGTACGGCGAAGATCGTTCGCCACCGCCGTTTCTCAGTCGAGAGGCGTGGCGAGACAACCGTGCCTATCTCTCAGGGTGCGACTATTTCAATCGCGGTTGGTGGTGGGAGGCGCATGAGGTCTGGGAAGAGCTCTGGCATGTGGTGGAGGGCAAGGATGCCGTGCAACACGATTTGCTCAAGAGTCTTATCCAGCTGGCGGCCGCTGCGCTGAACCGCGAACGCTCCAGCGACAAGGGGGCGGCGCGCCTGCTGGGCCGCGCAGAAGAACGATTAAGGCGGGTGCAGGTCGAGGCGGACGCCGAGGTCGTCATGGGTCTCGACCTGAAAGCACTTTGCTGCCGAGCTGTCGAGCACCTTGGGTCGCCAACCGTGCGGGTGGACGGGTTTTACCTCGAACCACGTTGACCGCTCAGTGGTGCGGGTCAAGCTGCGTTCACGTAGCCGTCGACGAAGGTGCGCACCAGGATGCGCACGTCGAACATCAATGACCAATGTTCGATGTAGTAGATGTCGTGGTCGATGCGCTCTTCGATCGAGGTGGTCTGGCCGCGCAACCCATGCACTTGTGCCCAGCCTGTGATACCCGGTTTGAACCAGTGCTTGTGGGCATAGCGCGGAATGTTGCGCTTGAAGCCTTCGATGAACTCGGGTCTCTCCGGGCGTGGGCCCACCAGGCTCATGTGGCCCAGCAAGACATTGCCCAATTGTGGCAGTTCATCCAGGTTCCAGCGGCGAAGAAAAAGGCCGATGCGTGTGCAGCGAGGGTCGTTTTCTACGGCCATGGCAGGCCCGGAGATCGCTTCGGCGTCTTGCTTCATGGTCCGGAACTTGAACATGCGAAAGGTGCGCCCTCGCGCGCCAACCCGACGTTGCAAAAAGAAGGCTGGGCCAGGCGATTCGAGTCGGACGAGCGCTGCAATCCCCAGCAAAAGTGGCGAGATGATCAGCAGTCCCGTGAGAGAGAGCGCGATGTCGAACAGCCGTTTCGCACATCGCGATCCCATGGGCAATTCGGCCGTGATGAATCCCAGGACCGGCACGTCGCCGATGCGCTCCCAGCTCGGCACAAGATTGGTCGAGGGGAAGATCGATGCGGTGATGTGCACCGAAATGCCCTCGCGGTCGGCGAGCGCAAGAATCGCATGCAGAGTCTCGGTCTCGAGTTCACCGGTGTCGACCAGCACGTGGTCTACATGGCCCTGTTCAATGAGAGCCATGGCTTCGGGTGTCGAAAGCCTGGGGCCGACGTCACCGGGGACATTTGCAGCGGCAATTCCTTTGATGCTCACCTTCATGTGAGGGGTTCGTTGGAAAACACTCAGCAGCTTGAGCACTCGTCGCGACATGCCAAAGACGACGAGTTTGGTGCGTCGGTTGGGATTGTTGCCGTATCGAGTTTGAACGACGGTCAGCAGCTTGCGCGAGACTCCCAGCGAGAGGGCTGAAAGAGCCATGAACATGAAGGCGATGGCTCGCGAATAAGGTGCCGCCAGACTCTGGTCTGCATTGGTGGGTTTGAAGACGAAACCCACCATGATCAGGACGGCCAAGGAGACAAACCCACCCCACAACATGTCGCGGATGCGCACACGGTGGGGGGGGAATTGTTCGCTGCTCAATCGATAGAGCCCGCACATCCAGAGCGCCATGGCGAGCACGGGAGCCGTCAGTAGGTAGAGTCTGGTGTAGACGGCTGCGGAGAGTGCTGGGTCTGGAAGAATCCAGTGAGTCTTCAACTGAAACGCCGCAAAAAATGCGAGCGCCAAGCAAGCCTGATCAAGCCCGAAGAGGGACAGTCGAGCGGTTGCTGTTCGTTGCGAGAGCATCTGTTGTCGTTTGCCTTGCAGTCTCAGTCTGTTTAGAGAGGGCTTTTGCAGTCCCTTTCGGACAACTATCTCAGAAAGAATCCGCAAAGAGGATTCGGCCTCAGAACCCTTCTCGCGTCAAAGTTACCAGCAGGGTCTGAACGACCTGCGTGCATTCCTGGCGCGACCCTGGATGGCTTGTGGTCAGCGGGCGAAGTTCGCCAGGGCGTGTTTCATGGCGCGTTCATGGGCACCGACGGAAAACATATCCGCTCGCGCAACGGCATCAATGCTTTGGAATGTGTCTTCGGAGGCCTCGAAACGCCGGATTGCGTTCACTAGGTCTTCTTCGGAATCGCCGTCATAGAGGATTCCCGTGGATCCGCCCACGACGGTTTCGGTGGCTCCGCCGGCATTCCTTGCGATGACGGGCCGCCCACAGGCCATGGCTTCGACAGGAACCATGCCAAAGTCTTCTTCACCAGGGAAAATCAGTGCGCGGCACGAGCGATACAGCTCACGAACCTCCTCGTTTCCGGGGTCGGTGACGAATCGTGTGCGTGGGCCCGCGAGGCGACGT
>JAQWOM010000043.1 GCA_029245865.1 Planctomycetota bacterium
AGGCCTCGATCCCGAATTCTTCGAATCCGATCCCGATCCCGATCCAGATCCAGATCCAGATCCAGGTCCCGATCCAGATCCAGATCCAGATCCAGATCCAGATCCAGATCCAGATCCCGATCCAGATCCCGATCCCGATCCAGATCCCGATCCAGATCCCGATCCAGATCCAGATCCAGATCCAGATCCAGACCCAGACCCAGACCCAGATCCAGACCCAGATCCAGACCCCACGGGGGATCCGGATCCCGACCCGGCCACCGAGCCAGGGCCTGACTTCCAAGGGGCTGGCATTGCCACGCTGCCCATCCTGGTGCAGGAAACACTGCCCTCCGAGGGTCAGGGCGTGACGCGCGTCGGTGACGTCGCAACCTTCGGGCTGCCCTTCTCAGAAGGCACCGTAGGCATCAGTGACGGAAGGCCTGCTCTGGCTGTTTCCGGCGCGGACGCCTACCAGTTCCGTTCTCTGAAGCTCTGGCCCGACGGGAGCGTCCAATGGGCTTTGTGCGATGTGCAGGCCGATGTCACGTCAGGCCTCATCACACAGGGCCTGGTTGTTCTCGACGGAAGCGGACAGTCCTCTCAACCCGATCTGGCTGCGGAGTCCTCGGACAGCATCCAGATCGACACAGGGCCACTGCAGGCAACCATCTTGCGCAACAACTTCAACTTCCTCGAAAAAGTCACTGTCGACGGAACGGTTCTTGTGGACAGTCCGGCCGGCAAGGGGCTCACCGGGCGCACACCCTCCGGAGATCTTCTCGTCCCAACGCTGACGACCGTGACGGTTGAGGAAAACGGCCCGACCCGGGCGCTGATCCGCGTGGAAGGAACTCTTGCCGACCCGGCAGCCACAAAGGTCGCAGACTTCACCTTGCGCATCATCGCTCGCCGCGGATCTCGCGATCTCGAGACCCAGGTCACTCTACGCAACGCCAACATTGCTCGGCCGCAGCACGCAGTCCTCGACTCCTTGGAGCTCTCAGTCGAAAGTCAACTCGGCAGTGGCGACAAGTCTGTTCGGATCGCCAGTCACACGGGAGAGCAAACAGGCTCTCTCTCAAGTGGCCAGGACGCACATCTTTACTACGCCTACACGAACACCAAGCAATCAGGCCTGGGTGGACCGAACTACATCCCCCACCTGCCACTCGCCACACCAGCCAGCAAGACATTCGTTCAAAACGGCTATGAGATCGCCATCGCGAGCACTGTCATCCATGCCCTCGGGGACGAGAATCTCTACCCAGAGCATGGCTGGCTTGACCTTTCCGGTAGCCAAGGTGGTGTCACGGTCGGCATCAGACAGGCCCCCTACCTCTACCCAACATCCGTCGAGGCCGATGGCGAGGGAACCGTGACGGCGGGTATCTACACATCCCACAACCCCGGCGACTTCACCATCAACTTCCAGCAGCATGAAAGCCGTACGGCCGTGTTCTCTTTCCACACCGGAGCGGTCAGTGATCCTGAAGCGAGCGTACGTCGCCTCGACTACCCGCTCGCTGGCCGGTATGCCGACTACAAGGATTACGACCGACCGGCAGTCTTCCCCTACCGCCTTCTGAGCCAAGCTGAACACGAAGAGACGCTTGCCCTGATGGGTATCACTCACAGCGCAGCGGTCGACAACACCAAGCTGCAGGTCACTCGTTACCTCTACAAGGGCACGACGGGCGGCCCCAACAACTACGCAGAAATCGAGACTCGACTCGGTGGAGACTGGTTGCGCAACGGGACCGGCGGTCAGTATCTCTCCGCTCTCGACCTCACGCTTTACAAGAGCGAGTGGCAAATCTCCCGTTCGGACAACTTTGAAGACGAGGTGGCTCCCAACGTCACAAACGACGAGATTCCTCACACCAAGAATTTCGCGAGTGACGACGAGCATCGCTACCGCGACGGCATGATTCTCGCCTACTACCTCACGGGCGACCGGAGGATTCGCGAGGCACTCTATGACGAAGCAGAAGTGTTGCAGGGCGTCTCGCTGTGGCCGCACGAACGAGCCATGTATCAGACCCTCCGCGCCATGGCACTCGTCGCCGAGTTCACCGGTGATCCGTCACTCATCCCGACGCTGCGGGCCCGCTTGCAGTACATCACCCAGCCGACCCTCGACGTCGACTCCGAGACAGGAGGCTGGGGCTGGCAGGCTGCAGCAGACGCAGGAGATCGCCGCTACTACGTGAGGAGTTCTGCCAATAACAGCGAGAAGCCACCTGGCGAAAACTTCCAGTGCCGTGGATTCATCTCCGCGAGTCTCGGCCCCCTCGGCTACTACCACGCAGCACGTTTTCTGGGCAAAACAGACCCTGACGGGTCGTCCTCGCGCGGTCGCATGCGCGACCTGACCTACTGGACGCGCGAGGAGCTTTTCGGTGACGACCCAGACCCCGCGAACCGGCGCCTGGTGTACTCATATTCTGTCACCCTCAAACAGGTGAAAAGCTGGGAAAGCGTGGACTTCCACCCCTTCCTCCTGGGTGCAGGAGAAAGCTACCTGGACACCAACGACACGGTGTACCTGGAGCGAGGTGTCGATCAACTCGAGTCTGCTGCAGTCCGCGGCAATCTGTATCGATGGGACACGCGCCTGGACTGCCAGCACTTCCTCGCCATCTACCGCGACTGGGCACTCAACAACTGAGCATCTCAAAGAGAGGAACCCGCGAAACGCCTCAGTCGGGCTTTCTCAGGACACCGTAGAGCGACACACCGAAGGGCAGGTTGACTCGCTTCTCAATCGCGATTTCTGTCCTGGTGATCAGGCCTGCGAGCCACTCCATCGGTCCAGGCAGCGGCACAGCAAAATCCGATGTGGCCTCTTCCACGGGCTTCGAGGACAAGGCGCGAAGCTTGCGCATGGCCCACACCGGCACGAAATGTGCCATCGAGCTGTAGCTCATGCGCTGCGTGACGAAGCCAGCCTCTTCAAGCCGCCCACGCAGTTGTGGTCGGCGATAGCGACGGAAGTGATGATAGGCCTCGTCATGTGGACTCCAGAGAGCCATGAAAGCCGGCACGGTGGCCACGAGAGTCCCGCCTGGTCGCAACACCCGATACACCTCGCGCATGGCAGCGACATCATCTTCGAAGTGCTCGAAGGCATCGAGCGCCAGCACGACATCGAACCCACCGTCCTGGAAAGGCAACTGCAGCGCATCACCGCGGACAATACGATCGATCCCTCGCTCGCCGCAGAGCCGAATCGTCTCCTCAGAAATATCGACTCCGCGAATGTCCCCGTAATCTGCGAGAAAGCGGAAGCTCATTCCGGTCGCGCAGGCCAGATCCAGGATTTGCAGTGGACGCTTGCTGTCCACGTAACGGTCCAGGGCGGCTCGAACGAGCGCACGCCGACCTTGGTACCACCAATGGGTCTCTTCGATCGCGAACATGCGGTCGAATTCGGCAGTGTTCACGGTGTGCGACCATCTCCGCTGGAATCGCTGTCCGACGACCCACTGGAAGGATTCGACAACGCAGCAAACCGCTCCATCGACATGATCTTGCGCGCGACCACAACCATGAACACGAAGCTCGCGGCAAGGATGATGTAGCGATAGACGTCTTCCGTACTACTCGCCAGGATCCCAAGCCACGCAAGAATGAGCGCCAGTCCCCAGAGAATCACAACGGCCTCCGAGCTACTGAAGCCACTTCGCACCAGACGGTGGCTGAGGTGAAAACAATCGCCCAGGTAGACCGGCCGGCGGTCATTAATACGCATGAAAACGACATAGGCGGCGTCGAAGAGCGGAACTCCCATGATCAGCACAGCTGGAATCAGGTGACTGGCTCCAAAGTCATGATTCCCGACATCCATGAAGCCCTTCGCCAGATCGAACTGCACCCATGCCATCCAGAACCCGATGAACATGCTGCCTGTGTCACCCAGAAAGACTCGCGAGCGCGGAAAGTTGTAGGGCATAAAACCGAGCACGGCGGCCATCAACACGGCGGCGACAGTCATAGACCGATAGCTGTCTGTACTCGACAGGTACATGATCGCAGCAGCAAAAGAGATCACCGACAGTCCGGACATGAGTCCGTTCATGTTGTCAGAGAAGTTGAAGCTGTTGACGATGGTCAGGTACCAGCCAAGAAAGAACAGCTGGTACAGCCATTGATCTGCGGTGCCACCATTCGAGACCAAGTCTCGAAGGGAGGGCCACATCAGAACGAGCACTCCGACGATCTGTCCGAGCAACTTGGGCTCGAATCCCATCGAGTCCTTGAAGATGTCGTCCATCAGCCCGATCAAAAAAATCACGAGACTGCCGGCAATGACAAAGCTGATGTTGGAAAAACCCAAGCCGCCGGGTAAATGAGCTTCCGACTGACTCCAAACAACAAACAGTCCCGCCATCACTCCCAGGACGACGCCTATGCCCCCCAAGAGCGGCGTGACCTTTTCATGCGTCTTACGGCCACCAGGTCGATCTACAACGCCGACCTTGAGAGCCAGCAAGCGACACAGCGGGACAGCGATCAGGCTGACGCCGAGGGCCACCGACACACCGGCGATAGCAATCCTGAGAACGGGTTCGTCGAACGACAAAGAGGGGGTCCCGGCGGTTCTGCAGAGCAGATGAATATTATCCCGATCCACTCCCAACGGCCACCACCCTCAGCCGAACACCTTCCAGGGCAGCGAAAAAAACTTACGACGCCCTCAAATTGAGCCCTCTGCGATCGAGCCAGCGATAAACACCGTCCACCTCGCACATGACCTGCGCGAGATCGCTGTCTTCGTTCACCGCCGACCTCTTGAGTTCTAGTCGCGGGGTGCTGGCATCATTGAGGCCCGGCATAGCGGTCGTCGCGCTCTGAAACCCGAGTTCCTTGAGGATTGAAAGCGTTTCCTCGTCGTAGTCCCATGTTCTGCCATAGGGGTAAGCGAAAGAGGCAACGCCGTGACCGAGCCAGGATTCCAGATCACGAAGCGATCCTTCTATCTCCAGGCGCTGCTGAGTCGCGTCAAGTGACGAAAGGATTAGGTGGTTCACTGTATGGGCACCAATCTCGACCCCGGCCTTATCGAGATTCCGGCATTCTTCCGGTCCGAGGTAAACATCACGTGCGAGATCTGCGTCCACCCCCCCCAGCGCTTCAAAGACATTGCGAAGAACGGCGTCCCGATCTGCGGGTGTCACTTCGTACTTCATCAAGCGTTTCATTTCGTATTCAGCAGCATCTGTTTGCACGGGCAGGCTGCGCAAATCAGATTTGAGATGCGCCTGCTCAACCTCTTGCGCCAGACGCTCCGCCAACTCATGCGGACCGATTTCGTGAAGAGCCCAGAAGTAATGGTGCAGCCAGTTCAATCGCCCCTTCATCGGCCCGGTCTGGACATAGATTGTCGCCGTAGCCCCCATCGACTGAAGAATCGGTAACAGCACGTCGTGGTTGTCGCGATATCCATCATCGAAGGTAAGCACCACGGCATCGTCTGGCACACGTCCCTCTGCCAGCTCTTCCATCAGTTGCTTCATGGTCCAGGTGCGGTATCCAGATTTCTGTAGCATCCCCAAGAGACGCCGGAGCTTCGCCTCGCTGATCTTCATGTGCCCCGGCAGGTAACCCGTTTCTTCGGGATGTCCCACGTTGTGGAACATGAGGATGGGCACGCCCTCTCGAGTGCTGCGAAAGAGAGAACGCAATCCCGTCACGTGGAAAACCTTCGCCACGAGTGGGCCGAGCAGGCCTTTCAGCTTGTGCTTCAACATCATGAGTGAGTTCGGGGTCGAAGGCCTGCAGACTTGTCAGGCGGACATATGCTCCGCGTCGCGGTCGCCGTCCGCCAGATGCCAGCGACCTATCTTCTCATCCTCCGGACCAGCGTCGCTCCGGCAAGCCCGTACGATAAAGGGAAACATATCTCGGAAGAGCTTGATCGGCTTCGGCCGCTGCCAACCAAGCCCCAAAAGCGTTTCTGCCGCTGGATTGTGGTCGAAGAGAAGAGCGGTCGCCTCGTGCACTCCACGCTGATACGCCAGGGCAGAGAAACTGTGAAAGAGTTCGTGACGGGCCGTCGAACTGCGTGCCAAATGATCGACGAGGAAAGCATGTCCGGCGTGAAACTCAACGATCAGATAGCCATTCAGAGGCCCGCCCGGAGTCTCTCCTGGGAGGACGTAGCACTCTTGTCGGCCGCTGGGTGAATCCACATAACGCCAGTTAAGCCATTCCGCGTCTCTCTCACCGAAGAGACCGAGAGTCGGCGTTGCAGCTTCGCAGAGTTCATCCACGGAAGAGTCAAATCGCTCCAGACGGATCAGCCGCGACTTCAGCCCGGCGAAGCGGCGCCGGTCGCGCCAACTCCAGTTGAGATCCAACAGTGGCGCTGCGTGCGCAGCCAATGGACCGACCCGCCCCATCCGGCGCAAGCTCCGCTCGGAACGAAAGCGATAGCGATACACCGAAGCTTTGCCGATATCTTTCCAACCATTGCCGAGAAACCCGCTGTAGGAGAGACGCCCCGAATAGGCGAAGGCCCAAGGGACTCCTCGCGCAGCAGACGCCTCGCAGACAACATCATCAAGGCCGGTGAAAATACCCTGGCGGCGCGCATCTGGGGACACCATCGCGTCCGAGGCCTGCATGAGCACGACTCGCTCTCCGTCCCTCCTGAAGCGACGAGGCACGTAGCTGTAGGAGCCGACCACGCGCCCACTGTGATCCATCGCCACCCGCGAGACAGCGGGCCCATGCGGATTCTGCTCGTACTTCCATACGAAAGTATCCACCTGTTTGTTCTTACGAAAACAGGCATTGAAGAGCCGGCACTGCTCTTCTCGGTCGGCCGCGCCCGCTTCCCGCCAGGTCCAGGTGCGCTCCATCTTCATCGAGCCTGGGAGGCTGCTGTCCGAGCACTTTTCAGAATTTTCACAGCTCGCTCCAGACTCGACCTGGAGAGATCGTTGTCCCAGCAGCCTGCCTTGGCGAATGCCTCGGAAAGCTGGAGCGCTCCATCACCATGCTCTCCCGTGTGTTGAACGCGCACTTCCGGACGAACCAAGATATGCCTGTCGGCAAACCACCTCTGCCATGCCGACAGCATGGACCGCGTCTGCCCTTTAAGCCCGAGCAGTTGCAAGACAATGGGTGACATCCCAGTAACCCGAACAGCCTCGACTGCACTTTCAAGCCGGGGGCGCCAGGGGTCATCCATGGGAGCGAGCCCGGAAGCTCCGCCCTTGGCAGGCGGCGAGATCAACAATTCCTTGCAGCCCCCCTGAGAGAGGGTCAAGACGAAAGATGGAGTGACACGTGCTGCTTGCACCCGGCAACTCCATTCGACTCCAGGTGCCGCGCAAAACATCCCACGGGCAACCTCTTCGGAAATGTTCGTGTCACGACCGAGATCGCGATCATCGAAAATAAGGTGGCGTGCAGAACCACGACCCACCGCGTGACGCACTTCCTCCAATGTCTGCTCGGCTGTGTCACGCAAGTTGCCGATCAGAATCGTGCGCAGACCTCCAGCACAACGCGAGGCATAGGCGTCGAGTGAAAACAAATGCCAGGCCGGCATGACATCTGCGTCGACTTCTTCCACATCTGAAGCAAGGGGAGACTGAACCAGCTCTCCATCGACAAGGCTCGCAACTCCTGGCAAGGAACTGTCGAAGCCCTGCGCCATGGCCTCCCCGACAGGGCCACGCATCAACCCGGTCAGCCTCGGCAGAACTGTGAGCAACTCACGGCCGTAATGAGTCGCCAGCGGGCCGCAGGCGAGCACAGGAGACGGCCAATCCCATCCCGTCATCAGCGCGCTCAGATTCCGCACTTCGGGCACGGGGTTGTCCGCAAGGACGCTTCCCCCCGCGTACAGCAAGACAAGATCTGGGCACCAATTCTTCAGTTCGCGTCGCACCACGCGATGACCGAGGTGCTCCGTGTCCTGATCAAGCACACGGACTTCTGCTCCATGTCGCAGGAGCCGCGCTCCCATCATGGCGACATCCCAGGGCGGTGGACCCAAAGCCTCGGCCGTGACGAATTGCAGACCGCGAGCAGGGCTCTTCGTCACCACGATCATGACGCGCCAGCGTCTCTTCACCGGACTGCCTCCTGCGGGGTTTCTTTCATGATGATGGCATCATTTCGGCGTGCAAGGCCTCTACCCCATCAAGATGTTTCTCGAGGCTGAAGAGATGAGCCACCCGGGCTCGGCCCGCGACCCCCATACGCTCAGCAAGCGCCTCATCCTGCAACACACGCAGAAGGCGGTCAGCCAAGACAGCCGTTTGCAGCGGATTGACAAGAAAGCCAGTCTCCCCGTCTTTCACAACATCCGAAGGGCCGCCCCACATGGAGGCAACGACCGGAAGCCCCGCAGCCATGGCTTCCAGATTCACCAGACCAAAAGACTCAAAACAAAGTGACGGGCTCACCACCACATCCGAGAGGGCGTAGGCAGCACGCAGTTCTTCCCCCGAGAGCCACCCGGTGCGCACCAAGCGATGTTGACCGACACCGTTGCGTTCGGCCAGAGCCACCATCTCTTCGAAAAAACCTGGTAGCGCATCGCCCACCAACAAGAGCACGGCATCGGGGACTTTCCGCACGACAACAGCAAGCGCCTCCAACAACTCCAGGCCACCCTTGAGGCGATCGATGCGGCCGCCAAACATCACGACACGTCGACCGGCAAGATGGAGTCGTTCTGAAAGCGAAGACACAACGGAATCGGACGGATCCGAAGTCGATGCCATTCCGTTGAAGATCGTGCGGCAGGGGCCGATGCCATTCTGCGCGAGAGCGCTCCCCATTTCATCGCTCACGGCCACCAAGCGATCCACATCGCGGGCAAGCACTTTCTTGATGGTTCCATTTCTCAGCGGATTGAAGCGCCCACGAACACAGACCGCACACTTGAGCGGCCCATTGCGATAACGAACGGGATCACCGGGAACGAGCCGTTCGTCCAGATGGCAGAAAAGCTTCTGGTGGCAGACCGGCATGATGTCGTGTACGTGCAAGATGGTCTGAGCTCCAGCAGCTCGGGCTGCCGCGAGCGAGGCATAGCTCAGGTGAATGTGCAGGTTGTGTACATGAACAAGATCCGGCCGGACCTCGTCGACCACCCTTGCCATGGCTGCGACACCGGCGGGGTTGTTGAGGCTGCGCCACGACCGCCAACGCGCATTGTAGGCGGGCGTCTCCACGAGATGGACATCCACCCCCCCCTGCTGCCAGCGGCGGCCCCCACCAGGCTCTTGGGTCGTGGCCAGAAACGAGACCTCATGGCCACGAGCCGCGAGACCCTCAGCCATCCGCACAGCGACACCTGCCGCGGACGAGAGACCGTAGAGATCATTGGCGACGAGCAGCTTCATGCCCTTGGGTTGTCGCCTCACGACTCAAGCCGATCAAGTCTGGGGTCGCTAAGACTGCGACCTCGCGGCAGAAGCAGCAGACCTGCGAGACCCTCTCAGATCTCGGGGAAGTCGCTGGAGACTTGCGCCTGAGCCTTGCCGATCCTGAACAGCCGGGCCACACGCGCCTTCCCCTCGTCATCCCAGTTCTCGATGTAATACCTCACGCGCGCCCAGTACCGCCGGGTTCGAGCGGGGAAGGACTCATACCAGCCCTCGTAATCTTCAACGAGCGTACGCTTGATGCGGTTGAGCTCGTCATTTGAGAAATGCTCGTGAATATACGGCGAGCGGTCAGAGTCCACGTACTCGGTCCGCACGAGGTCTGGATCGATACGGTCGGCATACTCTTCAAATGAAGCGGTGGCCGTCAGTGGGTTGAACAACGAAGTGCGCACTCGATCTGGCATACCTGCCCTGATACCGCGCGCTGTCTCCTCGATGTCCTCCATGGTCTCTCCGGGCGTTCCCACGATCAGGAAGACCTTGGACCAGATACCCGCGCGCCTGGTCATCTTCAGGCACTCCACGACCTTCTCGGCCTTGTAGTCCTTGATCAGCGTATCGAGGCTGCGCTGGCTGACGGACTCCACCCCGAAATACATTCTGTTGAAGCCGGCCTTCTTCATGGTTCGAGCCATGTCGTAATCGATCATGTCCACACGAGTCTCGCAGGACATATTCAGCTTCAAGCCACGCTTCATGATGCCTTCGCAGAGGTCATAAACACGCTGCTTCTGGCAGGTAAAGAGCTCGTCGATGAAGAGCACGTTGCCCGGCTCGTAAGTGTCCGAGATCTCCTGCAACTCATCGAGGATGTTCTCCACCGAGCGAGTGCGGAACCCGCGCCCGGTGAGTTCCTTCTGGCAGAAGATGCAACGGAACGGGCAGCCGCGGCTGGTGAAGATATAGAAGAGCTTTTCCTTGTTCATCGCGGAATAACGCGGGAACGGAAGCATCTCCCAGGCAGGGAACGGAACGCGATCGAGATCCTTGATGAGTGGCGGCTGCGGGTTGCAGTGCCGCGTGCCATCCTCCTTGTCGAAGGCGATACCCGGCACGGACTCAAGGACAGCCTTGCCCATGTCCACTCCGCGCACGAAGTCCACGATCGAATCCTCAGCCTCGCCGCCAATGACGTAATCGATGGCCCCGGCATCCAGGAAGGTGTCGACATCAACCGTGGCGTGCGGACCGCCCATGACAGTGACGACATCGGGGTTCAACTGCTTCGCTTTTTCGGCGTACCGAATCGCACGGTTCACGTGAGGAGTCAGTGCCGACAGCCCAAGAATCTCAGCCTTGGAAATGTACTCATCCACTTCGGCTGCGGTGCACACACGCTCATCACAGCATTCGACGTCGCAACCCACTTCACGCAGGATGGCCGCCAGGTAAATGATCCCGAGTGGCATGGCGATGAAAAAGTCGTCCTGACCTGGAGGGGTCACGTACATGAAGACGATCTTTTTCTTGGTGACGGCAGTTTCCGGAGCAGGCTCGATCATCAATTCATCATTCCGTCGTGATTCCATCGATTCATCGCAGTGGCAATCTCGACACCCCTTCCCGCATGGCTGACAAATCAGTTCATGCGGCCAGGGCGCCCGGCCATACAGTATCGACGTCGGCTATCTGGGGTGATCCTCTGAAGGAAAGCAGCAACCAATTTCGATCACTGCAAATCTCCACCTCCCCCGCCAGTGCCCTCCAATCGGGCCGATGAGCGATGAAAGTAGATGTATATATATACCAGATGAAAAAGGACTACGGCTTGGCCCAGGCCTGCCGCCGCCGCCGCTCCGGCTGGCCCCCACCTGGTCGTGGCCATATAGATGCCAGCAGTGAGCAAACTGGCATAGATCAGATTTTGGACGACGCAATGCTTCATTCGGCCTGTGTAGATGTAAAAAGGCTCGACGATGACGCCAAAGCCGGCAAACAGGTAGCCACTGGCCAAGAGCAGGTAAATTTCAAAAGACTCCGCGTACGGAGCTCCATAGCCGTAGGTGATCACCAACCAGGCGACCGGAACGGAAAGCAGTGTCGCACCGATGGATAGACCACCAGCAGTCAACGAGAGCCGGCGCAAAATGCCCCCCATCTTTTCGATGGGAACATCTGACTGCCCTATCTTGAGACCGAGGGTGGGCAATATATTCGTACCAATCGCTCCGATGGCGCCGCCGAGCACCATCGTCAGTACGCTCCCGACTTTGTAGGCCGCATTGCCTTCCATACCTTCCTCGCCCATGTGCTGAGCCACAGCAACGGCCGGGATGAACAACATGCCGAGTCGCGGCACCACGGTGCTCAACGATTTGCTGAGGGCGAGCAGGAACGACAAACCAAAGAAACTCGAAAGAGGAGCACGGGGAATCGCAGCCAGTACGGTGCGAAATCTTGGCGGCGCCAAGTCGGCAGGCAACCGCCGTGCCCTGCGGTAGAGATACAGGCCCGCGCCCCCCGACAAGCTTGCGTGCGCAACAAAGGCCCAAGCGGCGGACGTCGGTGTCGGCGAGATAAACAACGCCACCGTGACGAGCCCAACTCGCAAGATATTCGTCGTCACATCAAAGGCTGCGTAAGTACGCATCTGCCGCGTGCCGTTGCAAATAGCCAGCGTCAGACTGCGCAACACTTCACCCACGGTTGCCAGGCACAAAATGCCAGCAACCACGCCAACGCTTCGATCAGCGTAATAGTAAGACCCCAATTCCGGGGCCAACAGCCAGCCCATCAGCACAACGGCTGTGGCCATAAAGCAGCCCAGCTTGAGCAATGCGGCCAAAGCCAGCACGCTCGCTTTCCCGTCACCTGTCCCTTTCGCCTTGCTGTAGCGAGAGACAGCCGCATTTGCGAGCCCCAGATTCGCGACAAAGAACAAGACCGTGTAAAGCTCGCGCGATGTCGTCCAACTCCCGAACTCCACCTTGCTCAGCATGCGCGTGGTGATCAACGAAGTGATCAGATAAGTCCCGCTCTGCACAAGACTGGCTGCCTGGAGCATGACCGTATCGCGTACGAACTTTTTCTGAAAAGCGGCCTTAAAATGCCTTCGAATCACGAGCGGCCTCTTTGACTCGTTCGAAGGCCTCGCTCGGCAAGCACATCCTGATAGATCTCCGCGACCCGACGAGCAGCCTGTTCCCAGGTCTGCTGCATCGCGTGTGCGTGACCTGCCGCTCCCATCTGATCGGCGAGCGCGTTGTCTTCGAACAACGTCACGAGCACATCGGCCAATCCGTCAAGGTCTGCGCGATCGCGCAAGAAGCCATTCTCACCCTCCACGATGGCGTCTTCGGCTCCAGAATCCAGCACTCCCACCACCGGGCGACCGGCCGCCCCGGCTTCCAGGAACACCAAACCGAAGGCCTCGAAGCCTCCCTCCTGACTTGTCCGGGGAGTGAGCATGAACGCCTGCGCACCACGCATCAGCGCCACCTTGCGGGTCTCTTCAACATTCCCGATGAAATGCACGCTTGCCTCTGCTCCAGCGGCTTCAATCTGCGCACGCAAGTCCAAGTAGTATGGGTCCTGCTCGGAGTAGCGCCCCACAATCACAAAATGGGCTGCTGGATAGCGCGCCCAGGCGCGAAGAAAGGCAGGCAACGAAGTCTCGTACCCCTTCCGCTGCTTCACTTCACCCACACAGAGGACGTAAGGCTCGGGCACGGCAGGCTTCTCGCCACGTGCAGCAAAACGGTCATAGTCTTTGGGTACGCAGCCGTAGGGAACAACCTCTGCATCACCCGGATTCACGACTCGTTTCACCTGCCGTAATGCAAATCTCGCCCCCATGAGAAAGCGGTCCGCGCGACGGTACATCCAGTTCAGCAGATTTTGATGAAGAGGCATGGCCGCAGGAGTCACGGAGTACGTTCCGTGCCCGCTTACGACAACAGGGCGTCCTGCCAGCACCCCCGTGAGCACGGCAACGAAACCCATCGGGTAGTCTGAAAAGCTGTGCACGATGTCGGCCCGACGTGCAGCGCGCACGAGCATGGGCAAGCTGGTAATAAGCAAAAGCGCGAGTTTGGGAAGGCTCAGAAAAGGGAAATGGTTCATCGGCAAGACCGGGTGAATCGCAACCCCTTCGGTTGGCATTTCACTCGCGAACCCCCGATGCTTGCGTCCAATGTAGACATCAATTCCTGCACAGTGTGGTGCGAGAAAACGCAACATCGAAACGCTGTAAACCCCCACACCATCGACTTCTGAAAGAGAGTGCGTCAGCACAAGCACCTTCGGTTTGCGCGGGACGTTCTCGGGCGCCTCCGTTCCTGTCATCGGACAGGCTCCGGTTGCGAACCCTGCCTGATCGCAGCTCTGCCTGAATCGAGACGCCACGCGCGAATCCATGGCCCGGGGCGCTCATACGTCCAGAGTTGCGTCAGTGCGAAGTCCATATCGGTGGGAAGAGCCGCCTCGCGTGGAGCGGTTTGCCTGGTGGGTGAAAGTTCGTAGACCAAGACACCGTGTTGCACGGTGAACTCATCGACGGGAGCACGAGGCTCCGCCTCCGGAGTTCGGTCGACTCGCACATAGACATCAACTCCCCACTGGTCCATCCAACGATCCAGTGAAAAAGCCTCTTCTTCCCCGGGGAACAAAAAGTCTGTCGGGTAGTAGCTGATGTATTTCCAGTAGCGTTGCGGCGCGAGTAGGTGGCGAGCGTTTGGCGACGGGGAAAGCCCTGCCTCGAGTTCATCGATCAGTCGCTGCTCACTCCGACTGAGCCAAATCATGCCCTGCTGTTCGGGGCCCACCGCGCGAGCCGCCTGATCGCTCAACATCAACTGCAGCGTCTCTCCACGTGGCACGAGCGGAGGTCCGTACTGTGATCCCAGGCCATCCACTGCGGCGAGATCATTCGCTCCAATGACTGCCAAAAGATCTCGAGAAGCCACGCTGCGTGTGTCCTCACGAGCGAGCAACATGTCTAACCGCGCAGACTGAACCAGCGGGATCGCGAGCAAAGCGCATGCAAGCACACGAGCTCCCACGCCGCGCCGCGCCAAGCCAGCCAACACCCGTCCGGCGCCCAGAGCAAGGAAAGGAACGGCGATCATCATGTAGCGCACATGGCTCCCGTCATAGAGCAGGAACAACATGCAGGACAGTGCGCCCGGAATGACCACCAGAAACCAGTTACGCGAGCGCCCTTTGCCACAACGCGCCCACAAGACAAAACCCGCAAGTCCGATCAGCGCCAACACCGGGTCATAACCCAACCAAGATCGAAGAACCGCCCAGAACCGTGCACCGCTCAGCATCGTGACGCCAAAAGCCTGACCTCCGATGTCGATCACGCGCCCACCCTGCTCCGAGATGAGCGCACTCTCTCCTGTCTGAAAACCCGTCCCGCTCTGCGCTCCATGCACCCACTTGAACGGATAGCCCAGCAGGGCGAGCACCAACGCTGCTGTCATCACTCCTGCGAGAAGACCGAGCAACAGGCGGCCCCTTCCTACGCCAGGCGGCGAAGACGGAGTGCTTTCTCCGACTTTCGCAAACACGAGTCCCCAGGCGACGATCGGCACCGCCAGGAACGCCAAGCCAACCTGAAAGGTCGCTCCAGCAAGGGCCGCCGCCAGAAAAGCCCAGGCGACATCCCGCATCCGGTGCTTACGCTGCAACCGCAAGCCCAGCGCAAGTGCCACTGCGGCAAAGCCGAGCATGGGTGTCCACGGCCGAACGGTGTGCGCGAACTGCACCACCATCAACGATGTCCCCGCCAGCAGTGCCGCGAGTGCGGCTTCATTCTTGGACCGATGCAGTTCTCGCGCTGCCCGATAGATCCCCAGGGGAAGCAACAACGTCAACAGAACTGAGAGCATGCGCCCGGGCAACCAGGCGATGCCTGGATCTGCAAACACAGCCTCTGCAAAGGCACCTGCCCCTCCCCACTCACCTGCGGCTCTTCCGATCACATACCGTACGCCCAGGACGCCAAGGTCCAGATAGGGCAACAGATAGGGGTAAGTCGTGTAGGTCGCACCTGGCGGCACCAACGCAGCCAAACCGCCACCATCTGCAGCATCGCGAGCCATGCCGAGCGCGCAGCGCACCACCGTGTCATCCGGCACATACCGATTTGGCAATCCGTGATCGAGCGACAGGCCCAGCAACAACACCACGAGCACCATCACCACACGAATCGGATGTGCCGTCACGACCAACCCGCTCCCACAACAAGGCGGCCTCGCAAGAAATTAGCAACGCGCCGACCGCGCTCGCTCCAGTTGAAGGGTTGGACGTCAAGCTTCGCCTGTTCGGAAAGGCGTGTCCGAAGCGCCTCGTCCTGCAACAACTGATCGATTCCTTCGGCGAGGGCCGTCGGATCATCAGGCGCCACGAGATATGCGTTGGAGTCGTGCCTCAAGACCTCTCCGAGTGAAGGCAGGTCGCTCGCAACGATGGCACGCCGAGAGGCCATGGCCTCGAAGAGCTTCAGGGGGGAAGTGTACTTGCGACTGATTCGCTCGCGAGCGCTGTTTGGCAATGCGACCACGTCGCCCGCCGCAAGATAGAACGGCACGGCCTGGTGTGAAACGTTGCCGGTAAAAATGACTTGTCCAGGCGCATGCTTCTGCCCCAACGCCTCAACACGTGGCAAGTTCTGACGATCTCCGCCGACGACCAGCAGTTGGACTCCCGGAAGACGCCCGACAGCCTCTACAAGAACGTCGACCCCCTTCCACTCGTAAAGTTGGCCCGCGTACACCACGGTCGGCCGATCTTCCAGAGCGAGGTGGCTCCGAGCCTCTGCGACATCGGGCATGTTTTCAAAACGCTCCAGATGGACACCGTCACGTGCCACCAAGATATTGGAAGGGTCGAGACCTTCCTCGACGAGATCGTCTTTCAAGCCCTCACTGATCACCACCACAGCCCGAAGCTTCCGAAGCACTTTCACCACCTGCAGGCGGCGAGCACGTAACTCGGGAAGGCTGTGTATCTCTGCCGCGAGACGCCTTCGATCTGCCGCGCGTAATCCCCCCACAAGAATTTCGGCGGTGTAGTGGTCGCGAACGAGGAGGCCTACGCTTCGATCAACCGCCGCACGCGACAATGCCCTTAAGCCAAAAGTCACCGACTGCATCAGGAATGGGAATCGCTGAGCAGAAGGCTTTACCATGTCGATGGTGTCGATGTTCGCGATGCGGCAAATCTTGAAGTTTCGGCGCACCCCGTAGTGCTCCCACGCATCCACCGCCCGATACGGAAAGCGTCGCGGTACAACCACATCGACGATGAGCCCTGTATCCGCAAGGGCTTCAGCCATCGCGGCGATCTGAATGCCGTGAGCCTTGACGCCGGGAAACCGGACGTTCACAACCATGTCGAGTCGGGTCAGGTCGGTTTTCACGAGTCTCCATGCGCCGCCGCGTCCGGAGCGGTAGAGGAGTTCGGCGTCGGGCTGGGCACCTCGGCCGGAGCTTGCCCGTTGAAGCCGGGGGGCCACTGGAATGGGCGCTCGTAGATTTCTTCTTCCAGGATTTCGTTGGAGCCCATGAACTGGCTTGTCGAGAGAAGGCCAAGAAGTTTCTCACTGCCAGCCACGGCTGCCTTTTTCGCTTCGGGACTCATCCCTGACACATAACCCAGTTCGGCTAACACCTTGGCCATCCTCAAGGCTCGCTCTTCTTCGCCGCCGCCGTTCGAGGACACCGAATTCACCGCAGGCATGGCGGCGTCATGGGCCATGTAACGCTCCACAAACCTTCGGAAGACCGGCGCGATCTCCGGGTCAGAGAGGTCGAGCGGATGATTCTCATCCGGGTCCGCGAGCAAGTCGAAGAGACGTGTGGAGTGATCTCCGTCATTGCTCAGCAACCCGAAACGATTCTGTGTGAACTTGTATTGCTTGTCACGCAGTGACACATAGCGAACATTCTCAGCGATCACAGTCCGCTCGGACTCACCCGGATCGACACCGGCAGCATCGGGGATCAAACTGCGCCCGGCCCCCATCTCGCCCAGGCCGGCTACGTCGAGAACTGTCGCAGGCAAATCACGCATCTCGACGGGCCAGGGCACGCGTGACCCGCCGTATTGGTTCCGAGGCAATCGAAGGATCAGAGGCACGGCAAGATTGGTTTCGAACATCCAATCATGTTCGAAGAGTCCGTGATCAAAGAGCTCTTCACCGTGATCCGAAGTAAAAATCACCAACGTGTTGTCGGCGATTCCCAATTCATCCAGCAGTTCCAAGAGGCTCCCGAACATTTCGTCCGCGAACTGCACTCCTCCGTCATAGAGCGCATTGATGTGTGCGACATCACGCACCGGGTCGAAATGATCGCAACTCCAGGTCGGAAGATCGTCGTGTTCGCAGAAGCCTGCCTGCTGCTGCTTCATAATCCATTGACCGTGCTTTTGCCGGAACGGGTGAAAGTAGAGCCCCTCATAGTCAGGGTCGTAGAGTTCATTGTACGGCGGCGGTGGGTCGTACGGTGTGTGTGTGGCGTAGTAGTGCACCATCGCAAAGAAAGGCCGGTCGGCATGCTCACGGATCCAACTCTGCGCCTCCGTATTCACCAAACGCCGATCCACCGCCTGCCGCGTCTTGTTGTAGAGCGTCCATAGCAGCATGCGACTTCGCACGACGGACCACTTGCTGTGTCGATTGACAGCCTCGTGGCCCACAATGGTCTCGAAGTAAGTATCGAAACCATGCAGCAGGCCTGTGTCATTCGACAGCGTTCCCGTCAGGAAAGCGCCTGTGGCGTAGCCCTTCTCCTGCAAGGCTTGCGCCAGCGTCCGATTGGAACTGACATCGAGCTTCTGATCCGGCCACATCTTGATCAGCCCGTGCTCACGTGGGTACTTCCCCGTCAGGAAGCTACCGAAAGATGTCCACGTAAAGGGCGCCTGGACCCATGCGTGCTCAAAGACAACACCCTGCTCTGCGAGTCGATCCACATTTGGCGACACGGGAGGATCTCGATCGTAGCCGTAACTACCCAGTCGATCTTTTCGCAAAGCATCAACCACGACGAGCAACACGTTCGGTGCATCTTCTGGCGCGCCACCTTGACCAGCAACCAGAGACGCTTCACGTGCCATGGCCCAGGTCCCACCAACAGCCAGAACCACGACAACCACGAGGGTAAGAATTCGACCGGGTACGCGAAGAAGCCCCTCTTCGCGAACGAGCAGTCGCGCGCCAAGCGCCGCAACCAACACCCAGCCCAGAGTCAACAAAAGCCTCTTCCAGTGATGGAAGGGCAGCCCCCAGGAAAAATCCCAGAGTTGTTTCGTGTGCCAGTACAAATTCACAAACAGTGCGCAGCCGACCATCAATCGCGGCGCGAAAAGACTTTCGTCGTGACTGGCGAGTCGCCCTCGCCGCAACAGCAGCACTGCCAACGTGCAACCCACAGCTCCGATCACTCCGTAGTGCGCGGCTCCCAGCAACACCGTCGCCATGAGATCAACGCCATCGAGCGGGGGCACATCACCCAGCTTGCCCCAGAAGGCCATCCACGGCCCCATGCGAACGAAGAGGGCTTCCAGAGCACCCCAAGCCGCACCTAAAACGAGTCCTGAGGCCAGCGCCTGTCTCAAGGGGGTCACATGCACTCCTGCGGGGTCGGTGTCGTCATCGTAGAGGCTTCCCTTCGGTGAGACCACGATGCAACGGGGTTGTGTTGCCTCCATTCGTCCCATAAGGCTAGGAAACTGGAGAGCCCCTGGCACCGACTGCTAACCTCGCGGGCCATGAGCGAACGCTCCAATCGTCGTATCCGCCGCACCAACCTTCCCTTGATCTTGTCCGTCGTGGGTCTGGTGTCGGCTGCCCTGTGGCCAGGTTCTCCCGGAGCCTGGATCCCTCTGCTGCTCTGCCCGGGCTGGGGACTGGCACGCCTTGTCTCCGTCATGGACCGGGGCTTCGGGGTTCTGGGATCCGCCTTATGCCTCTCTCCGCTGGTGCTCGGCGCCCTGGCCATGATGGGCGCCTGGCTCCACTGGCCCTCATCCCAGTTGGCGCTTGTGGTGCAGATCAGCTCGCTGAGCCTCTGCGTGGTGGGCCGCCTGCGCATGGAGTTCTACGACCGCTGGCAGGCGCGACAAACCCCCATCGAACACCCCATGCCCGAATGGCCCGCCAAGCTGTGGATCTGCGTGACCATCCTGCTGATTGCCCTTGGCGCAGCCTCTCATGTGGCACCTCTCGACGAAGCCGTTCTGGACTCTCCTCGTGTGACCGTGGCGAGCGAAGCCTTGGCCTGGTCCCAAGGTGGCGAAGACCCCCTTGAAGCCGGCCGATCTCTCCCGCTCGGCTCGCTGCTTTCCTCTGCAGCGGCCTCCTTGGCCATCGCCTCGGGCCTGCATCCTCTCGAATCCTCCCAGCTGCTGGCACTCGCCGCCTTGCTCGCAGCTCTGCTGCTGGTTTCCGAGTCCATCTGCCGCCTCGAAGGCAACCGAGGCGCCGTCATGGCCATGGCCGCGCTGCTGCTGGGACTCAACCCACTCGCTCTCGCCTTCCTCTTGAGTTCGGGTGCCGAGCAACTGGGCCCCGAACACCTCACTGCCGACTTCTCACCGCTCCTCACGACGGCCATCTCTCCTTTCCTGAACGGATCGCCTCTCTCACTTGCTCTTGCTTTCACGGCGATGCTGCTTTCGGCGACGCTCTCCGTCCTTCGCCGTTCAAGCAAGCATGTCCCTCGACTCGCGATGCTCGCGGCTCTCGGCCTCACGCTGACCGAACCACGCGCAACTGTCTTGCTCATGCCAGGCTGGTTGCTGGGCCTCTACTTCGCGCACCTGGCCTGCAAAGAGAGTCACGACAACGACCCCCAGCTCAACACATCCATTCGCCGCCCGGGCGAGCCACGCATCCTCAGGTCGCCGTTCTGGCGGCCTGCGCTTCATATCGCAGCCGGCACCGCGGCCGGCTTACTTCTCACAGGCGAACCCACATTCAACTGGGAGCTCTCGCGCATCGTGGTCTGGGGTCTCGTCGCCACGGTGGGACCTGGCTGCGTTCTTTTCATGCCCGGCATTCGGCATCTAAATCGAAGCCCTGGGCGCGAGGCCTACTTCTTCCTCGGCCTGGTCTCCATCACGATCATGCTGGGAGTCAGCATGCAGTTCGCCGGAGACAGCGGAGACCTCGTCGTTCGCCTGCTTGCTCTTGTGCTTGCAGTCCCTGCGGCCAACGGGGCGATGAAGGTCATGGCTCAGCATCACACGCGCGGAGCGGTCGTCCTCTGGTTGCTCGTGCTCATCACTCTCCCGGGCCCACTCGTTGTCCTTCGCGCAGAACGCGACAGCACACGCCCACTCCGGTGCCATGAACACGAGAGCGTCATCTGCTCGAGTCTCGGAACCCCACTCTCGACTTCACTCTCGGTCGTGCACGACCGAAGCCTCGACAATGCCGTACTCATCCTCGCCGAGCAGCCCGCGCCACAGAACCTGCATGCGATCTACCTTCTCTCCGGAAGGTCACTTGTCACCCCGCCCGATGAAAATGACGACTCGGAGCGCGGGCGTCTCGTAGCTCGCCTGGTTGGTGGCGATGGCACAGCCCTACCCAAGCTCCGCGGACTGCCCGGCATCGAAGGCCGAGAAATCTGGTCTATCCACCAGGGCGACTCCTGGCCAGGTTTCACCACCGAGCGCTCCGTGGGTGACCTGCTGATCGAACGTGCAAAGCTTCCTGATGTGATCCTGGTCACCGTTTCCAGCCTGCGCGTGGATCGAGTTGACCAGACTTTCATGCCACGCCTGACCGCGCGCGCCCAGCGTGGCTTGATGTTTGAAACGGCCATCACGCCATTCCCCTCCACAACCCCCGGCCTGGCCACCTTGCTCTCAGGTCTTGACCCTGCTGAACACAACGTGCGGGCAGCAGATCGTCGACTCGCTGGCGACATCCACGGCCTGCAACGCCAACTGGCCGAACGTGGCTACCGTTCCTCGGCGATCGTTGCACTTGAAGCAGGGTCCGGACTGTTAACCGGCTTTGAACAGGTGCGTGCAGAGCCAGAACTCGATGCAGACCAGATCGTGGAACTCGCGCTTCAGCAACTCAGCTTGGCGGACCCACGCCCGGTGTTCCTCTGGGTTCACATCTCCGATCTCGAAATGCCCTACAACGTCCCGGATTCGATGCGCAATCTGGCCACCGGCGAAGAGATCTTTCCCACGGACCCCGACCTCTCAGCCACTCACTACGGACTGGTGTCCAATCCGCCGGACGAGAGTGGCCTTCACGAGGTGGAACTTCAGACGGGCGTCGCCCAGTACGACAAGTTGGTCAAAGTCGTCGATCGCGCCCTGGGCCGCCTTCTCTCGTCCGTGCCTGACGACGACCTCCTCGCCGTGACAGCCCCCCATGGCACGAGTCTTGGCGAACACACCGCGTACTTCATGAACGGCCAAGATCTCTTCGAGCCCTCGATTCACGTGCCGCTCATTGTCAGCGGCGGCGGCATGCCAGTCAGCCGTAGCGCGAGCCTCACAAGCTTGGCCGATGTTCCGGATCTGCTGCTCAAGGGCCGACTTCCGGATCGCCAACGAGTCATGCTCGAAAGCGACTGGCGCCCTGGCCTCGGAACCGGCCCGAGCTACCCACCTCACCTCGACCCCACCGTACGCGGCGCAGCCCGTCGAATCTGGGGCGAGAGAACAGCCACGGACGTCACCTTGCTCACCGTCGAGCCGATTCCTGGCCGACCCGCAGAAGGCATCGCCTTCGACCTCTTGACCGACCCTGACGAGATGCACGGTGTCCCCGCAGACCCCTACGAACTCAGGCGCATCGACAGCTGGCGGCGCAAAGGCCTCCCGGCAAGCCTCGACAACTGAGGGTCAAGGGCTCACGCGGCCTCGTGTTCAAGAACCCCGAGGCGGATCCGCCCGCCACGTACCACGGACATTCAGCGTGACGTCCCCGCCCTTCGAAATCACTTCGACGAGCGCGCCCTTCTTCTGCAGGCTGGCCCCTGACGCAGACAGCTCGACATGCCCTAAACCCTGCGGCAGCAGGTAGCGAACCGTCCCCCGCACATCTTTCAGGTGCAGTGAATCGTCCAGGTCAACGCCGTCCTCGTGGAAGCTGTAACGGCGTACGGTTCGGCTCCCAGGCACACGTGCCCCTGTTCGGTCGGCCAGCGCGCCCTCGAAAAGGACGCTTTCGCCGTCATAGGCATGCACCGTCAACTGATCCAGATGCGAAGCAGTCCAGGGACTCGCGTCACGAAAGCTTCTCAGGAGGATATGGCGCAAAGGATAGAAGAGCCCCCGCAACAATCCGCGCCTCGACTTGAGCTCAATGGTCGCCACATAGAGGCGAAAGCGGAGGTCCGCTCGCTGTTCGCGCAACACACGAAAAACATTGCGCAACCGTCCGGGGGCCCCCACGGGGCGCAGCAAAAAACTCCCGGGTCGCAGACGCCCAAAGCGCCGGCGAAGCATGCGCTCCACGGGAAGCGACCTGTCATCGGATGCCAACACAAGGGACTGCAAGCTTCCGCCTCCCAGGTCACAGCCAAAAAGGTTGCTCGCCCCAAGGGTCCGCCCCCGAAGAACAGCGGTGTATCGAGAGCGCTCGACGTGCAACAGGCCACTGTCTTTCAGGTCCACATCAACAGGGTCGCGGGGCACAACCCTCACCGGGACATCATCGATAACACGAGCGATCCAGGCGGCATGGCCTGACCAGAACACACGGCACTGAAAGTTCACACCACGCCCGTGATGACTGTCGGCCCCTCCATCCAGCGGATCGATATGGGCAATCCATGACTCCATGGCGCGCCCGGCTTCATCTTGGAAAAGCGGTTCCTTGAGCACACGCGAACCAACCTGCAGCGCATAGACATCGAACGGGTGACTGGCAACTTCATAGTCACTTTCCCAGTACCAAGCCTTCGCCTCGTTGTTCAGCACCTTATGACCGAGGCCATCTCGAAAGGCAATCAACGCACGCAAGCTGGCATCGACCCGCTCTTTCTGGCTCTCACTCAACGTCGCATCCACGCCCTCCATCTGCTTCAGCACCTCGTGCACATACAGCACGAATCCAGGTGTCCGCGAGTGATAGAAAGTCGAGGTGTCGGCAAGCCCCGGGTGAGTGCAATGATCGGTGTGTGCGGGGATGTAAGGCGCCACCCCATCGGGTGAAAGTTCCTCGAGCGCGGAGGCACAACCCGCCAAGGCGTCATCCGCCCAGTCGCTCCGCCCCATCAAGCGCGCCGCGCGGGCAACTCCGGTAGCAGCCCACAGGCGCTGTGCTGTAATCGGCCGGCCACGGGCCGCGTGACGCAAGTAGCCTTCGACATGTTGATCCAGCGCCGCCAGACAGCGCTCTTCATCGACACGATCCAGCAACCCCGGAACCTCTTCGAGAATCGTGGCGATGGCATCTGCACACGCCCCGCCATCAATCGCGTTCGTGGAAGCATTGCGGTGATCGACTCTCCCCGGCAGGAAGACCGGAACTCGGCTCTCTGGATCGAGACCGAGATGGTCCACAGCACGCAAGACCTGCCGCTTCCCTCGCTCGAGATAGTCTTCCTCGCGAGTGAAGCGCCAAGCCTCAAGATTGATCACCGACGCGTACACGATCTTGCCGGTGTGCTCGACCCGGTGCCGAGGGCAGATCAGAGCTCCATCCGGCCCGGTCAGTTTCTCGAAGAAGTTGGACAATCCGCGCAAGATCCCCAGCCGCAACTGGACGTGATCTGCCATGCGCGTCTTCCCGGTCCCCGGAGCCGGTGCAAAACTCAAGACCCGCCCTCCATCTCGGCGACCAACCGCGGAATCAGCTGCTTCAGGTCATGTCCGCTCAGAACGATCTCCCGGAGCTCTCGGCCCAACTCCTCGCGCTCACCTTGTGACATCGCCAGCAAGTTTTCGAGACGCTCCCTGAGCGCAGCGATGTCTCCCTGCGGAAACATGAGGCGTTCAGCCAACTCGCTGCCCAACACCTGCTCAAAGGATTCATTGCAGGTCAGCACAGGCGTCGCGCAGGCCATGGCTTCCAACACAACCTTGTCCACGCTCCCGGTTCGGCTTGCATTCACCAGCAGTTGAGCGCGTTTCATGGCAGCGGCGATCTCTGGATAGCTCACAGCCCCAAGCAACTGCACATTTCCAACGGCTGCTGCCTGTACACGCAAGGCATCTCGGTAAGCTTCATCCTGGGACAGAAGAATATCCCCGGCAATCTGCACAACGGGTTGGGCGTCACGAGTGCCGGCGAGTCCCTCAACCGCCTCGAGGATTTCGTGGTGGCCTTTACTCGGGGCGAGCCGGCCGACGGACAGTACGTCCACCGACCGAGGTTCATCTCCCGGCGAAAAATAGTCGCAATCAATCCCATGCCCTGTCACGACTCGCTTACCCACCGAAGATTCCAATCGGAATGATTCGGCCGACGCCGTGAAAATCTTACGAACCAAGGGCATCGACATCTTGAGCGAGGCATCGACTCCCTTGTGCGTGTACCAGAGGTACACCGGAATCCCCCGAGGCACCGTGACTGGCGCTGCATAGAGAACGAACTTGGGCACCATGTGAGCCAGCAGTGCATCCGGGCGTCGATCGCCTCGCATTCCGAGCAGCACCGAGAGCAAGCGCTGCTCCATGCCGAGCAACCCGGCGCCGCGTTCTTTCCCCAGCGACTCCACGGTCACGTGGTCTGGCAAGGCCGTCTCACCAACTCGCTGCGCGATCACGGTGAGACGGTCCACGTGCTGCGCCAAGATCTCGCACCAGCGATGAAAGAAGCCCAGCACGGCATCCTGCCGGTCGAGCACTTGCGTCAAGAGGACGATGTGCATGACGGCGCAGCATGACCGCTGCCTAGCGTGGTCTCCAGTGCAAGGTCCGCTTCAGCAGGAATCGGGATCGATTGACCGCCCAGCAGTTCCTCGTAGACCGCTGCGAGACGCGCGGCAACGGCACCGGCTCCCATGTGGCTTCGATCGCGGGACAGGGCAGCTTGAGACATGGCAGCCCGCTGCGAAGGGCTCCCAGCCAGTTGAGCCAGAGCGATGGCCAGCGACTCGGGATCGCCAGGATGGGCCAGCCATCCATCCACGCGGTCTCGCACCAGTTCAGGTACACCACCGACCGCTGTGGCCACCACGGGCAGCCCTGCCTCCAGCGCCTCGGCAACAACCTGGGGCAAGCCTTCCGACTGCGAACTCTGAAGCAAAAGATCCAGGGCGCCGTACACAGCCCCGAGATCTGGACGTGCAGGAAGAAAGAGGACGCCCTCGGTCTTTTCGATCTCTGCGCGGGCCTCACGCAACAACGTCCCCCCTCCGACCACCAGCAAGCGCACCCGCTGCTGGGTCCTCCGCAATCGTCGAAAGGCCTCCAGCGCAAGCGGGAGATTTTTGACGGGCTCGAACCGACCGACCCAACCCACCAACACGTCCTCAGATGCGACACCCAACGCATGGCGAAGGGCGCTGCCTGCGATCTTGTCGGCAGCCGTTCGCTTCCTGTCGATCCCGGGCGGAATGACCTCATACTGCTCTGGACTTCCCACGCCGTGTTTTTCAATGAGCTGGTCGCGCACTTCGGTTGCCACCGCGATCAACTTATCTGTTCGCCTGGCAAGAAAGGCCTCTGTCGCCGCGAAGGCGCGTGACCTCAACGCCCCGAAGTAACCCGACAGCACATGGCCGTGGAAGGTATGCACACGAAAAGGCGTCGGCCGCCCTGCACCTGCTGCCAGTCTGCCCAGAAGCCCCGCTTTCGCGGTGTGGGTGTGCACCACGGCAGGCTGTACTTCACGCACCAATCGACGCAGTGCCGCGGAAGCGCGGAGGTCGTTCTGCGGCCGGATCGCGCGACCGAGTTCAGGGATGACGCGCACATCGATTCCTGCTGCACGTGCTTCGCCCACGAGGTCTTGCTCGCCTACAGCAGCCGCTCCCGTCGCAAGCACTGTTCGCCAACCATGGCGACGTAAAGGCTCGGTGATTCGGATCACGTGCCGAGCAGGCCCCCCCATGTTCAAGCGCGAGATGACACGAAGCAGTTCAGGCATGAACCAGCGCCTGCCGCAAGATTTCACTCAGCTTCCAGCGAGGTTCGAACGGGACTCGTTGTCGCAAGGGCCCTAGATTCGGTGCGCGACGGGGGAGATCTTCTCGCCCCTCATCCATGGCAGCACAACTCAGCGACGCACCTTGCCCGGCCATCTTCGAAAGCTGCTCTGCCAGGCATGAAATGCTCGTGCGTTCTTCCGAGCCGATTTCCACGACCTCTGCCCTCCCGTTCATGGGCGCATCGAGCAACCTGAAAGTCGCGTCCACGCAATCTTCAACATGCAGAAACGAACGCTCTTGTCTGCCTGTGCCGTGAATGGGCATGCGAGCTCCGGCACGAGCAGCACGTGCCATGGCGGGCAACACCATGCCAGGTGCACGCTGCCCCGGCCCCACGATGTTGAAAGGGCGCACGATTGTCACCGGGACTCCCTGCTCACCAGCGGCCTGTTCCATGAGCAGGCGCTCGGCATCGCGCTTCGCCTCGGCGTACACAGAGCGCGGGCCACAGCGTGCGGCGTCGGTGACCTCGCTGGTCGAAAAGAAAAGCACACGAGCACCAAGCCTACGTGCAGCCACGAGTGCTTGCTCAGTACCGCTCCGGATAACAGACCCCGTGCGCCGTGGATCTGCGAGAACAGCCTCGACACCCACAACAGATGCGAGGTGGACAATGACATCGTCCCGACTCTCTCGCGGCGAACCGCTCTGAGGTTCACTCGGAGGGCTCGACAGAACCTCTGCGACGGCACGATTCACATCGGCAGCACGTCGAACGTCCCCCACGACCACCGAGAGCTCCGGATGGTCTTCAAGGGCTGGATCAGCGGATGCCGAGAAATCATCCAGGACGACGACCTTGTCGCCGGCATCCAACAGCCGGCGCACAAGATGGCTCCCGATGAACCCTGCGCCTCCGGTCACGAGCAGTCTGCGAGTCATATCCAGCCTTTGACGAGAATCGTGGGCTGATCGTCCCACTGCCTACAGGCTGATTTCCAGCCTGCACCTTGCATCGGCCTTCTCGGCTGCCGCCTCGGCCCATGGCCAGATCAAGCTCAGCACACCCGGTGAACGAAGTCGGCCATGGCCTTGGGCCAATCGGGAGCCGGTCCATGCAGCACCTCATCCCTCTTCCGGCGAGCAAAAGAGTGGTCTCCGCCCGGGATCAGAACCAGTTCGGCCAGACCCAGGCCAGCGACGACCTGCTCCAAACGCTCTCGACCTGCGAGAGCGTCACGATCGCCAGAAACAAAGAGTTGGGGGACAGCGACCTTCGGCAGATGCTCGACCCGCTCTCGCTCAGGCCGCCCGGCTGGGTGCAACGGGTAACCGAGATAGACGCTCCCGCGGACCTCCGAGGCCCGCCCTTCAGCAAGCAGCATCGAGGCCATCCGGCCTCCCATCGACTGACCGGCCATCACCACCGGACCTGCCCGACAACCCACCGAACCCATCGTGCCAATGCGGTCCAGCAGGGCCCTCCAGGTCTCAAGCAACACAGGAGCGCGATCGGGCGGTCGCCGCCCGCCCTCGTCAGCCCGCGTTTGCATGTAGGGAAAGTGGAACCGCACGACGCTCAGACCGTGCCCAAGCAAATCTGAAGCACACTGCTCCAGGAAAGGGCTGTTCAGAGGTGAACCAGCACCATGCGCGAGAGCAACAACTGGGCGGCCGTCCAAAGCACCCTGCCGCAACCAACGCGCTGGGCGCCCCGAGAGACGCAACATCCCGCGTGACGAATGCGCCATGCTCCATCTCCTTTGAACTCACAACGGCGAACATCCGAGCTGTCAGGGGCAGAAAGGACAAGACCCCCCGAAGCGACATCCGCTACGAGGGGTCTTGCTCAGGGAGTCAAACCACCCTCCCCGCTCAGTCCGTCATGTTCGGGACACCAGGTCCCGCGTCGATCAGACCATGTCCTTCAAGTTCTTGAGCGCGGTGGTCTTGACGACCTTCCGTGCGGGCTTCGCCTTGAACATCATCTCTTCGCCGGTGAAGGGGTTGATGCCCTTGCGTGCCTTGACAGCGGGCTTGCTGACAACGCGGCACTTGACGAGTCCGGGAATCGTGAAGACGCCGGGGCCGCGACGGCCGAGGTCCTTCTTCATGAGGGCACCCATCTCTTCGAAGACCGCAACGACTTCCTTGCGGCTGAGACCGGTGGTCTCCGAGATGTTCTTAAGAATGTCGGTCTTCGTGCGTGGCTTCACGGCTGCCTTGGCTACGGCCATCTCTAGTGTCCTCTCGATTCGTGTTGGGCTTGCACCCGGAAAAAGAATGTGTGACGGCACACTAGCGAGAGAGTTCCGACTCTTCAAGCGGCGGATCCTCTATGTTTTTAGAGGTTTTTGACATTTCCTCTCTCCTCGAGGCACCTCGGAGCGCCCCCCCCGAGGGCCTGGCGAGCCCCCCGCAACCGACTCCATGCGAAGCGAGTGGCACCGCTCGGGGCCCCCTTCCAAAGACACCGCGGTCGAACAAACTCTGCGTTCAACGCCCCCTCACCACGGACTGCCCCGGGCTTTCCTCAGAGCCCGAACACAGAGTCGAGGCACAAGTTGTCCACACGCGCCAAGTGCGGCAAAAGGCTCTTTATTGACACTCTCCGCACGAAATCGCATCTCTCGTATCCCCGGGGATGAGAGCGAAAAGCGCTCCCTGGGGTGCCGTGAAGCTCAAGCGCTTGCCGCCAGCAAGCGAGGCGGCACATGACCTCGGAGCCAACGCCCCCTCGCGGAATGGGGGCGCCGGGGATCGAACCCGGACGGCCCGTGTGGGCCAGGGGATTTTAAGTCCCCTGCGTCTACCAATTCCGCCACGCCCCCTTGCGAAGAATCTTTATTGCAACCCGGTCAAATCTCCGGGCAGAAACGGCTGCCAACTTCTGAAAAAGCCAGAAGGTCGCCAACCGCATCCAGCGATTCCGTCCAGGCTAGCAGTCATGGACGGGCCCACTCCAGCATCACAAGAGACTCCCGCCAAAAGACTCAAACGGGCTTCTCTGAGGCCATGCCGCTTCAACTCGAGGATCTTCTTCGATCCTGTTCCTCCATCACTTCGTCACGCAGGGTTCGGCGCAACAGCTTCATCATGGCGCTCTTGGGCAGTTCATCACGGAAGCTAAAAACCCTCGGCACCTTGTAGGCGGCAAGAAACTCGCGACAGTGCACTTCAAGATCTCCTTCGGTCACTTTCGCACCGACCTCGATCACCACAAACGCTCTGACAGTCTCTCCGCGTTTTTCATCCGGGACACCGATTGTGCAGGACTCAGCGACGGCCGGGTGATCGTTCAAAACATTGTCGATCTCGTCGGGAAAGACGTTGTAGCCACTGGCGAGAATCATGTCTTTCTTTCGCCCAACGATGCGGAAGTAACCCTCCTCGTCCATGACCGCAAGGTCGCCCGAATGCAGCCACCCATCTCGCAAGGTCACCGCTGTCTCTTCCGGTTTGTTCCAGTAACCGAGCATGACTTGTGGTCCACGAATCGCGAGTTCCCCCTCCTGGCCAACAGGGAGTTCTTTTGTGCCGTCCACGAGGTCGACAATCCGGCAATCGGTATCTGGAAACGGCAAACCCACAGTTCCTGTCTTGCGCTTCCCCATGACCGGATTGGCATGGGTCGCAGGCGAACTCTCCGTCATCCCGAAGCCTTCAAAAATCCGAGCACCGGTCTTCTCTTCGAATCGACGGCGCGTGTCCTCGGGCAAAGGGGCAGACCCACTGAAAACAGCCTTGACGCTCGAGAGATCCATGCGCCCGGCAGCCTCATGCCCCACCATCGCGCCAAGCATGGCGGGGACGGCAGCAAAGACAGTGACGCGGTGCTTATGAATACCCGCCAGGAGGGCTTCGATGTCTCGCGGGTTGGGAATCAGAACAAGCGTGGCCCCCATCGCGAGCGGCTCATTCATGGCGATGGTCATGCCGAAGATGTGGAAGTACGGCAAGGCCCCGAGAAAGACCTCGGAGTCCCCCTTGAGAAAGGGCATCCAGGCCAAGCATTGCTGGACATTGCAGACCAGGTTGCGGTGGCTGAGCATGGCGGCCTTGGAAACACCCGTAGTGCCTCCGGTGTACTGCAGAACAGCCACATCTGCGGGGTCGATCGCAGGGCCAGGCGGCGCAGGATCTGACGAATCAATCAGCGCCCGAAATCTATAGACCCCCTCACCCTTCGGGAAAGGTGCGATCGCTGGCGGATCCTGACGTCGAAGCTTGAAGGGAGCCAACTGCTTCAACGGGAAACGCAAGTACTCGGGCACAGACGCCACAAGAACATGCTTCACCCCGACGGCATCTCGAACATGCTGAACAACCCGCTCGTACAAGAAGTCAGCCGTCACTGCGACACGACAACCTGCGTCTTTCCACTGAGACTCAACCTCTCGCGCAACATACAGCGGATTGGTCATGACCACCTGAGCCCCGCAAGCAAGAATCGCGTAGTACGCGATGACTGTTTGGGGAAGATTCGGAAGGTGAACAGCGACTCGACTGCCTGGTTCTACGCCAAGCTTGGTGAGCGCGGTTGCCAGTCGATCGACGGCGTCTTGCAGTTGCCGGTAAGTGAGAGTCGCATTGAAAAACACGACCGCAGTACGGTCGGGGAAGCGCTCCGCTGACCGCTGGAGCATCTGGGGAACCGTGAGATCCTTGTAGTCCAGTGCTCGCGGCACGCCTTCATCGTAATGTTCGTGCCAGATCCGCCGGTCCATCGAACAACACACTCCCGCCGTCAGCTACCGCCACATCACGAGGACGCTGCAGTACACATTCTACCAGCGCCGCCGCATTTTCCCTGCCTCGGTCTTCAACGCGGAGGAACATAACCCGGGGCACCCGGCGCCGGCTCTACGTAAAACGAGAGACCGCGCACGTTCTCATCCATACCCAACCTCGAGCGGATCGGCGGGAAGGCCCTTTGCCGGCAGTCCATACGATCGCACAGCCGGCACGTGGGCCCGATAGGCTCGGCAGCCTCGAGGTTTCCCAAATCGACACCATCTGCATAAACCAGTTCTTTGGCGTGAGAGACTTCGCAGCCGAGACCGATAGCAAGACGACTCTGTGGGGCACGAAAGCCACCGCCCTCCTTGCGGACCGTACGCGCGATGCAGAAATACGTCGTTCCGTCTGGCATCCGAGAGAGCTGTGTTCGGATGAAACCCGGCTGCATAAAGGCTGCATGAACATTCCACCGGGGACAGGCGCCGCTGAAACGTGCAAAGCGAATGCCGCTCGCGCTGAAGTGCTTGCTGATATTGCCTGCAATGTCTACGCGCACCATATGAAGCGGCACACCCGACTCTCCGGGACGACTCAGAGTTGTCAGGCGCTGGCACACTTGCTCAAAACTCGTGCGAAAGCGATGCCCCAGCATTTCAACGTCGTAGCGCATCGTCCGCGCAGCCTGAAGAAAGGGTGTGTACGGCATGAGCACGGCCCCTGCGAAGTAGTTCGCGAGCGCGACACGCCCCAAAGTGCGACTGTCCTCTGTCGAGAGATTCCCCAGAGCGAGATAGCCGTCGAGAACTGGCCGGTGCTCGATCAGTGCAATCTGATGTGCCAGTTGAAAACTGCGACTGCGCGGAGGAAGAACCTCCGAGAGAACAAGGCGTCCCCGTTGGGGGTCGAATTTCCGCACAGCGGCGCCGGCCTCATCGGCTGGAATGATCGAGACATCGACACCATGCTTCTCGACGAGTTGCGCCATCAAGCCTCGATCAAGGGACTCGCTTTGTGCATCGGCATCGGTACGCAGTTGCTGGGCCGCCAACTCGAGTTCAGGAAAGTGGTTCTGACAGTCCTGGATAAGGTCGCTGACCTCTTCGGTGGGAAGTCGGGGAGGCCCTAGCGAGCCTTCCACCCACTCGGAGCCGGCAAGCTGCTCGGCGAGAACCGTGCGGTCCGAGACACAGGCGCGATACGCTCTGTAGAGAGCGATCACGGCCCGGGACACCTCAGGGGAGACCCCGACCAGGTCTTCCACCGCCGAGGGCGCCGGGGCCCCTTGCTCGAAAAGACTGTCGCCGAAGACCTCGGTCAGATCCTGGATCAGGCGATTCCCGTCATCCTCGGCGAGCGACTGCAGATCCATCCCGAAGGTCTGTGCCAACTTCAGCAGCAGGGCCACGGTGAGCGGACGCTTGTCGTGCTCCAGCAGATTCAGGTAGCTGGGCGAAATACCCAGCGCTTCTGCCATCTGGGCCTGGGTCATCCCGCGCCCCAGGCGCTCTTTGCGGACGCGATGGCCTAGCCGTTGACGTCGAGTCATCGAGAATCTCCTCTCTCAGGGGCAAAAGCGCCCTTCGTAATATTTACAAGACATTACAACATTACAAGAGGCGCGTGTAGCTTTGTTATGCACGTTACACCTTTATTTGCAGTGTTTGATTGACGAATTCCAAAGATGGTCAATACTTCACATTGTTACATGTGGGCGCACCAGTGCCCCCAGCAACCATCACGCAGGATGCCATGCGATGAATGTCCCTCTCGGCGGCCCCGTAACGCCCCCACCAGCCGGTATGTCGCCCTCCATCGCGACCCCCGAAGGTGTCGCGGTTTCGGCGGCCAGCTCGCTCGCCGCCGAAAGCATCCTGACCCAGGAAGCCCTGGCTTTTGCGGCCGACCTCCAGCGCCAGTTCGACCCTCGCCGCAAGCACCTCCTCTCCCTGCGCCAGGAACGCCAGGCCCGTCTCGACGCCGGTGAACGGCCTGACTTCCTGGAAGAGACCCTCGAAGTCCGCGAGGGCGACTGGACCGTCGCCCCACTGCCTGACGACCTGCTCGACCGGCGTGTCGAGATCACCGGGCCCGTCGAGCGAAAGATGATCATCAATGCGCTCAACTCGGGCGCCAACGTCTTCATGGCAGATTTCGAGGACAGCAACTCCCCCACATGGGAGAACATCCTTCAAGGCCAACTCAACCTGTGCGACGCCGTTCGCAGAACCATTGACTACACCCAACCGTCCACCGGCAAGCACTACAGTCTCGGCTCCAACACAGCAACCTTGATCGTCCGCCCGCGCGGATGGCACTTGCCCGAGAAGCACGTACTGGTTGATGGAGAACCATTCTCTGCGGCGATTTTCGACTTCGCGCTGTACTTCTTTCACAACGCACAAGAACTCATCAATCGTGGAACAGGCCCGTACTTCTACCTGCCCAAGATGGAGAGTCATCTCGAAGCGCGACTCTGGAACGACATCTTCAATGCCGCCCAGGACACGCTTCAGATTCCGCGTGGGACCATCAAGGCCACCGTACTCATTGAGACCATTCTCGCTGCGTTTGAGATGGACGAGATCCTTTTCGAGCTCCGCGATCACAGCGCGGGACTGAACTGCGGCCGTTGGGACTATATCTTCAGCTTCATCAAGCGCTTCGCGAAGCAGCCAGACTTTGTCCTGCCCGACCGAGCGCAAGTTGGCATGACCCAGCACTTCTTGCACAGCTACAGCCAGCTACTCATCAAGACGTGCCATCGCCGGCGCGTCCATGCCATGGGCGGTATGGCAGCGCAAATCCCCATCAAAGGGGACGACCTGGCCAATGCAGCAGCCATGCAAAAAGTCCGCGCTGACAAACAGCGCGAAGTGACCGATGGCCACGATGGAACCTGGGTCGCACACCCGGCACTGGTCCCGCTCGCACGGGAAATCTTCGACATCCACATGCAGGGCCTCAACCAGTTGGACACATCCCGTTCGGATATCCATGTCACAGCCGGCGACCTTCTCTGGGTGCCCAAGGGCGAAATCACCGAGAACGGACTTCGACAGAACGTCAGCGTCGGTGTTCAGTACCTGGAATCGTGGCTCGCCGGCAATGGATGCGTCCCGCTCTACAACCTGATGGAAGACGCCGCGACTGCTGAAATTTCCCGAACTCAGATCTGGCAATGGATCCGACATCACGCCGAGATGGATGACGGGCGTGTCGTCACCGAGGAGGTTTTTCGCAACGTCCTCCACGAAGAACTCAATTCGATTCGCAAGACCCTTGGCAACAGCCGCTTCGACGGCGGTCACTTTGCAGCAGCTGCAGGCCTCTTTGACGCCATGAGCACCTCTGAGACCTGCGAAGAGTTTCTCACCCTCCCGGCATACGAACGCCTAGTAAGCGGCAACAACCCATAACGCCCTCCTTCGCCTCCCCCTCCCGATGGAACATCGCACCATGTCAGGCACCAATGGACAATCGAACGGACACAACCGCATCTCGCAAGACACTGCCGGGCGTTTTGACGGCATCGTTCGGGACTACACACCTGAAGACGTGAAGCGTCTCGCCGGCTCGATGCCCATCGAATACACCCTCGCAAAACGTGGCGCCGAGAAACTCTGGAACTACCTGCACACCGAGGATTACGTGCATGCCCTGGGAGCCCTCACCGGGAACCAGGCCATGCAACAGGTTCGAGCGGGCCTCAAGGCGATTTACCTCAGTGGGTGGCAGGTTGCTGCAGATGCCAACAACGCCGGTCAGATGTACCCCGACCAGAGCCTCTATCCTGCGAGCAGCGTTCCGGAAGTGGTGCGACGCATCAATCGCACCCTCCAGCGCGCTGACCAGATCCAACACATGGAAGGCGGCGATGACCATGACTGGTTCCAACCCATCGTTGCGGATGCAGAAGCTGGATTCGGGGGGCCTCTCAACGCCTTTGAACTGATGAAGGGCATGATTGAAGCGGGCGCTGCGGGCGTTCACTTCGAAGACCAACTCGCATCGGAAAAGAAGTGCGGACATCTGGGCGGGAAGGTGCTTGTCCCCACCCAGAGCTTCATTCGCACCCTGAACTCAGCACGCCTCGCAGCAGATGTGATGAACGTCCCTACGGTCCTCATCGCACGAACGGACGCCGACAGCGCCAATTTGCTCACGGCAGACATCGACGAGCGCGATCGTCCGTTCTGCACGGGCGAGCGCACACCCGAAGGATTCTTCCGCATTCGTGGCGGGCTCGAGAGCGCCATCGCTCGTGGCCTCAGCTATGCCCCTTACGCAGATCTTCTCTGGTGTGAAACCAGCACTCCGGATCTGGATGACGCCAAGCGCTTTGCCGATTCGATACGGGCTGAGTTCCCCGACAAGTTGCTGGCCTACAACTGCAGCCCATCCTTCAACTGGCGAGCCAAGCTCGACGAATCCACCATCGCCAAATTCCAGCGCGAGCTGGGAGCCATGGGCTACAAGTTCCAGTTCGTGACGCTCGCCGGTTTCCACAGCTTGAACCACAGCATGTTCGAACTGGCTCGCGGGTACCGCGATCGCGGCATGGCCGCCTACACCGAACTCCAGCAGGCAGAGTTCGGCGCCGAGGAACACGGATATGGCGCCACCAAGCACCAGCACGAGGTTGGTACGAGCTACTTTGACGCCGTCTCAAATGCTGTCTCTGGCGGCACCTCTTCAACAACGGCCCTGGCCGACTCCACCGAGACCGCCCAGTTCCACACACCAAATCGCACCTGATCACCGGCAGTCGATCCGCCACTTTTAGTTGCGGAAACGGCCACAGGACGCCTCTCTCACCGAGGGGCGTCCTGTCGTTTTCGGCCACTCTTGCCCTGAATCGGGGCGCGTCACTGCCCTGTCACCTCTGCGTCACCGAGGAGGTGCCCGACTCGACCCTTCAGGCAGGTAGACTGCCGGGCGAATGATGACCACCCCTGGGCAGCCTCTCGCCGCATGCCGTTGCTGCGGTCTCGTGCAACGCATGCCGGCCGCCGAATCAACGCAGCGCATCCGCTGTGCGCGCTGTCGCACGTCCTTTGCGCAACGTCGCGACAAGCTGCGAAGCAACAAGCGCACTCTCGCCCTCGCACTGAGCGCGCTCCTCCTCTACCCCTTTGCCGTGGGCCTCCCCATCATGGAGGTGGAACGTCTTGGATCGACCCACGAAGCCAGCATCCTCTCCGGTGGCATTGAACTGCTGACAGATGGTGAGATCCTGGTCGGAGTTGTCGTCTTGCTCTGCTCCGTCGTTCTTCCTTTGGTCAAAATCGCAGGGCTCTTCTTGCTCGCGGGGGCAGGCACCGGCCTCGCCCCACGACTACGCGCCTCCACATGGCATGTCGTCGAACTCACGGGCCGCTGGGGCATGCTGGATGTGCTGCTCGTGGCCGTACTGGTCTCTGTCCTCAAGCTTGGTGATCTTGTGGAGTTGCGAGCTGGCCCCGCAGCACTGGCATTCACCGGCTGCGTGCTTCTCAATCTGGCAGCAAGCGCAAGCTTCCAGCCCCATAGCCTCTGGCGGGATCCCGAATGACTCACGACAGCCCCCCTCTCGCCCACGTGGACCCGGCTCCATCCTGGTCACCCATCTGGATCGTCCCGGTCATCGCTGCTCTGCTCGCAGGCGCACTGGCCTTTCAGTCCCTGGACGTCCTGGGAACGAACATTCGTGTCTCGTTCGAACAAGGCTATGGCATCCAGGTAGGCGACACTCTCCGATACAGAGGCATCGTCGCCGGTGAAGTGACGGGCATGAGTTACACCGACGAGGTGGACGGCGTGATTCTGGACATCACGCTCGACACAAACGCCGACGACCTGGCACGCGTGGGAAGCCGCTTCTGGGTCGTGCGTCCACTGGTTGGCTGGGCCGGTATCACCGGCCTCGACACCGTCATCGGCAATCGCTACCTGGGCGTGATTCCGGGTAGCGGGCCGCCCCAACGGCAGTTCGTCGGCCTCGATCAGCCTCCAATCGAGGATGCCCTCATGCCAGGGCTCGA
This sequence comes from Planctomycetota bacterium, assembly GCA_029245865.1. Lineage (GTDB taxonomy): Bacteria > Planctomycetota > B15-G4 > B15-G4 > B15-G4 > JAUIEF01. The sequence continues at coordinate 37,171 of JAQWOM010000043.1, forward strand.
CATCACTCTGGAAGGCAGCACTCGCGGAAGCATCGCGCCCGGCTCTCCGGTCACGTATCGCCGCATCCAGGTCGGCAGCGTCCTCTCGGTCAGTCTTGCCAGCGACAGTCGCAACGTAGAAGTGCTGGCACGGATTCGAGAGAAGTACGCGGCGCTGATTCAGAACGGAACCCGGTTCTGGGAAACAAGCGGTGTCGGCGTCGACGTCGGCATCACGGGCGCCAGCTTTCATCTCGAAAGCCTTGAATCGCTTGTGCATGGCGGCGTCTCTCTCGCCGTCCCCCAGGGCGAACAAGAACAGGTGTCCACCGGCCACAGGTTCACCCTGCACACACATCCCGAGGACAGCTGGCTCACGTGGCGCCCTTCGGTCCCCATCGGCAACTCACTCTTGCCACCAGGCTCGCCTGTGCCACATCCAGAACGAGCTCAACTCAGTTGGATCGAAGGAACTCTTTGGTCCGCCGACGAGGTGCGCGAGGGCTGGGCCCTTCCCATCCGCGGAGCCATCCTCGCGCCGGCTGACATCTTGAGCCAAGATCAGGCTGCGGATGCAGGCAGCAGCCTGCTCCAGGTTGCCGGCCTCGAACTTCCTCTTGAGGAACCTGCCACTGAAGCGGGCCCAGGCCTCTCCACCCGCCCCTTTCCCGGCGGAGCCGACGTTCAGCCCTGGCCTCGTGCACGACAACGCGTCCCTGCAGGCCCCGAAGATTGCGTGGTGCTCACCGACCCAGGCTCTCCACCTCTCTCCCTCGCTCCTGGCGGCCTCGAACGCAAAGATGACGGATGGCACATCGATCGGGCCTTGCCGCTCGACGCCCGGTGGCATGGAGCACCGGTCCTGGCTCGCAAGGATGGACTCCTGATCGGCCTCGTCCTCGTCGAGGAGAAGGGTTCACGCATCGTGCCGCTGACCCGTCTCGTCCCTTGAGGTCAGCTGCGTAGGCACACGGTTCCGGTCAGTTGCCCCCGCGACCAGCCGTCGCCCATGGGATCACCAGGGGGCGACCATCCGGGGCGGTTCCGAAGTGCAGGTGCTCCCCGTACACCGGTACGAGAACGTCCGAGCAAAGCACATCACCCGGCACACCCCTCGTCACCACGCGACCCTCTTCGAGAATCATCACCGAAGTGGCGAACTGACTCGCGAGATTCAGGTCGTGCGTCACGACCACGGCTGAACGCCCTCTGCTCACCTGCGCCTCGATGAGTTGCATGACACGCACCTGGTGCTCAGGGTCAAGCCCCGTCGTGGGCTCATCGACCAGCAAGACACGTGCATCACTCGCAAGCGTCCGTGCAAGCATCGCACGCTGCCGTTGCCCCCCCGAGAGTTCGCTCATGGCACGGTCGCACAGATCATCCACTTCTGTGGCGACCATTGCAGATTTGACCGCTCTCAGATCGTCTGCCCGTGGGCCATGCCAACGGTCAATGCGCGCATAGCGTCCGGCCATGGCGAAGTTTTCGACTGTCACATCCGACAAGGTACGCAACGATTGCGGTACGAGGCTGATGCGACGCGCACGTTCAGACAAACCCAACGAAGAGAGAGCAGCGCCCTCGAAGGACACAGAACCCTCAAGGGGTTCGAGAAGGCCGCAGAGCAAACGCAAAAGAGTGCTCTTCCCCGAACCGTTGGGCCCACACACGACGACCAACTCCGAGGACTCGAGTGAAAAATCCAGACCGTCGACGGCGAGCACCCCTGCGGGGTACTTGTAGACCAACCCAGAGGCCTCGAGCAGACTTACCACTGGTCGACCTCTCGCCGGTTGAACGCGAGCAGGCAGAGAAAGAACACGCCGCCAACGAGTGACATCACCACGCCCGGCCGCAAGGCTTGGTTCGCAAGAAAGGCGTGATTCAACAGCTCAACACCGACCAGGAAAACAGCGCCGCCCGGTATCGCGAGCGGGAGCAAAGACCGGTGCCGTGCGCCACTCAACATGCGTAAGAGATGCGGAACCACGAGCCCCAGGAAAGCGATCTGCCCGGCAACCGCGACAGCCGAAGCAGCTGCCAAGGCGGCAGCGCCTATGGAGAGAAGACGCACTTTTTTGACGTTCACACCCAGTGAGCTTGCGTCCTCTTCGCCACCCGCGAGCAGGTCCAGCTCCCACGCAACGAATGGAACAACGGCCGCAGCAAGCGCCAGGCCGGACCAAACCGTCAGGACGTGATACACGGAACGGTCTGCCAGCGTTCCAAAGGTCCAGACATAGATGGCTCGAGACACATCCCAGTCATCCAGGACCAGCGAACTCACAAGTGACAACACACCGGCGATACACGTGTTCACCGCGATGCCCGTGAGCAACAGAGTCGGCACGGAAACGCGTCCAGCCCGTGACGACAAGGTCGCGACAAGAAAGACGACACCGACAGCCCCGACAAAGCCAAAAGCCGGAACGAGAAACGTGAGCAGGCCAGCGTGCCGAAGCGTGGCCAGCGCCGGACCATGAGGATCTGCTGTTGCCGTCAGGAAGGCGGGGCCATATCCACTCATGAGCAGAATGGCGGCCGAGGCGCCGAGCGTGGCACCTCCCGTGACCCCGATCACCGAAGGTGCTGCAAGGCCGTTGCGAAAGAGACCCTGAATGAAAACGCCTGAGAGGGCCAACGCGCCTCCCACACCTGCCGCCGTGAGCGCGTGCCAGAGCCGGAGTTCCACGATGACCTGAGAGCGCTCAGCAAGCGGAGGTCCCAGGCCCAGGGCGGCCGCCACACCTTCGAGTGTCTGCGACAGATCCAGCACGCCCGTGACGCCGATGCGCACGGACAACAACACGAGCAAGGGCAGCGCCAGCACCAGCGTGATGCCCAAGGAACGCGCCGAAAGCACGGGGCGTGTCCCGCTCAACGTGGAGCCCGCTCCCTCGGAGACCAACCGGAGGATTGCTGCAAGACCTCCTCGGCGGCATCGAGGATGTGGTGCGAAAGAGTGGTGTAGAGCCAGGCATCAAGCACAACGATCTGATCGTCGACAACCGCACCCAGCCCCGCAAGGGCGGGCTCAGATCTCAGCACCGACAACGTCCCCCCCCTTGCAGATTGGAGACCTGATTGAGAGATCACCAAGACATCAGGATCCAGCATGAGCAGCTCTTCAAAGGACATGGCGGCATGCCCAGGTCGGGGCGCAAGGTTGCGTAAGCCGGCCAGTCGAAAAACTTCATCATGGGTCGTCCCAGCCCCCGCCACCAGCCCACCGGTGCCCCCGTGATTGTAGGCCAAGACGGTCAGGGGCTTCCTTGCGGAAGCCTCTTTTCGGATGCCTGCAAGTTGAACTTCGCAGCGTTCCAGCAAGTCGGACGCGGCCGCCTCGGCACCGAGCCTCACGCCCAGTTGATGGATTTGCTCTGCGACACCTGGCCAGTTCTTGGGGTCAGGCAGCACCAGCACATCCACCCCGGCTTCCCGCAACCGCTCCGTTGTGTCGGGGTTCTGCCAGGGATGAGCCAAGACCAGATCGGGGGCGGCCTTCAAGATGCGCTCGGCTTCGTAAAGATCGAAACGAGGTCGAGCAAGATAGGGGCTCTCTGGATCGCGCAAACCCGAATAACGCAAAGCTGCTTCGGGCAGCGCCGCAATTCTTTCGGGTGGAACGAGCGCACAAGCCAGATCGACACTTCCCGCTGCGGCCGGAAGAATGGCCTGAGGCGCACCGTCAAGCCGGCCCCTCTCCTGCAGCAGCCTTTCGGTGTCTTTGCCCGTGCTCGCTCCCCCGTCCGTCCACAGCAATGCGCAGGCAAGCAGCGACACCACGGCGACGGGAACGAACCACTCGCGCCCCCCTCGAGCCTTCCCGTCCGTCATGGCATGGGTTGATCCAGCACATCGTGAATCGTGTAGCTCGAGATGCGGCTCCGCCAGGTTGCGAGCAGTTCAAGGTGATTCGCATGCACGAGGTAGCCCTGGTAGGCCTCGGTGTCGTCGAAGCCTACCAACAGCGCCAGATCATAATCGCCATCCACCGAGTCGCGCCCTGTCTCCAGATGCATGCCAGCTGCGTAAGAGACCACGCCCGGGATAACCGACAGTTGCTGCTGACAGTCCATCAAGAGATCTTCAGCCAGCGCCGGATCCTCGAGATGAAAGTACACCAGATGGAGAATCGGTGCGGGGCGCACAGGACCATCGGGCACCTTCTCCACAGTGCACGCAGCAAGAACAAAGACCGTCGCCGAAGCGAGGATCCAGGCGCCAGAAAAGAGCCGCCTCACACCAGACCGCTCCACATCACGGCCCCCGACGGTTGAACCGACGTGACATAAGATCGACCCGAGGAAGCCCCCGAGTGATCAGGGGAATGTGACGGAGATTGCGTTGGAGAGAGAAACGCCAAACGCAGCGCCGGGATCATCAAAGCCGTACTGGATATAAATGACGAGCCCCGGAGGGTTCGTGCCAAGACTGGCCCAGGGCAGATCAATCTCGCCACTTGCGTTGGTGAACATGCTCAACGAAATCGCCAAGGGCAGGCCGGGCACGAGCACCCCGCCATAGAACGCGACTGGATTGTTCGTCAGCGATCCAAACGCAACAGCCAAGCTACTCGAGACTGCGTTGCGAACATGCAGTGATCCGGGTTCCCCTGCGCCGACTCCGCCCGTGCCATACAGCACGGGAAGGCCGTTCACGCCAGCGAAACCATTACCGAGACCCTCGAAAGGCCCGTCGGGAACGATCTTGAAGATCTCACCGTTCGCAAGGTCACAAATGTACAGCTCGCCATCCGAATCGACTCCGTAAGAAGCCGGGCTGTTCAAGGCCACGCCGCCACCAGGTGCCAACTCGGCGGTGCGCTCCTGCGTCGAGATGAGTGCTGTGCCGTCGTAAATCAGCGAGAAGAACTTGTTCGTCTGGTAGTCGGCATAGAAGTAGTTGCCCGCGAGATCGGGAATGGCCTTGCCTCGGTAGACATAGCCACCGGTCAGCGAACGCCCCACGCTGTGCGGATAACCCGCAATGGGTCCGGTCAAATCAGACGCACCACACGTGCACCCGGAAAGCCCCGTGCAAATCGCACCTTCCATGCAACGCCAACCCCAGTTGATGAAGCTCGCGCTTGCGACATCGGCGCTCCCGAGGAAATCGACCTCTTCGCGGGAGTTCTGCCCCACGTCGCCGATGTACAGGTCGCCAGTCAAGCTATCGAAGTTGTAGCGCCATGGATTACGAAGGCCGAAGTGAATGATCTCGGGGAGCACCGTGGCACTCGCAACGAATGGATTGTCATTCGGAATCGAGTAGTTCAGGTTCGGATCGGTGGGAAAGTCATCGCCATCCACATCGATGCGAAGCATCTTGCCCAGCAACGTGGTGCCGGACTGCGAGTTACCGCCGGCCACGTGTCCCGAGCCCGTGTCATTGAAGTTGCCGCCGTCGCCAGTCGCGATCCAGAGGTACCCATCCGGGCCAAACACAATCCCGCCGCCATTGTGATTGCTCTGAGGCTGGCTGAACTCGAGAACCATCTGCGCGCTGCCTGCATTCGCAAGATTAGGATTCGCTGCATTGCGCAGGTAGCGCACAATCTTGGTGCCGCCACCGCCCGTGTAGTTCACATAGAACTGACGATTCGTGGCGTAGTCCGGGTGAAAAGCGAGACCGAGAAGGCCTTGCTCGTTACCGCCCGTTGTGACCAGCCCGGTGAGATCGAGAAACGGCGTTGCAACCTTCACGCCATTCTCAATGACATGAATGTCAGCCTGGTTTTGTTCGACAACAAAGAGTCGCGAGGAATCACCGGGAGCCGGAAGCAGTTGCAAGGGACGGCTGTAACCATTCTGGAACAACTCAGCCTTGATGGGCGTCGACTGTGCCGCGACCGCAGGAAGAAGGATTGCGATGACGACGAGACTGAGCAATGCGAGAGCGACGTGCCTCATGGGGAGAAGACTCCACACCGGGATCGAAAGGACAGGCGAGTTAACAGAGAGGTCGAGGGGTCAGGAGAACGCCCTCGGATTCCTGGTTCGGGGCCGCTGAGAACCCGAGGAAGCGCATCCCCTGAGCATACCACGCTTCTGAGAAGAGCTCCGCCAGCAGCCCTGGCCTAGAAAACGACCTGATACTGGCCCCTGAACTGCATTTCGTTCTCGTGCTTCGTCTGATTCCTGACCTTCGAGACATCAAAGGTGAACTGGCTCAGGTGCTTGTCCACGTACCGCACCAGGCCCAGCGTCAGTTCGGTCTTGTCGTCATCCATGGCTCGCTTGATGGCTGACTGACGAAGAACGACTTCCCACTTATCCGGAACCACCTGCACGCCGACCTGAGCGTTGTAGCCTCGGTCGGTCTTGTCATTCACTCCACTCGTTTTCTTCTCGATGGTGAAGTATTCCGTCACGACGGAGACAGGGCCAGACAGCAACTGAGCATTGAAGTTGATGCCCGTGTTGTCTGAACTCGCATCGCCAAGCACCGGATTCGGGTTCACCGCCGTCGCAGGCCCCTTGGCCGGCTGATCCTGATTCAGGTAGTAGCCAGCACCGAGAGCGAGCTTCGTCTCGCCGGTATTCACGGTCTGAAAAGCGGACGAGTCATAGTTCACAGGTCCCAGCGGGTTCCAGGTAACGCGCGTTGCCCAGAGCAAACCGGTCGCCGAGGAATCTTTACGACCACTGTTATTTGCCATACCAGGTCCTTCGCCATTGAAGGCACCGATCCCGTACTCGATGTACTTATCCTGCGTCGAGCCGTAATACATGAGGCCGGGCTGGCGACCGAGAGCAAAGTGCCGGGTCGCAAGCGACGCCTCGACAGTGTTCATCTTTGAGCTCACCCAGGTGATCGCACGACTGTACGGGACCTTGAATTGTCCCGCCTTGATGTTCGTACGATCACCCAGATTCCAGTTCACCCAGGCGTCGGTTACCGAAGCGTCTTTCTTGCTGTCCTTGTTGACCTTGTTTTGAGTCGGCGCCGCAATCTCAACTTTGTAGGTGGTGTTCTCGCCACCGGCTTTGCCAAAGACGGCAAGTCGTGCGCGTCGCACCATGAAATTGTTCTCGTCCTTGCCGGACCCGTCTGCCCGCGTTCCGTCGTACTGGAGTTGCAGACGTCCTTTGAACCCCAACGACCACTTGCCGTCGTCTGACTCGACCTTGAACTTGCCGGGCTTGCCACCACTGGCCGTGATACCCGAGGACTGCATCCGGCGAAGGCGGCTTTCAAGCAGGTCCAGTTCTCGCACCTTGTCGGCCTCAGCCTGCGCAAGCCCCATCAATTCCTCATACGTCTCAGCATCGATGATCCCGCGTTGAAGCAGCACATCGAGGATGGCGACATCCACCTTGTTGGTGTCGTCATCTCGAGCCGAGGCTCCGGAGAACGGCAGGAGGCACACAGCAACAACAAACACCAGGTGGCACGCATTCATTCTGTTTCTCTTCAACTCCAGGGATTCGGGTGGACTTCGATGAGCAAAGAGTGGCTGCGAAGTGTGAGTCTTTCGAGAGCGATTGCAGAAAATCGCGAGAATCTCTGCCAGCCCCAGAACTATAGGAACTGAGGCATTTCCTGGCCAGCAGGTCAGATTGACTCTGCGGGCAAAGCGAAAGGTGTTCAAGGCCACACTGCCTGCGTGCCGAACATCTCCTTGATGAGTCTTTCAAAGATGACACGAGCGATAAGACCAGTGGCACTGGCATGGCTGCTTGCTGGAATCAGCGGGCCAGCACTCTTCGCCCAGTCGAACGACACAAGTCAGTCCGCCACCACGCTCAGGCTTGTTCCGTGGCGCGGACTCCGTGCGGTGGCCAATCGAGCGGTCGTCCGCTACGAACCCGGCCTCACCCTCCATCAGCGGACCGCACTCCATGAACAACTGGGAGCCAGGGCACTTGCAACGCTGGGCTCCGAAATGGCCGTGCTGGAGTTGTCGGAAGAAGACTCCCTGCAACTGCAACTCGCTCGGCTCAGACAACACGACGGCATCCGCTATGCGGATCCGGATGTGGCCATTCCCACGGTGGCCTTCATGCCGACCGTCTCCCTTCCCCCTCTCTCCCCTCCCCCTCTCTCGCCATCAGGGCCGAGCGATCCGAAAGCAAATCTCCAATGGGCACTCGACCGGGTCCGCGCCCAGGAGGCCTGGGAACACGCCCAGGGAAACCCGGAGATCGTCATCGCCATTCTCGACTCGGGCGTCGACAGTGCGCATCCAGACCTGAGCGCTCATGTTGCGTGGGAGCTTGACCTCTACGCAGGTGATGACGACGCCACGGACACTCACGGCCATGGCACGCATGCTGCGGGACTTGCCGCAGCCGCCACCAACAACGGCGTCGGGATTGCAGGAGCAGGCTATGCGTGTCGCTACGCCGCCTACCGATGCGGCGAAGGCACGACGCTGCCTTCCAGCATGATTCTCGCGGGAATCTACGACTCGATCACCCGGGGAGCCCACGTGCTCTCGATGTCTTTTGGGCTCTACCAGGACCTCCCTTCTCTGAAGGACGCCTTGCAGGCGGCAGCCGAAGCGGGCTGCGTGCTGGTCGCTGCCGCGGGCAATGATGCCCAGGACGTCCCGTTCTATCCCGCTGCCTATCCCTCCGTCATCGGTGTGGCCGCATCAGCACCCAACGACAGCCGGGCGCTCTTTTCCAATTTCGGCCCGTGGGTCTCTCTGGCCGCGCCAGGACAGAGCATGTACTCGACCCTGCTGAACGGTGACTACGGCTACATGAGCGGAACCTCGACAGCCTGCCCTCTCGTGGCTGGCATGGCAGGACTTCTCTATGCGCAAGCAAGCGGACTCCGTTCTCCGGCGGCCGCTCAGTCCGTCCGCGCAGTTCTGGAAGGAACGGCTGTCCCCGTCCTCGGCAACTGGGTCACGGCCGGCCGTGTCGATCTCGCCGCTGCAGTCGCCGCCCTGGATTCGGGAAACCCTCCCGTCATCGACACCCTTGAGCCCGATGCCGCCGACGCCCTGGGTGGCGAAGTTGTCTCTGTCTCCGGTTCTGGCCTGCTCGGAGCCACGGGAGCACTGCTTGGAAGCGTTCCCGTTGCCGTGACAGTCCTCGATGACTCGACGCTCACGTACACGATCCCGCTCGCCGCCCAACTCGGCGATCTGCCTTTCGTCGTGATGAAAGCTTCGTCAACGAGCAATGCCCTGACTTTTCGGTATTCCGCCGTCGAGCCACCGCGACTGAACGTCGCGGCGAACATTGCCGTAGGTGACACCCTGGAGTGGAATCTTGGCTGCACACCTGGCGACTTCTGGATCATGCTCGCCTCTCTGGATCAAACGACGACTTCGATTCAGGGTTGGACCGTGCTGACTCCCTTTGTCGTTGGGGTCGTGGGCACAACAGGCGACACCGGGCTCGGATCCTTCTCGGTAAACATCCCCGCAAGCGCGGCCGGCATCACGGTGCACACCCAGGTGATTTCGGGCCCGGGTTACTTGACCGGCGCCACGCCCATTGCGACGACCCACGTGATGCCCTGAGACGGCTCGAAACTGTGGACCTCGTCAGTCTTTCACGGCGACCCACATCCCATCGCCTGCAGGCACGATCACACCTGTCATACCTGGCGAGCGGGCCATGTGGTCATTGAACTCCCGAATCGCCACAACCTCGCGATCTTTCGGTTGATCGGCGAACAGTTCACCGAACGCGAAAGCGTTGTCTGCCATGAAAAGGGCTCCCTTGCGAAGCAAGCGCAATCCATGCTCCCGGTAACTTTCATAGCCCCCCTTGTCAGCATCGAGGAACATGGCATCAAAGCTCTCGTCGGCAAGTTGCGGCAGCACTTCGTTTGCGGGCCCACGGGCGACCGTGATCCGATCGGCAACATCTGATCGTGCAATCCATTCCTCGGCAAAGTCCGCGTGCTTCGGATTGAGCTCGATGGTCACCAGATGCCCCCCTTCGGGAAGAGCGCGCGCCATGGAAATCGCCGAGTAGCCGGCCAGGGTCCCCACATCGATCACCTGCGCAGCCTTCGCCAGGCGTAGCAGGACATTCATCAAGCTGGCCTGGGCTGGTGAAATCCAGATCGCGGGAAGACCCGCCTCGACGGCCGCTGCTTTCAGATCCCGAAGAAAGTCGTCATCTCCAGCGGTTCGCTCGGCCACGTAGCTGAAGTGCGCAGCCGACAGGAGAGTAGGCTCGGATGACATGATGGAAGAAAGCTCCGAAGAACGAGGGCGGCCCGAAGGCAGACTTGGGGCGGTGCCTTGATTGTCATGATGGCTCGGCGAAAATCGAGTCCCTTCAGTTCTCGCCAGATCACACCCCTCCTTGTCGACACCCAGCCCCGATGACAAACATGAACGAGCTCGAACACCGCTACGCGGAGATTCAGGACCTGCGGCACGGCCTGAACATCCTCGGGTGGGATCAGCAGGTGATGATGCCCCAGGGTGGGGCCACCGCACGAGCACACACCTTGGCCACACTGACAGGGCTCGCACACCAGAAGATCACGGACCCCCAACTCCGCAAGCTCGTCCGCTCGCTGTCGCGCAAGAAAGATCTGCCACGTGCGCGTCGACGTACTGTCGAGTTGGTCAAACGCGAAGTCGACAAGGCCTCGGCCGTTCCGAGCTCTCTCGCCAAAGACATGGCGCATGCTGAGAGCCAGGGACTGGAGTCCTGGCAAGCCGCTCGCGAGGCCAAGGACTTCAAGCGCTTCGCCTCCGACTTGAGTCGCATGGTGGACCTGAAGCGCGAGGTCGCCCGGCTCACCGCCGGCCGCGGCCGGCTTTACGACGCGCTGCTCGATGATTTCGAACCGGGTGCGACCGTGAAACAGATCGATCCACTGCTGGGCGAGTTGAAGGCGGTCACGGTTCCGTTGCTAGAAAGCGTGGTGGCGTCGCGCAAGAAAGTCGACCTGCGTCCCTTCGTCGGGCGATTCGATGTTTCTGCACAGGAATCTTTTGCCCGCGCCGTGGCCCTCTCCATGGGCATCGACCCCGATCGTTCCCGCATGGACCGCTCGACGCACCCCTTCTGTGGCGGCACTGGACCGAACGACGTCCGCATGACAGCACGCTACGACCAGAAGGACACGCGAGGTGGGCTATTCGGAGTCATCCACGAAGCGGGACACGGACTGTACGAACAAGGGCTGGACGCACGCCGACTGCGGACACCGCTTGGTGGGGCCATTTCCATGGCCATTCATGAAAGCCAGTCTCGTCTCTGGGAAAACAACGTTGCGCGGAGCCGGCCGTTCTGGAAGCACTGGCTCCCCAAACTTCGACGTGCTCACCCCCAGTTAAAAGGTGTCCCTCTCGACGCGGTCTGGGCAGCCGCCAATGTGATGAAGCCGTCCATGATCCGCGTCGAAGCCGACGAGCTCACCTACAACCTGCACATCATTCTTCGCTATGAAATCGAACGCGATCTCATCGAGGGCCAACTGGAAGTCAAAGAGCTTCCTGATCGTTGGAATGCTGCGATGCACGACTCACTGGGCATCACACCGCGCCACGACTCCGAAGGTGTTCTGCAGGACATCCACTGGAGCATGGGCCTCTTCGGCTACTTCCCCACCTACAGCATCGGAAACCTCTACGCAGCCCAGTTCATGGAGGCTGCACGTAAGGGCATCCGAGGGCTCGATGGCAAGATTGCAGCGGGCAACATGGCGCCGCTCCGCGCATGGCTACAAGACAAGATCCACCGCCACGATCAACTTTACACAGCAGCTCAAACGGTGAAGCGTGTCACGGGCAAACCGCTGGGTATCGACGCGTTCCGCACATACATCACCAAGAAAGTGCGCACGCTCTACGGATAGAAGGTGAGCGAGGTGCTGGAGGCGGCACCCGGATTCGAACCGGGGATGACGGATTTGCAATCCGTTGCCTTACCACTTGGCCATGCCGCCCTGCGAACGCAGTGAAGGAGGGACCATAGCAACGGGGTCCTCGCTGCGGTAGCAGCCAGATCGTCTCTAGGCGGGTTCCAGGAGCCCGTTCTCGATCAGAGTTCACACTGCGAGGCCCGAGGCGCTACAAAGGGCTCGTGAGCGACTGCCCGAGCATCGACTCGGCACAGCCGATTTCCTGTGCAACACCCCCTGATGCCTGAACCGACAAAACCAGCAGCAGGCCCCCAACACCCCTCACGGGCTCTCCACCCTGGTCGGAATCCGTTCCCCGTGCTGCCAGCGTGCGACCACTATGCTGGCACGGAAGCTCGCATGCGGAAGGCTCTGCGCCTGCAGAGCGAAAGCGCTCGGCGCTTCGATGTCACCTTGGACCTGGAAGATGGCGCCCCGGCTGGTGAAGAGCGTGCCCATGCAGAGTTGGTGGTCGAACTGCTTCGCAGTGAGGAGAACGCCCATCGGGGTGCGGGGGTGCGCATTCACGACCCCGAGAGCCCCCACTGCAAGAACGACATCGATCAGATCGTCCGAGGTGCCGGGAACATCATCACCCACCTTACGATCCCCAAAGTCGAGGGCCCGCGTCCCCTCGCGGAAGTCATCCATGCCGTGCAATCGGCATGTGCTCGCGAGGAGATTCGCCGGGAGATCCCCGTGCATGTACTGGTCGAGACGCATGCAGCCATTCAAGAAGTCTGGGCCATCGCAGCTCTGCCCTGGCTGCGAACTCTTGAGTTCGGAATCATGGACTTCGTCAGCGGCCATCATGGCGCCATCAACAGCGCGGCCATGGAGTCCCCGGCACAGTTCGAACACAAGCTTCTTCAACGCGCCAAGATTCGTCAGGTCGCCGCAGCCCTGGGGAATGGACTCATCCCCGTGCACAACGTCACCTTGGACGTCAAGAATCCTGAACAAACTCGAGCCGATGCCCTGCGCGCACGGCAGGAGTTCGGCTACCTGCGCATGTGGTCGATCCATCCCTCCCAGATCGACCCCATTCTGGATGCCTTTGCCCCGGACAGTCACGAGGTCGAACAGGCGGGTCTGGTTCTACTTCAAGCCCGCGATGCACAGTGGGGCCCCATCTCCATCGACGGGCGCCTCTACGACCGGGCCAGCTACCGCTACTACTGGGAACTCACGCAACGCTCCCGCATGGCGGGCAACGCGCTCTCACCAGAAATAGAGGCTGCGTTCTTTCAGGACAACGCGCCCGAGTGACGTAAGGCTCAACTCGCGGTCGACCGACCGGCGTCCCGGGCCGCCACCACCGACTTGCTCTCTGGCCACTGCATGGCGGCCACCTCAAGATAGAGCTGCACATCAGCCGCTGCGTGTTTGCTCAGAAGAGTTTCCACTGTCGAAGCGACCTTCGCCTCGTCTGGCGCATCGTCGCCTTCCACAGTGCCATCCTCATGCTCGATGCCGACTCCGCCCAGAAAATCTGTCACCAGTTCCTTACGCGCACCCAGCAAGTACGCACGAATGAGCTCACCGGCAAGGTCGTCATCGCGCGTCCGCATGAGATGCGCCCTCAACGCCTTCATACGCATTCCCAGCGGCCGCTTGGCAACCGTCTGCGGGCGCGAGTTGAGCGCCTTGCTGATCGGGTCATCGAGCGCCCGCTGAGCGCGGGCATCCAACGACTCATAGAGTTCGGTCAAACGCTCGGGGGACATCTCGGTCAGCAGTTGAAGCACGGGAGAGAACCTCGGGGATCGTCGATTGATGCCGGATCATACCGTCAGTGGCAGACCAGCCCATGGCCCATTCACTCACCACGCCGCGTCATGTCGCGACGTCGAGTTGAAGCTCACCAGTTACAAAGCGCGTTGTGAAGCAAACGGACACCGAAACCACTGGCCCCTCCGGGGAAGTTGTTTCGAGAGGCCATCTCCCATGCAGCACCTGCTACATCCAGGTGTGCGTGAGGGATTCCACCCGAGAAGTTGTAGAGGAAAGCCGCCGCCGTGCATGACCCGGCTTCGCGACCGGCCGAGTTCCGGATATCAGCCCACTTACTCTTCACCTTCTCGTCGTAGGCAGGATAGCTGGGCATGTGCCACAGTTTTTCGTCGGTGTTCTTCGACGCCTTCTGGAGGCGTTCAACCAGCTTATCATCCTTGCTGAACAAGCCGGCCGCTTCGTGACCAAGCGCCACCACGATGGCGCCGGTGAGCGTCGCCATGTCAATGATGGCCTCTGGCTTGAACTTGGTGGCCAGGTGAATCGCATCGGCCAACACCACGCGACCTTCTGCGTCGGTGTTGATTACTTCGATGGTCTTGCCCGAGCCGGTGGTCACCACGTCGCCCGGCTTGTAGGCCGAGCCGTTCTGGAGGTTCTCGGTCGTCCCGACAATACCGATCACACGCACACCCTTTGGCTTCGTCGCTGCGATGGCCTTCATGAGACCAATCGTCGCCGCCCCTCCGCACATGTCGTACTTCATTTCTTCCATGCCCGAGGCCGGCTTGAGCGAGATGCCGCCCGCATCAAAAGTCAGACCTTTGCCGACGATGCAAATCGTGTGTTTGTAGCGCGCTGGCGCGTACTCCATCTCAATGAGATAGGCCGGCTTATCGGAGCCCTGGTTCACCGCCAGAATGCCCCCCATCTTCATGCGCTTCAGTGCCGCGTTGTCGTAGCTCTTGAAACGCAGTTTGCCGGCGGTGCAAACCTTCCGAGCTGTGCTCCGCAGATGATCGGGATCGGCGATGTTGCCGGGCAGGTCACCTAGCTCTCGAGCAAGGTTTGTGCCTTCACTCACCGCCTTGGCCGTTTTGAGCACGGCGGCCGCGCCCTTCATGCCCGAAATGATCACAGCCTCTGAAGGAGCCTTCGTGTCGGGCTTCTTCACCGTGTAGCGATAGCTGCTGAGAACGAGCCCTTCTCCGAGAGCGCTCAAGCTGGCCGCATCAAGCGACCAGGCGCCCACCGCCCCGAGAACAACTTTCTTGGCACCCAGCTTCGCTCCTTCGGCTCCCGCAATGAGCCCGGCCCGTCGCACCAGATCCGAGGTGATCTCCTTGGCTTTCCCCATACCGATCAACAGCAAGGCCCTCGGCCCAGCGGCAGACGTGGCGTGCAACACCAACGTTTCAGCTGCCTTTCCCTTGAAGGTTTTGGACTTCAAGAGCTTGCTCGCCTGTTGATGCAGGTCGCCGGCCGGGAAGGACGCCTTCCCATCGGAAACCATCAAAACGACGAGAGGTGCCTTCTGCTTCAGTGCCGAGGGACTGCCAAGGGTCAAACGCATGCTGCCTCCTAAGGACTCGGGTGGTGGTCGGGAGAGCCTAAGTGCAGATCCAAGCTTGTGCTGGGCGCACCAAAGAGGATCTGGGGTGGCGGATGTCGGGACGTTATCACATAAAGAACCGGCCCCGCCCCTCTGGACTCCGCTCGTGTCGCGCACTCCCCGCTGCCTCGTGTCTTCGCTGGACCAGCCGGAAATGGATGCGTCCACGATTCACCATCTTGGGCGGGTGCTCCGGCTCCAACCGGGTGCCCCCCTGGAACTGATCGACGGATCCGGGGGGCTTGTCAGGGCGTCATGGACAGGCTCGGCACGCCCCGATCTCGAAGAGCAACCCACACGCCAACCACCCGTACGAGATCCGTTCTGGCTGGCGGTCGCTCCGCCTCGCCCCTCGCGCCTGGACTGGCTCGTTGAAAAAGCAGCTGAGCTAGGTGTCAACCGCTTGCTCCTGATCCACACGCTCCACACCGCGCGAAGTGTCAAAGCCACACGAATCGAGCGCCTCCAGCGCAAGGCTCATGAAGCCTTGCTCCAGTGCCGGCGTTTGCATGCCCTCACGGTGGTTCCCGAGCGCCCCCTCGCCGCCGTCCTCGAAGAGAGCGCGCGATCGGCTGCCGATCTTTGGGCGGCAGAGGCCCCCGAAGACCCCGATCGAGTTCCCCCAGAAGAAGCCGACAGCCTCAGCATCTCACGAACAGAGCAGGCCTCGCCCCCGAGCCTCCCGCCGCGAACCCCGGACAAACCTCTGCTTGCGGTGATTGGACCCGAAGGCGGCCTGAGCACCGACGAACGGGATCTCCTGGCAAGTCACCAAGCTCAACGGATCAACCTGGGCTCCGGAGTGCTTCGGGTCGAGACGGCAGCACTCGCTCTCGCGGCTCGTCTTTGCCGCTGAAATCCGGAACCGGGGGCGCGCGGGTTAGGATGCGAAACGATGAACCAGCCTGCGCGCCGATACCTCTCGTCACTTGCTGCAGCGGGAGTGCGCCGCATCCCTCGCGGCCATTCAAAAGGACCCGCCGAGGCGCCCGCCCCCGAGCCGGGGGACGCGGAGGCTGCCTTGACTGCCTTGGCCGCGGAGGTGCGTGAATGCACGCGCTGCTCTCTCTGCAAGACGCGCACCCAGGCCGTCCCGGGCGAAGGCAACCCGCATCCAGACATCGTCTTCGTAGGCGAAGGCCCTGGCGCTGACGAAGATCGCACCGGCCGACCCTTTGTCGGACGGGCAGGCGCGCTGCTGGACGACATCATCACGAAGGGCATGAAAAAGCAACGCGCCGACGTCTACATCGCAAACGTCGTGAAGTGCCGCCCACCCGAGAACCGAGCCCCGACCTCCGAAGAGTCGGAGGCATGCCGACCGTTCCTCGAGCGCCAGCTGGAGATTCTTGCACCCAAGGCCATCTGCGTACTCGGCAACACGGCCGCCCACCTGTTGCTCGACAACGACTTACCCATGAGCCGCATGCGAGGCCAGCCCTTCGCGTGGCGCCAGATCCCCGTGGTGCCCACCTATCATCCGGCTTACTTGCTGAGAAGCCCCGAGGCCAAACGCCCTGCCTGGGAAGACATCCAACGCCTGATGAAAGTCGCCAGCTCATCATGAGCTTCCTGGGGCAGAGCGCACTCGGAGTCGATGCAACCGACGGCACCCTCAAGGCCGTCAAATTGGTGCGCCGCGGGCGGCGCGTCCGGTTGGTCGGAAGCTGGCGAGTTCCTTATCACCGCCAGGCAGACCTTCTGAGTGGGACGCTCGAAGCCCTGCGCATGTTTTCTTCGACCGTCCGCCCGGACGGATTGACCTCGGTGGTCGTCTCCGCACCGGACCACCAGCACTTCAGCAGCACCTATCTCGTCCCCAACATGGAGCGCGCGCGGCTCTCCGAAATGGTCCGCTATGAGGTCCTTTCGCAACTAGGAGTCCCGGCCGAGGAAGCCCTGGTGCGCTTTCATGCCCGCAAAGGTGTCTCCGAGCAACAGGTCCACGCCGTCGCCTTCGACCGTTTGAAGATCGACGACTTCCAGGAGAGCCTCCGCGCCCAGCACTTCCCCTTCGATGAGATCCATCCTCCGGGATTCGCGCTCGCCTCCTTTGTGGAGCACGAACATCCTCTGGGGCGCGACCGAATCCTGCTTGGCGTCGGAGAGACTGCCAGCGAACTGGTGCTGTTGCGCGAAGATGGCGTCTGGACTCGACATCTCCCGTTTGGACTCAGAGCCGAGTCTTCTTCCGCACGCCTTGCGGAAAGGCTGGCAAGCGAAATCGGAGCGGCCGTCGCCTACCAATTACCGGACGACACACCGTTTCGCCCCGCAGACCTGGTGCTCACGGAAGAAGGCGCTCTGAGTGCAGCGCTCACCACCGAACTCGGAAGAGCCATGGCCCTTCCCATCACACGATTCGGTGAACTGCCTCACATTGCCACGGCCAAGCACCTCAACCGAGGCGGCGCCACCGAACCCCAGACGCTGGCGATGGGCAAAGCGATCGGCCTCGCCCTCACAGGACTAGGACTTGCCCGGCTCCCGTGCCCGCTGGTGCAAGGCAATCCCCGGCGCACCGCAGCGCGCATGCTGCCCATGGCAGGCATCAGTCTCGGCGTCGCATCCCTGGGTCTCTTTGGACTGACCCTGCTCGCGACCCAGCGCGCCGAGGCCTTGAACGCTGCACTGGCTCACGACCTCCCGGGCGAGATGCAGAGCCTGTATCGCCGCAGTCAGCAAACCCGTGCCGAACTCGGAGCCTTGCAGGCTCGCGCGGACGACCTCTTAACTCTTGCTGAGCGACGACCGGCTGTCCTGGGAATGCGCGCTGCACTGGCCCGACTCGCAGAGGTTGTGGCAACACGTGGCAGCGACACCATGCACGTCAACAGCGCCTATCTTGCCGTCGGCGATGCCACGCACCCGGCGCGACTCACCCTCACGATCGACACCGATCCTGCCCGAGACGAGACCCTGGGCGACCTCCTCTCGGAGGCGTTCCGTGGCGTGTTCACCGACGTGACCGTGAGCGGCCCCGAGCAAGCACCTTCGCCCAAGCTCTCTCGATGGGTGATGGAGATCACACTCCCATGAAGTGGCTGACGGCGGGGTTGATCACCTTGTTTTTCTGCGCGGTGGCGACCTTCGTCACGGTTGGGCTGACTGCCAACGAGCGCGCCCGAACAGAATCCACCGATCTCTTGAGACGGATAGAGACCACGCGCGAGGCATGGATCAACATTCCGCCGGTCTCCTATTCCGAAACCGAGGCTCTCGCCGCCGAGTGGATCCGTCTCGAAGAACTGGGCAATCAGCGACTGTCGATGCTGACCGACCGGCGCTATGCCCCGATTGCTGAGAATCTGGAAGCCGTGCTCGATCGCATGGACCTCGCCACGCTTCAGCCAGGCACCCCACTTCGGAACCAGCTGGTGTCCTGGGCCGCCGACGACCCTCGGACCGAGGCCACGCTCTCCAGTCTTTTCTCACTGGTCCATCTGGGAGGCCTCGAGGAAGTCGAGAGCCTTGATCGCCGAAAGCAGGCCCATCTGAAGATTCCTGATCTGACCCAGGAGACCTTCGAACTGGTGGTCGTCAGTGAAATGGAGGGCATCCTCGACTTCCTCGAGCAACTGGCCCCAGGCCGCGGCGAACCCATCCTGAGCGTGACCGGAGCCTCCCTTCGAAGGATTGACGAGACTCTCTGGTCGACCACCCCTGAAAGCCTCTCCAGCCCTCCGGTGCGCCTCTGGGTGCGCCTTGAAGCGCACCAGCTCGAATCGGCCGCAAACGCCTCCTCGGAGCAAGGGCTATGAGCATGCCCGGGCGAGAGGGGCGCATGGGCCGATTTCTCATGTTGACAGGTTCCGGCCTTTCCATTATCGTTTTCGCTGTCGCCCTGATCGACCATAATCGCTTACACAGCAATGACTTAAGGGCAGCGAGAGAGCTAGGGGGACACGTGCGAGCGCGCCTGGATCTGGATGTCGAGAGCCAAGTGAATGCGGAAGGCCTTTCCTCGGCCTCCTGGCTGCGCGGCCAATCTCCGGACAGCTTCGAAGCGGCCTTACGCCAGTCACCGCAACGAGCTCTGGCCGTGTTGGACGAGCGAATCCTCTACGACGAGGCCGAGCGAGCCCGTTTCAAGGCCCTCCGTGGGCCCGAAGGCGTTCCTGGCGGAACCCAGGCGAGCGGCTTGAGCGCCCCCCTCCAGGTCACGGCAGCCTACGAGGCTGGAGCGGTTTCGATCCGCTGGTCTGTGGCCTCAGAAACGCTCGAAACAGCCCTCAACGGGGCTATGAAAGACCTAAATCAGCAAGTTGGGCACAGGGTCTACCGATCCACGGAAGGTGTCGAGATGGAGTTGCTCGCCACCCTGGGTCCGGAGGTCACTCGCTTTCGAGATCCCGACATGACTCTGGCCGGTGGAGAACTGAGTTATCAGGTCTGGACCGTGCTGCTCCAAAATCCCCTCGGATCTGAACCGACTCTGGTGCGGTCAGAAAGCGGCGAATTGGTTACCGTCCACGTTCCTGAGCACTTCAGGTTGGAACTGGTGTCGGGTGACAGTGAGGCAGTTGTCATCCGAATGAAGGTAGGGCCGGGCTCCATGCCGATTGCTGTTCATGATGTTTTGCTGTCGCCCGGTGACCCGGTCGACGCTGGTGGATTGTCTACTGGCTTGATACTGACCAGTTTGGAAGTGATAGAGGAAGAGCGCCTCACAACACGCACACGACTCGTCTTCACCAGCGATGCGAGCCTTGTGCTTGACCCCGAGACCCACACCCCACGTACTTCTGACACGCAAGTGCTCATGCCACAAACACGCTTGGTTGCTACCCTCACCGCCCCTTCAGGCGCTCCTCGACAACTGCAGTTGGTTCTGCAGTGAAACCCCGCTCCCGGAATCGGCCGCCCATGCAGCCCAACGTGCGCTCCCTCCGTCCCGCTTTCTCGTTCGCGGGCTTTGGCTTCTTGTTCCTGATCTCAAGCTGCGGCGTCATGGCACCCCAGCCCGCATCGGACGAGCCTTTGCCCGATCCTTTCGAGGACAAGGTGCAGGACAGTTCTTTCGTCCCCGGCGAAGACAACGCCCAGAACGATCTCGACGCGACCGCCGCCAAGGCACCGCGCGAGGAATGGGTCCGCGAATACGGCGAACAGGTGCAGCGCATCCGCGCAACCAACCCGTCCACGATCACGCCAAGTGCCGAATCGATGACAGAGCCGGCACAAGAAGCCGACGAAGACATCAAGCAACTTGTCCAGGATGCGCGCGTGCACACACAGTTGGTCGAGCAACGACTTGCGCTGCTGGTCGACAGTTTCATCGACGAGGGCTTGCTGCTGCTTGAACAAGGAGACGTGAGTGCTGCTCACGAGCAGTTCGCTCACGCTTACGAGCTCGACCCCGGCAACCCCGTCGCCCGGAACCTCTGGGCTCAGACAGGCACGCTCATGGGTGACGACCGTGCAGAGCTCACCGCCGTCGCGCAGAATGCTCGAGATCTTGAAGATGTACGCCGTGGCCAAAAGCGCCTCTTGGTACGCAACCACCTCGAGCAAGGCCGCAAGGCCCTCACCGCCAACGACCCCGAGACCGCGCAGCAGCAGTTCGAAGATGCCCTTGCCATCGTGCGCTTCAACCCAGGCATTTCTGACGACGGCATCACCGAAAACGATGTGCAGCATCTGGTGGACAACGCTCGCAACGAAGTGAACCGCGCAAAAGAAGCCCGCGAAGCTGCCGTTGTCGAAGAAGCCCGGCGTCGACAGGAAGAATACGAGTACGCCGAACGCAATCGCGTTCAGTTAAAGCTCGAGGCCCTGCTTCGTTCTGCCAACACAGCCTTCCTTCGCGACGAGTTTGCAAGCGCCATCGAAGAGCTCGATGAAGTGCTGCGGATTTCGCCGCGAAACACCGAGGCGTTGAACTTGCGTCGCATTGCAACTCGTGCGACTTACGAGCGCGACGCTCAGACGATTCGCAAAGAATACCGCGACTCCTGGGTCGACACCTTTGACGAGCTTGAGCACGACTCATTGGTGCCTAACGATCTCCTGACGTTCCCGAGCATCAAAGAGTGGCTCGAAGTCGAAGAACGCGGACCTCGTACCTTCGCTGACACGGGAAGCACTCGCACCCCCGCCGACAAAGCCATTCTCGCTCGACTCGAAGAGATTCGCATTCCGATCGACTTCCAGTCCGCCGACCTCAGCGAGGTTCTTGAACATCTCCAGCGCGTTTCGAGCATCAACTTCTTGATGTCGCAGGATGTCCGAGACGAGGCCGACAGCAACTCCTACGACCTGGTGGATCGCAACAACCTCCCCATGTCTCGCATCCTCAAGGTCCTCCTTGAGGATCTCAGCATCCCGCAGATGACCTACGCCGTTCAGGATGGTGTGGTCCGCGTGATCACCACCGAAGAATCACGTGGCGACTACCTGCTTGAGATGTACGACATTCGGGATCTCACCTTCACTCCTGTGGATCATCCGACCAAGGACTTCAACCTGCTGCCCTCTGGCACAGAAGAAGAGAGCTTCACCGATGGTCCGGAGGAGGATGACCCCCAACCCTTCATCAGCGAAGACACCCTGGTCTCACTCATCCAGGAAAATATTGCCCCGGATGCGTGGACCGACGACGCCAACAACAGCATCAACCAGATGCCAGGCACGCTCGTTGTGAAGACGACCCCTGAGATCCACGAGCAGATCGCAAGCCTGCTGAAGAACTTGCGCAGGAACACGCTGACGCTGGTGCACATCGAGACGCGCTTCATTGAAGTGGAAGACAGCTTCCTTGAGGACATCGGCGTCGACCTGCGCGGTCTGCCCCCGGCCCTTGGCGCAGGCCTCGACGACTTCGGTCAGCCTAATGCTGGTGGCGTCGGAACGCCGTCCAATCCAGCCGGCATCGGCACAGGCATCCAACCTGGCGTGTTCTACCCCGGGGTCAACGGCGACCTCATGGGACGCACGCAGAACCTCTTCGACACCGTGCTCGGCCAGCCGGACGTCCTCACAGGAAGTGGCGGCCTTTCGCTCCAGGCATTGTTCCTCGACAACGCCAACGTGCAGGCCGTGATTCGGGCTGTGACGAAGTACCAGAACTCGAACTTCGTCAATGCGCCAAGCCTGACCATCCGCAGCGGAAGTCGCGGCAACATCCAAGTGCTCACAAACCGCACTTACGTGCGGGACTTCGAGCCTGAGATTGCGCAGGCAGCGGTCATTGCTCAACCAGAGCTCGGCGTGGTCCGCGACGGCATTGTGCTGGACGTACGCGCCATCGCCTCTGCCGACCGGCGCTTCATCACTCTGGAGTTGCGCCCGACGCTTGCCGAACTCATTCCTGATGCAGCCGGCAACCCGCTTCCTGAAGCTCAGGTCAGCCTCGGCACTCCAAACGCCAACAATGTCACGATTCAACTCCCTGAGTTGAAGATTCAGCGCCTGCGCACCACGGCCACCATTCCGGACGGCGCCACGCTGCTGCTCGGCGGGCTCAAGACATCCATCGAGCAAGACCTCGAATCCGAGACCCCCTTCCTCGCGGACGTCCCCCTGCTCGGCTCGATCTTCAAGCGACAAGGCCAGTACACCAGCAAGCGCAAGATGCTCATCTTGCTCACCGCCTCGATCCTTGCTCCTGAAGAGGTCGAACCCAAGACCGGCTTCATGCGCTGACACCTTGACGTTCGGTAGGCCCCAAGGCCTCCCGACATCCGCACTTTCAACAGCCTTCGTCGCCCCACCCATTTTTTCTTCCCCATGAACGGATCCTCCCTGCTCCCGGCCACTCTCGCGGGCCTCCTGTTCCTGGCCCTCCCGGTGAGCGCGAGCGATCGGGAGCAAGCCGAGCTGCTTGCAGACGACCTGCGCTTTGCCGAAGCGCTCGCTGTGAGCCGTTACTTCGACCTAGCCAACGACGTGGTGACCGACACCATGAGCACGATCGCAGGGCTTCGCACCGAGGATGCGAGCCTTGAAGGCGACGCCAGTCTGGTCAAAGCACGGATCGCCATCCGCCGCAGTGAAGCGACAGCCGACGCCGACCTCCGACTGATCTCGCTGAACAGTGCCGTCGATGAGTTGCGCAACTGGTCCAAACCTGGCTCTACCTACGCGTATCTCGACCGCATGACGGACGCGTTGGAAGATCTCGCCAAAGCTCTCGGCGAGCGGGGCAAGGAGCACACCATCCAGGCAACGGCCGGAAACGAAACGGCCCTCGCCAGCGCAGACGCCGACTTCAAAGAAGCCGACGACGTCTACCAGGAACTCCGCAAGCAAGCTCTGAAGCACGCGAGCCAGCTTGAGGGAGAAGAAAAAATTGACGACGCCATGTTCATGCAGGCAAAAGCCGCGCTGACGTATTACCTGCGTGGCCTGAACTCAGTGAACTGGGCTGACGCCGCCTCCGACCGGGAGTTCCGGCTGGAACAGGCCATCGAAATGATCGATGAGTTCCTCTGGGAAGTGGGCGAAGACTCGCTCGTCTACTACAGCGCCAGCTACGAGATGGCACGTGCATACGCCAAGCTCGGAGAGATGGGCGACGCGCGCGAGTTGCTCGAGAACATCCTGGAACTAGGCCTTCCCTACTTCTGGGAAGACAAAGAACAGAACATTGTGATCATCACCAATGATCAGTTCTCGCCGGCCATGAGGCAGATCATTGGCGGGCTCTTTGACAGTGTCTGGGGCTACCTCGCCATCCTGGACGCCGACGAGGGCGACCTCACGTCTGCCAGCGAGCGCATCGACGCCATGCTGGCAGAGCATGAGGAAAAGAAGGTTCCCATGCGTCGAGAAGGGCACGAAGTGCTTCTCACATGGGCCAAGAAACTGAGCGACCTGGGCAAGACCGATGCCGCGTCCCAACTGGCTTTGCGTGTTGCAGAAGAAGGTGATGGCACCCCTGCAGGAGGTCGCGCCAAGGTCTTCCTTTCTTCGCTCCTCAAGGACGGCTCGGTCGTGATTGACTCACCCGACGCCCTCATGTCCGCTGCCGACGGGTTCAATAAAGAAAAGAACTACAGCCAGGCTGCCTTCTACTTCGAACGCACCGCCAGCACCTCCGACACTCCAGAGCTTCGACGTATCTACGCCTACGAAGCCTGGGTCAACGCCGGACGCGCTCTCAGGAATCAAAGCCGACATCTCGAAGCTGCCGTCGCCTTCGAACAAGCGCTGGATACGGCGACTGAGCTCTTCCCCGGCGAGATCGATAAGCAAGAACTGGCTGCGGAGCGTTTCTACCAGAGTTACGCCAGCCGATACGCAGAGACTCAATCGCCGTTCGACAAGCAACTGCGCGACAAGGCCAGTCAACGGATTCTCGACCTGGGGCTCGAACTGGATGTGCAGTTCACAAAAGCCCTCGAAGCCTTCCGGGACCTGCCGCCTGATGACACGCAGCTCCCACTCGAGGTCTTTGAAGAATTCCAAGCGGTTCCGGAAAGCTCAACCAACTACGAACGTGCCCTGGTCTATGCGGCACGCTGCCTTGTTGCAGCCGGCCAACTCGAAGAAGCCCAGCAGCGCTTCACACAAATCCAAGACCGTGCCGCCGACTCAAGCCTTGAGCCCACCAATGACGCTCAGCGCAACAAACGCGAAATCGCGTTGGCCGAAGCCCGCTACTTCCACGCACAGCTGTTGCTGGGAGACGCGGTCAACGAGCCCGAGAAAGCGCTGGAGACACTCGCCAACTTCGAGAGCGATGCTCCCGGCCAGGAGAGCTTTCACCCGCGCGTGAAGTGGCAACGCGTGATAGCCCATGCCAAGGCCAATCAGGTTGAGGCCGCAGAAAACGCTCTTGAGATCTTGCGCGACTCACCCGGTGTTCAACCCACATTCATCAGCAGCGCAGCCTACCGAGTGGCCACGGCACTCAAAGCCGAGAGCGACCGCCTCGAAGAGGAAGGCCAAGACAAGAACTCGAACGAGTTGCTCCGGCGTGCGGCCGTGGCGTTGGAAGTCTACGCCGAGTCCGATGGCTACTCTTCTTTCCGCAATCTCACCACCATTGGCGAGTGGTACCTCGCAGCCGGCGAGAACACTGACGCTCTTCGTCTCTTCGAGAAAGCCGAAGAAGTGCACGGTGACAACTCGGATGTCAGCGAATTGAGCATGGACGGTGCAAAGATTGGTCAGGCCCGTTCGCTGGATGCGGGACTCGACTTCGCACGTTCACGGCCGATCTGGATGGACCTTCTGAATCGGAACCCGAACAAGTTCTCCATCATGCGTGGAGCAGCTCGCAGTCTCGGGGGCTGGCTCCAAATCCAGGACGACGGAAGTATCATCGAGATCAGCGGGGCCGGCGACTACGGCATGGCCCACGACATCTGGACAGATCTCTTCAAGAGCACCAAAGGCTCCGGCCGTTACTCACAGCTCTACTGGGAGTCGAAGCTCGGCAGCCTCGATACCTGGTACCGGCAGCGGGTCGCGGACCCAGAAAAAGCCCGCCAGGCACGGACCGTGCTGTCCCAGCTGCAGCTCTTCCAGCCCAACTACGACAAGGACACGATTGAAGTCCTTGAGCCAGAACTTAGATACGAACCGCTTTACGCCCCCTACTTCAGGTATCTCGACAAACGACTGCCAACCGACTGACGAACCCCCTCCCCCAGACCCTCCAGCTTGCCTCAACCCAGCCAAAAGGCCCCTCAGGGGCAACTGGCTCACGTTGATCGCCTCCTGGACCTGACCTAGAATACCGCGCTTGTTTCACGGCTCCGGACCCCCTCCTACGTGACCTCACACCAACCCTTCGCCCTTCGCCTGATCACCGGCTTCGCCCTGGCTCTCACGCTAGGTGCTCCGGTCGCTACGGCCCAGGGTCGGATCGATGTGTTGAACAACAATGGAGAGATCACGCCGCTCGCCGGAGCCACGGTGATCAAGGAGACGCTGGATTCGGTTCAGTACACGCGAACCGGCAGTCAACGCACCGAGAGTCGCCCGGCAGACCGCGTGATCTTCATCGATTACGGAAAAGGGTCGGAAGCTTTCGAAAGTGCGCAGCGCGCGCTCTCCTTGGGCGACACCCAGAACGCGATCAATCTATTCAGCACCGCGACCCGCGACGAGGACCCTGGATGGGTCGCAGCTCACGCCATCCTCAACCTCGCCGAAGCCCAGGCACAAGAAGGCAAGGTGGACGACGCACGAGCCTCTGTGCAGCGGTTCCTCGACGAGCACCCCGAGCATCGGCTTCTGCCGCGCGCTCTCCTTCTCTCGGCTCGCTATGCTTCCGCAACAGGTGATGCAGGTCTCGCACAATCGGAAGTGGACCGAGTGCAGCAGATGGCCACGACGGGAAAGATCACCGCAGACTGGTCTGTTCGCGCAAAACTCGAGCATGGACAGAACCTGCTCGACGCGGGGCAGTTTGACGAGGCCGGCGCGGCTTTCGGTGCAGCGGTAGCAGCCGCCCGCAACGCAGAGAAGATCACCCCCGACCGCCCCGATCTGGCGACGCAGATCGCGGCACTCGCTCTCCAAGCACGCAGCGGTTCAGGCGCAGCGCTCCTGGCAGCAGGAGATCTGGCCACCGCCCGCAGCTTCTTCGACACCCTGGAGCGCGACGGCCAGGACAACCCTGCCATCCGTGCCGCAGCCCTGAATGGCAAGGCTGAGGCAGATTTCCTCGAGAATGGCCGGATGAGGGAAGCCCAGTTGGGCTTCGCCCGCGTGGCCGTGATCGGCACCGCCACCCCGGATCAGCATGCCAAAGCCCTGTACTACTTCGGGCGGTGTTGCGAGGCTCTCGGTGAACAAGGAGTCGAGCCCAATGGGCGTGCCCGGGCCTACCAATATTACAAAGACGTCGAGCAGCGCTACCCCGGCACCCGCTGGGCACGTATGGCTCGCGAGTCGCTTCCCTGAGACAAGTCTCGATCACTAAAAGGTGAGGTTCCCTTCGATGAAGGTCACACAACTACTACTCCTCGTTGCCCTCGTGGCGTTTGCCCCTGCGGCCGTTTTTGCCATGCAGGACCAGCCACCACTTGAGACCAACGCGGGCACGACGTTCTTCCAGGACGCCGGCTCCATCGGCATCGTGATCATCGTGCTGTCGGTTGTGGCACTCACGATGATCATCAAGGAAGTCATGGCCATCCGCCGCGACCAACTGGCCCCACCCGAGCTCATTGATGAGATCGAGGCGCTCTTCGAGGCCGGCGAGTACCAGGAGGCCATCGAGCTCTGCGAGACCGAGTCCTGCTACTTCACGAACATCGTGGCCTCGGGGCTGCCCAAGCTGAACGCCTCTTTTGATGCCATGGAGAAGGCCCTCGAAGAGATGATCGAGGAAGAGACCATCAAGCTGCATGCGCGGCTCAGTTGGCTCTCCCTGATCGCCGGCGTCGCCCCCATGCTCGGACTGATGGGTACGGTCAACGGCATGATCGGCGCCTTCGAAGTCATCGCAGCCAGTAAGGGTCAGGCAACGCCCGACAAACTTGCTGGTGACATCTCCCAGGCTCTGATCACCACGCTGCTCGGACTGGTTGTCGCTGTGCCCGTGACGGCGGCGTTCGTCTTCCTTCGCAACCGCGTCGTCTCGTACTCGCTCGAGGTCGCTGCCGTTGTGGAAGACCTCTTCGAACGCTTCCGCCCCCGCGCGAGCTGATTCCTACTCCAAAAACCTGCTAGCCCTGCACGGGTCGCACCATGGCCAAAAAGTCACGCCAAGCTACCGAAGTCACGATGGACATGACGCCGATGATCGACGTCGTGTTCCTCATGATCATTTTCTTCATGATCGTGAGTGATATGACCCAACAGGACCTGGCAGAGATCAAGCTTCCGCTGGCTGAGCAAGCTGTCGACGACAAGACCGAAGAAGGTCGAATGATCGTCAACATTTTCAAGACCGGCGAGATTGAGATCAAAAAGCAGCCTTACCCCACACTTGATGACAGCCAGGCTGCGACGGCATTGCGCAGTTATCTCGCAGCCGAGGTCAGCAAGGGCAAGAAAGATGCCCAGGGGCTCTCAGAACGGGCGCTCCTCATCCGGGCTGATAAGGAGACCAAGTTCAAAGAAGTGCAGAAGGTCATGCGCATCTGCGGAGAGAACGGAATCCTCATCTACAAAGTTCAACTTGCCGCAGCACAAAACGAGCAGAAGTAGCAGGACCAGAACAGGAACACCAACATGGCACGCAAGAAACCAGAGATCGAAGAAGTCACCATGGAGCTCACGCCCATGATTGACGTGGTGTTCCTGCTCCTGATTTTCTTCATCGTGACGATGAAGTTCAAAGTCCTGGAAGGGAAGCTCGAGACAGAGCTGCCGAAAGACGTCGGCGTGAATTCGGGTGAGGTCGAGGATCTTCTTGAGAAACTCGAGATCAAGATCACGGCCAACCCGACTGCCGAGAACGGCATGACCATCGCGATCAACGATCTCAAGATGCCGAATCTTCAAACATTCCGCAGCCGTATCGCAGACTTCATCCGGCTCGACTCAGAGCAAAAGGCCACTCTTTATCCGGGGCCCAAGGTGAACTACGAGCAGGTGGTGATCGTCGTCGACCAATGCATCATGGAAGACCTGGTCGACATCACCTTCGCCGGAGTCACCTGGGATGCATGACACCCCCATCGCACCGACGAGCGGACGCCCTCAAGCGTCGCGCAGGTGGAGACCTCAAACCATGTCCACGACCATCACGACTACGAAGAGGAAGATGATCATGACCGAGCGCGCACCCCGCACCCGGACCCTCGCGATGTTCATCCTGTTCTTCGCCGTGACCGCCCCGCTCCTCGCACCCGCCAGCGCACAGGACGCTGAGGAGCAAGCATCCACGGCAGAGACTCCGGCCGCAGCGCCCACAAACGGCCAGGACACCGACGCCCTCGCGGCTGAACGGACACGCCGGGAACTCATGGCGCAAAAGACGTACCTCCTCGTCGACCACTACTTGCAGAATGCGCGAGATCTCGAAGAGCGTCTGGACTTCACCAACGCCGAACTCGAGCTACAAAAGGCCCAGGCACTCGATCCGTCCAACCTCGTGGTCGCACAATACCTACAGGAGATCCAGGCACTCCTCGGCCGGCCAGAGGCAGAAGCTGCCTTGCTGCGGCGTTCTGCTCGCGATCGCTATGAAGCTCAGCGCCAGCAGAAGCGGACGCTGGCCTTGACCGACCTTTCGGCAGCTCGCGAAGCCTACAACGACGGCGACTACGAGCAGGCCGTCAACCTGGCTCGTGGCGTGGTGAACCAGATCTCGTGGAGTGATGACGAGATGGCATGGGACAGCATTCCTGCCGATGCAGAAGCTCTCCTGGCCCGCGCCGAACAGGCCCAGATCGCTCATGACACCTTGCTGCAGCACAAGCAACGCGAGGAGACCTACAAGTTGTTGCGGGCCGAGGAAGACCTCGAAACACAACGCAATGAGTACCGCATCCAGACACTTGTGATTGCCGCCACGACAGCTTTCGACAACGGTGACTACGAGAAGGCCGAAGAGATGTCCCACGCCGTCCTGGAAATCGACCGGCACAACACTCAAGGCCTGGCCATTGTCGAAGCCTCAAAAAATGCCGCACGCAAGTACGCCGACCGCCTGTTCGTCCAACGCCGCCGCGAAGAGTTCAATCGCTGGCGCAATGACATGGAGCGGGTGCGCATCCCAAACACGGACATCTTCACAGCCCCGGACAAAGAGCACTGGGCCAAGATCACGCGCTTGCGGGGCGACAACGGAACTGGCGGTGGCGAAGATCTCGACCCCGAACGGGCAGCCCTCATTCAACGCATGAACGAAGTTCACATGGACGTGGAGTTCGATCAGAAAACCATCACCGAGGTCGCGAACAACATCTACTTCTCGACCGACATCCCCGTCTCGGTCGACCCCGAAGTTGTCGTCATGCTCGACGACAATGCCGAAATGGTGGACATCACGGGACTGCGCAATCTCTCGGTGACCTCCGTCTTGAACATCCTCGTGGACCAGGTTGGCGATGAGTTGGCCTGGACTGTGCGAAACGGACGTGCGTTCATCACGACGGTGGAAAAGGCTGCCGGCAAGCCCATCGTCCGCGTTCACCCGATCCAAGACCTGACCTTCAAGCTCACGGACTTCAAGGGAACCAACATTCGTGAGATTGCTCTTCCGGGCGAAGCCGGAGATGACAGCGAAACCACGATCTTCAACTCGGAACTCGAGCAGGTCACCCTGATCGACCCCGAAGAAGTGTTGAATCTGGTCCGCGAGAACATCGCCAGCGACGACTGGGACCTTTCGGACTCGTACAGCATCGACTTCGTCGACAACAACAACTTGCTCGTCATTCACACTCCAGAAGTGCAGAACCAGGTCGCCACGTTCCTCGACGACCTGCGCGCATTCTCGACCAGCATGGTCACCCTGGAATCGCGTTTCTTCACGATCACTGACAGCTTTATCGAAGAAATCGGGACTGACCTCCGCGGCCTGTCAGACACGTTGCCCAACTCTCAGTACTTCAACCTCGGCGCTGCAGGAGTGAGCGACGATCCGACCCAGGGCCTCGACAACCTGGGCGA
This sequence comes from Planctomycetota bacterium, assembly GCA_029245865.1. Lineage (GTDB taxonomy): Bacteria > Planctomycetota > B15-G4 > B15-G4 > B15-G4 > JAUIEF01. The sequence goes on from JAQWOM010000043.1 coordinate 67,847, forward strand.
CGGCAACCAGAACCCCATGGCCGGTATTTTCTACGAGAACAACGACAACTACTACGCCGCCTCCTCCGAGAACTTCTTCAACAACCCACTCGGATCCTTGCTCTCTACCATTGGTGGCGGTGCCTTCGAGTTCACCATCCTGAACTCCGCTGACATCAACATCGTCATGCACATGGTGAGCAAGAGTGAGAATGCGTTCGAGATCAGTGCTCCCATTGTTTCCGTGTACAACACCCAGCGTGCGTTCGTCACCGTCGTGAACCAGGTCTCCTTCGTGCAGGGCTACGAAGTTGATGTCGCCACAGCTGCCTTCATTGCCGACCCGGTCATCGGTGTTGCGCAAGAGGGCATCGTGCTCGACGTTCGCCCCACCATCAGCTACGACCGCAAGTACATCGCCCTCGACGTGGAAACGACGGTGGCCGAACTCGAACGCCCCTTCCCCAGCATCACGACCTTGCTCGGGCCCAGCGGCTCTCCGGTCACCTTCTCGATCCCCGTCCTGAACGTGCAAGACGCCCAGACCACGGTGGTGGTTCCTGATGGCGGAGCCGTCGTCCTTGGTGGGTTCAAGCATGTCCGCTACAAGAACAGGACTGCCGAAACCCCCTGGTTTGCTGATATCCCCGTCCTGGGATTCTTCTTCCGCGAGAAGGGCCTCGACGACGAGGTCACGGACCTGATCATCGTGATTCGGGCGAAAATCACGGACTTCGGCTTCCTTCGCGGCGAAATCTGACGCCGGCAGGCTGGGGCTCCACCCCGCCCCACCCCCAACCGCCACAGCGCGCCCTTGATCCACGGGGTTGTGCGGCCGAGAATCAGCAACGTGGGACGCCGCCTCTCAGCGATCTTTTTTGACGTAGACGACACGCTCTACTCGACGACCGAATTCGCGAGCCGGGCGCGACAGAACGCCGTCGCCGCCATGGTCAAGCAAGGCCTCAGGCTGCCCGTGGAAGTCGTCCGCAGGGAACTCGACGAGGTCATCTCGGAGTTCACCAGCAACTACCCCAATCACTTCGACAAGTTGCTGCTGCGGCTGCCTCAAGTCAGCTGGGCCGGAACGAACCGCGCCCTGATCATTGCCGCAGGCATCATGAGCTACCACGCCACAAAGCAAGAGCTCAAACCGTTCCCCGACGTGCTTCCATTTTTTGAGGAAGTGTCCTCAAAGGCCGACGTCCCCCTGGGCATCGTCACTCACGGGTTAGAGATCAAGCAGGCTGAAAAGTTGCTCTTGCTCGGTGTCGTCCCCTACCTGCACCCCGAAGCCGTGTTCATCAGCGATCAGGTTGGCATCAGCAAACCGAACCCCAAGTTGTATTCCCGGGCCTGCGCCCGACTGGGGCTCGACCCCTCCGAAGTCATGTACTGCGGTGACAGTCCCGCTCACGACATCGACCCGGCCGCGTCCCTTGGAATGATCACGGTACGCGTGCGACGCGACAATCGCTTCGCCCACCAGGAAAGCACCACGCCACCGACGTATGACATCACGTCCTTCGATGAACTGATTCCAATGCTCCGCGAAGACTTCGAGTTGGCGCTGGACGCATGAGATGCCCTGAGGGCGCACGGCGGCCAGAACGTAGAATTGTCACCGGCGCCGTTTCAGCAGAGGCCGTTCAAGTGTCTGCCCCCCATTGCTCGGGCTCAGAGTGTCCAGAGATCGTCTAAAGGCTCTGCTCGCCAGTTCGCTGTTGCTGGCCCTGTTGTTCGCGGCCCTCGTGCTCAGCAACCGCACGGCGCATTCCCGTTCAGACTTTGCCTTCTGCAATCAGTCCGAACCGAGCTCGCTCGATCCAGCCATCTCTACGGGTAGCCCCGCCGCACGTCTTGCACGAGCGCTTTTTGAGGGGCTCACGCGCCTCGACCCGAGCACAAACCAGGCTCTTCCCGGGGTTGCCGAACGCTGGACAACAAGTCCTGATGGCCTGACCTGGGACTTCTACCTGCGAGACGATGCTCGCTGGAGCAACGGAGATGAGGTCACGGCGACCGACTTTGAGTACAGCCTGCGACGCGTCCTCGACCCATCCACGGCTTCCCGCAACGCCTACCTACTCTGGTGCCTCGACGGTGCCGAAGCATGGACATCCTCGCCCCCTGGCGACGCTTCCGCAGCCTCAGCACTCGGCATCGAAGCAATCTCCCCGAGGCACCTACGCCTTCGCCTTCAGCGCCCTGCACCCTATCTGGACTCTCTCCTGGCCTACCCCACATTCTCTCCTGTCCACCGCGCATGCATCGAGCAACACGGCGCACGCTGGATAAAACCCGAGAACATGGTCAGCAACGGTCCCTTCACACTCGCCGAACGCCGCCTGCGTGACAGGATTCGTCTCGAAAAATCAGAAACCTACTGGGGTCGAGACGACGTCAGCCTCCAATCGGTGGTCGCCTATGCAGCCGGTGGCATCACCACTCAGCTCAATATGTTTTTGCTCGGAGAGGTGGACTGGATCATCAAGCCCCCCCCCGGACTCTACAGTTCGCTGGAAGGGCGCCAGGACCTGGTCGTGGGTGAACAATTCGGTTCAACATTCATGCGTTTCAACACATGGGGAGGCCCCTTTGCTGACCCGAAACAGGAAACGCCCTTCAGCGACATCCGCGTGCGCGAGGCCCTCACCCTCGCCCTTGACCGCGAGGACCTCGCCAAACACGTCATGCGCGGGGGGCAGCAAGCACTGAACTCATTCGTGCCTGCCGGCATCCCGGACTACAAACCCGCCATGCTGGCGAAACCCGATGCAGACCGAGCAAAAGCCTTGCTCGCAGAGGCCGGTTACCCCGAGGGAGAGGGATTCCCACGCTTCGCGCTTCTCTATCCGCACAACGAGACAACACGTGATTTTTGTGAGGCCGTGGCCACGCGCTGGCGGCGCACGCTTGGCATCCAATGCGAACTGGTCAATCAGGTTTTCGGTGTGTATCTCGACAGCACCAGTTCAGGCCTCTACGACGTCGCTTGGGGAGCATGGATCGGAGACTACCTCGACCCCAGCAGCTTCCTCGAGATCTTCTTGAGCAACAGCGGCAACAATCGCACTGGCTGGGCGAATCCGCAATACGACTCCTTGGTACAAGAAGCCAGTGGCAGCCCAAACATCGAGGACCGCGCCAAGCTTTTCCGCCAGGCAGAGGAAATCCTCCTCGAAGAACTCCCCATTGCTCCGGTTTACCAACGCGTGAACATCAACCTCGTCGCGCCACGGGTTGAAGGCTTTCATGACAACTTGCTGGATGCCCACCCACTGCGTGACATCAAGGTCAAGGACACCGCTGGATGAACGGCTTGCGTCCTTTGCTGCTCCGGTTGCTGGGAATCATAGGCATCGTGCTCGTGGTCGTCAGCGTGTGCTTTGCCCTCATGCATGCCGTTCCTGGCGGCCCCTTCGATGACGGGCGTGACATCGATCCAGCGACTCGGGAAAATTTGCTCAGTCGTTACAACCTCAACGCACCGCTCAGCGAACAGTACGTACGCTACCTGGATGACGTCTTCCTGCACTTCGACCTCGGGCCCTCGCTCAAACTTCGTGACTATTCGGTCAATGAAATCCTGGAAGAAAGCCTCCCGGTGTCGATGGTGCTGGGACTCTTCGCCATGGGCTTCGCCTTACTCGTGGGGCTCAGCGCAGGCGCGATTGCAGCAAGTCGCCGCGGCACATGGCTAGACACCTTCGTCATGGGAGCAGCCACATTCGGCCTCTCCGTGCCTAACTTCGTCATCGCCGGCTTGCTGGTCTTGTTGTTCGTGTTTCAGTGGCAACTCTTCCCGCTCGTCGGACTCCAGTCGGCGAAACATCTGGTGCTGCCTTCCATTGCCCTGGGCCTGCCCTTTGCCGCATCCATCGCACGCCTCTTCCGCACCGGCCTCCTCGAGGTTCTCGGAGAAGACTGGATCCGCACCGCCCGCAGCAAAGGGCTCTCGCCACGCGCTGTCTTGTGGCGACATGCGGCACAACCCGCTCTGCTCCCGGTGGTCAGCTTCCTCGGGCCAGCGCTGGCTGGCATCCTGTCTGGCTCACTGGTGATTGAACAGATCTTCGCCATCCCGGGCATGGGTAGTCACTTCGTGGACTCGGCACTCAATGCCGACTACTACCTCGCGTCAGGCGTGGTCATCATTTACACAGTCCTGGTGAGCACCGCCAACCTGGGCGTGGACGTCCTCTATGGACTCCTCGACCCCCGCATCGAGGCGGACACATGACACGCGCCCTCACCCGCAAGACACCCTGGAAGCGTTTTTTACAACGCTCGGGCACGCGAACGGCACTTGTCTTGCTCGGGACAGTCGTGGCGCTGTCGCTTGCCGCCCCGGCCCTCCCCATCCCCCTACCCTCGGACATGAATGCCGCTGCCGCGTCTCACAGTCCGGAACTGAACTGGCAACAAGCCAACTCGATCAGCCTGAAAGAACTGGAGTCCTCACATCCTTTCGCTGCTTCCATACGCAGATCTCTCTTTGGCTCTCGCGAGTTGGCCGGCTTGCTGGGAACCGATGACCTGGGTCGCGATCTGCTCTCGCGTGTCCTTTGGGGTGGACGCGTCTCACTGCTCGTCGGACTGATTGCCAGCCTCGTGTCGGCCCTTGTGGGTGTGAGTTGGGGCGTCGTGGCCGGCTATCGCGGAGGCCGTCTCGATCAGTTCATGATGCGCCTTGTCGACATCGGCTATTCCATTCCGTTTCTATTCGTTGTCATCCTCCTGATCGCAGTGCTACGCAATGACGAGTTGGCTTCGCACATGCGTTCGGCAGGCCTCAACCGCATCTCGGTGCTCTACCTGGTCATCGGCGGCATCAGTTGGCTGACCATGGCACGCATCGTTCGAGGCCAGGTGCTCTCGATCCGCAAGGCCCCCTACGTGGCGGCCGCTCAAGCCCTCGGGGCCCGGGGCACTCGAATCGTCCGCTGCCATATCCTCCCCAACCTCTGGGGCATCATTGTGGTCTACCTCACGCTGACCGTGCCGCGCGTCATGCTCTTTGAGGCCTTCCTGAGCTTCCTCGGCCTGGGGGTCGAACCTCCGGGAGTCTCCTGGGGCATCCTTGCCAGCGAGGGACTCGAAAGCCTCACCGTGCTGGGCGTGAGCTGGTGGATGGTGGTTTTCCCGGGCCTTGCCCTGGCGATCACCCTGGGCACCCTCAATAGCCTGGGAGACGCTCTGCGGGACGCCCTGGACCCTCGCCTGAGCCGCTAGCGGCACAAAAAGAGCACGCGCGGTTCTGACCGCTATCCTTTGGGGTCGGAGTCCGTCTCTATGCCCCTGAGCCTCCTGCCGCTTCTCTGCCTGATCTTGTCCGGCTGTGGACTCCTGCGTCCGCAGGTCGTGGACATCGACAGAGCCGCGCTGTCGGACGGGCTCGGATTCCGCACCGATGGACGAGGCCAACTCGCTCAACTTGGGTATCACGTGACACCGAGCGAAACCCCGGTCGCCGTCCGTGCCGCCATGGACCGCCTACACCCCGGCAACCCTTACACCGATGCCCAGGTCGAGACTCGAGGGCCTCGACTGCTCTACAAGCTCACCCGGATCGTGGATGGTCTCGAGATCGCTTCAATCTTCCAGTCGGATGGAACTCTGGTCAGCGAAGAACTCGAGATCCCTGAAGACCAGGTTCCTGCGAGTGTGAGAGAAACCATTGCCGAGCGCATTTCCAATGCAGCACTGCCTCGCTACGACGAAGTCCGTGACGGCCTGGGAGAGGTGCGTGCCTACCACGTACGACTGCGCCTCAAAACGCATCGCTACAAGTTGGTCCTGAGTCGCGAAGGGACCATGCTGCAAGCGCTGCTCGAGATTCCTGCTGCAGTCGAGGTGCCCGTCGCCCCACCCACAAGCTGAACCCGGCTCTCTGTATGGCCGCTCTTACCACACGCTCTGACGCGTGCGTCAGTCGTCCAGATGGCAGCTGTAGGTGTGACCGTCCCCCGCATCTCTCAGCGGCGGAGATTCGCTCTTGCAGCGATCCATCACCGCCGGGCAGCGCGTGTGAAACGCGCATCCACTCGGCGGGTTCAATGGAGAGGGCACATCGCCTTGCAACACAACGCGTTCACTTCGCCGGGTCGGATCGGCACGGGGCACCGCAGAGAGCAGCGCCTGCGTGTAAGGGTGCTTGGGAGATCGAAACAGCGAACCCGTTTTTGCGGTCTCCACAATCTTGCCCAGGTACATCACCGCGACGCGATCAGCAATGTGACGCACCACAGAAAGATCGTGCGCAATGAACAGGTAACTCAGACCCATTTCATCGCGCAGGTCCATGAGAAGATTGATGACCTGAGCCTGAATCGAGACATCAAGAGCCGAGACAGCCTCGTCGCAAACGATGAAACGTGGAGAGAGGCTCAAGGCTCTCGCAATCCCGATTCGCTGCCTCTGCCCACCGCTGAACTCGTGCGGATAGCGGTTCACGAAGCTGGGGTCGAGACGGACTCGCTCCAGAAACTGACCGACCTTGGCTTCGAGTTCGACGCGGCTGGAGACGAGCCCATGGACTTTGAGTCCTTCTCCCACGATCTCGGCCACCGACATCCGTGGATTCAGCGAAGCATAGGGATCCTGAAAGATGATTTGCATGTGCTGGCGCAGCTGACGCAACTCTTTCACACCAGCCTTGCGCACATCGACACCATCGAACAGCACCTCACCGGCTGTCGGCTTGATCAATCGCAACGCAGAGCGGCCAGCCGTTGTCTTGCCACAACCAGATTCGCCAACAAGGCCTAGAGTCTCGCCCTCCAGCACGTGAAAGCTGACGTCATCCACGGCCTTCACGTGACCGACAACCCGGGAGAACAACCCCTTGCGAACGGGGAAGTACTTCTTGAGGCCCTTCACACTTAACAGGGCAGGTGAGTCACCTGATGCAGGCGCTTTCTCTGCCATCGCGTGGTCTGTGGATGCGGTCATGGGCGAGCCTCCAACTCGGAGTCTGTGATGGGCTCGTGACAAGCCAAAAGATGCCCCCCACCAAGATCCACCAGCGCGGGCTCTTCCTGAGCACACTGCTCAGTCGCCTTGAAACAACGCTCTCGAAACTTGCAACCACTCGGGAAATCCAAAGGATTCGGAACCGATCCCGGGATCTCCCGCAACCGTTCTGCATGTTCACCGTGCATCTCAGGCAAGGACTGAAAGAGCCCGAATGTGTAAGGGTGCCTGGGTTTTGCAAAGAGGTCTTCGGTGCTGGAGTACTCAACAATTTTGCTGGCGTACATGACGGCCACGTGATCACTCATCTCGGCCACCACACCCAGGTCATGCGTGATCAGCAAGATGGACATTCCCAGAGATTCCTGCATCCCTCTCAGAAGATCCAAAATCTGCGCCTGGATGGTCACATCGAGTGCGGTCGTCGGCTCATCCGCAATCAGCAATGCGGGGTCGCAAGCCAGCGCCATGGCGATCATAACGCGCTGCTTCATGCCCCCAGACAACTGGTGCGGGTACTCATCGATCCGTAATTCAGGAGACGGAATACCCACTTTCTCCAGCATCTCGATGGAGGCCGCCCGAGCTTCGCTCTGAGACATCGCTCGGTGCAGTTGCAATGTCTCGCCGATCTGATTGCCCACCGTGAAAACCGGGTTCAAAGAGGTCATGGGCTCCTGAAAGATCATCGCGATGTCGTTTCCACGCACCTTGCGCAGTTCGGCCTCGGAGCAATCCAGCAGGTTACGTCCTTCAAAGAGGATCTGGCCGCCCGCGTAGCGTGCCGGCGGCACCGGCAGGAGTTGCAGAATGCTCATGGCGGTGACGCTCTTTCCGCACCCTGATTCTCCTACGACACCCAGCGTTTCCCCACGCCCGATGACATAGTTCACACCATCGACGGCTTTGATGGTTCCTTCTTCGGTGTCAAACCAGGTCCGCAAATCGCGGATCTCCAGCAACACATCAGCGGTCTTGTCAGGCGAACTCATGACGGACTCACGCCTCCTTCAGCCGCGGGTCAAGTGCATCGCGAACGCCTTCGCCCACGAGGTTGTAGAGGATGACAGTGACGAAGATGAGCAGGCCGGGGTAGATCTGGATCCACCAGTATTCAGGGTTCTTGCTCTCGACGAGCAAGGAACCCCAGCTAGGAACCGGCAACTTCACGCCGAATCCCAGAAAGGACAACGCCGACTCGGTAAGAATGCCGCTCGCCACGGCAAAAGTCGCAGCCACCAGCACGGGGCCCAGCGCGTTCGGGAGTACGTGCCGAAAGATTGTCCTCAGGCTACGCATACCCAGAGCCTGGCTAGCCACGACGAAGTCCTGGCCGCGTAACCGAATAAACTCTGCGCGCACCAATCTTGCCACACCAGTCCAGCGGAAGATTCCAATAGCCAACATGATGTTCAGAATGCTGGCTTCGAGAAAACTCACGACGAGCAAAATGAGGAAGAACACCGGGAAACACTGAAACACCTCGATGACGCGGCTGATCAAGATGTCCGTCCAGCCCCCGAAGTACCCGGCCAGCGAACCGACCAAGGTCCCAATGAGTACCAAGAGCACGGTAGAAATAATGCCCACGGCAAGACTGATGCGACCGCCCCAGATCATGCGGCCGAGCATGTCTCGGCCGAGGCTGTCCGTACCGAGAACGTGGCGCATGGGGTCGTTGCGATCAGACTCGCCAACGCGCACGTCCACGGGCGTTGCTCTGAGGGGAGTCCCTGTTGCCTCATCAATACGATGCGAGCGCGCTCCCTCCATGTAGTAACCCTCGGCGTCAATGTCCGCCTGGGAGCTCCATGTGGGCGGCCGAAAGGTCTCGGTTTGATTCTGCTCTGCCATGCCAAACTCCACAGGAGGCAAGAGCAGGTGCACCGCCTCTGCCTTCCCTGTGGAAAGTGCCTCTTTAAGGCTCGTGGCTTGTAGTGCCGCAGCTTCCGAACCGTGCACACCAATCCAACCCAGCGCGCCCAGAACGGAAAGAATGATGACAGTTGCAAATTTCTTGCGGCGCGCCTTACGGATACGCGCCCGGTCGCCGCTCAGGAGCAGCATGTCGACCAGACGGTTCCAGAGCGGAAACAGAATCACGAGTGTCCAGAGCACCATGAAGAAGGCGTCTTGCCAGGTCACAGATTCCAGTACTGGAAAAGCAGTGTAGGACTGAAGCGCAACCGTCTTGCCCGGCTCTGGCTCTTTTCCGTACTTCGCTGCCTTCAAAGTCGACTTGATCTCGGCAGCACTCTCCGAGAGCAGTTCAGCCTCTGACTTCACAGCCGCCGAGTCACCCTCAAGAGAGGCGGCCACCAGAGTGTCGGCAGCTCCCTGCGCCCGATCCAGCAGCGCGTAATGATCGGGTGCGAGTTGCCGACGCATGGTGTTCAAGCGCAACGACAACGAGCCTCGGTCTAGATTGATCCATTCTTCGTATGATTTAGGAACGTTCTGACGCGATTCAAACCAATCCGCCTTGGCTGACCCCTCGAGCGTCTCACCGCGCGCAGTTTCCTTGGCCTCCCAGTCGACGAAGCCTTTTTCTCCACTTTCCACCTTGCGGAGGAGGTCGCCGGCAACCAGCGTCACCAGGCGGTGTGCCGCACGATACTCGCCGTAGTTCGTGCCTTCGAAATAGAGCGGGCGGTCATTGGCCAGCAGAGGCGCAAAAATTGCGACGGCATACAAACCCACCAGTAATGCCAAGGCGACGCGCACAGACTTTCGCTTCTTCAGCTGCCCCAGAACCAGGTCCCAGTAGTCCTTGCTGTAGGTGTCGCGTTTCCCCCCTGCCCCTTGCTCAGTCATACGCAATCCTCGGGTCGACAACCGCATACAGGATGTCGGAGAGAAGGAAGCCGAGCAGCGTCATGAATGCCGAAAAAGTGACCGTGGCCATGATGATGTTGTAGTCACGCATCACCAGGCCTTCGAACGCGTAGAGCCCCATGCCAGGGATATTGAAGATGGTTTCCACCAGAACAGATCCGCCGATAAGGATCGGCAAGATACTGGCAAACACGGTGATGACAGGGATCACTGAGTTACGCAAAGCGTGCTTGAAGATGATCTTCTTCCGGTCGAGCCCCTTGGCGCGAGCCGTGCGAATGTAATCTTGCTGAATCGTTTCGAGCATGCCGACACGCATCTGACGTGACAGGTACGCGACACCACCATAGGTCAGCGTGGCCACCGGCAAGACGCCGTGCCAGATCGTGTCCATCACGTACTGCCAGGTCGTCATGCTGGCAGCATCTTTGCCGTGCAAGCCGATCACGGGGAACCACTCAAGGCCCGTGGCACCGAAGGCCAGAATCAGCATGAGACCGGCCCAGAAGGTCGGCAGCGAATACAGCAAGAAGAGCCCGAAGGTGATCACCTTGTCCCAGAAGCTGCCTCGTTTCACCGCCGAGTAGATGCCAAGCGGCAAGGCAATCAGGTAGCTGAGAAGGGTTGCGATCAACGACAACGGCACAGTGATCTTCAGCCGCCGCCACAGTTCATCGGCAACCTGCACATTCGGCTGGAAAAACTCGGAACCGAAGTCCAGCGTCGCGACGTTCTTCACCCACTCCCAGTACTGGACGTAGATCGGTTCATCGAGGTGAAAGCGCGCACGGAATTTATCGTACGCGCTCTGGGTGTCACCGCCCGCCTGCTGACCTTGCATGTCCAGGTCGCCCGCGGTGGCAATCGCGGCCGGGTCTCCGGGCGCAAGCTGAATCACCAGCATCAGCAAGACCGTGATGCCGAACATCGTGGGCACCATCCACAGAATGCGGCGCAAAATGTACAGGAGCACGCGGAGAGGCCCGGGGGAGGGAAGAATCGCGGAAGGAGAGTCTACGAACTACTGATCGAGCGGCCGAGTGCCTGGAGTTCCTGCTTCAAGATACAGGTCACGCATTCGGTAACCGGGCTCAAACTTGTACAGCTTCATGCCATGAACGCGCTTGTTGATCGCGATCTTGCGCGGCACGTTCCATCCGAAAAGATAGGGCTGAAGCTCATAAATACGCGCATGCATCTCGCGCCAGATCTCGTGCCTCTTCTCCGCATTGAGTTCACGGCGACCAGCGTCGATCAGGCGGTCGACTTCGGCATCACGCAATCCTGCGTGATTGCTCGAACGCTTCTCGAAAACTGCCTCGTCACCGTGCCAGATCTGCATCGGATCCGATTCGGGCGTCGGCAGCGTCCAGGCCATGTTCACGGCGTCGAAATCACGGTCGAGGATCTTTTCGAGCAAGGTGGCCCACTCGTAAGACTGAATGTCGACGCCGACTCCGATCTTGCGGTACGCATCCTGCAGGGCCTGCAAGAACTTCTCGCTAGCCTTGTTGCCTGACGGCATGAGGACCTGAATCACCAGATCTTCACCATCTTTGTCGACGATGCCGTTGCCATCGCGGTCATACCACCCCGCTTCCGACAGCAGGTCCTCGGCCGCTTCGATGTCGTACTCGAGTGGCTCAAGATTCCGTGCATAAGCCGGGCCGAAGTAGAACTCGGTGCACATCGACCACAATGCGAAACCTTCGTAGTTGGTTTCAATCCAGCCCTGCACATCAAAAGCGTGTCCCAGCGCCTGACGAACGCGCACATCCTCGAACTTCTTGCGCCAGAGGTTCCACGATGTGTAGCCAATATTGCCTACGTACGTCAGCGCCTTGTACGCCCGGTCGGTAAACACCTTGCTGCGCGTGCCTTCACCGACGAAATCCTCGGACTTGAGTCGATTGAAGATGTCGATCTCATCGTTGAGCATCGCCTGCCAGGCCGAGTCATCATCTTTGATGTACCGCCAGCGGATGTTGTCCAAGTAACCGGACTCCTCAGGACTCTTCTCCCAGTAGGTGTCGGCCTTCTCGGCATCCATGTACTGATTGCGTTCCCAACCGGTCACGCGGTACGGGCCGAGTCCAACCCATTCGATGTTGTGCGGGTTGTCATTGACCTCGGCAGCCTGCTCGTCGAGCGTGGCTTCTGGATTGTACTTCGGGTGGTCGGGGTCGAGCAGGTTGTAGAGGTGGCTGGGAAGAATGCAGAAGTCCAGGCCGAAGGAGCCCAGCGTTCCGAAATACTGCTCATCCCAGAAGAAGCGCACCACACCGGGCCCCAACACATCTGTGCGCTTGATTTTCGCGTACTTCCAGCGCTTCTCATCGCAATCCACGCCCGGGTTCTTGTAGAGCTCCCAGCTGAACACGAGATCATTTTCGTCCAGCGGGTGGCCATCTTGCCAGAGCACGTCATCCCTCAACTGGAAGGTGTAGACCGTCTCGCGCTCGACCGATTCAACATCGGCCTTCGGGACCGTCGTGCGCTCCATCTCGTGGAACTGACTTCCGCTTTCAACAACGTAAGCGTCTGCCGTTTCTTCGACAATCTTGCCGAAGACGATGTTCTGAAAATCCTCGCCCGGCCCGCCCTTCAGGAAGAGCGCGTCCTCCACGTCATAGCCGGCCGCCGCGTCCAACTCGTACTCCCAGGTGACGGGGCTGAACTGGAGCAGGCCAGCATGCAGGTCGAGATGCGCGTGCCGAATACTCGCGGAGTTTTCGATGGCGAAGTTCAGATTGGGAGGCTCAGAAGACACGTGGGTGATGAGGCGCCCGCCGAGCGCAGGTTTCACCTTGCCATCCGGGTGCAAGCGGTCGACCTCCGGGTCGCCCGGCCCAGCCAGGTCGGCTTCGGTCACTCCCGCAGCTCTGAGCGCGGGAGTCAACTCGCGATCCCCGCCTTCCCCCACCGTCCCACGGACTGCCAGAGCCGAGGGACTGCTGATCAGCAACACGAAAGTCGCAAGCAGTCCCATGAGCAGGCCTGGTTGCCTTGAGGGGGCCTGCGAGTTGTCAGTGGAAATCCTGATGCGAGCGAGAGGACTGGGCATGGCGTGAGTTCCGGAGTCGTCGGAGAGCCGTGAGTGGCCCACGGACAAGGAGCAAAAGGACGTGCGATGCGTCTGTCGGCGTCTGGCCTGAGCACACCCTGGTCAGAGCAACCGTCGTAGATCGGATGGAAGCCGGTGATCACGACTGACCCGGCCAGCATGTGATGGTGTTGGGGAGAAGAAAGAAGCCACGCCACGGATAAAAACCAGCCCGCCAAAACGCCGAGTCGAGGGCTCCAAAAGGGGAGCGCAAGGTACTGCCAGCGGCATGTGGTGTCAATGCTCGCAGAACATCACAACGTCTTGAATCGCAAGCTCTTGCGGCGATACCAGAAGATCTAGCGCCCCAACTGTGGAGAGCCTCAGAGCGGCAGATACTGCGCCGCCGGAATCCGGAGGCCTCCCAGTTCCAGGCTGCCAAACGGAGAGTCGGCAGTGAGGACATGGGCCGCGCACAAGGCCAGCAACACGGCCGCCTCCAGCATCCCACGCCAACGCATTCTCACGAGGGTCCAGGGCATCATGGCACGCAGCAGGCGCGTCAAGCCCAGGGCCCCTGCAGCCAGCACCGGAGCCGCCACATACAGGGCCATGGCTCCCGCCTGAGTCGCGCAGCGAATCGCCTTTGGCTCTGTCATGCCGCCTTCTCCTCGACGCGCCAGCAAGGAGGCCACGCCGAGCATGCCCCCGAAACCTGTCAGCGCAGAGCCCAACTCATTGGGCAACAAGAATGGCTGCTCAGGGAACAAATACGACCGCAATGCCAGCAAACCGACTGTCCATGTGTAAGCCGCCACAGCACCCGCCAGAAGCGCCAATGTGCGCTGCCAGGACACATGGCTCGCGGTGCTCAGAGCTCCCAGCAACAGGGGCCGCAAGCACGACAGCATGGCCACTACGGCAACGAATTGATCCAGGAGGTCGATAGCTCAGCTCACCGAAGCGACGGCCTCGATCTCCACCAGTGCATCTTTGGGGAGGCCTGCCACGGCCACGGTGGACCGAGCTGGTAGCACAGACCCGAAAGCCTGTTCGTACACGACGTTCACGGCAGCGAAGTCCTCCATGCTGCGCAGAAACACCGTCGTCTTCACAACTCGGGAGAGCCGGCTTCCCGCAGCTTCAAGCACCCCCGCGAGGTTTTTCAGCACCTGTTGCGCCTGCTGCTCGACGCCCCCACTCACCATCTCGGCGCTTACGGGGTCGAGCCCGATCTGCCCACTTGTGTAGACCAGAGAACCAGCCACAACGGCTTGGCTGTAAGGACCGATAGCTGCAGGAGCCTTCTCGGTGGCAACGATTTGATGTTCAGCCATGACTGGAACGACTCCTGGATCGACACTTTGCCTTTTCATCGCCCCCGAAACGTGACGGGAGCACGCATTCACTCTTCATCTATCTTCACCTATCACGCTTTACCTATCACGATCTATCGCGTGATCAGTCTCGATCTGCGAGTGCAGCAGCGACGGCCGCAGGAACAAATCTTGTCACATCCCCACCGGACCGATGCACTTCGCGCACCAAGCGTGAAGAGATGTGTGCCGTCACCATCGATGCGGGCAAGAAAATCGTCTCCATGTCAGCATCTAATTGACTGTTCGCTCGCGACATCTGCAACTCAGACGAAGCATCTCCCGAGTCACGAAGACCGCGCACCAGGACGGACGCCCCGACCTCGCGCGCTGCTGTCACGGCCAGCCCTTCAAAGGCGACCACTTCGACATCGCTCGGCAACACGTCACGCAACAACTCCAACCGCTCTTCGAGAGCGAGCCAGCCCTGCTTGTCGGCATGCCGACCGACTCCGACCACCAAACGATCCAGCACACGCAGAGCGCGTTGTGCCAGATCCACATGGCCATGTGTCGGAGGGTCGAAAGAACCCGGGAAGAATCCGCTGATAGGCATGGGGGCAGGATAGCAGGGACGGCACCGACCCGCCCAAACTCGCTTCTCTGGCGGGAGTGCCCCCGGGGACGCAACGCCAGCGGAGTCCATCCGTCCACTCTCACGTGTCAAACGTCGGACTGCTTCTCTTTGCCCTCCTTGCCCGGCTTCTACCCGGCGGCTGGGGGCTCGTGGTTGCCCCTCTGGCAGCCACTCGCCGTGTCGGCCGCCCAGCGATCTGCGGGCTGTTCATGCTGAGTCTCTCCACGACTTCTTCGAGCTCCTTCGAATCAACACGAACAGATCTTGGTGTGCACGCGGTGCAACTCACAGGCCAATGGCGGTCTCCTCCGGGGCAAGACTCCTACCTGAACACAACCTCCGGAGACGTCGCCATTCAGCTTGCTGCTGATCTCTCCGCCCCACCCCCGGGGGCAATCGTCACGGTGCTGGCGCGCCTTGATTCAAGCGGACGGGCCACGGGCATTCACATTTCAGACCAGCACAAACCTAGCGGTGCCTGGATCGATCGCTGGTGCGCCACTGCCGTCCAAAGGATTCGGTCACTTGCAGGAGCACATCGTGGACTCGTCGAAGCCCTGCTTCTTGGCCGCCGGGAGAGCCTTCCTCCCACCACACGCGACGACTGCATCGCAACGGGAACCATGCACCTTTTTGCTTTGAGCGGATTGCATGTGGCACTTCTCACAGCAGCAGTTCTCCGCATCCCTGGCCTCGGGCGTGCATCCACCCTGGCTTCTCTTGCAAGCATCCTCGCTTTCCTTGCATTGACAGGGAGCAGACCGTCGCTGATGCGCGCCTCACTGAGTTGGCTCGGGCTCACAACAGGGCTCTTGAGCGGGCGCGCCGGCCATGCACTTCCTCGCCTTCTAGCCGTGGCCTTAGCTCTCGCAGTGATCTCACCGAGACTTGCGCAGGACCTTGGGGCACAACTTTCATTCCTTGCTGTCGGCGGCCTACTGGCTGCTGTGCGCTTGGTTCGAGGTGGATGGCTCGGCCCGGCCGGCGCCTTTCTCACCACGGCCCCCTTGTGCCTCGAAGTCTTCGGTCGCGTGCAACCCTGGGGTCTTCTGATCACCCCTTTGCTTGTACCTGCCGTGGCACTGCTGTTGATCACAGGCGTGGTGGCCGTCTTCCCGGGCATGCTGCTGGCCGGACTTGACCCACTCACCGGCCCCCTTCTTCGTGGCTCCGCAGACGCACTCACATGGCTTCTGCACGCGTCTGCCTTCTACGTCCCCGCCCCATGGACTCCGCCTCCATTCCCTCTTCCCGGCGCCCTTGTCTCCCTTGCCGTCCTTGCCGCTCTGCTCGCGCTTCCGTCCTGCCGCAAACACGCAGCAACATCGCTAGCCAACAACAGGTACGACTGACTTCATGAAAAACTCACAGGCTCATAAAGACGCACGCGTTCACACTTACTGCCTTCACGGATCACGCGCACAGGAAGTTGAACTCGAATTGCAACTCACTGGCGGACTCATGCAGCGCATCATCATGAGCGGATTAGCTGGGGGCGCCTTGCGTGAATCCCGCGAACGCATTCGCGGGTGTCTTGAACGTGCGGGGCTTCAACTCCCGAAACGGTCTTTACTCGCTAATTTTGCTCCAGCCGACATTCCCAAACAGGGCAATGGGTTTGACCTCCCCCTCGCGCTTGGGATTCTTGCGTTGACCGAGCAGGTAAATCGAGCGGCACTCAGTGATCGTGCCATCGTTGGCGAAGTCGCTCTAGACGGCCGACTGCGCCCCATTCGCGGAGCTCTCACCCTGGCGCTTGCAGCACGGCAGGCGGGGAGAACTCGCTTCATGCTGCCCTGGGAAAACGGCCCCGAGGCTTCTCTCGTAGACGGACTGAAGATTGAAGCCGTCCGAACGATTCAACAGGCACTTGACGTTCTGAGCGGGACTCCTGCACCTGAGCCACCCGCAACATCCCAGAGTGATGCAACCCCGCTTGATCTCGCGGACGTACGTGGACAAGCGTCGGGGCGCCGCGCACTCGAAATCGCAGCACTGGGCGGACACAACCTCCTCATGTCCGGCCCCCCCGGCACGGGCAAGACCATGCTCGCGCAAAGATTGCCGGGACTGCTCAACCCACTCACCGAAGAAAACGCCTTGGAAGTCTCAGCACTGCATGGGCTGGCCAGCGGTGGTGTCTCATGCATTGTTCGCCACCCACCCTTTCGCGCGCCGCATCACACCATCTCTCGCGGTGGACTGACGGGAGGCGGCAACCCGATCACTCCCGGTGAATTGAGCCTTGCTCATCGTGGCGTTCTCTTTCTCGACGAGATGCCAGAGTTTCCGCGGATGCTCCTTGAGACTCTTCGCCAGCCCCTCGAAGAAGGAAAGATTCGGCTCGCTCGAGCGGGCCGTGCCGTGGAGTTCCCAGCACGAGTACAACTCGTGGGCGCCATGAATCCGTGCCCCTGTGGATACAGGGGCCACCCGCGTCGGGGTTGCCGGTGCTCACCCTCCTCACTGGCTCAGTATCGCCGGCGAATTTCGGGGCCTCTCCTCGACCGATTCGATCTGGCCGTCGACGTGCCTCCGCCGGAAGCGGACAGCTTGCTCACATCCAAGAAGGGCGAATCCACCGCGGCGGCTCGGCTGCGTCTTTCGGCAGCCGCCCCTGCTCAACCCAACGCACCCGCTGTACCCAAGAATCGCCGTGTGCGGCGGCGATTAGAGCAAGCCATTGCGACTTTTGCGCTCTCCCCCCGTGGAATGCACCGAACCATAGCTGTGGCACGAACCATTGCCCGACTACGTGGAGCCGAAGAGACCGACATCTCAGACCTCGACGAAGCTCTCTCATTCCGCAACGGCTTCTCCGGAGCTTCCGAATGACGAAGCGAAAGGTCGGATTTGAGTACCTCGGAGACAAGTCTCCTCACGCACACGCACTTCATCCCGTAACAGCGCGTTGTAAAGTTCAAGTCCGGCGCATGCTACTGTAGCGCGTCCCCCCATCCACCCAGGAGAGCGCGACCGCTGTCCATGCCTTCAACCACGGTGGATTCACACACCCCCATGCCAGCGCACCAAGCACCGCGCGGCCTCTGGGCATGCGTGCGTGACGGGGGCCGACCGCTCGGGGCTTTTCTGATCCTCGCGCTGGGCATCAAGCTGCTGATCATCATGGCAGCGCTGGGCGACGACCCCCTCGCTCGCCACCCCACCAGCGACGCGCTCTACTACCTGGAACGCGCTGCCGGCATTGCAGGACTGATCGACGACCCACTGGTCCATGAGCCCTTTCACCTTCCCCCGCTATACCCACAGATCCTGGCTCGGGTTCCCGGCGCCCTGCAGGGAAACTTTGCCGGCGTCTACGTCATCCAGGCCCTCTTCGGCACAGCAGCACTGCTAGGCGTCTTCTTGCTCGCCCGTCGAAGGGCCAGTCGAAAACTGGCTCTCGGTGCAACCGGGCTCACCTTGCTCTATGGACCACTGACCTTTTTTGAGTTGAAGCTTCTCGGAGACTCACTGGCTTGCTCGCTGCTGGTGTTCGCACTCGTCGTCACCGACCAACTCGCCGATCACTTCAACCCGCAACGCGCAAGCAGCCGTTCCCCACGCCCGAACGGAAGCAGCTCCAGCACCGCAGAGGTTCTCTGGGGATTTCTCCTGGGGCTACTGCTCGGTCTGACCTCGTTACTGCGTCCACAGATCCTCTTATTTTCTGCTGCGCTCGTCCTGTGGCTGCTGATCCGGCGAGCCCGCACTGCAGCACTGTGCAGCGCCCTCGCTCTCTCACTCACCCTCTTGCCTTCCTTGCTCCACAACGCCTCGACGGGCGCCCAGTTCACTCCCGTGTCGGACAACGGTGGCGTCAACCTCTGGCTGGCAAATACAGGACCGCCCTCCGGCACCTTCCTCACCTACGAGGAGTCCTTCGGCGACATTGCGCAACAGGCCCGGTCAGCACGAAGCGTCGCAGAGGGCATGGCAGGTCGAGAACTCTCCCCTGGTGACGTCTCAACCACCCTCAGTCGCGCTGCCTGGGATGCCATGATCGCCGACCCCGTCCAGTTCTTGGCGCGGCTACGCCTGCGAGCGCAGGCTTCCCTCGAATCCTTTGAAACGGGCATCGTCGCCGTCCCCGAGGTGGAAGCCCAACTCATTGGACCTCTGCGAATTCTTGCGGTTCCTTTCGGAATCTTAATCGCATTCGGTGGCGCAGCGCTCGTGATCCTCTCAAGGCGAAGCGGCGCTCGCTCGCGCTCTCCGGAAGAAAACGCTGCGGCGACACCCGTCTTTCCCATGCTTGCGCTGGCCGGGCTCGTCATACTGACAGCGCTGATCTTCTTTCACTACAGCCGCTTTCGACTTCCACTCATCCCTCTCCTGGCCATCAGCATCGCCTGGGCGTTTTCCTCCATCCAGGCACACAGACCGACTGCTCTTCGTGCAGGACTTGCACTGCTGACAGCAGCCTGCCTCGCCTGGATCGCCTGGCTACCGGGAGAGCATCATGCCCGCACCCGCACCATCGGCTGGACGAGCTTGGCAGAAGCTCGCCTCGCTCTGGCCCCACCCGCTCGGCGCCAATCAGCACTCAAGGCGGCTGACGAAGACATGACCCGAGCACTGGAACATGAACCCACTCTGATCCGAGCGCGGCTACAAGCGCATCACATTGCGTTGGGCCTCGGTCGCTTCGATGACGCCCTGAACCATCTGGATGTGGTCTCTGAAGTCCTTCCCGACCACCCCAAGGTCCTCATGAACCGCGCCTGGCTCCATGCCTGGCAATCACCGAACAACCGGCACTACGATCTAGAAGCTGCGCGCACCCTGGTCGAAAGATTGCGCATGGAATCGATTCTTGATTCCGATCTCGCGCCGCATGTTTACCGCCTGGATGCAACCGTCACGGCACTGGAACAACAAGAGTCTTCTGGTCGCTGAAGCGCCGGCAGGCCGCGGGCCACCCCAGAGAAGCGGAGCAAGTCATTACTGCTTCGAAGGCTCTACACAGACTGCGCAGCCTCGAGCCCGAAGAGGGCGCGCACTCGAGCAGCATCATCCGCCGTCACAGCCGCACAGCTCAGCCAATGTGCGACACCTCCGGCCACAAGATCTCGCGGATCAGTTCCGTAAGTCGCGAGTGATTCATCAACGAAACTTTCGAGATCAACAGCATCCGCTTTCAGCGCAGCCTCCAGGCCGGGAAGAAAGGCCGTCCCGAAGTGCACCTTCAGGTCCAATCCCAGCAAGTTGCTCACGCGAGAAGCGCTCTCTGTGAGTTCTATGCCCACACGCGCGAGCATGAGGCGCTCAAAGGCACGCCCCAGTTCACCAGCTTCGGCATCACAGCGCTTCCGCTCAGCATCGAGCTCATCCGCAGAGAGATCCCCCTTGGGGGTGACCCCCGGCACCTCGACATAGATCTTATTTTTCGGCTCTGTCCCACTCGGACGGATGATCAGGCGAACATCATTCTCAAGAGTAAGGACCAGCACGTTACGCGAAGACGCATCTGTTCCAGATTTGATGGGCCCAAGCCAGCCTGACTCGTCCGCCAGATCTTCGAAAGACAACACCTTACGGCCGAGGATCTCTTGCGGCGGATCCGCACGCAAACTGCCCTGGATCGCACGAATGCGGTCGAGTCCGCTCGCGCCTGTCATCACAGTCGTCAGCAACTTGTTCGCCATGTACCCGAAACGTGCGTACAGGGCATCTAACTCGTCGAGCAGAGTTCGACCTTCGGCAACAAGAGTCGCGTTCAGCTCGGCGAGCATCAGTGCCGCACCCGCTGCATCTTTGTCTCGCACGACAGAGCTCAAAAGAAGGCCGTGACTTTCCTCGACACCGAGAACGAAACTCTCCGGCTTAGCGTGAATCTCTCTCCAAGATCCCGTCTCTTCGAGATTTGCCAGAACTTTGGCCATGTACTTGAAGCCGACCAACAGATCAGACACGACCTTGCATCCATAAGAACGCGCAATCGTTGTCGCGAGACTGGATGTCACGAGCGTCTTGAGCATGAACGCATTTTCGGGCAGCAAGCCAAGCTCCCGTCTTCGCCCCAGGACAAAGCGAGTCACCAAAAAGACGATCTCGTCACCGGAGACAAACTGCCAGCTGCCATCTTTGCGACGAGCTTCCAGCCCAATGCGATCTGCGTCCGGATCCGTGGCAAGAATGATGTCGGCATGACACTCATCACCAATCTTCTCCGCCTGCTCATAGCAAGCGGGCACCTCTGGATTGGGCGCAAGGAACTTCACCGCAGGGAACTTGCCGTCGAAAGCCTCTTGTGACGGAACCGCACGGACGTCAAAGCCCTCTGCCCGAAGAAGCCTTCCCACGGTTGAAGCGCCTGTGCCGTGCAACGGGGTGAAGACGATGCGCCCCCCTCGCTGGTCGGGAGCCAGGGAAAGCTCGGCATTCACCCGAAGATAGTGCTCATTCTCGGTGGGCCCGATCAACTCGATCATGCCTGTCCGAAGGCCGTCCTCGAATGGAAGCCCGTGCACATCCAGGATGCCTTCCACTCGCCGAGCGAGCATCTCGTCGTCAGGTGGGACATCCTGACCACCGTGACGATTGTAGAACTTGCCTCCGTTGTCATCCGGATGGTTGTGGGAAGCCGAGACGTTGAGCCCGCCGTGGGCCTTGTTGTGCCGAATAGCCAGGCTCAATTCGGGCGTCGACATGTATTCGCCGCCTCTCGGGTCGAGCATGAGAACCCGGATTCCGTTTGCTGCGTAGACACCTGCAGCTTCTGCTGCAAAATCTGCGGAGCTCATATCCATCAAAGGGTTGGGCAAGTTCGTGTCGTACACACCGCGCAGATCGGAATAAACCCGAACATCAAAAGCGACAACCACGACAACATCTGCATCCGGGTAGGCTTCCTTCAAGGTGTCAGCATGCCCTTGCACTGACGTCAGAAGTGTCCAGGAGTTGAATCGATTGGTCCCGATGCCAACCGCTCCACGCCGGCCCCCTGTGCCAAATGGAATCACTTGCCAGAAGGCATCGAACAACAACTCGAACTCACCCTGGTCAATAAGACTTTCGAGTTGAGGGCGGTATGTGGCAAACCGTTCTTCGAGCAGCCATGGCTCCAGCGCCTCGAACGCCAAAGATTTGGTCGACGAATCGAAATCTAGTAGCTCAAAGCCCTTGTGGGCCGCTTCCAGAAGAGAACTCAACGCGACGGGCTCCGAGCGGTGACGACTTCGGCCATGCACCAAGGATCACCGTGATCATCAAGTGCAGACTGTCGCAGTGTGGCGCACTTCTGCGGGGATTCAAGGGATGGGAGTGCGAAAAGGCCACTGAACCCGAGAAGGCCCTGCAGAGCCTCACTTCCTCAGGAACAGCGCACGCAGGACGTGCCTCGCGATCTCGGGATTCCTGGCCAAGCGTCGCTGCGTGTAGGCATGCCAATCTCGACCGTAGGGAACATAGATGCGAACGGCGTGGCCGGCATTTCGAAGGCGCTCCGCCTCACCCTGACGAACCCCCATGAGCAACTGAAACTCGTATTTCCTGCCCCAGGGATCACCAACCACCAAGTCAGATTTTCGGGCAACTTCGATGCAAGCGTCGGCCACGTCGCTGTCATGTGTGGCAAAACCGACCCGAGCCCCGCCTTCAAGAAGCTGAGCGGCCAACTCAACATAGCTGCGAGAAATCGCGGCTGGTTCGGTCCAAGCGATCTCTTTCGGCTCGAGATAGATTCCCTTTACCAATCGCACGTCGAGTGAGTCGAATTCAGACAACAGGGCTGCTGCATCGCCAGCCGTGCGAAACAAACGCGACTGCAAAACGCAACCCAGGTTGGCGTGACTCGCGCGCACTTCACGAAAGACGCCAAGAGTCACATCAATCGTCTCTGAGCCTTCCATTTCAAGACGAACGCGACGCCCTTGGTCGGCTGCACGACTGCACAGTTGCGACAGCATACGCACACAAGCAGCCTGGTCGTTCGTGGCGCCGAGGTGAGTGGGCTTCACGGAAACAGTGGTCGTCGGGTCTACCTCCGGCAACTCGGACAAGGCCAGCTCGTACTCCGCCAGCGCCGCAGCTGCCTCCCCAGCATCTACAACACCCTCGCCAAGCACATCCAGGATCGTGCCGAAGCCCTCTTTTCGAATCGCGCGAATCCGCTCGAGCGCCGCAGGCAATTCAGAACCTGCGACATAACGCTTCGCAATCGCCCAGATAATGGGCTTGGGGATGACCGGGAGCGACAAGCGCACAACCTGGTCTAGAAGACTCACCCCGCCCCCCTTCTTTTCACTTTCCGATCTCGAGTCGAGCCGCACAGAGATCAGGAATATTAGGGTTGTCGTAGATCTTCCTCTGAACCGTTGCGATGTCGTAGTCGGTACGCAAGAAGCGAACTTCATGACCATCAACGATGACGCAGGAAGCGCGCGGATCCCCGTCTCGCGGCTGACCGACTGAGCCAACATTAACGATAGCCTTACTGCTGCCATCCCACTCGAAACGATAGTCCAGTTGGCCGGGGTCGAGAAACTGAAGATCTTCGGTGAAGACGCCGGGGAAATGCGTGTGGCCAACAAAGCAGACGCCATCAAGATGGTCGAAGATGTCGTGGATCTTGTCCGGAATGAAGATCACATCTGTCTTCATGATGTATTCGTGAATAGGGTCACGAGGCGATCCATGAACCAACAGATACTCACCCATCTGAGCGCGGTCCGGCAAGCTTTCGATGAACCGCCAGCGAGAACGTTTGAGCGAACTCGAGAGCAGAGAAGGCTTCAGGGTACGTCGGTTGTATTCGATCACTTGGCGCGCAACAGGATTGAAGTCTTGCGCCCCACGCAACAGCGCTTCATCGTGATTTCCGCAGATCGTCGTCTCGCAATGACGCATGACCAGGTCGATGCAGTGTTCGGGGTCTGGTCCGTAACCCACAACGTCACCGAGGCACACGATGGCCTCAACGCCTTCCTTTTCGAGACGCGAAAGAACCGCGCCCAGCGCCTCGGTGTTGGAATGCAGGTCGGAGATGATCGCAAAGCGCGTCACGTCAGGACTTCTCCACCATACGACGAAGGGTAGAAATCAAAGAGCGCCGCGATTCTTCGGCGTCATCCTTTGAAAGCGTTGTTCCGGCGGCGTAAACGTGCCCTCCTCCACCAAACTGCCGCGCGACACCATTCATATCCAGATCGCCGCGTGAGCGAAGACTGACCGAGATTCGACCATCTTCCAATTCGGTGAAGAGCGCGACGACCGAGACGTTTTCGCCGGAGCGAAGGAGATCAAGGATCGGGTCAGCCTCATAACGCGTCACGCCAAGGTCATCAAGGAATTGACGCCTTACAAATGACCACACGAGCTTTCCACCGCACTCTTCATTCATGGAGCGCGCAACATGACCGATAAGCCGCAACATCGGACCGCTGTTGGATTGGTAAATCGAGCGATACATCGCGGGAAGATCGAGTCGATGTGCAGATAGATCTGCGACCAGATCCATGACTTCGCCATTTGTATTGGGATACCGAAACCACCCGGTGTCCGTGGATAGCGAGACAAAAACACTCTCGGCGATCTCCCGGTCAATCTTCCCACCCACATGCTTGATGAAGTCGTAGACAAGCCGGCCCGTTGCTGTGGCGGACGCGTCCAGAAGATTGAGGTCAGCCGGCCCCTCTCCCTCGCAGGGATGGTGGTCGATACAAACCGTTTTCGCGCGACTGGCTTGAGCCGGCTTTTCCAACGCACCCAGGCGTCCCATGGATGAGAGGTCACACATCACAAAGAGGTCAGCCGACTGCACCAGTTCTGCATGCTGATCGGGATCATAAACCTCATAATTACGGCCAAATTCCATGAACCCGTAACGAGGGCTCAGAGGAGCGGTCAGCATCGCCGTGACATGACGCCCGGTGAGCTCGAGATGCCGCCGAAGAGCGGCAACGGCGCCTACGGCGTCTCCATCTGCATTTTCATGCCCCGTCACGACAATCGAGTCGGCACTCAGGAGAAGTTCCTGAAACTGATCAAATCGCTCGGACAGGGCTTCCATCTATCGAAAGCTAGCCGTGCCCAGACAGTGAGTCAAGATCCGA
Organism: Planctomycetota bacterium; assembly: GCA_029245865.1. Lineage (GTDB taxonomy): Bacteria > Planctomycetota > B15-G4 > B15-G4 > B15-G4 > JAUIEF01. The sequence continues at coordinate 92,687 of JAQWOM010000043.1, forward strand.
TGCAGTCACTCCGAAGACGCCCCCCCAGGCTCCAGCACAACTCCTGCGTGAACCGTGAAGAGAACCGAAGCCTCTCCAGACCAGGCCCAGGACGCCAGAGCGTCGCTCCCCATGGATTCTAGGTCTTCAGGGCATGGTCCCAGAACGCAACCGTCGGCCACCGAGCCAACCGCCCAGGTCGCTGGCCCTTCTGGCAGCTTCAGCGCACGGCGGCCGCCGTGCGTCGCGCCCTTGAGAATCAAGAGAGGCGGAACATCAGGGCGGTCAGCTGCAAGGCGGACCAGTTCTGAGAACAGATCAACCTCTTGGTTGCTCGCCGCCGAGTCAGTCCCAAATGCGACATCGACTCCCACCCCATCAAGCTCCAGCAGCCGGTGTGGCGGCCGGTCAAAATGCCGATGGGTTCCATGACAATAGACCACCGAAGACTGGTGGCGCGCCAACCGGTCGATGTCATCGTCATCGAGGTCATTGCCGTGAATCACGGCACCGCCCGACGCAAGCAATCCAGCTCGCTCGACATATTCGATCGGACGAATTCCCGGAGGGCGGGCAAAGGGCTTCCCCTGTCCGATCGACTCCAAGAAACCTGCAAAGGGTCCATCACCATGCATCAGATAGCGCGTCTCGTCCGCTGACTCTGCGATGTGCATCGCAAGAGGCAACCCACGCACCTCACCAGCACGCACAATCTCTGGCAAGACATCCTCGTGCACCGAGTAAGGCGCATGAGGAGAAAGGCCCAACTCATGCCCAGCACAACCCAACGTGTCTACTGTTCTCATCACACTCGCCAATCGTTGGCGCGCAGCTTCTCTCTCGACACCAATGATTTCCAAATACGAGCGGCCACCTAGTTTCGCGAGGCGACGCCCCCGAGTCCCCTCCCCTTGAGAGCCATCGATATCTCCGACGGCCACCACGCCGCACTGAGCAAGCGATTGAGCCTCTTGTGAAGCAGCGTCTACGATATTGCGACCGGAAGCACGCAAGGCCCCAACAGACCGAAGCCATTCAGGAAAAGATCCCCGAGAAGGAACGGCGGGCGAGCCCGCCAGATCTAGATGCGAGTGCGCATTCACCAATCCTGGAATGAGCACACCATCCACAGGCCGAGCCCGAGAGCCGGCAGCGACAAATCGAGTCGTACACCCTCCGGCAATCTCCCAGGAGATGTGCCGTCGCAAATCACCCTGCGCATCGAGAGCTGCGCGAAATTGAAGCGAGCGCCGAGTGACGTGTCTCAGAACGAAACGTTCCTTGTGACCAGTTCGACCTCATCGATCACAACGTCACCAAAGGTCACGGCCCCCGCCCCATGATCCGGGTCCACGAAATCGCCGTCTACGAGCAGTTGAAAGCGAAGGTATGTCTTTCCATCTGCAATAGATCGAGCAACCTCGGGCAAGCCCACGATGCTGTTAGGCAACTCGAGATCCGCCCCCACAAGGCTCACTGTCCCAGGGTCGACGGCCACTCGGATAGTCACATCGGGATCTGTCGCACGCAGGACATGGAGAGTCGTCCCATCAAACGCAACCGCTGAGGCGACAGAAGGGACACCTCCGTCCACGATCCGCGCATAGCCGTGCACACCATCCAGCGAGATCCCCTTCGATCCGTCAGCGACACTGAACTGAATCAACATCGAAGAACCCGCTCCATAACGAGCCATCGGATCAACAGCCCAGGCTGTCTGAGTGGCTGCGTCATACGCCAGTCCCGTGAATTCAAAGTCGAGCGCTTCGGCGTCGCGTTGAACCCGGAACATGTCATCTACATGGAGCACCGTGAAGTCGGCGGTGAACGGGTCACCCGCCAGTGGATCAATCGTTGGGATCGAGACAACAAGGTCAGACCGATTCGCTGCGATCAAGAGTCGATCGTCTTCTGTCATCGCGCCAGGCACAAAAGCCATGCCACCTTCCAACACGGACGGCAAGCGAATCGTGCGCTGGAACAGCCCGGTCCCACGGTTAAACACGTGGACGAGGCCTGCGCCACGCTCAAGCAAATAGAGTTCGCTGGTGGCACCGCCCACGGCCATGGAAACAATGTCCAGTTGACTCCCTCCCACAGAGGGGATGTCTGGCAACGCGAGATCGGTACTGCCGGCCAGGTCATGAATGACAGACGTGCTCTCGCCGATGCTGTAGAGCAGGGCATTCTCAGTCGCATCAAACACGAAACCTGCGCGGCCGGACACGAGATCAGACGCCTCGTAGAAAGTCGGAGAAGCACCCGCGACATCCAACACGCCGTTGATATCCACCTTCGTCGGGTTGAAAACAAAGCGGAATGGAGGACGAAGGAACTCACCGGAACCGCCGGACTGCCCACTCTCCAGATAAGACCAGCTCAACCCGGTTTCTGCGACACCATCCTCATCAGTGTCGGCAGAGTAGTTCACGACAAGAGACTCGAACTCGGGGTTTGAGAGACCTGAGTTGTAGAACCGGCTTTCCGCCACGGAACGAGGCAAGCCAACAAGCCGCCCCACGTTCTCCGCGCTCAGCACGGGATCCGTCAGTCCGAAGAAACTGGATGGCAGCAAGCTATCCGAGAAATTCTCGAACCGGATCCAACCGTCTCCACCAGTTCCCCCCAGACCAAGACCTTCAACGCTACCGCCCTCTCCGCCCTGTGCCTCAAGGAGCGCGCCGCCAAAGAGCTTGAACCCGCTGCCGCCGCGCAGAATGAGGCTGCCACCGGAACCACCCCCGCCACCGGCATAGAGAGCCACCGGAGCATCGATTTCTCCCCCATCGCCACCTCGCACCGACAGGGTTGCTGAACCACGCACTGTGATGAACTTCGCGCATTCGAGTTCGATACTGCCGCCTCCAGAACCACCGCCAGCTCCAGGGGTGAGCAGTGGCAGTGTGGATGCGGACGTTGCAGCGTTCAGCGTCCCAGTCACGGAGACACCGCTGCCACCACCTCCCGACCCACCGAGCGCACTCGGGGGAACAAGCAGGAAGCTCACTTCAGAGCCCAAGCTCAGCCCAGGTCCTCCGAAACCACCCGGGCCCGAGGTCAGTCCCACGTCGACTTCGAATGATTCGATCCGTTCCACGGTAAAGGTGGGATCGGTGAAATCCGTGATCTCGAATAACCAGCCATCGTTGGGAGCGTTTGGTACCAGAGAGGATCCAATCAAGGCCGTGGGATCCAGACTCGAGAGAGAAGCGCCCGAGGTCTGGGTCAGCCAGTCAAATTCTGTATCGCTCACCGCAACACCCGTACCGCGCACGGCGCCGAGCCCACCACCGCCTCCGGGTGACGCATCGAGTGCAACACCACCTAGGCCCTTTCCGCGCTGATCTTCCAGTGGGTCTGACAGAGGCCCACTCGAGCCGCCTGTGGAGCCACCAGAAATGCCGCCGCCACCGCCACCGCCACCGCCCGTCGTCATGATGGCCGGCGAGTCGTTGACGACCACATACGGCAAGGCGCCTACGCCGCCACGTTGAAATCCACCCAAGTCTCCGCCGGGCACTCCCTGCAATCGACCGATCAAGTAAGAGTCACCGGCCGCAGCAATGGGCGCGTAGTTGGTGCCAATGTTGTCCGACACCTCAAGCATCGACTCTCCTTGAGAATCATCCACTTCGATGGAAGAGACACTCCCGACCACCGTCACTTCCTCAACGACGAACACGGGATTGTTCTCGTCAATAAGCTGATTCTTCGTACCGGCGTTCAACTGATCGGATGTCCCGAGCCCCATGTTGGGCTGCAGCAGGATTTCTCCGGCCAGCACCTGGGCATACAGATCCGGATCGCCTCCCAGCCCCAGCCCCGGGTCAGTCAGAATCGAAAGGTCAGTGTTCTCATCGGTGAGCAAGCTCGAGGTCAAGGAAACGCTGCGCCCTGTCGCACCGCGCATGCGTGGGTCCGCGGTTTCGAAAGCAGTGCCTGACATCGGCACGCTCGGCGAGACCAGATCCAACAACACAGTGTCTACCGAGCCATCTGCCGAGGTGTCCACCGCAAGAAGGACATCACCGCCATCGCCTCCAGCCCCCGCAGAGACAAGGCTTTGCCCGCCAAGACCGCCCTGTCCGAGATAGTCTGCATAGAGCGGGTCTGACGCATTCACTGGAACCGGCAAGATTTCACCCGGAACCCCGCGGGACAGCACCGAGCCGGCAATGTCTATATCCACCGTGGCCCGGATCACGATCGACGCAGGCACTCCGTCCAACGGGTGCCCTGGGCTTTGGACGATGAACTCATCGGGGTCGTTCATTCCGTCGTCGTCTCTGTCGCGCAAGACAGCGAGGGTCCAATCTGCCGGCAACTCAACGCGTCGAAATTCCCAGGCGCGCGGCTCGAACACGCCGGGACTCACCTCTTCGACAGTCGGAAGCAAAACAGCCTTCTCATCGAAGTCCACAACAGCCTCAAGCGGGACGTCCGTCGTTCCCAGAGCGACTGCCGTGCCCTCCGGATCCAAGATCAAGTTGCCGTCAAGACCGAGGCCTCCTGCCAAACCAGTTGTGAGCGCACCTTGTGGTGAGGCCCACTCCGCAGAACTCCCTGTAAGGCTCTCTTGAGCTGTGTTGTCAAAGGGCTCCGTGACAAGGTACGCCAGCGGATCAATGCCACTCACCGTGCTCACAGGCGCAGAGATCAACGGCGAGAAGTCCCCCGACAAGGAGAGCTTGGAATTGCCGGCCAGGTCTTCAACGCTCGCTTTGACTTCCACCAACAGAAAGGCGTCTGGTGGAAGCGCCACCAGGTCGGATCGCCACCGAGCGATGGTCAAATCGCCCTGCTGATGCAGGAAGCTCAATGTTGCAGGCGCGATAATGGGCACGAAATCACCATCCCCTGCGGTGTTGAGCAAGATCTGGATGGAAGGACTCGAACCGTCCACAGAACTGAACACGGTCTGCGGAATCACAGCATCGTTGAAAATAAAGACGAGGTCGCGAAGCGGGGAGTACGGAACTGTGAGGACAGAGCCTTCGACCACCTCGGTGGGATTGCTGAAGAACAGCAAACTCTCTTCTGTCAGGTCGGCATCACTGTCCGCATCCACGATATCGCCGAACGAAATCCCTGTGGTGTCGTCCACGAAGAATGCACGTACCGTTGGGTATCCCGGCTTTGTATCGAGTGCCTCTGTAGGCGTCCGGAAGAAGTACGACGTGTCCGCATTCGACATCGACTTCCCGCCCTCGGAAAGAATGCCATTACCCCCCGACGGATCACCAAAAGTGATCTCGTAGAGCGCATCTTCAACAAAACCAAAGGTGACATTCTGCGAGTTGAACTCAAGCAACGGCCGGATGAAGACGCGCTTACCTTGCACATCAAAGACCGCGGCCGCCTGCAGTCCAGCCGGGGCGCTCGACAGCCCCGCCGCGTCAGCGACAGTCACGAGCCTGAGGCTGCTGCTCATAACGCTCGCCGGATCCACACTCTTGTTGAAGATCAACTCAACCGATTGATCCAGGCCTGCGAGCTTTGAGCCGTAGGGGCCCGCGATCACGCCAAAACCCTTCAGGCCGGAGGAGCTTGAACCGCCACCACCACCGCCACCGCCTCCGCCTCCTCCGCAAGCCGTCAGGAGGGCGATCACGAAGACCGGAAGAAGACGCAGAAAACGTGTCAGAGGTGCCATGGGTGAGGGCCTTGCCGAGTCTGGACGGGGGCGCGACATCATGTATTGCACATTAAGGGGGATCAGTTCTGTCATGCCTGCCAAGCTCCGATTCTGAGGGCGGAGCCAACGGGTAGCTATAGGATGCCATCTCAAGTCGGACACGTCTCCGTGGGCACCGAGGACTTCCCTCAGTTCACTGCCATTTCCCCATCCTCGGGGGCCTCAGAGGACCTGCCGAGGCCATGGCTGCCCACCGTGGCCAGAAGGCCGTCCCTCAGGACATTCGACGTCTCCGGCGGCTGGATCTGATACACCGTTCCGATTCCCGCATCTCGGAGCCCCTTGAGTGCCCCCCTCTCCGCCCCCTCTGATCGACACCCACTGCCACCTGGCCTTTTCTGCCTTCGATGAGGACCGCTCGGAAGTGCTGAATCGGGCCCGGGAGGCCGGACTGGTGAGTTGCGTCGCTGTCGCCGTGGACGCCCAATCGGCCCGCCAGGCCCTTGCCCTGGCCAAGGCCGAGCCGGGGTTTGTGTATGCCACGGCGGGCATTCACCCCACCGAAGAGGCCGTGGCAGACCCGGCGGAGTTCCCCCTCGTGCGCGAGTTGCTGGAGTCGAAGCAGTTTGTCGCCGTTGGAGAAACCGGGCTCGATGCGTATCACGAATGTGCCCCTCTCGACATCCAGCGCGATGCGCTGATTCAACATCTCAACCTGGCCCTTCAGTGCGACCTCCCGGTCGTGCTGCATTGCCGTGATGCATTTCCGGAACTTCTCGCAGCTCTTGAGAGCTACCGGGGAGAAGGACTGCGCGGCGTCCTTCACTGCTTCACTGGAGGACACTCAGAGCGCGAGGCGCTGCTCAGCCTCGGCCTGCACATCGGCGTCGGCGGTATTGCAACCTACAAACCGAACTCGGACTTGCGCGAGGTTGTTCGCGAAATCCCCGACGAGCGACTGCTGATCGAAACAGATGCCCCTTGGCTTTCACCTGTACCAATGCGTGGCCGGCGCAACGAGCCAGCCTTCGTCGCTCATGTGGCATCCAGGCTCTCCGAAGAACGCCAGCAGCCTCTCGCGACACTCGCGAAACAGTGCACCGCAAACGCCCAGGCACTGTTTCGCTTCTAAAGTTCCTCGATCGAAGGTTAGAAGTCGCCCTTCAAACAGCGAGCCATGTCATGGCTCTCCAGGCGGCCCCCGGCCAGGCGAGTTCCGTCAAAATCCCAACCGAGAGGAAGGGACCAAAGGGCAAGCCAACCGGCCCGCCTCGCCCCGACATCCGGGCTGCGATCTTGAGAAAAATGCCTACCAGCGCTCCGACGAAGCACCCCACGAGGATTGCCTCAAGAACCAGAATGGGCCCGAGAATGGTTCCAGCAAAGGCCATCCATTTCACATCTCCAAGTCCCATGGCGTCTTGAACACCCGCGGCTTCGATCTGGCTTCTCAGCATGATGTTGCCCAGCCGCCCGACCAGCCACAGCGAGCCTCCGCCCGCAAGCATCCCCATCAGCGCCACGAGAAGGCTTGAGCCATGAACGAAGGGCTGTCCACCGATGGGTCCGACTTCGCCGGCAAGAAACAGGACGCCATCGACATGCAACTGGGGAATCAGCAAGGAGGCCAGGAGGCCCAGGGCGATTCCGGGCAGCGTGATCACGTCCGGAATGATGAAGTGCTCGAGATCGATGGCACTCACGATGACGCAAAGTGACGCCATCACCCAACCAACCAGAAGAGGCGTCCAGGCAATCTGCTCTCCATGAATCTCCTGAGCCCAGAAGGCGACGAACAGCGCTCCGGTCAGCAGTTCCACCACAAGATAACGTGCAGAAATCTTGGTGGAACAATATCGACAGCGCCCCCGAAGGCAGAGCCACGAGAGCAGCGGAACATTGTCAAGCCAGGAGAGTTGCCTCTTGCACGTCGGGCACAAGGAACGCGCCGGTTTCCAGAGACTCAAGCCCTCACGTGGCACACGATGAATAACAACGTTCGCAAAGCTCCCGACGGACAAGCCCAGGAACGAAACGAAACACCACCCCATCCAGCCCTCAGTCAGGCTCTGCATGCCGGAGATCCTATGATTTGGAAAGCGTCACGACGAGTGGTCCTTCGGGCGAACGACCATCGAGCCCCCGCAAACCGATTCTCTTCCAGATCAACTCGAGCGATCCGGATTCCGGGGGGACGCGGAGAAGGACCTCACTCCGAGAACCCTCCAACGACCAGCGGGTGTCTGGCAAAACGGGCTTGAGTTGAAGGCCTTCGGCGACAGGGAAGAGTGGGCAACTGGCAGGCGACACGGAGTTGGGCGCAACCACCCCCTCGAAAGAGAGTGCGATGACACCGTCATACGGAACAGGCCCCTGCTCATGGGGAGATCGCCCGTTGATGGACTTGAGTTCCAGCAGCCCGGCGTAGCTGAGCCTTGGCTCAAGAGTGACTTCCAGCCAGCGGGCTTCCGCCATGGAAGCACCTGAGTGAGACCGGAGAGCCTGAAGAGACGGCCAGCCAGCAAGCCTGATGAGAAGCTTTCCGGGAGGGTCTTGAACAAGCGCTTCATCGAGGAGGAGCGTCACCTCGAGTTGAGGACCGCTCAACTTCAACTGGTGGGCCAGGGGAGTTCCCTCATCGGTGACCACTCGAACGGCGCCTTCGGTCACAAGTAACAGATCAAGATCTGCCGAAAAATCAATGACCACACTCTCATTCAGTGATCTCGATTCCGTCCAGCCGGTCACAAAGAGAGGCATCTCATCAACGGCACCACTCCCGCATTGAGGCGTCACGAGCGCCAGGGCACAGAACAAAATCAAACGGGGGAGCCGCCAGTCGAAAGACATGCCGTCCAACAATCGAGGTCGAGTCGTCAGTAGCTTGCACGCATGCGAACGTATTCCGCTTGCGGCCGGAAGCTCTCGACCCCGAATGGGAATTCGGTCAAATTCACGCCGATGTCGAAACGAACTCGAAACCGCACGAGTGGATACCCCGACAGTTCGGTCAAGTCGGACAGCCACGCCGTAGTCGTCTCCTCATCCGGGACACTTGATCCGGGACGCACAGCATAAGCACCCTGAAAGCGAACGGACACGGCGGCGTTATCAGAAACTGCGTCGAGTTGCAGAATGCTCTGATCTGGTGCATTCACGCGGATATCGTTGTACGGGGCTGTGTTGCCAGGTGACGAAGGGAACAAGCTCGGCGACCCTGTGCTGATCGAGTTTTTCACGTAGTGGGCAGGCTTGCCCACGACAGCACCGCTCAGAATCATCCGTCCATCGCTTCCTGCTGGGGTCACCTCAGGTGCCGAAGCGTGATGAGTCCCCAGAAAAGCCTCAAAGAACGGTGGAGTCCGTCCATCCTCATTGCGTGCACGTAAACCCGCTCCCTGGAAGTCCAGCCAGACCGAGGTCCCCACGCTCACTGTCCCGAGGGGGGGCGGCGTCTTGCTCGGGTGAATCACGGGCAAGCGCGTGACCAGATTGTCCGGATCGAAGACATCTTTACCGTCCAACTCCACTGTCGGAAGCGTTCCATCGGGCTCCACCATACGGACGCCAAAGGGAATCGTTTCACCGGCGTGAGTCGTCCCCGGCGTTTTTGGAAATTTGGGATCGGAGGCGGGGTTGTTGATTTCCTTGAACGTCACCGGGTTGTAGCCGTTGTAGGTCTTCATGACCTTCTCCGGCTCAGGCTCACGCACGAAGGCGACCCCAGGGAATTCCGGCATCTCCATCATCGCCGTGTCAAACCAGGTCTGACCAGAGTCTGGGGGATATTCATTGGTCAGCGACGGGAACGACCCATTGGGTCCGCCCTCACTCGGGATGAGTGGTGGGTAGGCCCCATTCAAGACGTAATAACGATCGAAAAAATTGGTCCCGGGTTGCAGAACGAATGAGCGGTGATGAAGCATGTCGATGTAGCGCAGGTCGTCCGACAGTTCGTCATCAGGAAAATCGGGGTGATCACCCTGCTTCGCGTTGAGGTCGCCCGTCCAGGTTCCGAGTTTCAGAATGGAGCGCTGCTTTGCGAAGAGGAAAGCGCCCGGTTGAATCTCGGGGAACCCCGTGCCATCCCCCATCTGCAACTGGATCAGGCCGGCGCCACCCTGCCCTCCGTCACTCCGCGTGTGATCAAAAGTAAAAGACTGGAAGTCGATGGTGTTGGCGGGATTTGTCCGAGAGTCACGCCCCATGCCTCCCGACACATCCAGAGAGGCCCCCTGCTTGCCATCAACGTCGACATAGGACGCGCTCAGGTGACCTTCGTCTGCCTCGATGCGAATGTTCCCCGCTGCCTGAAGGACGATTGCACCGCCACTGCCGCCACCGCCACCTCCGCTGAAGGCACTCGTCTGAACCACTTCTCCTCCGCCACCGTGGCCGCCGCTGGCATCGATGTGACCGAGGCGCCCGATGACGATGTCACCAAACGAGCGAATCTGGACGGAACCGCCCCCGCCACCACCTCCCCCACCCTTTGCATCCAGGCTAGAGGGAGCCAGAAAGACGCCCACCAGGAGCTTGGGGAAGAAGGGCGGGGCAAGCGCCGGTGGTACGGGAGCACCGAGGGCATTCAACGACCAACCTGCGTGGCGCATGCTGTCAACGCGCGAGCCACCACCCCCACCACCTTGTCCACCAATCAGCACGGGCAGTTCACCACCCGCACCAATGAAATCGTTGGACGTGTCGCCATCGCGGAAAACCGGATCGCCGGCATCCGCACCAGGCTTGATGCGAGAAATACTGGTTGGATCGGTGTAATCCTCAGACGCCCCCGGCTTGAACGTCATATAGACGCACTGCAGCGGTGTCTTCGGCAACTGCCCCGAATAGAAGTTCTCGTCATTGCCGTAGACGGCGTCGCTCCGCTTGTTGTTCGTAGGGCATTTCGTAAAGGGGAACCAACTGCCGTTGCTCTGAATCAGATAGGCCCCACTTCCTTCACGCGAGGGCTGCCCCACGTGATAGAAACTTCCGCCACCTCCACCAGGTGCCCGATGGTGTTCGGTGTTATCGCTTGGCGGAATCTTGGGGATAAACGCGGCCGTAGGATCAAAGCCCACTGTGCTTAACCCCCCATGCCCTCCAATCTGCTGAACCGTCAGCTTTCCGCCAGGAGTGAGAACGGGGCCGAAGCCACGCTCACCTGTTTCCGGAGTGACGTACTGGTCGAGGGAGGCGGGTCCGTTGGGGTCGAACAACGTCGGCTGGCTGTCACCGCCTCGGCCACCACCGGGGCCACTTGGCCCTCCACGCACCGCGACAAAACCCGAATCGAAAGAATCGTCACTGAGACCGTCCGTCCCTTTGATCGTCAGGACCCCGTTGATTTCGACCTTGCGCGTCGCCGTGATCACCAACGGCTTGCTACCCCGAGCGATCACTTGCGCGCCCTCAGGGATGATGAAATCGCGAAATGCGAACTGACCGCCATAGATGGTGATGTTCTCTGTGATGCCCGGAGTCGCACCGCTCGGCAATGGGAAAGACTGCGCATCTGTATCCAGGAAGACCGTGTTGAATGTGGTCAATTCCAGCGACAGATCCCTTTCACCCTTCGTGGAACTTGAACGCGTGTAAGCAAACAGCTCTTCGAAATCGGGCGATCCCCCAGGAAGGAAATCGCCGAGGTCTACTGTCTCGCTGACACCGACAGAGGCTCGCAAGCCGGGCACAATGGACGAGCCCACAAAGGAGCCCGACCACTCGGCAAGCGGGCTCGTGCCAATCGGCGATTCATCCTCGTACTTCCGCTCCTCAAACTCTTCGAGGAATGTGTCGTCAATATAGGCTTCTGGCCCGGCCAGGGGGATCGCTGTGTGCAAACTGAGCAGTCGCGTGGCTCCCAGGGGCGTCACCGTATCTTCGGGGTCTTCATTCACCGCGTTCGTACCGAAGAGTGACATCAGCGTGTTGCGCTGCATCACATCCAACTCGGCATCGATCGGAAGGACGCCCACGGGCCTCAGCTCCAAGACAGCGCCCTCTTCGGCGTTGGACTGAACCACCACATCGACATCGAAGTCCATGAAGCCGACGGTCAACGCCCGAGCCGGGCTCAGGTTCTCTGGAAAGCTTGTAAGCGGGTGCCCGAAAGCCGCCACGTCTGAGACAACTGTGCCAAGAACGCCCAGGTCGGGGTCGATGACCTGGATGGAATCGAGTGTTCGGTTGAGCGCCAAGATCCGATTCTCGCCGACAAACTGGAGATCGACGTATCGCCCGGAGAGTTCCAGCGCGACATCGGTTTCCAACCCACTGAAAAGGCCGTCGCCGTCCTCAAATTCCCCGTCAAGTTCGAAGTCAATCGGCGCCAGACGTAAGATCGAGGTTTGATCAGGATTGCCATTTCGAATGGCGAGGGCATACAGCTTCCCCGAGGGAGCCTGCGCGAGATCGAGGATCTCACCCGCAGATTCCGGTTGCGGAGCACTCAGAAACCCCGTCTCTCCATCACCCGTGGCCACGCTCACCAGAATCGGGGCCTGGAGGTCTTCCTCGACAGGGTTCGGCCGGCGTCGGATGACGGTTGGCAACAGTTCATGAAGACGCCGAGTGCTCCTGTCGTACGCCACAAGTCGGCCGTCCAGAAGCGTCACAAGCCCCACCAGATCTTCGAGCCCTGTCGTGACAGGTCCTGGCTCACCGCCCTCGTCAGGCGCAACAGCCATCCGTGCGTGAAACGGATCTCCGAGGACAGGGTCCGCCACGGAGAGCAGGTCAGGCCCTCCATCCACTTTGAGAATCGACCACAGCAGCGACGCGTCCAGACCACACGCCATGCTTCCGATCGTGCCTGTCAGTTCGGGATCAGGGTCGGGCAGTGCGCCCGAAGTCTCGTTATGAAGAAAGATGTTTGCGCCTGAAGCGTCCGGATCCACGCCCTCGTCAAGCGCCGAGAGAGCCTCGAAGGCCGGATGCACGCCGAACGTGTCTGCTGGCACGGCGTGCGACACAAGCAGTCCAGTTCCCCGAGCCCGCAAGAAGAACGTCGGATCAAGGAGACCGTCAGCATTGAGATCTAAACCCGCCAGGTTGTCACTTGTCGGCACCAAAGCACGGTCGTAGGTCAGTGCGATCTGCTCGGCGCCAAGGGGAAACAGCGATGTCCCCTCGAACTCGAGCGAGGTCGTCGAAAAGGTCTGCGGGAAGAAGTCCGTCGTGCCATCCGGGGGGACGGCGCCTGCGAGGGCCGGTTTCAATCCATCAGCACCGCTCGTGGGATAATAGGCTGCCGAGTTCGAGGTGGTGCCAAACTTCACCGTGCCAGGCACACCTTTCAGATCAGGGTGCAGATTCTGGATACGCGTACTCGGCAAGGTGGAGACGGCCACCGTGTAAACCGACGCTGGCAACAAGCCCGGCACGGATTCTGCGGGCGCAGAAAGAACCGGTGAAAGCGGGGCCGTCGGCACGAACGGCCGAAACTCCACCGTATTGCCAACGCGCACATAAGTACCCTTGGCAGTGATGACCGGGGTGGTGCCATTGGCCCCCGACTCCGGCCCCACCTCAGCGAGCGTGGTGTAAACGGGCAGGGAGGCGCTGTTAAACGGCCCCGAAGGTGGACCGCTGAACCGAAACACCAGCGTCAGATTGAGTGGGCCACCAGCCGTTGCTGGCGTCGAACTCAGATCTTCCATGGGCGGCTGCGTGAACTCCGGATCTGAACCTATCCGGAACGAAAACCCCAGAAAATTGACCAGGTTCGACGTGCCGCCGCCGCCACCGCCGCCACCGCCACCACCGCCGCCGCCACACGCCGCGAGTGACAGACAGACAACTCCTAGAGCGAGGCCTCCGAAGACCCGGGCGGTCGATCGCGTCACCACACCGGCTCGGCCGTCAATCCAGCTTTTCATAAGGGATGACGATCGAGTTGATGATCGGCGGTTGCGTGGAGTTGGGCGCGACACCGAAGCTCGCCCGGAACTTGATGTAGGTGTACTCATCATCCGGGCCACTGAGATCGACGGTGAAGTTGGGCTCATCGGAACGGACGTAACCCGACTCCAGCGTGGGCGCCGCGAAGTTCAACTGGCGGCCAGCACGGAAATCAACGGCCAGCGACGCAGCAGGATCGACGTCGGCAACTGGCGGATGAATGATGGGCCGCTGGTAGCGAGCCGTGGTTCCATCCACTTCGATCGTGGGTGATTCGATCACCGAAACGCGCTTCTTGTACTTCCACATCATGTAGTAGCGGCTGTTGTCACCAAAACGCGAGGGAGGAGCCGTCATGCCTGGCTCGTTCGAGATGACGGTGGGCGCGGTGTTCGAGAACCCCTCATTGAAAGGAATATCACACGGGTCAGCACCCGGCCCGATGGCCCCTGGTGGAGGTCCGTACCCGAAGAAGAAGGTCGGCGGCTGCCCGGTCGGCCCCGGAAACGACGTGGGGTCCGGAAGCGGATTCATGAGCATGCCGTTGGCGTAGTAGTAGTTCGTCTCTGGCAAGACGTTGCCCCCGGGCAAGGTCGTGATGCAGCAGAGGTCGTCGTCATAGACGCCGTTCAGCGGACCGAACGACTCGGGGCCTGTGTAGCTCGGTGTGGGTTGAATGGCGATCGTGTCGCCTCCGGCACAGTCCGGAGATTCGGGAATCTTCGGTGGCGTGATGTAGTCAATGGGCAATTGGGTCGGCATGCCGTTGTGAAGACCCTGAGGTGCCACGGCCGAGGTGTAGGAACCAGGCTTGAGCAGAGGGCCACCCTCGCCCGCATGCAAGTAGTTGAGCTGCTTGGGGCAGGTCGCAATCCCAATCGACCAGTTGGGTGCGTTGTAGGCTGCCGGGTGCTGACCCTGACTCCAGATACGGAAGCGAGGCAACACGGAGGTCAGGATGCCGGGCGAGAACCGATACACATTGCCAGGAGGAGGCGATTCGTTGGGACCGATGGAATACTCGATGAGCATCGGGAAGCGGCTGTCGTACGGGAAAGAGAAGACATCCTCTTTGCCGAAAAACGGGTCGAGTCCCGCATTGAAGTCCGGATAGTCCAGATAGAGGTTGAACGCACCAGGCGTTGACCCTGCGTTCGTCGGCTTGAACAGGTTGGTCGGACTCAGCGTGTAGGCCGTTCCGCGCTGAACAACGGTTGTCGTCTCTGGCTGGGGGTTCTTCTCCAGTTGTGCCTCCAGGTTGTTGGTCAGGCCTTGTCCCTCTCCAATGCAGCAGTTGTCGAAATGCTCAAGACGGTTGCAGTCAAAGTTCCTGTCCAGGCCTGAATCATCGTCGGCAGGAATTCCGTTGGTCTGATTCGTGTTGGGCCCGCGGCCTCTGTTCGCACCACCGAGACCGACGAGGAGTTCGAAATCGTCCAGCACCGTGGGAAACACGACGTCATCGAACGGGGACCAGGCCAGACCCACCAGATCGAGAGTCACGCCGGCGAAAGACGTCTGGGACGGCGAGGCATCACCTGCACGGTAGACATGCTGGAAGCGCGCACCGAAACCCGAGTTGATCGGCGTTCCTGCGCCAAAGCCCAGCGACACCAGCAAATCTTCCCCGTTCGGCGACGCCCAGGCCGAAGGTTTGGGGGGATTGTTGTTGTCGATCAGGTGCTGAATGACAGCTGCCGGCGCACCGGTGAGCCAACCGGGAATGTTCAGGCCGACCTCCGTCACCTGCGGGCCGTAGATGAAACGCCGCTCTGGAATGCCGTTGTCGTCTGAATCGATCGGAGGGTAATCGTTGTATTCGACCCCAGACGTCACGCTGTCATGCACGCTGCCCTCTGGGTAAGTGATGTTTGCTGTCAGCGGCTGCCCAAGGAAGCGGTGCACAATCACGCCGTAGTCGGGATCGCTGCTCGGCAAGGTGTCAAAGGTCATCGAGTTGTCGATCGCCGGCGGGAAGGCCCCTCGCGAGGGGCTCGTCGGCACGAGAAAGAAGTTCTCGGTGTCCCCCTGGTCGAGAAGGGCTGCGGGAAGGCCGAGCCCTCGACCACCCACATTGATGCAGCCCGTGATGCCCAAGGTGTTCAGGTCATCCAGTTGAGCCAGCACTTCGGGAGTTGCCGTGGCCGCGATCTCGTCAATCGTGGACTGAGGAGGAAGCGTACGCACCACGAGACGGAGTTGGCTGGCGGTACCACCAAAGCCAACGAAACGCGAGTTGGATGTTTCAACCTGATCTTCAAGGTAAGGCTGGAACTCCATCACGGACCCATTGTCCAGGGCCACCGTCCGCCCCAGTCGCATGTCCCTGAATGCGCTATCGGTCGGAGACAAAGAACCGTCCGCGACATAAAAAGACTCGTAAGGATCGAAGCTCGCGACGTCCATGCCCTCGCTGAACTGGAGACGCAACGACGTGCGAGGCGGAACAGCAAGGAAAGTCGACGTCGCTGCATTCCAGTGATTCAGACGCTCCTCTCCGAACTCATCGAACATGCGTACGAAATACCGCAGATCGCTGTTGAACTGATCCTGAGGATCGTTCGGATCACGCGGGACGCTCTCTGGGTCGACCGTGATCGCCGCAAGGCTGACCGGATCGCTGGGAAAAGGAGGCGGAATGGGCTCGAAGAATTCGCTTCGTGACACGGTGTAGGCATCACCCACATTCGTGTCCACAGCAAGAGACTGCCCCGGCGCCAGCCTGAAGACGGCGTCGCCCCCGGAATTGAAGTTCGACTCCAGGACGTACTGGGTGGTGCCCTCGAAGGATTCCACTTCCATCAATCCGTTGGCCCATTCGCCCTCACCGTCATTCGCGCTGGTGTTCGGAAGCTGAGCCAGCGAGTCATCGCGGAGCTCAAACTGTCCACCCACAAAGTCGAGAGAAGACAGTGAACTCGACAGGACCACACGACGAATGATGCGAGGAGCTGTGAGATCGGGCAGGAATCCGTTGAACGACACCGCGCCGTCATCTGTCTGCAACACGATCGCGTCGAGTGCGCTGTTCCCCGTGTTGACCGGAAGTGGGCGCACCAGACTCCCAAGCTTGTCATCTCGTGTCTGAATGGGCAGGCCCGAGACGGACTCCAACGCGCCACCTCCGACACTTCCGCTCACGACGGCTCTCAGGAATCCCGTGGAATCCTCCACGGCCGTTCCCGTCTGGTCAAAAACCAGCGGGCTGGCTTCAAACCCAAGACTCTCGCTCGTGATGCCGACGATCACCACCTGGTTTCCCACCACGAACGCGCGAGACGGAATGACGGCCCCAGACTTACGTTGCAATTGAACCGTGCTCAGAGGACCGAGCCGATTCGTTTCCCCCTCGGCCGTCGGCGACAGCAAAGCGAGACTCGCCTCCGACACCGGCATGGAGAACTCAAGAATCAAAGCGGCATTGCGAGGCAGCAATGGAATCTGCGGCGTGAGCGGATCCAAGATCTGAGCCAAGCTGAGCGACGCGAGAGAGGAAAGCGAGGCTCCTTCGGTGAGCACCTTGGGAAAGCCCGGCAAGACAACACCGGTGAGCGGGTCGATCTCGTAGAGCGAGGCTGGGTTCACCAAGTTCAAGAGTTCGCCCTGCAGATCCAAGATGGGCCGCGCAAAGGCTGCGCCCGTCAGGAAGAAGTCGACATCCGGATCCAGAGGTGTCGAGCCTCCAGTGCTTCCACCACCACCACCACCACCCCCGCCACCACCACCACCACCACATGCCGCCAGCAGCCCAAACATGGCCGCGACAAGGGCTCGACTGAGCAGGGACTGTGACATCACATCACTCCGGTGATTCATGCGATTCATGGCGATAGGTGCGATTCGTCTGGAACAGCGGCCCCTCGCAAAGGAAGACCTCCATCTAAAGAAGAGGATACCCGTGCGTTTCCGACTGACCATACGCGTGCCTTGAAGGATCGAGGGAATCAGCCGTCCGGAGGATTCAGAAGGGGGAAGGCGGCCTGGAACCCGCCCAGGATACCCTTTCAAGCTGCTCTCTGCCTTGACGAAGAGCGCCCACAAGGCCTGACAGAGCCGCACAGGGCGTCGGCCGAATCACAGGGTTCTCGGGCTCCACCAGGGCTCCACCAGGGCAACGCCACCGGCCACCGACATCCACCTAGGGAGAAGCCGCCCATGAGTCCCGTACTTGCCTCAAGAACCCCCGGAACCCGGAATCCAGCGGGGCCAGCACGTCGTCTCGCGCATCGCCCGTAATTCCCAGCGCCGCCACGATCCGGGCCCTGAGCGCCTCGACGCCATATCCCGTCTTTCCGGACACTCCGGGCGGCCCGCCTCCGTCCGCATCATCCACCTTGCCCTGCACGCGAAGCAGCAAGGCCTTGGCAGGGCATCTGGCCAACAAAATCTCGTCGGAAGACTGCAGCACATGCACGAGGAGGTCGGCTCCTGGTCGCTGGATCTCGTGCTCAGCTCCCCCCTCCGTATCCTCCAGCACCACCATGACGCCGTTCATCTGAGTCACGGCCGTGACCGCATCCCGCGTCGTGCCGGCCATCGGCGACACCAGGGCGCGGTCTTCCATGAGCAAAGCATTGAAGAGCGTGCTCTTGCCGACATTCGGCAAACCCACGAGACGCACCGTGGGCGGATGCTCCAGATGCCGCGCCAGAAGAGCATGAGCGAGCGCGCCGTGAATCGCTTCTCGTAAGGCATCTTCACGACCACCGCGAGCCACGACCTTTTCCAGTTCGTGAAGGGCGCCATGAAGTCGGCTGGCCCGCGCCCGAGCAGCCCGCAGGCCCGGCACAATCGAGAGCCCTGAGGAATCCGTGGGTCGCTCCTGCGCGCCTTCTTCAGCGCCGAGGCCCTCGAGCACAGCTGCGACGACGGCAGCCCCGCCATGCACATGCAGTTCGGCCCCCGATTCCCTTCCAAGAACCAACACATCATCGACATCGCGGCCATCGACTTGGAGGCGCGCTCTGACGAAACGCCCTGGCGCGGGCCAGGCCAGACGATGACCGGCTCTGTTCGCAAGCTGAACGGCCTCGCCTGGCACACCTTCCAGAACGATCACCGCCACAGCTGCAACGCCCGCCGGGGTGAGAACGGTTGCCCGGGTCACACCTGCTCGCCGGCCCAGAGACGGAGACCTCGGTGCACGAGAGCTTCGTCCCAATCGACTGCTCGTTCGGAAAAGAGCGAGGCCTTGGCTCCGGCTACGGACGTATGACGACTTGCGGCAAGCCAAGCGCGCCCCCACCCCCCGGTCACGCAGAGCCTGGCCTCCTTCTCGCCCAGGCTGCTGAACGCGGCTTCCACGAGATGGTCCACACCGCCAACAGCCAGTCCCCAGACCCCTCCGGACAGTGCCCCCATGGTTTCCAGCCCGGGAGTCGGGCGGCCACCCTCGAGAGCAGCCGTCGAGATCAAGGGCAAAGCCGGTGCATGTGCATGCAAGCCGGCAAACGCCGCGGCTGGGCCCGGCGCAATGAATCCACCACGAAACACACCCTCCCGATCCACGAGATCCACCGTCACAGCAGTTCCCGCGTCAACAACGACCACCGGGCCTGGGAGCGCCCCGAGCACGGTGGCCAAGCGGTCAGCCCCGGTCGACTCGGCGAGAGACTCACAGGCCAACGGTACGGGAGCATCTTCTAGATGGCGCAAGGTCGCCTTGCCGCGCTGGGCGACCGCCTCCGCAAGCGCCTCCCAGCGTGACTCGGAGACGGTGATCCCAACGGCCTCACCCACGAGAATCTCGGCCGCTTCGAGCGGATCTGCCACGCGCGTCACCACGACACGCTCGCCCTCCCACCTCCCGACGCCGAGCGACGAGTTGCCGACGTCCACCGTCAGCACATCATGCCGAGGCATGGCATCTTCCCCCCGTCATGGATCGCAGGGTGATCGCAGGGTCACGGACCTGTTACTTGTCCTTGTTCTTGTTGTGGATGACCGTGGTCTCTTCAACCCCAAGCCGCTCCCACAGGACGATGTACTGGGGCTCCTCAGGATGGTTCTTGCCCCAGTTAATGCCTTCCGCGACGGAACTCATCGGGTGACCGTTGACAGAGATGATGCGATCACCCGTCTTGAATCCAAAGCGGGCTGGCATCGAACCTTCTTCAACGTCTGTCAGTTCGATCGACGTGCGCCCACCACCGGAAGGCGTGATCGACCGAGCTCTGACCTGTGACTGGAGTTGGTCTCCTCCATCGGCGAACTCTCGCAAATCGTTTTCACCGAAGACCCAACTGCCATCGATCCGCTGAATCGAATCCGCAGGCCATTCATCAAATTCGCTGTTGAGATCCACGGCCGCCGCAAAGGTGATCTGGTCGATCGGCAAACCATCTCCGCTCGAGTCCAGCCCCGGGGTGAGCGTGACTTCCTCGGCCCCCCACTGGAAGGCAACATCCTGGTGCCCGATGCGAAGGACTTTGCCGAAGTAAGGAGCTTCGTCGTAAGGCGCCTTCAGCAACTCACCTTCGGTGAGATGAAGTCGACGTCGCTTGCCCGAGGACTCGAGACCGAAGCTGCTGTCGTCCTTCACGTACTCCAACGCGATCAGTCGGTAGATCGGATCTTCGTGCCACAGCACCATGCCGACCGCCACGATCTCGTCGAGTTTTTCGAGCTGCACTTCCTTCGGCTTGTTTGAGCCGTCTTGCCCCGTGCCAGGTTTCTTGGCAACAGGCTCCACCGAACCGTCAATCCGGGCCTTCCAGATCTGCTCGTAGTCCGCCACGGCATACGACGTGGGCCCCGCATTGAAGCTCCTGTCTGCCTCGATATCCCGGTTCAGAACTTCACTGAAATAGGTGCTTGGCCTGGACTGATAGCGAAGCTCTTGGGTCTTGCCCTGGTAGATATCCCAGAAGGTCCACCCGGCCAGCAACAACGCCAGGCAAGCGGCCAGCCAGAGCAGACTTTTGAGCTTCCGGATGTTCATGCTGGTATCAGTCGCTCGCTGGGGACAAGAAACGGCCTGGTCTGAGGGGTCAGATTGCCGGGCCAAGCGGCATCAATCAACCGCCCCGTCAGCCTTGGACGGCGCCGAGAATCAACTCTTCCCGTCTTCCCGGGACTGGATCAACAAAAGGCTCAGATCATCGAGGATCTCCGAAACCCCCTCTCCGGTCTGAGACGAGAGGATATGGACCCGGCTGCCTGAGGCCGTTTCCAGAGCCTTCGCCACGGCGGACGGGTCCTCCACGGTGTCCGCCCGGGAGACCGCCAGGACACACGGACGCTCATTCAGGCCATAACCAGATTGAGCCAGTTCTGTGCGAATCGTCTGCCAATCGACAAGGGCCTGTTCTGGGCCCACCATGGCATCGACCAGATGCAACAGGACACGCGTACGCTGCACATGGCGAAGAAAACGGTCGCCCAGGCCGGCGCCCTCGTGCGCTCCTTCCACTAACCCCGGAATATCGGCGATGACCAGGCCATCGTCATTTCGGGAGACGAGACCCAGCACCGGCTCGAGAGTGGTGAATGGATAGTCCGCCACCTTGGGGCGCGCTGCAGACACGCGCCGGAGAAAAGTGGACTTGCCAGCATTTGGTAGGCCGACCAACCCCGCATCCGCCACAAGCCGCAACTCGAGCTTGAGCCCACGGGTTTCGCCCAGCTGGCCCTGGCTCGCTCGGCGAGGCACCTGGTTCGTCGGCCCCGCAAAGTGCTTGTTCCCCCGGCCGCCTGCCCCGCCAGCCACCATGACGACTTCGAGATCGGCCTCGTCGAGGTCCCGCAGCACGTGACCCCGCTGAGCATCCCGGACAAGAGTGCCTACGGGCACGTCAATGATCAGATCTTCACCCGCACGGCCGTGCTTCAAACTGCTGCCACCCGGAGCACCTTTTTGCGCCCGATAATGTCGGCCGTGCTGAATGCCAGCCAGCGTGTTGCGGTTGCTCACCGCTCGCAGAATGACATCCCCTCCCTTGCCGCCGTTCCCTCCGTCAGGGCCACCCCGGGGAATGTATTTCTCCCGCCGGAAAGACACCATGCCGGCCCCGCCCGGACCGGAGGAGACCGTGATTTCGGTCTCGTCGATGAACATGAATCAGGCCGCGAAGGTCAGCGCGGAAGGGCCGGAGAACTCGTTCTCCCATCCCTCCGCAGAGGAATGTCAGGAAGCCGCAGCAACCGGATCAATATGCACCCGGCGACGCGTTCCAAAGCGAACGACTCCGTCGGTCAGCGCAAACAAGGTGTAGTCACGCCCAAGGCCCACGTTGAAGCCGGGGTGAAATCTCGTTCCGAGTTGACGCACAAGGATCGTACCTGCCGTCACCTTCTGACCGCCGTAGCGCTTGATTCCGCGGTGCTGCGGATTGCTGTCACGCCCGTTCCGTGTGGAGCCCTGCCCCTTCTTATGTGCCATGTTGTCGTACCGCCTGCTCGGGGGTGGGTGCTGTCACTGGGTAATGGAGGTAATCGTCAAGCGTGTGTAGTTCTGGCGATGGCCCATCCGGCGCCGATAATCCTTACGGCGACGAAATTTCTCAACGCGCAGCTTCTTGTCCCGAAAGTGCTCTGCCACGACACCCTTGACAGCGGCGCCGTCCACAGTGGGCTGACCGAAGGTCTGCCCGACTGCGAGGATTCTGTCGAACACAACTTCCGAGCCGGGTTCGGCGTCGGGCATGTGATCGACGACCAGCGAGTCGCCGTCCTGGACGACGTACTGACGCCCGCGATCATTGATGATGGCCTGCACGGCTAAACTCCACAGCACTTGCGTGACACACTTGCTTTCAGCTTCCGATCCTTCTGGAAGGAAGGCGACATATCCTACGGACCACTTCCGGCCGGTCAAGCCAGCAAGCGGCCTCTTTCACAGGACGGCCCCTCACCCCCGAGGCCCTCCAGAGTCCCAATGGCTCACGATTCGTCGATCAGGCTCGCCGATGATCCACATCGTCTGGCAAAGCGATCATCGCCCTCACCTCGATATCCTCGTAGGCCAGGCGGTGGTCAGCTCGAACAAAGATCTGCTTACCTCCCTGGATTTCGAGCTCCACCAGCAGTTTCTTCTGGGTGTTGAGGACAGCTTCGGCCACCTCCGGGCGCACCGTGACAACCAGCACCGAGCCTGGCCGCCAGAGGTTTTCACGAACCTTCCGGACCGTGGCGAGACAGGACGTCTCATCCGAGGGAATGAACCCCGTGCTCTCGCAATACGGGCACTTCTGGTGCACCGTCCGCTTGAGACTCGGGCGCACCCGCTGACGAGTCATCTCCAGGATGCCGAAAGGCGAAAAGCGCGCGACCTTGATGCGCGCCCGATCCTTGCGGAGTTCGTCCTTGAAGAGGCGCTCGAGCTGCTTCCTGTGCTTCTCGAAACGCATGTCGATGAAGTCCAGCACCACCACACCGCCGAGATCGCGAAGCCTCAGTTGACGTGCAATCTCCACGGCAGCTTCGCAGTTCACGGCAAAGGCGGTGTCATCGATACTCTTCGTCTGAGTGGGCTTAAAGCGCCCCGAGTTCACATCGATCGCAACGAGCGCCTCTGTCTGCTCGATCACCAGCGACGCGCCAGACTTCAACTCCAGCCGACTCTCAAGAAGGCGGCCGAGCTCTGTCTCAATCCCGTAATGGCTGAAGAGTGGCTTCTCCTCCGCGTAGGTCTGAATCTTCTCGACCTTCTCGGGCATGATCTGCCCGATGAACTCACGCGCAGTGTCTGCTGTCGCTTCATCGTCAATGACGATCTCGCCCTCACCATCGTAGAGGTCGCGCAAGGTGCGGATCACGAGATCATTCTCCTGGTACAGCAAGACCGGTGCCTTGTGTTCCACAGAGCGGGTCTGCATCTGCTCCCACAACCGCAGCAGATAATCGAGATCTCGCTGGAGGTCCTCCTGACTACAACCGCTGCCAGCCGTTCGGACGATAAAGCCGAGACCATCCGGCGCCTCGAGTTGGCCGACGATCTTCTTCAGTCGTTCACGATCCGCGTTGCTGCTGACCTTTCGCGACACGCCGCGCTTTTGAATACCCGGCATGAGCACAATGAATCGTCCTGGAATCGAGAGATATGTGGTCAGCGTCGGGCCCTTCGTGCCGATGCCATCCTTGATCACCTGAACGATGATCTCCTGACCCTTTTGCAGCACGTCCTCGATCGCGGGCATCTGCCGGGAATCACGCGCACCGCTCTTTCCACCACGACCACCGCGTCGCCCACTCCGGCCTCCCCGCCGACCGTTTTTGCGACCATCGCGACGGCGACTCCCCCCCTTTTCACCTTCACTTCCGCCATCATCGTTGTCAGAGGTTTCTACAGGCTCTGCCTCTCCGGTGGCTGACCCCTCAGGGTCCTCCGCCGTTGCCACCCCTCCGCCGTCACCACTGGACGCTGCAGAGGCGGCCGCCCCACGACGCCCACCACGACGTCGGCGACGTCGAGACGGACGCGGGCGCGCCTCGGTTTCCGACTCGCTCCCAGCGACTGCATTTCCTTCTTCTGGGGTTGAACCATTCGAGTCGCCAGACTCGTCGTCAGCTTCCGCGCTGCCAGCCTCTTGATCGTCTTCTTCAGCGTCTTCTTCAGCGTCTTCAGCTTCGTCTTCAGCTTCAGCCGTTGCCCCATGGATCTCTGCCACGCTGTCGTCCGTTGGCGCGGACGCCCCATCGTCTGCTTCGCCCGCGTTCGCGGCCCCCTCTTCCTCACCATCGAGGTCCTCGGCCTGAGTTCCTCTCGCCACGTCGATGTCTTCTCCTGTCCAGGGATCCAGGAGATTGTCGGGGCTGTAAGAGAACTCTTCTTCGTCGTCGTGGTCGTGATCGTCCCCCGAGGAAGCCTCCTCTTCGGCACCTGACGATTCGCCCTCCGAGGAAGCCTCCACTTCGGCGGACTCGGGCTCTTCGCTGCTGGCGACTTCTCCTTCAGAGGCAGAGGCCTCTCCCCCCGCCTCCTCCGCGGGAGTCTCCTCGGCAGGCTCTTCTTCTGTCGCCTTCGCGGCGGGCTTCACAACATCCTCGTCGTGAGCCACTTCCCGAGCCGCCTGCACGGTCGCCAAAAGACCTTTGGCCTCGTCACCGACAGCTGACATGCAGAGGTCGGAGACGTGCAGGAAACCCTGCCGGCTGTGCCCGAACTCGATGAAGGCCGCGCCGATCGACTTCTCGACGTTGGTGACCTTGGCCTTGTAAACGTTCCCCAGGGTGCTCCCCAGGGACTGGCGCTCGATGTAGTACTCCTCGAGTCGCCCGGACTGCAGGATCGCTATCCGACTTTCATCGGGCTCACTTGCGTTGATGAGCAGCTTGCGACCACCTGCTGCTCCTGAGTTACTGCTACGGCGTCTTCTGGCCATGTTTCGGCTCCTTGACGTCGCTCCACTGCAGCCAACTTCGTGAACACCCCAAACCCCGGGGGCTCGCCTCCCATCTCCTGTGTGAGTTGGACAAGTGCTTCTGCCAACAAACCAGGTCTCGGAGGACGTCCATCCACGGCAACAAGGTCCACGAGAAGATGGGGGCCAGCCCCCTCTTCATTCAGGCATCCACCACGCAAAAACGACCGTACATCGACGGTTCGTTCCCGGCGGGGATCCTTCACGTGAAACTCCTTGCGCGTCAGCAATGCGGTAAGCGCGTCGGCTACGGACCTCTCACCAGAAACCAGATCCATGCGATAGCGGACGGTGGGCATGTCCTCCGGGGGTGACCCCCGACGAACGTCCACCACACCCACACTCTCAGGGAGTGCAGGTTCCAACCTCGCCCGGATCTCTTCCGGCTGCAGGTCCTCGTTCAGGATCAAGCGTATCCATTCTCCGGTCGAAGCCACTCCCAGCGGGAGGGCATCCGAGAACGTCAACTTGATCCGTGGGTTGAATCCTTGCGTGTACTGCACGGGAAGCTCACTGCGTCGCAGCGAGCGCTCGATAAGTCGAAGAAAGTCGAGCTGACCCATGAAACGTGCGTCTCCTTGCTTGGAGACACAGAGGCTTATGGGGTGCCGCACGTCGCTATCGAGCATCGAGTCCCGTCCTGGGCAGTTGCCGCCCCGAATCCATTCGGTTTCAGCACTGCCCTGTCCCAGACAGGATAAGACCCCTGCCCGCACAGACAAGCACCGACGACCAATCCGCCTTAAATCTCACCGAATCCGGCAGAGATAAGCTCATCGAGTGCCTGGAGGACCTCCTGGGCTTGGGGGCCCATGGCCACAATTTCCAACTCGCAGCCCTGCGCGCCCTGCAAACGCATCATGTCGAGCACACTCGCCCCATCCGCCTCCCCGCCGGGGCCGCCGACCCGAACCGAGGCCTCAAAACGAGCCACCGTCCGGACGAACTCACTGATCGGACGTGCATGGAGACCCAGCGGATTCACAACACGGACCCGCTGCCGGAGTTCGACTTCAGAGTCGTCGCCGGGACTCAGGGTGCGTGCTCCTGGAGCACATCCAAAACGGCCTCAGCCGTCTGGGCTTGACGGATAAAACTCACGAAATCTGGGTCGCGGGCAGCCTGGCTGATCCACCTCAGCGTCGCCAGGTGCTCTTCTGAGCGGCTCTCGGGCGAGATCAGCACCAGGAAAGCGTGCACGGGCTCCCCGTCAATCGCGCGAAAGTCCGCCCCTTCTCCAGAGCGCGCCACGATCCCAACAGCACGCTGCAACCCTGGAATCCGTGCGTGCGGAACAGCCACGCCCTTGCCAAAGGCCGTGCTGCCACGCGACTCGCGCTCAATCAACGACGCGAGAACCTGTTCCTTTCGAGTTTTCGGCAAGGCCTTGCATCGAATCGCGTGCGTCACCAAGGCTTCGAGAATCTCATCTTTCGAGCCGAGAGGAAGCTCAAGGAGAACCGCTTCGAGAGTGAAGACATCGAGCAGGGGAGCGGGAGAACTCATAGATGCCTCTTTGCACTTTGGCCACGGTGATGATCTTTCAGGCGTTCTTTGGCTTTCACGACCTGCCGTTCTAGTTTTTCGACGACGCGATCGATACAGGCCATGACCGAGGAATTCATGGCATGCCCGACAAAGTGCATGTTGTGACCCGCAGAAACGATCACTTCGACGCAATGCTCCTCGTGTTCCCTGTCGAGAATGATCTCGATGTGCTGCACTTGGTCGAAATATCGGGCAAGCTTCTCGACTTTTTGTCGAGCGTAGTCTCTGACCTCCTCGGCGTGCTGCTCATGCCGATCGGTCAAATCAATTCGCAACGTCATGCGCAATTTCCAGGCAAAGAGGAGTCGCAACCAACCCAGGGACGAAGATCTAAGTGCTGACCGCGTGAGGGATCAGGATAGCAGCCCCCGGCGTCGTGCGCCTCCCCGCGGGTCGGGCTCATAGTCCACTCGCCAGAGAAAGAGAGCATGAGCCGGCAGCGAGGCCGGCGCGAGAGACCGGTCGGCTGCCGCCAGCATCTCAGGAATCGAGTCCGGGTGAAGACCACCCAGCCCCACATCTACCAGGAGAGCCGAGAGCAACCGGACCATCCCGTAGAGAAAGCCCTCCCCCGTCACGACCAAACGGACAGCGTGCCGTGAGCTCAGGACTCGAACGGACTGAACGGACCTGACCGTTCCGCGATTCTCGGGCATGACCTTGCTCAAAGTCGTGAAATCGTGACGCCCCACCAGTTCCCGAGCTGCCCGCCGCATGGCGCCCACGTCCAGAGAGGCCGGCACGGCCACGTGCGTCCCACGGAGATGAGGGGGCACAGAGCGCTGCACCGAACGCATGCCTCCCGAGGCCCTCGAGAGGTACAACTGGTAGACGTAGGTTTTCCGCACTGCGGCATGCCTCGCGTGAAAATCGGCCTCGGCGGGCACGAGGCTGACAGGCCGGATATCCACAGGCAGAACGCCGGCCAAAGCCCCGCCAAGACGCACCAGAGGAAGTTGGCTGGGATCGTCGAAGTGGAGCACCTGCCCCAAAGCGTGGACACCGGCATCGGTGCGCCCCGAGCCCCAGACCGGGACCGGCTCACCCCGCCCGAGGATTTCACCGAGCGATTCTTCCAGCACTCCCTGCACGGTCAACTGCTCAGGCTGGACGGCCCAACCCGAAAAGCGCGCGCCATCGTAAGCCACGGTGAGGCAACGCCTGGGGGACGCGCTCCCGCTTGCAGCGCCTTCCGCCACGGGTCAGCCGTAAACCCGTCGAGCGCGGGACGAGCCGATCTTCATCGCCTTGCGGTACTTGGTCACCGTGCGGCGCGCAATATCGAGCCCATGACCCTGCTTGAGAATGCCCACAATGCTCTCGTCCGAGAGAGGCTTCGACTTGGACTCCTCGTCAATAATCTTCCGGACAAGCTCCTGAACGGACGCGCGGGACGTGGCATCGCCCGACCCTTTCGAACCTGCCGAAGCGACCTCTCCTGTGAAGAGGGCTTTCATCGGAACGATCCCACGGGGCGTCTGCATGTACTTGCCGCTGACCGCACGACTGATCGTGCTCACGTGAACACCCAGCGCGTCGGCGACTTCTTGCATCCGCAGGGGATGCAGAGCGGCCTTTCCATGATCGATGAACTCTGACTGGCGATTGACCAGTTCGCTGGCCACCCGAAACAACGTGTTCTTGCGCTGCTCGACGGCATCGATCAGGGACTGCGCACTTTCGATCTTCGAGCGAATGTGCTTTCGCAGTTCTGTGGGCTGGCTCCGGTCCCGTGCGCGATCGATCGAACGGCGCGAAATCGTCAGTGTTGGAATCCAGTCATTCTCCAGGGCGATCTCGTAATCATCGCCCACCCGACTGACAACAACATCCGGCCGAACATGTGGAACCTCACGCCGACTGAAACTCCGGCCGGGTATGGGATCCAGATGACTGATCTCTTCGATCGCAGCCAGCACTCGCTCCACCGTCTCCCCCACCTCGCGCACGATCTTCGGGATTCGATTGTGAGCGATGTCGTCCAGGTGTTGGATCACAAGCGAGGCCAAGAGCTGATAATCCGGACGGTCGTCATCGATCTGCAGCAACAAACACTCGACAAGATCTCGACATCCGACACCGCGGGGCTCAAAGCCCTGGACGATATGCAGGGCGTGCTCTTTTTCGTCAACAGAAGCAGGGGGCGAGAGACCATCGTCGAGTTCGGCGAGTTCCATGGCCAACCACCCTCGATCATTCAACGCATCCAGGATCGCTCGGGCCACGGCCCGCTCACGCGCACCCAACTCGAGCACATCGAGCTGTTCGGCGAGATGGTCATGAAGAGTGACCGGCGCGGCGCTGACAGCCTCGAGATAGTCGGTGCGTGAGATGCGCTCTTCGCTGGCCGCTGGTTTCCACTCGGGATCCTCGTTGTACAGCTCTTCAAGGCGCTCGTCTCCGAGTTCCTCTTGGCCATCCTCCCCGTCGCCATCGCCCTCACCGGACTCGGCATCCACCTGCAACACTTCATTTTCCTGCAACTCCTGCTGAACCATGTTGGCGAGATCGAGCGCCGGGAGTTGCAACACTTCGATGCGCTGGAGGATCTGGGGCGAAAGCCTCAGTTGTAAATCCGGCCGAACGGACTGGTTCAGCCCAAGCTTCACGAAGGAGAGTCCATGCTGGAACGGCCGCTCAACGCATCCGAAAGCATGGCCGCATTGCTGTACTCGATGGCGCTGCCAGAAGCGACACCACGCGCGATGCGTGAAACAGTGACATCTGTCGAGTCCAGACTCCGCCGGACATGCAACGCAGTGGCATCACCTTCGTAATCGGGGTTCGTCGCCAGAATGACCTCTTTGACCTCTCCCTCTTCCACACGCTCCAGGAGGCTCTCAATCGTCAGGTCACTCGCTTCGATACCCTCCAGCGGATTCACATGCCCGAGCAACACGTGGTATCGACCACTCCAGCCGGCGTCCTCGAAGGCGGGCACATCGCGCGGTTGCTCGACGACAAGAACGCGAGTTCCATCACGACTCGAATCCGTGCAAACGCTACACGGACTTCGGTCGGCCAGGTTGTGACACACTTCACACGCCACAACGCTTGCAGCCAAAGCCTCCAAAGCTTCCGTCAATTCCTGAACCTGACCTGTCGGCGCTCGCAATAGATGGAACGTCAAGCGCTCGGCGGTCCGCGTCCCCACTCCGGGGAGAGTACGGAACGCCTCGATCAGTCGTGTGACGGCGGGAGGGTACGCCATGATGGTCAGAACTCGGGCAACTCAAGGCCACCAGCAAGGCGCGCGCGCTGCTCCTCGCGATAGGCACGGCTGCCCTCGGTCGCCTGACGCAAAGCAGCCATCAAAGTTTGCTCGATGAGCGAGGCGTCCCCGGTCTCGACCAGAGCCGGATCGATGGTGAGAGCCACCACATCCCCGGCGCCATTCACTTTGACCACGACGGCACCGGAACCAGCGCTTCCTTCCGTCTCATGAGCCTTCAGGTGCTCGTCCAGTTCGGCGAGTGCCTTCTCGAGGTTCTTGGCCTTCTCTAGAAGATGGCGAAAGTCCATCGGGACCCTCCAAGACGTGTTTCGGTGTACCCGGCTTCAGATCGGGCCCACCCGATCCTGCCCGAGACATGGCTAGAAGTCGACTCTCTCCGCACCAGGCCACTGCTCTTCGATGCTCTTTCCAATCTCACCAGCAGCCGGAGAACCAGGGCGTACAGGCGGTCGTGCCTGCTGTGATTCATTTTCAATCAAACGAAAGCTCAGCTTGCGCCCCTCGACGCCAGAGGCCACTTCGGCCAGTTGATCACGAAGCGCCGGGTCCGAGGATGGGTCATGGAGCGGGGAGGCGCCATCGGCAGGCATCGACATGACAAGGCAGTCGCCACTCACCGCAATCCCGCCGTAACGGGTTAGCTCCAGACGCAAGGAACGCGAGGGCAGCGCCTCGAGAAACCGGCTTCGAAAATCAGTGAGTTTGGCCGGAGTCACTTTCGGGCGTTCCGGCTGCTTGGCCGGAACTGGCGGAGAAGGAACCGGACTGCCCCAGGCATCTGTTTCCGTTGCCTGTGCCTGTGCCTTTGGCGGCGTACTCGGCGTACTCGGCGTACTCGAAGAAGTCTGGGGCGGAGGAGCATTCGGCCGGGCCGTCGAAGCCGGCTGCCGGCCAGAAGAAGCCCGTACCGGCGGAGTGCTCGGCTCGGGCTCCCCCGCGAGAAGATCCGCCACGGGCTGAAGGTGATTCAGACGAGCCAGCGTGATGAGTGACATCTCCACCACCAACCGCCCATCATGCCGCCGTCGAAGCCTCTCAGAGGCTTCGACCAGCACATCCAGCATCGCCAGCATGTGATCCACCGAACTCTCTGCCGCCAGCTTCCCGAGCAAGACCTGCTCTTCCGGCGTCCTGTCGGCGGCTTCACCCCCTGCACAGGTCACCAACACGCTCTCGATGAGTTCCGTGAGTTGCGCGACGAGGTCCGCTGGCCGCGCCCCCCGACCGAGAGCATCCCCGGCAGCCTGCACAATCTCGTCGACCCGGCCGGCAAGCGCCGAGCGCACGATCGCTTCGAGCAACTCGGGCGGCAAACGTCCGGTGAGACGTTCGAAGTCGTCGACAACCGGGGCTCCCTCGCCAAAGGTGATGAGTTGATCGAGCAATGTCAGAGCATCGCGCATCCCACCGTTTGCATGCCGGGCAACACGCTCGAGCAGACCCTCGGGAACTTCCACCTCGTCAATCGTGCAAATCTGGGCGAGTCGGTCGGTGATCACTTCTGCCGTAAGCCGCCTGAAATCGAACATCTGACAACGCGAGCGAATGGTCTCGGGAACTTTGAGTGGCTCGGTCGTCGCCAGAATGAACTTGGCGTGATCCGGTGGCTCTTCCAGCGTCTTCAACAAGGCGTTGAACGCCGCTGTCGAGAGCATATGCACCTCATCCACGATGTAGATGCGGTAACGAGACTCCACCGGACGAAAGCGCAGGTTTTCGATCAGATCCCGGACGTTTTCGACCTTGTTGTGCGACGCCCCATCAATCTCGACGACATCCAGGCAATCCCCGCTCCCATCGATGGCATGACAGACGTTGCATGAACCGCAGGGATCTCCTGCTTCGGCCTCATGGCAGTTGAAAGCTTTCGCCAAGATTCGCGCCATGGAGGTCTTGCCCACGCCGCGCGGCCCGGAGAACAGGAACGCATGTCCCGCACGTCCATCACGGATGGCGGAATGAAGCACACGAGCGACGTCCGGCTGTCCGACGACCTCGCCAAACGAGCGAGGACGGAAGCGGTTAGCGAGAACGGTGTATCCAGCCATGTGCAGGAGTCTATCAGCCGGCTCGACGTGAAGGAGGTTCTCCGCAGGAACCTTCGCGATCAGACTCCCCCGGCGGATTCCGAAAGGGTGCCCTCAAAGTGACAGGCACCCGCAGGAGCGCGCCAACGGAGGGGATCGGCAACACAATGAAGACTGCGCTTAGGGCTGCTCCCGTCAGGGCCTGACCCGGTTCACGCGCTTCACTCGCCACCGACCCCCACCGTCGACGCGCAGCCATCTCGGCTGAGACTCTTGGAAGACGCTCCAAGAACCCGGTCACGACAACATCATCCACATCCAAGAGGAACCATTGACTGACGCCTCATGGTGGCGGAGAGGGTGGGATTCGAACCCACGGATCCTCGCGGATCAACGGTTTTCGAGACCGCCACAATCGACCACTCTGTCACCTCTCCTGGGCAAAACCATGCTGCGATGCAACGGCGTGCGCGTCGACTTCCGTCACGGGTTCCTGCAAGTACCACTCATTCTTCCGCGCACGAAAGAATTGGCGGAGAGGGTGGGATTCGAACCCACGGAACGGTTTGACCCGTTCACTCGCTTTCCAAGCGAGCACAATCGGCCACTCTGTCACCTCTCCTGACCCGGTCTCTGGCTCCCTGTCCGCAAGCACGCGCTCCAGGAAGCAGAAACCGATCGGACATTGTAGGAACCGGCTCCCACGGCTCAACCGTGTGGTTTGCCCTTCCCTCGGCGCGCCCTGAAGAACTCCGTGAGCATCTGGCCACAGGCCTCCCCGAAACGGGGTTCGTGAAGGGTCACACGGTGATTCAGGCGCGGATCCCGCACGACATCCCGCAAGGAACCGCAAGCACCGGTTTTGGGATCGGCGGCACCGAAGATCAAATGATCCACGCGGGCCAGGACGATGGCGCCCGCACACATGGCGCAGGGCTCCAGAGTCACAGCGAGCAGGCAACCCGGAGGAACTCGCGGGGCACCAAGCCGTACGCAGCATGCGGACAGGACCAGTCGCTCCGCATGGGCCGTAGGGTCCGAGCGGGTCTCAATCTCGTTGTGAGCTCGCCCCATGAGTTCACCGTCGGGCGCCACAAGAACAGCACCCACAGGCACTTCTGACAGCGCAGCGGCCTGGCGCGCATCCTCCAAGGCCCACTGCATCGCCTGATCAAGCCGAGAATCATCCGGCATCTGTTGGGGGTTCTTATTCATGCGCGAGATGGCGAGCTTCTGGAGCTTCTGCTTGAGGGCTCGAAAGGATCGATCTGCAAGATTCGCAGAGCCTTGGGCACTCGAAGGTACTGATTCGCCCCCGGTGAACGCAGACGGCGAAAGCAAAACAGGTCCGAATCAGGCACTGAGAGGCCCTTGAGACGTATTCCTGCGCTTTCGCCAGCCCTCTCCCAACCGTCCTTACAAAAGGAGGGTTGGTACACCCGGGAGGACTCGAACCTCCAACCTTCGGTTCCGTAGACCGACGCTCTATCCAATTGAGCTACGGGTGCATCCGACGCAGCGGGCTGTCTCACGACAACCAAAGAAAGAACAGAAAGAACATTCCCCCGCCCTCTCTGTCAACACCCCACACCATCCCTATCTCGGTTCGAAGTACCCCCGGCTTGGTGCAATCGCGGTTATTTTTCACCGAATTCTGGAAAAAGTTTCGAGTGAAACATCGCTTCAACCGCGAGACGTGTTCCGACGACGCCGTGCGTCATTCTTGGCGCTCGTACACGCCCAACACAGCGCACGTGTTGTGAGAAAAAACCCGAGAGAAAAAGGGTTTTCGCAAATGCAGACGTGTTCCGTGCACTTCCAACTTCCTTGTGCATAACTCTCAAGCAAAGCCACGCGCAGACCTCGATTCTCTGTCGTTCAGAGGACTTCCGGGATGGAATCGGCATGTTCGGCGCTTCATCCTGCCCGCATCCCACCGATCCAATAACCGAGGGGCATGTGCCCCCTCACACATCCTTTTGCAAAAGGGAGATCCCTGATCATGGCTAAGAAGAAAGCCACTAGAAAAAAAGCGACTCGCAAGAAGGCGACGCGTAAGAAGGCAACGCGTAAGAAGGCCACGCGTAAAAAGGCAACTCGCAAGAAGGCGACCCGCAAGAAGGCGACTCGCAAGAAGGCGACTCGCAAGAAGGCGACTCGTAAGAAGGCGACCCGCAAGAAGGCGACCCGCAAGAAGGCGACTCGCAAGAAGGCGACTCGCAAGAAGGCGACTCGCAAGAAGGCGACCCGCAAGAAGGCCACGCGCAAGAAGGCCACTCGCAAGAAGGCCACGCGCAAGAAGGCCACGCGCAGGAAGTAGTGCACGCCTGCCTTCGGGCAGCGTGATCCGCTCCTGAGCGGACGATGGGCGTCCTCCGGCAATCGGGGGGCGCCCATCAGCGTTTCTAGGCTAAAACCGGGGCTAAACCGTGGAAAGCCGCCCCCCCTAGATCCGCGTCAATCCGAAGCCACGACCCAGGCTTCGAGGAACTCGGGGGTCAGTTCCGCCAGCGAGCCGAGGCATTGCAGTGCACCTGCCTCTTGATGAGACGCACCGTCGTCATCCTTGGGCGGCAAGGCGACAACAGCCATGCCAGCCCGAACGGCGGCCTCCACTCCGTGCACGGCATCCTCCACCACCAGGCAGCGAGCCGGATCACAGTCCAGTTGCCGTGCCGCCTCGAGGAAAAGATCGGGAGCAGGCTTCCCCCGTGCCACGTCGTCGAGACTGACAACGGCTCCGAGCAGGCGCCTCACTCCCAACTTATCCACAACGAGATCGACCTGAAGCTTTCTCGCCGCAGAAGCGAGCCCCAACCGATAACCCTCAATGGACAATGCCAAGAGGCAATCAAGTGCTCCCTCCATCGGAAGCAGCGTTTGTGAGGCGAGCCGGTTCAAACTCGCCCGGATCCGCTCATGCGCCAGGCGCTCGGGGTCCTCATCCAGGCTGAACTTCTTCACGAGGAGCCCGAAGAATGCACTTTCAGACATACCTCGACAGGCGTCATAGGCAGACTGCTCGAGGAACGCTCCCCGCGCGCTGAGAACCTCATTGGTCGATGCGTAGTGCATGGGCTCGCTGTCGACCAGCACGCCGTCCATGTCGAACACAACTGCCTCGATGTCCACCCGCGACTCCCGGTTTCAGGACATGCGTTCTACTCATCCCACGTGTGACCGGTCCACTCCACGACAATGAAACCTTCGATTGACGCTTGTCTCACCCGCCCCAGGCCCTTAGAAAGATCCATATCGCAACCACGTTCCCCCACGAGGAGCGCATGACCACAACGGATTACGCCCCACCTGAAGAGCGGGAACGCTGGGGCTCACGGATTGGTCTCATCCTGGCCATGGCCGGGAATGCGGTCGGGCTCGGCAACTTCCTGCGCTTTCCGAATCAGGCAGCTCAGAACGGGCAAGGCGCCTTCATGGTCGCCTACTTCATCAGCCTCTTGCTGCTGGGCATCCCGCTCATGTGGATGGAGTGGGGCATCGGGCGACGCGGGGGACATTTCGGTTTCTCGACATGTCCGGGCATGTTCCAGAGTCTGACCCGCGCCAAGTGGGTCAAGTTCGCAGGTGCCATCGGCGTGGTCATGCCCCTGCTGATCGTCATCTACTACGTCTACATCGAGTCATGGACGCTGGGCTACGCGGTGCAATCCGCAACCGGAGTTCTCACCGGCGATGACCCCGCCGCACACTTCAAACGCTACCTCGGTGACGGTGGCGGGTTCCTGGGCTTCGAGAGCTTGCAAGGATCGTGGGAGGCCTACGGTTTCTTTGGCATCACCATCGCGGTGAACCTCTGGGTTCTGTCACGCGGACTTTCCAAGGGCATCGAAGTCATTGCCAAGATCGGCATGCCGATCCTGTTGCTATGTGCCGTCGCTCTGGTCGCGCGAGTTCTCAGCTTGCCTGACGTCGACGGTCGAACCGCACTGGATGGACTCGCCATTTACTGGGACCCCTCCCAGTGGAAGGCACTCTTTGACAATGCCCTCGCAGAAGATTTGTTCGGAAGGACGTCAGCCATCATCTGGCTCGCGGCCGCGGGCCAGATTTTCTTCACACTCTCCGTTGGTTCGGGGGCCATCAACACCTACGCCTCCTACGTCAAGCGGGACGAAGATGTCGCGCTCACCGGACTCGCCACCGTCTCGACGAACGAGTTCTGCGAGGTGATCCTGGGCGGCACCCTTGCGATTCCGGCCGCCTATGTGTTCACCGGCATGTCCGGCGTCATGGAGGGGAGCGGCAGCAACATGGGGTTGGCCTTCATCACCATGCCCGATGTCTTTGAGCAGATCCCCCTCTTCGGGCAAGCCTCCGGCGTCGCGATTCTTGGAACCCTGTGGTTTGGGCTGTTGTTCGTGGCTGGCATCACGTCCTCGCTTGCACTGTCCCAGCCCACCATGGCCTTCTTCCAGGACACCATGGGGCTCACAAGGCGCAAGTCGGCCATGGTGGTGGGAGCGATCATCCTGATCTTCGTTCAACCCGTGATCCTGATGGAAGGCGTGCTGGACGAGATCGACTACTGGGCTGGCACCTTCGGACTCGTGTTCTTTTCGACCATCGAAGTGATCCTGTTCATGTGGGTCTTTGGAGCAGGGAACGCCTGGAAAGAGATCCACCTCGGCTCCGACATACGCATCCCACGCATCTTCAAGTTCATCATGACCTGGGTGACTCCGATTGTGCTGCTGCTGATGCTCTACACCTGGGGCAAGGATGTCGCCCTGGAAGTGCTCCAGTTCCGCGACAATCCAAACGGCGATCCCTACACAGAGGCTGGCAAGGTCGGTGCCTACGTGGGGCGCACGCTCATGATCACGCTCTTCGCGTTCTTTGTGGTCATGGTTGGAGTGGCGGCACGACGCGGGCGTTTCAAGCGCGTCGAGCATCTACAGCCGGAGGATTCAGCATGAACGATCTTGCCTCGACACTCGGCTTGCAGGCTGCTGCAGACCTCACACCCGTGATGGGACTCGGGGGATGGCTCTTCATGGGACTGGCTTGGTTGGCCGTCACCATCCTGCTCGTCTGGTCGTACGTGCGCGTGCTCTCTGGATCGGCTGACGGATCCGACACTGACCCGTCGTGACAAACGCCAGTCGGAGTGCCCGCCGTCAATTGGTGGAGCGCGCACGCCAAGAACTCCCCCGGCCGGGCGACCCACGACTGCTCATAGAAGACTTCCTTGAGCAGAACCTCTCCGGGCCCGAGCTCCTGGAAGTCTTGAGTCGAACGAGCCTGGCCTGGACTCAGCTGCGCGACATGGGCCTTGAACGCTCATGGCAAGGTGGCTTTGGATGGTTTCTCGCCAGAAATCTGATGATCTTCGGCGCACTAGCTCTACTCTTCGCCCTCTCCATGGGCGTCCCGCCCCTTCCACTTGAATCTGCACTCGTCGGCGCCGCGGCTTACTACGTGCTCGTGATGATTCTCATGCCCCTACGTATTCGCAGGCACGTTCGCCGTCGCGAGGGCATCTTGCGCGCCTATCAGGAAGACCTGGGTGACTACCTCAAGACGCTTGAGTCACCCACCCCCTGAGCTTCAGGCCGCTTCACCGTGATCGTCCAGGTGCCCCCCCGCGTCGGTCTCGAGCAGATCGCCGAACTCTCTGCTGAGTTCACCCTGAACGCAGGAAATCAACAGGGGCCGATTCTCGAGTCGCGTGTGGAGTCGCACCGGCCCTCCCCACAGAGCAGCGAGATTTTTGAGTGTGTCATCGGCCGCTGCCATCTGGAGTTCCTGCCCACTCCAGCAATGCTCGAGTGACAGTTCACCATCACCCCCCTCGCACATCCGGATGAGGGGCTGCCCACCGTTGGTCAAACTCGAAAGAAGCTGCTCCCGCGCCATGGCACGGTCCTCTTGCGTCTTTCCTAGTTTGTGATGACGACAGAAATCGTCATCCATGAAGTTTTCGACAAAAGTCAGATCGTTGTGCACCGCTCGAACATCGAACAACTTGGCGAGAGCCGCCTCACCGCCGCCGTGCGCCTTCTCGATGGAGCGGAACAGTTCGAGGCCCAGTTTGTACGGATTCATCGGTCCGTCACTCCCACCCATGGCGCCACTGTGCTGATCTGCGTAATCAACAACCTCCGCATCACACAGCAGGCTGCTGGTCATGAGGCGACTGTGCCAGAAGCTGGCCCAGCCTTCGTTCATGACCTTGGTCAGCATCTGTGGCAAGAAGTAGTACGCCTCATCCCGCAGAATCGAGAGCACTTCTTGCTCCCAATCTGCCAGCGGGGCATCCAGCAGAAGGCGGCCAAGAATATCTCGTTCGCTGACGCCCCTGGCACTGCCCAGCGGTGGTGCATTCCCATGCTGCCCCCTCGCTCGAGCCATGGCGCCGTGATCCACCAGATTGTCCAAACTGTGCACCCGGTCGATGAATGACTCGACCACTTCCATGCCGTGACGGTCTGACAGAGCCCGTATCCGGGCTCCGTGGCTGGCCATGCCGTCCATCATGTTTCCGTCGGTGTGTGAAAACCACGCGTTGTTCGCGAAGAAGTCTGCGTGGCCGCACACGTGAGCCATCACCAGCTTTTGTTCCACAGCGGAGTTCTGACTGAGTAAATACGCCACAACCGGTCGCGTGTTCACCACCAACTCGTAGATCCGCTGCAATCCATACGTGTGGCCCTTGATCAGTCGGTCGTACTCCATGCCGAAACGCCAATAGGGATAGCGCACGGGGAATCCGCCGAGTGCGGCGATTTCATTGAGCTGCCGGTGGTCCACGACTTCGTACACGACCTCTGGAAACTGCAAGCCTCGGCCACGAGCGAGCGACTCGACCTCCTCTTGGAGAGACGTCAATTCAGGCGAGAGGGCGCTCATACTCAGAGCCCCTTACCGAGGAAAGTTTTGATCGCAGGAAGAATGCCGTCTCGGTCAAGGATCTCAGCACTGATCACATGCTCCTGACCTGTCACAGAGTCGTCGAGATCTTTCATGAACTGCCCCGACCCGTAAGCGCTCTTCACTTGTCCGTAGCAAAACATGTTGGCACCTGGCAGCAGGCGCTCGCGAAGCAACTCAAGGCACTTCTCGGTATCTCGGCCACTCCAATTGTCTCCATCCGAGAAATGAAACAGATACACGTTCCAATCCGATGCGGGGAACTGCGTGTCAATCATTTCGGCGGCGAGTTCGTAAGCGGAACTGATCTTCGTGCCACCGGACTCCCTGAGCCTGTAAAAGGTTTCCTGATCGACTTCCTTCGCGGCCGCATCGTGCACCATGTAGCGCGTCTCCAGGCTGCGATACTGACTACGCAGCCAGGTGTCGATCCAGAAAGACACAAGCCTCACGATCTCTTTCTGCTCTCTCCCCATCGAGCCTGAAACGTCCATCATGTACAGAATCATCGCTGCGTGGTCGGGAGTGGTGACGTCCCGGAACGCGCGATAACGCAGGTCGTCTGCGATGGGAATAAGTTGCGGGTGGTCCGGGTCGTAACTCGCCTCGCCGATCTGCCGTTTCAATGTCTCTTTCATCGTTCGCCGAAGATGGCGAAGCGACCGCGGCCCACTTCGGCTCACGCTGTTGTACTTACGACTCGCAACCTCTACGCGAGCCCGGCCACGGGGCTCGATGTTGGGCAACTCGAGTTCTTCACCAAGAATGGCCGCCATTTCGTCCAGTCGCAGCTCCACTTCCAGCAAGTGCTGACCAGCCTCACTTCCAGCGCTGCCGACAACATCACTTTCGTCGCCGGGACCCTCCGAAGGGTTCTCATTCGCGCCGGCGCCCTGCCCACCACCGTTCGTCCCATGCCGCAAGCGGGGCAACTCGATACGAGGCACCGGAATGGAAACGAGTTGCCGCCCCCGCCTCCCGACCATCTCACTTCCCGTCAGATACTGCTTGAGATCGCGCTTGATCTGACCGCGCACGATGTCGTCGAAACGCCGCCGGTCCCGTTCGATACGCCCCACGGGGTTCGTCACGATTCGCCATCCTGCTCCGGCTCAACCAGCTTGGCATCACCTCGAGCAAAGACCCCTGCCACATGCTCCAACGCCCGCCCCGCACACCTTTCGCAGTAACCGGTGTCCGTCACGAGGCGGCCTGCGATCAGTTCCACCTTCTCCAGAACATCACGATCCACCACGGTGCTAGTCGCGGCCGTGAGCTTGAAGGTGTCCCGGCTATCCTCAAACAACTTCAACTCGAGCGCAGACCGCAAGCGAGGGTTCGACATGTAGTGAAAGCTTTCACCTCGCACCGCGAGAGCTTCGATGTAGTTCACGATCTCACCACGAAAATCGGCCTTTCGTGATTCGGTCACGCCAATCTTTTCCTCGACTGACCTCATCAGACGCTCATCGCCGGGGCCATCGTTTTGAACAAAATCCGTCACTGCATCGACGTAGTTGCAACACAAGCGGCAAACCGCTTCCGCGTCCCCCACGACAGCTTCGCGGACCTCGGCCTTGATTCGCTCCTCGATTTCCTCGCGCACCAACGCGATCAGTTCCATGAAATGGCGTTTCCGCTCCTCGCTGTCCATCAACGGATGGTCATCCAACCCATGTTCAAGTGAATCCAGAACATCAAAGGGCGTGAGGCAGGGCGGCGCGCCATCGGCCACCAAGGCCGCAGCAATACGGTCCTGGACATAGCGTGGCGAGATGCCATTCATGCCTTCCCCAACGGCTTCCCGGCGCAACTCGCTTGCCGTAGCAGAACCGAAACCATTCACAGCCTGGCCGTCATAGAGGTACATCTTCTGCATGAGCGAGATGCTGGCGTTCTTCGGCTCTTCCAACCTCGTCAACACGGCCCACATGGACGCTGCTTCGAGCGCATGTGGCGCGAGGTGACGTCCCGCGCATGACGTCGTCCCGAAACTCTTGCGGTAAATGCGAACCTCCTGCCCGAATCGCCGGTTGTAGGGAATGTCGATCTTGCAGGTGCGGTCTCGAAAGGCCTCCATGAGTTCGTTGCCTTGCAGGCGCCGGTACTCGGGGCTGTTCGTGTGCCCTAAAATGACCTCGTCGATGTCAGTCTGCGCAAACTTCTTCGGCTTGACGGTCTGCTCCTGCGTGGCACCCAGCAAGTCGTAAAGAAAGGCCACATCGAGTTTCAGAATCTCTATGAACTCGATCATGCCGCGATTCGCGACATGGAATTCGCCATCAAAGTTGAAAGCCCGTGGATCGCTATCCGATCCGTATTCCGCAATGTGCCGATAGTTGATGTCGCCGGTCAGTTCTGTGCTGTCCTGGTTCTTCTCATCCTTGGGCTGAAAAGTGCCGATCCCCCGGCGGTCTTGCTCTGACAAGGTGAAGCGATAAACCTCGATGGCTCGCTCAACTGCTGCAAAATCGCCGCCCGACTCGCGCATGATCTTGTCGTGGAAAAACCGACACAGCGGACAGGGTTCTCCAGTTGGCTGCAATTCATAATCACTGTCGAAACGCCGGTTGAGATCCGCATACACGGAGCCCAGGACTTGCTTCGGCAAGAGGTGCAGCGGGTCTTCATGCATGGGGCAATCATGAACCTCACCGTCGATCACCCAGCGATAGCTGTAAATGGCACCTTCCGAACGACGCGACATGTCCTGCAAGCCACGCTTCAACAATCGTGCAATGGTCGACTTGGAGCTTCCCACGGGTCCGTGCAACAACAACACGCGATGCTCAGGTCCCAATCCATGGGATGCAGCACGTAGGTGGGCAACGAAGTCGGCAAGAGGTTGCTCGAGGCCAAAGATGGCATCGCTCCCCTTGTCGAAGGGATCTTCGAAAAACCGGTAGTGCACCGGCCGCTCGCTTCCAGGAGGGGGCGCATCGCACCCGAAGCCCTGAATCATGTCGAACATGCGCTGAAACGCATTACGCGCCAGCCTCGGATCTTCACGCACGAGTTCTAGATAGCTGGCAAGCGTTCCGGTCCAGTGGAGATCTTGCCAATGACTTCGTGTGTCGCCACGGCGGGCGAGGTTGATGTACGAAGGGATGCCAGCAAGCTCCTGGGAGTCGTCCTCGGACAACTCGCGTGGCGTACGGACAGGGCGGTCATCAATGCGGTCGTCATGCATGGCACTTCACCGAAAAAGGGACTGTGCCCTTCTTATCGGAAGCCCATCCGAACAGCCTTGAGATGGAGAATTCGCTCGAGACCGCCACGAGAAGCCGGGCAAACCCCCTGAGAAGCCGCCAGCGCCCCCAAAAGCCCTCTGCAAGGCCGCCAAGGCTTCTGGCATGCCGCAGGCAATATCTGGAGTTTTCTGGGGCTCTCAGGCCCTCAGGGCACAGTTCTGTTGCAAGGACGCACCTCTTCCCCGCCCGTGCGACCGAATCCTAGGTCAGATAACGCGGAAACAAGAGCATCAAGAGCCACACGATCACAGCAGCGACAGACAGGCGCAGACCCCAGCGATAGCTGGCCGGGTCATAGCGAAACAGCACCGTATGTCGACCTTCAGGAAGAGGTACGCCGTGCCAGGCAAGGTTCACGTAACGAGTTTCCTGCTCCGGCCCCCCATCCACGGAAGCGGTCCAGCCAGCGGCCTTGTTCTCCGCGAGAATCAGGACCGTGCTCCCAACCGTCTCAACCTCCACTTCAATCTCTCGACCTCGATGGTCCACGGACAGAACGGTGCCGTGCCCCCCGAGTTCACCTGGCCAACTCTCCTCAAAAAGCGCGACCTCGCCGGGATCTGCTTCGAGCAGCCTTTCGACTTCATCGTTATGAAGATCCATCTGTTGCCCGACGATGTACGCACGCCCGTGGTTGTCCATATTTTCCCAGACGCGCACTTCGCTCTCGTGAGCCAGTTCCATCTCTGGAATGTCAGAGAGGTCAACCGTTCGATCCGTGAGGATGTAACGAACATCCAACGTGTCGAATCGCGGACTCGCATAGTCAGCTGTCTCGCGCGAGAACGTAAAGTTGGCAAAGGCATCCATTTGGATTGGAACCAGTTGCAACCAACGGTGCGTTCGCGAATACCCGAGATTGTCGTAACTCAAGAGATGGTCGACTCCCACGACGAACTGCGTGTCCGGCGGAAGAATCGTCCCTTCCGTAAAAATACGAAAGGGAGGCTTCTGAGCTCTCAGGAATTCAACGGTCTGCGTTGGAGGAAACAGGTCGTCGGTGTCGCTAGCAACGTTGTAGTGATCACCCAAGCTCATGACATCCACGGTCACCACGGCGACCAAGACCCAGGTGCCTAAATTACGGTTCTTCATAATCAGCCACCCGAGCCCACCGAGTGACAGGGCAATCATGAGGAGATCGCGAGAAGAAAACCGCCGCTCACGACTCACCTGGAGTGCCTGGTCTGCCAGAACGCGACGCTCACCATCATCAATCGCCTCCACGCGCAGACGGTGGCGCCCCTCTTCCATCCGGTAGGTCATCACACCCTCCCGAAACGGATGCCCCGGGAGGGTTGCAGCTGCCATGCCGGAGCGCAGGACATTGTCATCCACGAGAATGCGCAGGTCGTCGACTGGCTTCTCGAGATCGAGACAGATGGGCACGACTTGTCGGCCGCTGTACACGATGGCCGGATCCGGCCCCCGTAGCATGGACGGTGCCGATTCGAGTCCGTCACGGAAGTTGAAGGGCAATCGCAAGACGAGGAAGCCCAACAACAGCGCCATCACCATCGTCACGGCCAGCCGACCGACACCTTGCAAGACGCCGGGCTTCAATCCGGGTGCCGCGAGGCGGTCGATCACCATCGCCCCCCCGCACGCCGTGCAAAAACCAACCGCACCCAGCAGGCGCGTCGGAGCCACTTCCGTCAGACCCGGGACCAGGCGTACCAGACCTTCCACCCCAGGCAGATGAAAGGCGGCTCCCCAGAGCAGCAACCCAACCAGAGAGAAGAACCGGATGAAACCGTGGCCCATCCCCACGAAAAAACCCAGAGCCAGAAGGATCGGAGGCAGTGCTCCCACATAACCCGCGTTGAGCCCCGGAAAATCCTGGGCCCCCGTGAACGCCCCTCCACCTGTTGGGTTGCCATAAAGCTCAGGCAGCACGATCACCGAACTCGACACGGCCATCCCCATGCGCCGCGCCATGACGATTCCCAGGGCGCAAGCAGCCACAGCGAGAATCCGTTTCATGAATCCTGGACTTGCCGAGGCGCGCAAGAGAGCTCCGGCCGTAACGAACAAGGCCGTGTAAATCACAGCAGCAAAAGACACACCCCCGGTCTCAACTCTGGATGTCGCGATTTCTCGCAACTGCAAGCCGTGGCTCTCGCGAGCGTATTCGAGGAAGGGCACCCACTGCACCGCAGACATGGCCACAGCCAGCAGAACAGCGCCCAGCACCAACATGCGCCCGTGAGCATCCCAAAGCCGGTAAAGCGCCCAGAGTCCAGACACGAGCCCCGCGACAAAACCTGTTTCTGGGTGACCGCCTATGACAAAGAGTGCAAAGCCAAAGGCAAGCACAGCAACACGACGCCGACTGGGATCAGAAACCAGCCTCTCCACTGCCCAGAAAGTGAAGGGCATGGCGAGCAGAGTGTGCGACAGCGCGTATTGCAACCAGAGCACCTGGTGCCCACCGAATCCAAACGCGATGGCGCCAAAGGTTGCTGCCCCCAGGGACAAGTTCAATCGCCTGAGAAACAGCCACGTAAAGAAAGCGCTCAGCGACAACACCAGCACACCCTGAATCCAGGGCAGCCACTCAAGATTGACAAATGCCGCAAGCAGCGTGAGCGGGTGAAGCAGCGAACTCGTGATGTTGCCGAGAAAGGGCTGTCCGGCCCCGCCACGTGACGTCCAGAGGGCGTCCGCCTCCCCTGCATACACACGCGCCGCTTCCTGAAGGTAGGGGAAGAAGATGCGCGGCTGGTCAACCAGATAGCTGTTAAGCGACTCCGGGCGCTCAAGTGCGACGTTCCACGGAGCCGAACGGGTCAAGGACTCATGCGCGATCAGAACGCGGCCGGAGCCCAACCCGTCACGCAACATCCAGGCCGCCATCACCGTAAAAACGGCGAAGGCGATCCAGGCACCGCGACCTCTCGAAGCTGGCACTGTCACTGGCACGGTAGGCACCGAGGGCACCGGGCAGCCCCCAGAGATGCCGATCACCTGCAGAAAAACGGGGTTCCGCCACCTGTCGAAGGAACAGCATAAGTCCTCACGGGGCACGGGACAACGCGTACGAAGCCCCCTGTTTCACAAAGAT
This sequence comes from Planctomycetota bacterium, assembly GCA_029245865.1. GTDB lineage: Bacteria > Planctomycetota > B15-G4 > B15-G4 > B15-G4 > JAUIEF01. The sequence continues at coordinate 137,579 of JAQWOM010000043.1, forward strand.
TGCCTCAACCGGAGGTCCGGCAGCTTCAGCCGATGCCTCTACAGCCTCGATGAGGTAGAGTTCACTTCTCGTGATGGCCTGCTCAACCGCCTCTTCGGTTGCTGGGCACCCCTCCTCCCTCGCCCACAAAGCCCGCCTGACGCCTCGATGCCCACGTCCCGCAGCGTGATCGTTCTCGGAGGAGGCTTGGCCGGCCTGTCCGCCGCCCAAAAATTCACCGAAGCCGGTTGGACCGTGACGGTCATCGAGGAACGCTCTGAGGTGGGCGGCCTAGCCTCCTCTTACGAGAGCGATGGCTACACTTACGACCTGGGCCCGCACCGCTTGTACAGCAACCTTGACTCGCTCAACGAGCACTTCAAGGTCGTCCTGGATGGGAACTGGGACTATCGCGATCGCCTCTCGCGCATTTTCATGAAGGGTGCGTTCTTCGACTATCCGCTCAAGGCGAGCAACGTTCTCCAGCTATCGCCTTGGCTGATCTTTCGGTCGTTCTTCGATTACATCGTTGTGCGCATCCGCAACGCCATCACGCCCATCCCGGACGACAACTTCGAGAACTGGGTCATCAAGCGATTTGGCCGAACGCTGTACGAACTCTTCTTTGGCACTTACACGCGCAAGGCATGGGGAATCCCTTGCACACAGATCTCTGCCGACTGGGCCAACCAACGAATCTCGCTGCTCTCGCTCTGGGACACCGTCAAGAAGACGTTGTTCAAACCAAAGAACGTCCCACGCACCTACGTCACGCGCTTCCTTTACCCCAAGACCGGTGGCATTGGCGCGCTCTCCCTGGGCTATCAGCGGCTCATCGAGCAAGAGGGAGGCACGGTGATCTGCGGCGCGAGCGTCAGATCGCTTGACAGTGAGGGCAGTCAAATCACGGCCGTGCACTACGAGAAGGACGGCGCACAGCACTCGGCATCCGCTGACCTCGTGGTGAGCACCCTCCCACTCACCATGCTGGTTCCGATGCTCGGGGAGCGCGTCCCCGTCGAGGCAACCGAAGCCGTTCAAGGACTGATCCACAAGGGGATCGTCTTTGTCTATCTGATGCTTGACCGCGAGACGCTGACGCCCGACCACTGGGTGTACATCCCTGAGGAACACATCGCGGTGCACCGGATCAGTGAGTTCACCAACTTCTCGCGAGATTGCGCACCGCCCGGCAAAACCATGGTCTGCGCCGAGATCACCTCAACCAATGGTGATAAGTACTGGACCATGGAGGATGACGACCTGATCAAGCTGGCTGCCGAAAACTTGGCCGAGTTAAAGCTTCTGGACCCAAGCGAGTTGAAGGACGGCGGATTTGTTCGACGCGTGGACTACGCCTACCCGATTTACGACCTCACCTACCGCGGACATGTCCGCACTCTCATCGAATACCTGCGCACTTTCAGCAACATGGTCTCCACTGGACGGCAGGGTCTGTTTCGCTACGGCAACATGGACCACTCTGTCGCGATGGGTCATGCCGTCGCCCGGCGTATCCTTGAGGACAGCGCTATCGACCACGAACAGATTGCGGCAGGGGACGAGTACTTCGGGTGACCCCGGGCGGTTCGTCATCTCCGCAGCCCACGGCGCCCGGGCCTTCTTCTCAGGACGCCATGAGCATGCGAGAAATGCCGTGCTTATTCTGCGGAACTCACGACGAGCGCGTTCGTTTTCACGATGGCGCCTACCGCGTGGTCGAGTGTTCACGATGCGGGCTTGTTTACGTCAACCCTCGCTTGCCGACCGAGCAACTCCACGAGATGTACCAGGACGAATACTGGAACAGCGACCGAGCCAAAGAATTCGGCTACGCCCAGTATCTATCTGACGCAGACAACTACATCAGGACTTACCAACGCCGCGCCGCCCTCCTCGATGCCTTCAAGCCTCGGCCTGGACGCGTCCTCGATGTGGGGTGCGCTGCTGGCTTTTTCCTCAAAGTGTGTCGCGACAAAGGCTGGCAAACAGAAGGCATTGAGATCGCACGCCCCATGATCGAATACGCGGAGCAATCTCTCGGTCTCTCCAACATGCACCGAGGTGATCTTCTGTCCGTGGATCTACCCGAAGCATCGTTTGACGTCCTGAGCATGTGGGACGTGATTGAGCACCTGGAAGAGCCCCTTGAGCACCTCCATCGAGCGCGCAAGCTCCTCCGAGAGGATGGAATCCTCGTACTGGAGACGCAGAACGTGGATTCGCGCTTCGCAAAAATCATGGGACGCAGGTGGCAGCACTACAAACACGAGGAACACCTCTACCACTTTTCTCCGAGCACGCTCGATCACTTGCTGCGGCAAGCCGGCTTCGAAGTGTTAAGAAACACGCCTCGTGGCGGAGGCAAATACGTCTCCATGGACTTCCTCGTGGAACGCGTCGGCAAGATTCACCCAGTTCTCTCGGCTCTGGCCAGCCCACTGCTGCTCATGCGCGGTTTCGCCCCCTACATCAACTTGCTCGACGAGATGGTTGTCGTGGCTTGCAAGTCGCCCGACGCGTGAGCGGGGTGCTGATCTCCGCCCTTGCGCTCTTCGGCGCTTTTCTGACCGGACTCGCGGGCCGCACACTCCGCGGCGGACTCTATGCAGGCCTGGTGCTGCTGCTTTCTCTTCCGCTGCTGTTTCCCGACTCCGGACACATGAACGCGGCGGACAGTTCCTTGGAAAGCGCTCCCTTCCCTCCCGTACAGCTCACCGAACTGATCTTGCCCGACCTGTGGCAACCTCTACCCGCCGCGACTCCCAATCTGATCACTCTGGCTCTGAACAAGCGTGCGCCCAGCCTGCAATCGCAGAGTTTGGAGCCCTCTCGAGAGGGCCGCTTGTATGTCAGCCTCGGCGCCCTATGCCTCGCCATGATGGCCTTGGTGGGCGTTCGAGGTCGCACCGCATGGATGGCCAGAGTCTTTCTGGCATTCGGACTGCTTCTGGCATGCCTCGCACCTGGAACGACTCTCCCAGAAGGCCCTCTCCTCGGGCAATGGAACGCGAACGATCTCGGGCTGCTGATGACATGCCTCTCTCTCGCGACCTTGGCGGGCCTCGGCCTGGGGTCTCTCAAGCCGCTACAAGAACATGACCCGGTGGCAGCTGCTCTGTTCCTCGGCGCCTTGGTCGTCATCCTCTTCGCTGGTTTGGGCGCATGGGCGGCCTGGGCCGGCTCGAGTACACCTCAGCAGATCGTCGAGCCCTTCCTTGAGCGCCTGGATCGACAAGGAGCCCTCTCTCCCTCCCCCCAGGCATGCAGCGCCACAGCAGCCCACCTGGTGCGCGTGCTCGATCAAGGTGCTCTCGCAGCACTGGCGGCCATGGTTGCTCTGCTCGTGCACCTCAAAGGCCGGCGACTGCACACGGCTGTCCTGATCTTCACCATCACCGCAGGCGAATTGTTGTTCGCGGCTCAGAGTTGGCCATTCCACTAGCCGCGAGTTGTTCTGCGAACACATCCGGCCAGGCTGGCACGCTTAGCTCTCCGTGCCGCCCTCGTAGCCTGCTGCCTTCTTGGGCACCCCCGTGGGCCAAGGCCCCCTGGCCGCGACTGCCAATAAACGCCAACGCGTCAGGCACAAGGCTCCAACGACCCACAAGAACGCGTGAAGCAAGCCGAGCATCTTTCCCTCTTGCAGGCCTGCCAGATCCGGAAGCAACCAGGCGACAGCGGCCCCCCAGCCATCCCTGGCCAACCAAGGTCGCAATTGTCCGACCACGGCGAGAACCCACAGCGCGGGCACGAGCCGGCCTCGCTCGAGGAAAGAGCCCAGCAAAAGCCCGCCTGCGGCCAACACAGCCAGTTGCGAGATCAAAGCGAGCATCGAAGAGGGCAACCCTCCGGAAGCGATGGCGGCTGCAAGGACTGCTGGCAACGTGGCGAACAGCAGTCCAAGCCACCGGGCGAGGAGTCCCAAGTTGTTCGCACGCACGGCCCGGAGCAGCAGGATTCCTTCGCGTGCCTCACGGCCCACCTGCAGCGGTTCAGCCAGAGACAGCACGAGCAAGCCACCAAACAACATGCACCCCTGCCGGATCTCCGCCAGAAAACTCTCTGTGGGACCGAGACTGGCTGAAACCAGTTGCGCCGCCACCCAGGAGGCTCCCAGCGTCACCAGCAACGTCGGCCAGAATGAAGCTGAGACGAGAATCCGGCGCAAAGTGCTTTGGAAGACAGGCATGGCACCATTCTGAAACAGCCGATGGCGTCAGAACAACCGTTCTTCTCTCCGGCCTCATCGGCCGGCTTGGTTAGTTCCGAGTGAGAGCCGCCACCGTGGAGACCCCCCCACTCGACATGCGTAGCATGACTTTGCCCAGGATCTGTGTTTCAGCGACGGGCCCGAAATCACGACTGTCGACAGAAACAGATCGATTATCTCCCATCACAAAGTACTCCCCGAGTCCCAGTTCGAGTTCGTACATCGTGTCGCGGCTGCTGTAGCACGCAGGAATCTGCTCATGGACCACGATTCCGTTGCGGATGATCGACCCTGCTGAAAGGGCGAGGCGATCTCCTGGGGCTCCCGCGATGCGTTTCACGAGCACCTCACCCTGGATCTCGAACACCACGGTGTCTCCGGCACGAACGGGATAGATCATCCAGTCCTCATCTGTGACCAGAATGCGGTCGCCGTCCAACAGGGTGTCCAACATGGATGTCCCCGCCACTCGGTAGACGGTGAACCAACCCGCGCGCGCAGCCATGAGCAGCAAGACACCGACAACCCCCACGCGGAAGGCGATCAGCAACTGTCGACGAGAGAAGATCATGCGAGGCTCCAGGCCATAATGAAGCCCTATCGGTCACGGAGCCCCGATTCATTGAGACTCATCGCGATCAGACGAATCCGCCCTTCAGACCGTCTCTTCGACGATCCAGCAGCCACATGCATCTTGAGCCGTCCGAACAGGCCTTCCGAGCCAGTTCGAAATCTGTTCTAGAACAGATTGAACTTCACGATGCACCAGAGAGCCTGGAAACCATCGAGCACGCCGATCTTCTTGCCTTCGGCGAAATCGCGTCCGAAATACGACACCGGCACCTCGTAGATTCGCACCTTGCTGCCATTGAACTTCATGCGCGAAATCTTCGCCGTCATCTCGGGCTCGACACCAAAGCGGTTGCTCTCAATGTTCAAGCGGTCTGCCACCTCACGCCGGAACACCTTGTAGCAGGTTTCCATGTCCGTGAGATTCAGGTTGGTGAGCATGTTCGAGAACAAGGTCAAACCTTTGTTCACAACGTAATGCCAGAAGAGGTGGCAGCGGTGAGCACCACCACCGAGGAACCGGCTTCCGTAAACAACGTCAGCCATTCCATCTTCGATGGGCTTCAGCAATGTCGGATAGTCATCCGGTGTGTACTCAAGGTCGGCGTCCTGAATCAGGACCACATCGCCTTCCACTTGCGCGAAGCCGGCACGAAGGGCAGCGCCTTTCCCTTGGTTCACATCTTGAAAGAAGATCCGAAGGCCGGGGATATTCTCCGCCTGCATGGCTTCAAGGACGTCACGAGTGCCATCCTTGGAGCCGTCATCAACGACCACCAGCTCTTTGTCTTGCGGTGTCGCAAGGACACGCTCGATGATCGTGCGGACAGTCTGCCGCTCGTTGTAAACCGGCATGACGACGCTAAGTTTCATGAGTTCATTCCCAAGGCGCTCGGAATCATCACGGATGCTCCGGGGCTTATCAAGGTGTTCAATATCAGCGAGATTGATGCGTTCAACGTGTTTAGCGATCTGAGGCGATTCGAGGATCAACGACAACCTCAGAAGTGCCAAATATCTCATCTAAATGGAATGTGTCCATGAGCGCCCGGATCATGTGCGAGAACTCAGGAGCCTCTTCGACCGCCCAGAAGGGAATTCTGAAGAGAGTCAGAATCTCGCTGTCTGGCCGGCGGCGGCGGCCCTGGATATCCCGGCGCTTGGCGGCCATGGCGTCCATCATCATGGTGAAATCGTTCATGGCCAGCATATCTGCCTTGGCAGGCGGTGGAATCCCGACCGAACGTTTGTTTGCGCGGAGCTTCAAGAAAATCTCGTGCAGTCGGCCACGGCCACGAGCATCACGAGCATCGATTCGATAACCGCCGTCGTCGAGGGCAAGAACATAGGACATTCGCTTCTGGTGTACGAGCATGGCTGCCGGAAGCACGTGATGAAGGACAGACTCCTCGTAGTTCTTGTAGATCAACCAGAGCGGATTACGCATCTGCAGCAAGCGGATCTTGTGCACATCAATGCGACGACTCGTACTCATATGGTGGTGATAAGCGAGTGACTGAGGCACGTAAAGGATTCGATATCCCAGCACCCAGAGACGAAAACCCAGGTCGACATCTTCGTAGTAGGCGAAAAAGTCGTCGTCGAAACGCCCGGCGTCTTCGTAGACCACACGACGAATAGCCATCGAGCCGCCGCATGCAAAAAGTGTGTCTGCCGGTTTCTTGTATCGCTCGATGTCGGAATCTCCCATTCCGACTTGCCAACCGATCCCATGGAAATTCATGGCCGACCCACCGAAGTTGACGACCTGCCCATTCCAGCTCAGGGTCATCGAACTGGTGCAGTCTGCTTCTCCGGAAATAATCGGCGCAACCAGTTCCCTCAGCCAACCAGATTCGACCCGCATGTCCGTGTTCAGGAAGACAAGGATTTCACCGCTCGACGCCTCGACACCCACATTGACACCGCCAGCAAAGCCATGGTTCTGGCGACATTGGATGCAACGTGCGTCGGGGGCCTCCTTGTCGAGCCAATTGACGGACCCATCAACCGAGGCATTGTCGACCACAACGATCTCAAGCAACTCCTCGGGATAATCCACGCCTCGCAGCGATTCGAAGAGCTTCTCGAAGTGGTGCACCCCGTTGAGGTTGACCAGAATGATGGAGACCGACGGTGAGTTCACGAATCCAGGACTCCGCTGTTCTGGCGGGATGAAGCCCGGCAGGAAACGACCTGCCGGTATCGCCATTCCCACTCCTCGGCCTCTTCGGCATCAGTCTTGATAGGCGGTGCCCCCGAAGCCAACCGCGGACCCAGTTCGGAGTCATCCAGAAAACGCTGCAAGGCCTGACGCAACGAATCCGAGTTCCCTGTCTCGAACAGCAATCCACTCACATCATGGTCAATACCTTCGGCGATCCCCGCGATATCGCTCCCGACAACCGGCGTCTTTGCGAGGTGCGCTTCTCGAACCGTCAGGCCGTATGCCTCCTGCCAGATGGAAGGCACCACGAGAACATCAAGGCCTCCGTGAATTTCCGCCAGGGCATCGTGATCGAAACGGCCATGAAAAATCATGCGGTCCCCGGCAAGGCGCCTGGCCGACTCGGTCACCGATTGAATCGCTTCTCTCACCACCGGATCGTTCCCGCCCTCATGGTCACCATGCACGTGCACGACCGCGACACCTTGTGGCAAAGCAGCCACCGCCTGAGCGAGCACTTCGAGGCCTTTGTACCAGACAATGCTGCCAATGAAACCGATCCTTAGCGGCTCACCTTGCGCGCGGGGAACTCGTTTGGGAGGCCCGTCGGCGAGCCACCGCGTGTCCATGCCGTAGGCACTCAAAGCGACACGATCAGGAGCAACCCCAAGCCCTTCAACAGACTTCAAGAGCGTCAGTGAGGGCACGACAAGTGCATCTGCCCTCTGCAAGGTCTCGCGCATCCAGCCTTCCCGGCGTAACAGGGATGCCGTGTCTTCGAGGCTCTTCTTTCGCCCGGGCATCGGAGCGGGAAGGCTCTGAGGCACGCCCGCAGCCCACTTTCCAGGCAGCGCCCCCAGAAGTCGGTCGAGTGTGGCCAACGGCCCTACCCAAGCTGGCTTGTCTTTCACACAAGCTGCGCAACCCAGCCCCGGCGGTGGAATGAAACAATTGCTCCGATCTGGTCGGATCAGTTGAACCTTGGGGCATCGCGCCCAGAAATCACTGAGCGTGACAACGCACGGCACATCGGCAACTCGGCAGCGATTAATGATTCCGGTCGACAGATGAATCATGTGTTGAATATGAACAACATCCGGCTGCTCAGCGGCGAGCACCTTGTCGAATGCATGCTCTGCAGGTTGAAAGCGATAGGTCTCATCAACCCCAGAAAAAGCCAGGTGATTCACGAAGCGATGCACTCGAAAACCATCAAACTCAGATTCATGGACGGAACGATCGTCTTCCTCAGGTGTGCCGGGGCTGCGCACAAAAAGTACGACCTCGTGGCCACGCTCCCGCAAGGCACGCGCGAGTGTCAACGAGAGCACTTCGACACCCGCCCATGAGTCCGGAGGAAAGCCGTGCACCGCCATGAGGACTTTCAACCTTTGCGGTGCCGGCACCTGTCTCGGCAAGCGGCCCGAGGCTTCCTCACGTGCAATTCGCCCGCCCTTCCAGAATCCGTGAAATTCCGCAAAGTGGTAGAGAGGCGACAGCAGCGTCCATTTGAACCTGGCCCATGAACTCATGGGTTCGTGGGCCAAAAAGCGACGGTCCTCTTTCCAACTCCGCCCCGTCATGGTGAACACATCAGGCAAGGATCCGATGCAAGTGCGGCCCAGAAGTTTCATATTCATATCTGCGTCGACCTGCGTGCGTGCGTGCACCGTGCGAGCTTCGTACTCGTGGCTATGCAGAACTTCGCTTGTGGGGTCGAAAACCACCGTCCAACCGCCCTCGAGAACGGCCTTCGCGTACTTGATGTCTTCTCCCATCATTCCACGGACCAGTGGGATTTTCTCCCAGACCGAACGGCGGAGGCAACTCGAGACATCATTGTAATTGCACTTCAAGCGCAATGAATGTGGGTCGAGTGCACTCCATGCAGCCGGTGACTCCATCGTCACTTCAACGCGCTCGGTCCCGAAACAGAGGTCCCCTTCGCAGCCACGTTTAACGAGCGGGCCCGCATCCGGTCGAGGAAGGATGCGACTGAAAGCTCCCGCCACATTCGGGTTCTCGAAATTGCGTACGAGATTCGAAAGCCAATGCACTCCCACGGGTTCTGCATCCTGCACCAACAGCACCACGAGGTCCCCACGCGTCATGCCAATTCCAAGATTGCGCGTGTCGCCGTGATCAAAAGCCTCGGGTTCAATGCGATGGCAGCGCACCGAAGGACGCTCGGCAACGACACCAAGGCTCCCGTCGGTAGAGCCTGAATCGATGACCAGAATATCCACGTCACCGTCATAGTCTTGCCTCAGCACTGCATCGAGGCAGGGCTCCAGAACAGGCCAGCCGTTCTTCGCCGGAATGACCACCGACACCGACGGTGCGCTCATGCGGCACACCCAGACGGCCCAGGGGCATCGCGCTTCTCTGGTAAAGCGCCGAGTGTGCCACGGCTCCCTCGGTATTGGGCGATGACTTGCGCCCACCGTAAAGAGGAACTGGCTCGACGCGCTTCCGGACTGCGGTGCTCCGGATGCGAGGCTAGCCAGCGCCGATCGGCTGCCAGTTCAGCCGCCCAGCCCTTGAACACACTGAGGAGGCCTGGCCGAATTCTCAATCCGAAGCACTCACGGAAAAAGCGCGCGTCACGCTCATAACGCGCGGCCACCGAGTCCTCGTCGTACTCATGCCCATGCTCGACGACAGCCTCGGATGCATGACCCAGTGCCCAGCCAGCCCAGAGCAGGTCGTAAGCCAAGAGTGCGTCCTCTCCAAAGTCTGTGTCGCGAAACCGAAGGGCTTCGAAAACTGGGCGCCGCACCGCCAGAGCAATGCTGTCAAGCAATAACAGGGCACGCCAGGCAGCTGGATCCAGACCGGCCAATTCATCGCGTTTGTAGGGGCCCGTTCTCCTTGGCAGCGCCTCATGGAACGGCGATCGTTCCACCGTGGACCTTGTCAGCACTCCAGCATCACCAGGTGGAATCTGGCGGGCGGTGACAGCCCCCAGTGTTTCGTCAGCGAACGCGCCTGTCAGCTCTCCGAGAAACCGAGGCCCGACAGGAACGGCATCCTGAACCATGAACACCACCACATCCACGTCAGGCAGCGCATCAAAGCCCAGGTTGCGTGTCGGCCCATGACGGAAGTTGGATTGCGCGACAGGAATCACACGAGCCCCGCGCTCGGTGGCAACTTTGACGGTGCCGTCGTCGGACCCCGAGTCCACCACAACGATGGCAGCCGGCGGAGCCTCTTGGTTGAGCAACGCATCGAGACATGCTCGAAAGCGCGCGCCTCCCCTGAGCGTCGGGATGACCACTCCCGTCTCTATGACTTCTTCCTCCAACGGAAAGGTGACCGCAAGGCATTCAAGACTCGATACGGGAGGCTGTTCCAGATCCGATCGATTTGCTTCTCAAGACTCTGAATGTGCGTGGTCTTTTCATTGAGAGCTTTCCAGAGATCTTCGATGGTCTGCTCCAGACGGCCCACGCCGTCCATGATGTTGTTCTTCTCATTCATCAACAGATCCAAGTCTCGAGTCGTCTCATCGAGGAAAGCGATGGCCTGTTCAGCTGCAACCATGCGCAGTTGCACATCTGCCAACCAGTCCGGCGAGAGTTCGCGATCCGCCGAGCGAACCAGACCTAGATTTTCTTCCAGTCGAACCAAGCCCTCGGTGTCTTTTGGAAGTTCTTTGATCGCCTCTTCGACTGCCGACCAAGCAAGATGAACATGAGCCGGAGTAAGAGTCTTCGGCCTCGGCAAGGTAAACGTGTCTCGACTGATACCTTTCTCACGGAAAAGGTCTGCGATCTCCGTCACTTTCCCCAGGCGGTCTAGTTGCTCTTCTAGCTTCCTGTTCACCTCGATCAGGTGATAGATCTGCCCGACCAGATGCGCCTCGTGCCGCTGAACCTCTTCGGCACTTCGCGCGCGCGGTTCGGTCGCGGCGTGATTCGTAGATTTCTCGTTGCCGTCCCTGCTCATGTCACCATCTTCTCTCCCGCAAGCGCCCGTTCCCAGAGCCCCACGAAGTCCGCTGCATTCTCTTCAAGTGTTCGGACGTTTGAAATCCCAGCGGCGAGCCTTGCAAGCAACGAGGGATCTTCCTCGAACTCCGCCAAGACGCCCGTCAATGAGCCGGGATCGCCCGCTCGGAAGGTGCGTCCATTGACCCCATCGTTCACAATCTCTGACAATCCCCCGAGATCGCTGGCGATCACCGGTCGCCCGGCGCAAAATGCCTCGAGCACCACAAAGGGCGTGTTTTCGTACCAGACAGACGGGACCACCAACACATCGATAGAGGACAAGGCCTCGGCCAGTTCGCCGTGACCATAGGGTCCTCGAAAGTTGATCCGTGGATCGACATCGGCGAATGCGCGCACGCGTTTTGCGTACTTCGGGAAGTGAGTCATATTCCCGCGAACGACCAGGCGGAGTCGACTGCCCCGGCACTCTCGAAAAGCCGAAACGAGAATCTCCAGACCTTTCTTCGGGTTCACGCTCCCGAAGAACCCGAATGTCACGGTCCCCTCCCCCGCCACGGGGATCTTGCTGATCTCGCCTTGGAGCGGATCTACGCCATAAGGGCAATGCAGCATGTGCTCATCGGCATAACCATTAGAAAGAAACATGCTCTTGATGAACTTACTCGGAGCGATGAGCGCAGTTGCCTTGTCGAGAAGACCGCGGATGAACTTTTTACGCCCATGGAGCGCGGCACGCCGAGGGCCAGCTCCCTCGTGATTGAGGTCAACGAACGATGGGTTCGGCAGAGCCGATTCAACAAACCCAAAGCGTTTGCTGAACATGCGCATGCCCTGGTAACCGTAGTTGTCCGGCGCCAAACACTCCACACATGCAGAGGTCTCCGGCCCCTCACACAAGGCCCCGTCATTCCGAAGCAACTGAACTGTCGGACACAAGAACCAGTAGTCCATGAGTTGCACGTAGACGGGGATGCCGCGCATCCGACATTCCTCGATCAGCGACAAGCCGAGACCCATCAAGTGGAAAACATGCACAACATCAGGTTTGTACTCGTCTAACCAACTGCCGAAGACCTTGCCGAGAAAGACACTGTAATAGTCATTCAGTACGTGATTGGGAGCGAGGGCGTCAAAGAAGGTCAAGCGCGTCACAGGAACATCGTCGACGGTGTCTTCAAGCAATCGATACGTCGTCTGGCGATGTGGATCTGGCTCATGAGTAAAAACGCGCAGGTCAAATCCCTGAGCTCGCAAAATCGTGGCAAGCCGGTGGGCATAGATTTCAGTGCCGGTGCTGTAGCGAGGTGGGTACTGGTGCACAACGAATGCGATCTTCACGGGCAAGACCTCCCCGACAGCGCTTGCTCGTAGAGACCCAGAAGTTCCGCGGCAGCATCTGCCTCGTCCCTTACGCGATGAGCAGAGCTCGCCAAGCGCTCCAGAAGCTGACGGTCATCTACAAGTCGCCGCAAGGCGCGAGCTAAGGAAGCTTCGTCACCCGCCTCGAACAACAGTCCGTTCACACCGTCCTCCACTGCCTCGGCCATGGCTCCATGATTTGCAGTGACCACGGGCACGCCTCTCAGGAAGGCCTCCCGAAGAGTCAGTGCATAGGCTTCGTACCAGATAGAGGGCACCACCACGACATCGAAGCTGGCCAGGATTTCAGGCACATCCTCGTTGTCATATCGCCCGTGGAGCTCGATCACCGATTCGAATCCACTGCGTAGTGCCTCAAGACGTTGCCCATAGGCCCGATCGTGGTGAAAGGGCAGTACTTCGCCCCACACATCCAAACGCATGACGGAGGGATCGCCAATCTGCCGGATTGCCTCGAGAAGCAGGTGCACACCCTTGCTCGGAAGCACCGAACCTATGAAGCCGACACGCAACGGCCCCGCGCTCCTCGGAGCGCTCGGAACCCTCTTAAAGCGGCTCACAGGGAGCCCATTCTCCACCACTTGGATTCGACCAGCAGGCACGCCATAGGCTTCGTACATTCTCCGCATGAACGCAGAGGGAGTCACGAGAACATCCACGCCATTGAGGACACGACGCATGACTGCGTGGTAATCCTCCAGCAACGCAAGATCACCGGAATCCTGCTCATCTGCACTCGCACCGGGTGCACGACCTTGCCCCAACAAATGCGGCCACAATTCACGGAGGCAAGGCACGCATTTTCCCAGACGAATCTCCGGACAGAGTTCTAGCTCTGCCGTGATGCGCTGGCCGCGGGGACAGCCCATCCAGAAGTCGTGCAAGGTCATCACCGTGGGAATGTCCCGCGCGCGCAGACGCTCAAGAATCGACACGGAGAGGCACGTGAGGTGATGCACATGCACGACATCAGGCTTCACTTCATCAAGGACCTCTACAAATCGATCCCCAATGTCGGCATCTGCGTACATCTTCTCAAACGTCGTCGCCTGTTCGAAGGTATTCGACAAGCGCAGCACCGGGACGCCCTCGACTTCGTCACGAACAAGCGAGAGGTGTGGAGCCCCTTGGCGCCCCGTTCGCGCGAACACCACGGCATCATGTCCTGCGGCCCGTGCAGACCGGGCAAGCCCTTCGACATGGAGTTCGACTCCGCCGATGGATTCGGGCAAGTAAGAGGCGGTGACAAAAAGGACGCGCACCCCTAGCTGGCCAACCAGGCTTCAAAAGCGTCGAAGGCGTAGGGTCGCCCGAGAAAATCTTGCATGAGGTCCTCCGCATCACGGCTGCCACCGGGCTCCAGAACCGCTTCTCTGTAGCGGCGAGCCGCTTCGGCATTCATCAGATCGTCACCGAATACGGACAAGCAGTCTTTCGCCAGAACCAGTGACCACATGTAGGTGTAGTAGAGCGCCGTGTATCCGTCGAGATGCCCAAAAGCTGTCTGCATGCTCGTCCCCTCTTCAAAGGGGGTCGAAATGTAGCGATCACGCGTTTCGCGCAGGACCGCAGTGGTGTCTCTCCCTTCGGGGTCCTGGCTGTAGTACTCCAGCGACAGAGCCGCATAGAACACCTGATTGCGTGTCAGGACGCCCTTCCCATATTCAGAGGCTTGGTTCATCCGCTCCACCAGTTCCACGGGGATCGGCTCGCCTGTCTCATGATGAAGAGCAAAGCTCTGCAGCACCTTTGCATCCTGCGACCACTCTTCAAACAACTGGCTGGGCACTTCGACAAAGTCCCACTCAGTCGCGATTCCCGAAGTCGCCAACCAAGCATGTCGACCTGCAAGAAGGTGGTGCAGCAAGTGTCCAAATTCATGAAAAGCAGTTCGAACATCAGAGGGATCTAGCAGCGCAGGGTTCTCAGCACCCGGGCGAGGGAAATTGCAAACGAGACAAGCACTTGGAATGACTCGGTCGCAATCCGAGCCGGCTGCATCACCAAGCAATCCTCTCTGCAGATCGAACATGGCCGCATGCTTAAACTTGTCTTCGCGCGGATGCATGTCTAAGTAGAAACGGGCAAGGACCTCTCCCTCCTCCACGATCTCCCAGGCCTCGACATCGTCGTGCCAGAGCGCGGCACCTTCAATCCGCCGGATATGCAACCCATACAAACGTCCAATGACATCAACAATGCCGTCACGGACAGCCTCATATCGAAAGTATGGCCGAGCCTCTCTCGAATCGAATGCATAGCGTTCGCGACGCACGCCTTCGATGGCGTAAGCCCTGTCGTAGTCGTGCAGAACGCTACCGGGATGCTCAATCTGGATCGCAGCCGTAAGGTCTTCCATCTCCTGACTTGCTCGATCCACCGTGAGGTCAGCCACACGCTGAATGAAATCACCCGCACGCTCAGCGGTCTTGATCATCTTGTCTTCAGTGGCGTAGGCCGCCCAGCTTGGATAGCCCAGCAACGTTGCCAGTTCGTGACGCTTGGCCAGCAAGTCGTCCAGAACGGAAAAATTTGCGGGGGCCCCCCGACGACTGAATTCCATGAACAACGCACGCCGCGATTCTCGATCCCGACAGAACTTCATCATTGGCATCAAGTCAGGAGGATTGGTGGTGATGTGAATCAATCCATCCTCTCCAGGCGGATGGTTGCCTATGAAGTCAGCTGGTAATCCGTCCAGATTCGCAGCTGAATCCAGTGTGATCTCTCGTACATCACCGGCAATGTTCCGCGAGAATGACTGCCCCACCTCCACGAGTTCTTCCTGCAAGGTGCGAACTCGGTCACGAACGGCTTCATCGCGATCGACCCCCGAGCGACGAAAATCGCGCAAGGCATGCTTGATCATGCGACGCGTCACAGCGTCAGGCGCACGCTCTGCATCGAGCCCTGCGAGTCGGTCATACACCTCACGGTCAAGCGACAGCTCGGTGCCGAAGCGACTCACATCTTGTTCAATCTCAGCTGCAGCCTCTCGCATGCTGGCGTCTGGGTGCACCTGAAAGAACAGATGAGTCAACCCTGCACTGCGGTTGAGTGGGTGCCCGATGGCATCGTGCCCCTTCAACACGTCAAGAAGAGAAGAGTCCTCTGGCAAGGCCTTGAAGGAGGCCAAAGCCTCCCTGGCGGCGGCCAGATCGGCCACGCAAGCAGCCTTGAAAGTATCGACGTCTGCTGAAAGTAGGGATTCCATGATCGGCTAATGATACCGGTCAGCGGACTCGATCTCTCTTGCCGCGTTCAGACAAGACCAGGGCCCCCCGAGGGCTCAGCGATGCGGCTGGTGGCCGGCCTCGCTTGTGAGCCGCTCGACCAAGGCCACATCCTCTGACAACCCTCGCACGGCAGGGATACCCGCAGCGAGGTCATCGACCTTGGACGGCTGCGCACACAGTTTCTTCAGCAGCCCTGCCAGCGCCTCGGCATCGCCGGGGGGGAAGGTCAGCCCTCCTCCCTGGGCAACCAATTCGGCCATGCCACCACGATCCGACGTGAGCACTGGCATCCCCCTCTGGAAAGCCTCATGGATCGTGAGCGGGCTGTTCTCCCACCACAAACTGGGGACCACCAGCACGTCGAGAGCGGCAAAGACCTCCTCCCGGTCTTCCTGCGAAAAGGGGCCTTTGAGCAGCAACGGCGGCGTGCGCTCGGCAATCTCTTCGAGGCGCGCCGCCACATCAGGGAACCAATCGAGGTGCCCATAAATACGCGCCTGAAGCTGTTCACCGGAGAGGCCGCTGAGTTCGACGGCTCGAGCAAATGTCTCCACACCCTTGTAGTCACTCAGTGTGCCAACGTAGCCAAAGTGCAGCGGGACAGACGCAGGTGCACGCGCCGAACGCGCAGCCGGATCCGGGAAGCCGTAATCCGCGACGACCAGTTTCTCGGGAGGCATCCCAGCATTTTCAAAGCGGCGGGCAAGAAACTTCGAAGGCGCGATGAACTTATCTACATGTGCGTAGGCGGCATCCATATCTTTCTTACGGCCCTCCAACGCCCGTGCAAACCAGCGTCGGTCTCCTAGCTCAGCGTAGCTATTGCCATGGGAGTCGTCGCTCCAACGCTCGCGATCGATGGGGTAGATATCGACGCAATCTGCGCAGACGCTGGGCACGGCCTCCTCGCAAGCATTGCCTTTCAGATCGAACATCAAGCCGGATCGCGAACAAAGCCACCAATACTCATGAAGAGTCATGAGCACGACAGACGTACGAGCTGCCGCGGCCTCAAGACTTGAGACACCTCCGACAAACTGCAGCCCTTGCACATGAATCACATCCGGATTGAATCGATCGAGGACGCTCTCAAAGACACGCGCCATTTGCGGGTCATCCCACTGCTCTGACAGGTCATGGTAGATACGGTTGTAAATAGCTTCGTAGACCGGGATTCCCTCGTACTCCCGCTCCAGGAGTTCGTACTGCGGAAGGTCGCGCCGCTCTTCGCATGTAAAAACAGCGACTTCATGCCCGGCATTCACCAAGGCGCGGCAGAGGTTAGCCGTGTAAATCTCAGAGCCTGCGGAGTGCAAGGGCAGGTAGTCGTGGATGACCTGGAGAATGCGCAACTCTCTGCCTCCCGATTCAGTAGAGCGCGCGCAATCGACGAGTACGTCCAGCATCTCGTCGAAGAGGCGTGCGAGATGACAACGGGTACTCAGAATGGCGTTCCAGCCACTCCATCAGCTCTGCAACGGGCACACGCTCTGGCACCGCACCTCCGCGGCGCACTTCCACCACAACAACACCCTGCGCACACATCGGACCGCAGAGCACGCGGATCGGAATCCCCAGGCGTTCTGCTGCCTGCCGCTGCGCCCCAGCAGGCTCGCCAGTGTCGTCACGCAAGACCGCAAACCCCGCTGTCTCCAACTCGGCTTCAAGCTTCCGTGAAGTTTGTCGAGCCGCGACATCTTCACCAGCAGCCTCCACAAGCGCCACGTCATAGGGGGCACAAGCAGGCGGCCAGCACACACCTCGATCATCACGGTGGTGCTCGGCAAGAACCCCCACGACTGCATAGAGATCGAGATCGAGAAGCAGGAGGTTGTCGGGCACGTGCGGGGCCGCACCCGATTGCACTTCATTCGACTCATCTGGATCTTGCTGCAGAGACCGTCGAACCGCATGCCCAACAACCGCGCCCCCTGCTCGAATCACACCCGACTCATCTCGCTCAGGGCCAGGCACACCCAACTCAGCAAGCGCACCCAGAACCGCCGTCACGACATCGCCTGCAGCCGCGCTCTCACTGGCTTCCGACGACCCACCTTCGAGTCGAACAATGTCTAGCCGGCGGTAGAGAGAAAGACCCGACAGGTCCTCGGCTTGTGTCACAGTCTCACGAAATCCGGTACCCAGCGCAGCCAGTCCAGATTGTGCCCCTGCCCAACCCAGATGGGCCAGGAGATTGACCAGGGCCTCTCCCTCACTGGCCGGCAAGCTCGCCTGCTGCACTCCAAGCGCCCCAACACTCGACAGCAGCGTCTCCTCAACCCGCCCAAGCACCCGTTCGAGCAGCGGCGTACCAGCGACGAGCCCGGGCCCGAGGGCCACGACAAAGCCTGAATCCACGAGAAAAGAGAATGTGTTTCCGTCTGGAGTCACCTCGGAACGGAACCGATGAACGAGGGCGGAACGACGCATGGCTTCTCTATGTCCTTTATCCGGCGGCGGCCGTCAGAGTGTATCCGCGCCAACCCTTCCTCCGTGATATGTAATCGGCCCAGACCTCTTGCCGCCTCTGGACTCACATCGAAATCGGAGTCCAAAGCGAGAACAATCTCGGGTATGACAGGGCAATCCCGTCCCTTCTGAGCGACCCCATGAACATCATTTCAACACTCTCCGCAGCCCTCCTCTTGGCAAGCAGTGTCTTCGCCGGGGGGGCGACGATCGACAGCACGGACTACCTCCCCCTCGGTCATTTCCATGCGTGGGAGATGATTGATAGCGACAACTTCGTAACCGGGGGCACGCAGATTGTCAGCGTAAAGAAGACAATCACAGACAACGAGCAACTCCGCTACAACGTGCGCACGAAAGTCTTCGACGAGATAGCCGATGTCGTCTTCCAACTCGGCATCGAAGGCGAGAACGCCTACCTGTACGGGGCCCGAGTGGTCGTAGGCGACGTGGACTTTGGTGACAGTGACATCAAGGTCGACACCATGCTCTTTGAGCCCAAAGTTTTCCTGGGCAGCACAACGACCACACTCGACACAGATCCGGTGGTGACAGACGTCACTTCAAGCATCAAGTTCAAGATCAAGATTGGCCCGAAGTCATTCGGCGGAAAAGTAGACGTTGCCGGAACCATTGCAACAAGCTGGCAATCGGTTGGTGATGTCGACACGCCGCTTGGATTGATTCCGGGATCGGATCTCGCTCAACTCACGATGACTTTCGACTTCACCTACAGCTCTCAAGATGAAGACATCCATGAGGCAATCGAGGACGAGTCCACGCTCAAAACAGTTCATGCCACCTTGGGCGCAAACCGCGGGTTCGTGCAGATTGACGGTGCAGGAAGTTCGGCCAAAGTTCTCAAACGAGCGATCCTGACCAACACGACTTTGGGTAATTTTCCTCCCCTCACATCGGACCTCTCGCAACTGACGATCCCCACTCCTCAGTTGTTCAATCTCTTCCTGGATGATTCAGGAGAGAGTGGCCTCACGGACGAATTCCTCTCCATGACGGACCTCGAACTCACGCAGAGGCTCGGCGGCAAAACAGAGCTAACCGCAAACATCGACGTCAACGGGGGAGTCACTGTTCCGGTGCAACTGAAGGGCAAAACCAAGTTCAAGAAAGACGGCTCCGCACTGATCAGCCTCAAAGGAAAAACACCGCACCCTGAATTGTTCGCCCCTCTCAAGATGAAGATCAAGTCAGTGATCACTGCGGACAGCACCGAACTGCTCCTGACCTACAAGGGGGGCAAAGACCCTTTTGGCTCGCCGATTCTGGGCGAAGTCATGATCCCCATCGCCCCCGCGCCCGTGGCCTCGGTTGAACTTGCACTGAACAAGTTGCTCGACGTGAAGTTCGACCCCAACCCGCTCAAACGCAAGTTAGGTGCCGAAGGCACGTTGACGGTGGGCACCAAGATCATTCCCGTGACCGTGTTTGAATCATTAAAAGCCAAGCCCGGCTCCCCCGCGACACGCAACTATTCACTCATTCAGTCCGGGGGAAGCGGCAAGAAGCTCCTGAAGTTCCGTGCGAGCAACACCGATGAGTCGGACTACCTTGTCAGTAAGATGAGAGGCAGCTTGGTGGGCTTAAAAGTCCAACCCGATGTCACGACTCTCGACATCACCATGGACGCAGAAGATTAGAGAGACTTCAATCGGCCCGAACGACGCGATCACCCGTCAACTGTCGCCACCCAGATAGCCCAGGGCCCTGAGTTCGGCAATCGTCTCGGGGTCGAGGTCTTGCAGTTGGATGTTCTCGCTCTCAATGCTTCGGCTCGTATTTTCGGCCGCATAGTGTTTCAGCAATTCGTGAAGCCTTGTCGTTCGACCTCGGTGCGTGTGACTGAGATTTGACTGCTCGCCGGGATCCGTGTCCAACTGATAGAACTGCTTCAACAAGCCATCGCGAGGTAAGCGCTGGGCGGGCATCTTGAGCACTGAGTCCGGCTCAAGAACCACCTTCGCAAGGCGCTCTGCGACCGTGCCCTCCTTGGGACCGATCTCCGGATTGAGTTGCAATATTTGCCGGGTGTGATCGAGACGCCCGTAGTGCATCCGCGAAACAGTTTGGAGCGTATCCTTCTTCCGGACGACATACTCGAAGGGGTCGGCCTTATCGCCGTCATAGGCGCGGTTGCGAATGAGCTTCTCAGTGCCGTCACTGATGGACTCACTGTCCAGGCCTGTAAAGTTCATCTCCGAGTACGAATAAACCCCATCTGTCTCCAGAGTTCCTCTTCGGGCTGCAAGGCCCAGATCGCGCCCCTGGCTGAACTCTGGCTGCTCTAGTCCATAGGCGCCGAAAATCGTGGGCAAGACATCCACGTGACTCGCAAAACTTCGAACACGCGCAGGGTCCGGAGCGCCGTCTCGTGGAAAACGAACGATAAACGGCACATGCAACTGCTCGTCGTGAAGGTCTGTTCCATGCGCACGTTTCCCGTGATCAAACAGTCCCTCTCCATGATCAGAGGTGACGATCACAAGCATGTCATCCAAGAGGCCGCGCTCACGCAACCCATCGAACAGCTTGCCAAGCCAAAGGTCACAGAATTTGACTTCCCCTGAATAAAGCCAGCGAAGTCTTTCGATGTCTAATGGCGTGCGATCCCGACTCTTGTCCACCAGTGTGAGATCTCGACGCGAGCCATCAAAGCGCCCTTCAGGTTCGGGCCCACTCATGAGTTCCGGGTGTGGAAGGTAGGGGTCATGCGGATCGATGTAGTGCAAGAAGAGAAAGAAAGGCTCCTCTGCTCTCAGGCTGTCGACGAGCTCAAGCCCTGCCTTGGTGACCTCATTGGCCGGAACAACCGGAAAATCACCTGGGTAGCCAACTTTGGGGAGCCTCCAGATGAACTCTTCAAAACCCTGAGCGAAACCGAGACTCTCTCCAGCATTACCATTCGTCGACACGGCGAAACTGCGAAGTCCCGCAGCCGAGAGAGATTCTGCCAAGGTCACAAGACTGCTCTCCAATACATCCTCTTTGGTCAGGACGTCCACTGTCGTCGGGTACTGCCCTGTAAAAATCGAGGCCAGTGAAGGGCGTGTCCAGCTGGACGCAGCCATCCCGTTTTCAAACACCAGCGCATCTTCAGAAAGTGCGTCGAGCGACGGCGTCAGACTTTCTCTTGATTCCGAAGGCCCCACGTAGTCAGCACGCAAGGTGTCCACCACGATCAACAGCACACCTCGTGGAGGTTCTGGAATCTCTGGTTTCGAAGGCTCCCCTGAACTGCAGCCAGCCAGCCAAAGACACAACGTCGCCCCCAGGCAAAGCCCTGGCCGCCAACGAGCACTCGAAGAGAGGTCAGTTCGTGAAAAAACGGAGGTCCACCGGTAATAAGCGAAACGTAGAAGGCTCAGAAAGGGGATCGTCATCTTATCGGGAGGAGAAGAACGAAGGGTTCGGTGCGTCATTCAGTTTGTTCGGGCCCATCCTGAGGCCAGTCAGATTCGAGTCAAGCCTGTTTCGATGGGAAAGCCTACCGCTTCGTTCTCGTGAACCTAGAGGGCGAAGCGAACCCACACCGGCGCATGATCCGACAGGCCGGCTTTCTTTTCGATCCACGCTTCGCGTGCGCAAGGCGCCAGATCAGGAGAGGCCAGCACATAGTCCAGTCGCCACCCCAAGTCATTCTCTCGCGCACGGCCTCGATTAGACCACCAGGAGTAGAGCCCCGGCTCATCCGGATGCAAGTCGCGAAGAACGTCGGCCCAGCCCTGATTGAGCAACCGGCTAAACCAGGCTCTTTCCTCCGGTAAAAATCCGGAGTTCTTTTCGTTTCGCTTGGGCGCGTGAATGTCGATTTCCGTATGGGCGATATTGAAGTCACCACAAATGACCGTCGGCCGTCCCTGTGAAAGCAGGTCTGCAGTCATGGCCAGGAAATGATCGAGCCACAAGTATTTCCGGCCCTGCCGCTCCTCTGACGAAGAACCGCTAGGAACATAGACGTTGAGAATCGTCATTTCGGGAAGGTCTGTTCGCAGCACGCGGCCCTCAGCATCACTCCAATCGAGACCTGAGCCTTCGACGTACCGATCCGCTGCAGGGCGCGAGTAAGTGGCCACTCCGGAGTACCCCTTCTTCTCTGCATTGAGCCAGCGTGAGTTGTAGCCTTCGGGGCAGCGCAAAGAGGCGTCGACTTGCTCTGGCCAGGCGCGCACTTCCTGGAGACACAGCACATCCGGCCGGCCTTTGGCCAGCCATTGAGCCCAGCCCTTGGAGGCTGCAGAGCGAATCCCATTGCAGTTGAGTGAGCACAAGGTGAAGGCTCGCTCATCAGTTCCAAACAGCGAACGTGTTTTGGACGCATCTTGACGACGCCGAGCAGCACTCATTCGTCCGAAAAGCTCCGCACATTGACAGGAGTCTCAGAATCCAACACTCCAAAGCCATCAAAGCCCTGAGCCTGAAGTTCGTCGAGTTGCTTGCCCATCTTTTTCCGCCGAAGCACTGTCGTCACAGAACAACCCTGCGAACGCAGTGCGGAGGCTTCTTCCATCAGGCTTCCTAACTCCGCATCCGTCCCGTAGAGAAGAGCGATGTGCCGTCGCTCTCGAGTCGGAACAATCCCTTGCTCTTCCAAGACCATGACGACGCGCTCGAAGCCTATCGAGAAACCACAGGCGGGAACCTCACGACCTGAAATGCGTCCGATCATCTTGTCGTAGCGGCCACCACCCGCCATGGCAAACGGATAGCCCTTCATCACGACCTCGAAGATGGCTCCCGTGTAGTAGCCCATGCCTCGCACAAGCGTGGGATCGATCTCAAGCGCAGAGCCTTCCGGGAGTGAACGTCCGGCAATGTCTGCAATCTGAAAGAGCCCACGCTC
The DNA here is from genome assembly GCA_029245865.1 of Planctomycetota bacterium. Classification (GTDB taxonomy): domain Bacteria; phylum Planctomycetota; class B15-G4; order B15-G4; family B15-G4; genus JAUIEF01. Next base: position 160,407 of record JAQWOM010000043.1, read on the forward strand.
AACTTCCTCACCCTCGGCGTCCAGATCCATGCGTGACCGCCAACACCGAAGGGCATCGTCTCTTCGGCCCTCTGCCATGCAAGTCAACACTTCCATGGCCGCCTCAACAGCCTCGCCCGGGTGTTGTTTGGACAACAATTCCTCGGCAACTCCATCCAAACCGATCTTGTCTAACTTGTCGATCGTGATGAACACTTCGCCGATTCGTTCGTCTGAGAAACCACAGCCCGCAATGAAGGCATTGAGCAGTCGGCGGTCATTGAGACGCACGACGAAACCCTTTAGACCCAATTCTGTGAGAGCTGACACCGTCGCCCGAATCAACTCGATTTCCGCCAGAATCGAAGCTTCACCAAGTACGTCAATATCGCACTGGGTGAACTGTCGAAAACGGCCTCTCTGCGGGCGCTCAGCCCGCCACACCGAACCGATTTGAATGGAACGAAATGGGCTTGGCAATTCACCGGCGTGTTCGGCGTAAAAGCGGGCGAGCGGCACCGTCAAATCGTAGCGCAAGCCAAAATCGACAAGATCGTCAGCGCGCGTAGCACTGGCGAGATCCAATTTGTCGCCCCGCTTCAAAACCTTGTAGATCAGCTTCTCGTTGTCCCCACCCTCTCCACTGCACAACAGGTCGATATGCTCCAGAGCTGGCGTCTCAACTCGTCGGTAGCCGAAGCAGTCATATGCCTTCAGAATGACACTCTGTGCATGATCGCGCCGCTCCACCTGCCCAGGGAGCAGATCGCGCATGCCGCGTGCAGGGGCGGTGTTGTTCTTCACAGCAAACCTCCGGCCTGAACTCCGAATGAGCCCGTCAGCGGCAGCATCCTACCCGGCAGGGCCACCACTCAGCGCGTCCACTTCGTCCATGTCTTCATGAGGCTTGATACGAAGGGTGTCAGGCGCGTGCGGTTGTACTGATCGCCCACCCGCCGGATCGCCTCAGCCCGGGTGGGATAGGGGTGAATCACGTTCCCCACGGCCCCCAGGCCCATCCGCCCTGCCATCGCGACACTGACCTCTGAAATCATCTCGCCAGCATGACGCGACACGATAGTCGCACCCAGGATTCGATCTTTCCCTTTCTCGGTGAGCACCTTGACGAAGCCCGCGCCCTCACCCTCGAGAATCGCCCGGTCCACCTCTTCGAGTGGCTGGACATAAATATCCAGGTCGAGGCCTTGTGCCGCAGCATCTGCCTCATACATACCGACGTGCGCGATCTCAGGGTCCGTGTAGGTGCACCACGGAATCGTCAATGTCGACATCTTGGCCCTGCCTGCAAAGAGGGCGTTGCGGATCACGAGGCGCGCCATGAAATCGGCGCTGTGCGTGAACTTGAACGGCGAAGCGACATCACCTGCAGCAAATACATTTGGATTGCTCGTGCGGAGATTGTCATCAACGCCAACGCCTTCCTTCTCATTGCACTCCACCCCGGCAACTTCCAGGCCGAGGCCTTGCACATTCGGTTCTCGTCCAACGCCCACAAGAATTGCATCGGCCCGCAATTCCATCGATTCGACACCGCTCTCTCTGTCAATTTCCAGTTCAAGGACCTTGTCGCTTCCATCTTGACGCACGCGCAAGATCTTGGAACCGAAGTGCATATCGATTCCATCTCGAACGAAAGCCGCCTGCACGATCGCCGCAGCGTCTCGATCTTCGCGCATGAGAAGGTGATTTCCCTGCTCCACAAGAGTCACGGCGCTTCCAAATCGCGCAAAGGACTGCGCCATCTCACAACCAACAGGCCCCGAGCCAATCACGATCAGACGACGGGGCCGCTCCGTCAGGTTGAACAGCGTCTCATTCGTAAGAGCCCCCACCTCAGCGAGCCCGGGAATCGGCAAAGTCGCCGCGCGACATCCGGTTGCGATGACCGCTTTCTTGAACTGCAAGGTCTCTTCCCCAACAGCCACCGTATCGCGGCCGGTGAAGACGCCTTCGCCCAGATACACATCCACACCGAGATTGGAAAAGCGCTGAACCGAATCATTGGGAGCGATTTGAGCCCGCAAGCGGCGCATTCGTTCCATGATGACGGCAAAGTCCACCTCCACTTCGCCGGAAACATGAATGCCAAACTCACCGGCATCGCGAACCTCCGCGACTCGGCGAGCTGCGGCGATCAACCCCTTGCTCGGAACGCAACCGGCATTGAGGCAGTCACCTCCCATGAGATTTCGTTCGATGAGCGCAACCTTGGCACCCAGCCCCGCAGCACCTGCTGCACAGACAAGTCCTGCGGTTCCACCACCGAGAACCACCATGTTGTAGCGACCCTGCGGCTTCGGATTGACCCAGTCCGCTGGGTGCACTTGCTCGATCAGAGCTCGATTGTGCTCGTCGTCTGGCTGCAATGGCTGCAATGGCTGCGAGACCGGGGGAGAAGGCCCTCCATCATCGGGCGACAGCTTGCCCCGATCTTTCTGGACAGTCACTTGGCGACCTCCTTCTCAAGCGCAAGTTTGGCAAGACGCGTGATGTAAACCGTCACAACAAGGGTCGCAAGCAAGCCCACGACCGTGAACGCCGTCTCACCCGCGCTCCCTTTCCCTGCCGCAACCACATCTTTGGCCGCAGCACCCAGGTAGACGTACATGATTGTGCCAGGAATCATCCCTAGCCATGAAGCCAGCAGGTAATTCCGAAACGACACTGCCGTGAGTCCAAACGCATAGTTAAGAAGATTGAATGGGAACACCGGGGACAGCCGCGTCAAAAACACGATCTTGAACCCTTCGCGCCCCACAGCTCGGTCCACTGCAGAAAATCGGGCGTTGTTCGTCATCTTGCCTTCAATCCAACCACGTGCGAGATAGCGCCCCACGAGAAAAGCCGCGGCTGCACCCAGCGTGGCACCACACGAGACGGCCAACGATCCCTTGACCACACCAAACGCAGCGCCCGCTCCCAGTGTCAGCACCGAACCGGGGATGAGTAGAACGCAGGCAATGATGTACAGGCCAACCAGGGCAAGTGGCCCCCACCAGCCCAAGCCATCAACCCAGTCGATGGCGGCCGACAACCAGCTCTGAACAGGAAAGAGCACGAGAGCAAACACCAAGGCAGCCAGCACCATGATCAGCAACAACCACCGTCGCTTGCTGGTGGGTGCTGCAGAAGAGGCACTTTGGGTGCCAAGCCTCGAATCCGGCATGCTCGCTCTCCTCAGTCCTCAGAACTCATCTAACCCGGCACGGGCTCTTTTGAGGATGCCGTGAAACGCCCCCCAAGCGGCGAGATTATTCAGGAACACGGGACCCAGAATCGCCTCGCCCAGGCTCTTGGGAGCCAAAGTTCGCGATTCGTCTCTGGCAAGGCCGAACTCGGGCACGCCAAAGCATGCGAGGCCTCTCCTCCCCACGCCCTCGAACTGTCACTAAAGGCGTACTTCAGTCGGCTCAGAGTCGTCTTCTGTGGACCGCTCAGCATCGAGTTCGGCGGGCGGCCCCGAAGGGGTCGAGGGGCCTGGCTTCGAGAAGAACGGGTCGTCCGGCAGTTCGTCGATGACAAAGCCATCGCCTGGATCTGATTCATCGAGTGCCGGGTGGATAGAGATCGGATCTGGCGATTCCGCAGGCTCCCATGCCACATCGCCTTGCCAACCCTCTTCGGCGCTGTCTTCAACGATGACACGCGACTCCGGGACCACCACAGGCACGGAATCCACGGGGAACCCGAGTTCCACAACAACCTCCGGGTCAGCTTCAACAGCATCGCCATCCGGCTGGGAGTCCAGAAAACCTTCAAACTCACACACGGATTCCTCGACAGTCTCAATTTTTTCGCCGATCCAGTTGTCGATAAGCAAGACGATCACAGCGGAAACAGTCGTGATCCATGCGGCTCCCGTTGGCCCGATGTGCGGTTGCAAGAACGTGATACCCAAGGCTTGCAAAACCAGCGCGCCAGCAATCAAACCCCATCCGATTCCTTTGAATCCGCGGGCAGCATGACGCAACAGTTGCGTCGACAAGAGCGCCACGGAAGCGACCATCAGCGTAGCGGTGCGGCAGAGGTCGGCCGCCGGCAGCCCGAAGAGAGACAGGTTTCCACCGAGTTGCGTACCCAGTACGAACGACGTCCCTTCTGAGCCCGCAACGACCGGCCGTAAACCACCGACCGGGGTAAAAACCTCGTACAACTGTGCCAGGGGGCCACTCGGCCCATACATCCAGGACAACGCGGAGGGTCCGACAACAAGCCAGGTCGCGAGACAACCCAGTGCAAGGCTGCGATTCCGCCGAGAGCCTCCGCGTCCGTCGACTCGGTCAAGGCCACTTGCAACCAAAGCCGAAGCGGGCACCAGTGGAATGAGCATGCAAAGTGCGAGCAAGGCTGCCCAGGCTGGTCGCGCTCCCATAACATCCCCATGTTCACCGACGGAAACGAACATCATCCCCATCAATGCGGTGACGCAGAGCAGCAAGGGCATCATGGCCATGCCGACGACCCGAGCCTGAACCCGCGGAAACTCGGACGCTACGCGTGGACCGATCTGCGCCGTCTGAGAAAACAATCCCATGACGACACTCTGGACGACACCTCCAGCGAGGAGCACCACGGCCACGCCCATCAGCCCGGGTTGCGTTCCAGCGAAACCTGTTCGAGTCATCACGTAAAAGGCGCCAAGGTATCCTGGCGCGCTCGCGAGAAGAGCGATGACTTGCCCCTTGGGCTTGATGGAAGCCGCATCGGTTCGCAGCAAAGAGCCCGCAAGAATGAGTACCCAGACGCCTATCGTCAGTCCAACCGTCACCCATTGCCGTGCACTCGCCAACAGATCACCAAGCACATGGAATTCATTCATTGTCAGCAAAGCCATCACAAGGCCTGTGACCGGAATCACCCAAATGAGCGAGCGCCGCAACGCATCTGTCGTGAGAACAAGAACCGCAACGACGCCCAGACCGAGCACTGTCGTGTCCTGCATCACCACGCCAAAAATCATGACGGGCAAGAGACACTGAGCAACCAGCCCCGGACGAATTGAAAGCAGTCGTAGGCCCAGTGCAAAGCATGAGATGTCGATGCCCCCTCGGTTGGGGCATGCGCGTTCAGTCACTGCCAAAACCCATGCATGAGAGAACACGACGAGCAACACCAACATCGCACGCGTACCGAGAAAGCGAGGGTCAGCATTAGCCGTCAGGACAAGTGCCGAAAAGCACAGTGCCAAGCTGGCCAGCCAGGTTCTGAAGACTGTTGACATGGATCCAGGACCGATATCGGAGCGAGGTTTTGTCTCTTCCTATCGGCAAATACCGCCCGGGAGTGGGGCTCAAATACGCCTTTTGATTCCCCGCCAGTGGCGAGACGGCAATCCAGCCCGCAGCAGGCCTCTGGTGGCCCGATTCAGCGCCTGTCAGGAGAGGCCTGTCAGCCCTCCAGCCGGCCTCTCAACTCCGACACTTTATCCTGGAGACCTTCGACGACGGATTCCCAGCCCTCGCCACGCAGGAGTTCCTGCAGACCAGCCTCTCTCAGGTCAAAGGCGTGCGTTCGGCGCCCCAGGGCGGAGAGATCGAGCCCACTCACAGCAGGCTTCGGAGCGGCCAAGACCTCCTTGTAGAGCGACCTGAGGGAATCGAGATGATCTCCGCCAGCTCGAGTTCGGGGGCCCGGTGCGGCCCGCATAGAAGCGCGCACACCGGGTTCTTGAGCAAGCCGAAGCAAAGAGCCGGCCAGGGCCTGCACATCCCCTCGGGTGAACAATGTCATGCGTTCTGTTGCACGGTCTGCCAACGCACCGAGATCCGTCGCCACGATTGGCACCTCAAGACTTGCGGCCTCGTCCAGGGTAAACGAGTAAGACTCCGCGCAAAGCGTTGGCAGCACTGCCACATCAATGGGTGCCCCGGCGAGATCTTCTGGTTGGTAGGCACCGTGCCAGACCACCTTCCGACCTCCTGCATGAGATCGAACCTCTGCCGTCATCTTGTCGTCGGGGGCCTCGCCCCACACATGCAACTCAACACAATCTGGGTCTGATAACGCAGCCTGCGCATCGAGCAGCACCTCGATGCCCTTGAGCGGATGCAAGTGGCCAAAGAATCCCACACGCATCGGATCGATCGCACTGGCAACGCGGTCAGCAAGAGGAAGTGTTGCTGGCTGAGAGAGAGTGCTTCCTGCAGGGGGTATCGCGTGAATCGGCTTGTCAATTCCTAGCCATTTCATGATGCGCTTCCCATGGCCTTCGGTCGGCGCAACAAGCGCCGATGCGGCAGTGACCTCCTGGCGCAGATCTTCCACAAACATTTCGAGAGAGGCCCCCACCTCTGCATCTCCCTGAAACTTCCAGCGGGGTGCGCAATGCAGGCAGGCCTCTACAGACGGAGGCACCGCGCAAAACTCACCCTCTTCGCGCACCCGGTGATAGCGCGGACAGGAAGCAAAGAGATCGTGCAAGGACAGCACGACAGGAATGCCGCATGAAGAAGCTGTGCGCACCAGCGTCGTTGTCAGGCGAGCCCAGTGGTGCACATGAACGATGTCGGGCTTGAAAGCATTCAGCCAGTCAGCAAAGGCCTGTTCGACATGAGGGTTTTCGAGCTTGTCCCATCGCTCAAAGAACAGATCTGAGCGGTGAAAGCGCACGACGGGAACTGGTCCTGATTCATCCCGAACAACGGCTCTCTCAGGCTTCCAGTCGATCGAGCCGCTGAAAACCTCCACTGTCTCTCCCGAAGCCACCAGAGACTGACCCAGAGCTGCCACGAGACGCTCTGTCCCCCCCACCAGTTCTGGTGGATGCCCGTGAACGACGAGCCCGACTCTTGTCACGGGGACGGCTGCCGCCCGCCATGACCGAGGAGTTCCGTATAGATCTCCTCCATCGCCTCGGCGTCGTCTGCAATCGTCCGGGGCTTGTCCATGCTCACACTCCAGGTCCGGAGAGTTGTCGGACTGTGAATGACAGAAGCCATGTGCGTGGTCAACGCGCTCACATCTCCGGCCGGGAAGAGCCGGCCCGAACGACCGTCTTGAACCAGCTCTGCCATGCCACCTTGGCCCGAAGCGATCACAGGGACACCCGCGGCAAAGGCTTCCTGAATGACAACGGGCGAGTTCTCCAGCCACAGTGAAGGCATGACGAGGCAATCGAGCTTTGCGAATGCACTGCCAATACTTGCCCTGTCCAGTGACCCATGAAAAGTAATGTCGAGCCCCGTGGCGAGTTCCTTCAGCATCTTTCCGTAGTCACCGTAGTGCGAGTCACTACCAAAAATATGCAGACGGCAGGTTTCCGGAGGAATCCTCTGCATGGCCTGCAACAGGATGTGCACTCCCTTGTGTGGCGCCAAGGTCCCCACATAACCGAAGGTCACCTTGCCTCCATCCCTCTCCTCACGCTCCAGGTTTTCAAAGGGAGAGATGTCAATGCCGTATCGCGAAACGCGCAATTTGTTGCGCGCGATCCCCCACTGGGCGACACGGTCCGCAACCGTGGCCGACGGAGAGAGAAAAAGGTCTACCTGCTCAATCAACAGAGCCACTTTGCGCATGCGATGGCGTAGGTCTTCTTGCAGATCTACGGCCGAGCCGGCCTGGGCAACTTTGCTAGAGCTATGAGTTTTACGCTTCCTCAGCATCTTGCTGCGATCTTGGGCCCAGTAGACGAGCGGTGCGAGATCAACGCCTGACAACTCGCGAGTCACCTGCATCATTCGGATCATTGCCTTCTCAGGCGCACCCTGACTGAACCGAAAATCTTGAAGACAGTTTTCACAGTCAGTCAGTGTCGGGCCCCCGCACAAACTTCCGTCTGGCAGCAAGAGTTGGCCAAAGCGAACGCAAAACAACCAGAAGTCGTTCAACGTCATAACCACTCGCGCGCCTGCACTTCGACTAATACGCGGAATGCCGAGCGACAAGAGCATGAGATGCTGCACATGCACAATATCGGGCTTGAAGACATCCAGCACTCGCTGAAAAGCACCCTCGGCTCGAGGGTTTGCAAAAGTCTCCGAGAAAGTCTCATGGTCAAGGTTGTTCACCATGACATGGCACTTCAATCCGTCGACATCGCGTTTGATGATGCTGTAACTGCGACGCGAGAGGATCTTCTCTGTGCAGAACACCTCAACGGTATGTCCGCGCGACTGCAGTTCCCGCGCAAGGTTGTATGTATAGACCTCAGTACCTGCTGAATGGTCCGGCAGGAAGAAGTGCACCGGCATCAAAATTTTCATGACGACCTCCGCGCGTAACGTGCCGCCACAGAGGCATTCACACGCCGCCCCCTGAGGCCATGGTAAACACCCTGAATCTTTGCAAGTGCAGCATGTCCTCGGCCCAACACGAGCCCTCGCGCAAAGGCGAGCGGCCAGAGCAAGACATCGTAGAAGTAGAAAGCGGCCCAGCCACGCCAGTTGCCGTGCTTTCTGAGAAAATGCACTGAGTTCACTGCTGTCATGTACTTACGACCCGCCGAGTAACCGCCACCCGTGCTTGAAGAGAGAGCATGGTACGCAGACGCGCCTGGGACTACGAACACTCCAAAACCTTGGGATGCCATGCGAAGGCCCCAGTCAGCATCCTCGAGATAGCAGAAGAAAGACTCATCCAGGCCTCCGACGACCTCCCAGGCTTGCCGAGAGACCAGCAAACAGGTCCCAGGGATGTAATCGCGCGCCTCGGGACCTCTCACACGCCCACCGGCAGCCCGCCGACCATGGTCAATCAATTGAGTCACATTGGCTGTCGGACGCACGCACCCGCCATTGGCCCACACGAGATGAGGTTGGTCCCTGTAATAGATACAGGGCCCAAGAGCTCCGATTTGGTCGTGCCCCTGTGCTCGCAATGCCTGAACGGCTCCGAGCAAGCGGTTGAACATCTCAGGCTCGGCCACGACATCGCTGTTCAGCAGGCACACCCACTCGGCTCCCATTTCTCCGTAGGCATGGCGCATCGCACGGTTGTTGCCACCCGCATAACCGAGGTTCTCCTCGAAGCGCAAGACGTGCAAATCCACAAATTCAGCCTGCATGCGTTCAACCGAACCATCGGTGGACGCATTGTCGGCCAGTAAGATTCGTGGCTGAACGCCTTCCAGGGCACGCAAAGAAGCGAGACATTGAGCTGTCTCGTCACCCCCATTCCAGTTCAGAACGATGGCAACCACCCGGTTGACGCTGTCGGAATCACTTCCCGGTTGCGATGAGTCCGAATTCGGGGTCATGTCTCGCTGCTCAGATGAGCAGATTCTTCGGGATTGCCTGAGTCACGAGGGAGGAGACGTCCGACCACGGCCCACCAGGTGGAAAGCGCTCCATTCAACAACTTGATGAGTTTAGCCTCCGTTCCGCTTCGCTGGATAACCGGAGAGAAACTGAGGTCCCGGCAGCCTAGCAGCCGTCCGTCCCCCACGACTCGCTCACGAGACAGCTTCCGGCGCATTCTGAGCGCCTCAGGCAGAAGAGTCAGCAACGCCAAGCGGCCTCTGAGGTAGTCCAGCAACACCCCCCTGGAAAGGGCAAATCCAGCCCAAACGCAGGAATAGGCCAGACGCCCCGGCAGGCTCAAGAAGATCGCGGGCCACGAGTAGTTCTTCAGGACCAAGTAAGGACGATTGCGCGCGTGGAGGAACGCCCGCCGCCCTGGATACCGGGGCGCCCCGGGTCGAAAAGAAATTCCTGCCGTGCCCTCTCGGTGCAGAACCACCGCATTCGGCACCCGGCGCAGGCGATACCCCCGCGCGCGCAATCGATAACTCATATCGTGATCTTCGAACAGGATGAAGAAAGCCTCATCCCACCCACCCACGTGCGAAACAGTCGGTCGATGCAACAGAAGCGCCATGCTGATAACAGCATCCACGTCTTCCGGATCTCGAGGCACACCCTCGACTCGTGCCAGCAAATTATCGAGACACATCACCCCAACGTAGTGAAAGCTTCCACCGTCGTAGTGAACCACGCCTGGGTCATGAGCCAGAACAGCTCGAGGCTGCACGACAGCAACACCTTTCAGCTTTATCTCGGGCAAAAGCTCTAGAAGAGTGCCTTGCTGGACAATCACATCGCTATCGATTTGCAGCACCCACTCGGTGCTCGCTTCCTGCAAGCCAACGTTGCGCGCCGCGCAAGGGCCTCGGTTGTTCTCCATCTCGATGAGACGAACAGAGGGGATGCGTTGACGAATGAGATCAAGGCTTCCATCGGACGAGGCATTGTCGATCACAATGACCTCGGCAATCTCACCCTTCAATCCGGCGAGTGCATCGAGGCACTCTTCGATAAAGGCCTCTCCGTTGTAGTTGACCACGGTGACAGTTACCGGAGTCTGAAGCACATCATTCGAGCCGGACGCGCCTGGCTCGTCACGCCCCGTAGAGGCACTGTCGTCGAACATTTGGCCCGACATATCAGGCACCTGGAAGTTTGAAATCGGGAGAGTCCACCCGTTTTCTGCGGGCCAGACAGTACGGGAGGTTCAACAGTGCATTGAACGTCGCCTTCAACACGATCAGGGGGGCGCCTGCTGTGTCCTTCATCGACTGCGACAGCCCCATCGTCCCCGTAGCCTCGAGTTCGGAGTCGTGGCTGGCTCCAGTGGCATCCGCTCGAACCGATGTCCCACCGCCGGAGCTCAATGCCTTGGCGCCCATGCTCAGCGCCATGCGGAGCACGTCAGTCCACCGGCAACTCTTGAACGCATACAGCCAGAAATTGCGGACGTGATAGTAGAGAGAGCGAGCACCGGCTTTCATGCCAAACGGCGTGCTGTGATGAATGACCGGCTCGGGGTCTTGAAGGATTCGATAGCCAAGACCCAGGACACGGGCCGACAGGTCGCGCTCGTTCCCGTAGATGAAGAAGCGTTCGTCATACCACCCGGCACGCTCCATCACATCTCGACGGGCCAAAGTGCCACAACCACGAAACGTCGAGGCGTAGTAGATCCCGCGGGCGACTTCTGCAGCCTGATATGCCTCGGGCATTCCCGGCTCGATGATGCGACTCGAGATCATCGCCGTGCTTTCAGCCTCTGACTCGAGACGCGCCTCGAGCAATTCGAGCCAGCGTGGCGTGGCCACGACATCGTCATCCATGATCGCAATCAGCTCACAGCGTGCGAGCTTGAAGCCGATATTGAAGGTCTCACAGGCTCCGTAGCGATCATGAGCGGTTTGCGCCACAAGCACATCTGGATGTTCGCGCTGGAGCCTCTCGACAGTGCCGTCTGTTGAGGCGTTGTCGACCACAACGATTTCGTCAGGTGGGCGTGTCCCAGCCTTCAACGCCTCGACGTTGTCAGCGACAGCGTCACAACGATTCCAGGTGGAGATGACGGCGGAGATCTTCATCCGGCGCAACAAAGCTCGGCGGGAGGAGTGAGTCTAACGATTCTGGCTAATCTATCGCCTAACGGAGCTCTGCAACGCCTTTTATCGACCGAACCACCCACCAACCTTCAGGTCTCTTGGCTCAACCACTTCCCCCCGGAAAGGGCACCGCCTGAAAAAGGCCCCACAAACTAAAGGCTGTTGGCTTTCAACAGCGACGCAAGCTCTGAAAGCTTTGCAGCAAGCCGAGGGACATCCGGCGCGAGAACTTCCATATAGCCTTCTGCATGTGTCACGCCGTGAATGTCCACATTCACCGTACGTGCCCGATTGCGGGCGTCGACCTTTTCCACGATGTCAATGCGGTCGAGTTGGCTTGCAAAGGCCTTAAGAGCAGCCAACTTTTGCTCTTTCACCGGAGTGATATCGAGCAGAAAGCTGGCCATGCCTTCTGCATTCACTTCATAGAGCAAGAGCGTCACATCCCGGCGATCGCCGAGTGCCGCCACCACCGCATGGAGTGTGGCTACGTGATCGGGGTGCATCTCGAAGAGTGACGGTGCGTAAATCACGCGAGGCTTCACAGAAGTGATGCACTCGGCGAGTCGAGCGGGCAGGTCGTCATCTTCAGCCACGGCCCCGTCGCGCGAGTTCAGGCAGGTCGCCTCGGTCAGACCCAGGCTCCGCGCTGCCAGACGCGACTCCTCCAGTCTCTCCCGGGCATCTCCAGCCGCCTCTCCCTGCGTGACGAGTGCGACATGAACAGGGTCTCCTCTCTGAAGGTGCATCACCGCCGCCCCACCACAGCCACAGATCTCATCGTCCGGATGGGGAGCCACGATGAGCACCGGGCCCCGAGGCACGTGCGAAAAATCCTGCAACGGCGGAAAGCTCTGAGCGGGAGTGTTCGCTGTCATCGAGATTCTCTCTGGGTATGAATCGCCCGTTGGTAGACATCATCGACGATGTCCGCATGTGACGCGGGATTCAGCATTTCCTGAGCGGTGGCCGCTCGCCACGTCGCAAGGCGTGAGGGATTCTCTAGAACCTCACGCAAGAGAGCGGCCAATGCACGAGGAGAGGCTGCTGCGACAGAGGTTCCTGCGGGGCCGACGCCTTCCGGCAGAGCACCGCGGTCGGAAGTCACCACCGGCATTCCCAGCGCACGAGCCTCGGCCACCACCAAGCCAAAGGTTTCCTCTGCTCGACTTGGAAACACTGCCAGATCCATCTCGGCGGCTGCTTCACGCAGATCTTCAGTGCGATAAGCCCCCGCGAAAGTCACGTCCAGCCCTTCGGCCAACTTCTGCAATTCTTCGCCATAAGCCGGGTCCGTTGGCGCCCCAAAGACACGCAAAGAAACCGCCTGGGAAGGTAGCTCGTGCAAGGCTTCCAGCAGGTCATGCACGCCTTTGGCTGGCGCCAGATGCCCCCAGGTGCCGAGCCGCAGTCGACCCTCGACCGGGGAATGCCGAGCTTTGCTGCCGCCGATTCCAGGTGCATGCGGCACAACTTCTACTTGGCCTGCACGAAACAACCCGCTTTGTTCCCAATGCCTGGCCGCAAGCTGGCTCGGAACAATCGCGGAAGACAGGGCTTCGGCTTCGACGGGTGCGCATGCAGCCTTGTCGCGCAACTCATGCTCGAGTTGTTCGGCACCACCTGAAAAGTCTGGCAGTACGCACTCAAAGCAACGGCGGGATGGCAGTGGGAAGTGACTGGCGCATGACTCTCCATCTGGGCGAGCCAGAAAAAACCGAGCACACACCAGTGTGTAATCGTGCAATGTCGCGACAACAGGAATGCCTGCAGAGCGAATGCGCGAGGCGAGGTCTGATGTCAGGTTCAACGTGTGATGAAGGTGAACCACGGCGGGGTCACACTCTTCCAACAAGCGCAGCACGAGTTCACCCATACGAGGCAAGCGCGCATCGACCGAATAGTTCTCCTCGAGACGACGTCGAAGGCGCCAGACGGGAAGATGCCCGACCAACTCCCGACTCACCTCCTCGGCAGCACCATTCCCTTGTGGACCGGATCCGAGACGGACATCCGAGCCGCTGATCACGAGCGGTTCATCGCCACGTGCCAGTTGAGCCGTGGCAAGAGTCTCCACGCAAGCTTCTGTTCCACCCCGAAATTCGGGTGGGTAGCTGTGCACAAGGTGCACGACTCTCACAACACCTCCAGAAAGGCCTCCGCCCGATGCGCCCCCTCAGATCCTGCCCCCGGCAGCAGAACTGCACGATAGCGGTTCATGCCCTCCGTCGCCCCGAGGATGTCAGAGTGCTTGAGTTGACTCGCATAGCAAGCAATGGCCTGGCGCTTGGCCTCGTAAACAGACGTCACATCGACCAGCAAGGTCGGTACGAGAGGCGACCACACCTCGTAACCGAGCAGCGGAACGCCTCTTCCCACTTCGCGGTGGGTCTCTCGCGCAGCAAGGCCAATGAAGTGATGGTCGCTGTGCGTCTCCTGAATGTGCGGTGCATAAACGACATCCGGACGGATACGTTCGTACTCCGACTTCAAACGGCTTACGACATGTTCCATGTCTTGAGAGGTCACAACACAACTGTCCGGGAATTCCCAGAAGACCGTCTCGGCAAGACCGAGCACTTCAGCAGCATTCCGCGCCTCTGCCTGCCGCATTCCGACGTACTCTTCGGGAGAGTGAGTGCTGCCGGGATCGCCATGAATCCCCGTCGTAACGAAGATCACATGAACCGAATCGCCGGCCCGGCCATGCAGAGCGAGAGTCCCACCCAAACCGACGGTTTCGTCGTCGGGGTGAGGTGCAAGCACCAAAACCGTCCCACGAGCCGGCGGCTCGGATGTCGTCCGAGGAAGCTGCGGTGGATCTAAAGCGAAAGGTGTCTTTTCGGAATCCAACTACTCTTCGACTTTCTCAATGCGCAACAACTTGCCGAGCAACGGAGCGATGAGGAAAACCACTGCGGAGAACAAGGCCCCCATCTTGGCTTGGCCCATGAGCCCCTCCTGCTGGTAGGCCACGCCGGAAACGAACAGCGCCACGGTCAATCCCAACCCAGCAATCAGCCCGGCAAGAACCAGCGCACGCACGTCCATGCCGGTCGGCAGCGAGAAGCCAGCCTTGTGTCCCATCCACGACATCAGCGCGATTCCCAGAGTCTTTCCGACCACCAGTGACAGGAGGATGATCCAGGTGAGGCCTCCCATGTTCGCAAAGGCCACCCCCGCATTGGCAAAGGCGAACAGAAACAGTCCCCAATCCACGAAAGTCTTGAAGAAATGCTCAAAAGCTTCCAGGGGACTCGAATTGTGATGCATGGCGGCCGTCGCCGCCACGTCCTGCTCTTCGGTGACCAGCCCCATCTGCACGCGACGAGCCGGCAAGAAGGGCACGATGAAGACCAGCGCCAGTGCAGGATGGAGGTGGGCTGTGATCAGTCCAAACCAGCTCAAGCCTCCTCCAATCAATACGTACGGCACCCAGCTCTGAACCGAGAAGCGCCGCAACAGCAGAGCGACCAACATGCCTCCCACGGTGAAAAGAAGCATGACAGGTGCCACCGGATGCGCCGGGTCTGGATAAGCCACGGCGATGATCCCCAGCCCGATGGCATCATCAGCAACCGCCAACAGCAGCAAGAAATTGACGGCCGGGTGCTTCGACCCGAAGACCATTCGGGCCAGCAACCACGCGAGCGCAATATCTGTCGCGGTCGGCACACCCCATCCATTCGCGACCGCTGCATAGTCGTGCGCCCCTCCATAAATCCAGTTGGTCAAGAGGAAGAACACGCCAATCGGACCGATCACTCCTCCGAGCGTTCCAAGCAAGGGGTTGACGGCTTGAGACGGAGGGTTCAGCGACCCTCCAGGCAGAAGCGCATCGGTGATTTCTTTCGCTGCAATGCCAAAGAACAACACCATGAAGAGGTCATTGACCAGAAACTCGAGGGACACCGAGTGCCCCAGTATCTTGGCACTGATCAACTCACTCGTCACAAGTGTGCTGTAGAGCTCCGGAAAAGCGTTCGCCATCCAGAGAGCGACGAGTACGCCCGCAATCAGAGGAATCGAATATGCCTGAATCTTGGCGAGAAGGCCCTTCTTAGCGCTCACAACAACTCCATCATCAGTAGATGTCCGAATCGCCCATGGTGAAGAACCAGCGAGACTTCGACCAGTCGAGATCGAAATCTCTCGCGTAGACCATGATGCAAAGATTGAAGGGACTTTCCTCCGGCACGAAACCAAAACGCCTCAGCGTCGCAAGCTGCGGCATATTGGGCGTCACCCAGGTTTCCAGGCGCGCTCCACCCTCCGCCAGCGTGATCTTGCCCACTTCGGCGAGAACCGCAGCCATCATCTCCTCGTCGGCACCAGGGCCAATCCAGTCCATGAGCGGCACCAGAGGCTGACCGAACCAGCCCAAACTGAAGATCAGTGCCCCGACCAGAACCCCGTCCCGCTTCGCCAGCAACAGTCGATAGCGCACATCTGGCCAGTCACGGTAGCGCCAGGCCAGATAGGTCGAATCCCTCCACAGCCCCAACGGGACCTCATCCAGGTGCTTCAGAAACAACTGGCCAACCTCATCCAAGCAGGTCCAGTCGTCTTCCGTCACCGTCACCTGGCCGGCCTCTTTCTGGAGGCCTTCTACCCACGCTTCATCGATTTGCATGACCTGCGTGGGCATGGGGCAATGCACCGGCTTGTAGCCAAGAATCCGCGTGCCGGCACCGAAGGCCTGGTTGTTGGGAAGGCCGTAGGCGTATTCGTTCCCGCGATCTCCTTCTGGCCGACAGAACTCTTTGAGGTACCGGCGCCCCAAGGTCACGAAAACACTGGTCTTGCTGAGTGCGCCACGCCATGCGCGACCGACCACCGTATCAACAGCCTGCGCACAGCGGCGCTTCTCGCCTCGTACCGAACAGTGCATTTCCATGGCAGAGTAGTTGCCGATGATTTCGCCTTGTGCATCTGTAGCCACAAGAACTTGATAGCCCATCGGGTTGTCGATGTATCGGTGCCGCCAAGTGGCCATCGTTCGCGGGACATAGTCGGGGTCGTCCCCCTGAACCACACGGTTGAACAGGGCGAGAATGCCCTCTTCATCACCCGGCTGATAGCGGCGCACTTCGAACGGTTCCATCAGTAGATGTCCGTATCGCCCATGGTCAGGTGCCAGTTTTTCTGCACCCACGAAATGTCGTAGTCCTGAGAGAAGAGCACCATGCAAAGGTTGAATTGGGTGTTCTCCTGCGCCAGGCCCAGTTCGCGCAAACAGTCGATGTGGGGCATGGCGGGAGTGAGCCACGTTTCGAGGCGTGCGTGCTCACGTTCCCAGGCAACCGCCGCAACCTTGGACAGCAGGGCGGCCATGGTCTGCTCGTCGGACCCCGAGCCGAACCAGTCCAGAACAGCGACCACAGGTCGCTTTTCCCAGGGGACGCCCACTCTGAAGAACACGGCGCCACAGGGCTCTCCCTCTCCACCTCCTTCAGTTCCGCCACCTCGCCGAGCGATGATCAGCCCATAGGGTTGCTCCGGCCAGTCACGGTAGCGCCATGCCAGGTAAGGCAGGTCACGGACATTCCCCAGGCTCATGTCTCCGGCGTGACGCGCCGCAAGTTCCGCAACGACCTCTAGCTGAGTCCAGTCCGCTTCCTTGGCCACGACATCACCAGCACGTGCCGCCAATTCCGATGACCAGCCCTCGTCGAAATCTCGAACTTGCCGCGGCAAGGGGCAGTGCACCGGTGTGTAGCCGAGAAGCCGAACACCCAGCGGGTAATGGTTCTCATTAGGCAGCCCGTAGATGAAGTCGTTAAAAGTCGGCTGACTGATGTCGCAATAGGTTCGTTGGTACTCGTGAGCGATGGTGATGAACAAGCTGTTCTTGCGCAGTGAACGACGCCAAGCGATGTCGACGCAGCTATCCACGACCTGGCTTGCGACACGCTCCTCGCCTTTCACGTGAATCTTCACCGGGCACGACGAATAGTTCGCGACGATGTTGCCGTCGAGATCTGTTCCGACCAGCGTCTTGTGCCCACACGGGTTCCGTTCGTAGGTGTGCCGCCATGCATCCATATCACGAGGCGTGAAGTCAGGGTTGTCTGCACTGAAGACGCGATTAAAAAGATTCAGAATCTGTTCTTCATCGCCGGCCTCGTAGGGGCGGATTTTGAAACCACTCATGCAGCCACCACTTTCCGCACGGCATCCCACATCTCACGCTTCGCCTGCTGCGGAGCTTTCTCCCGCACCAAGCGACGCCATTCCTGCACTCCGCGCACAACGGTCATCGACTTGGCCACAAGACTTCCGCGCCAACCGAAGTGTTTCCGGTAGTACGCCAGTCGGTTCACGTGCCACAACTGCCCGAAGTTGGGTATCTGAGAAGTGCTTTTCCCCTCGTGGTGGAGAATCGCAACTTCAGCGACATACGCGATCTTCCAGCCCTCGCCTTTCAACCGCTTGCAGAGATCCACGTCGTTAAAGAACAGCCAAAGAGCGGGATCAAAACCGTACAGCTTGTCCCAGAGTTCCTTGCGGATGAGAAATGCCGCTCCAGGCGGCTGGTCGACATCTCGGCTCGTGGTGTGATCGAAGCCGGCCATCATGTACCGAGGAATGACCTTGTTCCCCGGAAACCATTTGTCGAAACACGTGTCGTAGAAGACCGCCGTCCAAAGATCCGGAAAGGTCTTACACGACCGCTGAATGGCACCGTCTTCACAGACCAATCGAGGTGCACACGCCCCATGCTCCGGGTGAGTTTCAAGAAAGTTGACCAGAAAGGGCAGCACACCTGGGCCCACGGCTGTATCCGAGTTAAGCAACAGCAGATAGCGCCCGGAGGCATGCGCCGCACCGAGATTGTTTCCAACCGCGTAGCCATCGTTCCGCTCATGGCGCACCAGCGTGATCCAGGGAAAGCGGGCAGCCACCATGTCTGCACTGCCATCAGAGGAACCATTGTCGAGAACGATCACCTCGAGACTCTGCTCGTCTCGAAGTGGCTTGAGTGAGTTCAAACAAGCACGCAGCAGTCCCTTGGTGTTCCAGCTCAACACCACGACGGAAAGGGTCGGCCGATCGCCTGAGCCGTCCGTCATGCGTGGACGATCTCAGCAGCTGCGGACTCAGCAGTGACGGGAGTCGGCGCCCCGAGCTTCTCCATACACACCACGCGCAAAACCTTCAGTGAGCGCCGCTCGAGAAAACGAACGTAGTATTTTGCTTCGACCAGGCCGTCCCACACGACATCTGGAATCTGAAAGCGGCGTGTCACATCCAGCCGCCCCGCGGCGAACACGAAGCCAGGGTCCACGGCCAGTTCGGCCACATAGCCCCCTGTCCCGGGCACATCGAGCGTAGGCGGCGCCTCGCAGGCACCGAGGTCGTCGATCTCGGAAAACTCGTGTCCGCGCCCAGACCGCGCCGACGTGAAAGAAAGCAGAAGATGCGCGAACCAGTAGCCCAAAGCACCGTAGCGCGCCCGATAGAAAAGGCGGCGAGAGACCTCGTAGCGCGACATGGCTGCCTCTGGATCCTGCCCCGCACTGCGATTGAAGAAGTGCGTCAGTTCGGCCTGCGGACAAAGATCTGTGGTGAAGCCTCGGCGATGGAGGCGTAAGCACAGATCTGCATCTTCAAAGTAGAACGGATAACGAGTGTCGAAAGGTCCCAACTCGTTGGCCAGATCACGCAGCATCAAGAAGCTGGCCCCGGAGACCTGAGACACGGGGACGCCCGTCGTTGCCGTCCACTGCTCGATCGCCCGGCGCGTCCGGCCTCGGGCATGGCATTCACCTGCACAAGACGAGGCACGCGCCATGGTTTCCGAGAGCAAGCTCCACAACGACGGCTTCTCGTTCGGAGGCAGTTGAAAGAAACGGTGGCTGTCCAAGAAACTCTTGGGTCCCACGAGTCCGCAATGCGGATGCGCCTCCATGTGCTCAATCATGCGAGTCAACATGCCGCGAAACAGCATCACATCAGGGTTGCTGACCAGAACGTATTGACCCCTCGCATGCTCGCAAGCGAGGTTCATTCCAGACGCATAGCCCGAGTTCTGCTTCGAACGGATAACCGTGACATCCTCGTCGGCCTCCAGGGCCGCAAGGTGCTCTTCTTCTTCTGGACCCGAAGCATTGTCGAGCACAACGAAATCAAGACCTTGGCCTGCGGCGTGCTCAGGCAATCGCTGTCGTCGCACGTTGTCCACGAGGCCGCGGGTCATGGCACCCGAGCGCCAGTTGACCACCAGGACAGTGATGAGCGGCGTGTCGATCTCAGTCATGCTGTGGGTTCCAGGGATTCGACGGTGAACTCGCAATCGCAAGCCACCATTCCGGGGATGTTTTCGGGGTTGAGGACCAGCAAGGGGCGATCAACAGAGCGAGTGTCGTACGCGTGAACGAACGTCTCGTCGATGAGATACCCCATCACGTTGAACTCGCCGCTCACCAGCGGGATGTTAGGAAGCTTGGCGCGACAGCGGTAGCGACCGCTTTTATGGACCGCCTGCATGCCATCCAGATGCGAAAAAACCGAGATCACAAGCACATTGTCATTGCGAAAAACGCCAACACCGACGTGAACAATTTGCCGGTCATTGAAGAGTTCGAACTCCATCTCCACAACCACATCCACGCCTGGCACGATGGCATCAACGATTTCTGTCTCAACGCCATCATCGACGCGCAGCAAGCGTATGTCTTCCAACTGCGGGCGCCCTTCACCTTCCACCATATCGCGCCCCATACTGAGTGCGCTTTCGTCGGCTGACAGCGCCCGTTCGTAGTTTGCGTAGGCGATCGTCACGTCCTGCGGCGAGCCTTGCATCTCGACTTTCCCGTCCTTGATCCAGACCACTTCATCGCAGATCTGGCGCACGTCATAGAGCGAATGACTGCAGAAGAGAATTGACTTACCTGCATTGCGGAAGTTGAAGATCCGGTCGACGCACTTCTTCTGAAAGTACAGGTCCCCGACAGCAAGAATTTCATCGATAATCAAAACTTCAGGATCGATGGCCGTCGCCACGGCAAAGCCCAAACGCATGACCATGCCAGAACTGTAGGTTCGCACAGGCTTGTTGATGTAGTCGCCCAGTTCTGCGAACGCGATAATTTCGTCGACCTTAGCCGTCACTTCCTTCAACGAGAAACCCAGCACCTGGGCAGAGAGGAAGATGTTCGCGCGGCCATCAAACTCGCTATGAAATCCAGTGCCCAGTTCGAGCAAGCTCGCAACCGAGCCCTTCACTTCAGCGGTGCCGCTCGTCGCCATCGAAGTTCCGGCGAGCACCTTCAGAAGGGTCGATTTGCCTGCTCCATTCTCACCGATCACACCCAGAGCTTTGCCGCGCGGCAATTCGAAACTCACTCCATCGAGTGCACGGTGCACCGAGTGGAATTTCTTGCGCCCGAAAGACAGCGACTCCTTGAGACGGTCGAAAGAGCTCGAATACATTCGATACTCCTTGACCAAGTCTTTGACGATGACAGCAGCGTCCGACATCACACCTCGTCCGAGAACCGGCCCTTGCAGCGCAGGAAGAACGCGTAGCCGAGGAATTGTACGACGACTGCAAGAAGCCCGAATCGCAGCAACTTGCCCACGTCGAAGGGCACCTTTCCATAGGTCCAGATGGATCGATGCAAGCTGAGCACCGTCGCCATCGGGTTGACCTGCATGATGTCGTTGATGCGATTCACGTCGTGCGCAGCGGCACGATCGTTCTCCAGAGTACTCGCGGCCTCCGCCAACAGTGCGGGCGAGGCCAGGGGGTCCTTTTCAAGAGCAACCATCGTTGCCTGCCCAACCTCGACCTTCTTCCCTGCCTGAGTGGCCACGGCATTCAGGTCGTAGAACACCGGGGTGGTGAACATCCAAAAGATCACGACGACAGGCACAAGCTGCATGACATCACGAACAAAGATGTTTGCCGCTGAGAGGAACATCGACAATCCGCTGATGAACAAAAACTGCACAACAAGAATGGCGGGCAACCACACCAAGGCAATGGGGAGCGAACCATTGACGATCCACTCCATCGCGACCAGTAATGCGTAGCCAATCAACAAATACACGTGGTTGACCACCACGGTGTATACAGGGAGGAGTTCGCTAGGAAACGCGATCTTCTTGACGAGATTCGCGTTTTCGAGAACAACGCCAGAACCACGCGACAAGCTCTCCGCCAGCACTGTCCAGGGCAGGATGCCCGTGATCAGATAAAAAGTGGAGCGCCAACCCTCTCCATCAGGTCCATGCGGTGCCAGCTCATCGCTGAAACCGATTTTCAGGATGCGAGCGAACACCAGGTAGTAGATGGCAAAGAGAACAGCGGGCTGGACCACGGGCCAGACGCGCCCCAGGGTTGAGCCCTCGATCCGCGCCCGCAGCTCACGGCGTACGAACGCCATCAGCAACTCGTGGTGCCTCATGACCACGAGCGGCAAGCGGAAAGCTGCACGGAATGGATGCATCGGACTCTCGTGGACTGAACCGACAAAGAAGTGCGCGGAGCACCTCATCATACCCCCGCGACTGCTCGCGATCAGCCCCCGAGCAGTTCGCGCGCCAGGCGCCCCGCCCCGATCAGCCCGGCTTCGTCTCCAAGACGGGCAGCTTCCACGGGCAGGTCCCGCCGCCCATTGCCCAGGGGCAGTTCCAGAACGGTCTGCCGCGCTCTCGCCAGCATCTCCGGGCAACGCATGCCAAGACCGCCTCCCAAGACGATCCGCTGAGGATCTAGCAAGTTCACCGTGATGGAAACGAGAGCTTCCAGCGCCTCCAGAGCCTCCTCCATGATCGCCGTGGCGGGCTGCTGCCCAGCTCGCCATGCTTTCAAAATCTCTGGAACATCAGCAGGTCCGCCGGCGGCCTCGGACCGCCGCTCCAGGGCATCTCCTCCCAGGTAGGCCTCGAGACAGCCATCGCAGCCAGCCGGGCAACGGACACCAGGTCGAAAAGGCAGATGGCCGCCCTCCCCCCCCATGCCACGCTCTCCTTCGAGCAGGTGGCCACCACTCACGAAGCCCGTTCCGACGCCTGTGCCCAGAAACAGAGCGGCCAACTCACCACACTGGGACACCTCGGATTCACCCAGCGCCGCGGCATTCACATCGTTCACCAAGGACACCGGTAAATCGAGCCTGCGCGCCAGCGCAGAGGTCACATCAAAGTCGGTAAAGCCCGTGGTAGGCCAGCTACGAACCCGGCCTGAAGCGCGGTCAACTGTTCCCGCCATCGCAACGCATGCAGCCCGAGGTCTCGAAACCCGACCACTCTCGGTTGCCACAAGAGCATCGCCGACCCCGGTCAATGCCTGAGCGAGATCTTCAGGCGAAGAGCGCGGCGTCGGCACAGACATCTGTTCGAGAATTCTTCCGGCCTCATCGATGAGAGCGCCCCGCAATTGGGTTCCGCCCACATCGAAGGAGAGCACGCTCGCCTCGGCCTGAGAGTCCACGTCCATCACCGAGTCCCCTGTTGGTTCAAAGGCACAGGGCGTGCCGCAGCCTCAAGGATCGTCGCGCGATACCAATCATCAAAAGCATCGCGCAGGGCGCGCGCCTCTTCCTCCCATGGCCCCGTCTGGGGTTCCAGCAACAGATCTCTCTCTTGCCCCGGGCCGGGAGCCAGATCGAGCAATGTGCTCTCTCCCGTCTGACGGTCAGTGAGCAGCAAGACCCCTCCACGGCGACTGCCCTCAAGGTCTTGGTTTGTCTGCCCTTCGTACGGGAACAAGACGGAGTGAGCCACTTGGTCAATATCACTTGGCCCATACGGTGGTGGTGTCTGCCCTGACAGATACATCGCCGACATCAACTTCCCGAGTTGTCCGACAAGCTGCGTCACATCGTCCATTTCGATCATTTCACGCTCGACGACCGGAGCCCCCATCAACCCGAGAACGCCCGGCCCTGACACGATCACCGGAACGCGCAGCACCTCGTCGTACAACGTCTGGCCCTGACCCCGCCCGAGATGTTCATAAAACTCTTGCCCGTGGGAGCCCACGATCACAACGAGAGTGTTTTCCAGCAAACCCTGGTCTTCCAACTCATCGAGCAGAACACCTAGAGCTTGATCAATACCCGCAACCTCAGCGTCGTACTGCGGCCCGATCTCGTTCGCAATGAGTTCGGCGACTCCCGGCCTTGAGTCGAGAGTGGCCAGTCGCCCGACCAGGGCTGGATCGGGCAAATAAGTCACAGCATTCAGGTCGGCCATGGTTGGCTCGTGCGGCGCAGTGGCCTGATCAAAGTGCAACGTCAGGAACCATTCAAACTGCGAGGCCTCAACCAGCCAGTCCACGGCACGTTCGACCATGACGAGCGGCGACATCGGCGCACCGAACAACGTTTCGTATCCACGTGAAAGCCCTGTCTCCTCGCTGATCACCATCGAAGACGTAAAGCAAGCGGTGCTGTAGCCTGCCCAGCTTGCTGACTCTGCCAGCGTGCTTAACCGAGGCGAAAGCGTTCGCCCCGGATGCAATCCAAGTCCATGCGTGAGTGGGTGAACACCCGTGAGCAGAGTGGCCACGCTTGGAAGCGCCCAGGAAGAAGGCGCCACGGCGTACTCGTAGCGCAGCCCTGTTTCAGCCAAGCTCTCGAGAACAGGCGTATGCCCCCGATCGTAGCCCTCGAATCCCAGGCGATCCGGGCGCAAGCCATCCACAATGACCAGCAAGGTGTTGAGACCGCCTTCTTTCTTGAAAGCACGGCGGAGGCGCTCTTCCGGCTGGCGAATGAGAACCTCTCTGACGCCCACGAACAGGCCGCCACCCCCTTCGAGTTCAAGGCTGACCGACAGCGGCTTACCCACCCACTCCGAAAGATCCGCGGACACGATCAACTCCCCGGAGGGAGAAGCCCCTCCCAGGGATTTCACCAGGGGATTCACCGAGACGTTGGCGAGCACGAGTTCATCGGCAGCGACGATCACACGCCCAGGCTCGATCTGAGGATCGACCCCAATCGGAGCAGCGTGAAGCACGACACTCAACTCTGCGCCAGGCGGGACTTCATCAACATGCAGCGTCCTGGAAAGGCCATCTTCAAGCGGGAGACATGCAGGACCCGGCATGAACAAACGCGACGTTTCGAAGTTTCCCGGTGCGTGCACCTTGTCGAGGCTCACATTCGCCAAGAGGTCCACACCGATCGCATAGGCCGTCACCGTATTCTCGGTTTCATCGAGAGGCCGGCCTTCGGATTCCAGCACGACATCCGAGAGAAGAATCGAGCCCAACCCAGGGCGGCCGCGCCCATCCAGGCAGAGGAATTCGAGTTCGACCTCCTCATTCGGGCTCGCCGGGAGCTTGAGTCGATGCTCTTTCCACGCAGCTTCAGAAGCATGAAACTGCCCAAGCTCAACTCGCTCTCCGTCGGTACGCACCATCCGAACCGCGACATCCGGCAATCCCTCGAGGTGCCCTTCCAGAAAGCGAACAACAGCTTCCTCGCCCGGGATCACCACCTGAAAACGCGCCATCTGACCCGCAGAGACACTCCACGCCAGCCGCCGTTGATAGTTGAGGATCACATAGCCCGGCATGGCAACCTCGTTGTTCGGCTGAAGCCGCACGCGCAGGTCGACCCGAAAGTCGGGAGCTTTCTGCATCAACCACCAGGCAGACACAACAAGGATCAAGGCAACAACCACCGTCAGGCGTATCGCAGCAACGACCGCCTGCCGACTAGACAGGCTCACCGGTAGTACGCCTCCGGCTCAACAACCGCCTCATCCTTGATCGCATATTCGGAGAGCAGAGCGCGAAGCTTCGCCGCAAGGTACTCAGCATCTTCAAAGTTGTCCGGGAAAGACTCCCAGTCAGACTCTCGGTGCTCGCCTGCCGACAGCATCCCGCCCTTGCGGACGATCTGCTCTTCGACTCGCATCCGCACGACATAACGCCGCCGACCTTCTGCTCGATTGATGTCAACGTGCACTCGACTTCTCGAAGGGCCGCGCACCTCGCGACGTGAGATCCCTCGGAGCCACTCTGTTTCGATCTCACCAAGGTCCGGCAATCTTTTTCGCACGAAGTAGCCCTCCATCTCGAGCATGTCTAGGACGGAGGCGTACAGGTTCTGATAACTGACATCCTGCATATTGACTTCAGCCCAGCGCTGAGTCGTCGAGGCACAGCCAGACGTGAAGCCGAATGAAAGGCAAAGAGACAGCATCAAACAAACGCGGGAAAACCATCGCGCGCCAGGGTTCTCTCGTTGAGCAAGCATCCTTCCGAGTCTACTCGCTACACCGACCCGTTTCACGGTTACGAGGGTCCTCGTTGCTGGAACCGCAGGAGAATCGGAATCTCACCGTAGGGCAGTGATTCTTGCAGTCGCCGAATCAAAAACCGTCGCCAGCCTTCCTCGAACAGCTTGGGCTCGTTGACAAAGATCACGAGAGTCGGCGGATGGGTTTCCACCTGCGAAGCATAATAGATCTTTCCAATACGGCCCTTGCTCGCACGAGGCTTGCGAATCTCATAAGTCCGCCGCAGCACGCGATTCAACTCCCCTGTCGACACGCGCTCACCGGCCTGATCGTGCAACTCGGCGGCAAGCGCCAGTGTTGCATTGATATTGAAGTCCTCGGGGGCCGAGATCAGCGTGATGGGTGCAAAAGACAAGCCTGCGAGCACTCCGCGAAGATACGTCTCGTAGTCTGCAGCTTGAGCAGTCTCTCGTGCGAGGTCCCACTTCGTGACGACCATCACAACAGGGATCGCACAGTCGACAATCATTCCCGCGATCTCTCGATCGATACGGCCGACATCCCTCGTTGCATCGAGCAACAAGAGCACAACATTCGCGCGCCGGATAGCCCGGTGCGCTCGAGACTGTCCGTAAAACTCCACTGAGTCGCTGATGGTCTTGCGCTTGCGAATGCCCGCCGTATCAATCGCGATAAAACGCCGGCCATTCCGAACAAAGGGCACGTCAACCGCATCGCGGGTTGTGCCCGCCACTTCGGACACGATGACGCGTTCCTGCCGCACCAACGAATTCACCAGCGTAGATTTCCCGGCATTCATACGCCCAACGATCGCCAGCCTGACCACGTCGGCTGGCATCATGGGTGCCTCAGCCACATCTCCGAGGCGCGAAAAAAGTGAGTCTCTGAGATCCGTTGTTCCCAGGCGCTCTTTGGCAGAGATGCGCACCGGATCACCGAAGCCGAGCGTATAGGCTTCAGCGAAGCCCGCTTCATCGCCAGCGCCCTCCACTTTATTTGCGATCAGCAACACAGGTTGCTCAAGCCTTCGCAAGCGGCTGGCGATGTCTTTGTCGAGAGTCGTCAAGCCTGTCTTGCAATCGACAACAAACAAGATCAAATCGGCAAGGTCCAGTGCCATGGCGATCTGATCGTCCACCTCTGACTTCAGTTGCTGATCGTCGACGTGCCCGATACCGCCTGTGTCAATCAACTCGAGCGTTTGGCTTTCCTGATCGAGCAAAAAGCTGACACGATCTCGCGTCACTCCGGCCATAGGATCCTCGATGGCCACACGCCTTCCAGCCAGAGCGTTGAAAAGAGTGCTCTTGCCAACATTGGGCCGCCCGACAATGGCAACACAGGGGATTCCCCCGGAGGCCGCCGGAATCGGCTGAGACACCTCGTTGGCGGACACGTCGTCCATTGGATTGTCGATCGGAGGGGGAGTCATCGAATGAAGCGAGGAAGTGTCCTGGGAATGCCGTTGACGATACGGCGCAGCGGCCTGCCGGTCCACGGCGGGGACCCGCTCAGCGCACGCGTAGCACCTTATGGACCTGTGGGACCACTCGCACCTCGAGGCCAGCAGCCGCCAGGATGTCGACGAAGGGGTCGAGTTGCTCACGAGGCAAGGCAGGCGAACCGCCCAGAGGCGTCACGGGCTGGAGAAAGACAGAGGCGCCAGGAGCGTAAGAGCTCAAGAGGTTCGCAGCGCGGGCCACCTCGTCTCGCCCCACATCACCATCAACAATAAGCTTGTAGAACACCTCCAGGCCGTCCAGCGCGCCGCTTGCCAGAACAGCGGCATGTTCATCAAGCACTCCGGCTCTCCCCGTGGCAGAGGGCAGCTTGAGATCACAGGAAACCCAACGCAGGTGCGGAGCCACGTGCGCCAGGGCAACGGCATCCAGCCCAGCCGTCTCGAGCATGACGTCTCGTGGAGCCAGTGCTGCACAGAGGGCCCGCGCGAAGTCGGGCTGCTCGAGCGGTTCACCGCCGGTCAGGCTGACAGCAGAGGTCCCTCCGGGGTCGACCCGCTCTACAAGTTCCAGAACTTGCTCAACGGTGAGTGGGTTTTGTAGGCGAGTCGGTGTCTCGGCCTCCTCGCCTGCTTCTTCGGTGCAACGAGGAACTGCAACATCGGCGACCGAGCCCAAGGCCCACTCGGTGTCACAGTAACGACAGCCCACCGTGCACCCTGCAAGACGGACGAAGACCTGACGCTTTCCCAGCAGCAGACCTTCCCCCTGATAGCTACGGAACACTTCCGCAACTTGCCCAGTCACACGCCCCTGCTCCTCTACAGCCACAGCGGCAGTCATCGCTCAACCCTCGGCGAACTCCTCCGCCAGCGCCAAGAGGGCATCGACACCACGGTCGAGCACCTCGCCTGATGCGGCGAAGGAGAGGCGGAAGTGGGTGTCACGTGCAGAGAAAGCTTTGCCCGGGACGATCAACAGCTTGCGTTCCAGCGCGCGTTCCATGAACGCCTCGGTGGTCGCGCCCTTCGGAAGTTCCGGAAACATGTAGAAAGAACCCCCGGGCTTGGGGAACTCGTAGTGACCAGCAAGCCGCGCATAGAAAGAATCGCGCTTCTGGGCATAGTTCTCGATCTCTGCGGACATATCCACATCCATGGCCGCAAGGCCCGCGAGTTGAACCATCGACGGCGCGCAGACAAAGGTGAACTGCTGAATCCGCCGCATGGCATCGATGATGTCGTCAGGTCCCACGGCGTAGCCCATGCGCCAACCGGGCATGCCATACGTCTTGGAAAACCCACCGAGTAGCAGCAAGCGGTCCTCGTCAACATGGCCAACTGCAGCAACGTGCGGTCCGTCGTACACGAACTCATCGTAGATTTCGTCGGAGACCACCAGCAGGTCGTGTTTCCTCGCAAACGCACCAACAATGTCCAACTCTTCGGCGGACAAAACGCGGCCTGTGGGATTGCTAGGTGAGTTGATCAGCAACAGCCGCGAGCGACCCTCGGGATCTAGCGCGGCTTCCAGCGCAGCCTCCGTAAGCGGAATGCCGGGATACATCTCGTACCCACTCCAATCCGCATCGACGAGACCTGCGAGCACCGGGTACATGGTGAAGTAAGGATCGGGAAGCAAGACGTGATCACCCTTGTCGAGCGCCGCCATGAATCCCAGCAGCAGCCCACCCGACACGCCCGAGGTGACGAGACTTTGTTGACCCTGGTACCCGTAACGATCTGCAAGCCGTCCCAGGATGCGCTCGTTCAGCTCGGGCACACCTTCGGTCACGGTGTAGCGATTGAAGCCATCGCGGATGGCGGCAATCGCAGCCTCTTTGACCGCCTCGGGAACATCGAAGTGAGCCTGCCCGATCGAGAGATTGATCGGGTCGTCCATGAACTGCACCCGCTCAAAAATCTTACGGATACCGCTCGACTCCACTCCATCCGCACGACGCGAGACGAGGCGTCGACCTGAAAGAGCCTGGTCCTGAGGAGGCGCCGGGTTTTCGGGCGGAAGCGACACGCCCTCCGGCCTAAGCCTTCTTGGCGGCCTTGGCTGCCGTCCGCACCTTACGGAGACCGTAAACGGTCTTCTCTTGGTCCCACTCACCCGCCTTTTGCAGGGCCTCGAGCCGCTCAATGCGGGTCCAGACGTTGCGACTCCTGAGCAGGGCGCTCTTGATCTTCAAGCTGCGGTGGATGGACATCGAGGCGCTTCCTCTTGTTCTATTCGTCTTGGATAAGGCGACGGGTGGTGCGGACCGCGCTCGCGGCACTCACTCTACCGACGGTTCAGCAGGCTCTCTGAAGAGGCCAGCCGAGCCAGGACATCGTCCACATCGATGATCTCGGGTCAAGACTGAGGCCCCTGCCAAGACCGAGCGGCCTGCCAAGGCGACACCCCGAGCCCTAGGAGCCTGGCTCCAGTCCCTCGGGAGCCGGGTGAGCCACAATCCGCGCGTCCACGAAGGGCGCCGACTTCCCCCCATGCCAATCATCGATATCCAGCAGTCGAGTGAGTGTGGCTTGCAAGGCCTGCTTACTGCGGCCAGCCCCGACGATCAACTCGATGCTCTCGTATCCCTCGCCCTCGGCTCGTTCCTGCCCGATCAACATGAGACCTGGCAGCCCGCGCAATTCGAGTTCCTTGAGAGCTGCCGTTCCCAACTCGAGGCCGCGGTCGGATCCGTTGTAGGTTGCAGCCTGAATGGTCAACCACTCTTGCCCTGGCTCAATCGGAGCGGCAGACGGAGGCAGTGCCCCTCCCGGACCTTCAGGGAGCACGTCAGCCAGTTTCATGGTGGGCAGTTCTGCCATGCCATCACCCAGCCAGAACTGCTTGAACACGAGCACCAGCACCACGGCCGACAGCATGACGGTGGCGCCAAAGAACATGGTACGCGTCGCACCATCGGCCTTCCGCGCTGCGGCAGAGCGCTTCTTGCTGCCAGGTCCGGAAGCGAACAATCGAGCGCCCGAGATCAAGCGACTCACACGCGAGGCCGGGCTCTGAGTGGCTCCACCGCGCCATGCGGCAGACCCGCGAGAGGCCCCCGTCTTGGGTCGCGCGCCGGCGGAGGTCGAACGAGAAGTCGCGCCCCGTTTCGCCTTGCCAGCCCCACCTGTCGAAGAGCCGGCGAGCGCGCTTTTGACCTTCACCGAGGAAGCGATGACCTTACCGACCACCCTTCGCCGCTTGGAAGCCTTATCAAAGCCGTCCCGGCTGGATCGAAACACGTCCAGCGGATGTTGTCGTCCCACAACCAACCCTCACCGTTGCCCAAGATCGCCTGGACCAAAGCTAGCGTGCCAGGAAGGTCGATCCAAGGCGCGAGATGCAGAAATGAGGGCCAGAAAATCAGGCTTCAGCCGCGTGCGGTCCGAACCAGCTCCCGGAACAGCGTCTCTTCATGCTGGAGGGTGCGCCCGATGGCCTTCTGGTAGGCCTCCGCTGGGGATTGGCCTTCCAGGGCGCGTACCCAACGAATAGCTGCTCCCATCCCGTGCTGCGACACCACATGATCGACAAACGCAAAGCTGAGCAGGTAGCCCAGGTGCACCTGCCCTGAGTCACCAAGCTCCAGAAACGACTCGGGCAAGTCTTCGATCCGGGGCAGATCCTGACGGGCGATCCCGGACTTCTCCATGTACTCGACCAGTCGAGAGATGCCCTGCCCCCGTCCGTACTCGGCCAACTGAGCCAGTCCTTCGTTCAGGTAGACGGGGCAGCGCGGCGACAGCTCGCTCATGATCAGGTGGGTGTACTCATGCCGGAAGGAGGCCTCGATGCGCTCTCCGTCAAGTTTCGGATCGGCGACCGGCAGCCTGATCTTTCGGTCGAACAAGCCCCCCACCCAGTCATGTGCCCCCGTGACGGCACGAAACGCCTCGGGCGGATAGAGCACCACAATGGCCTTGTTGCGCGGGAACTCATCGAAGGTGTTGCAGACCTCGGCCCGTGCGCGGTCGAGTAACTCCGCGAGTTCCAGAAATTCCGTATCTCCTGGATGACGGATCACAAAGGTGCTCGTGACATCCGTGCGGTAGTCCTTCTCGACCGCATACTGCCGCCCCGTACGGGCGAGTGCTTTCGCAGCTCTGGCAGCCAGTTCATCATCACCCAATTCCTGAGCTTTGCGGTAAGCGACCTGTGCTTGCGGCAACTCGTCAAGCAGATTGAGCGTGTCACCTAACAACTGGTGAGCGAGTGCGTTCTCCGGGTCTGCCTTCACAGCAGATCGCGACGCGCTCAGCGCTTCGTCCAATCGGTAGAGGCGTAGCGCCAGGCTCGCCAGGTGCAAGCGATAGCCAACCTCATCAGGCACTTTGACAATCGCCCTGCGGTAGTCTCCCAACGCGGCATCCCAGGCGAAGGCATCGTAATGCGCCTGGCCACGCTTGAAGTACGCGTAACCAAGGTTGCGCGCGAGCACCGAATCGTCGGGCTTGAGAGCCGCTGCAGACTCAAGGTAGAGAACTGCGTCTGCAGCCTGCCCATTCTCAAGCGCCTGCTTGGCGCGTTGATTCAGATCCGCCACGTCCTGTGCCGACGCCCCCATGAACAGGATCGCCAACAGCAACACAGAAAGAGAGTGACTCTTGGTCATGAGTTTGTGGGCGGAGAGGGGAGCAGTGCGGGATCGCGAACGGCCTCGACAAAGCGGCGATAACTGTAGGAGAGACCCGCCTCGACGTGCAGAGCCTTCAGTTCCGCATGAAAGCGCTCGTAAACTTGTGGCATGAGGTCCGTCCATGCGGGATCGCAGAAATACAGACGGCATCCGAGCGGCCGACCATCCCGGAGCCGACAGGTTCCTTCGACATGCCAGGGGCAGAGACCTGAGGGAGCCTCGGGAACGTCACCTCCGGCCTTCCTCAGCGCATGGGCAGATTCCAGGTCCGTCGCCCAGAGTTGATGCCCACTGGTGGGGAAATCGCAGCAACGGCCCGACATCTCACAGCGCGGACGGGATTCGGCGAGAGCCTCATCAACTCGAACATAAAGCTGATCGAGGGCGTCAGAGAAGGAACCGTCCTTCGCGTCGAGCGAATCGCTTGCACCGATCGGACTACCTCCGCTTTCGGCGGCGTCTCAGACGAGAGAGCCGCTGCTTTTGAATCCGCTGATCCTGCTCATCATCCACGGATGAATCCGGCCCCACATCCAGGCTCTTCTTGCCAGCAATTTGGCGCTCGATATCTTCGATCAGCTGCTGGGGATCCTGATAGCGGATCTCCCGGTCCTTGGCCATCATCTTCTCGATGAAGTAGTGCATGTGTGCACTGATGCGCCCTCCCTTTGTCGTTTCTGCCGACAAGCCTTCGAGCACAGCCTTCTGAACGAGTTCCTCGTCATCCCCGGAGAAAGGAAGTTCGCCAAGGACCAACTGATAGAGCGTCGCTCCCAGCGCATAGATGTCACTGCGCACGTCAAGATTCTCTTCACCGCGAGCAGACTCCGGGGAGAGAAAGGCCGCGGTGCCCCGCGTCGTCTCGGAAGAGGCCTCTTCATCGTGCCGCCGCTCGCCACCATCCACTGCCGCAAACCCGAGGTCGATGACCTTGACCTCGTGAGTCTCGGGAACCCAGAGAATGTTGCCCGGCTTGATGTCGCGATGAACGATGCCCTCGCTGCGCAAGAAATCGAGGGCCCGGGCCACTTGCAGCACGACAAGAAGCGCTGACTCCTCATCGAACACGCCGCCCTCGGAGATCGCCTCCTGCAGCGAGCGCCCGTCGACGCACTCCATGAAGGAGAGGTAGCGGCCTGCCAGTCGACCAGCCCGCAGCCCCTTCACCACATTGGGGTGCTCAAGGCGCTGCAGGAGCTTGGCCTCACCCATGAAAGCCTCGACCTCGGAGGGCTCGAGAGCGACATGGTCGTGCATCATTTTGACGGCCAGCCGCTCTCCGTCGGCCTCACGCCTTACGGCATAGACCGAGGCCACGCCGCCCTCGCCCAGCTTGGACTCATAAACATGGCCCGGTATGTCGGGCACTTCGTCCGCGTCCGTCCGAAACAATCGTTTCAATCGATCTTTGTCGAGAAGACCTGCCCGAACAGCCAGCCCGGCCAAAGAGACAGGATTCCCTGCCTCCGCAGCCTTTCGGGCCTGGTCGAACAGCTTCTCGACCTGCCCCCGCTGGAGGATTCCTTTGACGGCCAGCCGGCCAAAAAAGCGGGCTTCTGTTGCGGGATCGATTGCCATGAGAGGGCCCATCGTACCGGTGTTCTCGAAATCGATCGAGAAGGGAGCAGCGATCTCTCAAGCGAGACGTGGCCAACGTCCGATGAGCTAGGCATCCCACCACAAGGATCGACTGCCCACACCAGGGAGAATCAAGGTGCCCCGCTCTGACGACAACGTCGTACTCAAATACTGTGAGCTCCTGGATGAGTTCATCCGCATCCGGACCACGACGGACGACGGCACTCGGCCATCGACCGGTGACGACGCGGTCACGAACCGCGCCGCCTACCACCAGTTTGTCGTCAATCACTGCGTGGTGGACTACGAAGAGCAGGTACTCCCCCTCTTCCACCACCACAACAAGGTCTATCAAACAGAAGCTCTTGTCGAACTGCTCTACCAGATCTGCATCGAGGTAAACCCTCACCTTGAAATCCACAGCGTGACGCTTCCTGGGGACAACTCGTCGGAAGGCCTCACAGATGGCTCCGGAATCGAGGTTGATGAGACTTGGAGTGAAGCAGATGACCTTGGTGCGCTCCAAGAGCGCGTACGCGACATCGAAAGCACACTCAGTCAGTGTGTCGTCGGGCAAGAGCCCGCGGTGCACGCCGTCTCGCATGCCGTCAAGAAGGCAGCTGTTGGCCTGAAGGATCCCCGCAAGCCCATCGGAGTTTTTCTCCTAGTCGGACCGACCGGCACAGGAAAAACAGAACTCGCGAAATCTCTGACACGCCAGTTGTTTGGCAATCTCTCATCGCTTGTCCGCATTGACTGCAGTGAGTACGCCTTGCCACACGAGTACGCGAAACTGATTGGAGCTCCCCCCGGATACATCGGGCACAGTGAAGGCGGGCAGCTCACCGAAGCCGTCAAGAAAGCCAAGACCTGCGTTGTACTTTTCGACGAAATCGAGAAGGCGCACGAGAAAGTGCACAACCTCCTTCTCCAGCTGATGGACGAAGGAACACTGACCGACAGCAAGGGAGAAAAGGTCTCCTTCCAGCAGTCGATCGTCTTGATGACAAGCAACATCGGTGTCGACGAGGTGAACCGCATCACCGACCGCGTGGGTTTCGCCCGCAAGGAAACAGGCGATATGCCTGCCAGCTCTGTCGCCTTCACGATGAACGAGGCCGTGAAGCGCGCCTTCCGTCCGGAATTCGTGAATCGAATTGACGAGGTCATCCAGTTCCGCCCTCTGACGGTGGAAGACTGCGAGAGCATCGCCAACCTTCAGCTTTCTGAAATGGCGAGCTACCTGGAGCGGACAGGCGTTTACCTGCGCTTTGCTCCGTCCCTGAGTCGCCACCTGGCCAAGATGGGCTGGTCTGCTGAATACGGAGCTCGCGAGCTGCGCCGGCATATCCGCGATGAGGTTGAAGACCCGCTCACCGAGCAGCTCATGGATGGCACTTTCAGCCCTGGTGACACCGTGAGCATCAGCGTCCGAGGCAAGAACAAGGTGGTCATGACACCCGTGCAAAAACGCCGCAAACGCACAAGCCGAACCAAGAGCGAGGCTCTCTGAGCCGCCAGTTGTATGCTCTTCGGGCATGAGTCGCCCTGACGCCCCCTCGTCTCACCTGGCCTCCAGGCTGATCACTGGACTGTTGCTTGCGGCTGTCTTCGCCCTGGCAATCCTGAGTGCCACGCTCTTCGTCGATCCGAACTGGCGTCATTCGGTCGACAGTGCGATCTATCTGCTAACTGCCAAGAGCCTCTCGCTCGGTGACGGCTACACCTATCTGGGGCATCCTTTTTTTGTGCGCCCCCCGGCACTGAGCTGGTGTCTTGCTCATTTCATGGGTGAGACCTGGAACTTCACGCTCTACAACCAACTCATCCAGATTGCGGTCGCCGCCTCATTCGGCACCATCCTCCTCGCCATGTCTCGCCTGCACGGTTGGTGCGCTGCGGCACTGATCACGCTGCTGTTTGGACTCAACCCCCTGGCGTTGAATCACCAGAACAGCATTCTGGCCGAATACCCTTTCATCGCTCTCTTCTTCGCCGCCACCTGGCTGCTCAGTCAACACCGAAACGGCCGACAGCCGGGAACTCTGGCAGCCCTGCTCGGTGCAGCCCTCTTGGCGGCCTCGGTTGCCTTCCGCACAGTCGGCGTGCTGTTTCTTCCAGGGCTCGTCCTTCTGTCTGCGCTCGGCATGAATGGCCGAAAGCAAGACGACGCCCGCGCCGGGGGAAGCTCGAAACGCTGGCAAGGCCTTCTGGTGGCCGTGCTTGTCACGCTCAGTCTCCTTCCCTGGGCGCTCTACAGTCGAGAGGCTGCAGTCAATGCAGAACGTCCTTCGACGCAACTGCTGATGTTCGACTACAGCACCGCACTCTTCCACACCAATCCGAGTGACCCCGACTCCCCTCTCGTCGATTCTGCCGGCTGGTTCGAGCGCATCGAAAACAACCTGACCGAAATGTCGCACACGGTCGGCTACGCCTTTCTGGGTGGACCGCCCAACGAAGCCCTCAGCACATTCGGCCCCGGTTCCATGATCGTCACCCTGCTGCTGGGTGCATGTCTGCTGTACGCCGCAGCATCTCGACGATCGGCGATGGACCTCTACGCAATCCTTTCAGTTCTTGTCCTTCTTCTCTATTTCACTTCGGCAGACCGACTGCTTCTGCCGTTGATTCCACTGATCCTTTCGTCCGTGGTGTACACGCTGCATCGCATCGGCCAATTCCTCGCCAAGCGAACAACCCTTCCAAATCCGAGTGTGTTGTTTGTGGGAGCCTTTGCACTGGCATTCGGAGTCATGAGCCTCAGTCGCATCGACGAGTCTCGCAGCCTCAGCGCGACCAAACGTCGTTTTCAGCGTGACGATCTCGCAACGGCCGACTGGGTCCGCGAACACCTACCGGCAAACGCTCGGCTGCTCCATGAAAAAGGAGCCGTACTCTCCGTACTCACGGGCCGGACCACCTACACTTACAGGAATCTTCCCGGACCCTGGCCCCAGGGTTGCCCTGAGGTGGACTACGCGATCTTCAGCCCCCGGCCACGCCGAGAGGAGACCGAGACCCTTGTGGCTGCCGTCGCTGGCCCACCGACCTTCGTCCCCTTCAAGTGGAAGGGCCAGATGAGCAACATTCGGATCTACCCGCTCGATGACGACTGATGGCTGACGGCCGGCTCTGGTCCGCCCGGAGGACCTGCTGAGCAGGCGGTGGGCGACTCGAACCAAGACCGGCACTGGAGCCCCCGCGCCTCGGGCTGCTAGCCTGCGCACCTGATCCTTCTCCAGAGACCCTTCCTCCAACGGACTGGCGCCTTCCTCGTGTCCCTTCAGAGCTACAAATCGGTCGTCCCTCCGCCCAGGGATCTGAAGAAAGTCGTCGTGGTCATGCCGGCGTACAACGCGGCGTTGACGATCAAGGCCACACTGGACGACATCGACCAGGAACAGGTTCATGAGGTCATCCTGGTCGATGACTGCTCCACGGACAACACCGCAGAGGTCGCCACATCTCTGGGCATCACGACCATTCGTCACACGACCAATACGGGATACGGCGGCAACCAGAAGACCTGCTATCGCACTGCCTTGGATCATGGCGCCGACATCGTGGTGATGATTCACCCCGACTATCAATACGACGCCCGCGCACTGCCAGCGATGGTCACCTTCATGCAACTCGGCACCTGCGATGTCGTCCTGGGATCACGCATCCGCACGCGCCGCGAGGCACTGCAAGGAGGCATGCCGCTCTGGAAATACCTCGCCAATCGATTCCTGACCTTCACAGAGAACCTCGTGCTGGGGCAGAACGTCGGTGACTTTCACACCGGACTCCGCGCCTACACCCGCGAGGTGCTCGAAACGATTCCATTCGAGGAAAACAGTGACGATTTTGTCTTCGACACGCAGTTCCTCGTCCAGGCAGTGCGCTTCGGATTCAAGATCGGGGACGTTCCAGTTCCCGCACGCTATTTCGCGGAAGCCAGTTCCATCAATCTGAAACGCAGCACGCGATACGGACTCGGCACGCTGGGCATGCTGGGAAGCTTCGTGCTCTGGAAGCTCGGGCTGCCGCATTCAAAACTCTTTCGCCCCAAGGGCACAAACAACCGAGCCTGAACGTCGTGCGTGCCTCGTGCTGCACGCCCGCCCCAGCCTGGCTCAAGAAGATTTCGAGAGACTCCATGGCCCGCTGCTGCGTTCTGTTTGCTGACGGCTTCGAAGAAATCGAGGCAACAGTCGTCGTGGACATCTTGCGCCGCGCAAATATCGAGACCGTCATGCTGGGCGTCTCTTCACTTGAAGCCACGGGATCTCACGGCATCACACTGCGCATGGACGGCCTGCTGGGCGAGGCCCTCGACTCGAACTGGGACATGGTCGTTCTACCAGGTGGTATGCCAGGCGCATCCACTCTGCGCGACGACCCCCGGGTTCAGCGCTTTGTGAAGTCGCACCATGCAGGCGGCAACAGGGTCGCTGCCATTTGCGCGGCTCCGATCGTTCTCGGCGCAGCAGGACTGCTCAGTGGTCGACGCGCCACCAGCTATCCCGGGTTCAGTGATCAACTCAGGGAGGCAACCATCTCCGAAGATCGCGTAGTGGTTGACGAACTCATCACAACCAGTCGCGGGCCGGGAACCGCCTT
Organism: Planctomycetota bacterium; assembly: GCA_029245865.1. Classification (GTDB taxonomy): domain Bacteria; phylum Planctomycetota; class B15-G4; order B15-G4; family B15-G4; genus JAUIEF01. The sequence goes on from JAQWOM010000043.1 coordinate 198,256, forward strand.
TGATTTCGCTCTGGAGTTGGTGCGCCAGCTCGTTGGAGATGAAGCGGCAGAGTCGCTTCGCACTGCAATGCTCGTCAGCGACGTACACTGACCGCGACGCGCACAGTTCACGAGAGGCAATCAGCCCCGCACACTCGAAAGCTCTATGGTTTTTCACATCAACAAACTCGTGATGTTCCTCAGCATGACGCTCGCGCTGGCCTTCACCGCCATCGCACAAGACCCTCAAAGCGAGCCCGCCTCAGAGATCGCGCCACCTCTCTCGCCGGGAACCGTCGCCCGCGTCGGTGACATCCCTATCAGCGAGGCGGAATACTTTCGATACCTGGGTACGGTCTATGCCCGTGAACCGGAAGGTAAAATCGCAACGACCCAGGAACTCACCGAACGAGTTTTGATGGCGGCTGCAGCCGCAACTCAGGTCGAGGTCGATGAATCGGATGTCCAAGACCTCGCCGAACGCCTTGATGCTCGCGCGCGAACCGAATCCGGCGGTTCGATCGGACTGGTTGAAAGCCTTGGTGCTGAAGAGAGCGAACTCCGCCACTCCCTCGGGTTGCTCGCACTCCAAGAGAAGATCATTGCTGTAGAAACAGGTGTCAGCCACCCGTCAGACCAGCAGTTGCGCGCATGGATGGAGAACGCCCTCTCGGGTTTTGAATTGCAGCCAGCCCCTCTCCACGATGCCGTTGCCACCCGCTGGCATGACGGCGAGATCACCAGAATTCAATTGGGCCGACGTCTGTATGCACTGCTGACGCCCGAGGACCGAGCTGGAGTACTCACCGAACTCATCGGCATACTCCTCATTCGCGCTGCAACTGAGCGAGCGGGGCTTGAGTTAACAGCAGAGGCTCTTGCCGAAGAGATTGCTCGGAGAGACGCGCTCGTGCGCAACCGAGATGAGACGTCGGGCATCTCCTATGCGGACATGGTAAAGCAAATGCAAAACCTCACGGTCGAAGAGCTCATCTCAACGCCAAGCTTTGGAGCCCAGGTACGTTTACGGCTCCTCGTCGAACAGCGCTGGGACGAGACTCGGCTACGCAGTTACTTCGAGGACGAGCGCGCCAGCTTCGAGCAAAGGTTCGGCCCGGACATCACCTTCGAAGCAGCTCAGTCTGCGCTGTGGCGGGAAGTCCGACAACTCAGCTATCGACAACTGTTCTCGGAATGTAGAATCGTCCGCAGCTTTTGAGGCGATCTCTCTTACGCCCACCTTCCTGCGAAACCGGACGCCCTCCTGACATGTTTATTGGAAAAGTCGTCGGCACCGTGGTCTCGACCATCAAGGACGAAAAGGTCGCGAATCTCAAGCTCCAGATCGTCCAAGAACTCGACGAAAATGCAGCGCCACGAGACAAGTACGTGGTGGCCGCTGACACCATTGGCGCAGGTCAAGGCGATCTGGTTTTGTTCAGCCAGGGCAGTTCGGCTCGTCAGACCACATTGACTGATGGACGGCCCATTGACGCGGCCATCTTTGCAGTTATTGACAGCTGGGACGTGCATGGCGACCTCGTGTATCAGAAGGAAGGCCTCGAAACGACGTCCTACGACCCGGCCGAGAGCTAGCCAAAGTGCACCTTGCTCGCGTCATTGGCCGCGTCGTCGCAACTCGCCGAATCACCGGGCTCGCGACTGAGAAGCTGCTGCTTGTTCGCCCTCTCGACGAACACGGCGAGTCCGCAGGGAATACGTTGGTCGCGTGCGACATCGCCAACTCCGGGCTGGGAGACCTGGTCCACATCTGCGATGGCCGCGAGTCCACATTAGCCCTTGCTGAAACCTACGTCCCCGTAGACGCAACCATTGTGGGACACGTAGAACAGTTTGAAGTCCAAGAAGACGTCGGCGGCAGCGCGCAATGACGGCACTCCTTCAAGTCGATGGACTGACCTATCACTACGGAACCCGCGTCGCTGTGGACGGGGTTTCTTTCGAAGTGCAGAGCGGCGAGATTCTGGCTTTACTGGGACCCAACGGAGCCGGCAAGACCACCGCCATCAGTTGCCTGTGCGGGCTGCTGGCTCCTCGCGACGGCGTGATGACATTCGAAGGCGAGCGCTTCACCCCCCTCGAGACCCCTTCACAGCGAGGCCGACTCGGCGTGGTCCCGCAGGAGCTCGCGCTGTACGAAGCTCTGACAGCGGCCGAGAATCTACTCTTCTTTGCACAGCTTCACGGCGTCTCCGACCCCGAATCTGCTGTGGCTCGCGGCCTGAAACTGGCCGCCCTCGAAGGACGCGCAGGTGATCGGGTCAAGACATTTTCCGGCGGCATGAAGCGCCGCCTCAATCTGGCCGTCGGCACCTTGACCGAGCCCAGCCTCACCTTGCTCGACGAGCCCATGGTGGGAGTCGACCCACAGTCTCGGAATCACATCTTCGACAGCATTGAGAATCTCCGCGATCAAGGCCGCGGCATTCTCTACACCTCGCATTCCATGGATGACGTAGAACGGCTCTGCGATCGCGTCGCCATCATGGACCACGGCAAGTTGATGGCCATCGGGACTCCGGCGCAACTGGCAACCGAGGCCGGCATTCCGGAAGCCGACCTTGAACGGACCTTCCTCGAGTTAACCGGCCGTTCGCTACGAGACGAGAGCAGCTGACGATGATCCGCAACACCATGATCATGGTCATCAAAGACTTGCGGCTATTCCTGCGCGATAAGGTCGCCTTGATGCTGGCGGTCTTGCTGCCCATCGTTCTGGTCACCGTCTTCTGCTCGATCATGACAGGTATGGGCGGAGGCAACGGAGGCATGCCCTCGATTGAGGTCGCCCTGCTCGACCAGGATCAGTCGCCTGCCTCGAATGCTTTCGTAGCGGCCTTCGGTGACATGCAGGGCATTTCTCTCGTGCTTGCCGAGCCTGCATCCACTCGCGACGACCTTGTGCGGCTCGTGCACGATGGGCAACGGCCCTTCGCCGTCCTGCTACCCGAGGGGTTCGCGGCGGGAGCCGAGCTTGAGTTGATCCGCGATCCGGGTCGATCGATGAGCCTGCAAATTCTCAGTATCGGACTCGTGCGCGCGCTCTTTGAAACCCGCGGTGAGGAACTTCTCTGGGAGATCCAGTCCCGCTCACTCGAAGCCGCAGGCATTCCCGCGGAATGGACCACTCGCATCGAGGCCTTCACCACACCCTTCCGCCAGGCCATGAAGAGCCTGTTTACAGACGCCGCAGAAGAAGGGCATGTCAGTCCGGACGCAGAAGCCGACGGTGAGGACTTTGACTTCCAGCAATTCGCGCTGCAGGTCCTGCCCATTCAGACGCAGGACGTCCTGCCCAGCGGCCGGCAGGAGCAGATCACCTACATGGTTTCCCACTCCGTCTCGGGCATGACGGTGATGATGATCATGTTCAGCTTGGTCGGCTTCGCTCGCACACTCCTCGAAGAGCGCAAAGATGGGACGATGCGGCGACTGCTCTGTGCACCAATCAACCCGTTGACGGTTCTGATGAGCAAATTCCTGGGCGCATTCATGGTCGGAATGTGTCTTGTCTTCATTCTCTTCGCCTACGCGGCCCTCGTCTTTGACTTCAGCTTCCTGCCACACTGGGACACCGTGCTGGTCATCTCACTGGCAACCGTGGCCAGTTCGACAGCTTTTGCACTGCTCATTGCTGTGGTGTCCACCTCTGACAAGCAAGCGGACGGGCTCTCAACCATCTTGATTCTGGTCATGTCGGCACTTGGCGGTGCGTGGATGCCGTTGATGTTCATGCCAGAGGCCGTGCGAACCGTTGGCCAGTTCACTCTGACTTACTGGTCCATCGAGGCCTATCAGAGCGTCTTCTGGAGCGGGCTCCACTGGACCAACCCGACCATCCTCAAGGACCTCGGTGTCTTACTCGGTCTCGCCCTCGTGCTCGTGTTTGTGGCCGCCCGTGTATTCCAACGCCGTCGCCTGAGTGGGTTCGCATCATGAAGATCGGCAAGGTCATTGGCACCGTGGTCACGCCCGTCCAGCACCCGTCCTACGACGGACAACGCCTGCTTGCGGTGCGCCCGGTCGCACCGGACCTCAGCCCCACCCAGGACCGCATGTTCACAGCCGTCGATCGCTGCCAGGCCGGCGTCGGTGACATCGTGCTCCTGATGGCCGAAGGAAGCTCCGTGCGCGAGATCGTGGGCGACTCGGAAGCGCCCATAAGGACTGCTGTCGTGGGCGTCATTGACGAGATCAGTCTTCATGGACAGATCGTCTACCCGGCGCTCAACGGCTTCTGAGGACCCAGGGGACTCGGTCCTTCCCCCTTCTGGCAACTGACCGCTACTATGGCGGTATGGACCAGCCTTCTCCCGGCATCGACGACCTTCAAGCCTGCTTCCCGCCTGCTGCGGTGGATCCCTCTCTGGAGGGCAAACCCATCGGCACGACCCCCTGGGCAGCCCCGGAAGCGGGCCCCGTGCGGCACGACACTCTGGTGCAGGCAGCGCCGGACGACAAGGCGGCACTCGCGCAACAGATCTGCGACGTGATGCGGATGCTCTACAAGGCCGAGATGGTCGTCGCCAATGACGGCAATGTCAGTGCGCGGCTGCCCAACGGCAACATCATGATCACCGCATCTGGAGTCTTGAAGGGCTTCATGACACCGGATCAGGTCATCGAATGCGACTCGCAAGGCAACGCGCTTGACGGGCGCACTGTCACGACAGAGATCAAGATGCACGTTGCTGCCTACCAGGAGCGCCCCGACATACGCGCCGTGGTTCATGCGCACCCCATCTATGCCACGGCCTTTTCGCTGGCGGGCGTTTCTCTGGCCGAATGCACCATCCCCGAGATCATCGTGACCATGGGATCTATTCCCACGGCTCCGTATGCGACCCCCTCCACATACGATCTGCCCGACGAACTCCGGCCGTTCCTTTCAAAAGGAGACGCCGTGATCATGGAGCGGCACGGCGTGGTGTGCATTGGCAGCGATTTGATCGACGCTTACAAGAAGATGGAAATGGTGGAGCACACCGCCAAGATCACGCACGTTGCACGAACTCTGGGCACCGTGAAGCCCATTGCTCCTCCGGGCGTGAAGGCCCTTCTCGAAACCCGCAAGTCGCTCGGCATTCAGACGAAGAACAACCTCTGCCACGGCTGCGGCGCTCGCGAGGTCTGCGCGGCCCCGCTGTATCCCGAATGAAGCCTGGGCCAACCCGTCCATACAACCTGGACGGCCGTCAGATCACTCGATAGTTCGGGTCACTGATTTTTCGCCCCTCGACTCGAGAGCGCTCCTGCTCGAAGCCCGGCCGCCCCATCAGGCCGTAGGTCGCGACCTTCCCTGCCTCGACCCCCGGCTGATCAAAGGCATCGACCCCGTACAGTTCGCCGCCGTACGCCGTCGCCACCATGGACCACATCAAGAATTCGCCAACCGAGTGCGCATCCACCTCGGGAACCGAAATGAGTGCATTCGGACAACCTGCGTCCGTGAGCGCGAGTTGCGTGGCGCGGCACTCAGCGTCAAGCAGTTGCCCGAAGGTCTTGCCAGACAGATAGGCAAGCTCATCAAGCCCCTGAGGATGATCAGGAATCAGCAGGTCGTCTTTGTGATTCAGCACGCGCAGAAAAGTGAATGCCTTGTCGCGCGGGCCCTGAGCAAACAATTGCACCTGACTGTGCTGATCCGTGGCACCCACCGCACCGTGAGGAAACGGGCCAATCCTACGACCCTGTGCGTCGACCTTGCCCAGACTCTCTGCGACCAGTTGAACATTCCAGTCGACCATCAGCCTCAAGCGGTGGCTGTATGGGAAGAGCACCTGGGAATGAACGCCGCAGCGCGTGTCGAGCAGGTGATGACACGCTGCCCAGACAGCAGCAGGGTTCTGCGCAAAGTCTCCGCTCAAACTCCGATTTCGTCCGTGAGCAGCGCCCTCGAGCAACTGAGGCAGGTTCCATCCCATGAGCGCGCCGGGTAACAAACCCACCGGCGACAGCACGCTAAACCGTCCACCCACGTTGTCGGGCACGACGAAAGACTTCAACGCGTGCACATCGGCGAAAGGACGCAGAAAACCTTGCTGGGCGTCCGTGGTCACGACAATGTGGTCCCGCCAGGAATCTCCCACGGCAGCCTTCAAGGCTTCCAGGAAGAGAAGGAACTGGCTCATCGTCTCCGCCGTGGAGCCGGATTTGCTGATGACGTTGAAAAGGGTCGTTTCTGGATTGGCGACGCGCAGAACCCCACCCACCAGCGAAGGGTCCACGTTGTCGACGACAAACAGCCGCGGTCGATCATTCGGCAACCGACTGTCATGAAGCGGCCGAGACAGGGCAGCGTGAAGTGCCTGGGTTCCGAGCGCCGACCCTCCGATTCCCATGACGACAATGTTCTCGAAGCGCCCCGACACCGACTCGGCGTATTCAAGGCATGCAGCCATGGTCGATCGATCGTCGGGCAAGTCGAAAAACCCGAGTTGACCCGAATCGCGCTTGCCCTTCAGCGAGGAGAGCTTCTCGGCGTGTTGATCAGCAGCCTGCTCGAGATGTTCGGGATCGACGCCCACCTCACCCTGAGGGCCGCCGCGGACGAAACACGTGTAATCGAGTGTGAGGACCATCACCGTTTTATGACACACACCCGGCTCGATCCGAAGCCTTGACCCTGTGTCTGTGGCAGAGAGCGCTCCTTGAGAGAGCTACGACTCGGCACTGGGGTCATCGGGTTACCATCCCCGGCTCAGATGAACCTCAATCAGCCTCCCACCCCCTCTCGCGCCTCCGGGCTCCCGGGCCTCCTCGTGAACCGCCCGGTCACGATGTTCATGCTGTTCCTCACGCTCATCGGTACGGGCGTGATCAGTTACCGCAAGACGCCGCTGATGCTCTTGCCACCAGGACTTTCTGCCTCGAATCTTTCGGTTGAACTCCCATTCCCTGGCGCTGGGCCGCAAGAAGTTGAAGACCAGCTCACACGCCCGGTCGAAGAGCAGCTCAGAACAATCCCCGGGATCAAGGAGATCTTTTCTGTCAGTCGCGAGAACTTCTCCTCCATCGAAGTCGTCTTCAACAACACGACCGACATGGATATTGCCTACGGAGAAGTCCGCGATCGCATCGAGCGCATACGCACTCAACTGCCTCCAGAAATGGACCGCTACCGGATTTTCCGAAGGCGCATGTCGGACATCCCGATCATGTGGATCGGCATCCAGTACGACGAAGACTCTGCAGACCCCTTTGGCCCGATCGAACGAATTGCCGTACGCCGACTCGAGGGAGTCGACGGCGTGGCTCGCGTTGGTCTTTATGGCGTAGTCGACGAAGCAGTACGCATTTTCGTCGACGTCGAAAAAGTCAAAGGATACGGAGTAGATCTTCGCGCTGTCATCCAGCGGATGCGCAACGACAACTTCACGCTACCTGCTGGCATGGTCGACGATTCGAACCGCACCTTGGCGCTGCGCATCGACTCTCGCTACCAGAACCTCGACCAGGTTCGTGCCTATCCGGTGGGCAACGATCTTGTCCTGGGTGACATTGCCGAAGTCGTGCAAGCACGTGGCTACCGCGACTGGGTCTGGCGCATCAACAGCCGAGGTGCCGTGGGCCTCGACATCAGCCGCGAGTCCGATGAGAACACCATCGCCGTCTGCTCGCGAATCGAAGAGACGATTGCGAACCTCGAACAAGATCCAAGGCTGCAAGGCGTCACATTCAACGTCTTCTTCAGCCAGAAAGAGGTCATTCTCGACGCGATCGGGGGGCTTCAACAGTCCGCACTCTGGGGCGGATTGTTTGCCGTGATCGTGCTGTTCTTTTTCCTGCGCGATCTGCGCATGACCTTGCTGGCGGCACTGGCCATCCCCAGTTCTCTGTTGGCAGCTCTCATTGCCACCTACTTCGGCGGCCAGACCCTGAATCTCATCTCACTGGCTGGCTTCACACTGGGCATCGGAATGCTCGTGGACAACGCCGTTGTGGTCATCGAGAACATCAGCCGCAAGCGCTCCGAAGGTCTCGACCGAAAGAGCGCCTCTTCGGTGGGCGCAAGTCAGGTCAGCCTCGCTGTCGTAACTGCCACGGCGACGTCCATCGTTGTTTTTTTGCCCCTCGTGTTCATGGATGGCGATCGAAACAACCAGGTCATGATGCAAGAGGTGGGGCTACCCATCTCTTATTCACTCGCGTCCTCGCTTCTGGTCGCGCTCATCTTCCTGCCCGCTTTTTGTGCTCGCATCATGAGTCGCAATCGGAGCAAGTCCGCAGACCTTCATTTTTCCGGAAAACTCGTCACCGGATATGAACGCACTCTCGGCTGGGTGCTGCAGCACCGCCTCGGATCTTTGTTGCTTCTGCTACTCGTTGTCAGTGTGGCCATGCAGGCGAGCAGCAAGCTACGCAGCGCCAACACGGGCAATGAAGGCGATGACTCGATCCGCATGTCTCTCGAGACTCCCTCGACGTATTCGCTCGGAGAGACCAACGCCGTCTTCGCACACTTCGAAAGATGGGCCGATAAAAACCAAGAAGCGTTCGGATACGACTTCTACTCCACGCGATTCAGTCGCCGTGGAGGTCGACTTGATTTCTACCCTCGCCGCGACCTGGAAGAAGAGGCAAAGGCCAACATGCCTTACCTCCTACGCACCAAGGCGCCCACCTTGCCCGGAGTCGAAGTCACGGTTGGGCGTGACGGGGAGACAGGGAGCAAGGAACTACGTGTCAATCTCAAGGGACGCGATTTCACAATCCTGGCGGGCATCGCAGACGACCTCAAAGAACGGCTCGAAGCGCTGACACTTGACGTCGAAGGCGTCGCCACTCCCATGTTCGAAAATGTCCGCACGGACATCGACGACGGTCTCGATGAGATCCACATCAAGATCGACCGCGACCGGGCCTCCGACCTGGGCGTCCTCCCCGAAACAGTCCAGGGCATGGTCGCCTGGGGCCTGGGAGGGCAAAGGCTTCCAGATTTTCAGGATGGCGAACGCGACATTCGCATGCAGATTGAATACGGGCAGTCGGACCAGGAGAGCCTCGAGTTCATCCGAAACATGGGGCTGAGTACGCTCTCTGGCGACCAGGTCCCGCTGGTTTCCGTGGCAGACCTCAGCTTCGACAAATCTGTGGGCGCGCTCGTGCGGCGTAATGGCGAGACCAGCACGCGCGTCACCGCACTCCCAACCGTCGATGACCTTTACCTGGTCTCTCGCGGATTGAAGTCGGTGCTCGACAACTACCCTTTCCCTGAGGGGTACAACTGGACTGAAGAAGGCGGACAGCAAGACTTCGAACAGGACATGATTGAGCTGATGAAGACGCTCTTGTTCTCTGTCTTGTTGGTTTATTTGCTCATGGCCATTCTCTTGGAGTCCGTCACACTTCCGTTCTCCATCCTGGTGTCGATTCCCCTGGCTCTTATGGGTGTCAACATCACCCTCTATCTGACGAACCGAGCCACCGACGCCATGGTCATCGTCGGCATGATCTTGCTCGCGGGTATCGTCGTGAACAACGCCATCGTGCTGCTCGATCGCGTGCAACGCCTTCGCGCCGAAGGCCGCCCCCGCAATGAAGCCTTGGTGCGCGGCGGAGCCGAGCGACTTCGCCCCATCATCATGACGGCATTGACGACCATCTTCGGCTTGATGCCAATGGCGATGCCCCAACTCTTCCCTGGCGATGCCGAGTCGTCAGGCTACGAGAGCATGGCCATCACGGTTGCTGGCGGTCTTGCCTTTTCGACCTTCTTCACGCTTCTTGCGGTCCCGCTCTTCTACTCGTTCTTTGACGACCTCAGCGGGGCCTGCGGGGCTCTGTTGCCATGGAACAAGCGCCCTCGGGAAATGGCCGGAAACGCCTCGGGCGAGGCCACGGGCCAGGCCGCGCCGCTCGCCGCCAAGCAGGACAATTAGACCCACTCAGCGGCGCTTTCGTTTTTCTCGGCGGCCAGCGACCTCGACGGGCCCTGGCCCCGGTGGCGGCGGCAGTCGGTGGCCCCGTACAATCCCCCGCCATGTCGAACTCTATCAGCAGGATCCCAGACCCCGTCAACGAGCCCGTTCGGGACTACGCTCCCGGGACTCCAGAACGCGCCTCGCTCAACAAGGCCTTGCTGGACATCAGGTCAGAGGCAGCCGACATCCCGATCGTCCTGGGCGGGCAGGAAATACGCACGGGAAACACCTTCCCTCTCGTCGAGCCGCACGACCACCAGCATGTACTCGGCGTATGCCACGCCGGCAACGCGGACACCGTCAGCGCTGCGGCAGCAGCAGCAGCGGCCGTATCGCATGACTGGGCCACGATGGACTTTGATGACCGAGCCGCCATCTTCCTGCGCGCTGCGGACTTGCTGGCCGGCCCTTGGCGAGATCGCGTCAATGCCACCACGATGCTTGGGCAGAGCAAGACCGCACTTCAGGCAGAAATCGATGCCGCATGCGAATTGATCGACTTCTTCCGCTTCAACGTGAGCTACGCCCGGCAACTGATGGAGATGCAGCCTGGCAGTCAGCCCGGGATGTGGAACCGCTGCGAGTACCGAAATCTCGAGGGATTTGTGTTCGCAGTCACACCCTTCAACTTCACATCCATCGCGGGCAACTTGCCGACAGCGCCAGCACTGATGGGCAATGTCTGTTTGTGGAAGCCCGCGTCGACCTCTGTGCTAAGCAACTGGGCGCTCATGGAACTGCTGAAAGCAGCAGGACTCCCAGACGGCGTCATCAACTTTGTTCCCGGAGCCGGCCCGGAGATTGGGACCCCGGCTCTCGCACATCCAGACCTTGCCGGCGTGCACTTCACCGGATCGACAGGCGTGTTCCACGGCATGTGGCGGGCGGTCGGAGAGAACATCGCCAACTACCGCTCGTACCCACGCTTGGTCGGCGAAACAGGCGGCAAAGACTTTCTCTTCGCGCACCCCAGCGCTGACATGGACGCCGTTGCTGTCGCTCTGCTCCGCGGCGCCTTCGAGTATCAAGGCCAGAAGTGCTCGGCTGCGAGTCGTGCCTACGTTCCGAGATCATCCTGGGAAGGACTGCGCGAAAAACTCGCTCACGAGGTGAGCAAGATTTCCATGGGCAACCCACTGGACTTCAAGCACTTCATGGCGGCTGTCATCGACCAGAAGAGCTTCGACAACTGCCGCAACTACATCGAAGGAGCTCGTGCAGACAGTGCCTGCTCGATCCTGGTGGGAGGAAACTGCGACGACTCCACGGGCTGGTTTGTGGAACCGACCGTCATTGAAACAGCTGACCCGAAGGCCACCTCGATGTGTGAGGAGATCTTTGGCCCCATCTTGACGGTTTACGTCTACGACGACGACAAGCTCGACGAGACGCTCGCGCTCTGCGACACCACATCTCCCTACGCACTGACCGGCGGCATCTTTGCTCGCGATCGCCAGGTCATCGCGCACATGTCTTCCAAGCTGCGTCACGCAGCTGGCAATTTCTATGTGAATGACAAGCCCACCGGCGCAGTGGTTGGACAGCAACCATTCGGAGGCGGACGCGCATCTGGCACCAACGACAAGGCCGGCTCGCTTCTCAATCTGGTTCGCTGGAGCAGCGTGCGAACCATCAAGGAGACTTTCGCGCCGCCTGTAGACTGGCGCTACCCGCACATGGGCGAGGAATAAGGCCATGCGGGACACTGCATTTGCGCTACTGCTCGCCTTGGCCTGCTCTTGCCTTGGATCCTGTGCAACGGCATCTCATCCGGACTCGGAAGTGGAAATCCTTCCTCTGGTCGTGGCCTCCGACCTGGACAACATGCCGTTTGCTGGCCTCGACGCCGAAGGAACGCCCATCGGCCGTGACGTCGAAATGATGGAAGCCATCGCCGCGGCGCTCGGCCGTCCCTTGCGCTGGCATCGCGCAGAGTTCGAGACCTTACTGCCCTCGGCTCAAGGTGGCTGGCCCGACGTCGTTTGCGCAACCATTGGCATCACCGAGGAAAGAGCTCGCAAGGTGGCCTTCAGCCGCCCCTACTTCGAAACAGAGATCGCCGTCGTCGTTCGCACGGGCGAGGGGGAGCCACGTAACTGGGACGATCTTGCGGGCCGTGTCGTTGCCGCCTCGCCGGGCACCACCTCCGAAAAGGCCGTCCTTCACAAACTTCCCAGAACTCAGGCGACTCTCTGGGCCGACAAGCAAGGCCTGGGTGTGGCAGAGCGCCTTCTCCTGGGAGAAATCGATGGGATTGCCATGGATGGGCCCAATGCCGAGGCCCTCGTCTTGGACAGCGGCGGCGCCCTGACAACCTTGCCGGCCGCGCTCGCCCCCGAGCGCTACGCTTTGGTGGTACCACCCAATCGAACGGCACTCCTTGTTGAGATCAACGCAGCCCTGCAAGAACTTGAGCAGTCCGGGCAATCGGAGCGCTTGAACGGCAAGTGGGGCCTGCGCCCGACCCCCTCTTCTTCCGACAACTGACACACGCTTCTCACTCCTTCACCATCTGAATCATCTGCCCTGGATCACTCTCAGGTCTCATTCCCCATCGATGAACCGGGGTCTGGTAAAGTCTCCCGCTCGACATTCACCGCTCGCTTTGGAATCTCTCATGCCTCACCTGCTTCTCACCAGAATCCTGGCCCCCCTGCTCTTCTTGGCTCCGCTGGCCTGCCACAGCTTGCCGACCAACAGCGGTTCGGAGAACACGGACAACACGGCGGCCGCTTCTACGGAAGACACGGCCAAGGCCGAGGCCCCAGAGGAGACTGCGGAAGCCAAGCCGGTCGCCGCTTCCGACAAAGCTGCTGATCAGAAAAACAGCGGCAAGAAGGACAGCACTGCCAAGGCTGACAAGAAAGAAGACAAAAAGAGCGAAGACGAGGACGAAGAGAAGAAGAACAAAGCCCAGAAGAAGTGGGACGACACCATCGAAGATCTGGTGGCCACGACGGGCTTCTTCGATTTCTACTTCGATGAGTCGAAGCTCTTGCTCGAGCTCGACGAAGCGTCGCTCGGTCGTGAGTTCCTCTACTGGGGAGCGCTGAACAGCGGGGCAGGCAACAACAGCGTGTACCGCGGAGCCATGCTCTACGACAATCCCAACGTGCTGAGCTTTCAGCGCCGAGGCGAGAAAAAGATCGTCCTCGTTGCCAGCAACACGAACTACGCCGAGCCGAACGGGCCGCGCGAAACGCGCGTCATCGGAGAGGTCCTGACCAAGGGCTACATCCGTTCCTTTGACATCGCCGCCGAAATCGAAGACGAAGGCAAAGTGTTGATCGATATCGGAGCCTGGCTCAAGAGCGACAACTTGAAAGTCGCACGGGGACTGAGTGGCGGAAAGTTCTCCCCCAGCAAAGATCTGAGCCTGATCACGGACGTGCAGTCTTTCCCGAAGAACGTCGACATCACGACGGACATGATCTTCACCAGTAGTTCATCTTCCGGAAACTCCACCATGGCCGATGGCCGTGGTGTGGAAGTCATCGTGCAGCACTCATTCGTTGCGCTCCCAGATCCTGGCTACAAGCCACGCAAGTTTGACCAGCGAGTCGGCTATTTCTTCAGCGAGAGAAAAGAGCTGTTCGACCGCACGAGCGACGACAATGTCACCCGCATGATCAACCGCTGGCGCCTGCAGAAGAAAGATCCAACCGCAGACGTAAGCGACCCGGTCAAACCCATCGTGTACTGGGTTGAAAACTCGACACCGCCCGCCTATCGCGATGCCGTCAAGCGAGGAATCGAAGCGTGGGAGCCCGCCTTCCGCAAGGCAGGCTTCAGCAACGCCATCGTTGCCAAGCAAATGCCTGATGACGCCGATTGGGATGCCGCGGACGTGCGCTACGCAGTGGTTCGCTGGTCGGAAGATGAAAACGTTGGCTTTGCCATCGGCCCATCACGCCAAGATCCGCGCACGGGCGAAACCATCGACGCCGACATCACCATGCAGGCCAACTTCCTCGACATCTACTCGCAACGTTTCGACACGTACATCGCGAAACGCGCCTCGATGTCCAAAGAGGACGTCTATCGCGAGTGGCAAGAGGCAAACAAGCCTCTGAGTCAAGAAGACGTGGCGCGCGACCCGCGTGACATGTGCCAGATGCTGGGCGAAGAGTTCGCTCTGCAGGTCGGGTACGGCGCCATGATGCTCGACGTCGTCGCACCTGAGAAGACCAGAGACGAGTTCCTCCAGGACATGATCCAGGAAGTCACTGCCCACGAAATCGGACACACCCTGGGCCTCCGGCACAACTTCAAAGCCTCGACCTGGAAGAACATGGAAGAGCTCGAAGATGCCGAAGCAACCATGGAGTACGGCACCGCCGGCTCGTTCATGGACTATCCGGCCGTCATCATTGCACCGCCCGGCGCGACCCAGGGCGAGTTCTTCCAGTCGTCGATCGGACCGTATGATTACTGGGCAATCGAATACGGCTACCGCGAGTTCGGCAGTAATGAGGACAAGCAACTCGCAAAGATTGCCGCTCGCTCAGCAGAGCCAGGCCTCGAGTTCGGAACCGATGAGGACTCCTACATCGGCGACCCACTCACCGTGACCTGGGACATGGGCAGCAACCCCGTGACCTTCGCAGAAGGCCAGATCGATTTGGCCGAATGGGGCCTTTCTCAGATGAAGGAGCGCGCCGTCGAAACGGGCGACGGTTTCCACAAGTACGCCCGCTACTACGCGATGTTCTACAGCATGTACTCCCGGGCTTATCAGGGACTCAGTCGCTTCGTCGGTGGATTCACCTTCAACCGCGACACGGTCGGGCAAGAAGGCGGACGGATGCCCATCGTCCCCATTGATCCAGCGCTGCAAGAGCAGGCCATCAGCGTGATGATCGACAAGGGACTCAAGTGGGAAGGAGGCATCCCGAACGAAGATCGCCTCTTGCTCGCCAACAAGAAGTACGGCAGCTTCGGCGAGTGGTTCGACTCCTGGAGCATGGACCCACTTCCACGCCTCGTAAACTCTGTGAGACTGCGGACACTCCTTCCGCTCACGAGCCAATCGCTTTTCGAACGCCTTGAGATCCAAGAAGCGCTCGATCAAAACAGCCTGAAAATGAACGACGTGAGCAAGCGAGTCTTTGATGCCGTCTGGCCAGAGGCGCCAAACGAATACGATCTCTGGACCCAGTCCGACTACGTGGACATCTTGATGTCTCGCGTCCAGACGGACACCACGCCGCGCATCAAAGCCATGTACGACCAATCCCTGGATGACAGCCTTGCTGTGCTCTTGAAGTACATGGAATCCAAGGACCCGACCGTCAAGGCGCATGGCAAGTGGCTGAGCAAGAAGATCACCCGCTTCCGCGATCGCGATCAAGTCGAGTTGGATGTCCAGGCCCTGATGGGCAGCCTCTTCTAAACACCACCCCCTCACCCCGGAGAGTCAATTCAACTCTTCGGCGTGGATACGATGCCTGAAGGCACTGCCGGTCGATCGCCACACCAGACCTACACCCAGCGACTCCAACGCTGGGCGGATGAACGCGCGCGAACTGCTGCTCGTGAGCGACAGCTGTCCAACGGTCGCCTGGCCGTGTTTGCGGTGGGCGGCATCTTCAGCCTCTGGATTATGTACAGCCAGCCCTCGTGGTGGCCGGCCTTGCTCCTCCCCATCGCCAGCTTTGCGGCGACTGTTTTGTTGCACCACAAGGCCCACAGCCAGGCGGTTCGGGCGCGCGCACTCCATGAGCTCTACCAGCGCGCCGTCCACCGTGTGACGGACTCCTGGGCCGGGGAGGGCCCACAAGGCGAAAAGCACCTCGCAGATGAACGCAATTTTGGCCGCGACATCGACCTCTTCGGCGAGGGGTCACTGTTCCAGCGATTGGCGAGTACGCCCAGTTCCATGGGCCACGATGTTCTCGCCGCATGGCTGACCCATCCCAGTGATCAGGCAGCGATCGTCGGTCGACAGCAAGCCGTTGCCGAACTGGCGCCCTTTCTGGAGTTGCGCGAGCAACTCGCAGTCGTCAGCGACAATGAAAACGCGGATCTTGATCCGGAGAAGTTGATCGCCTGGGGGCAGAACACCTCGACCCTCCATCAGGCTGATGCTGTCCGTGCCATCTCCTGGACTCTCGGCCTTCTGGGAGTTGCAACGGCCGCGGCCTGGGTACTGGATATGGCCAGCGTAGGTCCACTCGGCCTGGTTGTGATCGCCGACCTCCTCTTCGGGCGCATCGTGGCCTTCCGAAGAAAAAGCATGCCTGCCACGCAGTCTGCACCCGCTCGCCAGCTTGAAGGACTTGCCGCTCTACTCGAACTGATTGAGTCCCATCAGTTCTCGGCCTCCGTGCTCGTGGACTTGCGCGAGTCCCTCCGAACCGAAGAAATCATGCCTTCCAAGCACATTCGCAGCCTGACCAAGCTGACGGATGACCTCGGAGCCGCTCGACACAATGCGTTCTACGCACTGTTCGCCTTCCTGACCCAGAAACCCATTCGTACCGCTCTCGACCTGGACGCCTGGCGAACTCAGCATGGACCGCATGTTGCGACCTGGCTGGATGCTGCCGGCCGATTCGAAGCTTTGCTGTCTCTCGGGGTCTACGCCTACGAACGCCCCGAAGATGTCTTTCCAGAAGTCACGGACGGAGCACCTTGCTACGCAGCGGTCGGACTCGGGCACCCCCTCATCCCTGACGCCCAATGCGTCCGAAACGATGTCCGGCTCGACAACTCCATGCGTTTACTGCTTCTCAGCGGAAGCAACATGTCGGGCAAAAGCACGCTGCTGCGAGCCGTAGGCACCAACTTGGCCCTTGCCATGGCAGGTGCTCCGGTCAAAGCAACAGCACTCAAGCTCACCCCGCTCGCTCTGGGAGCTTCCATTCGTATCGAGGACTCTCTTCGCGACGGCACAAGTCACTTCTATGCCGAAGTCAAACGCCTCAAGCAAATCGATGAATTGATCGAAGGGCAGTGGCCCGTCATTTACTTGCTAGACGAAATACTTCACGGCACGAACTCCAGTGATCGCCTTGCAGGGTCGAGTGCCATCGTGAAGAAATTCGCCGACTGCGGTGCTCTTGGAATCGTGACCACACACGACCTGGCGCTTGCTCGCATCGCAGAGGATCTTGGCAGCCTCGCTCGCAACGCTCACTTCGAAGACAGCCTCGTCAACGGCGAGATGTCTTTTGATTACACGCTGCACGAGGGCGTCGTGACGCGCGGCAATGCCCTTGCGTTGATGCGGTCACTGGGACTCAAGGCCTGAAAACTGGCCCAGTGTTCGAGCAGGTCAGCTCTTCGCGGAGTCAGAATCTCCTGGCGTGGACCGCCCCGTGCTCTTCCCCACCTTTGATCTTCGCCGCAAGCGTGGACGCAGGGCCTTACGAACCCGAGGCGAAAAACCCCGTTCTTTGAGGTTCACCCAGCGGGCCAACGGCGGGTGAGCCATACTGAGAAGCACGAGGCCGAGAATATAAAATGGAATGCCCGTGACCACGGGCACCAACCAGCCAACAACACCCAGAAGCATGCAGCCCGCCGCACCGAGGAAGAGCACAACTCGAAACCAGAGCGGCTTCCTCTCCGACGGGACCTTCAGCAGGTCAGAAAACGCTTCTGAATCTCCTGACGATTCGCCTGACATCTTATTTTGATCCATAGGCTCTGCCCTTTTCGACTCCCAGACCCTCGGGCTTGCACACCCACGGGGGTCATCCTCAGCCGAGCATGATGATTCTTGGGAAATGATGCTGCGACCTTTTCATGAACAAGGGCCGGCCCATGCGGGAGATCTTCCTCCGGATTCCCTACCGTGGATCCGACCCACTCCTCATTCAAGCGCCGTCACACGCCATGACCTCCTGGAAAACTGACTGTCGCCACTTTCTCGGTGATCGCCCGTGCGCCCCGCACAAGCTCACGGGTGTGGACTGCTCTGAGTGTCGTGATGATTACGACCCGATCCAGACCCGCATGCTCATCGTCAAGTTGGCCGCCATGGGCGATGTCCTGCGGACAACCAGCATGCTGCCTGCCATCCGCCGTCGGTGGCCGGCTGCTCATATCACCTGGGTGACCAACTCCGAGTCGGTGCCTCTGCTTGAGAACAACCCGGCCATCGACCGCATTCTGAGTTTCAGTGCAGGCGCCGTCCCCCTCGAGATCCTCAGCGAGCGCTATGACGTGGTGGTCAATCCGGATGCTGCGCCAGAATCTTGCGCACTCGCCCACCTTGCGCGCTCGGGATCGCGAGTCGGCTACGCCTTCGACGAACGAGGTGTTCCTGTTCCACTGAGTGACGGAGCACGTCACTGGATGAACCTGGGGCTTTCCGACAAACGCAAGCGCGCGAACAAACGAACGTATCAGGAACTCATGGCAGATGTGCTCGAAGTGGACTACCGCCGAGAGCCACCCGTCATGAACATCTCGCATGAAGACGGCGAGAAGGGTCGCGCACTTGCCGAACAACACGCCACGAGCAAGCATCAGTTGCTGGTAGGCCTCAACACCGGTGCGGGCGGCCGCTGGCGGTTTAAGCGCTGGACAGAAAAAGGCTACGCATCCCTCATCAAGAGGCTCGGCGAAAGCGGGCACCGCGTCCTGCTGCTGGGCGGTCCGTCAGAAGTGGAACGCAATGCACGACTCATGAGAGCTTCCCATGGCATCGCCGTGGACTCCGGCGGCGACAACTCCTTGGGCACTTTTGCAGGCCTCGTCGAGGCCTGTGATGTGATCGTCACCGGAGACACACTCGCCATGCACGTAGCCATCGCACGCCAGGTCCCCACCGTCGTGCTCTTTGGCCCCACATCATTGGACGAGATCGATGTCTTCGACCGAGGAGAGCGCATCGCACCCGAACTCGACTGCCTTGGCTGCTACCTGACCGATTGCGACGTCAGTCCGAACTGCATGGAATCCATCAGCGTCGATCGTGTCTACGACGCCGTGATACGTAACGGCTCACTCACGACAGCAAGCTAATCACCCTCGCTCCTTTCCTGATCCTATGCGTGGAATCGTCCTCAAAGCGGGTCGCGCAGAAGTGCGCGACGACCTCCCCGAACCCGACCTCGCATCCCACGAGACGCTCATTGAAGTCCTCGTGGGAGGCGTCTGTGCGACTGACATCGCACTGCGCGCGGGCTACATGAATTTTTCGGGGATCCCCGGACACGAGTTCGTCGGCCGAGCTCTCACCGGGCCACTGGCCGGGCAGCGCGTCGTGGGTGAGATCAATGCTGGCTGTGGAACGTGCGCTCGGTGCCTGAAAGGCGACCCCCGCCACTGCGCTGACCGCTCCGTGCTCGGGATCTTCCACCGCTCCGGCGCATTCGCCGAGCGATGTGCACTACCCACGACGAACCTGCTGCCCGTTCCCGACGAGATGCCCAACGAGGTCGCTGTTTTCGTCGAGCCGCTTGCAGCCGCCTTACAGATTCCACTCGACCTCAACCTACCCAGGGGCGCCCGAGCCCTGGTCGCGGGAGACGGCCGCCTTGGACTGCTATGCGCCCATGCACTCCATGAGGCCGGACTCGTGGTGACAGTTGCCGGCCACCACGAAGAGCGCAAAGAACTGCTTCCGCAGGGTGTGCGGCTCATCACCGGACTGCTTGAAGAAGGTGTGATCGCTCATGAAACCTTCCCTGTCGCCGTGGAGGCCACGGGCAATGCAGCCGTACTCCCCCGGCTGATCCCCTGGGTCGCCCCACACGGCACACTGGTCATGAAGACCACAACAGAGCGCCCTGTCACCCTCGACCTCGCCCCCCTGGTGGTGAACGAGCTCCGCCTGGTCGGATCTCGCTGCGGCCGATTCGAACCAGCCTTGAACCTTCTGGCCGAAGGGCGCCTGCCCTTGGAGCGCCTCGTGCAGGCCCGATATCCGCTCAAACAGGGCGATCAGGCCCTAGAACGTGCAGCCCAGCCAGGAGTGCTGAAGGTTCTGCTCGACGTGTCCTGACGAGGATTGTGACTGCCCTCTCAAGGCATGGTGTGCCGACTGTCGAGACAGACAGAGCCCGTACCCCGACTGCACCCCCCTGCCCGCCGACCTTCCACCATGAACATGCTGCTCTGCCTCTGCCTCACCCTGACGACACTTCAGTCTGATCAAGAGCCCCTCGTCAAGCTCAGCGAGCGTGCCGCGGACTTACCTCCGTCCTATTCCGACGGAGAGCTCGCGGAAATCGCCTACGAATCCATCGTCTCTGATCTACGAGCGCAAGACCTCTCTGCCGAACAGATGGGTTTCGCCGTGAACCGCCGTCCCGACACGGCTGTCGCCCGTGATGTCGACACCTTGCTCATGCGAAGCCTTCGCCCCCTCCCGGTCGGACTCAACGTCAGCTGTTACCGAGGCAACGTCCTCCTACGCGGTGTCGTGGCGACCAAAGCCGGGCGCGACAACGCAACGGAACTGGCAGCTCATGTCCCGGGCGTCCGCGCTGTTCTCAACCGCATGATGACTCCGACACAGTCACAGCCTGGGGGGCCGATTGCCGAGATACCAAACGAGCTCCCGAGTCAGAGAGGACCATTCGCTTTTCTGACACAAGATGGCCTTGCAGGCAACAACGTGAGTTTGGATGTCATTGATGGTCAGGTTTTCGTCAAGGGGTACGCGAGTTCAGAAAAATCGCGCGCCTACGTCACAGCATCTATTGGTCGTATCCCGGGGACGCGCATGGTCCAAAACAACATGACCACGCGGCCAAACTCTCCGCAAGAAGATGAACGACTCGCCCGACTCGTACAGAAAAAAATGAGCTGGGAACAAAAACTGCACGGTGTTTCGAAAAACTTCCGACTCTCTGTCCGCCACGGCATCCTGACGATCAGCGGACAGGTAGAGACCGAAGAACAGGCAACCCTCGCAAGAGTTCTTGCTGCGGACACGACCGGCATCATCGTCGTGGACGACCAGATCGTGGTGGCAGCCGGGGCGCGCTGAGCACTCCCAGGTTTTCTACTGCACTTTGACCTTGCCGGCCGATGCATTCGACGCGGTCTCAAGATCAAGACGTCGGATGTCGCCCGCCAGTTGACTCCGAACGCGAAGCACCAAGACCGTGGCGACGAAAGCCAAGGCGACACCCAGTGCGCACCAGAGGGCCTGGGGGCCACCGCCCCACCGTCGCGCCCAGAGAACCCCGAGCGGGAGCGCCAGAATCCAGTAGCCAAAAAAGTTGGCCAACATCGGAAATCGCACGTCGCCAACGCCACGCAAGACCCCCCCGGCCACGACCTGCAAACCATCAAACAGCTGAAAAGCCGCTGCGAATGGCATGAAGGTCAGTGCGAGGGCCAGAACACTCGGATCTTTCGAGAAAGCCGAGAGCAACAGCCCCGGCATGCTCACGAAAATCACGACGAAACCGCACATCGCCAGAGCACCGCAGAGCAACGCCACACGCGCTGCCTGCCGCATACGCAGGCGGTCACCAGCTCCCACAGCCCGACCGACGCGCACAGCAGCAGCCGTCCCCAACCCCAAGGGCACCATGAACGACACGGAAGCGAGGGAAAGCACAATGCCGTTCGCTGCGATTTCAGCTTCACCAAACCATCCCATCACAAAGGTGACGGCATTGAAGGCGCCGATCTCCAGAGCCATCGTGAACCCGATCGGAAGCCCTAGCCACAGCATGCGCATCAAGGGTCCGACCGAAAAGGCTCGTGGCACCCACGGAAAGAGATGCGGCAAGAGCTTTCGACGTGTGATCGCGATCAGCAGGCAAGGCATCACATAACTGCAAGCCACTGTGGCCAACGCACAACCGTGAGCACCCATCTTCGGGAAGCCAAGCTCGCCCCGGATCAACAACCAGTCCAACAAGCCGTTCACGAGATTGGCTACAACGACCACGACCACAAGGGGGGCCACACGCCCCATGGATTCAAGACTTCGGCGCAAGGCCGCAAACAGCAACAAGCCAGGCAAACCCCAGGCACAGGTCTGTGCGTAATCCGCCGCCACAGCGATGATTGCGGGCGGCTGCCCCAGCCACTGCAGCAAATCACTGGCACCGAGCATCAAGAGAGCCACGGGAAGGCTCAGCAAAAGCGCCAGCAGCAAGCCACGCTGCAAAGAGCGGCTGATGGCCCCTTCATCACGCGCACCGACCGCCTGCGACACCAGCGGATCCAGAGCCATGAGGACGCCAAGTGCGAAGGCCGTAGGCACCCAGAAGACGGCATGCCCTTGCCGAACGGCCGCAAACCCAGCCGTGGACACATGCCCCATCATGGCGCTGTCCACGATATTCATGGACATCAGGCTCAAATTGACAGCAACCACGGGCACGGCGAGGCGCAACTGGGCAGCAAACTCTTTACGCATCGACAGCATCGCGCCACCGTATCCACACGACAGGACCACCGCCACTAGGCATGTTCGGTCCTATCTGCAAGCCCACCGCAACGGTAGATTCAGTTCATGGACTTCGCACTCAAAGACAAGACCGTTCTCGTGACAGGCGCCTCCGGCGGAATAGGCAGGGCCCTTGCCGAATCATTCCTTGAAGAAGGCGCCCGCGTCGCCTTGCAGGGCCACACCCAGTTCGATGCGATGCAGCACTGGCTCGCAAAGAAATCTGCCGATCAGCGCGACCGCAGTCTCTGCCTACGCGGCGACCTCTCAAACTCAGACGATTGCGATCAGATCGTGGCGACCATCAGCGAGACATGGGGACGCCTCGACGTGTGCATTGCCAATGCAGGTCACTGGCCTCCCGACGACATACCACTGCACGCCATGGACCCTCAGCGCATGCGCCGTACCCTTGAGGTCAACCTCTTGGGCTCGGCGTGGACAGCCCGCGCCTTCCTGAAACTTCTCGCCTCGACAGGACCTCGAGATGATGGCCACGGAGCATCGCTCATTTTCGTGGGCAGCACAGCGGGCCGCTACGGCGAGCGGCATCACGCAGACTATGCCACCGCCAAAGCAGGGCTGACCGGGCTGATGGCAACACTCAAGCACGAGATCGTGGACATCGATCCATTCGGACGCGTCAATTGCATCGAACCCGGCTGGACCGTGACGCACAAGGCGCGCCCCGACCTGCTCGAAGCAGAATCTCTCCAGCGCGTTTTGGCCACGATGCCCCTCCGCCAGCTTGGTCGGGCAACGGACATTGCCCGAACCGCACTCTATCTGGCCTCACCGACACTGGCCCGGCATGTGACCGGCCAAACGCTCGTTGTGGCAGGAGGCATGGAAGGCCGCATGCGCTGGCAGCCCGGGCAGGTGGATGAGAATGCTGTGAAGCAACGGCTCGCACAAGACGAAGCACCTGGCCTCTCCAGGCCTCCATGACCCTCGATGACTTGCCTTCCGCAAACCGCGCCGGTCAGGATATCGCCATGACAAGGTCCCAGGCGCTGACTGACGTGAACGACGAGAGCTATCTCGCCAAAGTTCCGGGATCGAAGTCGTACACCAACCGCGCCCTGATTCTCGCGGCCATGCGGCCAGGCACGACCGACTTGCTCGGCGGACTCAAGTGCGACGACACCTACCGGATGTCTGAGGCATTGAATGCATTTGGGGGGCTCACTGTCTCCGAAACAGAAAACGGATTCCGAATCGTCCGCAAAGCCGAACGCCTCACAGCACCGCTCGAGCCACTTCATCTAGATGCTGCAGGAACACCGGCTCGCTTCCTTCTGGCATTCAGTACAGCTGCCGAGGGCGAAACGACAATCACCGGAACAAAGCGGCTCTGTGAACGCCCCATGGGAGAGATTCTCGATGCACTGCGTGCACTGGGCATCGAGGCCCATTGCTTAGAAGGCGAGCAGCAATTGCCTGTGCGGATCACCGGCAGCCCCATCACCAGTCGAACCTGGGCGACTCATGGCCAGACCTCATCGCAGTCTGCCAGCGCACTCCTCTTGCTTGCGTCCCAGCAGTCGCAAGGCCCCGTTCGCATCGAACTCCGCGGCCGCTCTCTCTCAGCACCCTATATCGACATGACGCTGGCCATGATGAATGCGTGCGGCATTCCTGCGTCCCGCACGGACGATTCTGCAATCGTCGTGCAGCAGGCCGTCGTCCAGGGCGACACGATTGCCATCGAGCCCGATGCCAGCAGCATGGCCTGCTTTCTCGCGGCCGCCGCCATCACAGGAAGTGAGGTTCAGATCCAGGGCATCGGCAGTTCCTCAATTCAGGGCGACGTAGGCCTCGCACACATTTTCGAGCAGATGGGATGCACGCTCTCCATAACCCGCGACGCCATTCGCCTGAAAGGCGGTCCCCTGACAGGCCTCGACATCGACATGGGAGCTATGCCCGATGTCGTGATGTTGCTCGCCGTTGTGGCTGCTCGTGCCTCGGGTACGAGCAGGATCACCAACATTGGCAACCTGCGCTTCAAAGAATCCGACAGGCTCCACGCAATGGCCAGCGGATTGCAACAACTGGGAGTCACCGTAGAACAAGGCGACGACTTCTTGATCATTCACCCGGACGTCAAGCGGATGATCGCATCACCCGTTGCAACCTACGACGATCACCGAGTGGCCATGGCGTTCTCGGTCCTCGGACTCGTGGTGGATGGCATCGAGATCGAGCATCCGGAATGTGTCGCCAAATCTTTCCCCGGGTACTGGCAAGAGCTGAACAGATTCCGTGCACACCACCACGCAGCCCCTTCAGGCCCCTGAAGCCAAGTCGCTTCTCAAACCGAGCGCAGGCGCTCAGTCCATGAACAGCTTGACCAGAGCATGCCCGGCCCAAACGGCCAGCAGACCAGCCACCACATTCAGGGCCACGTTGCCGAGAGCCAGCGAAACCCGATCTTCGCGAAACAGAGCGAGGGTCTCGGCACCAAAGGTCGAGAAGGTCGTAAAGGCACCCAACAGCCCGGCCCCGAGGAAGTGACGCATTCTGGGATCGAGATCTTCGCGCTGGAAGACAGAAGCGAACAAGATGCCAGCCAGAAAACAGCCGACCACATTGACGGCAAGGGTGCCGATCGGCATGGAGCCCACATAGCGCCTGTGAAGAAATCCAGCCAGGCTGAAGCGTGCCAACGCACCTAGCCCACCACCAAGACACACAAAAACCCACGCGTGCATGAACCGCGATCCCAAGAGAAACATTTGGAGTTCCTCTATGATCGCCTTCCCTGCCTCCAGATTCACCCCCGAGTCAAGGAATCGCGTCAAGCGAGCAGCCTTTCATGAATGCCAAACCGAGCGTCCTCTTCGTATGCATAGAGAACTCATGTCGCAGTCAGTTGGCAGAGGCCCTGGGCCGCATGGCCGGGCTGGAGACTTACAGCGCCGGCACTCGACCTTCAGGCACGGTGGACAGTGGCGCCATCGCCAGCATGGCGGAATTGGGATATGACCTTGCAACACACCGCAGTGAATCCATCGATCAGTTCGCTCACCAGGAATTTGCAGCGACCGTCACCATGGGCTGCGGCGATGAGTGTGCCCACGTAAGCGCCGAAAGCCGTGAGACATGGCCCATCCCGGATCCCAAGGGCACCGACGCAGACAACTACAGGCGAGTCCGCGACGACATCGCAAGCAGGGTAGAAACCCTTGCGAAGCGCCTTCTGGACGCGCAAACGCACGCATGACGCAAGACTCGACGCTCGACTCCGGCCTCCGCGCGAGCCTGGCAAAACACGCAAAGCGCACGGCTTTCGCTTCGAGTCAGCACACCCTGACCTACGCCGAACTGGACAAGGCGGTCGAAGATGCCGTGGGTTGGCTGGCAGAGCGAAGCGTCACTCCCGGCGACCGCGTGCTGCTTCAGATGGACAAGGGTATTGCGTTCCTTCTACTCCACCTCGCAAACATGCGGATGGGCTCGGTCACTGTTCCGATCCACCCTCTCTCTACCGCTCAAGAAGTGGCCTACGCGATACGTGACTGCAGCCCACTTCTACTGGTATGCGGCCTTCAAGAAGACCGTGCCCAGCCCTCTTCGTTGCCAGAACACAACGGAACAGCAGTGGCTTTCGTGTCTCCATCAGAGCGCCCTGTTGGTAAAGCCCCACGCCAAAGCGACCCTCCTCAACCAGGGGACCTTGCCTGCCTGCTTTACACATCGGGCACAACCGGTCCCCCAAAAGGTGCACGTTTGTTGCACCGACAACTCGCTGCGAACATCGCCATCCTGGCCAAGTCCTGGGGCTGGACACCTGAAGACCGTCTGCTCCACGTGCTCCCTTTGTTTCATGTTCACGGGCTCTTCGTGGCGGCTTCCGTCGCACTCCACTGCGGCGCGACCCTTGAATTAGCGACTCGATTCGAGCCGAGCGAAACATGGAAAGCATTGCTCTCCGGCCGCATTTCGCTCTTCATGGGCGTCCCAACGATGTACCACCGATTGCTGAGCGCTGCCCCCGCCACCGCACCGCGCCCCACCGCTGTGCGACTCTTCACTTCAGGCTCTGCCCCACTCCGCCCGGAAACCTTACGGGCATTTGAAGCACTCACGGGACAAGTCATCCTCGAACGCTACGGCATGACCGAGGTGGGTATGGCGGCGAGCAATCCACTACACGGCACCCGCAAGCCCGGAAGTGTCGGCCCTGCCTTACCAGGAGTTGGCCTGCGCATCGCCCCGCCACCAACAGGCCGCGAGCCTGACTCAGAAGACATTGGAGAGGTTCAAATCTCGGGGGCCTCCATCTTCGATGGCTACTGGAATCGCCCAGAGCAAACGGAACAGTCGTTCACGAAGGATGGCTGGCTACGGAGCGGGGATCTCGGCTTCCTGGACTCCGACGGATACCTGCATCTGGTCGGCCGAGAAAAAGAGCTCATCATCTCGGGCGGACTCAATGTCTACCCGCGTGAAGTCGAGACTGCCCTGGACGAGCACCCCTACGTCGCAGAATCAGCTGTCTGCGGTGTACCCGACGAAGACTTCGGCGAAGCCGTCGTCGCTGGAGTCGTGCTCCATGCGAAAAGTCAGCCCGGATCTGTCCCGGACCTTGAAGAACTCCTCGCGTGGGCACGCGTGCGACTGGCCCCTTACAAACTGCCCAAGCGAATCGCGTTCCTCACGGAACTGCCTCGCAATGCCATGGGCAAGGTGCAAAAAGATCGCCTGTCCAGCCTTCCAGAACTGCGCGGAAGCGGTTCCTAGGCCTCTTGTCCCTGGCTCTTGGGCCCGCGCAGATGCCCATCCAGCAAGCGTGCAGCCACACCGATGAAATCTCGCTCGGTGATGATGCCCACCAGCTTCCCCTCGTCTACGACGGGTAGGCACCCGACTTTTTCGCGCCGCATCACGGCAATCGCATCCAGGGTGCTCGTGTCCGAAGACACCGTGACAGGATTTGCGTTCATGATGTCGCTAACGGCAACAGGATCCTGACTCTGCTTGCGCCTGCCATGTGCAACAAGCCTCAAAAGGGAGCGATGCGACAGCAAGCCGACCAGGCGCGCCTGGTCGTCTTCTACCGGAACATGCCTCACATGCTCCCAGTCCATAAGACTCGCAGCCAAATCCACGAGATCGCCGGGTCGGACAGTGAAAAGGTCCGTTGACATGAACTGCCCTACGGTCTGAATCGCATCACTGCTGTCGAGAACAGCCTGAAGCTCAGCAGCCTCGACCGGTGCCCACTCATGCACCGGAGAATCGGTGTCCTGTCGCTCCAACATCACGGCGGTGAGCACGCGATCTCTCACGTCTCCCGACCCCGCATCCGCCATGCTTCTGAGAGACTCTCTGACCCAACGCGCTCCAGTCGCACCACGGCTCACACGCTCTTCCAGCACGGAGAGATAGCGTTCGATATCAGCTTCGTCGATCTTCGAGGCGCGCAGTCCCTGCCGCGCCATGGGCAACAGTCGCTCCAGGATCAACTGCGAAGCCGGAATCGTCTCTCCATCGAGCCAGGTGAACTGCGCATTGAGACCGTGGCGTGCTGCCGCGAAGAAGTTGGACTTCGCATCCTCAAAGAGCATGTGTTCATGGATCTGTCCGTATTCCTCCACGCAGGCGGCCATGAGTCCGTAATAGAAGGCCGCATTGGCCATCTGATCGAGAATCGTTGGCCCTGCCGGAAGCACCCGGTTTTCGATACGCAAATGAGGGCGAACCCCATCATGTCCGTAGCACACGCGATTCCAGCGATACACCGTCCCGTTGTGCAACCGAAGTGCTGAAAGCTCGGGGATCCCGTCGGCATCCAACACGGCATCGGGATCTTCTTCCAGGTCTGTCACAAAAAGCACCCGGAAACGTGAGATGTTCTCACGCCAGACTTCAGCAGCTGATTCCTTGACCCATGCGTCCCCAAAGCTCACCCGAGGGCGGACATTTCGAGCCTTCTGCACCGTGGACCGCGAATCCACGGAGTGCTGAAAGAGCGCCACTCGCGTTTCGTTCCAGAGTTGCCGGCCGAGCAAGACGGGCGAGTTGACTGCTGCGGCAAGCACCGGAGCTGTGATGGCTTGCGCTGTGTTGTAAAGCTTTGAAAACTCGGCAGGCGCCACCTGGAAGTGAAGTTGAAAACTTGTATTGCAGGATTCGAGCATGACGTTGTCGTGCGTCAACTCGAGTTCATCATTGCCCTTGATCAACACATGGAAATGTCCGCCCCGTGCAGCGCACGTGGCTTCGTTGATTTCCATGTAGCGAGCTTTTTGCGTCATATTCGCCAGAGAGAGATCCTGAAGACGGAGCGTGGGGAGGATCCCCGTGAGCAGAATGCGCGCTCCTTCCGACTCGGCGGAAACGTCAGCTGCTCGCACCAGTTGCCTCAGCTCCGATTCCATCTTCGAGAGGCACTGCCCGCCAAAGACAAGGGGGCTCGAATTGGCCTCGAGATTGAACTGTGCCAGCTCATTGACGAGCTCGGGGCGATCCGCATGCCTCAGAACAGCATCGGCAATGGGCATCGGCCGCATCGAACTGTCCACGAGAAACATCTCCTGCTCTGCACCAATCCGCCGAATGCCCGTCTCGAAACGGTCTTCTTTGAGCATGCGTTCGAAGGCATGCACATCCGTCAACAGCGCTTTCATAAACCGGCGCTGCTGGAGCTCATCAGTCGGTCTGGTCGAGGTCATACGCGACCCTGGTTCCCTGAGAGGGTGACGAACCAGAAGATACCACCTCAGGCCCACGGCGACCGTATGGTGGTGCCCATGAGAAAAACCTGGAAGAGAAAGCGTGGCCCCCCTCTGCCCCCCCACTCCCAGCGCCACCTGCCCGGCGCGGCAGCGGCCCTGAACCGCTCGAGACGAGTTGAGCTTTCAGAGAGCCTCAGGTCACTCACCCTGCTGTCAGCCCTGCTGGTTCTGGCGAGCTGCACGGCACCCGAAGTGTCCCGTGCGTCTCCCGACATAAGGCTCGGTCACCAACTGACCACCCACGGGGGCGCGGTCGCATGCGCCGACCGACTGGCTGCCACCATCGGAGCCCAACTACTGGCACGCGGAGGCAACGCCGTAGACGCCGCCGTGGGCACGGCACTCGCCCTTGCCGTCACCTGGCCGTCAGCCGGCAATCTGGGTGGCGGTGGCGTCATGATCATTGCGATGGCAGACGGAACCCAGGTCACCGTCGACGCACGCGAGACAGCCCCTGCAGCTTTTCACGAAGACGCTTTTCTTGATGAGGGAGGAAACTACGTTCCCTCTCGAGCCACTGATCCCTGGCTGTGCATCGGCGTCCCCGGAAGCGTGGCCGGATTGGCCCTTGCGCATGAACGGTTCGGGACACTGCCATGGCATGAACTCGTAGCGCCCGCCATTCGCCTTGCACACCAGGGTTTCGAACGCGGAGAGATGTTTCACCGCATCCTCTCCAGTTCTGCAACAGCCCTCGCTGCGATCCCTTCGAGTCGCGAGGTCTTCCTCAACCCCGACGGCTCCGTGCCCGCGACGGGCACGCTCCTCAAGCAACCGGCACTCGCCCGCACTCTGGAGCAGCTTGCAGAAAACGGCCCCGAAGCCTTCTATCGCGGACCTCTCGCGAAAGCTCTGGCAGCCGACATCCAGGAAAACGGCGGCTTGTTGACCTACGAGGATCTCGCGTCCTACCGCGCGGTGTTTCGGCCGCCGTTGACGCTAGAAATCGCGGGAACAGAAATCCTGGCCATGCCTCCGCCCTCCTCGGGAGGCGTCGCCATCGGACAGATCCTGGGACAACTCGAACGCCACGGTGCGCTCGACGGCGACCCAGGCTCTGCCGAGTTCCTCCACCTCTACGCCGAGAGTGCGCGTCGGGCATATGCAGAGCGGGCCCGATGGCTGGGCGACCCCGGGTATGTAGAAGTCCCCACCGCATGGTTGCTGGCGCCGGAAACGATCGACGATCTCGCTGCCAGCATCGACCCGACTCGGGCGACAGCGAGCACATCCATTGGCCCGCCCATCACCGCACTGCGCAGAACCCCCGACAAGAAACAGACCACTCATCTCTCCGTGATCGACGGCGATGGAAATGCCGTCTCATTTACAACCACTCTCGAAGCGACCTACGGCAGCAAGGCCGTCTCCGCACGAACCGGCGTCCTGCTCAACAACGAGTTGCGTGACTTCAACCGCATCCCTGGGCAATCCACCGAATCGGGACACATTGGGACAGCGGCCAATCTCGCCGCACCCGGGAAACGCCCCCTCACGTCGATGTCGCCCATCATCGTGCTGGAGGACAACGAGGTGGTGCTGGTGACAGGCAGCCCCGGCGGACGAACGATCATCAACACCGTCTGTCAGATCTTCCTGGGTTTTGTCGGTCGCCGCCTCTCACTGAGTGATGCGGTCGCAGCACCGCGCGTGCATCATCAGTGGTTTCCCGATCAGTTGGTCTTCGAGCCGGGCTTCCCCAGACCTGCCGTGCGCGAAGAACTCATCAACCGCGGTCACACCGTCGTCAATCGAGAAGACACTCCTCCAGCCGGAGGGGCACTGGGCTCAGCCCACTCGGTTTCACGTAACCGGCTGACGGGAATCGTTACGGCTGTAGGCGACCCAAGAAGAGACGGTTGGTCGGCAACAGACTCCTGACTCGACGGCTTACGAGTCAGCTAGCGCGCGTGAACTTTCACGGTCTCACCCACCGTGTCCAGCATCTTGCGCAGGGTGTCGTAGTCGGGATGCCGCATGCGCACCCAGGCGTTGGCCATGAAGCCCCCCTCCACCGGCTGAGTCTTCGAGCCCGGGCCCGGGAAATGGCTGTCGATGATCCACTCGCCCCAGTTCAGATGCAGATCCTCGACACCCTCGTAACCGACGATATGTCCGTCGCAGTCTGGACGCAGGGCAATCATTCCTGCCGCATATTTGCGCGAGGGCTGCTCGACTGACCGCCCATGCACAATCGTGTTGGCCCACTCCCCGTACACGTCCATCTCGTTGCCAGCGCAGTACAAGTCCCATGCACCAACACCCGGAGGGCGGCAACCGATTTCTGAGAACTTCAGGCCCTTGGGGCCATAGAACCACTCCATGTGCGTGGCCGAGGTCTCAAGGCCCAGTTCACGAATGACCTTCTTTCCCAGGTGCTTCACCTCTTCGTAGGTGTCAGCAGCCACACGGTTGGTGGCGACAATCTGCGGTGAGATCCAACGATTGCGCATGCCCTCTAATACGTTCGGGTAGTAGTGGCATATGAACTCGTGGACGACCTCCCCGTCGACGCACAGCGTGTCGTAGAAACCCTCATGCCCCTCAATGAACTCTTCGAGTGCAACTTCTGCACCTCGCGGGACATCTGAGTTGTTCAAGGCCTGCTTCAGCTCTGCATCACTTCGAACGCACGAGGTTCCAGCCGCCCCGGCTCCATCGCGCGGCTTCACAATCAACGGGTAACCCACGCTCTCCGCGAAGGCCATCGCCTCTTCCATGGACGAAGTCCCCATGGACATCGCACATGGTATGTCTGCATTGCGCAGTGCCTCCTTCATGGCCGGCTTGTCACGGCACAGGAAAGCTGTCTTGGTGGAGGTTCCTGGAATACCGCAGGCTTCACGTACATTGGCAGTTGGCTGAATGTGTGCCTCGATCGTTGCTTCAAGGCGATCAACCCATCCGCGCTCCTGAATGCGGCGCACAGCCTCATGAAGCGAAGGCTCGTGCACAACAGACGAGACCTGCTCATAAGCGCCAAGCCACTCGCGCAGCTCATCGTCCAAAAATTCGAGCGGCCGTTCGCCAATCCCAGTCACAAAAGCACCCGCTGAAGAGAGTGCGCGTACAAATTCACGCTGATTGTTTGGGAAGCCAGGCTCGACAAAAATCACGTGCATCGCACTGCTCGCTTATGAACCGGAAAGGGCCACGTATCCGCACCACGGATCATTCAAGTCGTCAGGCTGGTGCGGCGGCCTGCAGCTGATAGTACAGCTCCTCATAGGCCGCGGTCTGCTGCTCCCACGAGAAATCCTCGGCCATGGCATTGCTTTGCATGCGCTCCCAGGCGGGGCGGTCTGCCCAGAGTTCGAGAGCATAGGTCAAGGCCCACCGGACTCCCTCGGGGTCGAACTCATCGAACAAGATTCCGGTTCCCTCGCCGGTATGCCTGTCGAAAAGCCTGACCGTATCGGCCAAGCCGCCCGTCCGGCGCACGATCGGAATCGTTCCATAACGAAGGCTGTACATCTGATTGAGCCCGCAAGGCTCGTAAAGCGAGGGCATCAAAAAAGCATCGCTCCCCGCTTCGATCAAGTGCGCCAAGGCATTGTCATACCCTCGGTAGAAGCACATTCGCCCCGGGAACCGTCGTTCAAGATCCGCGAAGGCCGTCTCGTACTTTTGCTCCCCGCTGCCCAGCACCGCGACGCGCACATCTCTCCCCGAGAGCATCTCCGAAAGCGGCTCGAAAAGCAGCTCAAAGCCCTTCTGGTAGACAAGCCGTGAAACGACACCGAAGACGGGCACATCATCGCCCGGCTCAAGTCCCAGTGACTCCAGAAGAATCCGTTTGTTCTCGAGCTTTCCGGACAGATCTCCCGACGAGTAGCTCGCCGGAATGAGTTCATCGTTCTCCGGACTCCACTCGCCGTAGTCGACACCATTGACGATGCCGATCACGCTCGCCGCACGCTCACGCAACAAACCGTCAAGCCCCATTCCCAGTTCTTGGGTTTGGATCTCACGCGCATACGTTGTGCTCACAGTCGTGATCGCATCGGCATAAAGCAGGCCGATTTTCAGAAAGTTGATCTTCCCTGCAGCCAAGTCCTCCTGGTGCAAGAGATGCGTCGCGTCATCCAGTCCGAGGTCATGGACGGCATCTGCTGAGACCATGCCCTGGTAGCCGATGTTGTGGATCGTGAGCACAGTCCGCGTCCGTGCAAACAGGTCCTCCCAGGAGGACAACAACTTCAAGTAAAGGGGCAAGAGCCCCGCATGCCAGTCATTGCAATGGACGATATCAGGCGCCCAAGACGTCGCCTGACAGGCCGTGAGTGAAGCCCGCGCCAACAACGCGAAGCGCAAATGTTCATCTTCATCCGCCGTGTAGATGCCTTCTCGGTCGTACAACTCGGGACAGTCGATGCAGGACACTTCGAGTCCTGTGCGCTCGATCGTCGTATTGAACACCGAGATGCGCCCCGAGCGCGGCCCGAGGGAAACGCTGAGATTCCCCATACCTGGTGCCGGGACAAGAGACCGGCCAGCCTCTCGAAGCTGCCTGTAGAGAGGCATGAAGACACGAACCTCGTGGCCCCGGCGGACCAATTCGGCCCCCAGGGCAGCCACAACGTCGGCCAATCCGCCGGTCTTGGCGAGCGGAGCGACCTCTGACGAAACGAGGCAGATCTTGAGCGGCGGCATGGAGGGCCTCTCGGGGTCTTGAGGAGCGCGTCACTCTATCCCATCGGGATGTGTGCCTCACGCCTCGGCAGGCGGTATCCTGCCCGACCCCGGAATGCGCCCGACATCCCGGACCCTCTTTTGACGCAGGAACCGACATGCGCCACGCGGTGTTCGTCGTGCCATTCCTCTTTGAGACCTCCGTGCGCTTTCTTCGCGCGGCTCTTCGCCTACCCGGCGTGGCTGTGAGCCTCGTGAGCCAGGACCCCCTGGAGCGCTTTGACCCGGAGATCCGCTCCGGACTCGCTGCGCATTGGAAAGTCGACAATGCCCTGGATGCCACTCAACTGACCCAAGCGGTTCAGGGCCTGTCTCGGCAGATCGGGCCGGCAGATCGACTCATCGGAGTGCTCGAACAGCTTCAAGTCCCCCTGGCCGAAGCGCGCGAGAACCTTGGTCTTCCCGGACTCTCGTCCGAAGCAGCGGAGTGTTTTCGCGACAAGTCTGTGATGAAGACTCGACTACGCGAAGCCGGTTTACCTTGCGCACGCCACTGCCTCGCCACGAACACTCAACAACTTCAGGGGTTCCTCGAAGAGGTGGGCTTTCCTGTCGTGGTCAAACCACCAGCTGGCGCCGGGGCCGTGGACACCTTCAGGCTCGACAGCCCGGAGCAAGTCCCCCAGATGCTGGCCACGTGGCCCCCCCATCCATCTCGCCCGATGCTGATCGAAGAATTCATCGTCGGCGACGAACACTCTTTTGATGCTGTTTGCATCGATGGGCGCTGCGTCTGGTTCAGCATCAGCGACTACACGCCAACTCCACTGGAGGTCATGAGCAACAACTGGATTCAGTGGTGCGTCCAACTACCACGTGAACTTGAAGGCCGCGGGTATGAGCCCATCATAGAAGCCGCCCCACGCGCCCTACACGCCCTCGGCATGGGGACTGGCTTTGCGCACATGGAGTGGTTCCGCAGACCCGATGGTTCGATTGCCATCTCCGAAGTGGGTGCGCGCCCACCCGGCGCACAATTCACGACACTGCTGAGCTTTGCTCACGACACCGATATGTACTCGGCCTGGTCACGCCTCATGATCGAAGATCATTTTGAGCCCCCCGAACGCACGCACTCCGCCGGTGCTGCCTACCTACGCGGGCAAGGCCAAGGTGCTGTCAAAGCCATCCACGGCCTTGAACACGCCCAACGGGAGCTCGGCGAGCTCGTGGTCGACGTCAAGCTCCCTCAGGCAGGACAGGCGCAGGCCAGTGGCTATGAAGGTGAGGGTTACGCCATTCTGCAGCACCCGCATACAGACATCGTCGAACACGGCTTGAAGCGAATGATCGAGATCATCCGGGTAGAGCTTGGTTAATGGCTCCTATGAAGACTCCACGATGAATGTGCTCATGCTCTCTCCCGGATTTCCGGATGAGATGAACTCTTTCACCGAAGGCCTCGCGGCCGCAGGCGCACGCGTCTACGGTGTCGGCGAACAACCGCTGGGCACGCTTCCCGCTCGCTGCCGCACTGCCCTGACGGCGTATCTTCAAGTGCCTTCCCTCTGGGATGACGAAGCGGCTATCGGCGAGATTTCAAAGGAAGCACGAGCCAACAACATTGAGTTCTCGCGCATCGAATGCCTGTGGGAACCACTCATGATCCTCGCAGCACGACTCCGAGAGGCCCTCGGCGTGCCCGGCATGACCGTCGCAGAAACCGTCCCCTTCCGGGACAAAGAGATCATGAAGAGCGTGCTGGACGCTGCAGGCATCCGCACGCCTCATCACGCACGCTGCACAGATGAGAATCAATCGCGCGCTGCTGCCGAGCGCATCGGCTTCCCGCTCATTGCCAAACCGATTGCGGGTGCAGGCTCTGCGGACACGCATCGCGTGAACGACGAGAAAGACCTCGATCGAGTGCTACCGCTGATCCGACACGTTCCAGAGGTGAGCATCGAAGAGTTTATCGAAGGACGTGAATTCACCTTCGACACCATCTGCGCCGCAGGCGAGGTGCTCTACCACAACATGTCCTGGTACAGGCCTTGCCCGCTCATCGCGAGAACGGTCGAGTGGACTTCACCACAGACCATCGCACTGCGAAACCCTGGCGTGGGGCCCCTCGCAGCCGGTCAGGAGATGGGCTTTGCGGTCCTCAAGGCTCTGGGATTCCAGACGGGCTTCACGCATATGGAGTGGTTTCTCACGGATTCGGGCGAAGCGGTCTTCGGTGAAATCGGAGCACGCCCGCCAGGGGCCCGTTCCGTGGAGATCATGAACGTCGCCAGTGACATCGATCTCTACCAGGGCTGGGCCGAAGCGGTCTGCACCGGACAGCTGTCACAGCAGATTCACCGTCGCTACAACGCAGCTGTCATCTTCAAGCGCGCCCAGGGCGAGGGTCGTATCACTCAAATCGAGGGGCTGGGCGAACTTCTTTCTCGGTTTGGCCCGCACGTAACCTCCGTAGACCTTCTGCCACCCGGCGCCCACCGTCGCAACTGGAAGCAAACGCTCATGTCGGATGGGCATCTCGTGCTGCGCCATCCAGATCTCGAGACCTGCGTCGAGATGGCAGATCGCGTCGGTACAGACCTCCGGATATATGCAGCCTGACTCATGACAAAGGTCGTCCTCCTCGGTCCACAGGGCAGTTCCCCCACGGTGCGATCCACTCTCGATGAGTTGGAGTTGGGCGGACCTATCGCCGTCGTGACTGCCGGCTGGGAAGAACGCGAAGCAGAAGTCGATGAACTGGCAACCCATGTTGGTCGAGAGGTTTGCAACTTGCGTCTCTTTACACGCGCAGAAGCCGCGCTCGAAAGAGACCCAGAACTCGCAACGGCTCTGCGAGAGCTGAACGACCGCCTACGTACACTACGCATCTACTATCAGCTGCGCCTCTCAA
Organism: Planctomycetota bacterium; assembly: GCA_029245865.1. Classification (GTDB taxonomy): domain Bacteria; phylum Planctomycetota; class B15-G4; order B15-G4; family B15-G4; genus JAUIEF01. Next base: position 234,835 of record JAQWOM010000043.1, read on the forward strand.
ACGCAATGAGTGCCATACGCGACCTGGCGGAGCGCGAGACTCCAAAACATAAACAGGAGCTGGATGAAGAAATCGAGCACGCCCTGGGCGCCGCACACGTACTCGATCAACATCACCGGCAGCGCTCACGAGATGCTTTTCTTTCTTTTGATGAACGCATGACACCAAGCCACCGGGATTCGATCGGTCGCGCTCGCGGAAAGATCCGCAAAGAACTCTCCAGGTGCAAAACGCTTGCCATCGCCGGGGGCCATGTGGCTGTCTTGCTTGGCCGCATGCGGCTCTTCGTCCTGGACGAATTGATCGAGGATCAAACCATCATCGCCTGGTCCGCGGGGGCCATGGCCCTCACCGACCAGGTCGTCCTCTTCCATGACAGCCCTCCACAAGGCCGTGGCGACGCCGAAGTCCTCTCCGAAGGGCTGGGGCTTTGCCCGGACGTCGTCGCCTTGCCGCACGCCCGGCAACGCCTTCTGCTCGACGACCCGCTGCGTGTCAGCATCATGGCGCGTCGCTTCGCCCCCTCGCGTTGCCTTGCACTGGACAAAGGGTCCCGAGCCATCTGGAACGGAACCAGTTGGACCGTTGCTCCCGGCACAAGAACCCTGCAGCCAGACGGATCACTGCACGTCGGGGGAATCTCATGAGCAGCCCGATCCAAAAACTCTGCGCAGAGGGCATGCCGTCTCTCGAGAAGATCGACGCTTTTCTGGCAAAGCACAGCGTTCCAATCGTCGAGGACCAACGGGTCACCTTCATCTTTCGCGGAGATCTGAAAGCTGTCTTCCTGCAGCACTTCATCTACGGCCTCGAATCCACACGCCCCTTCGAACGGATTGAAGGCACAGACCTCTGGCATCTTGAGATGGAGATCCCTCGAGAGTCTCGCGTTGAATACAAACTTCAACTTGAACACGCTGACGGACGACGAGAGCTCGTACGCGATCCGCTCAATGAGGCCGTTGCACACGACCCCTTTGGCAGCAACTCTGTCTGCGCGGGCGCTGGCTATGAAAGGCCTCTCTGGACTCTTGAAAACAACGACACGCGGCCAGGAACTCTAGAACACCGCCGTATTCAGAGTCATGCATTCGGAAACCGTCGCGAAGTCAGCGTGTATCTACCAGCGCGCTACCGCAAGTCGGGTCGCTATCCGTTGCTTGTGGTCCATGACGGAATGGACTATCTACGGTTCAGTTCCTTGAAGACGGTTCTCGACAACCTGATTCACCGGCTTGAGATCCCCCCCATGGTCGTGGCATTGACCGGCTCAAGTGACCGACTGCATGAGTACGCCGACGACCCTCGGCACGCGGCCTATATCGCCGAAGAACTGGTTCCCGCCATGGAACAACGTTACTCGCTTGTGAGTCACGCCGATGCACGGGGGCTGATGGGAGCCAGCTTTGGAGGCGTCGCCGCTCTCTCGACGGCATGGCGGTATCAGGGCACATTCGGACGCCTGCTCCTGCAATCGGGCTCTTTTGCGTTCACAGACATCGGCGTCAATCCGCGAGGACCAGACTTCGACCCTGTCGTGCGCTTCATGAACGAGTTTCGCAAAGACCCTGGGCGCCCAGCGGAGCGACTGTTCCTGAGCTGCGGAACCTATGAATCCCTCATCTACGAGAATCGATCCCTCGTGCCGAGACTCCAGCAAGCCGGCATGAGCCTTCGATTCGTGGAAGCCCGCGATGGGCACAACTGGGAGAACTGGCGCGACCGGCTCCGCGAGGGCCTGTCCTGGCTCTTCCCGGGCCCCCTGTGGATGGTTTATGAATAACG
>JAQWOM010000044.1 GCA_029245865.1 Planctomycetota bacterium
TCCGCACGCTTCAAAGACCATCCGGCTCTGAATGACTCGGGCGTGAACCTCTCCGTGAGCGGAGGCACAGACTATCTGGTGAACTCCGAAGGCACGCAACTTCGCGAGGCCACCGGCAATGTGACGCTGCGCTTGAGCGCCGAAGTCCAGGCCGAAGATGGTCAGGTTCTCAGCGACAGCATCGTGCATGTGGCCGAGTCGGCCGAGGCCTTGCCGTCAGAAGAAGAACTGCTCGCTGACGTCGATGAACTGGCGTTGCGTCTCAGCGCTTCGCGGGCCGCTCCAATTCTCGAGGATTACTCGGGGCCCGTGTTGTTCGATGGCATCGCATCTGCTCAGTTGTTTGATGCCTTGCTCGCTCAGGGCGTTGCTGCGAATCCATCGCCTGTGGGTGGCGGACGTCGGCGCGCCGGTGGAGACAACCTGGAAAAGATGGTCGGGCGTCGTGTTCTGCCGAAGTCGTTCAGTGTCTGGGATGACCCAGGTGCGGCAGACTACGAAGGCACACCCTTGGCAGGTCATTACGCACGCGATGACGAAGGTGTTGCTCCGTCGCGGGTCGACCTCGTGGTGGAAGGCAAGCTGGTCGACCTGGTGCGCTCACGTGTCCCCACGAAAGAGTTCACCGAGACGAGCGGTCACGGTCGCGGCGGCCGAGCTACGGCGGGTTGCGTCTACGTCGATTCATCCGAATCGCTGACGCGTGATGAGCTTGTGGGTGCCTTGCTTGAAGCTGCCGAAGACGAAGGCCTCGAGTACGCCTTGCGTATCCGTGTGCTGGGTTCCGAAGAAGAACTGGGCAGTGCGGCAAGCATGCAGAGGATGTTTGCGCGAATGCAGCGCGGCGGTGGGCGCGGGTCGGAAGGCCCCGCCGATCCGCTCGTGGTGTCAAAGATCTATCTGGATGGGCGCGAGGAGCCCTTGCGTGGTTGTGAGTTCGACTCGCTTGAGCTTGATGACCTCAAGGACATCCTGGCGGTGGGCGACACGTCCGTTGCCTGGAACCGGACAAGCGGTCGGGCCAACGCCTCGATCATTGCCCCGTCGGTCATTCTTGAAGACGTGAGCCTGTTCGCCATCGAAGAAGAGTATGAGAACCCACCGATTCTGGCAGCACCGGCTGCTCGCTGAGTGTTCACACAGTCCGCGCGTGCGTTGTCACGAAAACCCCTTCGAGCTGTTTGGCGTCAACCGACTCGGGCACGGTTCCCTCTTCTGCCCACACCCAGACGATGGCTTTGAAGATGGCATCCAGTGCAGCACGGAAGGAACCATTGAGCACCATGACGAGCAGCAGCGTGAAGAACGCATTCGCATGCATGCTGTGTCGTCCATGCTCACCGAATCGTATGTCGACGAAGAGGAGGCCAAGGGTCAACAGGCTTAGAATCAGGTTGAGAATCAGCAGGGGGCCCCCGACGCGCAAACCCCGGCGCACGGTCTTGAGGTCGCCGGCGCTCATGGGCTGGCCCAATTTCTTGAAAGAGTCGACGATCGCCGTCTTTGATTGACCGATGGCTGCGAACGGTCCGCAGCCGTTGATCATGATGGCTGTCACCGAGAAGAAACTCAGAATCGACCAGACGGCTCCGAGCAGCATGGCGACGATCAGGCCAAGCGTTCGATGGGATTCAATGACAGAGAGGATCAGGCCGACGACGATCGTCACAAGCCACCAGGCAAGGAGTTGTGGGAGGCGGATGAGGGCTCTGCCATAGCCGTACACAAGCCCCCGCTTTTCACCACGGGCAATGGCCACGGCCTGGCTGGTCAGGGCTCCGACCGAAAAGACCCCGACCAATGCGTTGAGCACCAGAAAGAGCAGCAGTGTTCCCCAGTGGATGTGCTCGGCCAGAGTGGTTGTCTTATGGGCGGCCGCTGGATCGTCGCCTGTTCCTGACGAGCTGGAGAGGCTCGTGCCGATCGATTCCAATTCGTGGGCGAGCTCCACCGCCGAGTTGTCGAAGATCAGGCTCCACATGCTGGCGAGCAGGAGGAAGCCTGCAGCGATTCTGATGCAAGGGTAAGCCAGCAGCTTGCCGTTGCTACGAAGCATGTCCCAGGCAAACACGGTCGTTCGGGTGCGCATGATGAGAGTGTCTTTGTAAGAGTCGCGTGGACTTAGCTACCAGGTCCTGTCACGAGGCGTGCCCGATCGTTGGTCACCTTGATGAGCTTCACGAGCGGGTTCTCAAAAGCGTCTCCATAGGCCTTGATGACCTCGGAGCGTGTTTCTTCCAGTTTGTTGTCGGCGCTCACGTCGATCTGGGTAAACGTTCCCAGGCTGGCGGGAAGGGTGAGCAAGAGGCGTCCAATGTAGGTGGGTTTCTCCGCGCTCACTTCGAACGAACCCGCGAGGCCGAACTCGGAGCCGAACAATGGCTCGGGACGCGCGGTGCCGAGATTCATTTCGCCGACGGGGAGCCGTGCCACGAAGATGAGTTCCTGGTCGGGCTCGACGGTGATCTGCCACAGGTTGGTGACGAAGGCATTGGGTTTTGCCTCCGGTGGAACCGTCACGTTGATGCGGTATTTGAATCGCTTGGAATCCTTGGCGAAGATTCCCCCACTCGCTTCATCGGTGAGTTCGACCCGTATGGAGCCGAACACGAGACCTTCGTCTGGGCCGATGTCGTGAATGCCGGAGGGATTCACGGCCAGGGAATGCACCGACGTACACGCTCCAAACAGCGCGCACAGGGCCATGGTCATTGCGAGTCTGCGCATGAGATGAACGCTCCTCTTTTTTCAGTGACTGGGGAGACACGGTCGGATATGCGTCATTCGGAATGGCTCTTTTGTACCTGTGCGAACTGAGATCCGCGTATCTCAAAAAAAGGCGCGGTAGCGCACCTTCTGAACAGCATAGTAAGAAGCCATGTTTTTACCTGGCGAAGAAGGCGCGCCCTCGACCTTTGTGTTGCCCGAGTGGCTCCAGCACTTGCTGCCCGATGAGGTCTTGGGCCGGCTTGAGCACCCGTGGATTTTTGCGGGGGCCATTGTCATTGCGTCCCTTGTGATCGCGAAGCTCGTCGATTGGCTGACAACGGGCATTCTCTTGCGCGCCGTGCGACGCACGAGTAGCAGTCTAGACGACGAAGTGGTTGCGAAGCTGCACGGGCCGATCATCAAGACGGTGATTCTTGCCGGTCTCTGGATCGCGAGCAGTGTCTT
>JAQWOM010000045.1 GCA_029245865.1 Planctomycetota bacterium
GTGGTCGGGGTGACAGGATTTGAACCTGCGATCTCTTGTCCCCCAGACAAGCGCTCTACCAAACTGAGCCACACCCCGACGATGAGTCCCGGCTGACCAGAGCGGTCAGCCACTGTGACGCGAGGGGAGGCGCGCCGACTCGCGGAGTTTTGTACCGAAGGGGGCCGCGGCGGACAAGGCCGGGGGCTGAGAGACGGGGCCCTCAGGCCTGGGCTGGATGCACGACACCTGGCGGGTGAGCCGGTCTCCGTCCTCTCAGGTGGCGCAGAAACTGGTGGTGAGCTTCGTTACAGATCTCCCCCTCCGCCGACAGAAGAGCATGCCCTCGATGCTTGCCGTGTCCCCGCTTGTCCTGCTCTTGCTGAGCGGCGCTCCTGCAGCCCGAACTCCGCCCGGAGGAGAGCTGCTTTCGGGCGATGAAGATGAAGTCTCTTTGCCCGCGCCGGCACTCCCGACTGTCTTGGAGGGCGGGCGCAAACGGTCTCGGAGACTGGTCTTGGTGCTCCACGGGGGAAGCTATCGACCACGCACGCCACGCGAACTGGCAGAGCGCGCTCTCGCCCCCCTGGAAGAGGCCGGACAAGAACTCGGCCTGCGGCTCGTGGCACCGATCGTGCCCGAGAACCTGCTTCTGTGGAACTCGCCCGGGTCGGAGGCTTCCACGGTCTGGGCAAGTCCCGCGGGAGAAGAACTGCTGCTGGCCTTTCTCCAGCAGGAACTTCGACGAAAACGCGTCGACCCTCGACGGGTGTATCTCGCCGGGCACGGTGCGGGTGCGACCGCAGCGATTCACCTGGCAGCTCGTCACCCCGGACGTTTTGCGGCGATCGCGTTGTGGTCAGGGACGCCGGCCCCCGTGTGGGCCAGACCGAAATCGGGGCCACCGGGGCCACCGGGGCCACCGGGGCCACAACGCGGAGAGATGACCCACGAACGGAAAGTGGTGGGGCTGCTCGGTGATCCTGTGCCCCGGCTGGAAACCGTAGGGGTCTATCTATGGACTGGTGAGTCCGACAGCATTCTCGACCCTGAAGCACTCGCACTCTTCGTGGAACGCATGCGCGACCATGCGCAGAGAGGCTCGGGGCATGACTTCGTGTGGCACTCCGGCCCCGGAGGACATGACTATGGTGCGGCCGGACCGCGAGCAGGGCTTGAGTTTCTCAAGCAGCATCGGCTTGCCTCCCGGAACGCGTCGCTGAAGCGCTGAACCGCCTGTTCAGCGAGTCATGACCTCGGCGCCCTCGGGCCCGACAAACATCGTGTGCTCAAATTGCGCCACGAAAGCAGGGCCGTGCTCAACCAGGGGTGGGTAGCCAAAGACCGCACCCACACGAAGAAGATCGCGCAGGCTGTTTTCTGTGGTCTCGACACCATGCTCGCGCGCAAGTTCTCGGCGGCAAAAGGGCATGCCGCGCCGCGCCATGATCTGGTCGATGACTCCAGAGTCCACGTGCTTCGGGGGCTTGAGCTTGCGGCGGGCGCCGAAGACCTCCGCTCGACCCTTCTCTTCGACATAACCCCGCCCGGTCGTGGCAAAGGGCTCGATGCAGATCATCATGCCCTCTTTGAGCACACCGCTGGTTCCTTCCGGAACGTTGGGAATCGCAGGCGAACAGTGAATCGTGTAAGGCGCAATGCCGTGCCCGGTCAGATTCGCGACAGGCTGGTAATCGAGTTCGCGCATGGTGCTCTGGATGGCCGCCGCGATGTCCCTGATCTTGCGGTTCGGGCGAACCAGTGCGATCGCCGCCTCGAGCGCATGCCGAGACGCTTCCAGTAGATCGCCGTGACGATTTCCGAGTTCGTGCGTCGACGCTCCATCAGCAATGCAGCCGTCCACATGGACGCCGAAATCGAGCTTGATGACATCCCCGTCCTCGAACACTCGAGGGTCGTCGAGGTCGCAACAGTCGTGGGCGGCCACCTCATTCACGGAGACCTGAGCCGGAAAGGCCAACTCCGCGCCCTGGGAGCGGATGTAGGCCTCGGCAGCATCCAGGACATCCACATAACGGACCCCGGGCGCCAGGGATTCCAGAGCCTGGCGGCGAGCTTCGGCGTTGATGCGGCCCGCCTCGCGATACTTTTCCAGATCGACCCTCATGGGCTGAGAATGATACCGGTCGCAGCCCCTGGAACGCTTCCCTGATCTGGCATCTTCACGGCTCGATCAGGAGATAGGCGAGAAATACGGCCCAACGAGGCCTTGTTCCGAAAAGAGTGCGAGCCCCGGCCGAGACGTTTGACGCATGGCGGTATAGTTAAGGAGACATGGGCCGGACTTTTTGAACCCGATCCCTTCGGTTCGCCCCCTGTCTCGCGCTTCAGGGCCTCAGCCCCCGATCTATGGAATCTGAGATCCTGAGGCGTCGAACCCTCTCTTCCTTCCTTGTGAGGACATCTCATGCTTCGTGCGTGTGTTTTCGCCTTGTGCTCGGGCGCGGTGTATCTGCTCATGGCTGCATCGCCAGGCTCCAATTCGACTTGCCCAGAGGCCGCCTCTGGCTCCCGCCTCCGTCCTGCAGCGAATGCTGACCTGAGCTGCAAGCCAGAAGCTTTCGTGGAGGTCCAGTTGACCGAAGCCGGGACAACATCTGGCTCCCAGGTCGACCTCGAGTGGAGCGTTCGCCCCCAAAGGACCATGAAGTCCGTGACCTGGGAGCTTCGCCTCCCCAACGACGCTGTCTTGCTGGAAGGCCTGCGCGTGGGCGCAGCTTCCTCAGGGCGGGGCGAGTTGACGCGTGGGGTGACCTCGACCTCGGTTCCCGTGGATGGGTTCTATCGCCAGGCGACGCTCACGGTGCGCGGCACGTTTGAGGGCTCTGACGAAACCGGGGCGACCTTTGATGAACCCTTCGAAGTGATCAAACATTTGAGCTGGGGAGAAGTTCCCCCGGTCGGCCCATCAGTGCTTTCTCGCGAAGCGGCCGGTGGAGAGTTGACCACCATGATCGCGTTGCCAACCGTGCATCGGGAAGGGCGGTGAACTGATGAATAAGCACATTCTCACCTTCGCCGCACTTTGTTTGCTGACCGGCCTGGCCTCAGCTCAGACATTCACCGTGACGGGCATGTTCGAATACGAAGACAAGGGCTGGAGCTACAACGGCTGGAATGGCGCTGATGGCATGCGCCCCATTCGCCATGCTGATGTCACGGTCCTGAACGATGCCACCGGCGCTGTGATCGGTACCGGCTCCACCGATGAGAGCGGCGAGTTCTCCATCGAAGCGAGCGGCACTGGAACCATAAATGTCGTGGTGCGCGTCAACGCAGACACCAATCTGGATCCTGTCTTTCAGCGCTTGCGCGTGACGACCACGGGCAATGTGGAGTACTCGGCGTTCAGCCCGGTCTTTAATGGCCATGACACGGCCAGTTCCCTGGATGTGGGAACCACCTCTGTGCTGAAGTCACTCTCCGGCTCCAATGAAGGCAATCCCTTCAACATGCTCGACATGGGTGTCAGTGGCTTCGACTACATCACCGGCCCCCTGGTCAACGACACAACCGTGGGCACCATCCGTATGAACTGGCCTGGAAGCGGCGGCTCATTTGCCAGCGGATCTTCACTGACCATGTCATCAGACGATGGATATGACGATGCCGTGATCCTGCACGAGTTGGGACATGTGGTGCAGAACCTGTATTCGGACAGCGACAACACCGGCGGCGGCCATTTCTTCGGGGACAGTGATCAGGACCCCCGACTGTCGATGGGTGAAGGCTATGCCACCTTCTTCGGCGGCACGGTGATGGTTCATGTGCTGGGACGAGCGGCGCACTACATGGATGCGAATGCCTCTTCTCAGACAGGTGGCGTGCAGTTGCGGTTGCGCCTGGAAGAGACCACGCCCTATGCGAATGACTCCTTCGGAGCTGCCGATGAAGTCTCGGTCGCATGCACGTTGTTTGACATCCTGGATGATGAGAACAGTCCCGATCAGAACTCCGGCACAGACGATGACGATATGGATTCAACCGTCACGATTAACGGACTGACCACGCACAGGGCCTGGTGGGACACTTTCGAAGGGCCGATGGATACGGCACCCAATCTAGTTCTCAATCACGCCTGGGATGGTTGGTTCAGCGAACACGGTGCGGGAGGCATGTACACGGAGATGAAAGACATCTTCGATGACCACCGCGCACGTTTCTACGAAGACTCGGATGAGCCGAACAACGTGTTCAACGACGCCGTTCCAACCTCTGTGGGGGCTGGATGGAGTCCGGTGCGGACTCTCTACAAGTCCACGGCGAGCCCTCCCGCTCCAGGGAGCGGCGATTTCGACTGGTTCTCGGATGAACTGGTGAAAGGCTCGGTCGTGACCATCGAGACGCGCTATCCCAACAACGTGTCGGATGCCGACACCCAATGCGACACCGAAGTGTCGCTGTGGGATGAGTCTGTCACCAACCACGCCACAGCAGAAAGCGGTGGCACGGGGCGCAACGCGAAGATCAGTGCTTTCACCGTGCCGTCGACCGGAACCTGGCGCTGGCGTTTCCGCACCACGTCGTCGATGCGTTACTACGGAAGCTACGACTGGCGTGCGACCTACGATTTTGAAAACTTCATGCCGGTCATAAACTCCGGACCCTCTGCATTGCCGGCCACGATTCCAGATGACCAGACATCACTGCTCTCGGTCTCGGCTTCCGATGCCAACGGAGGGCAGACCCTCACCTACACGTGGACGTCACTCTCCGGGGGAACCATCTCAGGCTCAGGTTCCTCGGTGACCTTTGTGCCACCGACCGTGACTTCGAGCACCGTTTGTGACATCGCGTTGACTGTCTCGGACAACCTGGGCGCTACGACGGATGAAGTGATCGTGCAGGTGACTGTGGATCCTGCAGGAGGTCCGTGCGGCAGTGGAGCCTCCACCACTGCGGGTGGAGTGGGCAAAGCAGGCCAGGTGGGAACACCTGTGCTTTCGGCCATCGGTCAGCCCGTCATTCCCAGCACGACGTTCAAACTGCAGATGACCAACGCACTGCCGTTTGCACAGGCCTATGTTTTTGCGGGCTTCTCGCTGATCTCGGCGCCCTTCGATGGCGGAACCTTGTATCCCGCCACCGACAGGCTGTTCCTGGCGACGGTTCCCGGAAGCGGAACGCTCGATATGCCGCTTCCACTCGACGATCCGGTCTTTTGCGGCGTGGCTTTCTTCGTCCAGGTCCTGGTGCCCTTCGATCCCGGGGCCACAGGGACCTATCAGACCTCCCAGACCAACTACGTCGAGGTCGTTCCGGGGAGCTGATCACCCCCTGAAAAAGGTCTAAAAAGCCTTAGAAAGGGCCGTCGACGGAAGTCGGCGGCCCTTTCCTGAAATAGGCCTACAGCAACTGGCACAAAGCGGTCGATTCATGGGAGTACGCGCGCTTGTCCGGGGATTCCGGGCAGCGACGTGCTGCCATCATGAAACGATCCTCCACCCTCGCCGCTCTGATCTGTTCGATCCTCCTCGCCCTGGTCATGGGCCTCGGGGGGGTCTTGCAGCCGATGTCCGGATCGAGTGCGGAGGCTCTGCTTCAGGGGCCCGAATCTGCAGGCCACCAAGGCCATCAGGCCTGCCTCGACAGTTCGTGGGCAGCGCCTGGCCGGCTGCTTGCTCTTGAGAGCCGGACCTGCAAGCCCCAGGCACCCATCGCTGTTCAGTTCGATGCCCACCCGCTTCCTGGAACCAACGGCCTGCTGAAGGTTCACCTCGAAGTGGAGCCCGCGATTGAACTCAGAGAAGTGCGCTGGAGCCTGATCTTGCCCGAAGGTGTGACGGCGCTGGGGCCCACGGAAGGTGGTGCCGATCCACGTATGCACAGCGTCACTCGCCAGGACCTGCTTCTCGATGTGAGCGGAACCGCGCTCGCATCAGGGAGAACTCGGACAGCGGGCCCTGACAAGGTGCTGAGTGAGTTGGTGCTGGATGTTCAGGGCTTCCTTCCGAACTCAGCAGGCAGCCAAGCCATCGTGCGCCGCTCTTCGCTGAGCCTCAACGAACCGCAAGAAATCGAGTTCCAGGTCCGCCATTTCTCAGATGCGGACACCGGCAGCCGAAGCCGTGTCGCTGCCTTGCCCGTTGCTCACCGGAAGGGGCGCTGATTCATGCGAGGTCTCCTCTGCCAACTCATCGCCATGGCCGCCGTGCTTTACGTGGCCTCGCCTTCAGCTCTTGCTGCTTCCGGCAAGGGGGGCGGCACAACGTTCCTCGTGAGCGGGCAGTTCGAGTATGAAGACAAAGCCTGGGACTTCGAGGGCTGGACGGGTGAGGATCCTCGTCTGCCGATTCGTTTCGCAGATGTCATCGTCAGAGACGAAGCGCGCGGCAAAGTGATCGGCCGAGGGATGACCGACAATTTTGGCGAGTTCAGCGTGGAGTGCAGCACGAAGCTCCAGTTCGTCGACCTGCTTGTAAGCGTTTCGGCAGAGAGCCGTACGCGCTCCAAAATCGATAAGACGTTTCCACGCTTGCGTGTGGAGACCCCTCTGCGAACCGTTTATTCAGCGTTTGCTCCGTCTGTTCCCGGCCATCCGGTTGGACAAGACGTTGACGTCGGAGCAACGACTGTTTTGAAAAGCGTTCTTTATGGGAAAGAAGGCAACCCCTTCAACGTTTTTGACCTTGCGGTGAATGCATTCGAGTACGTAACAAGCCCCGAAGTGGGGTTGTCACGACGAAGCCGGTCCATGCGCATCACCTGGCCGAGCTTCATGGGTTCCTTTTCAATCGGCAGGCGTGCGTGGGTGGCCACGGGGGACGGATACGACGATTCCGTCATCCTGCATGAAATCGGCCACATGGTGCACAACGTCTACAGCGACAGCGACAACCCTGGAGGCCCGCACTTCTTCGGGGACTCCGATCAAGATTTGCGTCTGTCCTTCGGCGAAGGGTGGGCGACGGCGTTCGCGGGAATCGTTCTCGACCGCATGAACATGCCGGCGATGTATGTGGACTCAAAGGGCTCGGTGCAAATGGGTGGAGCCCAGTTGTATCTGGATCTCGAAAGTGCTGCCCCGTTTGACGAAGAATCGATCGGAGCTGGCGATGAAATCGCCGTGGCTTGCGTGTTGTACGACCTGCTCGATCACGACGACCTGAGCGCCGATTCTTTTACTGATGATGACACGATGGTCGGCAATGTCTCGGTTGATGGGCGTTCTCCCACTCAGGCCTGGTGGGAAGTGTTCACGGGGCCCATGCGCCGCGCTCGGCATGTGAACGTGAACCACGCCTGGGACGCTTGGCTTCAGGAATACGAACAGCCTGAGTATTCGCGGCTGGTTGACGTGTTCGAAGATCGTGACATGGAGTTCTGGAAGGATGCCTGGGAGCCTGACGACACTCCGGCCGAGGCTGTCTCCATCGGGCCGGCAGAGCTTGGAGACTGGAGCCCAGATCACACGCTGTATTCACAGGGCGAGGCTCAGTTTGGTCCGGGTACAGGTGACCGGGACTGGTATGCGGTGGAACTGCAGGTTGGGCAGTCCATTCAGATCGAGACGCGCTACCCCGCTGGCACGAGTGATGCCGGGACTCAAGCTGACCCATTTCTCGCACTTTACGATCCGAACGGCCGATTGGTCGCCAAGGATGACGATTCTGGCTACCGCAGGAATGCGCTTCTTCCGGAAGTGATCGCGGGGGAATCAGGGACCTGGCGATTTGTCGTGAAGTCCAAAAACAAGCGGAACCGGTACGGACGCTACAACGTCCGGGTTTCCGTCCAGGGAGGCTGAGGCGCAGGACTGTTGCTGGGATCGAGCAGCCGCGAGCCTATGATCCTCTGGCATGGATATCGATGCGCGCCAAGGGAACAACGCCCGGTGGGCATTGTCGACGCTGCTTGTGTTGGCGGTCTTGGCCGGTGCGTTTCGCATACACAACCTCGATCTGGGGCTGCATGCGCGGACCGGTGAGTGGATCGTTGAGCACGGTGAGGTGCCGCTCGTCAATGTCATGTCGGACTTGCACGCGGACTATCCGTCAGTGCACGACAAGTGGGGCTTTCAAGTTTTGACCCACGCCCTTTGGGATGGGGTGGGGCCGAGTGCTGTCGTGCTGGTGCGCATCTCGCTGATCGTTGGCTTGTTCTTGTTGCTCTGGCTCACGGCACGCAGGCTTGGTGCATCGCCAGGCTCGGCCATGCTCTTTCTTGTGCTGGGGATGGTGGCCATGCGGTCACGCTTCCTCTTTCGGCCAGGGCTCGTGAGCCTGTTGCTCCTGGCTCTTGTGGTTTACGTCATCTTGGCGGCTCGGCCCGATGGGCGCCGCGCTTGGTGGCTCGTTTTACTGCAACTTCTCTGGGCCAACCTTCACGGTTACTTCTTGCTCGGTTATCTGGCCGTTGGAGCCGTCGCCTTGGGGCACTTGCTGCGCGGTGCAGCCGGCCGCCAGACAGGAATACGTTTCGCATGGCTCGCCGTTGCCATGTTGGCCGTGTCCTTCGTCAACCCCGCTGGTGTCGACGGCTTCTGGCATCCGGTCGCCATCCTCGTGGACTTGAATGCACACCTCGAATTTTATCGAACCAGCATCGATGAGTTCATGCCGACCTTTGCCGCCGACCCGAGGCAGCCTTATGACCGGCTGGCCTTCTTCATCCTGGGCGGCTTCAGCATTGCTGTCCTGCTCTGGGAGTGGTGGGCGAGTCGCGCCAGGAAGGTCCAGGGCTCTGCGGAGTCTGCAACTCCGCACCAGTTGGACGATGTTCTCTTGCCTGCAATCACTCTCGTTGGCTTGTTTGCTTGCATGAGCCCCACACTGCGGCGAAGCATGGCTCCGTTTGTGGTGGTGGCAGCTCCCCTGGCTTCGGCAGCGTTCACGGCTCGCCTCGGGCCACGAATCCCAGGGCTGATTGCTCCCATGGCGCTCGCCATGCTTGTTGGATATGGAGAAATCACGGATCACACGTCGGTTCACGACGGGCTGAGCCGAAGATGGGGAGGCGGAGTTTCTCGCCTGGTGTACGCAGACCGCGGCATCGATTTCATCGAAACGGAACTGCCCGAGCACCGTGTCTTTACGGCCTTCCGATACGGGAGCACCTTCACGGGGCGTTTATGGCCTGCTCAAGTTGCCTCCACGAACGGCAACACGCATGGCTATCCCACCGAGTACTTCATGGAGGTCATGGAGGCTGTCTCGATGACAGATCCCATCGCCTTCGACCGGCTTTCAGAACGTTACGCGTTGAACGCAGCACTGCTTCCGATGGACTGCATGCTGGCAGCCCGCCTGGTGCGACGAGAAGACTGGAAGCTGGTCCAGTTAGGTGTCGAGGAGGCGGTCTTCGTGCAGGCAGACAGCGTGGACGCTGACTGGCTTGCAACTCACAAGATCGAGTGGCGGCTGCGATCCGGTCAAGAACTGGCATCCGGCGATTTGCCCGAAACGCCACCGCCGGACTCGTTGCTTGGCCTGACCAGATCTTCGCGACCGACGACAGAGATTGCCGCGGCCATGATGCTGCGGCGGGCCGGCCTCGTCGCTGCCGCGCAGTCTGTGGCGAGACAGGCGGCCGAGCACGAGTCGAACGATGCAGAGGCAGCAACGCTGCTCGCTCTACTCGAGTTCGATCAGGATCCGCCGGCTGCGAGGCACGCGTTGCAGAGACAACTCGACCGTGGCGGAGTCAATCGCTTTGAAGCTGAAGCGCGAGCCGCGATCGAAGAGTGAACTGATCGGTCGGTCCGAGACGATTCAGCGAGAGGCGTATTCCAGGGCATCCGACCAGCCAAGCGCCTCTTCCGGGTTCAGCAGTCGTTCTGCCACGCGTTGTCGTGCGCGCAAGATGCGGCGAAGGGTCGCCGCCTCGAAGAGGACGTCTGGGAGATGGGATTCGAGTTGCGTTGACAGCTCCGCAAAGGTCTCTGGATCGAGGTCAGAGGCTTCAGACATGGCCACCAGGCCATTCACGCGCACCGCAAAGTAAAGACTCATGTCGACCTGCGAGAATTCTTCGAGCGCAAGGTCATAGTCTCCTCGCTGCAGTGCAGACGACCCGAGCTGAGAGTGTCGGTAGACGTGATTGTTCGGGAGAATGCGCCGACTGATTTCATCTGCCCGTTGATAGTCACCGAGAGCTGCATAAATTTCGATCTCGCGCATTTGCATGCGTGTGTGGGTCGCCGGATCCGATTCGCCACGGTCAACGCGCTCCCGGGCGATTGCCAGAAGAACTCGAGACAAAGGGATCCGGACTCCTTCTGAGCCGGCCCAGCCGAGAGTCAACCGTTCGGTTTGTGGCTCCCAGGGAACTCGTTGAATCGCGGAAGGGTTCAGGGTGAGTGCCGCGACCAATGCAGAGAGCGCTTGTTCCGAATCGCCATGGCCTCCGTAAATGATGGCAAGGTCGACAAGCACATCTGAGGAAGAGGGCCCCAGCGCATCACGCTGCACGGATCCTTCAAGCAACTGGAGGACTTCCGGGTCACGGGGCTGCTGGCGTGCGAGTTGGACGGCTAACTCGTGCATGATGCGCGCCGATTCGGGATGCAACCGAAGCGCTTCTCTCAAGAAGTCGACTTGCTGAGTCGAATCCTCAGATCGTTCGGCGACCCGGGCCTGAATAAGAGCGACGTCTGGATCGAATGGGCGCAGCCGCCCCGCCGTGGCCAACTTCTGCTGGAGCCTTGTCGCCAGATCGAAAGGCAGGGAGGCGGCTGTGGGATGGGGCGCTTCCCCATGTCGCAGCCTGACCGATTTCGTGACCGACTCGGTGTGCAATCGGCCAGCCCATCCAGACCCGCCGGCAAGAATGAGCGCAAGTCCGAGGAGGATGGGTCCTGCAGCCAGTGAGGTGGCCTTCGCGTTTGTTTCCTCACCTGTCTGATCCGCAGCGTGCTTGAGTCCAAGGAGCAGGAACACAAGCGACGGGTACAAAGTGCTCGTCGCCCCGCCCATGTCCACCGAATGACTCGCCCACGTCACGAGGAGCGCGGCCGAAGCGGCATCGGACAGCAAGCCCGGGTTGCGCGTTCGGCGCAGGCTCAAAGCAAGAAGAGCTGCGAGGCCCAGGAGCCCTGGCCAACCGAGCGCGCTGCCAACGGCGAGCACGATGTTGTGTGGATGGTCGTCTTTTGGCAGCCCGTCGTAGCGAGACGGTTGCGCAAATTCGGATTGCTTGTAGGTCGATTCCGGGCCGAATCCGTACCAGGGCGCTTGGTGAAACGTTTCGCGTCCTATTTGCCACATGGCCGAACGAAAGCTGACCGCCTTCTGCATCCTGTCGGTTGACGCATGTTCGATGCTTCCGCGACCGAGGCCCGTCGTGGGCAACAGGAGTGCGATGACGACGCCGACACAGATGATGGGGTGAAGCAGCCGTGCAGGCCGAAGAGGAAGACGGCGTCCGACCAAGATTCCCAGGCCAAGGAGGGCTCCCAGGCTCCCTGTGCGGGACTGCACGGCGGCGAGCGTGACGGCCAGAATCAAGGCGGCCGCTCGAAACCAACCACGGCGTGTCGAGGCAAAGTCCCACGCCAGGCCGCAGGCGATCAGCAAGGCTGTCAGCAACTGGGGGACTGCCAGATTCGGGTGCATGCCCATGGGGCGTAAGCGCGTGCTCAGTAACGAACTGATGGGTAGATGGATGCCTTGAGCCAGGGTCGCGTAACTACTCAGCGCAGCGAGTGAAAGGAGAGCCGTTCCTGCAACGAAGACGATGGCGGGCTTACGAATGTGCTGGCCCGGGAAGAGAGACGGCAGCAGAACGGCGAGAGAGGCGGGTGGAAGAAGCGCGGTCAGCCAGGAGACAGCACCCTGAGGGTAGGGCGTTGCCAGGATGGACGGCAGAGAGCAGACGAGCAGGGCGAGCACGGCTGCAGCAAGCAGCCGAGGGCGCAAGAGGGGAGCTGCTACGAAGAGCGTTGCACCTGTGAGCGCAAGCGAAAGCTCGGGAGCTGCATGAATCGCCTGGCCGCTGAACAGGCAGACAAGCAAGACCAAGAGGGTCAGTCGGCGAGCGCATACCAGGCGCTCCTTGGCTCCCCCGACGAGGAGAAGCGCCAGAAGCCCCAGGGTTGCCCAGAGTATTGCCAACTCCGGTGGCCGGCCAAAGGTCGAGAGACCTGGCTGGCTGATCGATCGCGCCGTCGCGTCGAAGAAGAATGCGCCCGTGATGGCGAGCGCGATGAGGCGAGAGATCGGGTCAAGTCCCGAGCGGCTGTTCACGGACCGTCCGGGTTGTTCTGATCGTCCAGGCCATCTGCTTCCAGGATAATGATGTCGCTCGCCTGGAGAGGAACTCCGTATTCAAAGTCGGGACGCAGGGGCTTGATGTCGCGTTGGAAGTAGTCGATTTGGTCGGGCAGCACACGAACCATTTCGAGTAGTCCGATGTAGCCGAGCCCCGCTTCGCTTGCGGGCGCTCCACTCAAGCTCGCAGTAATGCCTCCGAGCATGCCGACGATTTGCCATTGCTTCTTGCGGTGCACGTAGAGACCACTGCCTGCCTGATCTCTTGAGAAGGTGGCCGGGTCTTCGACTCCCTGGACGGTGATGTAGTCCCCGTAAATGCCCTCATGCCAGAGTGTGACGGGGTCCATGTAGGGTTTGTCTTGCTCGTCACGGCGTGCGAGGTAGATCGTTTCGTAGGGGAGCGGAGGAGAGGTGGCTGTCCGCCCCTGAAGGAGGCGAGCGGTCAGTGGGCGAATCACGGCCAGGTCTTCGTTGAGGTGGTCGAGTTTGCCGAGGTCGACCACGCCTGAGTTGCCGATTGGAAACTGAATGTTGAAAAGGTCTCCCACTTCGAAGTGGGAGGGGCTGAGAACAACCACGCCTTCTTCGGTCGAGAGTCCGAGAAAAGGTTCCTCGTTGTTGCCGACAGCCCAGAGCCTGGTCATATGCGAGGGAATGGGCGCCGAGCAGCCGACCAGCACCAGTGCAAGAAGCGTGGTGCATCCGCAAGACTTCAGGAAACTGGTCAAGGGTCTGGAAGGGTTGGACACCGGAGCGTGCATGGCGTCGAAGGTATCCGGCTGCGGGGCTGCCTACAAGCAATCAAGCACCCACGCTCGCAGCTCCGTGGTGGGTTCGCAGGGGATCCCGCTTGTTGTCAGGGTCGGTGGCTAGTCTTCGACGGCCGCGAGGGCTTCCTCGAAGTCTGGGACAGTGGACACCAGAACCCATTCTTTGTCCCACGGATCTTCGGGCTCCCTGAGGTCGCCGGTGCCCGGGTCCACGTATCGGAAGGTTTGAAAGATCCAGTCACCAGATTGGATCACGCTGGCCGCGATGAGTTCCTGGACATCCACGGTGGACAGCTCAGAGATCTGCTCCGGGACTTCCTCGCCTTCGGTGTAGGCGGGCTGGACGATCCAGACGCGTTCGTCCAATTCGGCACGGAGTGCCGCCTCTTCCTCGGCCAATCGCTTGGATTCGCGAGCCGGTTCAATCAAGGCCATCAGCAGGTCGATGGAGGCCTTGACCATGAAATCGCGGGGGGCAAGAGCCTGGGCCGTCTCAACCATGGCGAGTGCTTGGTCGAGGTTCTGGACCGGGCTGTTTTCGAGAAGGATACGCCCACTCTCGACATAGTTGGCCGCTTCGATGGGGTCGAGCTCGATGGCCTTCTGAATCATGTCCCAGGCAAGCGGGATATCAGGCTCGCGGACCTGCAGGAATGAGAGGCCACCCTCGCGAAGCATGGCGGCGTATTCCCGGTAGCACTCGGCAATCTGGATATCCAGTGCGACTGCCTTTGCGTAGTAGTCGAGGGCCGCGGCAACAGACTCTGGACTGACTTCGCCGGAGCGCGAGGCGAGTCGAGCGGCATGGTAGTAGGCCGGCCCGGTCAGGTCATCGTAGGCCTGGGTTTGAAACTCGAGCCATTCGGCCTCCAGTTCATCGACAGACTTGCCGAGTTGCTTTTCGAGCGATTCGATCACGCTGTAGATGTCGGGCTCGGTCACGACGATGGAGTATTCTTTGCCCGCAATATTCGTCGCACCCGAGTTGTTTTTGACTTCGACATCTCGATTCTTTGGGAGCTTGGCAAAGAACTTCTGAAACGTGTTGGCGTATTCCTCTGTTTGCATGAGGAAGTGGACGAACGACCAGCCGTACGCGTAATGGCGAGCTGTGTATTGGCTCCCCTCGGCAGTCAGCACTTCCATCAAAGGTATTTGGTTGCCTTTCTCGGCATCTGTGCGCATAGCTGCCATGCGGCCGTACTGCAATCCGCCAACGAGGAACTCGCCGTTTTCGTCGACCTTGGCGCTGCCGTAGTACTCGGCCATGCCTTCGTTCATCCACATCGGATACCTGTATTTCGGATCGATCAGATGGGTGAGGAGGTGATTGCCCTCGTGGTAGAGCACCGCGATGGTGTATTCGGGATTCGAGTCGCTGTGATACAGGTGCAACTCGCCGAGGACCCAGTTGAAGAAGCCTTGGACGCCTCGGCTTTGCTGGGTGATGGAAAGGAAATCTTCGTAGTTGCGGTAGAGGAAGAACTTCCGCTTCTCTTTGCGGAGGCTCGGTGCGAGCTTGATGGACCAATGCGCGAGAAAGTTTTTGTAGTACCCCTCAAGCCTGTCGACGTAGTCATCGAGAATTTCTTGAGGGCAGTTCGACATGATTTCGAAGTGCGTCGTCTCGAGTTCTTTGGCGTTGCTCCACTTCTGTTCGCGACGCAGCTTGTCGATGATCTCTTTGTCTGCGTTCTTGCGCTTCTTGAGCTCTGACTCGCGACGGGTTCGGCTCATCCAACGACCTTCGAAGAGAACCCAGCCTTTCTTCAGGTACTGCTCTTCCTTTTGGTTCTGCGGAACGTAGTCGTCGAGGTCTTCGACATACGTTTTGCTGACGAGGTCCTCGTGAATAGGGATGTCGACCCCGGCAAGGCGAATGCGGACGAATCCTGCATCTTCCGATTCGAGCAATTTGCCTTCGATGATGCGGCCGTCCTTGAGAAGGACCTTGTCGAAAGCAGCCGCCGGTGGGCACAGCAGGGCGCCCAGGGTGAGCAAAGCCAGAGTGCGTGGGATCTGATTCATGGTCAGCTCACTTCGAATCGACATGACATCTATCTGAGGGTTTGAAATGCCTGGGCATGGTACCGCACACGGGGAGTGTGGTCGCGCCGCCTGAGTCGATTCGGAGCCCGGCGTTGAGTGCGGTGAATTAAGCCCTGGAGAGGCGAATTCTTCCAAAATCACGGATTCATAATTCGTCTCCAAATGGAACTCACGGTGGAAGCCAATCTCCGTATGATTCGCGTGGGGCTGAGCGAGTGTGTCGCGATGCACCCCAGCCCCAGCCCAAGTCCAAGTCCAAGTCCAAGTCCAAGCAAGGTTGAGCCACTTGCAGAGACACGGCGAAGGCTCGCGCATCGGTCAAGGAGGGTCGTACTGTGAGTTCATGGTTGAAGTGGGGTCTGGCCCTGGGGGCTGTTGTGGTTGTCCTGGGGGGGGCCTTGTGGCTGGTCGACGCCGGGTCTGGTTCTGATACTGCTTCGCAGGCCGCTCGGGTCATGAGCGGGAGCGAAGAGTCCGCAGGCGCCGAGATGGCTTTGCCGAAGGGGGCCGCCGTGGAGGCGACTTCTTTGGTTCCGAGCAGCCCCGAATCCCTGACAGCTGCTGTGGCGGATCCGGATGTTGTCGACTCTGAGAGTGGCGCTCAGTTGGTCGATTCTACCGAGTGCACCCTGACTGGCACGGTCGTCGATTCCAGTGGAAGAGCGATCGAAGGCGCTCGAATCGTCTTTCATTCCGGTGACAGGCCGAGCTTCTTCTCCTCGCGGGAGGAATCCGAAGGCGGGTTGGCGATGAACCCAGAGGTTCGCACAGATTCCCGGGGCATGTTTGAGCTGACCGTGGCGATCACCGGTGAAGGCGACGGTCGTGACGAGGATTTGCCAGATTTCCTTCGCGGCAATGCGCAACTCGCAGCAGTTCATGGAGCCTTTGCGACGTTGGTCAAGCAGTTGCCCGAACTCGAAG
Source organism: Planctomycetota bacterium (assembly GCA_029245865.1). Classification (GTDB taxonomy): domain Bacteria; phylum Planctomycetota; class B15-G4; order B15-G4; family B15-G4; genus JAUIEF01. The sequence goes on from JAQWOM010000045.1 coordinate 15,953, forward strand.
AGGGTTCCATCGACCTGGGGCTTCTCACCATGCAGCCCGGGGCGCAGGTGTCAGGGCGAGTGGTTGACGAATCTGGTCGCGCGATTTCCGGCGCTGCGGTGGCCGGAGAGCATCGTGATGACGAGGGCGGCCGCGGTGGACAGCGGATGTTTCGTTTTCTTTCCGGGCGTGTGACTGAGGAATACAGCCAGTCGGTGACAGGGTCGGACGGGCGCTTTCTTATCACGGGGCTGCCGGCGGGACGAACCGAGCTGAGCGCAGAAGCCGATGGTTTTCAGATGGGGTTTCAGGAAGACCTGAATCTCGAACCCACAGGCAATCTGGATGTTGGAGATCTTGTTCTCCTCCCCGGCGAAATGATTGCGGGCTTTGTTGTCGATCCAGAGGGCAACCCGGTCGTGGAGGCTTCCGTCAATGTCAGCAGCATGGCGCGCATCGTTGTCCGCAGAATGGAAGACATGCCGCGGCAGCAGATCGGCCGCGAGATGCGGATGCGGGTCGAGACGGATGCAGACGGTTACTTTGAAATGGTTGGCTTAGGTGCCGGTCAATACACGGTGCATGTGAATGCCCCAGGTTTCGCCCGAGCCTCGACGGAAAATGTGTCCACAGGGACGCGGGATCTGTCGGTGAGGCTCGAGCCACTGGGCGAAATCATCGTGGCCTTGCGATGCGCCTCCGACGGCACTCCGATTCAGGGGGCGGAGTTGGTGGCGTCGGCTCAAAGCCGAAACAGGAGGTGGGGAGGCACCAACCAGGACAGTCTCGAGGTGATCGAATCGGAAGAAGTTCCCGGTGAGTACTCGGTCTTTGGAGCTGGCCCGTCCGGTACGCAACTTGTGATTGCTGCACCTGGGTACGCGACGTTGGAGGTCGAGGGGGTTGCCGTCACGAATGGCGGTCAAGAGCGCATGCAAGTGCGCCTTGTTCCCGAATCCATCATCGCGGGGATGGTGCGAGATGCCGCGGGGAAGGGGATTGCTGACGCACGGGTGCGTATCGAGGAATTTGTGCCGCCCGAGCAGGGCGGCATGTCGGGCAACATGGAGATCCGCCGCAATTTCTCCAGGAACTTTGGTGGTGGTGGCGATTCGGAAGACCTGATGGAAGAGTCCAGGCGTACCGTCACCGACGATCTGGGGCAGTTCGAAATTCGTGGCGTTCCAGCGGGAGAGTGGGAGATCACGGCGCGTGCCGATGATTTTGTGGAGTCGGAGCCGCAGATTCTTGCCGTTGAAGAGGGGCAGTCGCAGCGAGATGTGACTCTCTTGCTGGCTGTCGGCGGAGCCATTCTGGGCCATGTGACTCTGGAAGATGGCACGCCCCTCGCCAACGTCAGTGTGGTCGTGCGTCCACAACGTGCGTCTGGCACGCAGGGCCTAGAGGATGAGATCGCCAGCCAGGTGGCGGCGATGTTCGGTGGGGGAGGCTCGGGTGGGACCAATCGTGTGAGGACCGAAGTGGATGGGAGCTACGAGGTGCGCTCACTGAGTCCCGGTCTCTACGAGGTTGAACTCGCCACTCAGCGGGGGATGAGCTTTGGCCGTGCGATGGCCTTCATCAGCGAGAATCCTTCCGACAGTAATGACGAGGGCGATGCTCAGCTTGCCACGGTGGTGGCGGGCGAAGAGGTTGTCGTCAACATTGTGCAATCTCCCATGGCGGCCCTGGAGGGGCGTGTTGTAGCCGCGGGGGAACCGGTTGAAGCCGTTCAGGTTTCCTTGAACACGAAAGACTCCTTTATGCCTTTCGGGGGGCAGCGAGCCGAGACAGACCGTTACGGGCGCTACCTGTTCGAGAACGTTGAGGCCGGCGAGTACGAGGTGTCCGCCGTTGTGCCCGGCGCTGCCATGGAAGAAACGATTTCGGTGACTCTCGAGGAGGGGCAGACGGCCAAGGCCGACCTGGTGTTTGGCGGCGCCACATTGGCTGGGCGTGTCGTGGACGCTGAGTCCGGGGTCGGTGCACGGGATGTGACGATCGTTCTGAGTCCGGTTCAAGAGCCGGGCCTTCTGGGACAAATGCAATCTCAGTTCAGCTTTGAGATCGTCACCGAGGTCCGTGGAGGTGGCGGCAGCGGCATGTCCATGGATGTCGGAGGTGGTGCACAGTCCAAGGTCAAGACAGATGACAACGGTGAATTCTTGGTGCGCTTTCTGAAGCCTGGGGAGTATTCCCTCGATACACTCGGGGGTGCCTACGTGAATGGCGAATATGGCCCGATCTCGGTTGAAGAGGGGCGGAGTGTGGACGACGTGGTGATCGAAGTGCAGCGCGGTGCCACTCTCATGGGCGTTGTGACTTCGGGGGAGTCGGGGCAGCCACTCGATGGTGCTCCCGTGTCACTCACTTCAAACGGTTCTCGAGACATGTCCATGGCCAGGAACGGCCGATTCACGTTCGAAGGCCTTGATGCAGGCGACTACACCCTTGAAGTGATGGGCAGTGGCTTCGGGAGCGACCCTGTGGTGTCTCAGGTCGTGACGCTCGCGGTCGGAGAGGTTCGCGAAGTGAACCTCGTGACAGAAGGCTAGTCAGCCGTTGCTTTTGTTGCGGTCCTTGAACCACGGTGTTCCTGTGAGCACCAAGCAACTGGCGCACACATCAGGATACTCGCCCGAGAACATCTTGCGCCGAAACTCTTTGTACTGAGGCCCGTTCCAGATCTCCTCGAAGGGCTTTTCGAGCACATTGCCCATCTCGAGTTCTTCAGGGCCGCGACAGCAGGGATAGACCTTTCCATCCGGCGTCACCTTCAGGTAGTTCATGGCCATCCCGCAAAAGCCGGGGGCCATGGGGCCAAGGCTTTCCATATGAACTTCGCGAACGGTGGTGAGCGGGGCCTTTGTGGGGCGGTTTTCTTGAGCTGACCCGCTCTGGCCGCCGTGTGGCGGGTGAAGCTGGAGAGTGAGGTCTATGTTGCGGGCTTCCGCACGTTTTTTGACCTCGGCAACCATGCCTGCGAACTCTTCTTCTGAGACGCGCCCCTCAAGCGACAGTTCGTCGTAGCCCGTCGAGTTGGGAAGCAACTCCTGCATGGCGAGTGTTTCGCCACCGAGGTCGGCAATGAAGTCAACCAGGTCAGGCATGTGGTGCCAGTTCGGCGCCATGACAACGGCATTGAAGCCAATCTCAATCTGATGCTCATGCGCCAGGGGCATGACCTCGCGAATGTTCTCGACAACCTTTTCGAAATTCGAGTTCACTCGCAGCTGCTCAAACATCTCTTTCTGCGGAGAGTCAATTGAGAACCAGATGCGGTGTGTCCACCGAGCGATCTTCTCGAATCGAGCTTTGCCCAGCAGGGTGGCGTTGCAGTACATCGACAAGAGGACGTCGTATTCCTCGCACAGACGGATGATCTCGTCGAGATCGTTCATCATGGGCTCAGAAGCATCGGATGGAGTCAGGTGCAGCGCGTAAGGCAAGATCTGTCCGAGCGTCTCGCGGGCATCTTCGACAGGCATCCGCTTCTCGGGAATGCCGTCTGCTTGGTGGCACATGACGCACAAAAGATTGCAGTGGTTGTTGAAGCCGAACTCCACTTCGGTGGGTCGACTCCGCCACTCCTGGCGCTCCAGGGCGAGATCCTGGGCCAGGTGGAGGATGTTTGCGCTCTCGCGCTCGGTTTTGGGGGATCGTTCAGATGTCATAGCTCGCCGGACTTCAACCGGCCTCCTACACAACAGTTATAGGACATCCTGAAGATTTGGCGACCAGTCGGGCAGTTTGGGCGAGGGAGCTGACCGGCAGGTCAGTCGTCGGACTTCGGAGAAGACGGTTTCTTATCGACACCGGAAGGTTTATCGGCTGCCTTGCCCGCTGGCTTGTCCCCGGATGAATTTTTCCTCGCATCGCCGGACCCAGACGTCTCTTTCTTGGAGGGCTTGTCTTTTTGCTTGTAGTCCGTCTCGTAGAAACCCGAACCCTTGAAAACGATGCCGGCGCCCGTGCCGAATTGCCGTTCAAGCCCTCGCCTGCTGCATTCAGGGCACTTCTTCAGGTGGGCGTCATGAATGCCCTGGAAGTGTTCGAATGCGTGCTCGCAAAACTTGCAGACGTAGTCATACGTCGGCATCGGGAGCGTCCTTCTCGCATGTTGGCCCAGGGTTTTCCTGCCCGGCGGCGTCTTTTTCTTCGGACTCGGCCAACTGCGTGGCGACGGTGACCTGGGCCTCGCGCAGAAGTCGATCATGGAGGCGATAGCCTCGAACGAGTTCCATCACGATGGTCCCAGGCTCCTGCTCGTCCGTGGGCTGCTCGAGGAGGGCCTGATGCGCGGTCGGGTCAAAAGGCGTTCCTGCGCTCGCATCAATGGGCGTGATGCCGTGTGCAGACAAAGTGCCCAGCAGCATCTGCTCGGTGAGTTCGAGACCTTCCCAGACCATTTTACTGGCCTCTTCGATCTTTGATTCTCCATCAGGCCCAGGCTTGGTGGCGAGGGCGCGCTGAAGCGAATCCAGCACAGGGAGCAAGGAGAGGATCAGACCTGCGACGCCGTGCTTGCGAGCTTCTTCGACATCAAGACGGGCTCGGCGCCGGACGTTTTCTGTGTCTGCCCGAGCACGTTTCCAGCGATCTGTCATCTCGGCGAGTTGCTCGTCGAGCGTGAGTTCGGGCTCCGGAGCTTTGACCTCTGGGGCGTCGTTCGTTTCGCCGCCGGCCTCGTCGCTTGGCGTGGCGCCGGCCTGGGGGGCGTTCTCGGGAGTCTCGTTTTCAGCCGGCTTGGTTTTCTCTGTGTTCTTCATGAATCTGCGTTTCACTGGATTCGACTACCGGTCAATCGAAGAGATCTTTCACTTTGTCGAAAAATGACTTCTGCGCGGAGGATGGGGTCGCCCCTTCGATCTCACGCAACTCCTCAAGCAGTTCCTTCTCTCGCGCACCCAGCTTCTTGGGTGTCGCAAGCTGCACGCGCACGAGAAGATCGCCGTTCGAGAACCCACGAACCGAAGGCATGCCTTGTCCGCGCATGCGCAGCACTCGGCCGCTCTGGGTGCCACTGGCGATCTTGAGTGTTTTGGTGCCTTCAAGGGTGGGAATGTCGACTTCGCCACCAAGCGTGAGTTGTGAGTAGGTGACCGGGATCTCACACGTCAGGTTGTCTTCCTCACGGCCGAAGAAGGAGTGCTCTTTGACCTGGACGATGCAATAGAGGTCGCCACGAGGTCCTCCGCGATCGCCGGGTTCACCCTCATTGGCCAGTCTGAGCTGTTGGCCGGTTTCGATTCCCGCCGGGATGCGAATCTCAATGTCAGCATCGTTGGTGGTCACGCCCTGGCCGTGGCATGTGGTGCACGGGGTCTTGATGACGGTTCCTTCGCCGCGACACTTCGGGCAAGGAGTTTGCATCATGAACATGCCCTGCTGTCGTTGAACTTGTCCGTGTCCGTGGCAAGTCGAGCAGGTTTCCGCTTTGGTGCCGGCAGCGGCGCCGGATCCCTTGCAGGGTTCGCAGGGGTCATTGCGTTGGATGGTCAGGGTTTTGGTGGTGCCGCTGAATGCTTCCTTGAGCGTGACGTGAACCACGACGCGCAGATGGGTGCCGCGTCGCGGACCAGAGGGCCGACGTCCCCCTCCTCCGCCAAAGAGACCCTCGAACATGGAGTCGAGGCCACCACCACCACCGCCGCCTCCTCCTCCGAAGAACGACTCGAAGATGTCTCGGGCGTGCTGGCTGCTGGCGCCGCCGAAGCCCTGCCCTCGAAGTCCGTCATGACCGTACTGGTCGTAGACCTTTCGCTTCTCGGGATCCGAGAGCACTTCGTACGCCTCGGAGACTTCCTTGAAGCGCTCCGCCGCCGACTCGTCTCCCTTGTTCCTGTCAGGGTGAAATTTGAGCGCGAGCTTACGGTAGGCCTTCTTGAGGTCCGCTTCCGAGATGTCCCGAGGAACAGCTAGGGTTTCGTAGTAGTCCCGGGTTGCCGCCATGCTGTCAGGTCATCGCGCCGGCGACTTCGTGCTCCTTGCTCTTGAGCTCGGTGACGACGGTCTCGGTCGTGAGCATGAGGCCGACCACACTGCCAGCATTCTGGAGCGCTGAACGGACAACCTTGGCAGGGTCGATGATGCCCATTTCAAGCATGTTGCCCCACGTACCGGTTGCCACGTTGAGACCCTGGTTGCCCTTCTTCTCCAGGGTCTCTTCAAGGATGACGTTGCCATCCAGGCCGGCATTCTCGGCGATCTGACGAAGAGGTGCCTGCATGGCACGCGCCACGACATCACGACCAAACTTCTGGTCGCCGGGAAGGCGCAGGCTCTCGGTCACGGAAAGCGCACGGACGAGCGCGATGCCACCACCTGGCACAATGCCCTCTTCGATGGCAGCGCGAGTTGCATTGAGCGCGTCCTCGATGCGGTCTTTCTTCTCTTTGAGCGCTGTCTCGGTGTCCGCGCCGACATGGACGACGGCAACGCCTCCGGTCAGCTTGGCCAGACGTTCTTGCAGCTTCTCTTTGTCGTAATCAGAAGAGGCTTGTTCGATTTGAGCGCGGATCTGCTTGCAACGTTCCTTGACGGCAGACTTTTTGCCCGCACCCTCGACGATCGTTGTGCTGTCCTTGTCGATGATGATCTTCTTGGCGGTGCCAAGGGCATCGAGCTCCACGTTCTCTAGCGTGACGCCCGTTTCTTCCGTCACGGCTTTGCCGCCCGTCAGAATGCCGATGTCATCGAGGTACTGCTTGCGACGGTCTCCGAAGCCTGGCGCCTTCACAGCGCAGATCGCGAGGCGGCCACGAAGCCGATTGACAACGAGTGCTGCGAGAGCCTCGTTCTCTACATCTTCGGCGATGACCAGCAGCGGACGGCTACTCTGAGCGACCTTCTCGAGAAGCGGAAGCATCGAGCGAAGGTTGGAGATCTTCTTCTCGTGAATGAGGATGAGGGGCTTCTCGAGCACACAGGTCATCGTGCCCGGATCAGTGATGAAGTAAGGCGATAGGTAGCCCTTGTCGAACTGCAGCCCATCCACCGACTCCAGCCACGTGTCTGCCGTGTTGGACTCTTCGATGGTGACCACGCCATCGTCACCTACGCGCTCCATGGCATCCGCCAAGAGCTTGCCGATGGCAGGGTCGTTGTTGGCAGAAACAGAGCCGACATGAGCGACTTGCTTGCTGTCCTTGACCTTGCGGCTTCGCGCCGTGATCTCATCGCAAGCTGCAGCGATGGTCGCGTCGATACCCTTTTTGAGGTCCATCGGGTTCACGCCGGCCGCTACGAACTTGAGACCTTCGGTGAAGATCGCTTCAGCCAGTATTGTCGCCGTTGTCGTGCCGTCACCGGCGACGTCATTGGTCTTGTTGGCGACTTCATTGACGAGCTTCGCACCCATGTTCTCGAAGGGATCTTGGAGCTCGATCTCTTTCGCAATGGTGACGCCGTCCTTGGTGACGTGGGGGCCACCAAAGGAGCGCTTGAGGATGACGTTTCGTCCCGAAGGTCCGAGCGTCACCTTGACGGTGCGCGCGAGTTTTTGGACGCCTGAGAGAATCTTTCGACGAGCGTCGTCGTCGAAGAGCAGCTGCTTGGCCATGTCTGTTCGGCTCTTTTCTGTGTGTCGTTCGGACGGGTGTTAGTCGCAGCGCGCGAGAATCTCGTTCTCACGCATGATTTTGTATTCGACGTCACTCACCGTGACGTCGGTGCCGGCATAGCGGCCAAAAATGACTTCATCGCCTTTCTTGACGCTCATAGGAGCGTGCTTGCCGTTTTTGAGGGTTCGCCCCTTGCCGGTGGCCGTGATGCGGCCGCGCTGAGGCTTTTCCTTCGCAGATTCAGGAAGGACGATGCCGCCGGCGGTCACTTCCTCGGCGTCAAGGACATGGATCACGACGCGGTCGTCGAGAGGTTTGATGGTGGTCATGAGAGAGCTCTGTTCCTGGTTCCTGTGTCTGTCTGTGTGTGTTCGATGGTCTGGGTCTGAAGAGCGCAGCGCTGGAGGTTAGAAGCCCATGCCGCCCATGCCGCCCATACCGCCCATGCCGCCCATGCCGCCCATGCCGCCCATGCCGCCCATGCCACCCATGCCACCCATACCACCCATGTCCATGCCGCCGCCGCCATGGTCGTGACCGGCTTGTTCCTCGGGGGCCGAGGGGATGTCTGCAATGAGACAGTCCGTCGAGAGCAGCATGGTCGCCACGCTGGACGCATTTTGAAGTGCGGTGCGCACGACCTTTGCTGGATCAAGAATGCCTGCGTCGAACATGTCGACGTAATCGCCCTTGAAGGCATCGAAGCCTGAACCGGCTTTGCCGGCCAGCACGTGCTTCACGACGATGCCGGGCTCGAAGCCCGCATTGCGAGCAATGGTGCGAAGCGGGAGTTCGAGAGCCTTGCGCACCGTCTGCGCACCCAAAGCTTCGTCACCCTTCAACTTGAGCTTGTCGATGACAGACGAAGCCCTCAGCAGAGCAACGCCACCACCGGGCAGGACGCCCTCGGCAAGGGCCGCCTGGGTCGCGTGCTGTGCGTCTTCGAACAGCGCCTTGCGCTGCTTGAGTTCGACTTCGCTCGCGGCACCCACACGAACTTCTGCAATGCCGCCGGCCAGCTTGGCAAGGCGCTCCTGCAGTTTTTCGCGATCGTAGTCGCTGGTCGTGTTTTCGATTTCACGCCGGATTTGTGCCGTGCGGCCGGTCACCTCCGAGGTCTTGCCAGCGCCTTTGACCACGGTGGTCGTGTCGCTGTTGATGACGACCTTGCGGGCCGACCCGAGATGGGCATTCGTGGCCCGTTCCAGGTCCAGGTCTGCGTCAGGCGCGATGACCGTGGCTCCTGTGAGGATGGCCAGGTCTTGCATCATGGCCTTGCGACGATCGCCGTAGCCGGGAGCTTTCACAGCGCAGACGTTGAGGATGCCGCGCAGCTTGTTCACCACGAGTGTCGCAAGGGCTTCGCCCTCGATGTCCTCGGCAATGATCAGCAAGGGACGACCACTCTGCGAAACAGCTTCCAGTACCGGCACGAGCGAACGTGCGGAACTGATCTTTTCCTGATGGATCAAGATGTAGGGGCGCTCGAAGACAGTTTCGAGACGCTCGGCGTCCGTCACGAAGTGGCTCGACAGGAAGCCGCGATCAAACTGCATGCCCACCACGACCTCGACCGTGGTCTCGAGGCTCTTACCCTCCTCGATGGTGAGGACGCCGTCTGCTCCCACCCGAGTGATGGCGTCGGTGAGTGTCTTGCCCACCTTCGGGTCGTTGTTCGCGGAAATCGTTGCGATCTGCTCGACCTGCTTCTTGTCCTTGACCTGGATCTGCTGCGCTTGCTTCTCGAGCTGCGCGTTGACGGCTTCCGTTGCCTTGCGAATGCCCCGCAAGAGTCCGTCGCTCTGGGCGCCGGCCACCAGCAACTTCGAGCCCTCGTCAAACAGCGCGCGCGCCAGCACGGTGGCGGTTGTTGTGCCATCACCCGCGACCTTGTTGGTCTTGGAGGCGGCTTCGCGCATCAACTGGGCGGCCATGTTTTCGTAGGGATCTTCCAGCTCGATCTCGTCAGCGACGGAAACACCGTCCTTGGTGATCGTCGGACCGCCCCAGCTCTTGTCGAGGATCGCATTGCGACCCTTCGGGCCGAGGGTGCTCGACACGGCGCGGGCGATTTTGTGGACCCCCTCGCGCATACGGTCACGGGCTTCGGTGTCGAAGGCCATCTGCTTGGCCATGGGATGACTCTCCACTGTCGTCTGCTGTCGAGGGCTGAGCGGATCGTTCCGCACGGAGCCCATGCTCCCCCTCCGTTAAGCAAAGGTCGGACCAAAGGGGCGAGGAGCGAACGCAACGTGATTCCAGGGCCTGAGCGCGCTACCTTGCCTGGGTGCGGCCCCTCGATCGTGTCAACTTGGCATGGGGGGCCTCTCGGACGGGCGAAATCGTCTGCCACAATGGCGGCAACTTGGTCTCGAGGTCGGAGTGACCGGCATGTTGGCTTTCATCCTCTTCTCGCTCATGGCGGCTTCTTGGCCGTCAGCAGGGCTGCCGGGGCTCGACGAAGAGGGGCTCGCCGAGCTGGCCGAGGCCTCGTCAAGTGGTGCTTTTCGGGTTGAAACCCGGTCTGGTGAGCACTTCGAGGGGCAACTGCAGGGAGGGCAAGCTGGTGGGCTGCGCCTTGTCGTGGAAGGTGAGGATGCCGAGGTGCCCGCCGACGACTGGGCGTTGGTCTGGAATCTGAAGCACGGTGAAGGCCGGCCGGAGGAGGCTCCCGACCTGGTTTTGTTGGTTGCGCCCGAAGGGGTTGTCGGAACCGGGGATCGACTGTGGGGAAGGCTCCTGGGTGGCGACGAATTTGGCCTTCGTATGCGGTTGGATGCCGGCCTCGAGGTGGAGGTCCCCTTCGACGCCGTGGACCGACTCTTGCCCGGAGTGGATCGCCCGCTGGATCGGTTGATCGATCTCGCGGGGGGAGGGTTCGATGATCGTCTCTGGCGGCGGCGGAGCGATGGTGGGCTGGATGGCGTGACCGGTGTGCTGGTGCGCCTCCAAGATCGCACCCTCGTGCTGGAGAGCGCTCTCGGCGAACTGGATTTTCCCGCCGAGACTGTCCTGGGGCTCGTGCTGGCCGACACCGAACATCCGGGGCAGCCGCTCGAAGGTTTGCCGATGACCGTGCGTTTGATGGGGGGCTCGCTCTTCGAGGCTGCGCTGAGAGACGTGTCAGATGGCGTGTTCCTTTTCGAAACACAGTTCGCGACGTCGCTCGCCCTACCTGGCTCTGTGATTGCGTCTTTGCTTCCCCACAGGCGCGAGGGGCGCATGACGCCCTTGAGTCGTCTCGATCCCGCTGTGGTCGAAGAATGGCCGGCTCTGGGTGGCCCCGAAGCGGTGCTCTTTCCCTGGCGTCGTGAACTGTCTGTGAGTGGGCAAGCTCTCCGAGTGGGTGGCCTTTTGCGAACGACAGGGCTTGGCGTGCACGCCAACGCACGACTGGGATACGTCGTGCCTGAAGACGTGAGCGGGTTGAGAGTCACGGTGGGATTGGTGGACGAGGTGTTTGACTTGCCGGCCGAGGCTTCGGTGACCTTTGAAATCTTGGTCGATGGAACGTCCAGAGCGTCGACGGGGCTCTTCCGCGAAGGTGACGCCCCGAAGGACTTGCGTGTTGATGGTCTTGAAGCCGGTCAACTCATTGAACTGATCACACTGGATGCGGGTGATCTGGACGCGGGAGACCGTGCCGCCTGGGTCGACGGGTTGTTCTACTCGGACGCCTGAGCACGAGCCTGCTGACTGCAGCGCGTCTCAGCGAGTGGCGAGGGCTGCCTTCGCACTCTGCAGAGCCTGTTCTCGCTCCGCCAGGGACTGACTGGGGTCGAGTCCGTGGTCCGAGCCAGTCATCGCAATGAGCCGCTCGATGGCGGGATAGCTCACGGCATCGTTCTCGCTCATGAGCATTTCGAGAAAACCATCCGAAGGATGGTTGGGGTCCAGCGCCAGAAGAGCGGCTTCCAGGGAAACGCGGTGACCAGGCAAGGCGTTGCGTGCCTCTGGCGTCGAAGCCCAGTCGGTCAGGGCGTCAAGGGCACTTGAGAGACGTGAAGCAGCCAGGGCATCGATCACGGCGAGGCGCACTTCCGCTTCGTTTCTCATCTCCAGGGCGTTGATGAGTGGATCGGCAACCTGCGCGGCGCCACACACCTGAGCGGCACGTGCTGCGATGACCGGTGAGGGGTCTTGAAGCAGCGGCCCCGAGGCGAGGACAGCGAGTCGTCCGCATGCCTTCCGATCGACAACCTTGGCGAGTTCGGCCATCACATCGAGAACATGCAGGCGAACATAGTCATCTTGTGACCGGAGCCCTTCTCTAAGGAAAGGGGTCACCCCCGGGCCAAGTTGCCGGAGTGCGTAGATGGCGCCGTCAATCTGGCGCAGTTGATAGGAACGCAGATGTGCGACGAGCAACCGTGTGCGCGTCACAAGTCCGGGACTCTCGGGCAACTCGCAGGCCATCCAGAGGCGCATGCGGTTCAGCTCCCACCATTCCGAGGCACGCATGGCAGCTGCCGCCTTGTCGGGCACAGATCCATCGGGGCTGAATCCAAAGTCCGTGCCAGCCATGGCGACAAGACCTTCAAGCGCAAGCTCTTGTACGAACGCCATGCGCGTGGTCTCTGTCCATGGCAGGCGCGTGCGATCTGCCTCGAGTTCTGTTCCTTCCGCAAGGATGGTCAGAATCAGCGGCATGCCAGCAGGGTTTCCCATGCGTGCAAGTGCCGAAGCACTCGCGGCCCGCACGGTGATCGGTACGTCGTAATCGACCGGGTAGGGGCCGATGGATTTGATCAATCGAGGAATCGCGGCCCGTTCACCTCGGGTGCCCAGTTCACGAGCTGCGGCGCAGGCAACCGCTTCTTGTCGATGGCGTAAGGCGGCCATCAACGTTGTGAGCGTGGCCGGGTCGTCGCTGTCCGAGAGCGTGGTGAGAGCGTTGAGGGTCGCAGCCGGTGGCTCCAGAAGAAGGAGGTCCATGCGAGGGGGTGCTTCGCCAGGAAGAGGCGCGCTGAGGACATCGCGCCAGAACCACAGGGCCTTCTCTGAGCCCTCTGGATCGGGTGCTTCGACCCCGGGAAGCTCGGGCAGCGTGGGGCTCTCGGGCGCGCAGGCGGTTCCTTGGCTCAGGAGTGCCAGGCACCCGGTGAGGGCGAAAAGCACGCGACAGGTGTGTGGGCCGTGACTCATGGGGGGCGAGTTTGACATGCTCTCGCCCTGACCGGTATGCCAGGATTGAAGCCTGCTGCCAAAGTGAGCAAAAGGAGTGCCCCATGACGTCTTCGGACCTCGACAAGGACCTGCTCGAAATCCTCGCGTGCCCTGAAACCAAAGAGCCCGTGCAGGTGGCGGATGCTGGCCTGATCACGCGTATTAATGCGGCCATCGAGGCCGGCTCGCTGCAATCGCGAGATGGACAGAAGATTGAGAAGGTCCTCGACGGGGGCCTTCTGCGCCAGGATGGCAAGGTGCTCTACCCGGTTCGTGGAGGCATTCCCATCATGCTGGTCGATGAAGCCATCTTGATCGAGAGCCTGCCCGCCTGAGGGCGCGCGCCCTGCACCAGAGAGAACCGCCCCAGGACTTGCCTTTGGGCCCGTGACAGCGCGGCCTCTCCACCGATCCGACTGGGTCGCCTCGCAGAGCGTCGGCACCCCACGAGACCTTTTCCCTTCCCGAGTGATTCTGACCCAGTTCTATGGATAAGCAGCGGCTGCCCATCGCGCTCGTTCTGAGCATGTTGTTCTTGCTGTGGTACCTGGGCCGCTTTGCGAAGCCGCCCGAGGAGCAGCAAGTCCCACCAGCGTCCAGCGTCGCCGCTGGCGAGGTGTCGAGCGGCGGGGCCTCGCAGCAGGCAAGGGACGTTCCGCGTTCCGGGCAGAACGAGCCCTTGCGGGACAACGTGGGACGGTCTCGAGACCCGGCACCCGTGATGGCGTCCGGGGCTCCGGCTCAAGAGATCAGCTTCGAGACGTACGACACCCTCGGAGTCTGGCAGGCGCGTGGCGCCTCGCTCCGCCGTCTGGACTTGCGTGATTACCATGTGACGCCTCATGACCCGGCTCCGATGCCGTTGCTCGGGGAGATCGACGGAAACCTCGGCAGTTTCTTGCTGCGGGATGGGAGTGGGCGTTACGGCCTCGATCAGATCAACTGGAACGTCGAGCAACGTAAGAACTCGAGCGGAGTGCTCGAGATCGTCTTTAGCCACGAAACCGCCGACGGCTATCTTTTCCGTCGTACCGTCACGATGTTTGACGATCCGGCGCAGCCGCACACCTTCGGCATGGTGCTGGAAGTGAAAAACGTCGGGGAGGCACGCAGCGACCCGATGACTCTCGTGCAGCAAAGTGCGCGCGGCCTGGTAGACGAAGAAGCGGGCTCCGCATTCTACGGACAGCCCACGGCGTTGGCGGTGGTGCAGAGAGCGCCGCATGAACCCGAAGTCGTGAAATGGGAGGGCAGCAGCCTCACCGGAGACTCGCGACGAATTGACGAAGGCGAACGCGTGATCGCCGCAGGAACGATCACGAACTATTTCAGTTCGATGATGCTCCCCAAGGGTGAGACGCGTGTTGGGCAGGTCGTTCCGTTGGCCGTGGACGACATGCTCAAGCTCGAACGCCATGTGCAGGCCAAGAATCCCATCGACGAGCGTGGGGCCGAGCGCTTGCGCATGGAAATGAGGTCTGACACGACGCCGGGAGCAGCTGTAGAACTGCAACTCTGGGTGCCCGCGCTGAACTCAGGTGAGTCTGAATATTTCGACTTCGATGTTTACAACGGTCCACAGGCACTCGAGACGGCTGCGCTGCCCGGTTACAGCTTCTTGGGCCCGGTGATCGAATCGGCCTATGGCAACTGGGCCTGGATCAACAAGACCCTGCTGCAGACGCTGCGCTTCTTTCACTCGCTCATTGGCAACTGGGGTGTCGCGATCATCCTTTTGACGTTGTTGGTGAAGACGCTGCTGTTCCCGCTTAATCGTAAGCAGCAGACGAGCATGACGCGTTATTCGACGGTCATGGCCAAACTGAAACCACAGCTCGACGAGTTGAAGGCCAAGTACAAGAAGAACTCAAAGAAGTTCAACGAAGAGCAGATGAAGTTGCTGAAGGCAGAGGGTGCTTCACCTCCACTCGGAGGTTGCTTGCTCACCTTCTTGCAGTTCCCGATCTGGATTAGCTTGTTTCAGATTCTCGGAACGTCTATCGAACTGCGCCAGGCTCCCTTTGTCTTCTGGATCGATGATCTGGCGCGGCCTGATGCCATGCCTTTCGGTTTCTTTGGGCTGGCGACGATCAACTTGCTGCCGTTGCTCATGGCGGCCGCCACCACGGTGCAGATGCGATTCCAGGCCAAGCCGGCCGATGCGCAGCAGGCTCAGACCCAGAAGATCATGGGCCTGATCATGCCCATCTTCATGCTGTTCTTCCTCTACAGCTACTCCTCTGGCCTCTCGCTTTACATCTTCACCTCGTCGTTGATCGGTATCTTTGAGTTCCAGGTGATCCGTCGAATCTGGCCCGTTCCAGGTCAGCCAGGTAGTCCAGCCGCCGCGAAGGCCTGAGTCCATGCCGAGCAAGTCATCACGCCCGCAAAAGTCTCGTGTGTTGCTGATGGCGATTGTGCTGCTTCTCGGTTGGGGTGCTTGGCGGTTGACGGAGGGCGGCGCGCCTGACTTTGAAGACCTGGCGATCCGGCCCTTGCCGTACGTGAACTACGGATGGAAGCCGAATCGAACCCGTCAGGGAGAGCTGGTCCGGTCGTCGAACTCGGATGGCTTTCGTGGGCCTGAAATCGAGCGTCCGAAGCCAGAGGGTCGTTTCCGTATTGTTTGCCTGGGTGGGTCGACGACCTACACCTCCTTCGTCAATGACGATGAGACTTACCCGGTTCTGCTTGAAGCGGAACTGCGTGAGGCACGCCCCGACCTCGACGTCGAGGTGATCAATGCGGGCGTTGAGTCCTACACCTCGGCCGAGAGCCTGGCGAATCTGGCCTTTCGATGCCTGGACTTCGAGCCGGACATGGTGGTGATCTATCACGCGGCCAACGACTTCCGCCCGAGACGCTACCCGGATTTTGATTCCGCCTACACGCCCTATCGCAAGGTCTGGGATGGGGCGACTGACGAGTACGTGAAGCAGGGCGGAGAGTTGGGAGGCATCAACGGGTTCATTCAACATCCCCCGAGTTCAGGCCAAGAGACGCCCACTGAGCAGGCAGAGAACGCAAGCCGAGCCGGCACAGAGGCCTTCCGCCGTAATCTGGTGAGCCTCATCGGGGTGGCACGAGCCCATGAGATCCAGCCGGTGTTGGTGACACTTGCTTGGAGTGACTCCGATTGCCCGCCGGGCTTGGCCGCAGGTATCCGCGAACACAACGAAGTCATCCGGGAAGTGTGCGCAGAGCAGCAGGTGCCTTGTCTCGACTTTGCACCTCTCATGGAGCAGGGTGGTGAGCTTTGGCAGGACGCGGTCCATGTGACCCCGGCTGGCGCTGAGGTCAAGGCACAGCTCATCGCGCAGGAGTTGCTCGGACAGCTGTGAGCAGTGCGCCGGCGCCGACGGACACGATCGTAGCGCCTTGCACGGCTGCAGGTGTCGGAGAGCGGGCCATTGTTCGTTTGTCCGGAAGCAAGGCGCGCTCTCTGGCGTTCTCGACACTGTCTCTGGAATGCAAGCCAGAGCCGGGCTGCGTGGTGCCGGCGACCTTGTCACTGGCCGAGGGAGCTCCGTTGCCAGTCGAGGTGTTGTCGTGGTGGGCGCCGCGTTCACTCACAGGCGAAGACGTCGTCGAAGTCCATTTGCCTGCCTGGCCGGCCGTTGTCACGGAACTGGTGCGGCGCTTTGTGGCCGGAGGAGCTCGCCCAGCAGCACGCGGCGAATTTGCGCGTCGAGCTCTGGTGCTGGGCAAGATGGACTTGCCCGAAGTGCTTGCGCTCAAGCGTTTGATGGAAGCAGCCACGGCTGAGGATGCTGCAGAAGCAGCCCAAGACCTGATTCATGGAGAGACCGCTGAGCGAGGGCACTTGCGCTCGGCCTTGCTCGACGCGCTTGCACTCATTGAAGCTCATGTCGACTTCGAGGAAGAGGACACCGAGGAGGTCGGCGAGAAAGAGCTGCTGGCGTCTTTGAACCGCGTACGCACATGTGCAGAGAACCTGGGGAAACGTGGCCGTGTTGCCCCGCTGCGTGATGGCGAAACCGATGTGGTCTTGTTCGGTCCGCCCAATGCAGGCAAGTCACTCTTGTTCAGCGTGCTGTGTCCAGGGGCACGCACGACGATCTCACCGGTTGCAGGAACGACACGCGATGCCCTTGAGGCACGTGTGAGTCGAGCAGGGCGGAGCTTTCGCGTGCTCGATGGACCGGGAATCGTTTCGGGTTCGTCTGATGCCGCGACGATCGGTGCCGTGGACCGACTTGCCATGCAGCGCTTTGTCGCAACATTGCCGTCGCATGCCGTGATGTTGCTCGTCGACGATGCGGCGTGCCCTGTGGACCGGGAGACCCGTTCGACACTCGTGGGCATGATCGGGTCCAGGCGGTGTGTCTCGGTACTCAACAAGATGGACCTCTTGGAGTCAGGCCTCTCTGATGCTGGAGGAGGCCAGGCAGTGCATGTCTCGGCGTTGCGTGCGCTTGGCCTCGATGAGTTGTGGGAGGCAATCTTTGCTGCCTCGCCCTCAGGAAGCGCGCCCGACCTCGCGTCACGCGCTGATGTCGATGCTGCGTCGGCCATTCTCCCTGTGCTTGCCAGCACCGCCGACCTACCCCTCGAGGGCGCCTTGCCCTTGCTGTCCTGGGCACTTCGTGACGCCTTCAGAATTCTTGAAGAAGAGGACGATCAGTTGCTGGACGTGCAAGAGGAGATCCTGGACCGCATTTTTTCGGAGTTTTGCGTCGGGAAGTAGCCAGGGCGTCCGGGTGACTCGGCCTGGACTCCGGGTAGACTGTTGATGAGATGTCCAAGAGGCGCCAACAGCCCGACGAGCGTCGCACGCAGGCAGAGCCTGTGAGGCGACTCGAGCGAGACGTGCGGATTGAGACGGGTGAGTACCAGTCCGAGTACCCACCTCTCTCGGCAGAGCGCGAAGCCTATTTGCAGGAACCGTCCGGGGGGCACGCCGAGGCTTCGGTGTTCGTTCACGTCGGCTCGATCATTGATGGCTACCGGATCAAGCGACAGATCGGACGCGGTGGTATGGGTGTCGTGTTCGAAGCCGAACAGATCTCTTTAGGCCGTACGGTTGCGCTGAAAGTCCTGCCGCCCTCGGCTTGGCACAACCAGCGCGCGATGGATCGCTTTCGTGGCGAGGCCACGGCGGTTGCGAGGCTCTCGCATCCGCGCATCGTGAGTGTGCACGGATTCAACGTTGCCGAGGGAACCGGTTACCTGGCCATGGAGTATGTCGAAGGACTCGACATGTCCGAAGTCATCGATCGGCTCAAGGCGGCTCGGACGCACGGGCGTCGCTTTGTACGCATCTCGGGTCCACATCTCGATCAGGACATCACCAAATGGGCAGGTGGTCGCAAGCTCATGGGCACGATGCCGGGTGATCCACGCATCCGGAAAGGCATCGTGATCGATTTGCGTAACCCGTTCCCGATGATGGCTGCGATCATTGCCGATGTTGCTGACGCCCTGCGCCATGCGCATGCCCACGGAGTTATCCACCGGGACTTGAAGCCAAGCAACTTGCTTCTCGACCGAGAGGGGCGCATCAAACTGACCGACTTCGGTTTGGCCAAGAGGTCCGACGCTGTCTCGGTGACTGAAACCGGAGACTTCGTGGGTTCTCCGGCTTATGTGAGCCCCGAGCAGGCTTCCTCTCGGCGGGCGCGCGTCGATGAACTGACCGACATCTATTCGCTTGGTGTGACTCTCTACGAATGCGTCACCTTGCATCAGCCGTTTGTTGGCAAGAATGTTGCGGTGACCCTTCGGAACATCCTGACCGGGGATCCGCCAGCACCAAGCAAGTTGGCACCGCGTATTCCACGTGAACTCGAGACGATTGTGCTCAAGGCGATCGAGCGAGATCCGCAAAGGCGCTACGAGACGGCCGAGGAGCTTGGCGATGATCTGAGGCGGTTCTTGAACTTTGAGCCCATCGCTGCTCGTCCACTGGGTCGTGTTGCACGATTCTGGCGTGCTGTGCGTCGCCATCGCGTGGCCTTGTCGCTGGGCATCATGGGGGCGTTGATCGTGACGCTGGTTGGCGTGCTTGCAAGCAACTTGGCCGACGGCAGTGAACGTGACGACATCGTTCGGCGCATTCTCGCCCAGGGCGGCCAGGAAAGTGGAGGGTCAACCGACGTTTCTGAGTTGCTCGCCCAGCTATCGACCGCAAAAACTTCACTCGAAATTCGCTATGCAATCGAAAACGTTTCGATCGAAGCGCAGCGGCTTCTGGACAATGCCGATCATGCGAGGTTGATCGAATTGCTGGCAGTCATGGATGCGCAAGCAGGTCTTCTTGATTGGCGCCCTGACGAGCGAAGCCTTCTTGAGACCAACGTGAGAGGTGTGAAGATTGGTTTGAGTCGTGATTTGCACCGGAGGCTGCTGGCCGAGGATGGCGACCCACGCACCGAACGCCGGTGGTTGGCTGCACTGGAGAGGCTGCTGAACGATCAGGATTGGCAGGTGTGCAAGAATGCGGCCGTCGCATTGGGAGATCTCGCGGCCCTGTCGTCGCTGGGGGCCTTGCAGGATGCGTTGACCATGCGTGTGGAGACACAGGGCAAGCTGGCTCTGATTCGCGCGTTGCGGGAATACGCACATCAAGATGCGGTGCTGCTCTTGGCTGGCGAACTGCGTTCGCCGGACCCCTGGGTGCGCCTGGCCGCGCTTGACGCACTCGCTGCGCTGAATCCGCCCGACCTGATTGATCTGATCGCCCCGCTCTCGCGCGATTCGGAGGATTGGTTGCGGTATCGCTACGAAGGAGTCAGGGAGAGTCAGCGGGGTGAGTCGCCATGAAGGCCCTGTTGATGTCGTTGGCGCTCTTGTGTGGGGCCTGCGGTGGGCCTGAGCCTGCGATCGGGGTGCTGCTTCCAACCACAGGGCCTGCGGCCGAGCTTGGCGAAGAGGCCATGGCAGGGCTGATGTTGGCCGTGAATGAGCTCCCCCCGGGCAGTCGGCCTCCGTTGATTTTTGCTGACAGTGGTGGAACGCCGGCCATGACGACAGCGGCCTATGACTCCTTGGTTGATCAGGGGGCGAACGTGGTCATCGGACCACTCAAGACAGAGTGCGCCCTGGCGGCGTCGGTTGTCTCGCGTCGACGTCGTGTGCCTTTTCTCTCTCCCTCTGCGACAGGCGACGAGGTGACCCGCAACAACGGGTATGCCATGCGCTTTTGTGCGGGTGATGCAGATATGGCCCGCGCCTTGGCTGTGCATGCCCGCTATTCAGAGCGCTTGTCCCGCGTGGCGGTGATTGTTGATCTTTCGAGTCGTCACAGCCTCGATTTCGCGGAAGCTTTTTCGCGTGAGTTTCATGTTCGTCGAGGTCGGATCATGGGAGAAGTCACCTTCCACCCCGGGGATTCCGACCTGGGCTCCCTCCTCGACCGGGCTGCTGAGGAAGATGTTGAGGGGGTGCTGATCATGGCTTCGCATGACGACGTGCTCCGCATGGTGGAGGGAAGCCGCTCGCCCGAGGCAGCTGAACTGGTCCTTCTGGGCGCCGCCGAGTGGGAGGGGGCTGCGCTGGAGGCGGCCTTGGTGAATCACCCCGGGGGGGCCTGGCGGGTCAGCCACTTCCATCCCGACGAAGCACGTGCGGAAGCCGACGGTTCTGCCGCTGTGGCGGCTTTTGTGGCTGTTTATGAGGAGGAATTCGGGAAGCCACCTTCAGATGTCGCTGCTTTGACCTATGACGCGACACGGGCGGTCCTCTCGGTCTTCGATCCCCGTGCGGAGGGTTCGGAAATGGCCGAGCTTCTGCGCAGAATCCAGTATTTCGTAGGAGTGACGGGGACAGTGCACATGGATGCAGGGGGGCGCCCTCGGGGAAAGAGTTTTGTCCTCGAGCAGTCACACGAATCCCATGGATCGGCCTTTTTCCAGCGTCTAGGCGACTGATTTCGAACACACCACGCGTTTGGTTTGAAGCTTTCAGATGCCCTAGATGTTGTGTGATACTGGGCCACGGCTAGGCACGTAGTGAAAAGCCAAACGCAGAGTCGGAGAGGACGACGGGATGCGCTGCCCGTACTGCAAGCAAAATGACGACCGCGTCGTGGATTCCAGGACCTCCGGAGAGGCGGATGTCATTCGCCGTCGCCGCGAGTGCCTCGAGTGCGGCGGTCGTTTCACGACCTACGAAAAAGCGGGCGAGGCCACGCTTCGTGTGGTGAAGAAGGACGGCTCTCGGGTTCCTTTTGACCGAGAGAAGCTCCTGGAGGGTCTGCTCGTGGCCTGCCACAAGCGGCCCATCGAGACCAGCACGCTCGAGAGCATCGTCACGGACATCGAGAGCCAACTGCACGAGATGTTCGACAAAGAGGTGGCCAGCAAGTTCATCGGGCACCTGATCATGGAAGCTTTGCGAGGCCTGGATCAGGTGGCCTACGTTCGATTTGCGAGCGTTTACCGCGAGTTCAAGGACGTGAACCAGTTCCTGGATGAACTGAAGCCTTTGCTGGGCATCGGAGATGCGGATCGAGGCGGCTCCCGCCCCCAGAAGGAGTCCGACCCAGGAGGGCCAGGTGCTTTGGATGGGGCACAGCCTGCCGCAGATCTGTCGCCCGGGGATTCATCGGACAACGAATCGAATGCCGAGCCGAAAGGGCCAGACGGTGGATTCCAGGGTGTCCGTCGCGGGCTTTCTGTCGATCGGGACCCGGCGGAGGTCGCTGGCAGCAGTGGTGTGTCCGCAAAGGGTGCCGTTGATTCGTCCGCCACCGGTGCGCAGGCTGCTGTTGATGGAGGGCTGCGTGCGCCGGAACGTTGACGCCCCCGGGCCCACGCTCATTCTTGACCGGGAAGGTCGAGCGCTGCCCTTCGATGGCAGGCGTCTGACGGCTTCGATTCGCCGGACCCTCTCGGTCCTGAATCCGGCGGCATCCAGCACGACAGCCTTTGAGGCCGAAGATCTGTCTCGGGTCATCGGCCGTTTCCTCGAGTTGTCTGGAGCCAAGCGAACACTCAGCGCCGAAGCGCTCGCGGGTCATGTGCTGCAGGTGCTGCAGTCAGCCGGGCATGAAGAAGCGGCACGCCTGTATGCACGCTCACGCAGTCGGCGCGAGCAAGGGGTGGCCCTTCGAATCTCAGACTTGATCGAAGCCGAAATCGACCTGTCTCGGGGCGAAGCCGTCCTGATCGGCAACGAGGTCGAGCAGGGCCTGGCAGCAGCGGGCCTGCGAGATCCGAGCGTGAGTCTTCTTCGAGAGTGGGTCGATCACGTGTTGCGGCGACGGGGTGTCGCGCAGGGCTTGGTCCGCCCCTCGCTGGTTGGAGTCGCTCCGGACTCTCTTCAGAGCCTGCTTGCTGATGGGCAGCCGGGGGTGTCGGCGGAATTGCGCGGCTCAAGAGGGCTTCTCAGTTCGTATGCGATGACAGACGTTTTTCCCGAAGATGTGGCCCTGGCCCATTCGAGAGGATTGCTCGATCTTGAAGCCTTGGCCTCGTCCAACCGGGTGCATGGTCTGTGCGTTGCTCCATGGGGCTTGCCGCAGATTCGCAAGGCGCCTGCTGAGGCGCGCATGGCCGTTCTCGGCGAGTTGTTGCGCGATCTGGCGGGGCTCGTGTCTCACGAAGTGCGTGTTTTGTGGAACGGGCCACGGCCCGCCGAGCAGGACCTCCTGCAACTCGAACATCACCTGGCGATGCCTGTCGATGTGGGGGCGCGGATCGTGCTCTGCCTGGATGGCTCCGACCCAGAGCTGGTGCGCGCCTTCCTTGCTCATCCTTCGCTGACACGTACATGTCGGCTTCGGGTGCACGGACCGCAGCTGGATCCCACCCTGATTCCCGAGATCGTCGCGCGCACTGCGGATGTTGAAGTCGCGCGCCGGGCGCCACGACCTGGACTCGTGGCGGGTTCTTGCTCACTGAGCTTGCTCAGGCATGCACTGCAATCTCGTCAGGCAGGAGTGGCGAGTGATCTCGCCGACTCGGATCAGGTCGGCGATCCGTCGGGTTTTCTCGATGCAGTCGAGGAGACGGCGGAACTGGCCACCGCTGGGTTGGCAGCTTGGCATGACCTGGGAGTGGGAAAGGCAGCCGGAGAGTCCATCGAAGACAGGCTGGGCCAGTCGCTCCCCGTGACCTGGTGGCTTGAGCCCGCTGGCATGGTGCAGGCACGGGTGGTGTTGCTTGGAGCTGGTGCTCAGGCTCGGCAAAACGGCCGCGACCTTGCGGTGGCGGTTGGCGACCGGCTGCGCCGTGGCTGGATCAGCCGCTGGCCAGTTGATCCTGGCGACAACGTCTGGGAGCCCCAGCGCCTCGGAGGCGGTCCGAGCAACCTCGAGTTGCATCCCGCCTCACCGCGAGCGCAGCGCCGATTCCGCCAGCTCGATTTGCCGTTAGAATCTCCACGATCGACGAGATTTGAGTACTCCCAAGGAGCGGCATTCGACCCCGAGCAGGAGCCGCTGGGAGAGGGTGAAACCTTTTCGCATGACGGCGAGGCCGATCCGGCAGCACGAGGACGCGAAGTTGTGGAGTTGCGTCGCTGCCTGGGTTGCGCCGAACATGCACCAGCACCTCGCAAGGCTTCCGACGCCTCTGTACGTGAATCGTTCCTTCGTGCTTTCCTAGAACCTTCCCTAAACGAAGCAGATATCTCTCCATGCGCCTGACCCGCGTCGAAATACACGGTTTTAAATCGTTCGCCGACCGTACGAACCTCGATCTCCCCAAGGGCTTGACGGCCATCGTCGGTCCCAATGGCTGCGGCAAGTCGAATGTTATCGACGCGGTCAAATGGGCCCTCGGAGAGCAAAAAGCCTCGGCTTTGCGTGGCAGCGAGATGCTCGATGTCATCTTCAAAGGCAACGGTGCACGTGGCGCCCGCAATTTCGCCGAAGTGTCTCTGCTCTTCGACAATTCCGATGGCGTCATGCGGACGGAGTTTGCGGAGGTCGTCATCACCCGTCGCCTTTTCCGGAGCGGTGAGAGTGAGTACCTGATCAACAAGCGGTCGGTTCGTCTCAAGGACGTTCGCGACTTGCTCATGGACACGGGCCTGGGGACTGGCGCGTATTCCGTGATGGAACAGGGGCGGATCGATGCCGTGCTTTCGGCCAATGCCCTCGAGCGCCGCCGCATCTTCGAGGAAGCTGCGGGAATCAGTCGTTACCGGGCGCGACGCCGTGAGGCTGAATCGAAATTGGCAAGGACCCAGCAGAATCTGGTGCGCCTCGCAGACATCGTGGAAGAACTCGAGCGTCGTGAGCGTTCGCTCAAGCAGCAGGCAGGTCGCGCTCGGGCCTATCTCGCGGCACGTGACCGCATTCAGTTGCTCAAGTCACGATTCTATATTCATCAATACAAGTCGTTCGGGCAGCAGCTCGAGGAGCAGTCCGGGCTAGTGGATTCTGCGACCGGGGCTGATGCGGAGGCGCGCCAGGCCGTGGAGGCTGCTCGCGCAGAAGTGACTGTTTTGCAGACAAGCCTTTCGGAGACCCGGGCCCTCGTTGATCAGGGTGCCGAGGCTTTCCGAAAAGCCTCGGGCGAAGTGGAAGCTCTTTCAGAACGGCAAACGGCACTGCGAGATCGGGTTGCAGAGGCAGAAGAGCGCCAAGCCCTGCTCGAACAGCGTTTCCTGGGGCTGGAGCGTGCTCTGGCGGAGCGTCGCGTTGAGTCTGAAGAGATTCTTGCGCGTTTTGATGCCGTCGCACTCGAGGTTGCAGGTTGCCAGGGAGAAGTCGATGTCAGCGAAGCGGCTTTTCACGAATCTGAATCTGTGCTGTCTCTGGCCCGAGGGGCCGAGGAACTTCGCCGAGCAGAAGCTTTAGGAGTTCTCGAGAGCTTGACCGGAGTGCGCAATGAGCGCTCCGAGGCGGAGGCGCGACGGGCGGGGCTCGAGGCGTCACGCGAGAGGCTCGACAAGCAGGTGCGAGAACTTTCCGATCAGAAGCAGGTCTTGGCTGCCGAGCAAGGAGAGCTCTTTGCTGGTGCGCGGGATCTCGAGCAGACTCTGGCCGTAGCGCAACAGCGAGTTGAGCAAGGGCGGGGACGCCGCGAGGCATTGTCCGCAGAACTTGTTACTTGCGATGCCCAGTTGGCGGAGGCGCGCGAAGATCATGCAGGCAACGATTCTCATCGTCGCGCACTCGATGGTCTGATCGAGAGGCGAGAGGGCGTGACCCCCGGTGCGAAGGCTTTGCTGGATGCGAACCTTCCAGGCGTGGAGGGAATGCTCGTTGATCTGCTGCGTGCACCGGCGGCTCTTGCAGATGCCGTGGAAGCGGCTCTCGGGGCCACGACGCAGGCCGTGCTCGTCTCTGATCGTGAGAGTGGCTTGGCAGCACTTGCTCATCTGCGACGAGTGCAGGGCGGACGGGTGCTGTTGGTGCCCCGGTCTGGGCTGCATGGGCGTCAGGGAGTGGCCGAGGGCGAGAGGCTGATTGATTCCCTGCAGATTCTTCAAAACACCGATGTTTTCGAGGCGCTGCTCGGACATGTGCGCCTGGTGGAGAACCGGGAAGCCCTTGTGAATTGCAGGGCCGACGGGACGACGGTCTGGGTCACGCCTGGCGGTGACTTGCTGGACGAGCGTGGTGTCGTGCGCGGCGGAGCTGCTGGTGAAGAGGGCGGCCTGGTCAGTCGTCGAGCCGAGCGAGACGCATTGGTGATCACATGCGATCAGATTAAGACTGATATTGACAAGCTCGGGGTGACGCGCGCTGAAGTCGCGCACGGTTTGGCCGGTGCCGAAGAAGCGCTTGCAGCAGCCGAATCGCACGCGCGCTCGCTACACGTCAAGCAAGAGCGCGCACGTGAGCGCGAGCAACAGGCAGCCGTTCGGCAGCATGCCGTGCACCGCGAGATCGCCCTGCGGACGGTTGACCAGCAAGAGTTGTCTGCCGGTTTGATTTCTGTTGAGTCAAAGGTTGCGGCACTTCTCGAACAAGAGCAGGTGCACCAAGTTCAGGTGGAAGCCGACACGGCTCAGCAGAAGGTCATCGAAGAAAAGCTGCACACCATGCAGGCCGAGGTGCGTGCAGCCCACGAGACTGTCTCGACCGCGAAGCTGGAGTTGTCGAAGCGCGAGGAGCGTCGCGAGGCTCTTGAGTCCGAGAAGAAGCACGTCGCGCGCGGACTTGAGGAGCGAGGCCGCGATTTGGAGTTGGCGCAGAAGGAGCTCGAACAGCTGGCAGACCGCCGCAAGGGGCTGGAAGGAGAGCAAGCTCAGCTCGAACAGCGGTCGGTCGCTTTGAGCGATGTGCGTGATGCATGCGCTGGCGACCTTGAGAAAGCGCGCGTGTCTGCTGCCGAGCTTGGACAGCGGCAGGCCGGTGCGCAGGAACTGGTGGTTGAATCCGAGCGCCTCCAAGAAGTCTGCGGAGTCGAGCTCTCGACTCGAAAGATGGAGGCTCAGGAGACTCGAATCCGGCGTGATGAGTTGCGTCGCCAGGTTCTCGAAGAGCTTGAAGTTGACCTGGATGTTCAGCAGGTCATTGAGGTGCCGGCTGCGTCAGATGCCGATGAGGCGGAGCCTGCTCCCCTCGCAGAGCTTGAAGTCGAGACCGACTGGGAAGCCGTTGAGGCCGAAATCGAGGAACTGCGAGGCCGCTTGTCGCGTATGGGCAACGTGAATCTTGAGGCTGTTGATGAGCTCGCCACGGTTCTGGAGCGGTTGACGTTCCTGGTCGGCCAGCGCGACGACTTGCTGCAGGCTCAGAATTCACTCACGGATACGATTCGTCGTGTAAACAAAGAATCGCGCGAGCGATTCCAGGTGACGTTCGATGAAGTGCGTGAACACTTCAGAGGTATTTTCCGGAAGCTCTTCCGTGGCGGTCGGGCAGACATCTGCTTGGCCGAAGGGGAAGACATCCTGGAGGCAGGGATTGAGATCAATGTGGCGCCTCCCGGAAAAGACTCTCGGGCGATCACCCTGCTCTCGGGCGGTGAACGTACCTTGACTGCCGTTGGGCTTTTGTTCGCTCTCTTCAAGGCTCGCCCCGCTCCGGTTTGTCTCTTGGACGAAGTGGATGCTGCTTTGGACGAGACAAATATTGATCGCTTCTGCACGGTGCTTGAGGACTTCCTCGGACAAACACAGTTCATCGTGGTGACGCACGCTCGTCGAACCATGAGCTATTCGGACACTGTGTTTGGTGTGACCATGCAAGAACATGGCGTGTCGAGAGTGCTCTCACTGACGTTGCAAGAGTTTGATGAGCGCAAGGAAAAGGCACTGAGCGCAGGTCAATCTTCGCCGAGTGACGGTGAGGCATCCGAGGCGGCTCAAGAACGTGATGGAGGCGCCGAGAGCGATCAGACTCCAGCAACACGTCGCGAACTGCTGACGGAAGACGACCGAAGTGGCGGTGATCGACTGGGGGTCAGTTCGGCTGCCCCTGAGATGGATATCAGCGCAAGTTGATGCGTGTTCGCCGTCTGGAAGTGTGCTGCTGAGGCCAGGAAGTGGGCTCGCAAACGGCCTTTGGGGCCGAAAACCTGGGGCTCCGTCCGCCGAGGCTGGTCACGGGGGCCTGTTTCAGATGTGATATTTGAAGGGCCCCAGGAACTCCCCCAGAGGAGTTCACTGCGGTTCGTTCTTAACCCGAAGCCGATCTGAGGGTCGGCCGGGCATCCAACCCCAGCCA
>JAQWOM010000046.1 GCA_029245865.1 Planctomycetota bacterium
GCACCCGTCAATCCCCAGAGGGCACTCGGGATAAGAGAATGGCTCGACAGAGACCATGGTGGCGCTGAGTTAGAAAGCGGTGCCCCGTCAAGGATGCGCACGGGGCCTTCTTTCATGGCGGGACGCCCGAACACCGTCAACTGGGCAGTTGCCATCGAAAACAATCCGCACAAAATGAACGACAGGCAGCCTGCAATCATGCGAAGCCTTGGCTTGGGTGTGGTCCACATGAAACGAGCGGCTCCCAGAGAGAGTGAGATGGAATCACCGAGGCACGGGGTACTTGCCCTGTTGATTCAGCAGATCCACACAAAGGGGGCGACTCTGAACGCACACACGGAAAAAATCTGTGTGTCAGGCACGAGAGCTCTGAAAGGCATCTCTTGCAGCGATTATCGAGACACCCAGTGACTTGCCCCGAACAAGACTGGCGGAAGTTTAGTCACCAGTCGCTACGTATGGCTTGACCATTTTTGACGGGTCTACCACGCGGTCGAACTCTTCTTCGGTCACAAAGCCCAACTCCAATGCCGCAGCCTTGAGAGTCGTGTCTTCTTCCATGGCGTGGTGCGCGATTTGCGAAGCCTTGTCGTAGCCAATCACAGGCGCGAGCGCAGTCACAAGCATCAATGACCGCTCGACATACTCTTCGATCTTCTTCAGGTTTGGCTCCGTCCCCTCAACCAAATACTTGTTGAAGTTCGTGCAACCGTCCGCCGCGATCGCAATGGACTGCATGATGTTGTAGATCATCAGAGGCTTGTAGACGTTCATCTCGAGATATCCGCCAGCACCCCCGAACCCGACTGCGACATCGTTCGCCATCACCTGAGCGGCGATCATGGTGAGTGCTTCTGCCTGTGTCGGATTGACCTTGCCGGGCATAATCGAAGAGCCCGGTTCGTTCTCCGGAATCAGCAACTCGGCAAAACCTGCCCTCGGACCACACGACAAGAGCCGGATGTCATTGGCGATCTTGTACAGCGAGACAGCAAGGGTCCTCATCGAGCCCGACAGCTGGACCAAAGCATCATGTCCGCCCTGGACGGTGAACTTGTTCGGCGCCGTCACAAAGGGCAGGCCAGACAACTTCGCGATTTCTGCAGCTGCGGCCTCGGCAAAGCCTGGCGCCGAGTTGATACCTGTCCCCACAGCGGTTCCACCGAGAGACAGGTGGTAGACATCACCCAGTGACGATTGAATGCGTGCAATATTTTCAGCGAGCGCCCCCGCATAGCCCGACCACTCCTGACCCAGCGTCAGGGGAGTCGCATCCTGCATATGGGTGCGCCCAATCTTGATGATGTCTTTCCATTGTTCGGATTTGGATGCGATACCGTCGTGCAACGCCTTCACCGCTGGTAGAAGTCGCTCTTTGATGCCAACCGCCGCCGCGATGTACATGGCGGAGGGGAACGAGTCATTGGAAGACTGGGACATGTTGACGTGATCGTTCGGATGAACGGGCGCCTTGCTTCCGATGGGCGTGCCTGCGAGTTGGCAGCAGCGATTGGAGATGACTTCGTTCACGTTCATGTTGAACTGCGTGCCGCTTCCGGTCATCCAAACGTGCAGCGGAAACATGTCGTGATGCTGGCCATCCAGAAGTTCATCGCAAACCTGAGAAATCAGGTCGTGAGGCTGAGCCTCAAGCCGCTTCCCGTCGAAGTTAGCCTTTGCCGAAGCCTTCTTGAGGATCGCGAAGGCCGTGATCATCTCACGTGGGATCAGGTCCTGCCCGATGCTGAAGTGCTCAATCGATCGCTGAGTTTGGGCACCCCAGAGCTTGCCCTCGGGGACTTTCACTTCGCCTAGGCTGTCTGTTTCGATCCGGTATGCGGTCATGATCAGTACCTGCTGGTGTCAATCTTGCTTGATGCTCTCTGGGAGAGCCGTTCGGCTCATAATGGCATAGTCACGCAGCCGTATCGAAGGCCCCCGTAGGCCTGTGATTCCATCACTGTCTCACCAGAAGACTGCAGCAAGTCAAAGCGCCTTCGGCCTTTGCTAACTCGGAAACGTCGACGGAACGAACAGCGAAACCCCGCTCTTTCAAACGGGTATGGGTCCTTGGAAAGGCGTCTGTATGCAAGAGCCTCTCCCCCACGCGAACAACATTGGCCGCGAAGGGCTCTGCTGGATCGATCTCAAGGCAGTCAAAATCTTCAAAGGCCGAGACGTCTACCCAGTCGGGGTTCAGCAACAGCGCTCCCGGCGCGATACAGGTCGCAGCTGACTTGAGATGCAGGCACCCATCGACATCGACGCTGTGAACTTCGTAACCCGCGCCAGAGACAAAAGACCGCAACTGTGTGACGCCCGCCGCATTGCTTCGCCCAGACTTTCCAACGAATATCTGGTGACCCACAACCACCACATCGCCTCCATCCAGTGTGCCCGGGGCTGTGATTTCCGACACAGTCCGAACGCGTGCAAGCGCAGCGGCAACCGTTGTGGTTTCGAGCCGCCTACTCAGAGCACCTGGCCGTGTCACAACCGCCAATTCGTCAAGAACAAGCGCCGTGTCTTCGACGAAAACCGAGTCCGGCTGCTCGGGGAGTTCGGGCAGCCGTTCGATCTGGCATCCCAGTTCGGTCAGCGCAGCCTCGTAGCACGCATGCTGGGCTGCAGCGAGTTCGACATCGATGGAGGCCCGGTCAAGGTGCGTGAGTTCGCAGCGACCCAGATTCGGGCTGACAGCTCTTGTGAAGGCGGTCCACATGAATGCCATTCTCGCACACGAGTTCGCGGCAGCCACCACCGTCGGGCCGAAGGCACTCAGGCTCAGTACGAGAGGCCGTTTTTCCTGAAGTGCACCGAGGGGTCACCTTCATGCAGAAGCCGGGCCGTCTCCACCACACCGAACACAGCCACGTGATCGCCGGCGTCATGCTCACCACTGATGCGGCAGTCGAGCCATGCCAGAGCCTCGGTAAAAACAGGCATCCCACCCGGCGATTGCTCATGGGCAAGCGTCTCGAAAGGCGAGCCCTGCTTCGAAAAGAAAGCTCCCATGAGCGATGAGCTTTGCTCGTCGAGCACCGAGAGTGCAAAGCGGCCTGACGCGCG
>JAQWOM010000047.1 GCA_029245865.1 Planctomycetota bacterium
ATGCCGCCCCTCCTGACCCCGCATCGAGCAGACCCGGCGGGAGCATGCGCTTCATGATGTCGTCCGGATCCCGTCCCAGCTGCTCCGCGAACCACTCGGCCTCGTCGGCCACGGTCCCCGCCCAGAAGTCGGGATCGGACACGCCTACCAGGGACGCTCGGAAGACATCGACAGAGCGTTCGAACTCGGCGTCCTGACCCATCCAGGCCAGGGCAATCAGCAGGTTGAAGGACCCAACTGGCTCCATCGGGTCGTACTTGAGTAACCCCCGGCCGACCTCTGCCACGAGTTCGTGCTGCCCGAGTTCCGCGAGTGTGTGCTGGCGGTGTCCCTGCACCAGCCTATACCAAGCCTTGGTCAAAGGCCCGTTCAGCATGGCCAGCAGTCGGTCCGCGGCTTCTTCCACGCCGCCTTCCGCCTTGACGAACAAAGCCTGGAGGTACTGCACACGTTCGCTGCTGCCTTCAAGACCCTCGGCGAAGTCGAGGCAGGTGCGCCCCACCTCCACGGCGGACGAGGCCGTCGGATTGGCGAGGGGCAGGGGATCCAACTGCAATGTCGATCCGGTGCGCGCGTTCATGCGCCCCATCTCATCCCGAAGGCTCGTCACATCCAGGGGGTCTTCAAACCACCGCATCTTTCCTGCGGTCCCCGAATCCGCGATCGACACGCAGGTGCGTGCCATCTGGTAGGCCAGTTGCGCGAGCTTGTCTTGCCCGGCGGCCTGTCCGGCGCGAAGGAGTTTCTCGACCATGGCCTGGTGAGAGGTCATGACACG
Organism: Planctomycetota bacterium; assembly: GCA_029245865.1. Taxonomy (GTDB): domain Bacteria; phylum Planctomycetota; class B15-G4; order B15-G4; family B15-G4; genus JAUIEF01. Next base: position 779 of record JAQWOM010000047.1, read on the forward strand.
CCTCCCTTCATTTCCTCTTCGACGATCTCCGCGAGGCGGAGTTCCGCTTCGTGAAGCAGTGCTTTGGTTTCGTCGAGTGGTAGGGACATCTGGTCGGCAATCTCAGCGGTGCTGAGACCCTGGATTTCTTTGGCTCTCAGGACGCGCCGATACGAAAGATCGAGGCGATGGAAACAGATGCGCGTGGCCCGCGTCCGGAGATCAGCCTCCTTCACGGGAGTGGCGACACGCCCATCATCCCACATCACGGCGCCCTCCGGGTCGGAGACCCCCGACATGGCGATATCTCGGACACGAATTTCGGCATCCACGCGAAGTTTCTCGGCGGTCTGGCCCAGATAAGTTGAGCCCTCAGATCTGGAAGAACCCAGATCTACGAAAAGGCTTTCGAAGTAGTTCACCACGAGTTCATCTGCCGACTCCGCCAGGCCCTCTTCCTGGAGCACCCTCTCGGCCAACTCGGTGAGGCGCTCGACGGTGAGATCCACGAGCAGCCGGTAGGCCTCGATGTCGTCGGTTTCCTTGAAGTGCTGGACGAGGGCCGAGGCGGCCCAATCGACGTGCAGGTCATTGTCCCGGTCGATTTCCGAGACATCGGGGAGAACCGGGGCGCCCACGGCCTTACGGACGCGCTCCAGGAAACTCTCCGGCATGACATGAACTCCACGTGACCCGCGGACACTCGAGATTGCGTAGAAGCGAGAGATGTCCGCAGGCAGTTCGCCCGTCAGAACCACCCCTGCACAAACCCTAAGGCAGATCGTTCAGATCGTCCAAGGAATCTGACACAGAAATGCGAAGACAGGCCTCCCTGGGCTTTCACTGGTGAATATTTTTTCCGTGGTGAAAAAAAATTCGCTTTCACGCAGCTCAAGAGCCCTCGGCCCCCGACGACGGGTCGTCAGAAGGCGCCTCCGGTGGCGCCGGGTCCTGCGGAGTTTCGGACGCCTTCGGCGGCGAGGGCATCTTCATAGATTTGCCGAATACCACGCTGCAAACCATCACCCCTCGATTCAAAGGGTGTTCCTCCGGCAGCCAATGGCCCTCGTGTCGAATCATCTTTACCATAGTCCTCGCCCTCCTTGGTGGTTGTTGTGGTGGTTGTTGTGGTTTCAAAAAAAGTCGTTCGACAACGTCTTCTCGAGCCAACAGCGCAACAAGGCGAGACGTTCCCGCACTCGCGGTTGCGCGCCTTCTTCGGCGCGAAGGGCCTGGGCCTCCGGCGTCATCTTCTTCAAGGTCTCCTTCAAGATCTCGGCCAGGGGAGGCACCGCCTTGCCCTCAAGAGCGGTCTCGAGTTGCTCTTCTAAATCCACCCAGCGGTCCGGCCCCCCGCGCGTTTCGTCGAGCAGGAATCTCCAGAAGGCCCGCTCGAGACCGGCCCGGTTCAGGACAGAGCTCGACAGCCCGAGAGCGGTGGGTAAGCCGCCCATGATCCACGAGTCGCAGAGCGAGCCGTTGGTCGCCACGAGATCCCCGAGCAACGACTCCAGCAGATCGTCCGGTGCATCGCTCCGGTAACAGGCGATGCGCCGCGTGCCCTCGACCTCGTCCTGCTGGATCAGGACACCTCGTCCATCCGGACCGCGCGCCCCCCAGAGGCTCAGCGTCCAGCTCATGGGCCAGTTGGCCGACCCCCAGAAGAACGTCAGGTGGTGTTCCACTTTCCACCCGGCAGCCAGGATGAGCTCTTCGAGGCACACGCCCGTCTCATCTCGCCACTCTTCGAACGCGTCCAATTCATCCACGTTGTCCGGATCGCCCCGGAAAAGGACCTCCATGATCTCCTTCTCGAACAGGTGCCCGGAAACCCAGGCTTCACCGTTCGCATCCCGGAGCACAACCCGGTCCCGTTCGACGTTCCGTTCGGGACAGAGCAGATCGGGCAAGCGCTCCACGTCGACGAATTTCTTGATCTCTTTGAGTTTGCGTTCGTGGGCGCGCTTGGCGCGACGGCGTTCGTTGCGCATCTCCCTGCGTTCTTTATCGAGCTTCCGCTTGCGTGCTTCGGCCGCTTTTTCCTTGCGGGTCTGTTTGCGTTCGGTGCTCATCGCCAGAGCTCCCCGACCGCCTGCAAGCGATCGAACAGCGCATCGCGCCGTGCCAACGCTGCGGCTCGGTCGCGGGTTCCGAGGGTGCGGCGAACGCGACGGGTGCGTCCATCCTCGGAGTTGAGGGTGTAGTGCACCCACCAGACCCCGTGGTTGTTCCACAGGTGGTGGGCCGTGTTCTCCGCATCGATGCGGACGGAAAGGACAGCGTGGGTCATGATGCGTGGCTCCTTCGAAACACGCATCAGGATGCGACGGGTTGTCGCCGGAAGCTTCGTTCGCCGGGGTTGATCGCCCCGCGCGCATCCCCTCGACGACCTCCGCCGAGAGCTACCACCTTGGCCTTCCGAGCCAGGTTGGCCGACACACCCACCACATGAAGGGAGAGAGTGTCGTTCCTGATGCTGGGGTGCAGTTTAAGCCAGATCGGCGGGGCGGGAAAGGACGAAGAGTGTCATGAAATTGGGGCGGGCGAGAGGCGCTGAGACGGCTCTGGACACCCAAAATTCACGCCCCGGTCTCGCCCGCGGTGTACAACAGGTCCATGAAAAAGCCCGCCAAAGTCGTGCTCTCCGTGGTCTTCGTGCTGGCCGTGATCGCCAGCGTGGGACTCGTCTATCTCGCCAATCAACTCGAGCCAGATGTCGAACGCGGCAAGCCCGTGCCCGACGTCACGCTCACCGCCTTCGATGGCAGCGCTCTGCCCCTCGCCAGTCTGCGCGGCAAGGTCGTGCTGCTCGAGTTCTGGACCTCGACCTGACGCGGCTGCATCCAGCTCATGCGTGACATGAGCGATCGCAAGAACGAGTACCAGAACAAAGGCGTCGAGATCCTGGCCGTCAATGCCTTCGAAGACAATCAGCAAGCCAAGGACTGGATCGCGTCGGCAGACCTGCCCTACACCTGGGCCTTCGCCAACGACGAGCAGGCCGAAACCCTCGGCGTGAAATCCGTCCCCACCCAGATCATTCTCGACACGGACGGCAAGGTGCTCTGGACCTCGAGCATGATCAGCCTCTTCGGCGGAGCCGATGAGGTCTACGCACAGCTGGACAACGCGCTCTAACCGCCATCCCCACGCGGCACGTCCAGCGACAAGGTCACCCGCTCTCGGTCCACACCGAAACCCAGGCCCTCGAACCACGGGAAGAGATCGACGCCCACGGCCTCGCTCCACACCGCCACGCAGTCGTCCATGCTGTAGTTCGCATGATCCGCCGGCACATGAGCCCGCTTCGCACGGAAGTAACGCGCCAACGCCCCCGGCCCGTGCAACCGCTCGAGCTCTTCGAACACGAAGTACGACTTGCCCCACACAAGATCGCGCGGCGCATCCTCGGCCAGCGGATCCATCTGGTCCAGATCGGGATCGAGACGGCGCGCCCGGGTGATGGCCCGCTCGAGCACACCCCGCGCCTCCGGCATGCCAAGACGATCGCCCGTGAGAATGCCCAGATACGTCGCAATGGGTTCGTTCCACAAGGGCTCGGCGTGCGGCAACACCCACGAGTGACCCGCCTCGTGCGCGATGAGCTCGATCATCGGATAACGGCGCTCGGGATAACCGCCCCAGAACGCACCGATGGCGATGCGCGCACCACTCGAAAAACCTCCCCCGCCCGTGGGCAAGACGAGCAGCGACTTGAGCATGCCCTCCGAAGGCTCAACACCGGTCAACTCGACGAGATGCGGACGCACCAGGGTGTACTCGGCCGCCAACGCATCCGCGAAGGGCTCGGTTCCCTCGTGGAACTCGAGCGTCAACGGACCCACCACACGCTCGAGATCGACGCGCTGTGGACGCGGACGGCGCTGCGCGTCCACCGCCTTGCCCGACGCAAGCTCCACCAGCAAGGGCGTGATCCACACCGCATGAATGGGATCTGACGCGTCGGGCTTCTTGCCGAAAAGCTCCCGTGAACCCAGCAACACCTGGCCCTTGCCGTACGACCGACGTGCCAGCACGGCGCGCCCCGCGTCATCCACCAGCAAAGGCTTCCAGTCTTTGCTCAGATCGAGCACACGACAGCCCCGATCGGTGAACTGCTCGACGCTCTTCAACTCGTCGCGCCCCACCAGCGGCCGCCGGGCCGTGGTCGGGTCGAGCGAGGCATCGAAGCGCGCAAGCAAACGGTTCACGGGCACGGCCTCTGCGCCACCGTCGTCGGCCGGTCGGGCATCGGCCATGACGAGCAAGCCGCCACCTCCGTCGACATAGTCGACGATGTGGTCCATGGACGCCTCGCTGTACGGCAACTCACGCTGACCTCCTGCGAGCACCAGCAGGTTCGTGTTCGAGAGATCGGCCTTGGCCAGATTGCCCCAGTTGCGCGCGTCATGACCCAGCCCCTCGAGGTACTGCCGCGCAAAGCGACCGTCCATGTAGAAGGTGAACGACTGGGAAAGATCGCACAGCGAGTGAATCGGTGGCGGCGGATCGTCTGCCGGCGAGGCGCCGAGCAGTGAAAGGCCGAGCAAGAGGGCAGACAGCATGCGGCGGCTCACGTCCACGCCACCCCGCTGAAACGCCCCTTGGCGTCGCGCGCCACCTTCGCGAAGCCCACCTGCGGATCGTGCGTGAAGAACACCGAGCCCTCGCGGCCCAGCAAATCCGTCAACAACTCTGCCTTCTCGTCGATGACACGCTCGGGGAAACGGTCGTATCCCATGCTGATCGGCAAGTGCATCCAGGGCATGCCCGGAATGAGGTCGCCCACGAACACCAGCGGCCCCTGGTCGGTGTCGATCTCGGTCATGAGCAACCCCGGCGTGTGTCCGTCCGAATAATGAAAGCGGTATCCCTCTCCGAGAGTGGGACTCGTTTCTCCGTCGACCACTTCGAGCCGACCGCTTTGTTCCAGCAAAGCATTCAGCACCGGAAGAAACGAAACGCGATCGCGGCTGTGAGGCTGAGACGCCCGCTCCCAGGCAGAGCGCCCCACCACATACGTGGCCGACGGAAACAACAACTCGGGCTCCTGGCCCTCGGCCCATGCCGACAGCAAGCCTCCCGCATGATCGAAGTGCAAATGACTCAGCACCACGACATCGATGTCTTCGTGGCTGAGTCCGTGCGCCGACAAACTGTCGAGCAAGACGTGCTGCGGCTCCACGACGCCAAAGCGCTCGCGCAGCTTGGGCTCGAAGAAGGCGCCAATGCCGGTTTCGAAGAGCACCCGGCGCGGCGCCGAATCGCTCCCCGGGGCATGCTCTTCCACCAGCAAGGCACGACACGCCAGGTCGATACGTCCAAGATCGTCGGCCGGCGACCAGCGCTCCCAGACAGGACGTGGGCAGTTGCCGTACATCGATCCACCGTCGAGTTTCTGCGCATTGCCGAGCATGGCGGTGAGCGTTCGCGTGGCTGTCATGGGCTGTTCTGGTGCCATTCGAGATCCGTGGAACATGCGCACCCTGGTGAGCGCGCAAACCCCACCGTAACCCCCGAGTCCCTGAGGGCGAGGCCCCCCATTGCACCGCTCGGCCGCCGAGGCGATCCTGGGGACATGGGATTCCCTGAACTCGGCTGGAGCCACGCGCTCTTTCTGCTCGTCGTGCTCACCGTGCAGGTGATGCTGGCCACCTCCGTGCTGCTGAGGCCTCAGGTCCGTCAGTCGTCATCCCTTGCGTGGATCCTGGTCATTCTGCTGCTGCCCGGCCTGGGCATTCTCTGCTGGCTGATCTTCGGCGAGGTGCGCATCGGGCGCAAACGCATGCAGCGCCACGCGACGATCCAGGACGAGATCAACACTCAACTCGCCAGCATGTGGTCCCGGCGATCCGAACAGGTCGAGTTGACCGAGACCGAAAAGGCCGTGGCGCGCATCGGCCAGGCGGTGTGCAACACAGACCCTCGCATCGGCAACGAAGTCGAACTGCTGGCCGACACCGATGAAGTCGTGCGACGCATGATCACCGACATCGATGCGGCTCAGACCTCGGTCCACATTCTGGTCTACATCTGGTTGCCAGACACCAACGGCACGTACATGGCACACGCCGTGGCGCGTGCTGCCCAGCGGGGTGTCGCCTGCCGCGTGCTGGTCGACCATTCGGGATCGAGCACGCTGCTGAAATCGAAGCTCAAGGCGCTCATGACCGATGCAGGCGCCCAGGTCGTGGGAGCGCTCAAGCCTCCCTTCCCGCCGTTCATCACACAGCGCCTCGATGTCCGCAATCACCGCAAACTGGTGGTGATCGACGGAGAGATCGGATGGACCGGTTCACAGAACATCGCCGATGCCTCCTTCACCCCCAAAGCCGCCTATGCTCCGTGGGTTGATTGCATGCTGCGCCTCGTCGGCCCGGTTGTCGCGGATCTGTCCGAACTGTTCATCGAGGACTGGGCGCTCGACACGGGTGAATCCCTGGTGAACAAACTCCGGCTGCCCGAAGTGCGTCCCGCGAACATCCACGTGCAGGTCATCGGCACGGGCCCCAACTCGCTGAACGAAGCCCATGCCCAGATGCTTCAGGCCGCCATTCATATGGCGCACGAAGAAATCATTCTCACCACGCCTTACTTTGTGCCCGACGAAGGCACCCTCTCGGCGCTCACGACCGCCGCTCGACGTGGTGTCGAGGTGACTCTTGTTGTGCCGCAGAACAATGATTCAGCCCTGGTGGGTGCCGCAAGCCGCAGTTTCTACGCGCGCATGCTCAAGGCCGGTGTGCGTATCCGTGAATACACCGCAGGCCTGCTGCATGCCAAGACCTTCACGGTGGACCGTTCGCTGGCTTATGTGGGCAGTGCGAACCTCGACCGACGCAGCTTCGAGATCAACTTCGAGGTCTCGACGCTGATCTTCGATTCGGACTTCGCCAGCCACTTGCGATTGCTGCAGCGCACCTACATGGAATCCACCGTCGAGGTGAATCCGTTCAACTGGTCGAAACGGTCTGCGTGGCAACGCGCCACGCAAAACGCTGCAGGCTTGCTCGGCCCGCTGCTGTAGTCACCTCCGTAGAGACAGCCTCAGCTGCTCTTGGTGATGCTTTCGGTAAGCGCCTTGGCGTTGTCCGCGTCACGCTGAATGAGTGCGTCGAGCTTTGACTCGAACTCGTTCTTCAGCACTTCGGTCTTGTACAGCGTGCTGTCCTTCAACTGGTTCTTAAACGACTGACCGAGGAACTGCGTCCACTTGGCAGGATCTTCCATC
>JAQWOM010000048.1 GCA_029245865.1 Planctomycetota bacterium
GATGCCAGGCGTTGCGATCGCCAGAGTGAGAGCGCACCGAGGGCGAACAGCACGATGAGCGAGACGAGTCCGAGGCGCACATTGCCTGTGGCACGCGTCGTTACGCCCACCAGCAGCGGCCCTATGAGGGACGCGTATTGCCCCAGCATGTTGTAGAAGCCGAAGTAAGACGCGGACCGCTCCGAGGGAATGAGGCTGGCAAAGTGGGATCTGCTGAGCGATTGGATGCCGCCCTGGCCGACACCGACCAGAGCCCCGAGCAGAAGCAGTGGATTGAGTGTCATCCCTGCGACCGTGAAGGCGTGGGTAGGCATGAGAGCGCCATAGGTCACGATGCAGATGTAGAGACCAATCCCTGCGAAGAGGAAGGGGCGTGGCCCGAAGCGTTGTCCCAGCCAGGCGATGAGCAAGGTGGCAGGGACACCGACGAGTTGGGCCACCACCAGCGTTTCGAGAACCGTGCTGGTTTCGAAGCCCAGGGTCTTGGCGTAGTTGCTGGCCATGGAGATGACCGTGTTCACTCCGTCCTGATAGAAGAGATAAGCGATCAGGAACCAGAGCAGTTGGGGCTGGGTGCGAATCGCGGTGAGCGTGCTCCAGATGCTGCTGAGAATCTTGGGTTGTGCCCCGGCGGGGGGCGTCTGTTGCGGAACTCTTCGCAGAAGCGGAATGGTGAAGATGGCCCACCAGATGGCTGCCACCACGAACACAATGTGGGTGGCTGTCATCGACTCGCCGATTCCAAAGCGTTCGTGATCTTGAACGAACAAGATCGATGCGACAAAAAGCAGAACGCCCCCGAGATATCCGGCGGCAAAGCCAATTCCAGAAACAAGATGACTGCTGTCTTTGTCGCTGACCTCTGGAAGCAGCGAGTTGTAGCAGATCGATGCGCCGTAGTAGCCGACGGTCCCGACGACAAAGGTCAGGCCGGCAATAACCCAATGTCCGCGCGCAACCAAAGTGAGTCCGAGGATCCCGACGATGCCGACGAGTGCAAAGATGCCAAGCCATCGTTTGCGACTGCCGCCGCGATCGGCCAGCGACCCAAGGATGGGTGCGATGAGTGCACCGATCAGGCTCGCGCCAGAAACGAAGATCCCGTACCAGAAAGTTTCACGCGCTGGATCGAGATCTGCGGCCCAGTAGGTCTCGAAGGCAATCGGAAAGAAGGCGGCCAGGATGCACAGCGCATACGCGCTGGCCGCCCAGTCGTAGAGAGCCCAGGCGATGGCGCCTCGCGGCAGGCGTTTCACGTCTCAACTTTCAAGAGAGCAGCCGCCAACTCTGTGGGGCTTTCACCTGCTTCAGTTCCGGCTCCCCAGGAAGATCCGGAGGACATACCAGAACATGAGGGCTACCGAGGCGAACAACTGCAGGGCTGCTCCCACGTAGCGGTCTTCGGGGTAGCGACGCATCACATTGGACGTGTCGTAGAGGATCGCACCGCCTGCGAACGCGACCATGCCAACACTGAACCATGTCCCCATGTTCCAGCCGAACAGCACGCTGCTCACAATTAGCCCCAGTGCGGCAAAACCTGCCCACCGCAAGATCGATCCCATGAAAGAGAAGTCCTTGCGGCTCCAGAAGGCGATGGCTGTGAGTCCCGTGAAGCCTGCGAGCGTGACGCCGGCCGCGCTCTGAATGGCGCCCGGTGCATAGAGGAACGCCGTCCAAAGCAGTGGGATAAAGATCAATGCCTCGGCCAGGATGAAGGCACCCAGGGCGAGATATTGAGCTGGCAAGGAGCGTGACGTCATGGCGCTTCGTGTGGCGAGCCAGGACACGAGCATGAAGCCGCCAAGCACCAGAAGCCAACTGGTGCCGAGCATGGTTTCTGCGATTTTTTGAGCTGCACCAGATTGAAAGAGGGCAACTTCGATAAGAGTGAAGACAACGATGGCCCCGAACAGGTGCATATAAGTGCGCGCGATGAAGGCGCCTCGCGCGGTTACATCAAGGCTGCCGACAGGTCGGATGGTGGCGGCGTCGTGTTGACTCATGAGAATTCTCTTTCGATCTCGTGGCCGGGGCTGCGAATGAACGGCTTCTGAGTCTACTCTTTGGGATTCAACGCCAAGCCTCTTCTTCGCGGGAAGCGTAGTTCTTGGCCCAGCAGACGACTTGACCACCCGGACGACCGATGATCGCGACTCTGCACCCATTCAGACGACAGGCCCTGTCCGGGGCCACGGTTCGATCTGCGGCCAGCTTGTTGCTGGGCTTGAGTGTGCTGTCGGCTTCTGGTTGCAGCCTTCTTCCCGAGCGCCTTGAAGAAGATCCACGACCCATCGTGCGGGGGCCGGAGCCCACTCGCCTTCAGCGTCCGTTGGCACTCAACTTTCTGGCGTTCCGACCGCGTCGAGCGAACACCCAACCGAAGGGAACCACAAACCTCAGCTGGAACAGTATGTACAGCAGCCTTTACCTCGACGAGCACGATTCTGCAGGCAACAAGGCAAACCTCGATGGCGAGTTATGGACCAACACCTTGCTCGCGCGTCATGGAGTGGGGGATGACTCGGATATTGAAGTCGAGGTTGGCGTCTTGCGTGCGGGGAGCGGGTTTTTGGATCGCTACGTAAACGATTTTCACAGGATGTTTGGCTTTCCCGACGGTGGTCGCCCTGATGCAGATGATGATCACTACGCAATGGAGATCGAGTCCAAGGGCGACAACATTTACGAGTTGTCGAACCACCGGTTCGGAGTGCTCGACACGTCGGTCGTGTGGACGCAGAAGCTTCAGGGTGAAGACGTGACACGACCCGCCATTGCGTTGCGCTTCGGTGTCGAGCTTCCCACCGGAGACGAAGATCGAGGGTTCTCCAACGGCAGTGTCGATTATGGAATGGGGCTGTTGGCCGAGCGCTCGGTGGGTCGCTGGACATGGACAGGTGCCACGGACTACGTCGTGACCGAACGTTCAGATGCGTTCCGTGATGCGGGCGTCGACATGGACAACTTGTGGGATGTCCAGGGTGGCGTGGAATACCGGTGGAACGATTCAGGTTCTTTGCTGGCTCAATTGATCTACACCACGGCGCTTGCGCGCGACATTCCACTCGACGCCCTGGACGAGCCCATCCTGGACCTGGGCGTTGGCATTGTCTGGGACCATTCCGATCGATCGCGCGTCATGCTCACCTTCCACGAGGATCTCATCGGGCGTGGTCCTGATTTCGGTTTCGCGATCAACTGGGAGTGGCGCTTCGATTGAGCGGAGTCGCTCCCAGGCTTCGCGCCTGGGCCTCACCGTTCTCATGAATCGGAAATTGGAGACTGGCAGATTTTTCAGCCAGGCCCGAACGTGAAGACGATCGCCAGGGCGATGGCAAAGATCACGACCGAGAAGACTCCCATGGCGAAGATCCGCCCGCGGTTCGGTTTGCCGCTGTCGTCGTGTTTCATGCCAGCCATTGCTTCGCCGCCCTCGCCAGATGCCGCCGGCATTTTCATCGCGCCCATGGAATGAGCGTTGGCCCGCACGGTCATCATGCCGTGCTTGAGATGCCGTGTGACGAGCCACCAGTTCATCGGGTAGGCACAGAGGAAACCGACCATGAGAGAGAGCGACATGATGAACCAGAAGGCAGGGTTGAACGGACTGCTCGCTCCTGCAACGGAAGGTATCCAGAACTTGGAGACCAGGAGCATTCCCGCCATCAGGATGTTCATGGAATAGAACTCCGGGATGAAGGTCATCTTGAGCGACTTCCCGTAGTCGCCGCCCGCCATGTCGCGCATGGCGTATGCCTGGAAAAATGTCCAGCCGAACCCGAAGCCCAGAACGTATTCAAGAGCGATGTCGAGTGCCGGCTCGAGTTGCAAAAGACTTCCGATTGCAGCGCCGGCGATGATGCCCAGGCCGTCACCCGCAGCACAGTGCATGGTCGAGCCAAGCACCTGTCGCCAGGTTGCAGACACGTATTGCTCGTGCGTGCCCGGAAGCGGTTCCCTGCATCCCAGTACGTAGAAGAATGCACCGAAGGGACCGGTGAAGAGGGTCAGGATGACGAAGCCCCACTTCAGAACGACCGCTTCAGGTGTCGTGCGGATGTCAATGGCCACGAAAAGGACCGACATCCCGGTCAGGATGAACCAGAGCAGCATCACGCCATCAAGCATGGAGAACCTCCCGAACAGATCTTACCGGATTGGCCTCCGTGAGATCTCAGGCAGCGATTCGAGAATGTGGCGTGGGTCGCGGAGAAGACGTTGCTGGAAATGGGCCTGGTGCGAGATTCGAGTCAGGTCAAGACCGCATGTCACCCAGAAAGCGGCCGCCAAATCTTCGTGCATTGACGGTTTCAGCTCTTCGGTGGATTATGGAGGGCTGACTGACGAGTTGCGGGCGGCTTGTGTCGGTTGCCTGTGGGGGCGTCCACCGCTTGTACCCAACTCCGTCACACCTGGAGATCCATCATGCTTTCGTCTCTCCTGGCGCTCGGGCTGTTGATGTCTGTTCCGCTTCAAGTGGCTCCCGACAAGCTTGTGCCCGAGTTGCGCGCCGCTTTTCTCGCCAGCGATGAAGCGCGTGTTTACCGGGTTTATGCCGTGCTCGAGGAACGACTTGCGGGTGTCGACTTTGAGGGCCAGGTGGAGGGTTTGGCGCGCGGAGAGCGTCAGGCCTTTGTGGCGCAACGACTGCGCTCTTTTGCGGAGCCACGGCAGGCGGGGTTGCTTGCCCAACTGGAGAGCTTGCGCGAAGCGGGCGCCGTCGAGCGCGTGCGCGCCCTGTGGATCAACAACACCGTGGTTTTTCATGGAACGGCTGCAGCTATTGAGGCTGTCGCACAGCGACCCGAGGTGCGCTCCGTGGGCTGGGATCCCGTACGCCCGGCTTCCGAATATCAGGACGATCAGGGCACATCCGATGGCGGCGGATTCACAACCTATTACACCCAGGATTTCGAGGGCGGCGTACTGCCTGTCCAGTGGCAGACGTCGGTGACCGGCTGTGGAGATGTTTCGGTCACGAACCTCTACGGCCCTCAAGAGGGCAGCTTTCACATCGTCATGGCGTCCACCACCGACAGTTGCACGGGGACGGCGACCTTGACCCTCAAGGTGAACCTGACTGCTGCCACGAGCGCGAGCGTGCGTTACGGCTTCAAGGACATGAACGACGAGTTCAATGCCGGCCTCGATATTCTCGAAGCATCAGACGATGGAGGTGCCACCTGGGCCAAGGTGGCAGATCTCACCGGGCAAGATGGTGGCTACCTGACCAAGACACACGATCTCGACTCGCTCGGGCTGACTTATGTGAGCGATTTCCTGATCCGGTGGAGCTGGTCCGACAACTTCACGCCCGAAACGGATGGCTTCGGGATCGATGACGTGGAGATCGCCAGCGGTTTTGAGCCTCCACCGCCACCTGGCCCGCAGCCGAACCTCGTGAGCTTGCAGGCGCCGGATCTCTGGGACCTGGGGATTAAAGGGGGCGGGGTCAGGCTGCTGAACATCGACAGCGGTGCGGACTACAACCACCCAGATCTCGTGAATCGCATCTGGAGCAATCCGAACGATGCGGCCGATGGCATCGACAACGATGGCAATGGTTTCATTGACGACACCTTGGGCTGGGACTTCGCTTCGGATGACAACGACCCCAACACCTCGGCAACGCACGGCACGAATACCGCCGGCATCATGGTTGGTGACGGGAGCGCAGGTTTGTTCCTGACAGGGATGGCCCCGGAGGCCAGCATGGCCGTTGCCTTGGTCAGTGGCGAGACGGATCACTGGGCGGCACAGCAGTGGGGCATCAGCGTGGGCATGGACTGCTCTTCGTCCAGCCACTCGTACAAGTGGTACTTCAGCCCGAAGCCGGATTACCACATGCACCGTGCCGTGGAAGAGATCGTGCTTGCGGCGGGTATCATTCACGCGAACTCGATCGGGAACGACGGGGGGAGTTCGAGCGCGCCGGTTCCCTTCAACATCTCCGCTCCGGGCCTCACGCCTCCACCGTGGAAACATCCGGCCCAGACCCAGCCTTTGGCTCGGCGCTCCGGGGCCGTGATGGCTTGCGGAGGGATCTTGCTGGACGAGAGTCACTACAGCCCTTCGGGTTCAGGTCCTGTGCCCTGGGAGAATCTGTTGACCTATGATCCGGCCTATCCACACAGCCAGAACGCCGCGTATTTCGACTATCCCGTGGGTGGTTTTGGTGGGACGGGGCAAGGTCTGATCAAGCCCGATGTCTGCACGGTCACCAATGTCGTCACGACGACCAATGGAGGTGGGTACAACAGCAGCTTCGGTGGTACGTCAGCTGCGACGCCGCACCTGGGTGGCGCTCTGGCACTGCTCTTGTCGGCTCAACCGAACGCCGCGCCGCGACATGTGGCGCAGGCGCTCCAGATCACGGCAAAAGACCTGGGTGTGCCCGGAAAAGACAACGTGTATGGAGCCGGAAAAGTTCAGGTGCGCGATGCTGCGTTGCGCTTGCTGGGGCTCGTGAAATCGAGCACGCTTGTGCCGTCGCTTGGCTCGCCTGTGACTTTCACAACCTACGGTCAGGCAGGTGAGTTCTTCGCGACCATGTGGTCATTGAGCTTGGGCTCGACGCCATTCGTCGGCGGTCAGCTTGATCTGGGGGCGCCGTTCTCTTTCCTTCAGACGGGTGTGCTGCTGGCCGGTGGAAACCCTGTCACGGTGACTGTTCCAATGAACCCCGCTCTTGTCGGTGTTTCGGTCCACTTTCAGACGGTCCAGGATGACACCGGTGGATTGACTGGTCAGATTCTGTTTTCGACGGTGGAAAGCGTCACCATTCGTAACTGATCAGGCTTGCCATAGGGACCGGCGCGGGGGGAAGTCACTCTGGAGTACGACATCTGGAGCTTGGTGCTCGGCTTGGGCGCCGGGTTGGCGTGTGGCTTCCTCAACACGGCGGCAGGATCAGGTTCGGCAGTTTCGCTGCCCCTTCTGATGCTGCTTGGTGTTGACCCCCTTTCCGCCAACGCGACCAATCGCATTCCTGTGCTGATCGGGAGCATCAGCGGCGTGCTGAGTTTTCATCGCAGGCGGTCGCTGCCGGTGGGCCTCGCGCTCAAAGTTTGCCTGCCGTCTGCTTTTGGCAGTGTTGTCGGTGCGTCTGTCGCTGAGCTTCTGCCCTCCAGGAAGCTCGGACTCGTCATCACGGGCGCAGTCTTGATCGTGCTTGCGCTGTTGTTCACGCGGATCAAGAAGGCACTCCAAGAGGCGGGCGCGGACGTTCAACAATACAGCTGGCGTGAGTCATTGGTCTTCTTTGCACTCGGGATCTGGTTGGGTTTTATCGTGATTGATGGTGCGACCTACATTCTTTTCGCCTTGACGCTTGCCATGGGTGTCAACCTTGTTCATGCCAATGCCATCAAGAGCGCTGTTTTGATTCCGACGACGCTCATCGCGATGAGTGTCTTCGCTTACAACGGGAACATTAACTGGAAGCTTGGGGCTATCATGGGGGTGGGCAGCGCGATTGGTGGAGTCTTCGGTGCTCGACTCACCATGTCAGCGAGAGCGCACCAGTACGTCGTTGGAATGCTCGTGCTTGTGATCTCCGGTGAGTTGATTCACCTTGTCGTGCACTATGTCTTTGAGACCCACTGAGCGTGGTTTTGCGTGAGTGAGGCTCGCAACGCAGAGTTTCAAAACCTGCCCACTTGGCTCTCATCTCATCCCCAAGCAGCCAATCAGGAACGACTTGGGATGATCGAGGACGAACTCGCATACGCTAAACGTTTTAATTCGACGGTGACCCCGCGCTTTTTTTCGCCAGCGAGCGCCAACATTCCGTTTGAAGAGGTGTTCGCGCAGAGTGACTGTGAAATGTTGCCGGTTGCTTGCGGCGCTTCAGTTCGATGTTCCTGCGCGGCGCTTGATCACTGCCAGAAACTGTTCGGCCAGTGCTTCATAGATCGAAGTCGGGCAGACGCGCTGGGAACACTCGTAAGCAAGGATTGAAGTCGCCATCAAGGGCAGCGTGACAAAGCGAGCATCTGTCATTTCAAGCATGATCACGAAGACTGTGATGGGGCTTTGTACGACGCCAGCAAAGTAGGCCACCATGAAAAGCATCACGATGAGCTGCGCATCAAGGCCATCGAACCACCGGCTGAACGTGTCGGCGAATGTGTTCCCCAAGCCCGCACCCACGGAAAGGCTGGGGTCAAAAAGACCGCCGGGAATGCCGCTGATGAGCGTGACGAATGAAGCGCCTGCCTTGGTGACTGGATACCACCACGAGTAGCCTTCTTGTTCGAGATGCCAGGTGTCGTAGAAGGCACGCTCGTTGGGATCGATGAGGACTCGGTAAGCGGTTTCAATCTCCATCTGAGAGTCGTCGAGTTTTCCATGCAGACCGAGCAGTGGCTGTACGGTGGATTTTTGTTCATAGGCCTGGGTGATGGCTGAGTCAGGGGCATCACGTGAAACGCCAAGCTGTTGGTAGTAGTCGGTGCCGCGGTACATCAGGATGGCTTTTGCCTGGGGATAACCGCTGCCGTAAGACTGGCCTTGAGAGGCGTATCCCATGAGGGCGAGAAGGACACCAAGCAAAAGCCCTGTTCTCCAGGGTCGGCGCGCGCAGGCGCGAGTGATGCGTGGCGTTCCCCATATGACGCAGCGCGAAAAGAGTCCACCCAAGACGCCGCCGATCACGGCAATGACAGGCACTGCGCACCAGTGCATGAGTCCAAAGCCGTAGTGTTTGTTGATGCTCCCGTAAAAGAGGTAGTCCCAGCCGAGGAGTGAGATCACGACCAGCGAGGCCACGGTTACAGTGCGTACGATGGTTCCTGCATTGTTCTTTTCGAAGGAACGACCGATTTCTTCGAAGGCGAACACCATGCCAGCAATCGGCGCGTTGAAGGCTGCCGCGATTCCAGCGCCGCCACCGCCCAGAATCAAACCGCGTTGCACAAGATGGTCGGGCAGCTTACGGACCTTGGACACCAAGTACATGGCGCAGGCGCCTACATGTACCGAGGGCCCTTCACGACCAATCGTTGGGCCGAAGAACAAGCCCATGGCCAGCAGCAGCGATTTGCCGACTGCAATGCGCATCGACAGCATGTTCTTGCGGATGGGGCCATCTTCAACATGCAGCGCGGCTATGGCCTGGGGAATCCCCGTACCTTCAGTTCCGGGAAAAAACTTGTCGCGTAGCCGCATGATCAACGGCATGGCAAGTGCAACCGTGCCCATGGCGATGAAGATGCCGATGGCCGGGTCGACGCTCCATCCGTTGAACGTGTCCTCGCCTTGCAAGAAACGGAAGAACGCAAGGCCGGAGAAGTCGAGCCAACGAAACAGCCACGCGGCAAGGCCGGCGACCACGGCGGCGCCGATCAGCCATGCATAGTCCAGCCACGCCACCGGCGACCAAGCGCTTCGAGAGAAGCGCTCTGCCGTCGAGCATGACTCGGATTCGTTTTGTTCTGGATCGAGATCGGACACGGTTGGTGCTCAGGGACCTTTGTACTTCTTCTGCGGCGTCATTTCTGTCGTGTGGTGTGAATCCTGCCGAGTGGGCCCTTTCTGGGCAACTTGCCCCATCACGGATGTCTGACTACTGGTCAGCTGTCTGTTTGAGGAGATCTTGATCGAGTTGTTCGGCCATGTAATTGGCCACCAATAGATTTGACGCACGGTTGGGGTGTGGGTCGAAAATGTTGGTCCAGTAGTTGGAGAGGTCCTCTTCTGGGGGGTAAGCCTCGCGCAGGTTGATGGTCGGAATCTTGTGCGCTTTGCAGTAAGCCAGGACCCAGTTGTCGATCTCAGTGTAGGGGTTGGGTGTGGCGAGGAAAGGGTAGGTTGCGACGGCGAAGGGGATCTCGTGTTCAAGGCAAAGCTGTTTCATGGCGGAGAGAGCGAGGCTGACTCTCTGGCGCCCGCCTTCATGAAAGCTGCGAGCCACTTTTGCAATGGATCCGCTTGTGCTCGCTGCCCCCATTTTTCGCAGGGTTTGTTTCACTCTGACTCCGGCCCATTGCAGAAGAGCTGAACCCAAGGGGAAATTGTGAAAGCTGTCGATCGTTGCATCTGCAGGTATGTCGGCAGGCAAGCGCGAAGGTTCGACGTCGTTGGACATGAAGACATAAACGACAAAATCTGGCTTCAAGGGCAGGACGCGATGCTGCAAGAGTTGTTGCACGTTGGGTGCGTTGTAACCGGGAACTCCGCAGTTCAGCACCTGGACGTCCGCCACGTTTTTTCGCAAGCGACTCTCTAAAAGGGCAGGCAGTGTGGAGTCCGCTGAGATTCCATTGCCAAACGTAAAGGAGTCGCCCGTCAACGCCAGACGGTAGCTGTCAGGATCCCATGAGTCGACGTCTGAGTCGCGAAACCCATAGCTGTTGGTCTCGACTTCGTGACCTTTGTACAGGGTCTTGAAGTTCGGGCGGAGTTCGTGAGCAACGCCGTTCATATCACTGCGTTCAAAGGGCGTGACACTGGAAATTCCCACTTGCGCGCGCAGCCACAACTCGCTGATCGCGGCAGCAACCAGGAGTGGTGCAAAGAAGAGAAGCAGTCGGCCGGCCCAAACTCTCTTCAAAGAGTCACCCTTTCCTCTCTTCTCGTTTGTGTGCGCGCGTGGCCATGGCCTGCAATCTCGCGGCAAGGTTTGAATGCCGGTGTTTTTTAATGACTCCCGCTTAGGGCAGCCAGCGCGCCAGTGCTTCAGCAAAGGTGGACGGCTTGACAGGCTTGGGGAGGTAGTCGTCCATTCCTGCGAGCAGGCATTTTTCGCGGTCGCCTTCCATGGTGTTTGCAGTCATGGCGATGATAGGCACGCGTGAGGCGTCGCCAGTGAGTTGTCGAATCGAAGCTGTGGCGAGATAGCCATCCATGACGGGCATCTGGCAGTCCATGAAGACCAGGTCATAGGTTTTGCCGGAGTGCGCGAGCATCTCGACTGCTTGTTGGCCATTTCGAGCGATGTCGACGTGGTGGCCGAACTCAGTCAAAAGAGCGTGTACCAGCCGTTGGTTCACGAGATTGTCTTCCACAAGCAGTAGTTGAGCTGCTTTTTGTTTGGGAGCGCTTGAGAGCGGGTGTGATCCATTCGAGGGCATACCCTCTTTCTGTTGTGTCGGATGCGCGCCGCCCCTCGATTTTTCAAGGAGTGCAAGATGCAACACCTCGCGCAGCCGCTCTCGTCGAAACGGTTTGCTGATGAAGCCCTCGATGCTCACGGGCGGATCGCTTGGCATCTGCTGGCCAATCTTCGTGACTGCAATGATCGCCAGATGGCCTGTTGGATCTGCTTGCCTGAGGTTGGCCAGAGCCTCCCATGAACCTTCTTTTTCAAGCTCGAGTTCTGTGAGCACAACCTCTATCTCATGGCCGTGATCTGCCATTTCGGAGAAGGTCGCGAGCATGTCTGCGTTGGATTTGACCGCGGTGACATCGAGGCCTAGTCGCTGGAGCATCTCGGTCGCCACGAGTCGCAAATGAGACGCCTGAATGTTGAGCAAAAGCCGTTTGCCTCGCGGCAATCCCTGTGGCGCGACTTGGCCATGGGCTTGGGGAGATTGTTCAAGCGGAACCGCGAACCTGAAGACACTTCCGACTCCGACCTGGCTTTCACATGTCAGTTCGCCATCCATCAGAGTGGCGAGTGACTTGCTGATGGCCAAGCCAAGTCCTGTGCCACCGTAGCGGCGAGTTGTCGATCCGTCTGCTTGACTAAATGCCGTGAACATTTCCGGGAGGCGTTTGGGGTCGATTCCGACTCCGGTGTCACTCACTTCGGTTTGCACAGTGATTCGATTGTCCGATTCATCTACCACTCGCGTTCGGATCGAGACTTCCCCGGTTTCCGTAAATTTCGCGGCATTGTCGACCAGGTTCATGATGACCTGTCGAATGCGAAGAGGGTCTCCCTGGAGTTGCTCGGGCACGTCGCTGCCGACATCCGTGATGATTTCCAGGCCTCTGTCTTGAGCTTCCCTGCCTACCAGTTGGGCGATTTCTTCGACAGTCGTTCTGAAGTTGAAGGTCTCGACATTCAGCGACAACTTCTCGGCCTCTACCTTTGAGAAGTCGAGGATGTCATTGACCAATGCGAGGAGCAGATCCGCCGACTTCTTGACCGTGACGACCATCTCTGTTTGGCCGCGATCGAGCTGAGTACGCATGAGTAGATTGGAAAAACCAATGATGCCATTCATCGGCGTCCTGATTTCGTGGCTCATGGTGGCGAGAAATTCGCTTTTCAGTTTGTCGAGCTTTTTGAGGTCTACGTTCTGATTTTGAACCTCCTGATAAGACTCTCGGAGGTTTTGACGCATGGTGTCTATCGTTTGGGCGAGGGCTCCAAACTCGTCGACCGCTTCAAGCTGAATCGGGGCCTGCAGGTCGCCTCGGCCACATCGCTCGACCTGTAGAGTGAGATTTTTGAGTCGCTTGCCAACCAATGCCCCAAAGATCCAGATGAGCACGAGGCCAAGGCTGACAAAAGTAGCTAGCCATTGAAGGAACAACCGATTCCGGCTGGCTTCAACCACTTCTTGTGCGTGGGCGGTCGAGAGTCCGATGACGACTGTTCCCAGAAAAGGCATTGAGTCGTCAGAGTTGCTCGCGAGACCTTCTTCAGGCGGCAAGGAAATCTGCGCCTGATAATCAACGACAAGCTGGTCGGAGCCGATGGTGTGCCCCGATTCAACGAGCAACTTTCCATCCGCGCGAAGTACACGTACGTAGGTGACGTGTTCTTCGTCCTGGATTAACGCTTGTGCAAACGATTCTAGCTCTGGGTAATCCAGGCTGACCAAGGGCTCTGCGCAGTAGATGGCAGCTGCAGTGACGAGCATGCGTCCCTGCAGGTCAATTTCTTCGAGCAGCGCTTCCTTCTGAACTTCGATGCTGTAGCGCCCTGTCACCAGGCCTGCAATGAGCAAGACCAAGGCGGTCGCAACGACAACCTTGGCTGTGATAGACCTGCGAATCTTCAAGAGAAGTTTCGCCATGCTGAGTCCCGCTAGATTTTTGCGGGTTGCTTGTCCCGCGACGAATTGTCCCCCCCCGGGGGCGACTTTTGTGGTACGGGCGGGGTGGTTGGAATCGCATCAAAGTCTATCGCAGTGCGCATGCTTTCCCGCGTTGATTTGTAATGCTCATCCGACGCTTCATAGAAGCCGCTCACTTTGAGTGAGGTAAGACTCGCTTCATCCGTTATCGAAACCAGAGCCCCGGAAAGACTTTCTTGAAGTTCTTTTGGGAGACCAGCTCGGGCGACCCATGGCTTGGTGACATTCAAGAAGCTCGCTAGCACACGTAACTGCTCATTCTTGTTGAGTTTCTTGAACGTGTTGCTTTTGAGTGAGCCCGCATCAAAGTCACCCATCTCAACTGCCTTGAAGACTTTGTCATGTCTCCCCAGAAACGCATGGTGCGACAAATCGGTTGCTGTGATCCCAGCGGACAGAAGCTGTTCTTGGGCCAGGTAGCGCCCGATGGTTGAATTCTTGTCCCCAAAGGCAAAGGACCTGCCTCGTAAGTCGGCGAGGGTCTTCGCAGGGCTTTCTGTGGGCACGACGATCATGCCTTTGAACTGCGTCTCGCCATCCTTGTGCTCCATGGCGAGTAGAGCCACGTCTGGATTTCGATCCTTGGCGAGGACATAGGATGCAGGGCCGAATCTCACGAAATCGATTTCGCCCTCCACGA
Source organism: Planctomycetota bacterium (assembly GCA_029245865.1). Classification (GTDB taxonomy): domain Bacteria; phylum Planctomycetota; class B15-G4; order B15-G4; family B15-G4; genus JAUIEF01. The sequence goes on from JAQWOM010000048.1 coordinate 13,672, forward strand.
GGGCATCCAGGGCTTCGTCGTAGGACTTGTAGATTCTCAGGACAATGTCGGTTCGTTGTTGCAGCCGGGCACTCAGGTCCTCCTGTAGGACCTCGAGGATTGGATAGAAGGTCCGGTACATTTCTGTTGCTCGGTCGGTCGTGTAGACCCCGAACTCCAGTTCAATGATCGATTCTTGTGCAGCACTTGGCCCTGCCAAGAGGCTGGCAGCAAGAATGCTGGCGATGCAACTTGCACTCCACATACGCATTACGGAGGGGGCTCTTGGCGTTTTGCCTCTTTCGTCATAATTCATCGCCTGAGTATACAGTGCTTGTGTAGGTCAGTTTTTATGGAGCTGGGTATGTACGAATGGCCTTGATCCGTGGGCTAAGCACCCGTGGCCTGAGCAAAGGGCAGAGATCGCTTCTCCGCAGGGTGAAGACGATTGGCGGTTTTGATTCCAGTCCAGAGTTGCGAGCCATCTCGTCCCGGAGAGTTCATGCACGCACTGCTTGACGATGCGGAAAACCGTGCGTGGCTGCATGGGCTTTTCTTTTGCATGGCGATTTGTCTCTTGGCGGCTTGCTCAGATGCAGAGGGGGACAAGAGACCTCGTCGGGTTGTCGTCGTTGTGCTCGATTCAACGCACGCGGCACATCTCGGGTGTTACGGCGGGGTCGACGGTTTGACGCCTGCTCTCGATGCACTGGCAGAGAACTCCCGATTGTTTTCCCAGGCGGTCTCCAACACCACCTGGACGCTGCCGTCCACTGTGTCGCTCATGACGGGCCAACTGCAGGAAACTCATGGCATTGTGACGAATCAACACGCCCTTGATGAGGGGGCCGTGTTGCTCGCAGAGCAATTTCGCGAGGCGGGATTTCTTACAGCAGCTTTTGTGCAGATGGTTTATGCGTCGGAAATTTACGGCCTTGATCAAGGTTTCGACGAATGGAACCGCTACCAACTCACGGTTGGAATTCGGCCCGAGGGGATGGCACAGGCTGTTGCGGATTGGATGGATGAGCATGCGGATGATGAGTACTTCCTCTACGTCCATATGCGTCGGCCGCATTCACCGTATGACCCCAATCCCTTGTTCAAGATGCATCTTGAAGAGGGGTGTCCACTGGCAGACGGGCATCTCGATGAGACGCTGGCGCATGCTGACAGCCGCGTCAAAGGCTCGCTCAGTGAAGTCGAGAGGAGTCACGTCGAGCATCTTTACCGAGCGAACCTAGCCACTGTAGATAACCGTATTCGCGATATCCTTCGGAGAGCTCAGCAAGACGACGAGGCCTTGCTTGTGGTGACCGCAGATCACGGTGAAGCCTTGGGGGAGCACGGGCATTATGGCCATGGTTACTCACTCGATGCGGAGTGCATTGACATCCCACTGCTTGTGGCGGGAGTTGGGGTGGTGCCCGGGATTGATGATGAACCCGCTTCGACTGTGGACATTGCGCCCACACTGCACGAATTGTGCGGTCTCGGTCGGCCGGCGGACCTCGACGGCCGTTCGCTCGTATCACGACTGCAGGGGGAGGTGTCGCCTCGCCGCTCCGTGCTTCTCTCGACCCGCTACAACCGCTCTTCGATTCCGGAATACGGATTGATCAAGGATGGTTTCAAGGTTGTTCTCGATCGGGAAGACTCGCTCAAGGTGTTCGAGATGAGCTCAGGCGAAGATGTGACCGGCGTCCAGCAAGAGTTGGCAGGCCGCGTGGGCGAACTTCTGCGCACACGTAAGATTCGCGCGAGCACTCTTTCTGCGAGTGAAGGGCGAACTCCACTTGAAGCGTCAACTGAAGCAGAGCTTCGCGCATTGGGATACATCCGCTGACGCGGCAGCGCATCGAATCAGTGAGCAAGTCGCTTATGAGAGGCCGACTCGCTGACCTGCTTACGGTCTTCTGATTGGGTGAGCGCCCGTGTGTCGGCGGTTTTTGGAATGCCTCTGCGGTGCATCCAGTTCGTGAGAGCGTCGGCAGGAATCGGGCGGCTGACGTAGTAACCCTGTGCAATGTCGCACCCAACGGACTTCACCAGATCCCAGGCCTCGCGGTTCGAGACGCCTTCGGCGACCACTGTCATTCCGAGGCTGCGTCCCAGTTCGGCGATCGCTCGCACGATGAGCCGGCGTCGTGGATCATTCGGTGTGTCCATGACGAAGGACTTGTCGATTTTTAACTCAGTGAATGGAAGTGAATACAGGCGCCCCAGTGAACTGTAGCCCGTTCCAAAGTCATCGATGGCCAGATTGACGCGTGCCAACCGCAGTTGATCCAGAGTCTCCAGCACATGAAGCTTCTCGGTGATGGCTTGTCCTTCGGTGATTTCGATCGTGAGGCACTCGGGCGGCACGCCCGATCTGTCGACGATCTTCGCCACCCTGTCCGCGAATCTCGGATCGATCAGCAGTTTGGGTGTCGCATTGACAGAGATCCGAAAATCCCAGCCCGCTTGCCTCCACTCGGCACAGTCTTTCAGGGCTGTAGTCATGACCCAGTCCGTGAGTGCTCCGATGAGACCGCTTCGATCTGCAAGGTCGACGACCATCTCAGGATTGAGGTTGCCGTATTCTGGGTGTTTCCAGCGCAGCAAGGCCTCGACGCTGCACACTTTGCCACTCTTCAGGTCCACGAGGGGTTGGTAGTGCACCCGCAACCAGTTGTTGGCCAAGGCTTGCCGTAGATCCGCCGCAGTCAAAGTCGGTTCGTGGGCGGGAGATGTTGCGGTTTCTGGTTCCCCCCCCGCTCTTTCCGGGCCATGCAGATCGAGCAACGCTGCCTCGGCGCTCATCCGGTTCCCTTCGATGTATTCCTTTGGTGAAGGAGCGCTTTCAGGGCAAGAGCAGTGAGTCGTGCAGGAGCAAGGCTCCGTTGCGAATCGAAGTTCGAGTGGGAAGAGTGAATCTTTTTCACATGAGACATTCATGGGTCAATCGGCTTTTGGTAGTTGGCTGCTGTGTCATGCACGATTCGGCGCATGAGTTGTTGAATCTGATCTCTCAGGATCGCGGCGAATTCGTAGTTCTCTTGCTCGATGGACTCTTTCAGTTGCGTGCGAAGTCTTAGAGCTTTGCGTTGCGGGTCGGGCCTGGATTCTTTCTCGGTCGTGTTCGGATCACTCCTGTGTGGAGTGACGCCATGTATGCGTTCGAGAAAAGCCATGACATCCATACTGACGGCTCCGTAGTCACTGGCCAGATTCAGGCGATGGGCCGGGTCTGTCATGGCGGGTGAGCGGCTTGGATAGGAGCGCTCGAGTTCGCGTTGCCTGGCTTGCCACCATTGCTTGTCGTAGTCGTTCTGATCTTTGGCCTGGCTCCACAGGCAATGCAGGCCTGCGTCCATGGGGCCGCGGAGCATGGAAGCCTCGAGCATGAGTTCTTGAGTGCGACTCATAGCGCCCTCGCTTGCTCGAGCTTGTCACTCGAAGCGCGGACTGAGTCATAGGGTGTGGTTGTCATCAGCTGCTCTCCTTAGTGCACTTGCCTCAGAGGCGCCGGGGTGGGTCAAAGTGACCGCCCGCCTCATAACTAACAGACCTGTTAGCCTTGCACTGGAGTAAAGGTAACACTTCCGTTAGCTTTCTAAAGGAGAAAACTAACGGAATGTATAGTTTTATTGAATCTGGCTCTGAGAGGCCGAATTCTGGCCTTGGTGGGTGGTCGGAGGAGAGAAGTCGACCCTCTTCTATTCAGATCTCTTCAGAAATCGATCTGCGAAAGCTCTTCGGGGCCAGCGAGTCCGGGCTGGATCCTTGGTCGGGGCGCCGTTAGCGTCGGTTCGCTGCGCACGATCAAGTCCCATTGAGGAACTCGGATGACATCAAGCGAATCGGGCTCTGTCCGCACCGGGCGATGGGTCGTCAGCCTCGCACTCATTCTGGGGCTGGTGAACTACCTCGACCGGGTTGTGATTTCGTACGCGATTGGCGGCATCCAGGCGGACTTTGGAGTCGACAATGCCAGCTTCGGATTGGCCATGAGCTTGTTTGCGGCGGGGACTCTGGCTGTCAATGGAGTGTCCGGGCTTCTTCTCGACCGGTTTGGCGCTCGCGTGGTCTGGTCGGTCGGGCTGTTCATCTGGACCGTGGCCATGTTTCTGCTGGGCCTGGTTGAGTACTGGTGGTTGTTTCTCATGTTCCGCGTGGTGTTGGGCGTCGGGGAAGGCGTCAACTTCCCCGCGATGAATCGAGTGATCGCAGATTGGATCCCGAGGCAGCAAGCCACTCGCGCCGCCGCATGGGCATTGATCGGAGTTCCCGGAGCGCTGTTACTCGGCGGCCCTGTTTTGAGCTCTCTGATTGAAAGTCTCGGTTGGCGAGACACCTTCAAAATTCTGGCCGCCGCCGGGGCCGTCATTCTCATTCTGTGGATGTGGGCTTACCGTGATGCACCGGCGGCTGAGAAGCGGAAGCCCGTGACGCGCCACGAGTACGGTCAGCTGTTACGAAACCGCACGCTGTTCGCGACGTCCTGGTCGTTCTTTGGCTTTGGTGCGATCCTGTTCTTCGGTGTGACCTGGATCCCGGGTTACTTCAAGAGCCAATTCCACGAGAACCTGACAACCATTGGATGGTTCACAACGATGCCCTGGGCGTTGTCGCTTGTCGGCATGCTTGCCGTGGGCTCGCTCTCTGACCGGCTTTACAAAAACGGCGGAGATGTTCGTCGCGCGCGGATCCATTTGATCTGGATCCTCCAACTGCTTGCTGCACTGAGTTTTGTCCCACTGGCCTATGTGACTTCGTCGGGCTGGGCCGTTTTCTGGTTGACGCTCGCCATCGGACTTTCGATGTCCGCCAATGGCCCTTACTACTCGATCTGCACGGACCTTTTCCAAGATTCTGCGGGTGCCGCGACGGGCATCATGGTCACCTTCTTCTCGGCTTCGGGAATCGCCATTCCCTTTCTTGTCGGCTGGTTGACCGATGTCACGGCGAGCTTCGATGCCGCTTTCATCATGCTGGCGGTGGTTGTGACCTCTGGCGCGCTCGGACTCCTGTTCTTTGCCCGGCCCGGTCCTCTGGCTCACTCGCGTCGTGAGGCCGAGGCGGCCTAGTCCGCGCAGGCTGTCTGAAAACAGGTAGAATCGGCGCGCTTGCCTCTTCGGGCAATCATCTTTCCTCTCAGAGGTTTTTCCATGAAGACGTTTCTTCTCGCCGGCCTGGCCGGTGTCCTCCTGATGGCCTCCGTTCAGGCCGCCGAAGAGCCCTCTCTGGGCGTCGGCGATCCTGCACCTGCGCTCGATGTCGCAGAATGGGTCAAGGGTTCGCAGGTCTCCAACTTCGAAGCAGGCAACGTTTACCTCGTTGAGTTCTGGGCCACCTGGTGAGGCCCTTGTATTGCGAGCATGCCGCACCTCTCGCAGTTGCAGAGAGACTATAAGGACAAGCATGTAACGATCATCGGCCTGACGAGCGAAGATCGCAGGAATACGCTCGAAATGGTCAAGGAGATGGTCGAGGACAAGGGCGACGTGATGGACTTCACGGTTGCCTGGGACACCGAGCGCAAGACCAATGCGGCCTACATGGCAGCGTCGGGACAGCGTGGAATCCCTACCAGCTTTCTTGTCGATCAATCGGGCAACATCGCCTGGATCGGACATCCCATGAATGTCGATATCCCGTTGGCCATGGTGGTCGCCGGGACATGGGATTACGAAGACGGCCCCGCGATGATGGAAGCGATTGATGAGAAGCGCACGGCCATCTACAGGGCGGCTTCGACCGACCCGGCCAAGGCTCTCGCGCTTCTCTCGGCATTCCGGGATGAGTACCCCGTGGCTTCGAAGGGTATGGAAGGTCTCGAGTTCTCGATTCTCTGCCAACTCCCGGATCATGTGGCCGAGGCCAAGAAGGTCGGCCGAGTTCTCGTCAATGAGGCGATTGCTGAGAAGAACGCGAGTGCGCTCAATGCCTTTGCCTGGCCGCTCGTCGACCCGGAAGAGAAGCGGAAGGATCGTTTCCTCGAACTCGCCATGCTTGCTGCCAGCAAGGCGAATGAGTTCTCGGGGAACTCTGACCCGGCCATTCTGGACACCCTCGCCCGTGTGTACTTCTGGCAAGGAGATATGCAGGAAGCCCTGGAGATTCAGAGAAGGGCCGTGGAGGCTGCACCGGAAGAGATGAAGGCTTCCTTGCAGAAGGCTGCGGAAGAATACGAAGGATCTGTCGGAAATCAGCGGCGACGCTGACTTTCTCTCAGCCACTGGGCCCTGCCTCTCTCCCCGTCTGTTGGAGGGGCAGGGCTTAACTCTCCCACATCTCACCTCGGACCAAGCCTATGGCGCGCGCGCACCTGGCCCTCTTTGTTCTGTCACTGAGTCTCGTCGCCCTTCCTGTCCAGGCTCAGCGAGCGCGATGTGGCAGCCCCGAGCGCGACCCGAGTTTGCTTTCCGGAAGTCGCGCCCCTTCCGATTGCGGTTACCTGACAAACTCGCCGCAACCCGAGTACGAGCCGTCGTTCTTCTACGACATTCCTGTGGTCTTTCATGTGATCCAGGATTCGTCCGGAGAGGGCTTTCTCAGTGCCGCCACGCTTCAAGATCAGATCGACATCCTGAATGAAGACTGGCAGGCGATTCCTGGTTCGCCGGGCGGGCCGGGCAACAACGCCATGATCCGCTTCCATCTGGCGACCGTTGATCCCGCGGGTAACCCCACAACCGGCATCACGTATTCCACCAACAACAGCTGGTTTCAGGACAGCGGTAGCTACTGGAACTCGCTCGCGTGGGATACCAATCGCTACTTGAACATCTACACCAACGCCGTTCCGTGTTGCTACGGCTATGTCAGTGGCTTCCCTGCGCAGGGCGGCTTTGTCGGTCAGGCCAACGACCGTGTTGTGCTCTGGTGGGAAGCCGTCGGCCGTGACCCCACTGTGGGCTGGCCTTTGAACATGGGGCGTACCGCAACTCACGAAGTGGGTCACTACCTCGGCCTTTATCACACCTTCTGTGGCGGATGTGGTTCGGCTTCTGCTTGCGACACGACCGGTGACTTGATCTGCGACACGAATGGTGAGTCCACGGCGACACTCGGTTGTCCGGGTTCCAAGAGTTCATGCGGTAGTCCAGACCCCATTCACAACTACATGGATTACACAGACGATCCGTGTCTCTGGGAGTTCACGCCGGAGCAGATCAATCGCATGCGCTGCACCCTGGAGAACTGGAGGACGGATCTTTCGGTTCCACCTCAGGTCGGGACCTGGACTGACCTCGGTGGGGGAAGTCCCGGCGTGGCTGGTGTGCCCCAACTCGTCATGAGCGGTGATCAAACGGCGGGAAGTCTGGTCACCGCGAACCTGAGTCAGGCCGGCAACGGGTCGCTTCTCTTATTGTGGCTCGCCTTCGCAAGCACGCCGACGCCGATGGTCGGTGGCACCTTGCACAGCTTCCCTTTCGCCAACCAGATCCTGGTGGCGGCGGATGGCGCCGGATCGTTCAGCGCTTCGGCACCTTGGTCCAGCGGGGTGCCTGCCGGTACCCAGGCCTGGTGGCAGTTCGTCTGCGAAGACACCAGCACGGTCTATGGAGTGACGCTGAGCAACGGGGTTCGCAGCACCGCGCCCTGAAGCAAGTTCACCGCTGCTTCGTCGACGGCTTGGATTCCGGCTGTCAGGGAGTTGTGGCCTGCACTCCGTTCGACAGCGTGGCGCCTTCGACCAGGGTCAGGTCCTGAACCACGAACTGAAACCAGATGTCCGTGCCCGGGGGAATGCCAGGGGGCCAACTGGTCGCGCCACTGAAAGACCCGGTGAAGCTGGCCACGAAGAACAACTGGCTAGAAAAAGGGAAGGCGTGCACCGTTCCGTTGAGAGCGGAGAAGGGCGTGGGGGCAAAGGAAATCCACGCAACCATGGCGGCGCCTGGCGGAGCATTCGTGAGATGAATGCCGGCCGTGGTTCCGCTCTCGAGTGATCCGGTTCCTACCAACGTCACGGGGCCATCTGAACCCACCGTGCCACCACCCAGATCAACCCATGGGTAAGCGCCGAAGCAGGGCCCGATGTCTGTGGGGATCGAGTTTGCCTGGATGTCAGCGAACACCGCATTGCTCAGACAGATCTGTGGTGTCTCGAGACAGTTGGAGCAGTCGAAGGTCACCACCGTGAGGACCTCGCTGCCCGGAGCAATTTCCGCCAAACTGAGTGAAAAGCCGAGCACCATGCTGTCGCTGTTGGAAAGGCTGAAGCCTGCTGCTTCCGCACTTCCGCCAGAGGTCGACACGATGACGGGACCTGAGGGGCCGAAAGTCACCTCGAACTGAAAGCCGGCCACCGGCACGGTGTTGGTCATCACGATTTCAAAGGTCGACTGAACCGTGTCCACAGCTCCGATTTCAAGCAGAACCGGTGCTTGCGCACGCACCACACCTGGCGCCCAAAACATAAGGAGTAGCGCAGAGACGATGAGATGCTTCATCGGAACCCTCTTTTCGATCATTCCCCTGACCCGCTTCCGCTTAAAGTTAGCACAGACCAGACTTCGCGTGTTGGGGCAGGACTGTGTGATCCCAGGGGAATGCCCGACGGGCACGCGCTGAACCGCCCGAAAACTCTCTATGCAAACAACATCGAGTCCCACTGCCTGGCAGCGAGCCCTGCCCTGGTCACTGATCGGGCTGCGCTTTGTCTTGGCTCCGGTCGCTGTTGTCCTGGCGTGGGCAGGGGTTCCGGGATTCGTGTGGCTGATGCAGTTTGCCCTCGCCGCCTGGTCTGATGTTTACGACGGGCGCTTTGCGCGTCGCTACGGCGTTGTGTCCGCCAAGTTGCGCCAAGCAGACAGCGTGGCCGACACGGTCTACTTTCTGGGTGTGTTCGGGAGCATGGCCTTCGCGCACCCGGCTCTCATGCGCGAGCATCTCTGGCCGATCCTGTTGGTCCTGGTCCTGGAAGCCGGGCGCTATCCACTCGATTGGTGGAAGTTCGGTCGAGGTGCGAGTTACCACGCGATCAGTGCCAAGGCCTTCGGTGTCATGTTGGTCATCGCCGTGGTGGCCATCATGGGGTTCGGGGCAGGTTCTCCCTGGTTGTGGATTGCGCTTGCTGTCGGAGTCATTTCTGAACTCGAAGGCATCGCGATCTCGTTGATCTTGCCTGTTTGGACCCACGATGTTCCGAGCGTGTTCGCGGCTCTTGCGATCCGGAGAGATGCTTCGGCTCGGTGAGTCCGCGCCAGGATTATCTGGATGCCGTTGGGGATGCCACGGTTTTTGCAATGCTCTCGTCGAGCAGGCGAACTGTCATGTCGATATCGCCTGCGTCGAGAACGAGTGGTGGCTTGATTTTGATCACGTTGTGAAGAGGCCCGTCGGTTGAGAGCAAGACTCCTCTCGCTCGCATGGCTTGCACGACGGCATCAGCGAGATCAGCGGCTGGCTCAAGCGTCTCGCGATCGCGAACGAATTCTATGCCAAGGAAGAGCCCGCGTCCGCGTACGTCGCCGACCACTTCGTGACGATCTTTCAAACCAAGGAGACCGTGGAAAAAGTGTCGGCCGAGAGTCAGTGCCCTGTTCTGCAACTGCTCGTCGTCAATGACATCGAGGACAGCCTTGCCGACTGCGCAGCTCACGGGGTTTCCTCCAAAAGTGGAGAAGAACTCCATGCCGTTTGCAAAAGATTCTGCAATCGCGCGCGTGGTGCACACGGCTCCCATGGGGTGTCCGTTTCCGATGGGCTTGCCCATGACCACGATGTCCGGAATCGCTTCTTTTTCGCCATCCGCTTTGTCGAGTTCGAAGCCCCAAAAGGTGTCGCCCACACGGCCGAAGCCAACCTGGACCTCATCAGCGATGCAGAGACCTCCTGCATGTCGCACGTGCTCAAAGGCGGCCGAGAGGTAACCCCTCGGCAGCGGGACCTGACCTCCACACGAAAGGATGGGCTCTGCGAAGAATCCAGCGATTGATCGACCGCGCTTTTGAGCCTCGGAGAGGGTGGTCGCGAGTTTGTCGGCGTACGCAGTTCCAACGGCACGGCCTTCACCATGCACTTGCCCCCGGTAGTGGTCGGGGCTTGGTGCCACGTGCACCCAGTCCGGCTTGCCCGCACCACCAGGTCCATTGAACTTGTACGGACTCATGGCGACACAGCGGCCCGTATGTCCGTGGTAAGCCCCGTCGATCACCAGCGCATCTGTTGCTCCCGTGGCAGCCTGCGCGATGCGAAGCGCCAACTCGTTGGCTTCAGATCCTGAAGTTACGAGAAACACGGTGTCGAGTGGCTCGGGAAGTCGCTTTGTGAGCATGGACGCGTATTCGACGAAACCCTCGTGCAGATAACGCGTGTTGGTGTTGAGCAATGCGGCTTGCCGAGACAAGGCCTCGACCACTCTCGGATGGCAGTGGCCAACGTGGCAGACGTTGTTCACAAGATCTAGATAGGGCCGTCCGTCAGAGGCATAGAGGTAGCAGCCTCGGCCCTTCACGATGTGAAGAGGTGAGTCGTAGCTAAGCGAGAGATTCGGACTCGCTGTGCGGCGTCGAGCTTCGTGGAGTGCAGGTACATCTGGAGCGGGGGGGCTCGCGACATCAAGGTCGCAGCAGAGCGCACTCTCTCCCTCGCGTGGACTTTGTGTCGCAAGCTGTTCGAGAGTGCTCCAGGTGGTTTCCTCGTGGGAGAACCACGTGGCGTGTTGGCCCGTCTTTGCTCGTCGCCTGGCGCCGACCAGGGCACTGCTTGCAAGTCGAGAGCGCAGCAAGGGGAAGAGAAGGCCACGCTCGATGGCCGTGAGCGGCCGTTTTCGGTGATATCCCTCCACGATCGCAGCGGGAAGTGTCAGGCCTTGAGCCTCGGGGTGTTGTGCCGCGTAGGCGAGAGTGATTCCCAGATCTTGAACGAAGGCCCCGTGGAGTGCGTCGCCGAGATCGAGAACTCCGACGACAGCATCTTGTTCGACCAGAAGGTTCTCGTCATTTGCGTCGCCGTGAAGCATGCCCGAAGGGCATTGGGCGAGGCTGGGCTCGACAATCGCGGTTTGCTCGTGCAGGACTGACTCGAGGATCCGTCGGCGCTCCGGGCCTTCGACGAAATGGATCGCGTCGCGATGTCGAGTGCAGGTGGCGATGTCCCAGCTATGAGTGCGTCGCCCGCCGGCTGGTTCGAAGTCGATGAGCGAGACATGAATGGCAGCCAGGGTTTCACCGATCGCGCGCCCGAGTGCTTTGGAGGCTGGAGCATCACGCCAGGCTTGGCCCGGTAAGAACCGATGTATGCGGATGCGCACCGGGCGTCCGTCCCAAAAAACCGAGCGGTCCGTGGCGCCGTCCCCGTCAGGAACAATGGTGGGAACAGGGATCCCTGCCGTGGCGAGCTTTTCCAGCATCGCGGTCTCGAGATCCACATCGACCTCGGGGTCGGTTGCCACGCGAAGCACCATGGACTCACCGCTGTTGGCGCGAACCAACAGGTTGAAATTCTCACCGGCGAGCCGCGCTACGGGTGTGAGTTCTCCCCAGCCCTTGGAAACCTCATCACTTATGGCGTCGTAGATCGCCATCGTTCCGGGGTCGATGTCCATGGTCGTTGCCCTTGACGGGTCACTCGCGAGGCCCGGCCGCGAGGGACGCCGGATCCCAGAGGGACCGAGCCAAGACCGGAAGCCATCTCAGGATACTTCCCTCTCACAGAGGGGTCGAGGTGTCCAGGCTTGTGAGCGTGGGGGAGTGAGCTTTTTCCGAGTTGTCGTCCTCGAGGCGGCTGGCTGCCCCTGAGACTCGCCCGCGAGGATTCACGAGAAGTGTTGATCTGGAGTCCACTCGAACCGATTTAGAGCAGTCTTTGGCCTGCTTTGCTGGCGAAGGGGGGCGTGGTTGGTATGTGCAGAGTGGAAAGCTGGAACGATCTACTTAGGATGACGGACCGTTTCAACGGCCCGGCTTCGCCATGGGGGTGATCCCCTGGCATCACGCTGGTCACCGTCAGATGTTCCGGAGGCATGAACATGAGCACTGAAGTCGCCGCACAACTGAGCGCGCGGATCGACAGCGCGGAGGCGACCGTCGCGGTCATTGGGCTTGGTTACGTAGGACTGCCACTTGCGGGGGCTCTGCATTCCGCAGGCTTCAGGGTCATTGGCTACGACGTCGACCTGTCAAAGATCGAGTGTCTCGAAAAAGGTGAAAGCTATCTGGAGCATTTAGGGGGAGAGCTCTTTCGCGATCTCGCAGACTCACCTCGATTCTCGGCGACACGAGAGAGCGCACCGCTCACCGAAGCAGATGTTGTGATTCTGTGCGTTCCGACGCCGCTCGGGCACCACCGAGAGCCTGACTTGCAGTTTGTGACCAAGAGTGCCGAGATGGTGGCGAGCATCCTTCGGCCTGGCCAACTCGTTGTTCTGGAATCGACGACCTATCCGGGGACGACCCGAGAAGAGGTCTTGCCGATTCTCGCTTCGACAGGGCTGACGTGCGGAGTCGATTTCTTTCTGGCCTACAGTCCTGAACGGGAAGACCCCGGGCGCGCAGACACCAAGTACGCCGCGATCTCCAAGCTTGTCGGCGGCATCGATGAAATCAGTGGCTCGTTGGCATTCGCGCTCTACTCAAGGGTCGTCAAGAGCGTTCACCTGGTTGCGAATGCCGAAGTGGGTGAGGCGGCGAAGCTCTTGGAGAACATCTACCGCGCAGTCAATATCGCGCTGGTCAATGAGATGAAGGTCGTGTTGTCACACATGAACATCGACGTCTGGGATGTCATTGATGCGGCTGCGACAAAGCCGTTCGGCTTTCACTCGTTTTATCCCGGTCCGGGTCTCGGTGGGCATTGCATTCCGATCGACCCGTTTTATCTGACCTGGAAGGCCAAAGAGTTTGGCATGAGCACGAAGTTCGTTGAACTCGCGGGCGAGGTCAATGCCGAGATGCCGAGCTATGTCGTGTCCCGGGTGATGTCTGCTCTCAACGATCAACAGAAAGCAGTCAATGGAAGCCGGGTGCTGATTCTTGGCATTGCCTACAAGAAGAACATTGGCGATGTACGGGAAACACCAGCTGCCGAGATCATTGAACTCCTGCGTGACGGCGGAGCTGATGTCGTGTATCACGATCCGCATGTCGACATGATTCCATCCATGCGAAAGCATCAGCTGGCCATGTCTTCGGAGCCGCTTACCAAAGAGACGCTTGCTGCGACGGATTGTGTTGTCATTGTGACCGATCATGATGCTGTCGACTACGAACTCGTTGGCGCCTGCTCCTCGCTCGTTGTGGATACGCGCAATGCGATGGCCGGTTTGACGGAAACAAACGCTCAAATCGTGAAGGCTTAAAACATTGAAGCCGCTCCGAGTCATGTCGGTTGTTGGGGCGCGTCCCAATTTCATGAAGATTGGTCCGTTCGCCAAGGCGATCGATCGGCATAACCAAAAGGTTGGGAGTGGGGCGGGAAGGCTGCTCGAACATTTTCTGGTGCACACGGGCCAGCATTACGACGAGTCCATGTCGTCTTCGTTCTTCGATGTCCTGGGGATACCCGAGCCCAATGTGAATCTCGAGGTGGGCTCAGGTACTCATGCGGAGCAAGTCGGTCGCACGATGATTGCGTTTGAGCGCGTTGTGCGAGATTGGCGCCCCGATTGGGTTGTCGTCGTTGGCGATGTCAATGCGACGTGTGCGTGTTCGATCACCGCCAAGAAAGAGAACCTCAAGCTCGCGCATATCGAATCCGGTTTGCGCTCGTTTGATTGGACGATGCCCGAAGAAATCAATCGCTTGGTGACGGACAGGCTGGCGGATTTGCATTTCACTCCCGACCGCTTCGCTGACGCCAATCTGACCAATGAAGGGGTCGCGTCAGACAAGATCCATTGCGTCGGCAACATCATGATTGATTCGTTTGTTGAGCACACGGATCGAGCGAAACGCATTGACCTGAACGACCTCCTTCAGCGCAATCAACTTGAAGAGGCCCGCCGCACCACGAGTTTGTCCGACGGGGATTTTGCCGTCTTGACGATGCACCGGCCGTCCAATGTGGATGCCGCAGAAACCCTCGGGCCTCTCGTTGACTATCTCGTGACGAGCTTTTCGAAAGAGACTCCGCTCGTGTGGGCACTTCACCCGCGGACCCTTGGTCGTTTACGAGAGTTTGGGCTCTGGGAACAGGTGAAAGAGGCTCCGGGCATTCACTTGATCAACCCGGTGGGCTACCTGGACATGCTTCGCTTGAATCTTGGAGCAAAGCTGGTGTTGACCGACAGCGGTGGGATCCAAGAAGAATGTTGTGTGACCGGGACGCCGTGCATCACGTTGCGTGAAAACACAGAGCGGCCCATCACCTTGGCTGAGAATGGCGGTGTTTCCTATCTCGCTGGTAATGACGTCGGTGTGATCAGGCGGCTTTGCGATGAGTTGCTCGATGCACCAAGATTGCCTTTGCAGTTGCCGCTTTGGGACGGATGTACGGCGGACCGAATCGTCACAGTGCTCGGATCGCTGACGGACTGACTGCGATCCGACCGAGGGTCGGTCGTGCTGCGTGCCTAAGAGGTGGCAGGGCGTCGCGCGAGGCCGCGCAACTCCGAGATCTCTGATCGGCAGATCACCCAGGCCGCTGCCGCATAGAGTACAACGCCGCTCGCAACGAGTGTTCCGAGGGCCATGGTTGGTTCCATCGACTCAGCCAGGGCATATTTCCTGATCAGAAAAAGCGATGCATACATGAAGCACGCTGGTGTTCCCATTTTGAAGATGATGGCGGTCACGCGTGACGCGCGCAGGCTTGTCACCGCGCATGTGCGTCGTAGAACCACAGCGAACGTGAGCAGATAACCAATCGCCCATGCATAGGTGACGCCGCTGAGTCCCCAACGGGATCCGATGATGAGAGAGGCCACCAGCAGAACGAGCGAAATGCCCTTGTTAAAGAACGCTGTTTTGACCAGTCCTTGTGCGTAGAGATAGGGCGAGATCGCTGTCTCGGCTGCACGGAGTGGCATCACAAAAGCAATGACTTGGAGGGGGACAATCGAAAGACTCCATTTTTCGCCGAGAAAGACGGGGACAAACAGAGTGGCAACCGCCGAGATGCCAAGAAAAACCGGGAAAGAGAGCAGGCTGCTGATTCGCAAATACTTCAGCAAGTAATAGGTGGGGTTCTCCTTGTTGGCTTTGGCCATGCCATACGCGGGGAATGCCACGTTGTTGATTGTCCCTTGCAGCTTTGACAGCGGCAATGAAGAGATGTGCTTGGCGACAGAATAGAAGCCAAGTGTTTGTTTACCCAGCATGCGTCCAATCGTCAGCGCATCCAGTTGTGACCACAGCAGAAACAAAATGTTTGTGCCCGTCATCCAAGAGCCGAACGACATCACATCCTTGATGCCTTTCAAAGCAAAGCTGGGTTTTGGAAGAAAGCGGGAAACGCAGATCAAGCCTGATGTTTGCACGCTCACAACGACCAGGTAGCTCACAACAAGCGCCCAGACTCCATGCCCGGAGAGCGCCACCAAGAGCGCGGACAGGCCGCCGGCGAGCGCTGCGGTCATGTCAACCATGGAGAGTCGCCGGAAATCCAATTCTCTCATCATGAGAGCTCGCGGCAAGACTCCAAACGCCATGATCAGAAGGCCCGCACTTAATGCAGGCAGCATGCTGCTCAACTCGGGACTCTTGAAGATGTTTGCAATCGTCGGCGCTGAGAGAGCGAGTGCAGCTGTTGTGAAGCAAGAGACGGTCAGAATGAAACCGAAGGTCTTTCGCAGAATGGTTTCATCGATGTGTTTGCGCTGAACAATGGCCGCGCCGAGTCCGAGTTCGCTGATTGGTAGCAGTACCGCAATGAAAGGCATCGCCATGGCCATCAGCCCGTAGTCCTCCGGAGTGAGAATCCGGATCACATACAATGTGATGCACCAGTTGATCACCTGCCCCGCGATCTTTGCGCCTACTGCCCAGCCGAGGGCAGAAAGAACGCGAGAGCGAAGATTTGAAGTACTTATTGGACAATCTCAGGTGAAGGGGGCGAGTTGCTCGGCAGCTACTCGCGCGGGCTGAGATTCTTTCAAACCAACGGCATGGAATCCATTTGGCAGCTTGGGATGTGGCTTCCTTGACCTGCCCGCTTTCCAGATATCGGCTTAACTTGTAGATTAGGCGCTGTGTGGTTGGGGGGCGAAGCCATGCCATGATGTGTTGCAGCTTTGGCAGGTACTTCTGGCTTACTTGGTATCCCTCGATCGGAAATCGCGATGTTGAGGCAAGGAGCATGTGACTGAGTGAGCTTCTCCTCTGTGAAGCCGATTTCTGATCCTGGTGGGATCGACGGTGGCGTGATGAACAGCCATTCGCCTTGTTTGATGTGCTCTGGCAGCTAGAGCCCGTCATGCGAATCGCCATTGTCAGTTACTACGCGCCACCGGACCCAGCTGTTGCTTCGCACCGTGTCTTGCGCCTTTCGCGCACGCTTCTCAAAGCAGGGCATGAAGTCCACTGGGTGACACTCGATGAAACGCTTCTCTTGAAGCGTGATGAAACTCTTGCATCTTTAACCCCGCAGTCCATTGTGCGTCACGAACTGGGAGGGCCGACGCTGGCGGCGAGGCCGGCGGCCCGCAATCTTCCCGAGAAAGTTCTGCGAACTCTTGCCCATAAAGTCCCGGCCTGGCTCACAGTTCCTGACAAGCATGTGGAGTGGGCCTTTCGACTTTGGAGGAACCTGCCCAAACTCGCGGTTCAGTGGGATTTTGATGCAGTGTTACTCACGTGCGGACCGCACGGGCAACTCTTGGCGATTCCTCGGCTACGAAGGATTTCGCCCGGCACGAAGATCTTCGTGGACTACCGAGACCTTCTGAGCGGGAATCCTTGGACAGAAAATGCTGACACGCGAGTGCGCCGGCGGCTTCTGAAGCGTGAGCGCCGGTTATTGCAGTCAGCAGATGCTTTGTTTGTGAACTCAACGGAGGCGCTTGCCAGCTTCCGCTCTTCGGTCGGAGAGATGCCGTTCTCCGTGCAAGTGATGCGTAATGCGGCTGACTATGAACTCGCAGAAGAGATCGAGTTAGGTCGGGTCGAATTCGATGAGGGCAAATCAATCCGGATCGGTTTTTTCGGGACTATTTTCCCGCGTCGACGACTGATTCCAATTCTCAAGGCGCTCGGCAGTCTTCCGGAAGAGACTCTTCGCAACGTCACGGTCGATGTTTATTGCGACGCAGAGGGATCAAAAGATCTACTCGATGAAGACCTGGCAGCAGTCTCCCGCAGTGTCGCGGACCGAGTGCATCGTCACGAGTACGTGCCGTATGCAGAAGCCCTGAGAAATATGCGGTCGATGAGCGCCTTGCTTCTCGTCAATGGTAACGAGCCGGAAGACAACGTTTTTGTTCCAGGCAAACTGTATGACTACGTGATGGCGCGGCGCCCCATCCTGTTCATTGGTAATGTCGGAGATGCGCAGCGTATTGTTGCGGAGACATCCGGTTCGTCATGTTGCTTTACACATGCGCAGACTGCTGAGATCGCACAGGCCATTGCGTCGCTCGCCGCAGAGGCTGAAGACCTGGATCCAGTTGCCAGCTACAACTGCGAGCAGACCTTCGCGCCCTTGCTGTCTATGCTTGAGGTCGAACCGAAGGCCTGCGGTGACGCAGGTGTCATGTGAATCAGGAAGGCAGGTAAAGCGTCATGCAACCATCCAGTGTCCGGGCCCTCGTGACGGGGTCTAGTCGCGGTATCGGAGCAGCTATCGCGCGCCGCCTTGCCTCCGCTGGGCATCCGGTGATTGTGAATTACCGCACTGGCGAACAGGCGGCCGCCGAGGTTGTTGCCTCGATCCAAGAACAGGGTGGTGAAGCCCAAAGCACTTGTTTCGATGTCGCCGACCGGGAGCAAACCACTGCCGCTCTCAATGATTTGCTCGAGGATTCACGTCCTATCGGGATTCTGGTCAACAACGCAGGCGTTGCTCGTGATGCCGCTTTTCCCGCCATGCAGGGTGAAGATTGGGATGCTGTGCAAGCCACGACACTCAATGGATTCTTCAACGTCACCCGGCCGCTCGTCATGCAGATGGTGACTCAACGCTGGGGACGTATCGTGAACCTCTCGTCGATTTCAGCGTTGCGGGGGAATCGCGGCCAGGTGAATTACGCAGCTGCCAAAGCTGGAATCCTTGGTGCAACAAGGGCTCTCTCAATGGAACTGGCCAAGCGAAAGATCACGGTCAATGCCGTAGCACCAGGGCTAATCGATACGGACATGATCACAGGAGTTCCAGATTTCGTGACAAATCAGATTCCCATGAAGCGTGTTGGGAGGCCGGATGAAGTTGCCGCGCTGGTGGGCTTTCTGGCTTCAGAGGATGCGAGCTACATCACTGGGCAAACGATTGGAATCGATGGTGGCTTTGGATGACGGGCGTTGCTTCCTTTGATGTGATCGTGGCTGGAGCGGGGCCGGGCGGCAGCACGGCTGCAGCGTTGCTGGCTGAGAAGGGCCACCGTGTCTTGGTCCTGGAGAAGTCAGAGTTTCCACGGTTTCATATCGGGGAGTCACTGCTGCCAGGGTGTATGCCGATTCTCGATCGATTGAATATCGAAATCACTCCAGATGTTTTCGTGCACAAGGCCGGCGCTGAATTCGTTTGTGAAGAAAGCGGCCGCACGCAATGTTTCGATTTCTCTGAGGCACTGCCAGGTTGCGCTGAATCTGCATGGCATGTCGATAGAGCTCTCTTTGATTTGACACTGCGCAATAAGGCTCGAAGTTCAGGAGCGGAAGTGCGTCATGGCGTGCGTGTTGCGGGTGTCGATTGGAAAGACGATCGGGTTGTCGTTGACAGTAGCGGCGGAGTTTTCACAGCACGATTTTTCATCGATGCAACGGGCCAAGACCGGCTGCTGGGCCGGCAGCAGGGATCCTGCGAGCCATGCCCAGACTTTGGTCATGTGGCGATTTTTACCCATTTCGAAGGGCTGGGCGAGGAGGCCCTGCGGGAGATCGGAGACGAAGGGCGGATCCGAATCATGCTGCGTGACGAGGGTTGGGGGTGGTTGATCCCGTTGCCTGGAAGGCGCCTTAGCGTCGGTCTCGTTTGCCGAGGCAAGGTGCAACCCGAAACACTTGACGAAGGTTTGCTCTCCGGCCCCCTTTGTCGCAGGTGGACGAAAGGTGCGACTCGCCTGGGAACCCACGTGGCCCGGAACTTCAGCTATCAGAACAACGCGCCTCATGGTCCGAGGTACGCGGCGATCGGGGATGCCGCGGGCTTTCTCGACCCTGTTTTTTCGTCGGGAGTGACGTTGGCGATGCGTGGCGCCGAACAACTGGCCGACGCTTTAGGTCCGGCTTTGGATGCTGGCCTCGAAGCCCGTTTGAGCTTGCACGCCGAATATCGTCCGCCGATGGACAGGGCGTTGCGGAGCTTCTCTGCTCTACTCGACCGTTTCTATCACACACGTTTTGCCGATACGGTGTTGCTGGGGCCTTCCACCGACAACACAATGCGTCACGGAGTTATGAGCGTGTTGGCCGGAGATGTTTGGCGTGATGACAATCCTTTCCAGGAGCTCCTCCTGAAGGCTCGGCCGAGGGCCAGCCGACACCGCTAGGATCTATCATGCCTGCTCCGCGAGTTCGTCCGCTATGCGTCACTGATTACGCCAACCTGAATGCCTTGGGCGGTTCGCGGTCTGAAATCCTAGCCGCGCTGGCCGCTGGTCGAAGTGGATTGGGTTCTCCCACGGAATCATTTGGCTTCACGACGGCGGTCGGTGAAGTGCGTACGGAACTCCCCGATTTGGAGGGAGAGTTGAGTGCCTGGTCGACGCGCATTGCCAGGATGGCTGGAGTGCTTGTCGCTGAGCTTGAAGAGCCCTTGCGGCGGGCTCGCAAGCGCTGGCGTCCCGAGCGCATCGCCGTGCTGATGGGCTCGAGTACAGGAGGCGCATCGGCCACTGAAGTCGCTTATCGTCACTATGTCGAGCAGGGTGCGTTGCCAGCCGACTACAGTTTCCAAAGGCACCACACTTTTAACGCTCTCTTGAATGTCGTGGGCGAGTTGTCCGGCGCCAAAGGTCCCGCGTGGATGATTTCGACGGCGTGTACATCGAGCGCGAAACCTCTTGCTACAGCACAGCGGTTGATGGCAGCCGACATCATTGATGCGGCTATCGTGGGCGGTGTGGACACGTTGTGCGCTTTGACATTACTGGGCTTTCAGTCATTGCAAGCGCTTGACCGTCAGCCTTGCCGGCCCTTTAGTTCTGAGCGAAGCGGCATAAGTATTGGAGAGGGCGGGGCATTGGCTCTGGTTGAACGGTCAGGTGAGCCGCGCGTGCTTGTCGAAGGTGTTGGTGAAACGTCTGACGCGTATCACATCAGTGCGCCCCATCCAGAGGGGCGGGGTGCGTTGGGTGCAATGCAGGTAGCCATGAGCCAGGCTGGTTGCAGCAGCAAGGACATCGACCACATCAATGCTCACGGAACGGGTACCCATCTCAATGATGCGACTGAGGGCATCGCCATCGCAAAATTGTTTGCTGATCAGGTGCCAGTTGTTTCGACGAAGGGGTACACCGGCCACACGCTGGGGGCAGCGGGCGCAATTGAGTTCGCTTTTGCTAGCTACGCCATTGAAGAAGGTTGGATCCCGCCTTCGTTGAATTGCGAGCCGCTTGACGAGAGCGCTGGGATCTTTATTTCGAAGACCCTTCTGAAGGGTGACTTCAAGCGAGTGCTCAGCAATTCATTCGCATTCGGTGGCAACAACGTGAGCGTGTTGGTGAGAGCCCCATGACGGGATTCGAAGTGGGGATCGGAGGTGTGGGGCTCTGGATGCCCGGATATTCGGGCGTGGAGAGTTGGTTAGCGGGTGTCCCCGACCCTGAACACGCACAGCCGAGTGGAAGGGCGTTCGACCGGATGAATCGTCGCCGGGCGAGTCAACTCGGGCGCGCGCTTTCAGACGCTCTTGCTGAGAGCGGAGTGCAGGCAGGTGTGGATGCTTCGACAACGCCCACTGTGGTCGGGTCTGCGATTGGCGAGGGCTGCACCATGGTGGGTTTGTTAGAGCAGATCTTTAGTGCGGAGGATCCTGTTTCGCCGGCGGCTTTCTCGGTCAGCGTTCACAACGCCGCTGCGGGCCTCATTTCCATTTCGAATAAAAACGAGGGGTTTGCCTCAGCGCTATCAGCAGATAGCGACACGCCTGCTGCCTCGCTGATTGAAGGAATCGGGTTGGTCGCCACGACAGGCGCGCCTGTAGGCGTGGTGTGTGGTGACGAGCCGGTTCCGATTCACTTGCTTTCGGAAGGCCAGCGTTGGTCCTTACAGGCTGCTGCCGTCACCTTGGTGCCTCTCGAATCCAACACGAAGTGTTTGGCCCGATTGCGCGTGGTGTTAGATGGAGCACCGGATCTCGTACCAGCCGAACTCGATCTGCCCGGCTCTCGTAATCCTCAGGCCGGAATGGTCGATCTGGTCGCGGCTGTGGCTCGCGGACAGACGGGATGTGTGCGTTTGGATCGTGGGACTGGCAGAGGGTACTGCGCGGTGGTCACGTCGGCGCCCATTTCATGAGCACTTACCCTGCTGTTGCCGATTTAGTGCCCCATGAACCGCCAATGTTGGCTCTTGAAGAGGTGGTTTTTGCTGAGCGAGGTCGAGCGACGTCGCGTGTGGTTCTGCGCGAGGGGATGCAGTTTGTTGTTGATGGCCATCTCGAGACTGTCGTGACACTTGAGTACATGGCGCAGACAGTTGCAGCCTGCTTACGGCTTGAAGCGCTCAGCCTTCGCGACGAATCGCCGGTGCGGATGGGGATGATCGTGGCTTGCCGCTCTATGGCGATTCACCGGCCCGAGTTGCAGGTCGGAGAAGTCTTGAGTTGTGAGGTCAAGCGAGTCAGTGGTACAGATGACGCCAGCTTTTTTGAGGGATGGACTCGTGATGCGAGCAACGCAGTTGTGTCTGAAGTGTCCATGACACTTGTGCACGCTGCGATCTCACGAGACTGACTCGTTAGTCTGGTGTTTCGCTTTTTGGGCGGCCAACCAGAAGCCAGCTAGATTGAGTCACTGCGAGCGTGCGTTCGAGCTTGAGGCCGGCTCGGTTGAATAGCTGTCGCATGGCGCGCTTGCTTCGTTCTCGCCCGCCCGTGATCACCATCATCTCGATGTCGAAATGGCGTCCGTTGTGGGAGAGGTGCCCGGGCAAGAGAAGATTCTCGAGCACGAACACATAGCCATTCGAGACCGCGGCCTGGGCACAGCGTGTCAGTAGCTCAGTTGCGTGTTGATCGTCCCAGTTGTGAAGCACGTGAGACAGCAGGTAGGCATCTGCGCCCTGGGGAATCGACTTGTGGAAGTCGCCGGCGATGAGATCCATTCGGTCGGCGATTTCGTCCGGGATTTGCTTGGCGGTGCGAGCCAGAACTTCAGGGAGGTCGACCAGGATTCCGCTCAGCGCCTGCCACCGCTTGAGCAGAGCGCTCAGGATGGTGCCGCGGCCTCCCCCCAGATCGACGAGCCGACTCACTCCAGAAAGATCGAGGGTCTCGGTGAGAGCTGCGGCCTGATGGCGTGTGAAGGATTCGATCGCGTTGTCGAATCGGATGGCGGCGGGAGCATTTTCTGACAGATAGGAATACAGATCGCGACCATGCGTCTCGCTGAAGGCGTCTTTGGCGCCGAGGCGCAGGCTGTCGGCCAGGCGGGCCCAGGGATCCCATTGCTCAGGAGATCCGAGATAACTGGCAAGTGGGCCGAGTGCCTCAGAAGAAAGCTTCTGCCCGAGGCGGGTCACGTTGAAGGTGTCAGTGATCTCGTCACGAGTGCAAATGTCCAAACTCACCAGGTAGAGCAACAGCCTCTCAAGGCGATCGGCATCGCAGTTCAGTTGATCTGCAAGTTCGGCACAAGAAAGAGGGCCAGCGGCAAGAGCGTCGGCAACTCCGAGTTGTGCTGCGGCGGACACGGCCTGAGTCCGGCATCGCCCGGTCAAGATCTCGTAAAGACGGGCGACATCATCGTCTGGAACTTGCTCGTTCACGCAACTGTGCCCTGGGAGAGCAACTCACGGCAGTGGGCGGCCTCGGAATGCCGTCGTTGTCGGCCGAGGTTGCGTTCAATGTCTTTTGCGATAGGTGAAAGATGGCGGCGTCGCGTCAAGCTGTCCATGCTTTCGAGTTCGAGCCTCTCGGGCGGAATCTCGAGCCCGGAGTTCTTGAACTTGGATTGCTCTAGAATTTTTTGAGCCGTCTCGTAGCTGACGGATTGAACGATCCGCACGACAAGCTCGACGGCTATTTCACGGCCTTGTTCAGCTCTCTTTTGAATGTAGGCAACAGTTTCGCCGGGCTCCATCTTCTGTCCTGTGGCGATGTGGGCCTCGATGAGCACGGACGGAAAGTTTGGAAGTCCAACCATGACCGGGTGTGAAACAGACGGCTCTAGATCTGCCCAGGACCTGAAGAGTTCTTGCATGGCACGGGAGCATTCGCCAAAGAGTCGTGCCGCTTCGTCGATCTGGTCGCGGTCCTGTTCCTCCATTTGCCAGATGTTTTGCTTCAGGTACTGACACGTATACGACCAGTACACGAAGTTGTCCCAGTAGATCTTGGCCGACATGGCCTGGACGTGTCCGTAGACCGGCGACGCCATGCGAAAAATGTCAGTTGTCGAGGACACGAGGATGCGGTACTGAGCATTGAGCCTCTGTGCAAGTGCTCCGCAGTCACCGCCATTTTGCTCCACGCGAATCATCTCAGTGGCAAAGCAGTTTGCAAAACCGATGAAATCAGTTCCGGGGCTGTAAAGCGGGTCAACGAAGGCTCCGGCCTCACCAACGATCGCCCATCGATTCTCGGAGAAGGAGCGCGTGATTCCATTGTTGTACTTTCGCAAGCAAAGGAAGTCTTCGGCTGGATGAGCCTCAAGGGCCTTCGCCAAGTGCGGCTCGTGCTCGGCAAGGAAGTCTCTGACGTTGTCCAGCGAGCGGACATTCTCGAAATCGTGTTCATCTTCGTGAATGACGAGCCCGATGCTGGTGTGTCCGGTTGAGAGAGGGATGACCCACGCCCAATAGCCCCTGCCCATGAAGTGGTTTGTAGAACGCCAGCGCTCTTTGGCGCAGGGCCGGTTATGCCAGCCCTCTTCGCTTTGCGGCACCATGCTGTTGATGTCGAAACGGCCGGCGATTCGAAACCAGCCTGCGCTGGCTGGATGACGCGTTCCGCGCTTTAGCTTGAGGTCGCTCCGTATCAAGCCGGCTCGACCACTGGCATCAACGACCCAGTGCGTTGCGATGTTCTTTGTCTCTCCATCCTGTTCATAGGAGATGACGTGGTCCGCATCATCGCTGCTGAGTTGAATGTCATGCACGCGAGCGCCTTCGATGAGTGTCGTGCCGTCTTCTTCGACGAAACCGCGCAGATCGTTTTCGAAACGGCCACGGTCGATCTGATAGCTGCGCACGATAGGCTCGCCACTCGGGCCAATCTCGGTTCGTTTATGCAGCGGGAGTTCGCCATGGCCAGGAAAGAAACGGAGCCCCAGCTTCTGTAGATGCTGGTCGAGCAGGTAATCCTTCAGACCGAGCATCTCCAGGTACTGGCTGCCTGCCTCAACGCTGGACTCGCCCACTTTGTGACAAGCCTCGGGAAGTGGGCGGGTCGATTTTTCTAGAACAGCGACAGACAGTTGGGGGAGTTCTAGATGCAATTGGCGAGCGAGGAGGAGGCCGGCCAGCCCCCCGCCGCAAATGACAACATCCCAGGAGTCAGTGAGTTGTCTCATCTTTCGGGTGGCTCTCGTGATTGCGCGTTTGCTCAAAGTTGGCTGGAAGTTCGGCTAAGGCAAGCCAACTGCTGGATGCGTATCATGTGCGAGTGAGCACAGCAACCCACCGCGCCAATGACGATATCCTACGTCTTGTTCGCAAGGGGTGTGTCGTCTTCACGGTCGGGGTCTACATCCTGCTGGTGCCGTTTAGCTGCTTGATCTTTGCTGCGCTCTATCTGATCTGGCGTCCAACCCCCTTGGCCCGCCTCAGGCGCACTCAGGCGCTGGTGTCTTTGGGCTACAGGACGATGCACCGTTGGCTGAATCTGGTTCGGCTCACCCGTTGGGATATGTCTCGCCCTCTGGAGAAGGTGCCGGAGGGCGCTTTCGTTGTGATTGCAAACCATCCCACTTTGATGGATGTGACCGCGATCATGGGCCTCCTGGGGGGGGCTTGCACTGTTTCCAAGCCGGGCCTCCACAAGCGTTTTGTTCTGCGCCCGATTTTGCGCGGATCGGGGGTCATTGCAGGGGCGGGAGGTGACCCCTCTGCAGCGGCGCGTGTCCTTGATGAGGCTGTCGCACTCATCGAGCAGGGATTCCCGATGCTTATTTTCCCTGAAGGCACCCGGTCGCCCAGGGGCGAGCTTTTGCCCTTTGGGCGCGCAGCCTTTGAAATGGCATGCCGAGCGCGGGTGCCCGTGTTGTCGCTGGCGATCACATGCGAGCCAGCCTGGCTTTCCAAAGAGCAACCGCTTTTCGACCCTCCTCATCAGACGCCCCACCTACAGCTTGTGACGCTCGCAATCGACGATCCTGCACGAGTAGACTACGACAGTCGGCAATTGTGCCGGCTCATTGAAGGTCGATATCAACAATGGTTTCGCGGACTGCAACCCGAAATTTCTGCAGTTGAGCCGGAGATGCACAACAGATGACGGACACCCTGGAAGACGATTTGAAGGTCATGATCGTCGAGACCCTCGCCTTGGAAGACGTTGATCCCAAGAGTATTGAAACCGATGCGCCGCTGTTCGGCGAAGGTCTCGGGCTCGACTCGATCGACGCGCTCGAACTCGCGCTTGCCATTCACAGCAAGTTTGGTGTGCGAACCAAGGAGAACGACGAACGGAATCGTGAGTACTACCATTCAGTCAAGTCACTGGCGGCCTTTATCCGCGAGGAGCAAGCGAAGGCGCCAGCGTCTGGAGCGTGACCTTTGGTGATCACCACGCGGCGCATGTGGATTCGGGCGCTGGCGGGGATGGTGTTCGTCGCCTACCCAGCTCTCGTGTGGTTTGGTCTGTCGCGCTGGAGTCCCCGACTCCTCGCGCTGGCTATGCTTGCAGTTTTCGTGCCGATGGCGCTCTACCGGCTGCGTGGCGTACCCCGTGAACAGCTAAGAAGCCTGGCACTCCTTCCACTCGTGACAGTGATTGCGTTGCTCTTGGCGGCGCTGCTCGATTCCGGCGGCTATGTGCTCCTGGTACCTGTGGTCGTGAATGTCGCCTTGTTGTTCGGTTTCGGAAGCACGTTGCGCCGAGGTTCGATACCCATGATCGAACGTTTCGCCCGACTCCAGTCAGCAGAGCTTGGAACGAGCGAAAAAGACTGGTGCCGACTGTGGACTCGGATCTGGTGCGCATTTTTTATCTTTAACGGTGGGACGACCCTTGTGCTCGCGCTGACGTCACCTGTCTCATGGTGGGCGTTGTACACGGGACTGCTGGCTTACGTTTTGATCGGTGCCTTGCTCGGTCTCGAGTGGCTCATGCGTCGGCGGCGCTTCGGTGTGACCTCGACCAAGGCTTCTGAGCCTTGCGAGGGCGAGCCGTGACTGATTTGTCGTCAGGCGGAAAGAGCGCGGATCTTGAATGGGTTGATGACGAACCGTCCAGTCAGAGTCAGCAGACTCAATGTATGTGCCGGACGACGATCCCCGTTGACTACATGTATTTTGACGGTCACTTTCGAGGCTATCCAGTCCTCGCTGGCGTTGTTCAACTACACGAACTCGTTTTGCCGTGCGTGCGTCGTTTGCGACCCGACTTGCCCTCGCTGTCAAAACTTTCAGGCCTCAAGTTCCGTTCTCGAATATTGCCTGGCGATGCTGTGGATATTCTGTTGCGTTGGAATGAACTCGGACCAGTTGTTCAATTCGAGATCTTCTCCAATGGTCAACCGTGCACGCAGGGAAGGCTTCAGTTTGATGCCGCTCAGGTGGGATTATGAGGAGTGAGAAGGCGGGGCTTTATAGGGCCTGCGGATTGCTTCCGACGTACAACAACCCTCTCACGATTCGAAGAATGGTCGAAGAGGTGCGTCAGCACTTACCCGACATCATTCTTGTGGATGACGGCAGTAGCAATCCGGCGCAAGAGCTGTGCGCCGCATTGGCTTCCGAAGGACTTGTGACGCTGGTCAGGCTTGAGCGCAACCAAGGGAAGGGGGCGGCGGTTGTGGCCGGCTTGGCCCAGGCGCAGGCGCTGGGCTTCACGCACGCATTTCAGATCGATGCCGACGGTCAGCATGATGTGACGGCCATGAGCGAGTTTCTCAAGGCGAGTCGGCAAAATCCTGATTGGCTTGTCCTGGGGCATCCGCTTTACCGGGGCGCACAGCCTCGATCGCGTCGGTGGGCCCGCCGATTGACCGGTTTTTGGGTCGGGGTTGAGCTGGGTGATCGTTCGCTTGTCACGGACGCGATGATTGGTTTCAGGGTTTACCCCATTGTCTCGACACTCGCGGCTCGCCCGAAGAGCCGTCGCATGGACTTCGACATTGAGATCATTGTGCGCATGGTGCGCGCCGGCATCACTGTCGTGAATCTTCCTGTCGGAGTGACTTACCCCGACAAAGAGTCAGGGGGAATCAGTCACTTCAGGCCGGTGATGGACAATCTGAGTTTCTGCGGGATGCACACCCGGCTCTGTATGTCCGGAATCTTCGGTTGGGTGCAGCGATGTCTGACTGGGCGAGCAGCGTGAGTCGATCGCCTGAAGCTGACAACGGATCCGAGTCAGACTGGTTGAATCAGTCAGAGCGCGGGCAGTTGTGGTTGATTAAAATTTCTTTCCGGATGGCAGTTCTTGTTGGGCGGCGTTGTATGTCGCCACTCGTGTCACTCGTCGCACTTTGGTATCGCGTTGTAGATCGTTCTGCGGTGGCCAGTTCGCGGGATTGGCTCACGCGAATCCACGGTCGCCCCCCTGGCTTCTGGGAGATCTACCGGCACCTACGCACTTTTTCCCAGGCCACGCTCGACAAGGTCTTCTTCCTCACGGGGCGTACAGAGCAACTGGTTGTGACGAACTGCGGAGGTCACTTGCTAGAGGCTCAGATTGCGACTGGCCAGGGTGCGTTGCTGCTCGGTTCACACCTTGGCAGTTACGACGCGATGCGCAGTGTAGGAATGGAAATGGGTTTGCCGGTGCAGGTTGCCGGTTACTTCGAGAATGCCTCGATGATCAACTCTCTACTGAAGCAACTGAATCCGGGTCTGGCTGAGCAGGTGATTCATCTGGGGAATGATCCAGTGGGTGTCATGGCGCGCCTTCAAGGACACCTTCAAAAAGGAGGTCTTGTGGCCGTGGCCGGAGACAGGATCGGTCTCAATGAGCGGGTGGTCATGGCCAATTTCATGGGAGAGTCCGCGCCGTTTGCGGGTGGACCTTTCCTTCTCGCTTCAATCATGCGTTGTCCTGTCTTTCTGGTGTGCGGCATCTACACAGGACCCAATCGCTATGATCTGATTTGCGAGCGTTTCGCCGATCGCATCGAGCTTCCCCGGCCGGATCGAGAGCGAGCCCTTGCAGTGTTTGTTCAGGCTTATGCGGATCGACTCGAAAGTCTGGCCCGCAAGGCGCCGAATAACTGGTTCAATTTTTTCGATTTCTGGAGTCGGCCTTGAGCCTGGAAAAATTGGTCGCTGCAAGGCATCCGGCGCGTTACGCATTCGCTTTGCTTTCCGCCGCGATTTTTTCTCTAGTCGCTATGCCCGTGAGCGCTCTGCAAGTTACTGAAGCAGGTTCGGACACAGCGCTGATTCCCGCTGATGCACCAACGCTTGACGCCCATGCACTGCTGGAAGCGTTCGCTGAAGTTCAAGGGTTGCAGGCCAACTTCGAAGAGACCAAGTTCCTGACTTTGCTCTCGGTGCCGCTGAAGAGCTCGGGGAAATTTTACTTCTTCGCGCCCGGCATTTTGTTGAGGCAGGTCGAAAAGCCAGAGTCTTCTGCGTTGTTAATCCAACCAGGAGAGCTTCGTATGAGTCACGCGGGTGGCACTGAAACGATCGACCTTCGTCAGTCTGATGCGCTCCGACTTTTCGTGACTTCCTTGTTGCAGGTGTTCGCGGGTGACGAAAAACACCTGGCGGACAACTACAAGATAGATTTCCAGGTCGCAGCGGATAGCGCGACCTGGACGCTCACTTTGACACCGAAGGCAGAGCCACTGACCGCCATGATCCGACAGCTGATGCTGTCTGGCGAAGAATTCACGGTTGAGACCATCGAGGTGTGGGAGCCCAACGGCGATCGTTCGGTGACTCGGCTGACAGATGTTGACGCCCAGAGAGTTTTTACTGCTGAAGAGCAACTTGAACTGTTTGGCATCCGGTCGGATTGATGAAGAGCGAGAGACGTCGCCTGATTCTGGGTGCGCTGGTCATGGCAGTCCTTGGCGCCTTTGTTGCTTGGCAAGGTGCGGTGACGAGCGACATCGCTCATTTTTTGCCGGATGGTGAGTCAAGCTCCGATGTGTCATTAGCTCGCGAGCTTGCAGAGAGCGGGATTTCGAGAACACTCGTTGTTCTCGTCACAGCGCCAGAAGGCATTTCCGCCGAGGGCGTTGCTGCATTGTCGGTGAGCATGGATGCGGCGTTGCGGAGTGAGCCCGGTGTTGCCGCAGAGTTGTCCTTTTTGGATGGAGGGCCACCCGAGAGTTTTGAAGAGACTCTCTGGGATCTCTACCAACCGCGGCGCTTCGGGTTTCTAGGAGGTTCGCCAGAAGAGGTGAGCGAACTTCTCTCCTCGGAGGGGTTGCATGCCGCCGCGCAACGACTCAAGCAGCAACTGGCTTCTCCGATGTCGAGTTTGACGAGTCGGGTGGCAGCGCAGGATCCCTTGTTGATCATGCCTGACTTGTTCCACCGGCTGCAGTCGTCGTCTGGTGAGAGCTTGCTCGTCGTGGACGGGCGATTCATCACAGAAGATGAACTTTCAGCGGTTTTGTTCCTGGGTACGCAGTCGGCCTCGTTTGATTCGAATGCCATGAGGCCGCTACTGGCAGGCGTGACGACAGCCTTTGATCGTGTGAACAGAACGAGCGGCGGTGATCTGCAACTTCAATTGTCGGGGGCCGCACGCTTTGCCGTGCGAGCCGAAGAAGCCATCCGGGGAGATATACGCAGGGTCGCAGTGGGTTCATGCGTGGGGTTGATCTTGTTGCTCTTGCTCCTCTTTCGGTCAATACGCCTCGTGTTATTGACCTTGCCCGTTTTGGCTACAGGATTTCTCGCGGGGTTGAGCGCTTGTCTCCTGGTGTTCGGGCAGGTGCATGGCTTGACACTTGCCTTCGGCGCATCGCTGATCGGTGTGAGTCTCGACTACACGGTGCATTTTCACTGCCACCAGATCTTGGCGCCCGACCCTTCTGGGCCTCGCGGCACACTCACTCGTCTCTGGACAGGACTTAGTTTGGGCGCAGCGACGACAGTTGTGGGTTTTGTTGCTCTCTTGATCGCGACTTTTCCCGGATTGCGCGAGTTGGCGCTGTTTGCAGCCACTGGAATTTCTGTAGCTTTGATGGCGACGGCTCTTTTCTTGCCTGGCTTGGCCGGAAGTGGCGCGGCGGTTTCGCCAGTGACCATGCAGATCGTTGGCAGGCTTGACGCACTCTTGGCCTGGTTAGCCAACCACCGCTGGTTTCTGCGGATTCCGGTTGCCGCTGCTGTTGGAGTTTGCCTCGTCGGTTTGCCGCGATTGGCATGGAACGACAACATCGCGGACCTCAACCGACTTGACCCTGGGTTGTTGGCGGAAGATGCGGCGGTCCGGCAGAAGGTCCTGTCTTACGAACAGCGTCGCCTCGTGGTTGCCTTGGGACCCAACGATCAGGCTGCGTTAGAGGTCAACGATCAGATCGCCAAGGCACTCGAAGAGGCTCAAGTCGCTGGCGAGATCGCGGGTTTTCGAAGCCTTTCAGAGATCTTGCCCAGTGCATCTCGGCAGAGAGAGGCTGACAGCTTCCTGCGAAACGAGCCGGGGCTTTCGTCGCGATTCGAGGCGGCGCTCGGTGAGGAGGGTTTCAACGTCGAGGCCTTTGAACCGTTTCGTGCAGCACTCGACGGACCAGCAGTTGCTCCTTTGTTACGTGACGATTTGCTGGGGAGCCCTCTCGAATCTCTGGTGCGGCCATTCTGGGTCAGCCTGAAGGGA
Source organism: Planctomycetota bacterium (assembly GCA_029245865.1). GTDB lineage: Bacteria > Planctomycetota > B15-G4 > B15-G4 > B15-G4 > JAUIEF01. The sequence continues at coordinate 44,836 of JAQWOM010000048.1, forward strand.
GGACCCGGAGTGCTCAGTTTCGTACACGGCATGTCGGATGCTGATCGCGTTGCGAACCGATTGCAGGCTATCGATGGCGCGCACATGGTGGACATCACCGGCGTCTTGAGCGATGCATACCGAGCCTATCGAGAGCGCATGGCCAGCTTACTGTTGCTGGGTCTAGGGGCCGTGTTGGTGCTCGTTTGGTTGCGGCATCGTCGTTGGGCCCCGACGTGGGTCGCCTTCTTGCCAGCGGTGCTGGCTGCTGCCACCACTGCCTCGATTCTTGCCTTGTGTGGCGTTGAGCTGAACATGCTGTCGCTCGTCGCTTTGTTGATGGTTGTCAGCATGGGAGTTGATTACGGCGTGTTTCTTGCCGAAGCGGGTGATGATGATTGCGCGCTGCGTGCAACTCACTTGGCCATCGTTGTCGCTTCTCTGTCGACGATCCTGGGTTTTGGTCTGTTGGCGCTTTCTGATTACCCGGCGCTGCTCAGCATCGGCGTGCCTTCCGGCTTAGGTGTGTTGCTCTGCTTGATCTTGGCACCTACCGTGAGGCTGCTCATACACCGTCGCTAGGACTTCTGGATCATGAGGGACGCAGCGGACAATCCGGTCAAGGCTCGCTTCGTGGGGTGTCTCGCGATCCCTTGTTGGAGCAGACTCGGTATCCAGGGTTCCTGGTCTGGCTTGAGGGCACTGCTGATGCTGACCGCATCACTGCTCTCGGTTGCTTGCGCTGCAACTCCTGAACCGTCATCGCGGCTTGAGGGTGATTATCCCGGCTTGTTGCGTTCGCCTGAAATTTTCGCTCATGAATTCCTCTGGCGACAGCGCGTGACAGCGAATTGGATCGATACGCAGGGCGATTCGGGCAGTCGGAGCTTTCAGGCGGTGTGTGAGAAGCAGGGCCCTTTGCTGACCTTGATCGGACTTTCACCGTTTGGATCGGTTGGTTTCGTGATCTCGCAAGAAGGAGACCGTGTTGAGGTGCGAAACGAGACGGGGCAGCCGCTGCCCTTCCCACCAAGATTTGTGCTGCTCGATTTTCAAAGAGCGTTTTTTCCCTGGGTGTCTGAGGGAGCCCAGGTTTTGCCGGATGGCGAACACTCGGCGCAGTTGGGTGGCGAAGAAGTGATTGAGACTTGGTCGAATGGTCGTTTGATGACGCGACGTTTCGTGCGGTTGAATGGCGAGCCAACTGGCGAATTGGTCGTGCACTACACGTGGGGTGAAAACGCCTGGAATGTGCCGACTCACGTGTTGCTGGACAACAGTTGGTTTGGCTACCAGCTCAGTATTGAGACCTCGCAGGAAATGCAATTGGAGAGCAGCGAGTGAGTCGCGTCGGTGGCCAGGTTTATGCTGCAGGGCGCGGTGTTGTCTGTGGCCTGGGCGCGAATCGACACGAGTTTGCCGAGAGAATTTTCGCTGGTGAGTGCGGTGTCGAACCCCGAGTTCGAACGGCATCCTGGAATGTTCCTACAAATGTTGCATGCGAACTGCCTATTGATTCTTGGTCCCCTGGGCAACGTTCTGGTGACCCATTGCCTGTTGCTTTGAGTGCCGCGCGCCAAGCGCTGACTGAAGCGGGAGATCCGGATCCGTCGGGAGTGGCTCTGGTGCTGGCTTCGACAAAGGCTGATCTGGGCGGGGTGGCAGGCGAGGGTGATGGGTTCGGACAGCCTGCACGTCTTGCGAGACGATTGGCAGATAGCCTAGGCCTTGGCGAAGTCTTGGCTTGCGTCTCGACGGCCTGCGCTTCAGGACTCATGGGTTTGTCGCTGGCAGCACGGCGGTTGGCGCGGGGAGAGCAGGAGCGAGTGCTGGTCGTCGGCGTAGACTTGTTGACCGAATTCGTCATGGCCGGGTTCGGTTGCTTGCATGCGCTAGACCGTGACCCTTGCCGTCCCTTTGATGTGAAACGACGCGGCGTTAGCTTGGGTGAAGGGGCCGGCGCTCTCTTGCTCAGCGTGCATCGAAAAGACTCGATGGGCGTGAGGGTGGCCGGTTACGGAGCGTCCAACGACGCTTGTCACGCCTTGCGCCCGGCAGAAGATGGAAGCGGCCTGCTCTTGGCTGCCAGCCGCGCCCTTCGGCATGCGGGAGTCACGGCGCATGACATCGACGTGGTTCACGTGCACGGCACGGGGACCTACGCCAACGATCTCTCAGAGGCTCGGGGGCTCGGAGATCTTTACGGAGGGCTTACACCTCCTGCCTTTGGCAGCAAAGCGCAGATCGGCCATACCTTGGGGGCGGCCGGCGTGATCGAGACTCTTGTGGCCATCGAGAGCCTCCAGAGAGGCTGGGTTCCCGAAAATGTGGGACTGAATGAACCGGGTGTCGATCTTCGCCTCGACCTTGTGCGCACGTCACGGCGGTTGCAGGTGGCCCGAAGGGCACTGAAGGTCGGGGGTGGTTTCGGTGGTGTGCAAGCTGCCCTGGTCCTGGAGGCGTGAAAGTGCAGCCAGAGATTCTTGGCGTAGGGCGAGCGGATTCTGTCGGTCTGGTGGGCAGTGCCGGTCCCGCTGTTTCCTGGAATGACTTGGGAACACAACCAGGAGGTACGGCGAAAACGTTTCAAGCGCTGTTTGGCAAGGAGCACAAGAACTTTCGGCGTCTGGATCGAGCTGCACGTTTGCTGAGCATGGCGTGCGAGGCCACGGGCGTGTCTTCGCTCATCTCGGATTCCGAGCGGCAGGAGACGGCACTTGTCATCGAGACCGAACGGGGCTGCATGCAGACTGACCAGGTTTTCGCCGCCAGCCTGAATGCCGGAGTTGCTGACAGCAACGCCTTCCCGTACACGCTGTCCAATACGTGCCTCGGAGAGCTGGCCATCCAATACGGTCTGAGAGGGCCAAGCCTGTGCCTTTCTGTGGAGCCTCAACAAGATGGTGTGGCTTTCACCGAGGCGGTGCACTTGCTCGAGATGGGCGATGCTCGGAACGTCGTGGTGGGCCGTCTTGAATGTCTCGATGTCGCTGTGGCCGGATGGCAGCCGCAACTGCTTGCTCTTGTGGCCGTGCTGACCGTTGGATCCGGTGACAAAGCTTTGTTGCTGCCATCTAGCTCAAAAGTCTTGTGGCCTGAGTCCGGTAGGGCCTCTTTCTCCTGGCTCGACGAACAGGTCACTCGTGTGTGCCCGCAGTAAGCATTCCGCTTGCTTCCAAGAAAGATCGGCAAGGGCTAGACTCAAGGAACCGGTTTCTTGAGGACCCCGATGTCGCGCGCCGTGTCGCACGCTTTTCTTCTGAGTGCTCTCCTCCTCCTCCTGACGAACTGTCGAGGTGAAGAGGATTCGCAGCCAGCGGTCTTTCCGATCAAACTGCTGCCTTCGGCAACACCGGTCGACTATGAGTTGTTTATCGAACCGGATTTCGGAGCCCCGGATGCTCTCGATCCATGGTTTGTGCTTGAGATGAGCGAGTCCGGCGAGCCCACCACGACTACGCCGGCCGCTGACCACCCGTGCGTCTCCGTCGACCAGGGCGCTCTCGTCTTGCAGCCCGGCCGAGGCGTTTTGTTCCGCTATGTCGAAGTGCCCTCCGAATCGACGGTGGTTGTGAGGGCTCGATTGCCATCGATTTCCGGTCCAGACGAAAGCATCTGTCCTCTTTTACGTGCGCCGCTTATGGCCGAATTCGATGGGGACTTTGTGGCCTACTCTCTCCCGGAACTTGAAGCAGCCATTCAGGATCACAAAGCACGCGAACTGTACTTCCGGTTCGCTCGGAGAATCCTGAAATTCAGCACGGGGCCCACCGGGTTCTGGTGGGGTGATGATGTTGCAGACGGTGAAATGCGTGTTGCAGAGGCACGATTCAAGACGCGGAATCACTCGGAGTTACGTGCATTGTGCGTGCGCCTTCCTGATGAGCCGACACGCATCGAGTCCATATGGTTTGGAGAGGCGCCGGTTCTCGGAAGTGATGACAAGAATGCGTACGACTCCGTGTCGCCCAGTAATGAAGAAGATTTGCGTCCGACCGTGGCCTCGTTCGCAGGAGAATTGCGGCCAGCAATTCGCGTTGATGCCGGGACGCATGTGGTGTTGGCGCGTGACCTTTCACCGGATGCCACGAAACTGTCTTTTGGAGTTGTGACGCCCCCTCAAGAGGCAGGGAGCCCGGAAGAAGCTCACTGGGTCATGGAACTGGTCAGGACACGGGCTACCGACGGTACGGAAGGCGTGGGGGCGCGCTCAAATGCGACACCGTCGAGCGCAGATGTTCTGCAACTTGGTGAGGGCACTCTCAGCAGCGGTAAACTCCCGGTGCGTTGGCGTGACGTGGTGCTGTCCTGGCCCGGAGAAGATGTGTTCCCGGACGCCCAGTTGCACTTCCGTGTGAAGAGTGGTGCCCCCGTGTTGCTGAGCCAACCAATCGTGCACGGTCCAAATGCCGGGGATCGTCCGAATCTTTTACTGATTTCCATCGACACGCTGCGCCCCGACCATGTGGGGTGGCATGGGTACGAGCGCCCGACGACACCTGTCCTGGATGAGTTGGCTTCTGGGGCCACTGTCTTTGAGCAGTGCGCAAGCGTCGGGCCGTACACGCTTCCTTCGCACGCGACGATGCTTTCTGGACTGTTTCCTGCGCGTCATGGGGCGCGCGAAACCACAGACCGACTCGGTGAAGATGTGCCCACCTTGGCAACGTTGCTGTCTTCACGTGGTTGGGCGACCGCGGCTTTCACCGGGGGAGGCTTTCTCTCGCCCGACTTTGGCTTCTCGAATGGCTTTGACCGCTACCAAAGCGTCGACCCTGTTCACGATTCCAGGGAGCGATCTTCTCGTGGTCGCTATTCAGGCTCGAATCGGATGTTTCAAGATCAGCTCGATGAACTGCATTCGTTGAATGCGGTGGAGGGCTGGATCAAATCTCACGCTGACGGACCCTGGTTTGCCTTCGTACATACTTATGTCGCGCATGAGTACCGTCCCCCGACGCAAGACTTTGCTCTCTTTGACACGAAGCCCGGAAGTGACTGGGGCGCGGATGTTCAGGAGCGCCTTGTGCCTCGAGCCTGGATAGAGAGCGCTCCCGAAGTTGCTGACCTTGAGCACCTCACCAATCTCTACGACGCTTCGATTCACTTTGTTGATCGTGAAATCGGAGGATTGATCGATCGGCTAGATAAAGCCGGTCAGTTGGAAAATACGGTTGTCGTGCTGACTTCAGATCACGGCGAAGAGTTTCTTGAGCATGGGCACTTGCGCCATAGCCAGAGTTTGTACGAGGAGATGCTGCACGTCCCTTTGGTGATTCGAATGCCAGGCCAAGATGTGGGTCATCGTGTCTCTGTCCCTGTGCATCTGGCTGATCTCACGCCCACCGTACTCGAGGCCATGCAACTCCCGGCGATTCCTGGCCTGGACGGTGCGTCTCTCAGGGGGCTGCTGTGGGAGGGGGGGGAAGGCCCCGAATCCTCGGGGCGAAGGGACGATTCCAGGACCGAGATGTACGCCACAGTTGAAACCAACTGGTCGCGCCGGGCGTCTCTACGAGTGGGCGATATTAAACTCATTCGAGGTGATACGGACGAAGCGCTCACCTACCCCTCAAGTGCGCCCTGGGAGCTGTTTGATCTGGCCAGCGACCCTGGAGAAACCAACAACCTGTTTGAACAGCGCGCGCATGCCGCCGGTCTTTTGCAGCAGCGCTTGCTGGACCTGGAAAAGACCCAGGCAGCGAGCGCGGCCCCCTCCTCGCGGGCTGAAGTGCGTGAGGAATTGAAGGAGCAACTGAAGGCCCTCGGTTACGTCGATGGAGGGTGAGGTTCCTCGGGGCCGGCAGCTTGTAGTGCGATTTTGCCGCGGTGCTGCCAGGTGCCGAAGGCCGGGCTACAAGGGACCGTCGCTCATCGCGAAAGCCTTTGAAATAGGGGCAGCTCATCAGAAACGGGCAGCTTGAGATATATGCCCTATTCTCACACACCGGTCTGCTTTGGGGGTATCCTTGATGAGTCATTGGACCCTGCTCCGAGATGTTTTGACGGAAAACCCGATTTCCAGTCTCTGGGTAGGCTTCTCCCTCTCTGAGTGTTTGGAGTTCTCGTGATACGCCCTCTCATTATTGCCGCGTGCTTGGCTATTCAACTGGCACCAGCGCTCGCTGCTGATGACCTGAAGCCTGGAAAGCGCGTCGGTCGGCTCCCAGCGATTAGCTTTGAGGTCGCTGAACTGTCCGCAACAGAGCGACCAGGTGCGACGCACGTCAAAGTCAAGCTTTCAAAGCCGGCCAAGCGCGATCTTCGCGTCCCTTTCACGGTCGGTGGCACGGCAACCCGCGATGAGGATTACACCCTCTCTCAAGATTCCATTCTCATTCCGAAGGGGCGGTCGTCAGTCACTATTCTGGTCGACATCATTGAAGATGATGACTCAGGTGACGACAGGGAGTTCATCGAACTCACTCTCAACCCGCCACCAGGGCTTGCCATCACGGGGAGTTTCGGCAGGGTTCGCATCAAGGTTCTGAATCCAAAGCTGGGTGACCCTATTAATGGATTGACGCCGGCGCAGTTCGCTTCATTCAAGCGCGGCGAAAAAGTGTTCAACAAGCGCTTCTCACCTGAGGAAGGGCTTGGTCCTTTCTATAACGCGACGTCCTGCGCGTCGTGCCACAGCACTCCTGTGCCGGGTGGGGGGTCGGGCCTTTACCGCAACTTCTACCTGGCTGTCTACCAGTTCGGTCCCACACCGGCGAGCCAGAGCTCAAGCATTCCTCCTTTCTTGAGTCAGGTCGTGCCGGCTTACGGATCGGGTCCGGAACATGCGACCACCACCGATTTCACGCTTGAAGGCGGCCGGCCGCTTCTTCCTGCGACCGTGTTCGGTTCTTTCCCTGTGCTGTCTGCGCAGCGAAATTCCATCCCTGTGTTTGGCGTGGGGTTGTTTGAAAACATCAGTGACTCGACGATCCTGTCGAATGCTGACCCTAGTGACACGAATGGTGATGGAATCAGTGGCGTAGCAAACACCAGCCTGACGGGCACGGCTATCGGGCGGCTTGGACTGAAGGCACAGGCCAACAACATCGAGTTGTTCACTCGTGGCCCGCTCCAGAATCAGATGGGTGTGACGACTGACCCGTTCGAGGGCTTGAGCGGAATCGCCAGTATGGCGCGTTCGCCGTTGTTGCAGGTCGCAGCCGACCCGAACGATCCAACAACTGATGCCGACTCGGTCCCGGACCCTGAGATGAACAGTCAGGACCTGGGCGATCTGATCGCCTTCGGTAAGTTCTTGGCTCCGCCACCACCACCTAAGTTCGACCAAAACGGGTTGGCCGGCAGAGCTCTGTTCCGGCAAGCGCGCTGCAACGATTGCCACATCCCTTCGCTGCCGTCCTCAAGAGGGCCGGTGAATGCCTACACGGATTTGCTGTTGCACGACATGGGGCCGGAGCTGGCCGACAACATTCAGTTAGGCGAAGTCCCCGAATCCATTACGGAGTTCCGCACGCAACCTCTCTGGGGGATCAGCAACTTCGGGCCTTACTTGCACGACGGTCGGGCTGCGACGCTTGAAAGTGCCATCTTGCTGCACGGAGGCGAGGCGGAAACGAGCCGCGATCTGTATATCGCACTTTCGCCATCCGACCAGAGCGACCTTCTCGCATTCTTGGAGCAACTCTAATGAGCATCCGCATCTTGAGATCTTTCGCGGTCTTGCTCGGATCCGCCGGGATTTGTGTCGCCGCAACCGTGGGCGGTGGCGGTACTGAAGCCCCTGCTCCCGGTGAACTGGGTGGTCCGACGACAGGCTTGAGTCCCACAGAGATGGGGACATGGCTTGCAGGTGAGGCTCAGTTCGATCGCGCCTTTCACATCGCAGACGGTGTTGGCACTCCGGAATTCAATGCCGAAAGTTGTCGTGCTTGTCACCGAGACCCGGTCCTCGGCGGTGCCGGTGGACTTGAGCTGAACGTGTCTCGATTCGGATTCGATAATGGCGGACTTGGTCCCTTCCAGGATCTGCCCGGAGGGCAAGGCCTTAGCAAGCTGAGGCCGCCGATGATCAACGATCGGGAAAACTACCCGGTCCAGGCTGATGTCTTCGAACAGCGTCAAACTCCATCGCTCTTTGGCTTGGGTTTGCTCGAGAGCATTCCCGAGGCAAACATCCTGGCGAATGAAGACCCCGGAGATAGCAACGGGGACGGAATCTTCGGTGTGGCGCGAGTGTTGATGATCGACGGCCTGCCAGAGGTCGGTCGGTTTGGCTGGAAGAGCCAGGTGCCCACGCTGGAGGACTTTGTTCGCGATGCCATGGCTGGTGAGGCCGGCATCACCACTCCGTCTGTTGGGCGGGGCTTTGCACTCAGTGCTGATGCCGATTCGGTGGCCGATCCAGAGTTTTCTGAAGCCGAAGTCGATGAGATGGCGTTCTATCTCGAGAACCTCGGCCCGCCCTTGCGAGTGGGCTCCGTGGCGCCAGAAGTGGTGCAGGGTGAAATCCTGTTCACGGCTCTGTTGTGCAGTACCTGCCATATCCCCAACATCAATGGGGCCGTCGATCCGGTTTTCGCTTACACCGACCTTCTGTTGCATGACGTCATGCCAACCGATTATCGCGGGATGGAAGAACCTGGCGCGGGCAATGGCATGTTCCGAACACCTCCGCTCTGGGGTATCCGGCACTCCGCGCCCTACATGCACGATGGTCGAGCACGTGGTTTGCGCGAAGCCATTCTGGCTCACGAAAGCGAAGGCCAGGCTTCGTCCGATGCCTTCGTGCTTCTGAGTGAGTCGGAACAGAGCGCCCTGATCGCCTTCCTGAGAGACCTCTAGACTCACGGAGTCTGAAACTGTTCGCCGAGCAGGGTTTCGTTTGGCATGGAGTACGTGCCATCTGGCCGAGGTGGCTTGTCTTGGTCAGGATCTCCTTTGCCTGCGGCTTGATGGCTGCTTGCGCGCAACAGCATGTCGGTGTTTCAACTGACGTGACAGCAAGGGCGGAACCGGAAGCCCCCATGGGGCGCTTCACCGTACGAGGGCGCTGGGAAAACCCGCGTGAGCTGACCTGGCAGGTCGTGCCCCAAGATGGGCCGATTGCACCCGAGATTCTTGACCGCTTTGTGGCAGAGGCTCTGGACGTTTGGGAGCGAACAGGCGTGGTGGCCTTTCGCCGGGTTGCTGAGGGCCAGCAGCCAACGTTCACGATCTCCTGGCACGGAGCCGACGGATCTAGTGCTTCCTGCAGGCCCTTCGGGCGCGACAACAGCGTTGCGCACTCGGGGCCGCTTTCCGACGGAACATTCATTCACCTTGACGAGTCATGTGACTGGAGCCTTGGGGAGGGTTCCGGTGAGTCTCTCTCGCGCACCTTGCAACACGAGGTCGGTCATATTCTCGGGCTCGATCATTGTGCGGATGAGTCGGCCTTGATGGCCCCGCTCACGACCGCCAGTGGGCCCACTGAATCGGATCTTGCCGGTTTGCATTCTCTGTATGGCGGATTGCACGGCGGACCAGGTGACCTACTCCCTGTTGCTGTTCAGCAGACAGGCACAGAAGGTCCTCTTCCCTTTCCGCTGCGCCGAGTTGCGCCGCCAGGTCTCACAGAGTGGGCACTCTTCGACACCGATGGGGATGGATCTCATGAAGTGCTGGTGTGGCGTACGGATGCAAAGAGCCTGGGCGCCCTGATGATTTACCATTTCAACGAAGAGGCGCAGTTGGAGCGGACGGTTGGCCCCTTGCTGAATGTTGTGCCGCCGGAGGCAGACACGACCTTCATGCTAGGTGTTCATGGCGACCGATGGATCGTGACCGAGTTTGCCGATGGGTTGCTGCGACTCCGTTCTTTCGATGAGAGGGGCTGGCCCCAGCGGCCGACGCCCCAGCAACACCTCGGTTTCGAAAAAGAGCGCGCGCAGGCCATCGCCGCGCCTAGTTCAGGATCTCGAGGACCGGTCGCTGGTGAAGGCGACTCGCTGAGGGGCGATCTCGATGGAGATGGTTCGGAAGAATTCCTGATGCGCTTTGAAGAGGGTTCTTGAACGACGCGAACTGTTAGCACGACTGACACCAGAGCGGTGTGCATACCGGGTCGGCCGTAGAGGTCCTTCGGCGGTGGTTTTGTTACCGACCGTCTCGAGTGGGCGCCTTTTTTTGCGCCGGGCGCCTTTTGGTCTGCGGCCGTCGTCGCACCGGATTTGGTGGCGTCGAAACCTCTCCCGGAGTCAACTCCCCGAGGTTCTCGCCCAGGGACTCTGAGAGGTGCATCCAGCGTGAGCGTGCGAGTTCATTCTTCCAGAGGGCCATGAGCCTGGGATTGCGATGAATGCGTGAATCGCCCCATTCGGCCCAGGCGGATGTCTTGCGCCAGTCAACCGGCAGCATCGTGACGGCTTTGATCTCTGGGTGCATGTCGAGAAATGCGAGGAATGGAAGAAACCACTGCTTCCAGATCGTCTCGGCCATGGCACCCCGCGGATCTTCTCGCATCGAAGGGATGTTCATGTATTGCGGTGTTGTCTCGCCAATGATTACGGGTTTGCCAACCCGCCGAGCGTGTTCAAGCAATTGATTGGCGACGTTGTAATACCGGTCGAAACCTGTTCGCCCCCGACCGACCTGAGGAGAGAAATGCATCCTGTGGAAGACGTCCAGGCCATACCAGTCAACGAAGTCTTCTCCGGGGAACCACTTTCTCTTGCCATTCTTGTCGCGTGCGAAGATGTCTGGATCGCCATGAGGGACGATGCACCACACGAAAGCAACGTTGTCGACGTCCCTCGCACGGAAACGATTGACGATCTTTCGATACGCCTTCGGAAATGTGTACGGGTGGTGCCCTTTCCATTCTCCATTGATTTCGACACCGATGCGCAACAGCACGCGCACTCCAGAAACCCGAAGAAGATCAGCGATCTCGTCGATGCGCTCGTCAAACTGCGTCGTGTTGGCGACGGCGTCGTCCCTGGCTTCGCCGAAGTTGTTCGTGCCGACGCCGAGACTGAGCCCGAGGTTCAAGAGACCGCCCGTGCGCTGCACCTCGGCAACTGCCGTGGCGAGCTTGTTGACGTCGACTCTCCAGCCTCGAGTTCCCTGAAGTGTGATCCATGCCGCAAACCCTGCAGGCTGCATGTCGACACCGAGAGCTTCGGCATAGTCGATCAGTTCGTTCTCCTGTTGGCTCATCGTGCCGGAGAGATGAAGAATGCGTGGGCCCTTTGGCTCGTAGGGGGCCCAGAGTTCACTCCTGGGCTGCAGCGCTTCTGGAAAGAGGTCGTCTTCTTCCGGAGGAGCCTTTGTGTCTTGAGGCTCAGATGTGATTGAAGTCGATTGCGACGAGGGGGGAGTGTCCTTGTGGGGCTGGGCTATGCGCACCTGTCTTGCCGCCGACGGCGGCTCTTGGCCAGCGGCACATGACATGGCGAATGCCATGCACAGGATGAATGGCACGACTTTGAATGCGGTCAAGAGTTTGAAGTGCATAGGGGCCAAGCGCGCGTCCGTTTCGGTGCGCGCCAGTTAGGCTTTCTTGAGAGTGTGCACGACAATCAGAAGCAGGACGGCTCCAACTGTCGAGACGAGGATGCTTCCGATCACGTTGTTTTCGGAGAGCCCAAGCAATCCAAAGACAAGGCTGCCGATGAAAGAACCCAGGACGCCAACGATGATATTGCCGATCAGCCCGAAGCCAGATCCTTTGGTGAGCAGTCCCGAGAGCCAGCCTGCGATGGCGCCAATGATGAGAAAGAGAATGAGATCGCCGAGCTCCATATTGATAGGTCCTTTGTCGTTTGAAGGAATCGATGTGCGGAAGGCCTTGCTGGAGGGCCTCAAGTTTGTCTTCGGTTGTCCTGGCGATAAAGGCTTTTCCAGAACGATGAGAAGAGGGAGCCTTGCAGGCAGGTTCAGTCTATGGTGGTCAGTATAAGGCCCTGTTTGGAGTGGTCATCTCGTGAACGAAGTCCTTTTCACGTACATCGCGTTCATCATGTCTGTTTTCGCGATGATGAACCCGCTTGCGGCGGTTCCGATCTTTTTGAGCATCTCCAAAGATATTCCGGAGGCTGAGCGCAAGAAGATCCCGTTCAAGACAGCGACTGCAGCATTCCTGATCATGCTGACCGCCTTCGTGATCGGGCAAGCCATCCTGGATCTCTTTTCGGTGGGGATCCCCGCGCTTCGCCTTGCAGGGGGCATGGTGTTGATGGCTATGGGTTGGACCATGCTCAACGTGCAGACAAGTCGGACAAAGCAAACAACTGAAGAAGCTGAAGAGGCTGTTGAAAAAGATTCAATCGCCATCATTCCTCTGGCCATTCCCATTTCCGCAGGACCGGGCGCCATTAGCTTGATGATTATCGCAGCGTCCTACCCCAACGAGATCGAAGGTCGAGTTGCCATCATGTTTGCAGTGTTCTTGGTTTGCGTGCTGCTCTGGCTTTTCTTGCGAATGGCCGACCGGATCGGAAACTTTCTCGGTTCTACGGGACTCAACATCATCACGCGGCTCATGGGATTGCTCATGCTCGGGGTGTCTATCGAGTTCATCACGACAGGCCTCATAGAGAAATTCCCGATTCTCGGGCAGGCTGGGTGACGCCTGAGATGGCTGCGGCAAGAGCGGCCGAGAGGCAGGAAGGCGCGGATGGCCTGCGAAAGGACTCTTCGCCGCCATTTTTTCCGCGAGGCTCCCCCTCAGTCAGACTCCGGCTAAACTGAGGCGCTTCCAGAACAGTCGTTCTGTTGCGGATCTCTCTCAACGATGGAGGAGGCGTACATGTTGTCCATGGTTCTTGCCGGAGGGCTTGCTCTCGCGGCCGTACTCCCCGGAGACAAGGTGGTCCCTCAGGTGGGAGACCCGGCCCCCTCGTTCGAGGGCAAATGGATGTCCTACGAGGACTCGTCCCTCGCCGAACTCGAGGGCAAGCTGGTTTTCATCGAGTTCTGGCGAACCTGGTGAGGCCCCTGCAAGTCGCAGGTTCCTCACCTGAATAAGCTCTGGAAAGAGCATCGGGATGAGGGACTTGTGGTCGTTGGCGTGACCAACGAATCGAAAGGTTTGGTCGAGAGAACAGTTGAGAAGAACCGGATGGAGTTTCCGGTTGCCATGGTCAAGACGCCCGAAGAAGCGAACTTCGGGATTCGAGGGTTTCCCAGTTCTTACCTGCTGGATGTCGACGGAACGATTCTCTGGAAAGGTCACCCGGCGAGCTTTGAAAAAGAATATCCGTCCTCGCGCTTGGCCAATGACCTGAAGCGAACATCGACCTTTCCGCCGGTTCCGGAAAAGAGCAAATCTCTGCTCAGTAAATATGCTGATTCCGGAAATTTCTCTGGAGCGTACGTCGCGGCAACTCGAGAGCTAAAGAGGCGCCCTGAAAACGAACCGCTTCAGGAGTTTGCGAATTCGATTGAAGAGATGCTCAAGTCACGGCTCGAACTCGCACAGGCCGCAAGAGATCGCGGTGACTACGGGCAATCGATGGAGATGTACTCTTCTCTCGCGAAGAAGTTTGCGGGTGTTCCAGGCGCAAAAGATGCAGACACCGCTGCAGGAGAGATTAGTAAAGATAAAGAAGCAAAGGATGACCTTGCGGCAGCCAAGAAGTGGCGGACTGCCATGGTGAGTTGGCGCAAGGGCGATTTCGACAAGGCGCTCAAGAGCGTTAAGTCGATTGCAAAAAAGTATGGAGACACGGCAACTGGCCAGCGGGCTGAAGAGATGCTGTCGCGTCATGCCGACTGAAAAGATGCGCGGTGGATGCGCAGATCGTTGAAAAAATGGAGTTTCGAGTGAGCCGGCGGCTGCGGTTGTTGCGCATGTCGATAATGAGAGTGACTCCGTGAAGCCAGCCGCTCTTCGAATTTTGCTGTCAATCTGAGCTGAGTCGGCTGATCTCACCTTTCTCTCATCTTGTTAGAGGTATCACCTCTAGCGACCTCGTGGCTCCATTCAGGTCCCGATTCACGCCTGAATGGCGATCGACACCTCACGATGGCCGTTTATCTCCCACGCCAATGGAGTGCAAAGAATGACTCTTCCAGATCGAGTCCGAGCACGCTTCCGCGTCTTCTTGTCCCTGGCCGTTCTCTCTATGGCCACGCAGGGTGCTTTCGCATTTCAGGGGCCACCTCCGCCTCCCCCTATTCCTCCGGCACCTCCTTTGCCTCCCGTGCTCGCCCCGATCGGAAACCCGATCACAGAGCCCAAACGAGTTCTGGGAAAAATCCTTTTCTGGGAGGAGCAGCTTTCGAGCGACAACACCGTGTCTTGCGGAACCTGCCATCTTCCGGAAGTTGCAGGTGCTGATCCCCGTCTCGGGAACCATCCGGGTTTTGATGGAATCTTCGGCACCGCCGACGATGTGATCGGATCTCCAGGGGTTATCCGTTCCGATGTGTCGAACGCATTTCTTCCCGATGCGACCTTCGGTCTTGAGCCGCAGGTCACGGGGCGTGCGGCTCCTACATACTTCAGCATGACTCAGTATTCCCCGGAGATGTTCTGGGATGGTCGAGGCTCAGGCACTTTTCTCGATCCTCAGACGGGTGCAGTCGTGCTTGCCGCTGGTGGATCTTTGGAGAGTCAAGCTGTCGGACCCATCTTGAATGCGACTGAGATGGGCCATGACGGGCGAACCTGGGCTGAGGTGATTGCAAAGCTGCAGGATGTGACTCCGCTTCGCCTCGCGACAAATATTCCTCCAGACATGCTCGGTGCCCTGAGCGTCTCGCCGACCTACCCGGACTTGTTCCTGAGTGCTTTCGGAACGTCTGCCATCACTGCCGAAAGAATTGGTCGAGCGATTGCGACATACGAACGAACTCTCGTGCCGAATCAGTCTCCGTACGACCTTCTGGCTGCCGGGGTTCCGGGATCATTGACACCTGGGCAGTTGGCGGGGTTCAACTCGCTGGTTGGCTCTCTTTGTGCCGTTTGCCATACGCCTCCTTTCTTCACGGACTTCCGATTTCACAACCTGGGCCTGAGACCTGGGCCCGAAGACATCGGGCGTCAATTTGTCACCGGAGACCTGGCCGACCTGGGGCGCTTCAGGACGCCCAGCTTGCGCAACGCGGGTCAGAAAACTGCGCTGATGCACGTGGGCTGGGTGACGGATGTCCGCGATGCGATCGACTTCTATAATGCGCCCGCGTTTCCGGCGACCGCAGCCGGTCACACGCAGTTCACAGCAGACCAGAGCCTCATTCCGGCTCCGGGTGGACCGGTACCGATTCAGAGCATTTCAGTTCCCGCGGGAGCGATTCCGGGGTTGGTCGATTTCATTTCAAATGCTCTGACCGATCCACGGACCGTGTCCGGGACTTTCCCATTCGACCGGCCGACGCTGCACTCGGAGTCCGTCGTTCCAAATCCGGAGATCTTTGGAGCCTCGAGTGGTGGGTCATCTGGCCCGATGATGCTTGCCAACACACCTCTCGCTCGAGCGAACCCTGACTTCAAGATCGGTATCGGAAAGGCTACGGCAGGTGCCACAGCTTGGCTTTTCACAACGCTCTCTCCCGCGCCCTCCGGAAGCATGGTGGCCGGCGTGCCGCTTCACCTTGACCTCGGAACGATGATTCTCGTGCGCGGTGTGGTTCTCGGTGGGACGGGGTCGGATGGGCATGCAACACTCCTCGTTGGCATACCAGACGATCCGGCCTACACAGGCCTTGAGTTTTACGGGCAGTGGTTCGTGCAAGATCCGGGGGCGCCGTTCGGACTCAGGTCGACCGAAGGAGCTCGCTGGCTCGGCCTCTGATTTTAGATGCTTTATGAACGCGCCCTCGCTCCGAGCTTCTCGGCCGAGGGCGCTATCGTTTGAGTCTCAGTGCGCCGTGACCAGAAGCCCGTTGCTGAGTGTGATTGAGTAGACGACGCTCAAATCTTCGACGAGAAACTGGAACCAGATCGGAGTGCCTGCCGGGATGCCGGAAGGCCAACTGGTGGTGAGAGTCAACTCGCCAGAAGCATTTGTCATGAAAAGAAGCTGACTTGCGAACGGCGTGGCGTGCACTGTTCCGCCCAGCGCAGAAAAGGGCAGTGACTCAAAGGCCACCCAGGCCAGGCTGAGCGCACCCACTGGTGTGTGGGTCAGTTCAAGGGTTGTCGGAGATCCAGCGCTCAGCGCGCCGGTGCCGGTCAAAGTCACAGGTCCACCCGCGCCGGATGTTCCGCCGCCAAGGTCTGTCCATCCACCGGGGTCGCATCCGTCGAATGTCTGGTTTGAGTTGGCTTCGCCGGGCGTTGACGCCTGCGAGTTTTGCCAGGTGAAGTGTCCTGGCACAGCGCCAGACCCTCCCCGTTGCAATGAAAACCCAACTGGAGTCGAGCCACTTTCAGTGACGTTGATGTCCGTCGAGGTCAATCCATCCGCAGCACCACCTATGGCAACAAAACTTCCTTCGTAGCTGAGAAACTCGACGACGCTGTTTGTTGGAGAGACGAGTGCGATGCCGTCGGGGCTTCCATTCTGAATTTGACCGAACGGGATCAGCACTGTGCCGAGGCAGCCCGGTTGGTATGGCATGAAGCCAGAGAGTGCTGCGCTGTCATACAGTGAACCGTTGTTGCCGTTGTAGAGCAGAAGTTGCCAGCCCGAGAGATTTGCTCCAGAGGGCCCTGCGATTTCGACAAATTCGTCTTCATCTGTTCCTGAGTTGTCGTAGTGAAACTCGTTGATCCAGAGGAGATCTCCTCTGAACTGGGAGACAGTTGCAGCAACTTCGTTGCTTGCGGCCGAGTCATTCAGCACGAAATCCGTTGCGACAACGACGTAGTACCAGGTCTCTCCCGCGAGGACTGCGGTGTCGGTGTATTCGGAAGTGGCGAGTGGGGAGCTCGTGATTGGTACGTAGAGCCCCGCCGGGCTCGATGCGCGCAGGACGTCATAACCCAGAAGGTCTGGCTCTCCATTGTCGTTCCAATCAAGATCCACGCGGCCTTGTCCGCCGACTGCCGTCAGGCCGGTTGGCGCTGCTGGAGGTGTCATATCTCCGCCGCTGCACTGGCCAGCAAAGAGGCAAGCGACCCATTCGGGATGGTCGATGAAGGGGTTCCGGTTTCCTTGGAAGTCAGCGACCATGTCGTTGCGCTGCAACTCCCACGCGTCGACCGGGTCGTCGAGGTGCCATTGGAGCAACACGGACAGCATGCCCATGTAGGCGACCTGTTCGTTTTGCTGGGAAAGAGATGCCGTGATCAGAGCTTGGTCGTTCGTGAGTAGAAGATCCGGTTCTGCAATGCCAAGCACGCTGTGAATGCCGCCTTCGTAACGAACCTCGGCGTAGAAGAGAGACCGGGCGACATCTCCACGGCGCCCATGCCAGGTTTCCCAGCTTCCAGTTGAACTGTTCCCCTCGGTCCAGTTGCTGTCGGCTGGATAAGAGCCGGTTGCCCCGCCTTGCCCCTCATTGAGCTCGGTCGTCCATTCGTTGCATGCCGAGGAGCAATCTCGGAATGGCTTGTTGCTTCGTGCAAGGTTGTAGCTGCTGTCCGAGAGCCAAAGCATGTGGCAGTCGTTGTGAACAATGTTTCCGATGCCTTCATCTGGAAAGCCATACGACTTGGGCCACACATGCTCTCGGTTGTAGAAGCTGTTTCCGCCGCCCTGCTTGGCGTAGCTCGCGTTTTTGTAGATGTCGAGAATGCGCCCGCTATCGGTTGGGTCTTCCATGGCCAGTTCCAACACGTCCCAGGTGTCTGTGCTGCTCGACGTGTAGGGCAAGAAAGAATGATCATCGATGATCTCGTGCAGGGACGCGCGTAGCGTTCCAGGGCTTGTGGTGTCTACGGACGAGTAGTAGCCCGCTGGAATTTGTGCTGCGAGATTCGGTACCAGAATCGCAAGCAGAAGGGCCTTGCTGAGGTTGTGAGCGATTCGCGACATCGGCATCTGTGCAGCTTTCGAAGGGAGTGTTAAGTTCATGAGATCTTGGGGCGCCCGGGCCTTGAAGCAATGGAGTGGGCATGCACCGCTCTTTCGCCAATTAGAAAGTTCAACTTATGAAGAGTCCTCAATTCGGGAAAAGCGCAAGTCGCAGAGTTGTCTTGATGGCGGCCGCTGTTTTGTTCGTGAGTTCGGTGTCTCTGCGTGCTCAATCCTTGCCCGATAACATCGATATCTCTGGGTCGCCGAACGGCATCGTGACCCTGCCCGGAACGGTCAGTTCTGTCTTCACAAACGTGTTTGACCGGTACACAAAGATCACCGCGCCCAATGGGCGGTCGATCCATTTTCTGCTTCAAAGCAACGTGACGGATGAAATGGCAGTGCGCGCCCGAGAGGTCATGCGCTTTTATCTGACCGATGCGCCTGGAACTCAGTACGGATCGAATAAGACAGCCATCGCAAATCGCATGGCAAATGTTGATGCCACACTTGTGTATTTCAACACCGAACAGGCCGCTCAGCAAGCGATTAACGGTCCCCTCGGGAACACCAATCTTTTTTTTCAAGATCTCTACGCGACCGAATCGATCGTCGAGGGCTCCTCAAGCTACATCAGCAACAACAACCGTGACGCGACGCTCGAAGAGGTTTTTCACCTTGTTCATGGCGCGGGTATCAGGAACGGATTGCCGGCCTATCATTCAGAAATGACGGCTGCGAAAAATGCAGCAAAGACCGCGGGGATGTACACGCCGCCTTTTGGTTTGCCCGTTCAAGATGAAGTGTTCGAGTACATCATCAGCGTCATCGACGTCTACTATGGGTTCTGGGGCCATGATCCCGATGGAGATGGCACGTCATTCGGCGGTGAGTACATCTTTCATACGCAGGCTGACGTGATTGCCGGTGACCCTGCAGGTGTTACGGCGATGCTCAAGTTTTTACCCACTGTCTTCTCGTTTGATTGCACTGTTGCGTCTCAGTTCAACGGGACATTCTCACTCATTTTTAATGGCGGCGTTGAGTACACGCACAAGTCTCAGTATCTCACCGAGGTGACTCTCAGCGGAAACAATGCAAGTGGCCTGAGAGGCAATGCGCTGGACAATGTGCTGGCTGGAAATGCAAACAACAACGTGATCGACGGGAGAGGTGGTGTCGATGCGGCTGTCTTTCAGGGAGTGTTCAGCGAATACACGGTTCAGTGCAATTCGGCGAGCATCACGGTTGTTGACAGCGTGCCAGCGCGCGATGGGACGGATACGCTGATCTCTATCGAAGAGCTCCGCTTTGCCGACCAGTTCGTTGATTGCACCTGGCAAGATCTGGGCGGCGGCACGGTCGGCTCTCACGGCGCCGTTTCGCTGACGGGAAACGGTTCTCTGGTCGGAGGGTCTGTCGCAGGCCTTGATCTGACGAATGCACCGCCTGGCGTGCTGAGCTTGGCCTGGCTCTCGTTCACTTCGGTGCCATTGCCTGCATTCAGCGGGACGGTTTTCGCGTCACCTTTCAGCGGCCAGTTTTTGTTTCTCACAAATGGTTCAGGCGCCCTCTCTCTGGGAACCACCTGGCCCACGGGTATTCCTGCCGGCACCGAGGTCTGGTTCCAGTTCCTTGTGTCTGACCCAAGCGTCATATGGGATATCACTTTGAGCAATGCGGTGAAGGCCACCACGCCCTGACGCGTGCGGTTGTTCCACCATGGCGAGCGATTCCGGGGCACTGCTCAGTCGCCGCGTGTATGCTGCCACCCTTCTTGATGTTCCCTCGATGGTGTGTAAGTCCATGGCCGATTCCACTGAACTCTCCCCCTTGGCCCAGGCCCTCGGCCGGGTGCCTACTGGGCTTTATCTGCTCACGACTCGTCACGGTGACGACCCGATCGGATTGGTCGCCTCTTTCGTCATGCAGGTTGGTTTTGAACCGCCGACAGTGATGGTTGCTGTTGGCTCGGGGCGCGAGCAACTCACCGCACTCCGCGCGTCAGGCCGCTTTGCACTCTCGGTGCTCGACGAGCAAAGCTCATCGCTCATGGGAGCTTTCTTTTCGAAGCAGGGCTCGCCTTTCGAGACGCTTGCCCATGAGCAATCGCCGGGTGGGATGCCTGTTTTTACCGAG
>JAQWOM010000049.1 GCA_029245865.1 Planctomycetota bacterium
GCAATACGCGTCCCTCATAGGGCCGCTGCTGGTGGGCGTAACGACGCGTGCCACAGGCAATGTGCGCCTCGGACTCGTCTCGCTCATCGTGCTGTTCGCCCTCGGTGCGCTCTCACTCTGGCGATCGCAACGCCTGGCATCTGCCTGAGCCGGTGCAAAGCTGGGCGCAAGGCGAGTCAACAGATACCCTCGCGTAACGAGTGAGTCGCACTTCCCCCGTTCGGACTGATCATGGAGCCACTTTCCATCTTCATCGGCTTAACCATCGGCGCTCTCGTCGGATGGAGCCTCGCGTCCTCACGCGCACGAGCCGCACAGGATGCATTGCAACGAGAGAACACCGAGTTGCAAAAAGGCCTCGCCACAGCTCAGGCAACGGCGCAGTCAGGCGAGTTGTCGATGGTCCGTGACCAAGAGCAACACGAAAAGAATCTCAAGCAGATGAAAGAGACCTTTGAGTCCCTGGCCAATCAAGTGCTCGAAAAGAGCCAAAAAGGACTTCTGGATGCCGCCGGCCAGCGCATGAAGCCTCTCACTGATGAACTCGAAAAGCTCCAGAAGGAAACCAAGCTGATCGAGGAGAAACGCAACAAAGCCTATGGCTCCATCAAGACGGAACTGGATGCGCTGAAGGGAGCGACCCTGCAACTCCAACAGCATTCAACCGCCCTGACGACAGCGCTGCGAGGAAGTTCGAAGGCTCGTGGGGATTTCGGTGAAATGGCCCTACGTAACATCGTGGAACTCGCAGGCATGACCCAGCACTGTGACTTCGACGAGCAAGCACAAACAGAAGATGGAAGGCGCCCCGACCTGGTCATCAAAATGCCAGGCAAGGGCTGCATTCCCGTGGACGCCAAGTTCCCCCTGGCTGCATATCAGGACGCCCACGCGACCGAAGACCCTAAAGAGCGTGCCGAGCTTCTCGGAAGGCACGCCAGAGATATGCGCGAGCATGTGCGTGAGCTCAAGCGTCGTGACTATGCTTCGCAACTCCCAGGCGAGATCGATTTCACGGTGATGTTCTTACCCGGCGACCACTTGCTCGCTGCAGCCTTCGAGGTGAGGCCGGAACTCCAGGAAGAGGCTCTCAGCGACCGCATCCTCATTGCAACGCCTGTGACCCTCGTGGCCTTGTTGCGCACCATTGGCTTGTACTGGCGCCAGCACGACCTGGCGGTGGGCGCGCAGGACATCCAGCGAGCCGCCGAAGAGCTTCACGACCGAATCAAAACCTTCGCGAACCATCTGAAGAAAACCGGCAACCATCTGGATTCCGCGCGAAAGGCCTACAACGACGCGATCGGCAGCTATGAAGGCCGCGTCCTGCCTGCCGGGCGCAAGCTCGAGGGATTGAACGCAACGAGGAAGGATGAACTGCCGGGCATCTCGACGGTGGAAGGCTCGATACGCGCACTGAAATCTGAACGAGGTCTCGAAGAGTCTGCCGACTGACCTCGGGCGCCCCCTTCAAGCGGGACTACTCCTTCGTCCCCAGAAGTTGAGCGGGGCCTTCTGATTGGGCCGGTGCAATGGTCCCCGACCCCATGCACGCCTGAGCCATGACAACGCAGATCACTCCCAGCACGGCCGAGGACCAGCCGCCACCCCATTCGACGATCATCATGATGCTCGCCAGGGGAATGCGGTAAGCGGCGCCGAGCAAACAGGCTCCCCCGACAAGGGGCAGGTAGAAGTCCGCCGGCGTGTCCAAGAGCACGGCGGCCACGCAACCCAACATGGCACCCGTTGCGGTGAGCGAAGTGAAGACGCCCCCACCTCCGCCGCCGAACACGCAGACAATCGTTGCGCTCGCGTGCAGCAGCAAAGCGGCCAGCAGCAACCAGACGGATTGCGGCGCCGCAGTCGCCCAGTCGAACATCACATGACCAGGACCTAGCGTGACCCAGGCGCCCGTCGCCCTCCAACCGATGTATCCCAACACGACCAGAAGCAGACCACCCAGACTGACTCCCAGCCATGGAGAGGCTCGTTGACGCAAACTTCTCGCCCTGTTGGCGACCCCTGCAAAGATCTTGGCTCCGATGCCGCAGGCGAGAGCCAGCAACAACGCGCCCCCGATCAACGGCGCGTCCACGGACACGTGCTGCTCTGCAAAAGGAACAAGTGGGCGTGCTCCAACGGTCACCGAACGCACGGTGAAGGCTGCCAACGCAGCCACCACCGACTGCACCAGGGGGCGCGCATCGAATCCCCGGCGGAATGGAATCTCCAGGCCGTAAAGCGCCCCGACACCCGGAGACGAGAAAATCGCCGAGAGACCAGCGCTGGCGCCTGCCATCATGAAGAAACCGCGCAGCCGTTCGGGAAAGTGACGCCCCATGAGGCGCTCGAAGGCGTTCCCCAGGCCGGCGCCCAGTGAGGCCGACGGCGACTCCTGTCCCTGCGCGCCTCCGCAAGCCACGGTCACGGCACCGGCCAGGACTCTTCCCGGCAACTCCCGCAAGGGCATCGACTTGCGCGTGTCGTTGGCGCGCAGGATATAGAGCTCATTCGTCGATGGCGAAAGCGTGCCCGCAACAAAACGCATGGCCAGAACGCTCAGGGGCAAGGCAGCCAATGTGATCCACACGATCGACGGGGAGGTCGACGTCACCAGCGAGCCCAGCACCTGCCCCTCAAAGAACCAGATCAAGCCCGACACACACAGCCCGATCACGCCACCCAGTAAAGCGGGAAGCACGAGGAAGCAGAGCAGGTGACTCCAGGCACCAGGGCGATCCGACGGCGACGGGCTAGAGATCACATGAAGTCCCCGAGCCGGGCATCAAACCCCAGCCTTGGCTTCCACGAAAAGACTTTCGTGCCTCGACGGTCTCGCACGAGAAGGCTCAGTTCGGCCTCACGCGCTGCCCACTGAACGTATAGGTGAACGTGGCAGTGGGTTTCGTCGACGGGTTGAGAGGGTTTTCGCCCACTTCATAGGAGACCCCCATGAGTGAACCGCTCACTGTCTGAAACTGCCCCTGCTCTTTGTCGGCAAAAGCCATCGAGAAAATGACCCGGGTCACGCCGGTGGGTGTCCCGTCTGCCTTGTCGTAATTGAAATCGACCTGCGTTGCGGTGACCTCGTTCTTGCCAGTCCGCAGGGCGCTTCCGAGACCATCGGTGAATCCATACTCCGAGGCGACTTCGCTCACGCTGGAAAACTCACCCCCCCGGGTGATGGTCACGACCCGCTGAGAGGATCCATCTTCCGTCCAGAGATAAGTGCCGGCCATCTTCTGCCCGATCTTGTGCCCCCCGGCGGCAGGGCTCGGGCTCACCATGCCCAGGACAAACACGACACTCAACATGAGGATCAAGAGGCGTGAGGGGGACATGCGAATCTCCTTGAACGTTGTTGTTTAGAGCAGGCGGGGGAGCTCTCAACAGCGGCTCGTGAACGCCAACCGGTGGTGCAGACTCCGTGCGCGGCCAGTCTACGCAAAGCCCCTCGGCCGAAGGCCTTCGCAAACCCGAGCCCCAGGCTCCCTGTCCCCCGGCCTCCGACGGAAGGGCAGACTCACGGCAGAAAAGCCTCGGGAGTCGATCAACGGGGGGCATCGCCGATCCAGATCCAGCAGTCCATCAGGGGCCCGCCTGAAAACCGTGTCGAGCCCCGAATTGAGCACTTAGCGAGGACAACCCGTGCCCGCCAGAGGCGCCGCGACGCCCTTCCCCCATCCCCGAGAAACCGTCTCCAAGGTGCCGTTCAGCCCCTCAAGTCGATAAGGGTGTTACTCTAGAGTCAGACTGGACACAATTGCCCCCTCTGGGGGTTGTCAGGGGACACCTCTGAAGAGGGTTGCTGGCGCGGTCCAGGCTAAACCCTTTTCATACATACTCTGGTTTCAGGCGGGGCCCTGAAACCAAAGACCAGTCTTGCGGGAGATTCCACCGATGAGTTTTTCTGAGCGCGCCGCAGGAGAGCGCACACCCGGTCCCCGTGGAAAGACCCGGCGAGTGGCGGCGGCAAGAGTCGTTCTCGGCACCTGCCTCATGGCGGTGGTGGCCAACGGACAGATGGTCAGCGGACAACTGACATTCTCTGACCAAACAGACGCCGCCGGCCTCACATCCTCTCAGACTCCACCCCAGTTTGGTCCGCCGACAAACGACCAGATCGGTGGC
>JAQWOM010000050.1 GCA_029245865.1 Planctomycetota bacterium
CACCATCGGACCGTGGCCCCATTGATCGATTCGCCAACGGACAAGTGAGAGGTACGGAGGTACGGAGTCGTACCAATTCCACCCGCTAGGCCTTGACGGCTTGCCGTTTCGCCCGATCCTCAAGGAACGTACGGCGACGCACGATTTCTACTCGTCCCTCACCAAATCGCGACGGCGCTAACGGGTAGAAAACGTGCGGCTCGGTACCTTTCGAGGGCGAGGACCAAGCGCGCACCCTGGGCGAGTGTTCGGGCGGCATGCGCAACCGTGTGCTGCTGGCCCGTATGCTCCGCAAGCCCGCGAACCTCAAGGAAGAGGCGATGCCCCCAGGCAACGGAGTTCTGCTCTGGTTTCAAACGGACAAATTTGACGCTGCCGTCGAACGGGCCCTCGCATTTGGGGTAAGGGCCGTGTCCGCGTAAGAAACGTCCGCGCCGCCCAGGTACTGAAGCAACCCCTCGAAGATGACCGCACGACCTCGCGCGCCATAGTCGGCGCGCAGACGCTCGGTGGCCGCTCGCAGCACGCTTTGTGCCCAGGCGCGCTCGAAGACGTCTTCGGGTGGGCGCTCGTCCGCGGGTTCGACGGCATAGCGCCCGTCCGCGTCACGCAGGTCGAGGGAGAGCGGAGCCTGACCACCGCCGCGCTTGACGGTGCGTTCGGCTCGGCGAACGTTGGACGTGAAGTTCTTGAATGCCGTCAGCAGGTAGGCGCGGAAACGCCCGCGATCCGGATCGGCAGCAGCCAGGTCATTGCGCTCGAGCAGCCGGGCAAAGAAGCCCTGCACCAGGTCCTCTGCTGAGTGTGCGTCGGCACCTCGGCGCCTCGCGAAAGCGTAGAGCGGATACCAGTACGTCGCGCAGAGCGTGCTGAGTGCCTGGCGAGCGTTCTCGTCGGAGCCCGCGGCAGCCAGAACCAGGCTCCAGCGTGTGGGATGGAAACCGGCAGTTCGGCCGGCAGCGCCTACTGGATCCTCGGTCATGGAGAGATTCTAACGCTTGCTCCTCAGCACGATCGACGAACGAAGAAATGTGCCGATCCTGGGCATCTCGGGGGGAGAGATCGTTGGCAAATTCCGCACCTGGCTCGCGTGTTTCTCCACACGGGTGAAGCCGGGCTGCTAAATTGGTTGCTTCACCTCCTCGATCTCGAGCGCCCGCACTCCATGCCGTCACTGAAAGGCAAACTCCACCGCGAGACGGCGAACTACTTCACCGTCATCCATGATCTGGCCAGCGAGGCCGACACCTGGAAGTCGCGCCCCGCCTGGTTGGAGTTTGCTCCCAACAACATTTGCAACCTGCGCTGCATCATGTGTGGTCAGGCGGATGGCTTGCCCGTGCAGCGCATGGAGCGCGAGACGGCTGCAGAACTGTTGGATCAAGTGCTTCCACACACCAGTCTGCTGACACCCTCCGCACTTTCGGAGCCCATGCTGGCTGACATCGACTTGATCCTGGACAAGTGCGAACAGCATGACGTCTTCCTCAATTTCCACACCAACGCGACACTGTTGGATGGGGAGTGCTTCCGGAAGTTGGCCCCTCGCCTGCACAAGCTGTGGATCTCCTTGGACAGTCCGGTGCCCGACGTCTTTGAGAAGATTCGGGCGGGCGCCAGCTTCGAGAAGGTCGTGCAGAACGTGCGGGAGATTCTCCCCATCGCCGTGGAACTCAACGTGCCGGTGGGGTTCGTGGCAGTCTTCATGCGTGAGAATGCCGCCCACATGGATCAACTGGTAGACCTCATTGCTGATCTCGGAGGGACAGAAGCGCGCTCCGACCTTCGCCTTCAGGCGATGCTGGACAACGCAGTCAGCTGTCCAGATTCTGATCCCTTCGGGCACTTCGACACCACGGATCTTGCCGGCTTTCTGGACGCGGCAGTGGAGCGCGCGCGCATCAGGGGCATCTCGTTTTTGGCAGACCTTCCTGAGCCGCACCGCCGCTCGGAAACCGTGTCGCAACCGCGAGTGCGCGGCATCGCAGCCGACCTCCTCGTACGCCTCATCGAAGCAACGCAGGAGATGTACCCAGGCTTTTGTCACATGGCCGCGACCTACACCAAGATCGAACCCGATGGAGAGGTGTATCCCTGTTGCAGGGCGCCCGTAGAACTCCGTATGGGAAACATCAAAGACCAGTCTTTCGAGGAGATCTGGAACGGCGACCGCTACCAAGCCTTCCGACGTCGGATGTTTGCCAAGGACTATCCAGACACTTGCCGAACGTGCAGCGTGCTGACTCTTAACCCCCACTTCCGTGCGACACCGGAAGCGCCTTACGCGCCGGGGGGGCCTTCGAGTGTTCCGGGGACGGGCGGGCGCTCGATCTGACGCGACACTGCCGGGCAGGAGTCATGGTCATGGGTTCCAGGCATCCATGAAACGCCGCACTTCCTCCGTCTCTTCACTGTCCAGTGTGCCATTGCTGTCCAGGTCGAAGGCTGGCATCAAGACGGCGTCGTCATCCCACAGCGTCTCCAGGAAAGCGCTGGCCGCCTGCTCCTCGGCCTCGTCCAGCAAACCGTTGCTGTCCGCGTCGACCATCTCGACCAGTGCCCCCCACAACGCTTCCCAGCGGTAAT
Source organism: Planctomycetota bacterium (assembly GCA_029245865.1). Taxonomy (GTDB): domain Bacteria; phylum Planctomycetota; class B15-G4; order B15-G4; family B15-G4; genus JAUIEF01. Next base: position 2,587 of record JAQWOM010000050.1, read on the forward strand.
CGGTTGCTTTGGCTGCGGTGTGCAACTGCTGCGCATCCTCTAGCAGCGACGCATCCTCCTGATCCCGCAACGCCACCTGCAGCCAGACGAATGCCATTTCGTCGCTGGTGTTGGTACCCCCCAGAACACGGCGAGGTGGTGTCGAGGGATTGCGCGGATTGCCTGCCGAGTTGTCGTAGACGAATCGAGCCTGCACGCGGGTGCCGCGTGGCAACTCCAACGGCTCCTGGTAGCGATAAACGTCTTGCCAGTCGAAGTCCCAATCGCGAATCCAGATCAGCGGGACTTCAACACCATCCGGCCGCAACGCCACCACCTCAATCTCACGACAGATTCGATGGGCATGCGGAGTGACGGCGACAAGCGTTGCGTTTACAGGCAGCTCGAAAGCATCGGACACCGTGTAGGAGCGCGCACCTGCCGGAATGTTTAGCGCGCCGACCGCAAGCCGAATGAGGGCTAGCTCGGATGTCGGCGCGGATTCCGCGAAGTGCAAGCCAACATCGAAACGCGCCAACTCGGGTTTTCCTGTCGGTCTGAAATGGGTTTCAAGCACCAGGTCGGCGTTCGCAGGAAGGCGCCACGCCAACCCCGGTGGCAACGGGCGCTGCGTCATGCCTGGAATCCAACCATCCATCCCGCCGGACGTCGGGACAAGCATAAGGTTCATGCCCCGATCGTCGGATGGAGCCGCCGCGCGCACCACCCGCTCGGCGTCCACATGGAGGATTGCATGGTGTGTGACCTGCAGGTTGTCGGCTCGGATCTCCACCGCTTCGACATAGCGATCATCGCTCAGCTGTGTGGGCAACACGAAGTTGCGGAACTGATCGGTGCCCTCCGCCGACACCGTGAATGCTTCCGGCATCTTCAGCACAAGGTCAGGCGTCCCCAACTCCCACTCAGCGACAGGCTTGGGCGGGGGGATGTCGGCGCCGACTCCGCGTTTTGCTCCTGCGTCGATCCACGCGTGCAGGCGATCGAGATCTTCATCTGGAATGCGCCGCGCACCCACAAACGAGCCATGGCCGGGCTCCGGCTTCCAAGGCGGCATGAAACGGCTTTCTGTCACCATGCGGATCTGCCGTGCTCGCCGGGCCACGTCGGAGTGATTCCGAAACGCAAAGGGTGCACTTCCTCCGACGCGGTGGCAGCTGGTGCAATGGGTTGCGATGAGTGCAGCCAACTTGGGCCCGAAGCCCATTGAACTCTCGGAGTCGGGAGCGATTGCCCCCCCGGTGACTTCCGGCAAGTCCGGGATAAAGCAGCCGACGGCCGGCTTTGTGATCGGTGCCGTCCGTTCGTCACCACGCAGGACTGCATCTAGTGCCTCTCGCAGATCGAACGTCCCGGCCTTATTGCGTCGTTTGCCGAAGTCCAAATAGAGGTCGTCGATCCGACCTCGGTATCGCAGCATGCCAGCAGCATCCAGCACGACAACCTCGGGAGTCACCTCGACACCGGTGCTGACTACAAGTGCGTGTTCGGGATCGCGGATCGCCGGCATGGGGAGTTTGTACGCACGCCCATGTGCCTCCACCTCCGAGAGGGTCAACGCACTCCCGGCATAGACCCGGTAGAAGGCCACACCCTGCGCGCCGTAACGAGTCCACAACCGACGGAGTTCCGGCGCGTAAATGTTGGAGATCGGGCAGTCTGGCGCCACGAAGATCAAGACCGTCGCGCGCTCACCCTGCCGCGCTCCTGACGAATGTGCGGCAAGGTTCACATGTACGGGTGACGATTCCCTCACGTGGCTATCGGCCTGGTCCGAGCAGGCTACCCATAGCGCGAGGAAGGGTGCAGCCAGGAGGAGTCGCCGCCAGCGGGTCATGTCCTGAAAGTGTAGCACCGTTCCAGGATTCCGATATGAGGAGGGCAGGGGCCCGAGCCTCGGGAGCCATGAGCACACGATTGAGAATCATCGGCTATTCTGTGGCTGCTCAAGCACTGGGAGAAATCGTGGCGTTCATCTACCACATCGAACTCACGAACGCATGCGATCTCACTTGCAGCTACTGCCCGCTTACCGAGAGCACGCGACCTCGAAGCGTCATGTCCGACGAAACCTTCGAGAAGGTGATCGCTCACATGAAGAAGCGCTCTCCTCTCAATTTTATGATTCTGCACCACTTCGGTGAGCCGCTCCTTCATCCCAGGTTGCCGCAGTTCATCCGACGTGCAGCGGAGGCGCGTCTCAACCCGGGCTTTTCCACCAATGGCGAAAAGCTCAACCGCGATCTGTTCCGGGAACTTATCCAGAACGGACTTCGGTGGATGTGCATCGCGTTCCACACGCCAGCCGGTGAAGCGGCCTTCCACGAGTGCCGAGATTTGGCGCGTGAACATCAGCTGGTCTACTGGGGTAGGCATCTTGAAGGGGGCGAGCAAGCTCACGATCCGAACGCCATCCTGGGCTACGGGATTGAGCGACAGCAGTTGCACTCCTTTGCGGGAACCGTGGCCAGCGAAGAGCCTCGGCCATCGGGGTGGCGCCCGGCTTGCGACTATCTGGATCGCGGCTTCGTGTGTGTTCTGCACGACGGCCGCGTGGTGCCATGCGCCATGGACGAAGCCGCAACCAACGTGCTGGGAACGGTGGATGATCTGGACTCGATCCAACACGCTCCCTCCTACGAGCTCTGCCGTTCCTGCCAGGGCTTTACGTTTTACGACAGCTTTCGAGGTCTCATGAAAAACGTCGTGGAACAGCAGCCAACGCGCCTTGCGACAGACCATTGGATGGCATGACTTCCTCTCATCCGAACGAGGTTGTCGTGATCACTGGCGCGTCGAGTGGAATCGGCCGAGCGTTGGCCATGAAGCTTGCCGTTCGCGGAGCACGGATGATTCTCGGTGGCCGTGAGCAGTCGGCCCTCGACGCGCTTGTTCAAGAGCTGCGTGAACTGGGGGCTTCTGCCCAGGCGGTGGCGGGCGACGTCCGACAGGAGGGCGTCTTGCAGGGCATGGTTCAGGCCGCCGTCGACCAGCACGGTCGATTGGATGTCATGATCAACAACGCCGGTGTGACCTATCCCGGACAAGTCCTGGAAGGGCAGACGCGACAGTGGAGCGAGATGCTGGAAACCAATGCGCTCGCGGTGTTCGTCGGGTGCCGAGAGGCTGCACGGTGTCTGGGTGCCGGCGGTGTGATCGTGAACATCTCATCGCTGGCCGGAGCGACGCCCACGCCTGAGGACGCCGTCTACTCCGCGAGCAAACATGCCGTTCACGCCTTTTCGGCCGCACTTCGGGTGGAACTGGCTGAACGCGGGATTCACGTACTTGTGGTGGAACCCGGGCAAACCATGACCAACATCGCGCGCGGACTCTCCGTGGAACGCTTGCGGATTCTCGGTTCGGCTCTCGGTTTGGATCCCGCGGACATTCCGGACTTTCAAGGCCGCCACGCTCCCCCCGAGTTTGCCGACTCGGTCCTCCGGCAACACGCCTCTCAGTTTCTTTCATCTGAGGAAGTGGCCGAGGCCGTGGTCGCGGCGCTGAGTACATCGCCGATCCCTGCCAGATTGAGAATCCTTCCCGGGAATCCACCGAGCATCGACGCCTGGCCCGAGGGGACATGATAATGGGACTCCACACCCAACTACCCCTTGGACCTCGCATTTTCGCTCCGTCACAGAGACGACGACCGCAATCGCGTTTCCTTTGCGGCACACGTGTGTATTGTCAGATTGAACCCGGGACCGGCACAGGGGGCAGCCGCCTGGACCACCGAGCATGATGATCATCTTGTGTCTCCATGGAGGAACTCACCGTTGAAGCGCGTGAGCACACAGATCGCGACGGTGTCCCCATGACACACGTCTTTTCCGATTTGTGGGTTCGAATGGTTCAGCTCACCAGCGGCATCCATGCACGCTCGCCCAGGCCTGTCTCTCCCCGAACCGCGGGGGAGCGGAGTGGCGCATTCCGTGGCCTGCTCCAAGGCCTTGATCAGCCGATGCACCTCTTCGCGTTTCTCACGGGAGGAAACCACTACCACTTTGGCGAATTTGTGCACCCTCGCGATTCGCTGTTGCACGCCCAGGAACGACTGACAACGTCTTGTGCGTCCAGCTTGCCTCGTGGATCCCGGGTGTTGGATGTGGGATGTGGGCTGGGCGGCAGTTCCATGATGCTCTCCCGGCTGGGTCATCGGGTCGTCGCTGTTGACCCCAGTGGACGTGCTCTGGACATGGCCCGAGCGTCGGCCAATGGCAACCATGGCCTACGCTTCGAGCCCCTTGCATTTGGTTCCGAGCAACTCAGCCGCGTGGTTCGTGACGAGCCTTTCGATGGATTCCTGTTCATCGAAGTCTTGCAGTATTTCCAGGATCTCGATGAGCTACTCATCAACGTCCGCAAGATGGCCCACCCGACTTCGGCACTCGTCTTCGCGGATGCCTTCTGCGAAGGGCCCCACGCTCGACACGGTGTACCGCATCATGGAGCGAACGACCTGTGTCGCGCGCTCGACCGCGCCGGCGTCGAGCTGATGTCCCGCCGCGTCATGACCAAGAGCATCCTCCCCACCTTGGATCGGGTGCGCGAGTTGCTTGACTCGCAGCAGCGAGAGCTGGTGGAATTTTTCGAGGAAAGCAGACCTGATGTGAGAGCGGAGATCCGTGAATTGGAAGCCCACTGCAAGCATCTGTGCGCCGCATTCAAGAACGGCGACCTCGTGTACGAGATCGTGACGGCGGGATGCACGGATTGAGTCAACGTCCCGCTGCGCTCCGCATCCGTGCCTATCGGCCGGGCGACGAAGCATCCATTCTTGCGCTTCACAATCGCGCCTACGCGGATCACCCTGACCGCAGCGCAGCGCACTGGAAGTGGAAGCACGAATCGAACCCGTTGCGTCGCACCGACGTGATCGTTGCCATGGACAGCCAAAACCAGTGCTGCATGGTGCACGCCGGAGTCACCTTGCCGGCGGTGCTCGAAGGTGAACCCTGTTTTGCAGGCCTCCACATGGATGTGGCCGTCGCCCCACACCTGCGACGTGGCCTGGGCGCAGCACGTCCCTTGGTCTCGACCATGCGCCGCTTCGTCCAGGAGTACGGCGGAGGCGACACACGCCTCATCTGGGGTTATCCAGAGCCTGCCCTGCAGCGCCTCGGTCTACGCTTCGGCATGTTTCAGGTCCTTCGAGACGTAACGCTCTTGGTACGCGATATGACCACCGCTCTCGAGGCCTCACAAACCGACGCGCCTGCCAACATCGCTGGCCTGGTGACGCGCACCGTCTTACGTTTCGACGCGGATGTAGATGAACTCTGGGAACGCTGCCGTTTGGAAGTGGGCACCGGTGTTGTGAGGAACGCCTCCTACCTCAACTGGCGCTTCGCGGATCACCCCGATGTGGCCTACACGCTGCTCGAGGTGCGCTCCAGTCGGACGAATCGTTTAGAGGGTGTCGCGGTCTATCGGGAGGGAGGCTGGGAGGCGGACAGCCTCTCCTTGGTCGAGTGGCTCGCCCCGCATGCACAGCTCGACGCGGAACGAGCGCTCCTGCAACGCGTGAAGGCAGATGCCATGCAGCTGCGTCGGCGCTGGCTTGTGAGCTGGATCGCCGGTGCGGCCGATTTGTTTCATCGTTTCCAGACCACACACGGTTTCTTTGTCCTCCACACGCCTTACCAGGTCACCTACAAGTCGTGGGCGCCCATCGCGCGCCGTCGTTGGCTTCAGGACAACTGGTACCAGACCATGGGCGATATCGATTTCTTCTGAGCCCAAGACATGCCGTGCGTAGGAGGCGCTCCGTTTGCGTCGCGATTCAAGAGAGATTCGATGAATGAGTGGAAGCGCGAAGGCGGCAGGTCCCGCACCAGCCTTTTGCTGATCCTGGCTGTTGCAGGCCTGTTCATCACATGCGGTCCGGATTCCGATGAGCAGCGCCCACTCAATGTGCTGATCGTGGTTCTCGACACGCTGCGCCCCGATCATCTCGGACTCGATGGCTACGAACGCTCCACGTCCCCGCATCTCGATGCCTTTGCAGAGAAGGCGTTCGTGTTTCGTTCCGCACAGTCCGCGGCCCCATGGACCACGCCATCACTCACCAGCCTGCTGACGTCGCTGTATCCAGACGTTCATGGCGTGCGCACCTACCCCGACCCCGGCCGCCTGGCCGAGGGCGTGACGACGTTGGCCGAAGTGCTCTCCGATGCCGGCTACGAGACGGCCGCCTTCACCGAGGGGTTCTATGCGGCGGCGGCGTTCGGCATGGACCAGGGATTCGACAGCTTCTCTGGCGCGCCGGAGAAGCTTGTGGGCGAGAAGGGGCGGCACAAGCTTCTGGGCCAGAACGTCGATCGCTTCTTGTCCTGGCTGAAAGCTCCTCGAGAGCGCCCCTTCTTTGCATTGTTTCACACCTACGAGACGCACTACCCCTACCACGCTCCTGATGCATCCATTCAACGCTTCCGCCCAAGCTACGATGGAGAAGCCGAGCACGCTCAATTGCACGCCCTCGTCGAGCGCTGGAACAAGGAGCGCCTGCTCACTGAAGACGAGTTCCGGATGGCCTTCCGGCACGAGTGGCATTGCGGCGATGAGATCCTCGCCATGATGGAGGATCTGGAAGGGGCCGAAGAGCTGGTTCGCCAACTCGGACTGGAGGATGAGCGTGGGCAAGGCGCGGAGCTGGAACCGTTCCTCAAGGATCTTTACGACGCGTGTGTGCACTTCACGGATGCGCAGCTGCAACGGGTCTGGGCTGCGCTGGAGGCGGGCGATCTCGCGGACGAGACCCTCGTCGTCGTCGTGAGCGATCACGGTGAAGCGCTGGGAGAGCACGGATTGCTGGGGCAGCACGGCCTGACCTTGCACGAAGAGTTGCTGCGCATCCTGTTGCTGCTGCGCATTCCCGGCGAGCGTTTCGAGCCGCGCGACATTCCCCAGCTGGTGCAGTCCATTGACGTCATGCCGACGGTCCTAGATCTGCTCGATCTGAAAGGGGCAAGCGACGCGCCGCCGATGCAGGGACAGAGTCTCGTTCCCCTGCTGGAAGGCGCCTGGGAGGAGCGGGCGGCTTTTGGTCACGCACCGGTGACTGACACTGTGGACAGCCGCGAGCACTCACTGCGCACGGACCGTTGGAAGCTCATCGTCGGCACCCGCGACGATCAAGTGCAGCTGTTCGACCTCGAGCTGGATCCTGGCGAAACCATGGACATGGCCGCCGAACAGCCGGACGTGGTCGCCACACTCCGGGCACAGCTCGATGCCCAACGAAGCCGGGATGAGGCGCTGCGGCGAGAGCTCGGCATCGAAGTGGGAGCGAGTGGCCTGGGCCCAGAGCAGCTCGGAGCGCTGCGTGCTCTCGGCTACGTCGGGGAGCGCTGACCCTGCCGAACCGTCGGCTCCGCGAGAGAGCGGCGTCCGAACATCCAACTGAGTCCTGCCAGCAGGATGCCAGCCACGCTGAGAATCGAACCCATGACAAAAGGGGGCGAGACGAAGGTGAGTTCGACGCGACGGGTTCCCGCCGGCACGGCGACGCCCATGAAGGCGTGGTTCGCGCGCACGAGGGGCACCTTGACGCCATCCGCAGTCACCTCCCATCCCGGGTCGTGGGCCTCGGTGATGACGAGGAAGGTCTCGCTCGGCACTCCTTCCGCTGGGTAGTCGACGCGGATCTTCTCCGGGCTCATTCGCGTGAACCGCACCGGGGCGGATCTGAGCGTGCGTCCAGCGAGGTCAGGCGAATCGACCTCGAGCAAGGCTTCCGCGAGAGGCTCGAAGTCAGCGGACACGAGCGCGGCGATCCTCTGCTTGCGGTCACTCACGACGCGCACTCGCGGCACGAGAAACGCCGCCGGCAGTGCCCCACTCCGCTCGTAGACCGCCATGCCTTCCCGTTCGTTGGTGTAGGCGAGCGCCAGTTCCACAGGCGCAGCGTTTTGCAGGACCTGGTGTCCGTGAGCACCGGTGGTCACGAACCGCACACCTGCAAGGTCGAGCAAGGGGGAGCTCAGCGCGTCCACGGAATGCAAAGGGCGAATCTGGATGGGGTTGGTGGGTTCGATCGTGGAGGGGTCGAGTGCTTGCATGAGTTCTCCCACCTCTCGACGCGTGAGGGGCTGGGTGCCGTTGCAGGATCGGAGACCGAAGACCTGCGCGACGCTCGCCGGCAGCACTTCGGTGGCGTCGAACGAGATCATGCGTCCGTCAGTCCCTGCGCCTTGTTCCGAGAGCCACTCGATGACCGGCGTCGGTTCGTATTGCCCGTGAAGTGGTTGTGGGGGATTTACGGAACGCCCAAAGAGCAGCAGTTCGATGACGGTTCCGAGCAGGAGCAAGGATTGCGCCGCCTTCGGAGAACCCCTGGCGAGGCAGCGTCCCGCCAGGATGAGCACCGCGCCGGCGGCGGCGGCACGCACGAGGTCGGGCAGCAGTGTCGTTCGAAACCAGAGTCGGTCGCTCTCCGACACTTCGGGAAACAACCACTGCTCGAAGGGCAGGAAACCCACGCCACCCAGGAAGATCAAGAATCCGCCCACGGTAAGCAGCGATCCACCGCGCCCCTCGCGGCCCAGACGTTGAAACTCCGACGCGGCCAGCCAAGCCAGGGCGAAGACCGTCAAGAGAAGGATGCGCTTGGGGCTGCCCGACGAGAAGCCGGGCAAGAGCACCATCAGCTCTTCCGCTGCGAACGTGCAGGTGGCCATCAGGAGAGAGGCGAGCAGTAGGCAACGGGGAAGGCCCTCGCCGGGGCGCCTCCGTCGCGTCAGGGAGAGCAGTGCCAGGGCGAAGGGGATCACGCCGGCAAACACGATGTTGTCCTCGAAACTGTTCTGGGACTCCACACGTTGCCATCTCTGGAACGACGGGAAATCCCAGGGCGCCCGGACTTCGGGTGCCTCCAGCTGGATGTCCTGGACGGTGGGACCGAAGGCATGTGGAAGCACGAACCCGGCGAACGATGGCAGTGCAAAGCGCTTTGCCTGCAGAACCTCCGAGGAGTATCCGCCGCCGCGCAGGCTGCGTGAGTAGTTGTCCAGCGACGGCAACATCTGCACGCAGGAGATCAGGCCGCCGAGGATCAGCGCGAACCCGAACAGCAGCCCGGTCAGGAGGCGTCGGTCGCTGCGCACGAGTCGAACCGCAAGCAGCACAACGGCCGCGGCAAGGGAGAACACCGAGAACTGTGGCCAGCCACTGAGGAATGACAGACCGACAGCGGCCCCGAGCAGGGAGGCATTTCGAAAAGAGGGGCGCGATGCCAGGCGCTCGGTCGCGAGCAAGAGCCACGGCATCCAGGCTGCCACGTGAATCATGGAGGGCTGGTGAACGCGCACCGCCATGAAGCCGCCGAATGCGACCGCGCTCGCCCCCAAGCACGCAGCGGAGGCATCGAGCCCTTGTCGTCGGAAGAACATCCAGAAGCCGACGCCCAGCAACACGAGGTGGAAAGCGACGGACACGGCCATGGCGCGCAGTGGGCCGAACACGAGATGGAACAAGCCGGCCAGCGAGAAGGGAGAAAACCCGAGCTGTGCGAGCAGAGGTTGCCCGAAAGATTCGCGTTCGTTCCAGAGGGGGATTTCACCGCGCTGGAATCGCTCTCGCTGAAGCAACAGCTCGGGCGTGATCCAACTGTTCAGGTCCATGCTGACCACGTTCATGGGCCGAGCGCCCGCTTCGCCCTCGAGATGATGTGTGAAGGGCGGGGCGATGCGATTGTCGAGCCCCAGGATGCTCGCATCCAGGAACAGGGCTTCGAACAAGAGAGCGATCGCCAACACGGTCATGAAGGCGAGCATGGCGATGGGCGGAAAACGGGAACGCATCACGAGCGCTGCCTCTCCGGCGTTTGTCGCGAGCGCCCGCGCCAGACCAGAAGAACGGCGATGGCAAGCAGACTCATGCCAGAGATCATGATGCCCCTGCGCCAGCGATGACCTGCGTACTGAAGCACCAACTCATGACGGCCTGCCGGGATCTCCACACCCATGAACGCATGATTCGCATGTTGCACGCGGACCGGAGCGCCATCCAGCTGCGCTTCCCACTCCGGGTACCAGCTCTCCGCGATGACGAGGAAGGCGGGGGCGTCGCACTCCACATCGAAGGTCATGCGCTGCGGTCCCTCTCTGCGCGAATGCAGGCTTCCGGTCGAGCGGGGCCCTGGCGGAGGGGAGCCATCGCGGGCTTCGACGAAGGCTGTGTGCGTGGGATCCCATGAGCCGTCGCTCATGCGCATCAACCTCTCCTTGTCACCTTCGACGTAGACGGTTTCCTGCACGAGATAGGCGGGGGCCATGGCGGACGGCCGCTCGTGGATGACAAGGCGTTCCGATTCTCCAACGTAGGCGGCTGCCTCCAGGTCATGCCCGAGAGCGCTCAGCACGTTCTGCCCAGCGACCGACGTCACGAGAAAACGCACGCCGGCTGCATCGAGAATGGGCGAGTCCAAGCTGGCTGCGTGAAGGGCTCCGTGATTCCGACGACTCGTCTCCAGCATCAAGGGGTCCACGGCCTCCAGCAATTCGGATGTGCGGCGCAGCGTCATGCCCGCATACCCGCCGAGGGAGCGCAGGCCGAACACCTGGGCAACCGTCCCCGGAAGGACTTGTGTGGAATGGAACGAGGCGATGCGGTGCTGCGTATCGGCACCTTGTTCGCGAAGCCATGCCACACCTGGTGTCGCTTCGTACTGACCGCTGGGATCCTGCGCCGGTCGGTACTCGCGAGTCATCACGATCAGGTCGACCACTGCAAACAGCACCAGGATGCTTGCCGCCGCTGCCGTCTTTCGACGTCGTGCGAGCGCCCAGGCCAGCACGAGACCAGCAGCAGCCCACAGCAGGTGGAGGTGGTCGGCGCGGACCACGCTTCGGAACCAACGGGAGGCTTCGGCATCGAGGCCGGGAAGCAGCCAGGTCTCATAGGGCAGTGAGACGGCGCATCCGAGTGCGCCGAGCACAAGCCCCCCCACAAGCAATCCCCGCGTGGGGAACTGCGGGTTGGTGAGCAGGCCGTGCAGGGCGGAGGCAGCAAGAGCAGCGAGTACGACGTCCAAGAGGAACACGAGCCGGAACAGCTGGCCACCCTGCAGGCCTGGCACGAGTTCGTGGAACTGGACGAACAAAGGAAGGCCCATCGCCGTCACCAACGCCACGACGCCCACGGCGCGGAGTATGCCATCACCCCGGAGGCCCCGTTGAAACGCCCCGAGCAACGCGAGACACAAGCCGATGCCCCCGATGAACATCGTCTGGTCGCCCAGGTCGTCGACACCTGCTGGGTTCAACCAACGCTTGGCGGTGGGGAACTGGGCGAGGTCGCGCGTGCTTGGTGCGGCCGGCTGCACGATCTGCACGGGGTTGCCGAAGAACCGCGGCGAAAGCAGTTGCAGCAATGCGACCGGCTGCATGGGTGTGGTGGCTTCCGTGAGCCCAGACGCGCGTGTGGACTGTTGCAAGAAGGCGGTCGCGGGAAGCAACAGGGCCGCAGCAAGTCCGACGCCCAATCCGAGTGCCAGCGCACCGGACAGCAGCACCTTGGGTCGAAGGGCCCCGCTCTGAGCCAAGAACCAGACGCCGGTCAGGATCAACACCATGACTGATACGTGCGGGAACCCGGAGAGAAGGCAGAGCCCCACGAGCAGCGCCGCCCACCCGACCCGCCGAGGACTTGGGGCGCGGGCGATGTCTTCCGCCACGCACAAGAGCCAGGGCAGGTACGAGGCCGCGCGGAGGATCGATGGAGCTTGCCAGTGGTTGGTGATGAAGCCGCAAAGGACGAGGATCACGCCGCCCAGGAAGGCAGGCAATGCATGCTGCGACCGGCGGTGCAGCCAGAAGGCCATCCCGATGCCGAGCCAGCAAAGGTGCAACGCGAGATCCCAGGCGTGGGCTCTCAGCGGTTCCATGACCAGGCTCAAGACGGTTGCTGGATGCATCGCACCCGCCGCCATTCCGGCGAGCAATGGCCGGCCGAGCAGGCTGCGGTCGTCCCAAAGGGGAATCGTGCTTTCCCGCCAATGCTCCGCCTGCAGCATGAGTTCCGGGAGCACGAGGGCATTGATGTCGGCGGCCATCAAGTGCATCGGCCGAGGCTCTTCCTGCTCGGACAGGTGATGACAGAAGGGAGCCACCATGCGGTTGTCCGGGCCGAGAGCTGCGCGCCCGAGCACGATCACCTCGAACAGTACGACCGTGACCACGGTCACGATGCCGAGGGCCATCCAGATCCGCTCCTGCTTTCGGCGCGTCGTCGCGGTCATATCATGTCATGCGGTGTCGTCGCTGCTCTTGCTGAGTGCGAGTGGGCGCTCCCTGCGGGCCGGGACTGGCCTTCATCTGTCATGGTCTATCCGCGCGGCGGCGGAGCTGGGTCGATGATGTCGACAAAAGCTTGCAACTCATGCTGGGACAAGGTGCCTTTGCTGACAAGCAGTCGGAGCAGGGAGGCCAGATACAGTTTGAGCTGGTCATTCTCGAGCTCGAGCTCTTTCAGGCGCTCCTCCTGTCTTTGGTCCACTTTGGACTTCTTCGCGATCTTCTGGTGAAGACTCGCGATATCACGCTCGGTATCTTTGATATCAAGCCGGTTGCCGATATCGCCCAGCAAAAGGGTGCGTCCCCAACCCATGTGGATCTCCTTGGTTTCTTGAGAGGCCCTGCGCGGAATGGCTGAAGCAGCGTCACACGACTCCAACCAACCACAATCTACACTAGGCCGAGGGAGTGCGCGGCGCCCGCCGCAGCGGTGGCAGCTAGCGCGTCGACCTGCGAGTGCTCGCCGGCGGATTGAACTGCTGATTGGCGGCGTCGAGAGCTCACGATCGGCCGAAGGTCATTGCCCGTTGATGGAGGCACGAGCCGTTTGCAACCGGACTCGTTGTCAATCTGTTGATTCGTTCCCAGCCGAGGCATTCAGGACAACACGGAAACCGTTGACGGGCCCTTGGAGACTCTCCATGTTCCCGTTGCGATAGGCCGAACTGCAACCCGAAGCATAAACCCGCCAACCGCCACTACGAACAATCCGGGTCGAACCCAGCACTCCACTGCCTGGCTCGGAGACAAGCGGGTTGGTAACGGCCTCGGCCGTGTACTTGGAATAATAGTCCTGACACCATTCCCACATGTTGCCGTGCATGTCATGCAAGCCCCAGGCATTCGGTTTCTTTTGCCCGATCGGATGGAGACGGTTGTCGTTGCTTTGCACAGCTTCAACTCTTTCCAAGGGGCCAAGCTTTTGGAAATCGATCTCTGAATTCCCGCTGTTGCCAAGGAACCATGCGTACTCGCCGAGTTCCGAAGCATCATCGCCAAAACAGTACTCGGTCGTTGTGCCGGCCCGACAGGCGTACTCCCACTCTGCTTCGGTTGGAAGACGGTAGACACGACCGGCAGATCGCTCCGCTGGCATCGCCGAGAGCTTCTCGCAGAAGGTGACGGCCTCGGACCAACTCACGGCACTTGCCGGATTCACCGGTCCCCCAGCGCTCGTCGGTTGCCTCCCCATGACCTGCTCGAATTGTTCCTGCGTCACCTCGTACACACCCATGTAGAACGGCTCGGTCAGTGTCACCTCATGGACAGGCGCTGTGACCTTCCCTCCCGGCGTCTCGAGATTGGAACCCATCATGAACTTGCCAGGTGCAATCCACTTGAATTCCATGCCGGTCGAGTTTTTGAGGGACGCTGGTCCGGCTTGAGTCGAAGCCGTCCCTGTTGGCTGTGCAGGCTGTGCATTTGCCCGGGCGCTTTGCGCTGTGTCGGGATTCACCGTCTCCGCCGCATCCTGAATCGAGTTGCAGTGCCCAATCGTTTCCGGGTCGGCTGCATGGCCGCCCATGCCTGTCAGGAACAACGATGAAATGAGCAAACAGAGCTTCATGATCAAACTCCCTGATGAGTGAGGGCGAAGAGAAACGCGTCGTCAAGCCAATCGACCATCAGTCGGTTGTGTTCGGAATCCGTTCTTTTTGCCGGCGCTGATTGGTGGCGTCGAGAGCTCAGGTCTTGGTCCAGATCCGCGTGTTGAGGTTCAGCTCCTCGACGATGCCGACAGCCATGGTCATGTCGGCGAGGTAGCCATCGATCAGTTCGCGGTTGAGGATCGTCCGGAAGATCCTCGGCTCGAACATGTCCCGGGCCGCCGAGATGGCCACGTAGACGTTGTTGTGGCGAAAGGACAGGTGAAGGATGTGCCCCGTCTGCGTCTTGAAGTCGACGATCCGCCGCATCAGGCTCGGCGTCAGGATGTACCGACTCTCCACCTGGTCGTCACCGTAGACCACGAACTGCTTCTCGAACTCCGGATCTTCGAGCTTCAGCAGGTCTCCCGACCGACCGACGTTCATGCCCTGGAACACCTTGCCCAGGCGCCCGAAGAGCCGCTCGGCGAAGTCGGGCAGCACCAGCGTGGTGCCGCTGAAGTGCTTGTTGAAGTCCCCGATGAAGTAGAGGCCCTTGAAGATCGTGTGCCACTGGGTCTGCGTGCGGCCTTTGCTGTCGGTGCTCGTGGTCTTGTACTGCGCGTGGACCTCGCTGACGCGGATCGCCGTCTGCCCGACGGTGCCCTCGATGTAGTCCTCGCCGCTGTAGCGGTCGATGCCCTGGCGGAAGAGATTGCTGGCCGAGAAGTCACCCATCGAGATCCGCCCCTCGGGGCTGTATCGCAAGCTGTCGTCGAAGTAGCGCACGATGGCCGCGATGACCTGATGCTTGAAGGTGCTGACATAGGTCCTGGTGGTCGCTCGGGAGATCCAACCCATGATCAGCAACAACACGAACCCCACGGCGAAGGCGATCATCAAGGAGAGGGACGTCTCTCTGGTGTACGCCATCGCCACGACGAAGGCGACGCCGCAGAGCGCCAGCACGGCCAGGAACCCCATCGTGAGCTTGCCCGCGATGCGCTTGCGGTCCACCTCTAGCGTGGTCAAGACGGGCAGGATGTTCGCGGCGTAGAAGGCGTCGAAGTCCCCGTCGTCCTCGGGCACCGTGCTCATGTGTCGAACAGCGCGCCCACGTCGACGTTGGCGCGCTCGGCGTCGGGGATCTCGAACAGCTCACGACGGCGGTAACGCATCATCCCCGCCACGAGGTTGGACGGGAACATCTCCACCGCGTCGTTGAAGTCCGTGACCGACGCGTTGAAGCTCCGGCGCGCCGCCGACAGCTGCTCCTCCACCTCGTTGAGGGTCCGCTGAAGCTGCTGGAAGTTGTCGCTCGCCTTGAGTTCCGGGTAGTTCTCGACCGCCACCATGATGCCGCCGAGCGCCCGGGTGATCTGGTTCTCGAGCCCGACCTGCTCCTCGTTGCTCTGGCCCGCGCCTCCCTGGGTGCGCATCTGCGTGACCTTGGTGAGCACGTCGGCTTCGTGGCCCATGTACCGCTTCACCGAGGCCACCAGGTTCGGGATCAGGTCGTGCCGCTTCTTCAACTGCACGTCGATCGACGCGAAGGCGTTGTCGACCTGGTTCTTCTTGCCAACCAGCGAGTTGTAGACACCGATACCCATGAGCACGATGACCACACCCACGATGCCTGCGATGATCACGGTTCACTCCTCGGTGCGCGTCCACGCCGCTGGCCCGCTTGAGCCCGACGACCGTCCGAAAATCTACCTCACCTGTGAGGATAGGATAAGCGGAGGCGCTCAGGCGACCGCTGCGGCAAAAGCCGCAAAGATGTCCCCAGGCAGGGTGCCTGCCTCTCCGCTGCCGAGTGGTCACAGACTTCGCGCCGATGGCGTCGTGGCTCCCAGCCCCGCATCGACCTGGTGTGGCTGACGTCAGGACTGTGAATCGTCTGCTCGATGTTTTTGTCCACCCAAGAGAAGGGGCCGCTTTCCTCGACTGAGTGCGCGATCGAGTCCCAGGAAAGCCCAGGAGACCAGCAGGCCTACAGCAATAATTGCTGCGAGATTCACCGCCACGCCGGCAAACCCTCCCGCGGACACACCGGGTACCAGCGAGATCGGCTCACCGGTGCCGTTGTAGTCCGGATCAACAAAGGGATAGGGGTACCAATTTTGTGGTTGCCCCAGAACTCGAGCAGTTGGATCCGCTGCGCACGGTTGTCCCGGGGGAGTCGTCAGGACGGCTCCATGAGCAAAAGTGTAAGCCAGCCAAATGGTGGGAATCAGCGGCATTTTCCAGATCAAGTCGGCCGTGAATCTGGGTCGTGGACCGAATATCAGGAAGCCAAGGAGCGTGCCCCACGGGACGATGTAGTGGACGGCGAGATTCGTATAGACATACACGCCACACGGTGTGGCCTCTTTGGCCAGAACGAGATCAAAGACCAGGCCGACGATAAAGATCATCACCAGAGTGGTCATGCGCAGCCACCGGAAGATGCGACCGTCTCGGTGTGGATTGATGACAAGCGACCAAGCAACGATGGCCACCAGGATGTTAGCCCAGATTGTCAGTGCGCTGAGCATGAACAAGACGCCGTTGAACCAGGAACCATTCTGGTCCTCGGTCGCCACCATGATGAGATCGGTGGCCACGGCCAGGGTGCCGATCGCTGCCAAGATCGCATGATAAATGCGGGCGGTCGCAATCCAACCCGGGCTGGCCGGCATGACGGTAAGAGTTGCGTTTCCTGACCGAGGGTCTGCCATCACCAAATACTGACAGTCCGCGGGGGGAGAAGCGATACAAAGCCCGTCGCGTTCAGACCGTTCAGGCCGGTATCGGGACACCGCAGACGGCGACACGGCGCTCCTTCCCTGCTCCCCTCCTTTTCCGCGGCCGGCGTCACGGGGACGGACCGCAGTACGAGGCCACTGATGAGGGCCTCGCTGCAGCATCAGAGGCACCATTCCCTTGGCCAGTCGGGA
>JAQWOM010000051.1 GCA_029245865.1 Planctomycetota bacterium
TCGTTGATGGAGTCCCAATCGCGATACGTGCTCGACGGAGTCGACTTGGTCATGAGCACATCGGAGACGGTTCGATAAATCAGTGCGACCGGTGCCACAGCAACGAAGTAGACAACTGTCAGAAGGAATCGCCCGACGACATTGCCGAAGCGCTCCAAAAACTTGGAAACAGGCTCGAACATAGGGCCTTTCAATACAGTTTGTGGAGCCGAGGGCTGTCAGAAGAAAACAGGCAAAGAAACTATCGAGTTTAACGCGTCCGCCGATTAAGCGGCAAGATGCCCCGAGAGGACTTCCTCCATCGGCAAGAAACCGGTGGGGCTTGCCCCTGTTTTCGCGACCTGCCCTTCACGGGCCCCTGCCCCCCTCTCAGGGGGCATTCGAGCCGCACAGGTCAGCTGCGCGTTGCCAACTCCTGCGTGTAGATCTTCAACTTCATGGCCATCTCCGCCATTTTCGTCTTGAGCTGCCCCAGGCGAATCTCGAGCTGAGCCGACTGCGCCTTCACCTGCGCCTTGAGTTCGTCCATCTTCCCATCACCCAAAGCCTCACTGGCCAAATTGCCCGCGGCCTCCTTGATCTGCATCGAGAGTTGCTTGGCCTGGTCTTGCAGCTGCTCGAGAGCCGATCGACAGCTCACAACAGCCGCCTGGAGCGCCGCTGTGTCCTGACTCTTGGCATCTGCCTCAACCTGGTCTGACGATTCCACTTCGCCAGAGGCTGGCCCACAACCACCGCCTCCAGAAGCACCGACCAAAAGGGCAAACAGAATGACTCTTGTCAGTTTGGATCTCTTCATCATTTCCATCCTCAATTGGCCTCACCGAGGTCACCCGTGAGCGTCTAAGGCATTGACAAGCCTGAGTCTCGGGCGGCGCGCAAAGCTCGCTTCACGTACACAGGAACCATGTCTCGCCTGTAGGTCGTATCACCATCAACGTTGGTCAGTGGATGACACTGCTTGAATGCCGCGGACCCCAGTTCGTCGAGCAAGTCATCGTTAAGCGGTCGGCCTTCGGAAAGATCGCCTACCTTCTTAAGCATAAGTGGTCGCGCGGCCAATGCAGATATGACAACACGCAAGTCACGCACCACATCGCTTTCGAGACGAAATGCGACGGCCACAGACAGTCGAGGGAAGTCGATGCTGTCGCGCGGCCGCAACTTTTTATACGCGCTGTGAAGACCCGGCTGCGGCATCGGAATCAAAACGCTTTCGAGCAGTTCATCCGGCTCTAACGCCTTGTTGTAAACCCCATCCTGAACGTAGAAATCTGCGATGGGCAAGACGCGCACTCCGCGAGACTGGCTCCTCAATCGCAAACTTGCGCCCAGAGTCGTGAGCACGGGAGCTGTGTCGTTGCTTGCCGCCGCAACGCAGCGCTTTCCGCCCTTGACGACATGGCACGCCTCGCCATCCTTCTTCAGGCAATAGCCCAGGGCTTCCCGCCAGAAGTGCGTTTGATTGATATAGACGCAGCGGGTGTTGAGGCACACGTTGCCGCCGAGCGTTCCCATTCGCCGATGATGCGGGCCTGCCACGAGACCGGCGGCCACTGACAACGCGGGGTAGCGTTTTCTCACGAGTGCATCGCTCGCAAGAGCTTCAAGCGACAACATGGCTCCCAGTTCGAGGTCGCCACCTTCCGTCTCACGCACTCGATTCAGTTCGGGAACTCGGCCCAGAGACACAACAACATCAGCCTCTTCGATCCCATGCTTCAAATTGGGAAGCAGATCTGTCCCTCCGGCAAGCAATCGCGCACGCCCTTTGTGCTCCGACAGCAACGCAGCCGCCTCTTCCAACGAGGCAGGCGTCTCATGGCGAAAACGGGGCAATCGCAACATCAGTTCGCCCCCTCATTCGGCGCCCCGGAAGAGCCCGCTGCCTGGTGTGCTTTCAAAGCTGCGAGCACTTTCCCGGGCGTAAAGGGAAGCTTCGTCATCCAGATCCCGCATGCGTCATAAATCGCATTGGCAACTGCCGGCAACGATCCATGCAGCGGCCCCTCGCCAGCTTCCTTGGCACCATAAGGGCCCTCTGGATCGATCGACTCGACGATGAGGGCTTCCAACTCCGGCGTGTCGAGCGTGGTTGGCAGCGTGTATTCAAGCAACGACGGCCGCATGTGCAGGCCTGCCTCTGCTGTCTCGCCCGTATACACCTCGTGGTGCTCGAGTTGAACCTCGGCAACACCCATGTAGGTACTTCCCTCGATCTGACCTTCGACTTGCACGGGGCTGATCGCGCGGCCGCAGTCATGGGCAATCCAAAGCTTGTGCACATGAACATCGCCTGTCTCTGGGTCAACTTCGACCTCTGCGACATGGGCCGTGAAGGAATAGGCCGGTGAGGCGCCAATCGTGCCTCCGCGATAGTCTCCTCCACGCTCGGGCGTGTTGTAGCTGCCCGAGGCAGAGAGCGTCTCGAACTTCGCTTCAGCGAATTGAAACGCCTCTTGGGTTGTGAATCGGCGGTCACCATCCTCGCGATCGAAGGCGAATCCGTCGGCCAACATGACCTGCCCCGGTGCAATCTCTAGCTTCTCTGCGACAGCCTCTTGCACTTGCTTGCGGAGCTTGCGCCCCGCATCCACTGCAGCATTGCCTGCCATGAGGGTGATCCTGCTGCTGTAGGCACCGAGGTCCACCGGGCAAAGATCTGAATCAGAGGTCACCACTCGGACTTGATCCAATCGCAACCCGAGTTCTTCGGCGACCAGCGTCGCCATCACCGAAGTGCACCCCTGACCGATATCGGAAGTCCCGGTGAAGACCGTCGCAAGGCCTGAACGGTCCAGCTTGACCAGGATGCCCGCTTGCGGCATGTCATTGGGATAAACGCAGTAGTTCGTCCCTGAGATGTACATGGACCC
This sequence comes from Planctomycetota bacterium, assembly GCA_029245865.1. GTDB lineage: Bacteria > Planctomycetota > B15-G4 > B15-G4 > B15-G4 > JAUIEF01. Next base: position 2,877 of record JAQWOM010000051.1, read on the forward strand.
CGCGATGCCGATCCCGCGGTTCGGGGGCAACTTTCCGCGCTTCTTTTTCCATCCACTCGCCTCTTCCACAGCATCTAGACACTGCAAGAAGCCGTTCGATGTCACGGTCTGCCCGTTCACTGTCTGGGTGTTCTCGCTCTGGCAGTTGATGCGTCGAAATTCAATCGGATCGAGACCTAGTTGCGTCGCCATTCGATCCAATTGGATTTCAAGCGCGAAGCGCGGTTGCACCGAGCCATGACCGCGCTTGGGGCCGCACGGCGGCTTGTTGGTGAAGACGCGAGTGCTGTCAAATCGGTAGTTCGGAAAGTCGCTTGGGCCGCACAGCAACTGGCCCGAGTAATAGGTGGTCACCAAGCCGAAGGACGAATAAGAACCTCCATCGATGAGGATCTTGCTGTCCACGGCTGTAATCCGACCCTTTGCATCGCAGCCCGTCCGGAAGTGCATCTGCATGGGATGCCTGCCGCGATGCGTGTAAAAAGTTTCTTCTCGCGTCAGCAGCATCTTGACCGGTCGACCGGCCTTTTTGGCCAGGAGGGCTACGCAGAACTCATGGCTGAACGGATCGCTTTTCCCACCGAATGCACCGCCCAGATAGGGCTGGATGACGCGAATGCGGTGCGCCGGAAGACCCAGTACGGAAGCCAAAAGCCGATGCACGTAATGCGGGATCTGCGTTGAAGACCAAAGCGTCAGAACGCCATCGCCAGACCAGCGGGCAATGGCGCAATGGGGCTCAATCGGAGCATGGGCCGTGCCGTGAAAAGCGTAATCGTCCTCAATCAGGACTTCACTTGCCGCCATGGCTTCATCGACGCCACCGAATTCGAGCAACACATGCTTCGAAATATTGCCTTTGCGATTGCCTTCATGGATCGCTGGTTCGTGATGAACCAAAGCATCCTGCGGATCGAAATATGGCTCCAGCACTTCATAGTCCACATCGATCAATCGGACGGCGGCAGAAGCTGTGTCTTCGTCAATCGCAGCAACGGCAGCAACCTCATCGCCAACGAAGCGAACCTTGTCCACGGCCAGTGCTGTCTCATCTTCCGTCCATGGAATGACACCGTAGGCAACAGGCAGTTCGCTTCCAGTCACGACGGCATGCACGCCGGGCAATGCCTCTGCGCGACTGGTGTCGATTGAGCGAATTCGCGCGTGAGCATGCGGACTTCTCAAGAACTTGCCGTGCAACATTCGAGGCAACTGAATGTCATCGGTGTACATGGCTTGCCCCGTGGCGACCGCCATGCTGTCTACCTTGCGTGCACGCTTCCCGACTCGGGAAAATTCACCGAATGGTGCGTCGGGGCCGTGGGTGCGGTTGATGCTCTTGCGCTCGTTCATTACGGAGCGCCTCCCGCCCTCTCGGTCGTACACTGGCGCTGCCGGCGACATGCCTCTTCGACGGCTTGGTAGATCTTGGTGTAGCCCGTACAGCGACACAGATTGCTCGCAAGTGCTTCTTTGATCTCTTCACGAGTCGCTTCCGGATTCTCTGTCACCAGTTGCCGCGCAGCCATCATCATCCCGGGCTGGCAGAACCCACATTGCAGAGCGCCAGCCCCGTCGAAACAATCTTGCACCACATCAAGTCCGTCGACGTTGCTCAGACCCTCGATCGTGGTTACCTGGCGCCCATCAATATCTGCCGCAAGCGTGAGGCAAGACAGCACCGAACGGCCGTCAACGTGCACGGTGCAGGCGCCGCAATCACCTTTGTCGCACCCCTGCTTGCTGCCGGTAAGCCCGGCTCGATACCGGACCACCTCAAGCAACGTCCAGTGATCCGGTGCGGCCACCTCGGCGTCATCACCGTTCAGTTGGAAGTGGAGGATTCTCACGATCGGATCCGAAGTCTTCGACTGCCCTGTCCAGCGGTCGACTGACTGGCAGTTTCCTGAGAGAAAAGGTGGGTAAGGCGATCCACTCTATCAACTACCGCGAAAGCGCCTTCGTCATGAATGGGAGAGAGCTTTCGTATCGATACCTGACGCCCATGTGGCCACCATCGAACTCCTGCTGCTCGACGGACACCCTGTGGGCCTTCAAGCTCTCAACGAGTTGGCGAGCTCCAAACTGCAGGTGGTACTCATCGGTTAGCCCAGCATCGATAAAGACAACTTCATAGTCGCGAAGAGCGTCGCCCTTTTGCTCAGCCATGGCCACCGGATCATGCTCAAGCCAACGTGACCAGATTTCCTCGCGCAAGCGCCCCGTCTGCACGTCCACTGGAAGTGCAACGCCGAGGGGCTCGTCTGGGTCGGGTGAATAGACCGAAGCCATGGCAAACACGCTCATTGCGATAAACATGGGTGTAGAGATCCGCTGTGCCGACTCGAAAGCATCCAGAAACCCCTGCACGCCACCGTGCTTTTCAAGCACCTCGAGCAAGCGGCCGAAGTCTGGCTTGTAGCCCAGTTCGAAGTAAGCATCGCCACTATGGCTAGCCAGTGCGCGAAACATCTCCGGCCGATTCAAGCACACATGCAATGCCCCGAAGCCCCCGGAGGACTTTCCCATCAACCCCCGCCTCGCGGGCCGTCCGCCGACCCCTAACTCGTTTTCTACATACGGAAAGACTTCGTCGACCAACCAATCTTCGTAAGAGCCGGTGGCGTTCGAATTCATGTACTGGGAGCCGCCATATCGCGTGAACCCATCCGGAAAAATAAACGCCGCCGGCGGGCAAAGCCCCTCTTTCAGAAGGCGTTCATATCGATCGGGAAAGGACGGGTCCCAGGGAGTGCCGTGAAGCGCACCCTGCCCATTCCCCCCAAAACCAGCAAGAACGGCAATCAGCGGAACATCTTTTCCACAATCCGGCGGGAGGTAGACGGGCAGCTCTCGGACGAATGGATCACCCAGCGGATTGCCCCTCAGGGCATCGCTTTCATGGACGAGGGTGACCAGTTTTCCGGACAGCATCCCCGGAAGGTTAGCAGCCAGCGCCCATGGACCTCCAGCCATCAGCCCCCTGACGCGAATTACGAACCTCCGGTATCATCTTTGCGGGGGAGCCGAATTCGTTTGGCCCCGGGACACAAAGTTATTGCACGGGAGAATGACACCGATGGTTGTCGGACGAGTGAAGTGGTTCAGTGACAGCAAGGGATACGGGTTCATCGAGGTCGAAGGGCGATCCAAGGACGTCTTTGTTCATTACAGCGACATCGCTGGCGAAGGCTTCAAGACCCTCGAAGAAGGCGTGAACGTCGAATTCGAAATCGAGGCAGGTGACAACGGCGATCGCGCACGCGGTGTCGGCAAGTTGGCTGAGGCCTGACAGGTGCCGATTGATTCGCTAGACCCAGAAAGCGCGCATGAAGCTATGCAGGGAGACGACAGTTGTCACTTCCTCGATGTGCGGACCTGCGAGGAATACAACGAGGGCCATCCAGCTCATGCGATCAATGTGCCCTGGGCAGTCATTGACAGTGACAGTGGGCAGATGGCTCCAAACCCTGCTTTCACCTCGACGGTGAAAAAGCTCTTCCCCGAGGACACGCGCCTGTACCTCTCATGTCAGGCGGGAATGCGCTCGCTTAAGGCCTGCATGGATCTTGAGGTGGCTGGCTTCACAAGCCTGGTCAACATCGACGGCGGTTACGGCGGGCGGCGAGACCCCACCGGGCAAGTCGTCACCAAGGGCTGGGTCGAATCGGAGCTCCCTGTCGCGAACACCAAGTCGACCTACGAGGGTTAGCGACTCGAGCCACAAGCCACGCAAACGTCTTCATGGGAGATGAAGCGTGGATGCCTCCGCGGATCTTTTTTCGTCAACCGGTCTGGCAGATCCTGTCACCGACCAAGTTGCGCAATGAGCGCGTTCGGATCCGTCACAGGCTCAGAGCATGTCCCCCCGCGGCAGACATATGCCGTAGCGGCATCGCCTCTTCCCAGCTTTCCGTTGAGCAGTGGCAAATCAGCAACTCCGTCTCCCGACGCACTTCCAGCCCCGACCTCGAAAACCGCCCCCCATGGGGGTGACGCGCTGCGTGCAACGGCCCGCAATGCGTCAGCTCCACGGCCGTCGGCCACGACGACAGTGGGGCTACCGGCTGCGACCCGCTGGAGTGCCAGCAGCATGCGCGAAAAGGCAGACGGAGCTCGCCGCATAAAGGGCTCCAGCATCGCCAGGGCACGATCTGCTTCATCACGCAGTGACAGATCTCCCGTGAGATGGGCCATCCGGTGGAAGACGTCAAGCATCACGGCATTGCTCGAGGGCAACGCTCCATCTTCCAGGTCACGTGGACGCGCCACGAGGTCTTCGTGATCATCGGCGGTGAAGAAGAAACCTGCACGTTCACTGTCAGCGAAATGCTCGCGCACGACATCGCAGAGTTCGCGCACTGCCCGCGGCCATCGAAGATCTCCATCAGCCTCGAACAAATCCAACAGGCCTGCAGCCAAGTAAGCATAGTCGGCTAACGTCGCCTGAATGTGAGCGCGCCCATTTCGGTAGGTAGCCAGCAGCCTTTTTCCATCAGGCCGCATAACGGTTAAACAAAAATCTGCCGCACGTTGTGCAGCCGCAAGAAACCGGGGCTCTCCCAATGCTGTGGAAGAAGAAGCCAGTGCGGAAATCATCAATCCATTCCACGAGACAAGCACCTTGTCATCTGTTCCTGGATGAATGCGCTTGTCACGAGCTTCGAACAGCAAGGGGCGCAAGGCATCGAGGCGCGCCGTCATTTCGCCCTGAGTACAACCCAACTCCGCAGCGAGTTCCTCATCCGGCTTCGGTCGTAGCAGAACCCAGCTGTTTCCCTCGAAGTTTCGCGGCAAACCCAGGCCCCAGCAGATGTCGACCAATTGTGCATTCTGCTCACCGACAAGGCTCAACACGTCATCGCGTTGCCAGGCGAAGAATTTGCCTTCTTCGCCCTCGCTGTCGGCGTCCTGCGTACTCCACAAACCACCGGCCTCATCAACCATCTCGCGCAACACCCATTCACAGCACTCACGGGCCACGCGGGAGAAATCTTCACGGCCTGTCATTCGTGCCGCTTCGAGGTAGGCAGGCACCAGGAGAGCATTGTCGTAGAGCATCTTCTCGAAGTGCGGAATGGCCCATTCGCCATCGGTGCTGTAGCGCGCAAACCCCCCTCCAAGCTGATCATAGATGCCGCCGCGCGCCATGCAGTCGAGGGTGTGCTCTGCCATGCGCAAGGCTTGCGGGTCTTCTGTCATGGCGTGCTGCCACAACGCCAGTCGAATGCTGTCACCGTGCGGAAACTTGGGAGGCCCCCCGAAGCCACCGTGCTGCGGATCAAACAACTGCGCCAATTGCTCCATCGCAACATCCATGATGTCCAATTGCGGCCGCTCGACATCGGGACCTAGATCCGGGAGGTGCTCTGAGGACAGCGTGAGTTGCTGCACGTGAGCCAAGACCTTCTCGGCACGCTCTTCCACTTGATCAGGCGTGTTTCTCCATGCGTTTGACATGGTTCCCAGCACGTCAGGAAAACCAGGCTGGCCGTAACGCGCGACCAAAGGGTAGTAGGTGCCTGCGTGATAAGGCTTCTTGTCGGGCGTCAGGAACACGCTCATAGGCCAGCCACCATGCCCGCTCAAGACTTGCGTGGCCTTCATGTAGATGTCGTCGAGGTCGGGGCGCTCTTCGCGGTCGACTTTGATGTTGACGAAGTTCTCGTTCATGAACTGCGCAACATCCTCGTTCTCGAACGATTCATGCTCCATCACATGACACCAGTGGCAGGCGCTGTAGCCGATCGAAAGAAAAATGGGCTTGTTCTCGGCCTTGGACCGTTCAAGCGCCTCATCTCCCCAGGGATACCAGTCCACGGGATTGTGCTGGTGCTGCAGGAGGTAGGGGCTGGTTTCCCCCGCCAGGCGGTTTGCGGGACGTGGATTCTTCTTTGCGTCGTTGGTCATGGGTGCAGGTTGTATCCGATCCGCACCTCGGACTTCCTGAGAGAGAAGCTCTACAATGCTTGACCTCGCGCTCCTCTGATCGGTCGTTCTCAACCAGGGCCGTCACGTATCATGGGGAGGTCGCGGCCGTGCAGAGCACCCATTGCACGGCAAGTGGGTCTTGCATCAGTTCCCAAGGTCAAAACGAGTGCCCTCCCGCATCCTCCTCCTCACGCTCCTGCTGCTTTCGCCTCTGAATCCGGGCGGATGTGGTCCCACTGCATCTCCATCTCCCGCCAAACCGCTGGGGCTCCAGGAAATACATGCTGCCGAGCCTTCCAAGGCTCGAATCGTCGAGCGCCTCATGCCCGCTGATGACGTGAGTCAGTGGTCCCAGTCCGGAAGCGAAACCCTCTCCGTGAGTCAGGCGAAGAGCGAACCTGGCAAGCAAGACGGATCCCTGGTGATGCACCTCAAGAGCATCACCCCCGGCGAAGGCATGAGTCTTAGCCATCGGGGCAAATTCGACCTCGGCGCCATCGACCGCGTGCAACTGCGAGTCACATGTGCGAATGGAACGCGGTTCTTCGCCCGATTCCTACGCAAGGGCAGACTGCTCGCGAAAACAAAAGATGCCCTCTCAATGCACATGAACTCACTCGGGGAGCTCACTTTGAAACTGCCTCCCTCGGCCATGGAAAGCGGCGTCGCGGACACGTTCGAACTCCACATCAGCAAGACCGCGCATCTCGTCGAGCTGGAGGCCATCGAGTTCGTCTCAACGCCTGCAGCCAGCTTAGTTCCTCCGGCAAACGGTGAAACGGAACTTGCTCAGGTGGGTCAAGAGGCGCGCCGGGGAGTCGGTGTCAGTGTTGGGCGCCCCGTCGAAGCAGTCTTCACGGGACCACCTGAAGGCGTCCTGGGCTTCGGGCTGGCAGTCCCGGCCAGCAGTCGCTGGCGTGGCGATGACCCGAACCTCGTGTTGACCCTGACTGCCGAAGGAACGCCTCCGCGCGTGAGCCGTTACCCCCTGACACGCGGTCCGGCTCAATCCGCGTGGCGCGACTTCAGGGTGCCCCTGGTGGGGTTGGCCGAGAAACGCATCCGAGCCCATTTCGAAGTCGAAGTGAGCCCCGGTCAAGATGCTGCCTGCATTGTCTCAGAAGCAGCCGTCTGGAGTCGGCAACTCAAACCCCGACCACCTTTGCTGCTTGTCACAACAGACACCCATCGAGCCGATCATCTCGGAGGAGCCGTGCGAGGCGTCGGCGTGGAGACCCCGGTCCTCGACGGCTTGGCTGCCCGCGGCGTGTTTTTCGAGGATTGCTTTTCTACGGCCAACTACACCAACCCTTCGCACATGGCACTCATGACGGGACGCCATCCACGTGACCTGGGCATCCTCAGCAACAAGCAGGCGATCAGCGGCGCGGCCGAAACACTTGCGGAATCCCTGCGCAACGAAGGCTATCGCACGTTCGCTGCCCTGAGTGCTCGCCATCTCGGCGACCCAGGAAGCGGACTTGGCCAGGGCTTTGACCGGATGGCATGGCCCGACACGCTTCAGCGACGTTCGGAGCACACCCTGGCTATCGTGGAGCAGTGGCTCGACTCGGACGACGAGAGACCTTTGTTTCTCTGGTTGCACGTCTTCGACGCGCATCGCCCCTATGACCCACCCCCCGAGTTACTCGATCGCTATTACGACGGGCCAGCCGACCCCTTCGACGAGACGCTCCCCCCGCTCCCGGAGGGAATCGTTCTGCCAAGCGAGATGAGTGGCTTGCGAGTCCTCGACTACCCCCGCGCACAGTACAAAGCACTTGTAAGCCACCTCGATCAGCAACTCGCTCGCGTGCTTGATCATCAACGCATGCAAGAGGCCGTCGTAGCGGTCGTCGGCGATCACGGTGAAGAGTTCGGCGACCACGAGGTCTGGTTCGACCATGCCGAGCTCTACCCGGACACACTGCATGTCCCACTGCTCTTGGCGTGGCCCGGCGGGCCGGAAGGCAAGCGCGACAAGCGCGCTGTCAGCCACCTGGACCTTGGACGCACCATGCTCGATCTCCTAGGGCTAGATGACGTCAGTTTTCCTGGAACAACCCTTCTCAAGACCCGTGACGGCGAGAGCCAAGACGGCGGAAAGCCACGATTTGCGCTCTCGTCCCACGGAAGCTCCGCGAGCATCACCTTGGGCGGTTTGCATCTCGTTCTGCACCTTCGAAAGAGTCATCGCACGTTTGAACATCATCAAGTTCAACTGTTCGACTTGGTTGAAGATCCAGCCTGCCTCCAAGATCTCGTGGAGGACCGACCAGCCGAAACGCGAGCGCTGAGGGCGCAGTTGGTTCATTGGCTAGGTGAAGAGCCTCTGACAACCATGGTCGGAGCATCTGTAGACGACCCCCAGTTGCTTTCTGGGCTCGCCCAGTTGGGCTACACAGGCGGGTCAACATCGAACGAAGGCGGACTCTGGCAGCAAGATGGTTGCTCTTGGTGCAAGCGCCTGGAGTAGCGATCAACCGCGCTGCTTGTACAGCGATCGCGCCCTTTCCCTCGCCCCGACTTCTGCCACGCGCCGCGTTTGCCTCAAGAACAAATAGCCTGCGAAGATTCCGAGCGTTCCCGTCAGAGCCAGCAACCGATAGATCTGCGCGAACGTCCAGTCGTCGGCGCCGTAAAGCGTCGCAACCATCCATCCCGCCGGAGATGCGATGGCAAGTGCGACAACAAACTTCAACGCGAAGGCCATCGCGCGTCGCCGTGTGCTGGTGTAGACCGCCAGCAACTTGTTCTCGATAGGCTGCGTCATGAAGTTCAAAAACGCAAAGCTCCCCATGAGCATGAAAGGCCACGCCGGCTCGTCGAGTGAGTACGCCAAGCCCAACAGCGTGAGCGGCTGAAGCACCAGCAGCACGGCATAACGAGAAGCTGCAAAATGATCTCTCGCCAGGATGCCGCCTATGTACTGTCCGATCGCACCAACGGCCATGACGCACGAAATGAGCGTGTACTCCTCAACGACCCACGTCCCGAGCTTGCCGACCGTCTCCGAGAACATCGGCAAAAAGCCGTCCAGCAAGAAAGCGTTGATGCCCATGGCAAAAAGCACCGACACCAACAAAAGCTTGGTCCCGCCACCATCAGCAGCCAGCTTCTGCGCGGACGACGGCTTCTGCTGTTCGACAACAGGATCCGCCAGAATGCGGCCTCGTGCCATGAGCACGTGAGTCACGAATGCTCCTAGCACGCCCGCAAACGCCAGAATCGCGAAGCCCGTGCGCCAACCCAGCCCCGTGTTCATGAGCACCGGCACGAACAACCAACCCAGCCCACCGATCAGTCCAAAGGTGCCCATCGCACGCCCGAGTTGAGCCCGCTCGACGCTCAAGGAGACCAAGCTCAATCCGGCTGGATGAAACAAACCCGCGGCCAACCCCAACAGAGCGTGCGACGCCAGCAAGGTGCTGAATGTCGGCGCCATCGCGCACCCGGTAGCCGCCACCGCCAGCAACCAGAAGAAAGCTGCGAGTACTTTGCCCTGGCCGTATCTGTCACCTAGAAGCCCGGCAGGCACCGACGACAAGGCCATTGCAAGCGTGTAAGCCGAGATCGCAAGACCGATTTCGGGCTCACCGACCTCGAACTCAAGGGCGGCGACCGACAGTGTGATCGCCGGCAAGGCGATCTTCGTGCCATGACACAAAGCGTGTCCGGCACTGCACAGCCAAAGCGTCGCGCGCGGGTTGGGTGTCAGCTCGCACTCACAGCCGTGAGTCGCTCCTTCAACTGCTCAAACTGCTTCCACATGGCGGCTGGCATACGCTCACCGTAAGTCTCGAGAAACTCTTTTTGGCCTTCGAGCTCTGTGTGCCACGCCTCTGGATCCACACCCAGCAAGCGCTCAAGCGTCACCTCATCAATATCGATGCCCTCGAGATCGAGAGTCCCGGGCGCGGGAACGTGACCAATGGGAGTTTCCACTGCGTCTGCCTCGCCGGCGCAGCGCTTCAGGATCCACTCCAACACGCGCATGTTGTCACCGAAGCCTGGCCAGATGAATTCTCCCTTGTCGTTCTGGCGGAACCAGTTGACGTGGAAAATTTTTGGCGCCTTCTCAGACTTTTTGCCCATCTCCAGCCAATGACCGAAGTAATCGGCAAAGTTGTAGCCGCAGAACGGTTTCATGGCCATCGGGTCGCGTCGCACCACACCCACAGCGCCCGTCGCAGCTGCTGTTGTTTCTGACGCAGCCATCGCGCCCACATAGACGCCGTGCTCCCAGTCAAAGGCTTCGAAAACCAGCGGAGCCGTCTTTGCGCGACGGCCGCCAAAAATCATGGCTTCAATCGGGACGCCTTCTGGGTCGTCAAACTTGGAGCTCACCACCGGGCACTGGCGTGCTGGTGCAGTGAAGCGGCTGTTTGGGTGCGCCGCCGGCGTGTCGCTTTCAGGCGTCCACGCGTTACCGCGCCAATCGGTTGCGTTCGCTGGCGCCTCAGACAGGCCCTCCCACCAGGGTTGACCATCCTCGGAAACCGCTGTGTTCGTGAAGATGCTGTTGGTCTTCAGAGACTCCAGCGCATTCTTGTTGGTCTTCTCAGAAGTTCCCGGTGCAACCCCGAAGAAACCGGCCTCCGGGTTGATGGCGTAGAGGCGTCCGTCCTCGCCATAGCGCATCCAGGCAATGTCGTCACCCACACACCAGGCCTTCCAGCCCTTGTAGTGTGCTGGGGGAATCAGCATGGCCAGATTGGTCTTGCCGCACGCACTCGGGAACGCAGCGGTCACGTACTTCACTTCGCCTTCCGGGTTTTCGAGACCCAGAATCAGCATGTGCTCGGCGAGCCAGCCTTCATCGCGCGCCTGCGCCGAAGCGATACGCAAGGCATGGCACTTCTTGCCCAGCAAGGCGTTTCCACCGTAGCCAGACCCGAACGACCAGATTTCTCGCGTTTCAGGGAAGTGGCAGATGTAGCGTCGCTCAGGATCCAGTTCACCCGTGCTGTGTAAACCGCGCACGAAGTCGGTGCTGTCGCCAAGCTTGTCCAGAGCTTGCTGCCCCATGCGCGTCATGATCTTCATGTTGACCGTGACATACGGGCTGTCTGTAATCTCAACCCCGACTTTGCTGTACGGCGAACCAACAGGCCCCATGCAGTACGGCACCACATACATGGTGCGACCCTTCATGCAGCCCTTGAAGAGGCCCGTGAGCTTCTCCTTCATGACAGCGGGTTCTTCCCAGTTGTTATTGGGACCAGCGACATCTTTGTCGTTGCTGCAAATGAAGGTCAGGTGCTCGACACGCGCAACGTCTTGGGCGTCGCTGCGGTGGTAGTAACAACCAGGCCATTTCTCTTGGTCGAGGGCTTCCATCATGCCGTTGCCGACCATGAGTTCGATGAGCTTGTCGTACTCAGCCTGCGAACCGTCACACCACTGAATGGTGTCAGGTGTCGTGAGGGCGGCGACTTCGTCTACCCAGGTCTTGAGGGCAATGTTGTTCGTGGTCATGGATTCGGCTCGGCTGCTCGTCGATTGCAAACGAATGCTTGGCGCCCGTGCATTCGTGATTTCGGGACAAATGGAAAGCCTCGCATCCTAGCGAAGCTACGACGACCTGAACACCCGTGCTACCCGGCGTTTTTCAGGGATTGAGAGACCTTTGAGGCCAACTAGGGTGCGAATATCGCCACCGCATTCGACGAAACGGCGCCACGAGGCATCCTGGTGTCAATCGTCCACGCCTGAAGGACAAGTTGCGCACCTGAGGGCACATCTGCAGGCCAATGCGCAACTTCGAGTACGAAGCCACCCGAGGCATCCGTTCGCAGCGGAATCACCGCCTCAGCGGGCCACGGGACGATCACCCCCCCTTGAAAGGGGACAGCCCCAGCCAATTGCCCCACGAGCAGCCATGTCATCGCTCGAGTGGGAGCGCCTCGAAGAAGCAGAGAGAACGGGCGGCCCGGCTCGAGGCTCCCGCGTGGCATCAGTTCGGGGGGCAAATCTCCCGGATGCCCTGTGGCAAGGCCGAGATTTTCAAAAGGAGGCAAGGACCAGCGCGCGAGGAAAGTGTCGGACTCTCCGTTGTAGGACGCATCAAACGCCTCGCCAGTTATTGGAAGGTCGGCTGATCCGGTGACCCCCGTAACAAACGCCGCGCCAAAGCCATCGACATCAACATCAACTCCACTCTCCGTACCTGACCCCCCGTAAAGCGTGCCAAAGCGCAGGAGATTTGCGTGACTGCCGAGGCGGACAAGAAATGCGTCTTGCCCACCGTCAAGCATGTTGTCGTGTGTTGGCGAATAGCTGCCAGGATCTGTCGTGGCTGGCCCAAGCCCCATCCCTGGAGAAGGCAGGCCAGCCTGCGCGGTGCTGCGACTTCCCATGCCGTTGCCTGGCAAGCCGGTTGTGCGCACCGGCGCAGCTCCGCGCGTTGGAAAGTCTATCGAAGTCGTCGTTCCGGTCACCGTAGGAAGGTCACCAGAGGTCAAGGCAACTGCCTCACCCTGATCGTCACCCTCGCCTCCCAAGTAGCTCGACCAATGAAGTGACGAACCATCGGCTGAGATCTTTGACAAAAAAGCGTCGCTCGCCCCACCAGCAAAGACCTCCTGGAACACACCCGGCGTTGTCGGAAAGTCATCCCCGCGGGTGATGCCGGTAATCACCGGGTTTCCTTGCGTATCCAGGGCCAGTCCACGCCCTTCTACTACGGAAGCGCTCCCCAGAAAGGTCGACCAGGTCAGGTCGTCACCACTTGGCGAAAGACGCAGAACCAACGCGTCTGTGTCATTGGGGATCTCACCGTTAAAGCTCTCGTCATACGCACCCAGTGTCGTTGGAAAGTCGGGAGAACCCGTGAGGCCTGTCAGCACCGCCGAATCATCGAAGTCGACCGCGATGTCCAAGCTTTCATCGCGCAACGAGCCTCCGACGTAAGTCGCATAGTCGTATGAAGTGCCGTCTTCGGACAAACGGGCCACGAAGATGTCATTCGTAAAGAAGATCGAATTGAACGATTCATCGAACGCCCCCGAGGTCACAGGGAAATCGCTCGAGAACGTCACCCCGGTAAGAGTCGGCCGCCCGGCAGCATCCAGAGCAACGGCTGTCACCACATCCTGCATGCTGCCACCCACGAGAGTCGACCAGTCCAACTCGCCGTGCGCATCAAGTCGAACAACAAAGCCATTGGCCCCACCCGGATTCAACTCACCAACAGTGCCCGAGGTAGTTGGAAAATCGAGAGAATCGGCTCGGCCCACGACGATCACGAAGTCTTCGGCACTCACCGCAACATCCCGGGCTCCTTCGGGGTCAAAGGTGGTGTCGTCATTTCCGCCGAAGAAGGTGGCGTAAACAAGCTCGCCAGTCGACGCATCAACCCGCGCAACGAAGGCATCATTGTTGCCATTGCGTGCCTCTTGCAGCGCACCGACCGTCGTCGGGTAGTTGAGGCTTCCGGTCGTACCCACGACGATCAAGTCACCGTCAGGAGCAATGGCACAAGCTGCGGATTCATCCAGCAGTGAGCCACCCAAGAAGCTTCCGTAGTCAAAACCCGGATCGATCACCAGAGAGTGCTTCGAGTTCCGGCCCTCGACGGCAAATCCGAATCGCCTCCCATCAAGAAGTCGAAAAGTCGCATGCACTGGAATCTGCTTTCCGAGTTCGTCCACTTCCCAGGCGGCCGGAAGAACCTGCTCTAGCGGGCCGAGAGGGGTATGAATCACGAGTCGGTCTGGTGCCAGCAACTCCAGCCGATCGCTTCCTTCGCAGGTCAAGATGACCTCCGACAGATCCGCTTCCGGCTCCAACAAAAGGTCGTACGAAAGTCGGCCGGCGCGCTCGAGAAGGCGCACGTCAACGCCCTCGGCAACCCCCTTCCACAGCAAAGTTGAAAACACCGGCGCTGCGCGCACCCATCGCTGCGTGTCCGTTCCGCAGTAGCTGTGGACGACCCCACCGGTGGTCGCCTCACCTGTCACGCTCACCTCATCAAGAGCATTTTCAAAACTCAAGCGCAGGACCACAGACTCGGGCAAGCTGGCTTCGCTCTGCAGTTCCGCATCCGGGTTGTCGATTCGAAGCACCATCGCCTTGTTGGTCACAAAGGCATCAAGCGCTCCACTGCGTGTCAGAAAACGCACCGCTTCATCGGCCTGTCCGAGATTCTCGACGAAGCGGACAGGCTCATGGTCGCGCAAGACCTCGGCTCCTGGCGGATTCGGGACCGCAAGAGTCAGACAAAGCAGGGCGGACAAGAACATCGGACCAATGTCAGTGGAGGAAAGGGCCTCTGGAGAGGATTCATATGAGCCGCCAAGGTCGAGGTGGAGGAGCCTCGAGAGAGGGCGGCGAGGATGATCTTTTAGAATACAGCCGATTCAGAAGGCGTCACCCCCTCACCCAAGATCGGGCGAGGAGCCTCGCTTAGGGGCTTCTCCGGCCAAGCTTCGATCAGCAACTGCCTGAATTGGGAGAAGCGCTCCAGTTCAAGGCGCAACTTACCGCGCACAAGACCGAACACCGGATGAGTCATCGTGAGAAATTCTCGACCCGATCGAGCCTCCGAGCCGGGACGTATCTCTTCCACAATGATCCGCACGAGTTCGGGTGCAAGCTGTCTCCCCATGGCCACGAGTTCGCCGTAACGGATTCGGTGCGTGATCACACGCAACCACGATGCCGGGTTGGTATCCAAACCCGCCGCATCCAAGAGCCATGCTGACGGCACTGACTCAAGGTCTTGTTCGGCCGCCAACACGCACAGATCGTGCAACCCTTCTGTTCCGATTTCTTCGATGAGCATCGACATGACGAGATAGCCCACCCCGTACAGACGAGCATCGGTCACCGCGACTTGATAAGGGCGAAACAAACCATTCGAGTCGGACTCCTCGGGATCGAGCGCCGTTCGAAGATTCAATGGTTCCTCGCCTTCGAAAGGCTGCGGGAAAGTCATCGTGGCAAGCGGAAGGCCGTGGCGCCTTCGCTGTCGTGACCAGATCCCGAACTCAAGACCACCGACGGCGGCACTGGCCTTGGCCAGATGATCTGCTCGTAGCGAACCCAGCACGGGGCGGTTCAGTTGCTCTTGCATCCAGTCCGCGAGGCCTTCTTCTGCCACAGGGGGCAAGGTCTTCCAACTCGGCCCAAGCAGTGCATGCACAAGCTCATGGGACAGGGCGGCTGAGAGCTCGACGCGGTCGCCTTCCTGGATATGGATGCGGCCTTCACCCTCAATGGTGAAGGCCGGCACCTGCTCGTCCACAGACCAGCCGCGGAAAACCGAAAGCTGCTCCTGCACCCAGATCTCCAGAGGTTGCGCCCGTGTATCAGGAATCCGGCTGCGCACTTCGGGTACGAGTGCTTCAAGCAGAATGGCCGTCGTGCGCCCTGGTGATTCATGGTCTGACCGCACCACGCCATGCCCTGTCTCGACGTGTAGGCGAGGAGGAGGCGCAAGGCAACCCGTCAACCCGAGCCCAAGGATCAAGCCGAGGGTGCGCGCGGCACAGCGGCGAAGCGAACGGGTCAAGGAGAACTCCGCGAGAGGAGGCCGAGAGGCGGTCTCTATAGAATATCCTCAGAACGTGCCGCACGGGTCGAATTGCAATCCAGACCTGACTTGCTCACCTCGCATGGGCGACGCGCGACCCTGCGACAGCGCTAGTATCGCCCGGCTTGAATAGCCTGCGCCTCGGCACCAAAACGCACAAAATATCTTCCCGGCTCCCACAGATAGGTGCTGCCGCCAGGAGGTCCCAGGGCACGGGTACGCGTCGGGTGCGACATGAAGACCCAGATGACCTGCTGCTCTGTCATCCCCACGGTCACCTGACCAGCGAGAATTCGACGCACCAGGTCCGGATCTCTCCGACGAAGTTCGGGCAGCCCACGTTCCCATGACTCGCGCACCGACTGATGCGCCAGGAGGCCCACCTCTTCCGGAGGAATCTCGAGAAGAACGAGCCCGGGGTCGAGATTTGGCGCCGGCGGCTGAGGAGGCAGCCGGGGATCAAGAACCCCACAGGCAGCGCTGACAGTCAGGAGGAGACAGGCGAGTGCGAGCTTCACGGCGGGAATCATACCGTCCGGAGAGCCAATGATCTCCTGCTCTGCCACGACTCCCGACAAACAGCACTGAACGCCATTCAACACAGGGTTTTGGAGTCTCAGCAAAGGTCGCCCGGTCGCTGTTTTCGACTTTTAAGCGACGATCGACCAATCCAATCCCGCGAACTCGATGAATCCGCAGCTAAGGCCAGTCCGAAGAGGACATCAGGGGAAGATTGCGCATCAAAGGGACTCCGTTTCCTCATCTCTTATCACTGCGCAAGGGACTCCCATCGTGATCACTCCTTAGCTCCTGATCGGCTTGCACTCCTTCGCACCCACAGAGTCGAAAAACAGCACCCTAAATATGAATGCTCGTCGGCTAAGAACACCGTGCTACGGAGCCAAGAACTGCACTTGTCGGTGCAATAAACGGGGACGCAGTCCCAACAACCCCCCGCTTCTGACAGAGTTCGTGACCTCAACGTCACAGGAACGTCACGGAATCTCAGATATGGTAGGCGCCCCCTGTGCCCCGGAAGACCTTAGATGAAGCCCTTAACCTGGATTCTCGCACTCGTTGCACTCGTCGTTGTCGTGGGCGTCTGGATGCTTCTCGCTGAAGACAGACCCTCCGGAGACGGAGACGCGGCCACCATCGTCGCGCGCAACAACGACGCAGAGAGCCTTCTCGACAACGACTCCTTGTTGCCAGGAGAGGGCCAAGCCAGCGACTCGGTCACGCCACTCGACATCGCGTCTCTCACAACCGAAGTGGAGTTGCCGGAAACCGCCTTGCCAGAGCGCTACCTCAAGGCGCTCGGGGGGATCACCGGCCGCGTCGTAGAAGAAGACGGCACGCCGGTCTCTAACTTCCCCGTCGCCTTGGCTGCGGGAGGTATGTCGACACTTCCGATCGCCATAAACACCCCGGTGGACGAACTCTCGGAGTTCGACCCGATTCTTGCCGAGAGCCTGACGAATTCTGAAGGACGCTTCCGACTGACAAGCCTGCCCACGCGCGTGATGGGATTGATCATCCTCGATCCGGGCGGCTCACGCGCATCCATGCACTTCCTCGAGCACACTCCCGTCTCAGGCGAGGAATTTGATGTGGGAGACATCGTGCTTCAAGGCACGGTCACCTACATCGGTCAAGTTCTGAACGAACGCCAAGAACCGCTGCCTGATGTGCGCGTCCGTGCCACCAACATCCCCAGCATCAACATGGTCTCGGGGGTTGCCGATTACCGTTCGGGAGGTGGCTTTCTGATCGACACCGGTGACGAAACCATTGGCAAGTTCACCTACGTGCCGCCCACCTCACTCGCCCGTCTCGAAAAGATGTTGCCGGTGCCCACGACGCACACCGACACCGAAGGGCGCTTCGTGCTAGATGGCGTTCAACAGGGCTTCATCACGGTGATGCTCGACGACAACATCCACATGGCTTACGTGAGTTCTCCGAGTCCGAGCGGGTCTCCAGGGACGACGCGTGACATGGGCGCAATGACCATGTCCGACGGCGTGACTCTCGAGGGCGATGTCGTCGGAGAGGATGGCAAACCCATCCCAGGGGCCGAGGTCATGGCTGGCAACACACTCGCCGTAGCTCCCGTCACCATCCTGCGACCGCCCGTGATTGCTGACGAGGCAGGCCATTTCACCTACACGGGGTTTTCACCACGCACGGCCCATGCCGTTGCTCGCCAATCAGATCGCGACTCCTTCACACCCAGTGAAGCGGGAACTCCGGGCGACTCTCCACTTCGAGTCGTCCTCCCCAGCAAGCGGCGCCTGACGGTGACTCTGCTGAATGAGCGTGACGCCCCCATCCCTGATGCGACCTTCATGGGACGCGCCGTTCCCGACGACGACATGGAAGACGTTCCCGACTTCGTCTTCCCACCACGGTCTCTCGACAGCATCGTGACGACCGACGAGTTCGACCGCTATGTGTTTGACGACATGGAGCCCCAGATCTGGGAACTCATCGTCCACGCACCCGGCTATGGAATCACTCGAGAGATCTTCAATCTTTCCGGTGGCGACGCGGAGGGAACCGTCACCCTTCAGGATGGCTTGCTGTTGCGAGTTCTCGCACAGACAGAAGAAGAAGAGCCCGAGCCGCTCGCACACGCCATGGTCATGGTCTACGACTCTGGAAACAACGACCGACCACTCACATCCCAGCGCACAGACGAAGATGGCTGGGCAAGCTTCGACGACATCGTCGAAGGCGAATACCGAGTCGAAGCAGAGTACCCGGGGCTGGCCATTTCGAAGGCCACTGCCAATGTCCCGTCCGAGGAAGAGGTGGTGCTTTCACTTCGGGGTGGCGGAACGATCGTGGGCAGCGTGGTCGACAATGGAGAGCCGCCCCTCGAAGCACTCATGGTGACGCTCCAACATGAAAGCGACGTGGCAACAGGCGACAAGATGCCACGCATGACCATCACCGCACCCGATGGAACATTCATGTTCAGCAACGTGCCCGAGGGTGACATCGAGGTCTCGGCCCGACAACGAATTGACCTCTCCAACCTCACAAGTTGGTGGGAACCCTTCGCCATGACAGCTCTCGCAGAAGCCGACGCCTATGTGACTGCCGGGCGACAGACAGATCTGGTGCTTGTCGTAGGCAGCACCACTGAGGGCGTCCCCAGTGGCAGTGTCGAGGGGCGACTCATTGTGAATGGCATGCCCGCGCCCGGGTGGAAGGTTCGCACCTGGGGCAAAATCCGCCGCTCTGTGACAACGGGCCCGGGTGGTCGCTTCAACATGGGCAAACTCGCTGCCGGCTCGGTCATGCTCATGTTCAGCCCCAAAAACCACCCAGGCATGATGAGAGGTGGGGGCGCCGTGGAGAACTACCAGTTTGAACTCGAAGAAGGTGCCCACGAATTCGTGGACCTCTCTATCTCGACAGGCTCCGTGAGTGGGCGCGTGGTCTCTGATCGAAACGGCAGGCCCATCGAAGGCGCGGCAGTGGTCCTTGAGGGCGTCAATGACAAAGACAAGCGCAACTGGTGGGGTGCTCGCCGCGACACAACCAGCGCCGATGCCAACGGTTACTTTGAGTTCGCGATGGTCGCGGAAGGAAACTACACCGTTGGCGCGCAAGCCGAGGAATTTGCCGCGACAAAAACAGAGTCTTTCTTTGTCAGTGGCATGCGTGCTTCGGATGGCCTGCTACTACGCCTGAATGCTGGAATCTCCTTCGGCGGCGTTGTCGTTCTGGAGGACATCGAAGAAACGCCTGATTGGATGTGGCTGCAAGCTGAAGCCGAAGATGGCTCCGAAGCTGCCACACGCCCCAACACGAAAAAAAGCAATCAGTTCTACTTCGATGACCTGGCTCCCGGCACCTGGACCTTCAAGCTCTACAGCGATGTGGGCGACGATCTAAGCGAGGTCACGCTCCGCATCGATCGTGAAATAGAGGACGCCGTGCTGGTCTTCCGCCCACTGAGCGAGGAAGAACTTCAGGAATCAGCAGAAGTCGTTGAAACGCAGGTCGGGCTTTAGCGAACACACGGAACGCTGACATCTCTTGGGTCAGCGCTCAGCCTTCACACCGCAGCGAGGCCTACCGCGACAGGCATGAGGCGCCTGTCCCCGTCAAGAGCCTCACGTTCATACAACGCTGCCAAACAATGACCCCACACCTGCCGTGGCGGCAATCGCCAGTGAACTCCAGAACGTGATTCGTCCCGCGCCAAGGGCCATGTTCGCGCCCCCCGCGCGCGCCGCAACCGCACCCAGAAAAGCCAGAAACAGCAAAGAGCCCCCGGCGACAAGCGGAATCATGGTCGCCATCGAACCGAAGTACGCCAAGCTCAACGGCAAAGCGGCACCCAGGGCAAAAGTAATGGCAGATGCCAGAGCCGCTTGAACAGGGCGGGCACTGCGCTGTTCGGACAAGCCAAGTTCATCGCGAGCATGCGCTCCGAGTGCATCGTGCGCCATGAGCTGAGTAGCCACTTGCTGCGCGAGTGATGCATCAATGCCACGCTGTTCGTAAATATCGGCAAGTTCCTGGCGTTCCGACTCTTCGTCGGATTCGATTTCAAGCCTTTCCCGTTCCAGGTCCGCATTGTCTGCATCGGCCTGTGAGCTCACAGAAACATATTCCCCTGCAGCCATCGACATCGCGCCTGCGACCAAGCCCGTCATCCCGGCAATGATCACATTACCGTGATCTGAACTTGCGGCGGCCACCCCCACGACAAGACTTGCTGTTGAGACAATGCCATCATTGGCACCGAGCACCGCAGCTCGCAGCCATCCGACTCGCCCCGCATGATGCACTTCAGTGTGACTGGGTAACTTCTCAACCTTCACGTTCACTAGATATTGACTCCCTTCTCTGAGGGCATGCTCCCTCGCAGTCACCTCGCGAGACTCCGGTCACAAGCGGTGCGTCACTCCAAAAACATCGACCCAAGGATGAAGGGGTCATAGCCGAGAAGAAAGCCCATCTGGAGAAGAAGTACGGTGACAAAGCCCAGCACAACACTTGTCACCTGCCCCCTGCGCACCGAAATGTGCCATGAACGGCAACGAGACATATCGAGCGCCAAGATGAGCACCCAGCAGATGTTGACGCCCGAAGCCCAGGCCAACTGCGTACCAGAAATGAAGTAAACGCCCTCTTCGTCTGGGAATTGCACAAAGAGAACAAGATACAAGAACCAGAGCGCGCAAAGGCCTAGGTACGGAATCAGGAAGGCAACCACAGGGCGCAACACAAAGCCGTTCGCTGTTTGCTGGACCCTCAAAGAACCTCCTCGCAACGTGACACCCAGTCATAGAGTTCTACGAAAAACAGGTGATGACTGGGTCGCTCCGATTCAGCAAAACTGCAGGGCAGCAAGCCAAGAGACCTTTCTGTAAAGGCCGCAGAGCGACAATCTGAAACTAGATGCTCTGCAGTGGGCGCGGAAAGATGCCTTTCAAGGATTCTTCTAACCAAAGGTCGTTTGCTTCACCGCCCGAGGGTGGCCCCTCGTCATCATCGTCGTCACGACGATCACGGCCAATGATCATGATTTTCGCGCGACTGATTGCGTTCCGGGTAACGTGAGAATCGACGCCCGCGATCCCCTCACTCTCCGGGTCGACGTTATGAAGGACAACTCGCACGCCAGTGACACCAACAAAATCGTGCTCGGCAGCGGCGGCCGGAGAGGCTCGTGCGATATGGCGATCAAAGAGCAGGTTAAAAACTTCGGTCGCCTGCTCGGGCGTCACAGCGTCTTCCACATAGAACACGTCGATATCTGCTCGCGACATGACCTCATAGAGGAATCGACGCAATCGAGTTCCAAAAGCGATGCGAAATGGCTGGCCAAACGTGAGAACAGGCGAGCGCTCAAGAGTCCCTCTCTCGTCGTCTCGCGTCAATCCAACGACAAGCCAGCAGTGGGGCACCAAAAAGGTTCCTTCGCCATGATCTCCGAGACGCGGCCGCGTGGAATTGAGCAGTTTGGCGATGGCGTGAGTGGCTCGCTCGGCCTTGTTCCGCTCTTCTGCTTCGACCAACAACTCTCCAGGATTTTCGGCCACAAGAAACATCGAGGGCGGCACACGTGTGAGAGGCACACGCTTTGAAGGCACGAGCTCAGACGGCATTCCAACGAGTAAATCGGCGTCCTCGGGCCCTGGAAGTGTTTCAGACACCACAAGGCGCCAGCCGGCTGCCTCAATCGCGTGGCGCTCATGCTCGAGAGACTCTGCTTCAACTCCAGGCCCAGCCCAGAGCACGCGACTACGGGGAAAAGCCGGGTCATAGAGTCGGCGACGGCGGTTGAATTCGCCAATGGCCAGGCACGCGCTCCCCGTGAGCAACCAGGCAAGCACCCAGCCAAACGTTGACAGCAACACATCGGTGACATGCAAACTGCTCGCAGTTCCTTCGCCCCCGTGGGGCGTAAGCAATGCCACAACGGAAAAAGCAACAAGCGCCATGAGTCGATAAGAATCGCTGATCAACTGACCGATTCGAATGGTCCGTGGGCGACCTTTACGGCCCATAGCAATGTTGAGCCACTGGCCACGCGGTGGATCGACAGGACGCACGACTGACGGCAACAGGCATGCGAATGCGAGAACCCCGAGGCAACCACGCACCCCCAACTTGTCATTCAAAATGACAAGGACACTCGCGATCGCGATGCCTAGGCAGATCACGGCCATGATGCGACGAAACCCTTCAAACCCAAATCGCCGGCGCACAACTTCAAGGATTGCTAACAAACTTGCGGGCACTGCCAGAAGGATGCCCAGCACCAATCCAAGCCACACCGCACTCATGGCCACAATGTGAATCGTGTAAAGGCCCTGTTGGCGCGTCACCTCCAGCAGATCACGACCAATTCCGCGCGCAGCGAATAACACCGCCGCCACAAGGAACATGACGAAAACAGCTTTGCGCAAGCCGATGAACGGCTGAATCCGTGGGGAACGAAAAGGGTGAAAATCGAGGCCAAGGCTCACGATCAGGTGGCTACGCACTCGCCTGAAGGTGCTGGCTGCCCAAACAACGAGACTGCGGGTAAGGGGGAGGTGCTGGTAACGCGCCACCGAACAGGCCAAAACCAACAGCAGTGGAAGCAGGACAACCCAGGGAATGTCGTCCACATCGCTCGTCGACGTCGGGCCGATGAGCTCCAGCACCATCACCGTAGAGACCAGCACCAGGGCTTCGGGGCCCGCCAGATAACGGCGCGCTGCGCCTAGAATGGTCCCTGGAACAATACGAGCCATGCCAACATCCTACCCCGAATGAAGGATCAAGGGCGCAAATCGGCGGCCTGCTACGATCACCCCCATGCGCTTCGACGTCCTCCTTCTCGACCTCGATGGCACCCTTCTTGATGCCTCGGACGCCATCGTCGAAGGCGTACTCGAACTCGCCGCCGAGCAAGGGCTGCCCGTACCAGATCCGAGCTGGGCACGAAACAAGATCGGACAACCTCCCCACACAGTCTGGGAAGAGCTCGGGGCCGAAAACCCTCAGGAACTGGTCGGTATCTTTGCCGATCGCGTGCTTCCTCGGCTGGCCGGCCGATCACGCGCCTTGCCCGGCGTGGCGCAAACATTGCCACACCTGACAGCGGCCGGCTTGACCCTGGCGGTCGCAACCACCCGCCTCACAGAGAACGCGCGAGAAGGGCTGCTGGCCACCGGCCTGGCAGGGCATATTGACTTCGTCGCCGGACGCGATCTCGTAGCAAACAGCAAGCCTGCACCGGATGTGCTCCTCCATGCCCTGGAATCCGTCGGAGGGCACGTCGACCGCGCACTCATGATCGGTGACTCCGATGCTGACGTTCTGGCCGCACATGCGGCGGGTATCCCGTGCTGGGCCGTGTTAGATGGAGTTGGAAAAGAGACAGCATTGCGCGAAGCCGGCGCCGACCTCATCCTTAAAGAGGGCTTCGCAGAGTTGCCTGGTCGACTCGGACTCTGAAGCCCTCCAAGCCCCCCCCTCGATCGACACTCTTTTCATCAAATCTAGGAGCCATATGGGACTCTTCAAAAAGAAAGCGGCCCTGCTCTCGCCCGGCACTGCTGCGCCTCACTTCGAGTTGCAAGACCACACAGGCACCACACGGACGCTCGCCGATTACACAGGCAAGCGCGTACTGCTCTGGTTCTACCCCAAAGCCGACACCCCTGGCTGAACGATTCAAGGCAAGGGATTCCGTGATCGAATCCCAGAACTTGGCGAGAACAAAGCAATCCTCGGCATCTCTTTTGACAACGTTGCCGACAACAAGGCTTTTGCAGAGAAGTTTGACTTCAACTTTCCACTGCTGTGCGACACCACCAAGAGCATGAGCACGGCTTATGGAGCATGTGCGGACTCCAATGCGAAATACCCTGGCCGCGTCACCTACATCATTGACGCGAACGGCAACATCGAGCACGGAGAGACCGTCTCTGACATCGAAGAGCACATACTTTCTTCCATCGCACGATTAAAAAACGACTGATCTTGCAGCCTGCAGCAGGTGGAAATACGCACTCCAACTTGTTCGGGATGAAACAGACAACAGGCCTTCATCGAGATCTTCGCCATGACCTCTGCCACGGAAAACCTTCTCGCTCTACTCGACACGCCCATGCGGCATGCCACGGCCGTCGATCTCACAGATGCTCACACAGCTCGCACCACGCTAGAAAAGCACTATCCGTTCGAAGGAGATGAAGCGCAGGCTCTACGCAGCGCTCTTATGACGGCTGTAGATGAGGGCCTCATCTGCAATCGTGGGAAAGACCCCGTTCGCTACTCTCGCCTGGCCAAGCCCGAAGACACGCAGCACGACCTGTCCGTGGACTTTGTCTGGATGACAGGCGGAGGCATCAACCACCGCCATCCGAAGGGAGAAGTGAATCTGTGCTTCTCCGTGGAAGGCGAGGCCAAATTTGATGGCCAACCCGAGGGCTGGGTGACCTTCGAACCCGGAAGTGCGCATGTCCCAACGGTCACGGATGGCCGAATGCTCATCGTCTACTTTTTGCCCAGCGGCGAAGTTGAATGGATCAACGAAGGCAAGGCCTGATTGTCGAGATGAGGCACTCTGACGCGCGGCTCGCACTGTGGACACGCTAATCCTTCGTGACGACACGGTGCTGGACCACAATCCGGGCCCTGGGCACCCAGAGAACCCCGCGCGGCTCGCGGCAGTACTCAAAGATCTCGACGAGCGGCCCATTATCGGCACACGCACAGTCGCGCCACGCCTTGCGAGCCGCAGCGAACTCGAGCGTGTCCACACCTCCGCGCACGTCGATATCGTCGAGTCCACAGAAGGCAAGCCACATGTCGTGTTAGACAACGACACCGTGACGAGCCCCGGCTCCTGGCTCGCAGCACGTTGTGCAGCTGGTGCGACCTTGTCAGCTGTCGAAGCAGTTGTTTCCGGCGAAGCCTCCGGTGCTTTCGCACTGGTTCGCCCACCGGGTCACCATGCTGAAGCCGGGCATGCCATGGGCTTTTGCCTGTTCAACAACGTTGCAGTTGCCGCTGAGCATGCGCGTAACGAACTCGGTTGCGAGCGCGTGCTCATTCTTGATCCAGATGTACACCACGGCAATGGCACACAACACGCCTTCCAGAATCGCGCCGACGTGATGTACGTCTCTTCTCATCGATACCCGTTCTATCCCTTCACGGGACCAGTGACGGACATCGGAAACCGTGAAGGCTCTGGCTTCACGGTGAACTTGCCGCTGAGCCAAGGCATGGGTGATGCAGACCTGCTCCACGTCTATCAAGACGTTGTCACTCCGATCGTTGCGGGCTTTCAACCCGATCTCATCCTGGTCAGCGCAGGCTTCGACACATGGCACAGCGACCCCGTTGGCGACCTTGGCGTCACCCGCGCCGGCTTTGATGCGCTCTTCGAGCTCTTCTCCGCCTGGTCCGACGCCTACTGCCCCGGTCGACTCGTGGCGACGCTCGAAGGCGGCTACGACCCCTCTGGTGTCGTTCAAGGTGTGCGCGCTTCTCTCCGAGCTCTCACGGCACGCACCTCGGCGAGTTCGTCCGGCGAGGCCGGGGCGGACATAGGGCTCGACTCGGCACCCTGCTCAGAAGCACGGATCACTGCAGTTGAAGCCCGCAAGGCCCTGGCGCCTTGGTGGCCCAAGCTGCGCCAGGGCTGAGCTCTCAAGAATGCCGCCATTGCGTCACGGCTTGAGTTCGGATTCTTAGAAATGTGGGCCGCTTGAATCCCATAATACATGGGCAAGCGCACCACAAGCGCCGCGAGTCGCACGGCCGCGCAGCAAACTTCTAACCACCTGCCCGGCCTTCCCACTTCGGAGAACCTCATGCCATCCCGTTCGCACGAGATCGACTACCACATTCATGGCGACGACATGCAGTTTGTGGAAATCACACTGGATCCGCGCGAGACAGTGGTTGCCGAAGCGGGTGCCATGATGTTTATGAACCCGGACATCCACATGGACACGAAGATGGGTGACGGTAGCAACCCCGAGGCCGGCTTCATCGACAAGCTGTTCAGCGTCGGAAAGCGTGTCTTCACGGGAGAGAGTCTCTTCATGACTCACTTCACTGCAGACGGCAACGATCGCACAACTGTCGCTTTTGGCGCGCCCTACCCCGGAAAGATCGTGGGTGTCGATCTCGCGAAATTAGGAGGCACGTTCCTCTGCCAAAAGCAGGCCTTCTTGTGTGCAGCCATGGGCACCGAATTGTCCATCGCATTCAGCAAACGCTTTGGCGCCGGCCTCTTTGGCGGCGAGGGATTCATCCTTCAAAAATTGCGGGGTGATGGACTGGCTTTCATACATGCCGGTGGCACCGTGATCATGAAAGAACTCAGCGCTGGCCAGCGACTCAAGGTCGACACCGGTTGCATTGTCGGATTCGATGAAGGCGTCCATTACGACATCACCATGGTGAAGGGCATTGGCTCGATGCTTTTCGGCGGAGAGGGCCTCTTTCTTGCGGAACTCACCGGCCCTGGGACCGTGTACCTGCAAAGCCTCCCATTCAGCCGCCTGGCCGACCGCATCATTGCGAGCGCTCCACGACATGGAGGCCGCAATCAAGGTGAAGGCTCAGTCCTCGGAGGCCTGGGGCGACTGCTGGGCGGTGACAACCGCTGAATGCCGCACTCACAGCCAGAGGGCACGCGGCTACTGCTCAGGCGTCACGCTGTCTGAAAGCGCCTCTGCCATCAAAGACGCGAGCTGACGAGCACCATCTGTCGTGAGGTGCACGTGATCGGCAAACACTGCCGATTGACCAGAAAGAGGCGTGGCGTCGATGACATGGCTCGCCGGAACCACTTCGTCGATCACTTCGTAGAGCCCGTGATAGGCCGCCACATGGGCGTCATGGTCAAAGCCGTGATACTCGTACCGGCAGCGCGCGCGGTCGGCCTCAGAGAGGCCCGGCACGATCAGCGTCGCTTGCTTGGCCACAAACAGTTCGGCTCCCATCAACGCGCACGCATTCTGGATGAGCTGCAAATTGAAGCGGAACACGTCTAAGCCTTTTCGTTCGTAATCAGCTGTGAGTGGTTTCTCGCCACCGACCTCGCCTTCGAGACCATCTAACGACTTCTCAAGGCGCAAGCGCGCACGAATGAGCAACTGGCTGTGCCGCAGCAGGTGATCGACCCACCAAGGGTTCAACATGGTGGTGCTACTGCGCATGCGGTCGAGCGTCCAGCTTCCGTCTGCAAGTGACCGCCACTCGACAAGCCGCTCGGGCTCCGTGTGGTCGAAGTAGTACATCTCGTTCCACCCGTGATACACAACGACCACATCTGGCTCGAAAGCGCGAAGACGGCTCCACAATCGACCGAAGGACTCAAACGTGCTGTAACCACCGAGAGCTGCATTAATAAATTCGAGTTGCGTGCCTTCAGGCACCGCCGCACTCAATTCTTCCGCCACCAGCCACGGCCAGGTCGAGGAGTCTGCGAGATCGAACCCTGTGCCAGCAGTAGACGAGCCCCCTAAAAACACCACCCGCACGGTGTCCGCCGGCTTCGAAACGTCTAGCTCTGGAGTCGAGATGAACCCATGGCTATTGATGCTCTTGCCCAGGCCCGCGCGACCTGCACGACCTCGATAGGCACTGAAGGCGTCTACCTGGGCCCATTGCTTCATGGGGTTTGCGCCCACTGAACGACCCGTCAACGCCCACAGATCAAGCCGCGCCCTGTCCATGCGCAGATAAATCTCAAGACAGAGGCCGGGCAGCACCACAAGCACAACAAGCAAGGCGATGACAAAGCCCAAGCGACTGCGCTTCTTGCGACGAGGGCGAAGCTCTGAGTCCAAGTTCGTTTCGACAGTCCGGTGGGAAGACATGCGGCCCATGATCCGCATCACGTAAACGGCGTATCAGGTCCATTACAGACTCGTCCAACAACAGCTACAAATCCACGACCATTTTCATGGTGAAACGCGATCACTGGCAGCTTGCACTCTGGGTTCGTACAGCCGAATCTGGGGGTTCATGCACACAACGCCTCGTCAGATTGGCTCAACATGGATCGCTCGGCTCCACCGCCCTCCACCACAGCACGCCATATCCATGTTTCTGGCCGTGTTCAGGGCGTGGCCTTTCGCTGGTCCATGCAGCGGGAAGCCGAACACCTCGGCATGACCGGCTGGGTGCGTAATCTTCTCGATGGACGTGTCGAATCACGAATCCAGGGATCTGAGAAGGCGATCGATACGATGCTGCTCTGGCTCAAGAAAGGGCCGCCGTCAGCACGTGTCGACGATCTTGACGTACGCGTTTGTGAAACAGAGAGCCAGCTCGTGGGATTTTCAATCCGCACCATCGGTTAGCCTCGCAGCATGCGCACCCCCGCTCTCATCTGGATTGCCTGCATCATGACTGGCTCAATGGCCTGCCTTCCCTGGCCCGAGCGATCACATGTCACGAACGCATTCAGTAAAGACACTCGCGTAGCCCTGCCAGCGATCGCTGAACTTGGGCAAAGTGACCGAGAGGAAGCGGAAGCGATTCTTCTGCACATCGCACAGGATCCCGACCCACTTCGGAGAGAAGCTGCGGTCAATGCGCTGCGTGCGCTTGCACGGCTCGAACGTGCCGAGAGCAACGAGACGACTCTGAGCATCCGCGCCGAGATATCAGCACTGCATGTTGCGATGGAAGAAGCGCTTCGCAACGGAGATCTTCTTGGCGTTGCGGGGTTCTACTCCGATGACGCCGTCTTACTTGGTCGTGACGGGAGGCGCGTGGCCGGCCGAGCCAATCTCAACGAATACTGGACCCGACTGCATGGCGCCCAAAGCTGGGAAATCGACGTGCTCGATGTCGAAGGCGAAGACGGCATCTGGATGGAACGCGGTCGCAGTCGCCTCCGCGTCATGCGCGATGAAGAGCTGGCCGAATCAGAGGTAGATTTCATGATGATCTGGCAACGTCAGCTTGACGGCCGACTGCTGATCATTGTCGATGCCTTCTGGTGATCGACCTCTGAGGGCCCAACTCGGCTCCTGCAGACGCACAAAAAATCACACCAACAAACGTCTCGTCCGGAACTTAGTTCCGTTGTTTGTAAAGGTCACTGCCGCAACCACTTCACCGCCGACCCATGCAAAACATGGCTCTTCGATAGGGAAACCTGGCGGCGTGCGCAACGACTGACCACGACTCAGGAGATGCCGCTGATCGAGCGGGACATTCAAGCGCGGAAAGTTCTTCAGAGCCGACTCGATGCCCAGAATGTGCTCTGGCTCGACCTCTTCAGGAGGCGTGGCCATCGAGAGGTCAAGTGAGCCGACGTGCGTGCGCACCAGGCCTGACATGTAGCCCCCTGTTCCCAGAGCTTCCCCAAGGTCGCGTGCAATAGCACGCGCGTATGTGCCAGATCCGCAACGCATGTGCAGATGCACTTCTGGCCACTCGTACTTCGTCAACGTGAGCTCGTGCACCATGACCGTACGTGGCTTTGCTTGTACGGGGTTGCCCTTACGTGCTTCGCGATGCAAACGCTTCCCGTCGACCTTTACCGCGCTGTACGTAGGCGGCACCTGGCTAATCTCTCCACGAAAAGATAGCAGTGCCTTCTCAATGTCGGCTTCACTCGGGGGGGCCGGGGCCGGATCGGAAACCGTGATCTCTCCTTCGGCATCGTCCGTCGTGGTGCGCGCGCCGAGCGTCGCGACAATCTCATAAACTTTCTCGCCGCGAACCACGAGATCTTGAATCTTGCGCGCCTTGCCCGCCACGAGGACCAGCACTCCGGTTGCGAGGGGGTCTAGACTTCCACAATGCCCGAGTGGTCCGATTTCCAAGCGTCTCTCAACTAAGTCGAGCGCGCGTCGCGAGGTGATTCCTCGCGGTTTGTTCACGACAACGAGGCCGCGAACTGCCGAGTCCTGACTGCCTGAATTGGAGGATTTACTCACGGGACTCACAATGTTCGGAAAAGATTGACGCCAGAACCTCGGCTAAAGACAGGACAACGACATGCTCTTCAAAGGTCCCCAGAAACCCGAAGGGTCGGAGCGTGCTGACTGTCCACGGTAATCGCAAATTCACCAGAACCGCGAACGACCCAGCGTAGCCTTTCCGAGCCATGGCCGGGAATGCCCCTCTCTAGACGAAGGCGCTCGGGCTCATACTCGACCGCGTCAAAGTCACTCAAGTCAAAACGGTCCGCGCTTGAGCCGCCGGCCACCACGACAAGATCATCCCCGACCAAGGTCACGATGTCCGGCAAGCCGATCTCATGGTCTGCTGCCACACTCGTTCGCGTCGGAATCCAACGATCATTGCGCACTTCCAGCGTGATGACCTTTGCCCCGCCTGGAGCGTCATCCACCTCGAGCGAAACAACCTCGAGGCGTGGCATTTGCTCCGCATGAAAGATGCAGAATGCTGCATTGCGATGAAGCATCTCTTCGATCATGAATGGCGGCGGCACGCGCCCCGTCATTTTGCGAAATCCGCCGACCTCTACCGTGCCGTACACGGGATGATCCACTTCATGCCAGTCGACATGTGTTTCGCCAAAAAGCACATGGTCATCGAAAGCCATCCGGGCATCGGCTTGTGACTCAAAGCCAAGGTCGCTGTCATCCTGTCCTGCAGACTGGCCGAAGTACTGAGTTCCCGCCCACAACTCATTGGTAAACGAGATGACTCCTAACCCCTCTGCCGTCCAGTTGACGAAGCCGCCATGCACGTCATAGAGATCTTCGAAAATAATCAAAGAGCGGTAGTGCGGCAGAAGTTTTTCACCTTCGTCTGCAATGGCATCGTAGACGCGCTGGTCCTCTCGCGGGTAGTAACTCTCACGCACCCTTGCACCTGGCCCGCGTAGGATCATGCCGCCCGAGTTGTGAAAGCTCTGCACAGCGGCGATGTTCGGATGCGACATGATGAACTGCCCGACGGCATCCGTCTCGGGATAGCTGAACGGGTAATCTCCCGCTCCATACTGGATGTACACCGGCATCCAGTCACTTCCCCAATTGCGATTCATGTCATACCCGCCAGGCCCATCTTCGTTCACACGTCCATCGTTATCGTTGTCGTACCCCTCTTGGCCCAGGTGAATGTAATTCGCTCCACTCGCAACCCTCTTGTCCGCAGGGACAGCGATCATGCGCCGTGGGTCCTCGGGATCGAGGCGATGCGTCCCCGTACCAGGTGCCACCTTTTTGCGCATGGACAAGAGTTCACCGTCGCCATCTAAATCATCGGGACCATCCTCGTCCATCAGGCCGTCACCGTCGTTGTCCAACGGCTTTTTCCCGCTGCGAGAGCTGTGCGGCGTATTGGGTGAATCAAACCAGTACTGCCGGCCATCCGGATTCACCATGGGCAAGATGTAGAACACGCGCTCGTCCACCAGTTCCGTGATGGCATCTAACTCGCCGTAACGCTCCAGCAGCGTCCACGCGAGATAAACACACGCCTCTCCACCCTGCACTTCGTTGCCATGAACGTTGCCGTCCACCCACATGGCACTCTTGTCCATCTCGGAACCTGTCTCTTGATTCGAGATCGTTAACAGAGGCATTGGGCGACCTTCGACACTCTCGCCAATGAACTCGAGCCGGCAGAGTTCGGGCCATGTCTCCGCGATTTGTCGGCATAAATCTGTAATGCCGTCGTAGTCGTAAAATCGGTTCCAGGCGATGGGCAGCTTTGGAGTGCGAACGGCTTGCGCACTGGCAGAGGCCGAAACAAAGCCGAAAGCCAGAGCCGCCGCAAACACATAGGAGAGCCTCCGCGGCATACATACCTTTCGTGCAAGCGCATGCCAAGATCGCACGAGAGAAGAGACCGCCGAAACATCGTTATCGTTGTTGGAATTGATTCGTGTCATGGGAGCACCACTTTCAACTCGAGATCGTTGACGGAATCGGCATCAAGCAAGACAACCAACTGCGTTCCGGTTACACCTCCTGCGACCATCCAGCGTAATTCTTCTCGCCCGCCTCCTCCGTCAAGACGGCGCACAAGTTTTTGCTGGGGACCAAAGATTCGTTCGACCCCTGGTGGCAACTGAAGTCTCACGCGGAGAGGCCTGGCTGTGCGTGCGTCAGCGCCTAGCTGAGTCGACGTGGGCAGAACTCCTGTGTTCACCACTGCGACTTCAACGCTGTAGAGACCTTCGCCATGTCGAGTGATTTCTAGATCTTCAAGTGCAATCACCGGAAACCAGTCCATCATGGTGAGCAACACATCGCCGAGTTGGTCCGCGAAGAGGTCTAAATCTTCCTGGTTTGCTCCTGCCGTGAGCAACCCATGTTGGGTCAAGCCGCCAATCTCAACGTCACCAAGTTGCGGATGGTCGTAGGGCGCCCACTCGACGAAGCCGACTCCCTCCCGATTGTCGTCGAGCCACTGCAAGACCGCGGCTGGCACCGGGCTGTCTGAGTCACTCGTGGGAGCGTCCTCATCGTCGTCTGGTTTCTTTGTGTCCTGGCCCTCTGCAGGCGACTCACCCTCAGCGCCTTCTTCCGGTTGTTCCAGGCCCTCGGGATCCGTCACCACATCGTCATCAGAGGCCTTCTCTTCATCTTCTGGCTTGAGAAGAGAATCGGGCACCGACCAGGCCGACAAGCCCAGCGGCCAGCGACCACCTTGGTGGTAAGCCCAGGCCAGAAATCCGCCATCTACGGGACCGTCTGCTTCCACGTCGTGCGGGTCATCCGAAAGCTCTTCGAGTCGGCGGTGGAGCTCCCGCAAGCTTTTCACATCCTCTTCCATCAAGCCTTTGAGTGGCTCTCGAAACCCACCGCGCCAACCACTCCGGTCTGGCTTGTCGCCGGGCTTGGGCATCTTGGGCACCGAAACCAGGGTGTCCTCTTCACCGAGCACCACCACGCCCAGCAATCCAGGGTGCATGAGCACGAAGTCCACCAGCGCACGAGTTTCCGGCTCGCTAAGCGGATAAGAACCCGTGTCAGCCGGATATTCGTCCCAACCATGCGGAAAGTTGGCATTCAAGGTCACGCCGTGACCGGCGTCTTCATGCCACGCGCCATCTCCATCGTCATCGAGACCCTCACGGATCAGCCTGTGGGTCCCTCTCTCCCCGCGCTCTCGTCGCGCCTTGCGCATCGCACGAGCATCATGCTCATCGACCACCCATTCCCCCGCGCCATCTGGAACGCGCATCCATGTGATCTCGTTGTCTCCGTCAAGATCTGAGGGTGCATCTTCGTCGATCCGACCATCGCGGTCATTGTCCAGCGGGCGGCGGTTGCCCTCGACGACTCCAGCTTGCCGACCCTCTCCCTCCAGGCCGTTAGCCAAAGCACTCCCGTTCAAGTGCTGCACAAACACCAGCATGTGGTCACCAAGCAACTCGGCAAGATCTCCCCGCGCCGAGAGGTCTTCGAGGGTTCTCACCAGAATCGCCTCGTCCTGAGTTCGGCGACCATCGATGCCTGCCACCACCAACAGGCCACGGCGTTCCACCAATGGCTGCTCACCGACCGCCAGCACGGTGGCTTCGAGATCCGCTCCCGAGAGGGTCTTTCCGATAACGATCGTGCGCACCAGTTCGGAAGGGCGACCCTCGGCGTTCTCTGCTTTTTGAGCGGAGAGGGGCAAAAACGCCGCAACAGTCGGTGCAACCAGGGCCATCGAGGCCGCAAGGCAAGTCGAGATGAGCATGAGAAGAGAGTCACTCCAAGGGGGGACCCGGCCACCGAGAATCGCGACTCGGTGCGTGCCGACTTCCGCCTGATCAAGTTCAGTTTCGGGACCCGGTTCGACCACGGATCATGATCTGCGATGATGGGGGCAGGCATTCTACTCACCACGACAGCCCACGAGACAAGCGCTCACGACCCTTCAGCGATTCCCAGGGTGGAGCCCCTTCTGCATATGGACTTACCGCGATTGCACGTTCCCACGCGCCCGCCCGAGCACCTGGACCTTCCAGGCCCACTCGCCCGCCTCACAGACCTCGCCTACAACATGTGGTGGACGTGGCATCGTGATGCACGGCGGCTTTTCAATCGCATCGATCCAAACATCTGGTCGCGATATCTGAACCCTGTCCGCCTGATTCAGTTAAGTCGCACGTCACATCTCGAATTCCTGGCGAACGACGTCGGGTTCCTCGAGCAGATGCACAAGGTGCTCGAAGCGTTCGACGCAGACATGAATCGCCCAGATCAACCGGGCGATCCCATCTGGTACGTCTCAGCCGAATACGGATTGCATGAATGCCTGCCGATCTACTCGGGAGGTCTCGGGATTCTCTCTGGGGATCACTTGAAGGCAGCGTCCGACATCGCATTGCCACTGGTGGGGGTTGGTCTTTTCTACAGACGCGGCTACTTCAACCAACTCATCGATGTCGACGGTTACCAGCAACACAACTACCCAGAACTCGACGGGCTACGCGTTCCTATCCTTCGCGTTCGCGACGAGAACGGCCACACACTCCGCGTCCCGGTGGAAATGCCCGGCCGGGTCGTGAATCTGCGCGTCTGGGCCTGTTTCGTTGGGCGCATTCCCTTGCTGCTGCTGGATAGCTTCTCTTCCACCAATGCGCTTGAGGATCGCTACATCACATCGATGCTCTATGTGCGTGGTCGCGAGATGCGCCTCGCCCAGGAGGTTGTGCTGGGTCGAGGGGCCGTCGCACTGGCCGAAGCGCTAGGTGCCTCACCGCGCATTTTTCACATGAACGAAGGGCACTCAGCCTTTCTGGGCGTGGAGAACATGCGGCGCAGCGGCCAACCCGATCTGACTTCAGCGATCGAATCGGTTCGCCATCTTCATGCTTTCACGACACACACACCCGTCCCCGCTGGCAATGAAGTCTTCGACCCCGAAGCGGTGCGACCCTACCTTGAACAAACCGCTCAAGACCTGAACAGCTCCACGGACTCACTGCTCAACCTAGGTACAGTCGACGGCCAAACTGGATTCAACCTCACCAAGCTGGCACTCAACATCTCCTCCGTGAACAACGGGGTCTCGAAGTTGCATGGGGAAGTCTCGAGCAAGATGTGGCCCGAATACAAGATCGGCTCTGTGACGAATGGAGTTCACATGGCGACATGGCTCGGGCCAGAGATCGCCAAGGTCCTCGAAGCGAAACCGGACAGCCACCCGCAGACTCTTGCCGAACGAGCCGCTCAACTCTCAGATGAGTCCATATGGGCTGCACACAATGCGCAAAAACATCGGCTCATGCGTTTCGTGCATTTACGAGGAGTACGTCAAGCCGCACGGCACGGCCATGCCCCTGAACAACTCAAGTGCTTTGAACAGGTCTTGAACACACAAGCTCTGACAATTGGCTTCGCACGTCGCTTCGCACCCTACAAGCGGGCAGACCTGTTGTTCTCGGATCCCGAGCGCCTTCGCCGACTGCTCACAGATACAACATGCCCGGTGCGATTGCTGCTGGCCGGGAAAGCACACCCTGCAGATCGCCCGGGCCAAGACGTGATTCGACGCATCTGGGAGCTGGCATCGACGGACGAATTAC
Source organism: Planctomycetota bacterium (assembly GCA_029245865.1). Taxonomy (GTDB): domain Bacteria; phylum Planctomycetota; class B15-G4; order B15-G4; family B15-G4; genus JAUIEF01. The sequence goes on from JAQWOM010000051.1 coordinate 38,339, forward strand.
GCGGGCGCATCGTCGTGCTTGAAGATTACGACTCCGGTGTCGCTCGACTCATGGTTCGTGGCGTGGATGTCTGGTTAAACACGCCCGAGTGGCCGCGAGAGGCCAGCGGCACGAGTGGCATGAAATCTGTTGCCAACGGCGGCCTGCACGCTTCGATTCCAGATGGCTGGTGGGCCGAAGCGGACCTCCCCGACTGCGGCTTCACCATTGGCAAGCCAGAGTTGCCCGATCATGAGCGCGACGCCCTGGCCCTGATGGATCTGCTCGAGAGCGAGATCGTGCCCCTTTATTACGCACGAGGGCCCAATGGCCTGCCACGGGAATGGATCGCCAAGGTCCGGCGTTCCATGGTCGCCTTCCTGGGCCGTTTCTCCGCGCGCCGGATGCTCGAAGATTATGTTCGCGAGGTTTACGACAGCGAATAGCTTGATTCAGGCCCCAGAGAGCCCTCAAGAGCCCCTTCGGCAGGCACGCCGGAAGTGACTCTCCCCCAGACTATCGGTTTTGTCTGTTATTCTGGGATTCCTCCAGCATCTACCGGACAAAGCAACTCGCTGAGAAATTGTTCGCTGGTACGGCAAGGCCTGAAAAAAGCCTCTGAGGGCTCATTTTGGGCTCCGCCACTGGCTCTTGCTTGCTTGTTCAAAGATAGAAGAGATGAGCCAAAGGACTTGGAGAAGAGGTTGACGCACACGACACCCAAGAGCGCTCCTCGGGTCGATCAGGTGGAAACGCTCCGCCTGGGCCCACTGGGGGCGGAGCTCCAGATCCCGGAGCCCTTCGATCCGGGAAACGATGAGCACCTTGAGCAGATTGCGAGCCAGTTACTTCAGCGCTTTCGCCAGCATGATGATGTCGAAGCCTTCGTCGCCCTGATCGAGTTAACCCAGGGCCGACTCCTGCAGATCGCAGAGGGCGTGTCCCGACGACTCGCCTTGGTGATCATTCCCGACGAACTCGTGGCGACCTTCATGTCGCGGCTCTTTACGGATGTCCGGAAGCCCTACCCCGGCGGGCCAGTGCGACGCTTCTTGAAAGTGGCCTACACCATGATGCGCTTCGACGCACTCAACCAGCTTCGCAGCCTGCGAAGAGCTCAGAAGCGTGACACTCACTTCGAGCAGCTCGAGAGCACGCGCCGCCAATCACTGAATCCATCACAGGTTGCCGAGGTTCGCGAGAGTGAGATCAAGCTCGCTCACCTGGCCACTCTGCTGCTGGCACTTGCGGGGCGCTGCTTTCACGAACTCAAGATCCGAGATCGCCGTATTTTGATCTGCCGTGAGATTGAAGGCCTCTCCTACGACGAGATCTCCGCCGCCATGGGCCTGCGACGGTCACAGGTTGGCATGATCCTCAAGCGAGCCCGCATCCGCCTCATCACACGCATCGACCGTGCGCTCCCGGAATCTTTCTCTCCAGGCGCCCCAGGGGACACCTCGCTCAAGAAGGCCAAGCCCACGAGTCGGCGCAAGACACATACAGGCAGCGGCAAAGCTTCGTCCACCACGCACACCAACACCAACCTGGAACTCGTCTGATGACGTTCGCTTCCTGCTCCGAAATGCCGCGCTCAACCCTTCTCTCGTTCTGTTTTGAAGACCAGGGTTTTGACGAGCCTGACAAACAGAGTGACGCTTCGGCGCTGAAGGTGAAAGCCGTCGCCGAACACATCCAAAACTGCAGCACCTGTCGCCACATTGCAAATCGGCTTCGTAGCTCGCGACAGGCACTCCAGACGCTGCGCTCTCCTGAAAAACTCCTGGACACAGAAAACCGCGTGCTGACATCGACTGAAGACTCTGCCGGACATGATCGAAAGCTTGACCCAGAAGCTCCCCGGAGCGGCCTGCGAGGACGAATCCTTGGAGCTGCACACGACAGAGCCTGGAATGAACTGAGCCGGCATCTTCAACAACTGCTCGAAGCGAGCCAGCAACTGGAGAAGCCTCACTCCAAAGAGCAAGACATTCAGAGCAACGATGACCGTTGGACTGAGCGGCGCGCCATGGTGGGTGCGCTCGCACGCCGACTGGAAGGGCTCGGCGTTCATGTCGATCTTTCGGAGTTGCCCACGACACGCCCATCAGCCCCTGCGATCCCGTGGGTGATCCGCCACCTGAACGACCTCTTGGAGATCGTCGGTCGCGAGCAATCCAGTTCGACATCTCCGGAAGAAGAGGCCTACCAGCCCAGCGCGGCTCCATCCTTCCTGGATTCGCTCCCGCCCCTGTAGAGACGGCCTGAGCCCTTGCCCGCCGTGGCATTGCGAATGTCATCGATCCAGATGGCCTGATAGCCACCGTACCCACCACTGTGCACCGACACGCGGTGACCGCGAGCAATCAACGCCTCGCGCACGTGATCGGGAACACCGCTCTCCAGGTGCACAACGCCTCCATCCGTCATCTCGCCACCATCAGGCTGTGAGGAGCCGCCGTGCCGCCAGCGAGGCGCATCTCCCGCCTCCTGAACGTTCATGCCGTGGTCCAAGATATTGCGGACCACCTGCGCATGGCCCTGAGGTTGCATGGCACCGCCCATGACGCCGAACGACAACACGGGCAAGCCTTCACGCGTCATCATGGCAGGAATGATGGTGTGAAAAGGTCGCTTGCCCGGTTCATAGACATTGGCGTGATCCGGATCGAGGTGAAAAAGCTTCCCTCGATTCTGCAAGCCGAAACCAAGACCTTCTGGAACAAGGCCACAGCCAAAACCGGCGTAGTTACTTTGAATCCAGGAGACCACGTTGCCTTCTGCGTCCGCGGCGGTGAGGTAAACAGTGTCCCCATATTCGATGTCAAAGTCCCCAGCTGGATAGCGTTTCGCAGCATGCTCATTATCGATGAGCATGCGACGCTCCGCTGCGTACTCCGCACTGAGAAGCCTTTCGATGGGCGCAAAGGCGAAGTCTGGGTCCGTGTAAAAACGAGCACGATCTTCATACACCAGCTTCTTTGCTTCGATGAAGCGGTGCCAGTCGAGGCCGTTCCAGGGTTGAGGGTCGTCTTCCTCGAGAAGGCGCAACAATTGAAGAGCAGCGATGCCCTGCCCGTTCGGCGGTAACTCCCACACTTCGTGACCGCGGTAGGGCACAGACACAGGGTCGACCCACTCGGAACGATGGCTGGCAAGATCCTCGATCTTCATGAAGCCGCCGTTCTCTGCCAGGCAAGTAACAATCCGCTCGGCAATTTCACCTTCATAAAAAGCATCGCGCCCGCCTTGCGCCAGTGCCTCATACGTCTCGGCAAGCCCTGGATTACGAAACAGCTCTCCCTCGCGAGGTGCCTTGCCGCCAGGCAAATACACAGAGCAGAACTCGGGGTAGTCCTTGAAAGCTTCCTCTGCGCGCTGCCAGTAAGCCGCAATGACCTGTGTGACCGGAAAGCCCTCTCGCGCAGCTCGAATGCTGGGCGCCAGCAATTCCGACATGGGCAACTTGCCGTAACGCTCATGCATTGCGAACCAGCCGTCAACACAACCAGGCACAGACACAGGCAGTGCACCTTTCAGCGGGATACTGTCCTCGCCTCTCTCGGCAAGTCGCAACATCATTTGCTCTCGCGTTGCACCGCGTGGCGAACGACCGCTTCCATTCAAGCCCACGAGTTCCTGCTTGGCGTTGTCCCAGTACATGACGAACAAGTCACCGCCAATCCCATTGCTTGTCGGCTCCATGAGCCCCAGCGCTGCATTGGTGGCAATGGCAGCATCCACGGCCGAGCCACCGGCCATGAGAATGTCGAGGCCAATCTGTGCCGCAAGCGGTTGGCTCGCACAGACCATGCCGTGCGTTGCAATCACTGGCGAGCGCGTCGCAAACGGCGCACCTGTGATGCGATCACCAGCAGTCGAAGGATCTTGAGTGGCCATGAGCAACGCCATCGGAACGAGCCAGATGGTCGGATCGAACATGATTCGACTCCGAGAGAACAGCATCAGTATCTGCAGCAAGCCTACAGCGAGCCAGCCTCCGCCTCCGAGGGACGGCCGCAGCGATCGTTAATCGCCGAGAAATCCGCGCTCCAGAAGATCTTCCGCGAGCAAAACGGCCCCTCCGGCAGCACCCATGACCGCATTGTGCGACACAACCAGATACTTCAGCCCCCCCAGCACGGGGTCGGCTCGCAAGCGGCCCACCACCGTGGTGAACCCGGCGCCAGCCGCACAATCCACTCGAGGCTGAGGCCGATTCGCCTCACTCCTCACATCGATCCAGATCTCTGGAGCCGACGGCAATCCGCGATTCTTAAAGGGGTGATGATCACTCAACACCTTCGCAGCTTCCTCCGGAGTGCTCGCGCGCTCTAGCCCGAGGGCAACAGACAATGTGTGCCCATCTTTTACGGGAACCCTTGTGCACGTCGCACTGACAGGAAAGGAGGCCGGTTCGATGGTGTTCTTCACGGTTCGTCCAAAAATGCGTGCACACTCTCGCTCGACCTTCTCTTCTTCATTTTCAATCCAGGGCAACACGTTGCCGTCGGCCTCTTTCATAACAGCGCCTGCAAGTGAACCTGCACCAGACACCGCTTGCATTGAAGTCACCGAAGCGCAGCGGACACCAAATGCTTCATGCAATGGCGCCAGAGTCAGTGCCAACCCGACCGTTGTGCAGTTGGGGCCAGGCGCAACAAAACCACCCCACCCTCGCGCCATGCGCTGGTGCCTCAATTGCTCAAACTGCTCAGGGTTAACACCTGCGAGCAACAATGGCGTATCTGGCTCGGTGCGAAAGGCAGATGCTGTCGACAAGACAGGCGTTGTCTGAGCGCAACGGCCCTCGAGTCGCGCCGCGACCTCGGAGGGCAGCATGGAAAACACAACGTCTACGGATGAAGCGTTGAAGTGCCCTGCATCTTGCAGCACCAGATTCCCCAAAGCGCCGGGATCCACGTCGAAACCCTCGCCGTCCAGTACGTCGCAAAGGCGCCGCCCTGCCGTGCGCGGAGAAGAAGCAACCGCAGCGAGTTCAAACCATGGGTGGTCTTCAAGCGCTCGCAGTGCCTGCCGGCCAGCAACGCCCGTAGCGCCAAGGATGGCGGCAAGTCGTCGTCTCATGAATCCCGCTCACGATCCTCATCGCGAGCTGACTCGAATTCCGCAAGAGGAGTCTTTTTTCCCGCGGCAGCCTCGCCAAAAAATTCGGCATGCAGCAAAGACAAGATGCGTTGTTTCCCCGACTCCGGAACGGCACAGCTCAAGCCGACATCACCGGGCCCGTGCGAAATAAGCTCTACGGGCTCGCCGAGGTGCTCCAAGCAAGAAAGCATGCGAGCAGCCACCGTCGGATCTGAAGCAACTCCGTCACCGACAACTCCAATGAGCACAACTTCGCGCCTCACCTCAATGCGCTCGATGACACCGCCTTCTTCCTCCTGCATTAACCGTAAAACCCGACGCACCATCGAAACCTGATCGTCTTCAATGGTGAAAGACAGTGAAGTCATGCTGCTGGCGACCGCGTCTATGTTGACTCCGGCTCGCCCGAGCTCGCTGAACACTCGCCCAGCAACACCCGGTCGATTGACCATTGCAGAACCTTCAACGCGGACAACGGCCACGCCGGTTCGATGTGCAAGGGCCGCTACGGTTGCCGCATCGCCAAGGCGCTGCTCTACGATGCGCGTTCCAACCGCGTCCACGTTGTGAACAGATCGAAAACTGATCTCTTGCTTCCCGCCTCGCAGAGGCTCAAGGCACCGAGGATGAAGGATGCGCGCTCCGTAATAACCCAGCTCGCAGGCCTCTGCAAAAGACAGCTCTGGCACCAAGCGCGCACCTGTGAGTAGCTGCGGATCAGCGCTCATAAATCCGGGAACATCTTTCCACAGCTCAAGCGCATCGGCACCAAGCCCTGCTGCAACAACCCCGGCCGTGTAGTCTGTCCCACCTCGGCCGAAGAGCACAACATCACCATCGGTGTTCACTCCGTAGAAGCCGGTCAACACCAAGATTCGGTCGTGCATTTCGTGAAGCAACCCGGCCAGCCCTGATCGACTGGCTTCAACGTCACAACCCCCGACCCGGAATGGGCCGTGTGCAACGAGTCCTGCCTCCTCAGATGTCACCGCACGCGCATCCACACCTCCGATGCGAAGTGCCTCTGCCAGCAACGGGGCGCTTAGACGCTCGCCATGCGCAAGCAGCAAGTCATGCGTTCGTTCCGTGAGTTCACCTGTGAGACGAATCCCAGTGAGCAACCGGTCGACGCCATCAAGAGCCACGCGTAATCCGAGCAACACACCATGAGCGCCTGGCCGGCCGGCAACCAATTGCACATGCCGCGAATGCAGTTGATCCACGAGCGCCCGGGTCATCTCTGCCCCCGAACGCGGATCGAGTGCATCGACTGCAGCTGCTTCCAGCGTATCTGTCACACCCTTGACTGCGGACACGACGACAAGCAACCGCTCGCCGCGTCGCCTGCGAGTCGCCAGCGCCTGAACGACTGCGTCCAAGTCTGACGGCCCATCCAAAAGGGCGCCTCCGACCTTGACGACCGTGAGAGTCATCCCGCGCGGCCGACCAGTTCCCGCTCGAGAGCAACCTCTCCTGCAGGAATCATGCGCGTCAACCAGGGCTCCAGTGGATCTTCGCCGGGACGTCGCTTCAGTTGTGAAAGCACTCGCGACACCTTCTCACGTCCGTTTGGCCCGAGCGCATCCAGTGGTGGCCGGCATCCCCCCAGATCAAGCCCCAGTGCGAGCATGGCCGCTTTCAGTGGCACAGGGTTCCTGACGCGCTGCGGAACAGCGCGCGGCTCTCCGCCGACATCGAGCAGTTCAGATGTTGTAAAGCTCATCAGGTCGAACAAAGGCTCAATGGACTCTTTGAGAAGACTCGTCTTGCCTCCCTCGCCTGCCCGCCCATGGTTGACCAGTTCGCGGAAGACAGCGGGCACAAGATTGGAAGTCACGCTGCATACGCCATGCGCACGAATTGCCGGATCCACAAGAGCATCCCGCGCCTGACAGTCATCACCACACAGAAGAACGAACTCGTCTCCACACAGCTCGCGCACACGCAACATGCGAGCCAGTCGGCCGGTCGCATCCTTGACACCCACCACATTAGGATAGCTCTCGGCAAGCCGAGCGAGGTCGTCGGGCAGCAGTTCGGTTCCCGTGCGCCCAGGAACGGCGTAGGGGAAAAGTCGAGCGTCAGGCAAGGCCTCGGCAACCGGCCCATGCCAGGACGTTCGCAACGCCGCGCTCGAAGCTCCACTGTATGGACAGTCCACTAGCAGCAAATTTTGCACACCAAGCATCAGTGCAGCCTCGCCACGCGAGATCATGTCGTCGAGGCAGCCGGTGCCAAGGCCGAACATAATCTGCTGAGGTTCCGCGACCTCAAGTGCCGCACTCAGCAGCTCAAGCCGCTCAGCATTGCTGAGTGCACCCCCCTCCCCGGTCGTCCCACCCAGAAGGACTTGGTCGACACCCGCATCGAGCTGAAACCGAACCAGTTCACCCAAGAGTTCAAGGTCTAGCGCTTGCGCACTTCCTTTGAACGGCGTGACCAGAGCCGTCACCAACATGACCATCTCCTCCCTTGAGCGTCGAAAGCCCGTGGAGACCGCCAACTCATGCGCCACAGACCGCTGATCTCATCGCAACTTTTTTCAGTTTAGGCCCGCCGCGAGGAGGATTGAAGAACCGAACCGCAAGACACTCAGACGGCTCTCGGCTTCGGGTGCTATCGTCCTCTCAACTTTTCTCTGGAGCCGATCCCATGGCGTCTCACCCTCATTTCGATGATGGCGGAACCCTCGAATGGTCCACACGCTGGGCTGACGCGCTAGCTGCCGCAAAGCCTGCGAATAAGCGAATCTTCATCGAATTCGGGCGCGAACTCTGAGGCCAATGCCGGACCCTCGTGCAGGGTCTCATGCCACAGCCCGAAATAGCCGAGATACTGAAAGAGCACTTCGTCGGCCTGGCCTCCGATTGCGATGCACCGGAGCCCGAGGTCGTTGACCTGATCTCGACCCATCTCGCAGACGGCATGATGCTGCCGTTTGTGCTCATCACCGATGCAGACGGCGCTTTCCTGACCGGTTGGCATGGTTCTGTCAGCCCGGAAACAATGAAAGACACTCTGAGCGGAATTCTGCCTTGAAGAGGGCTAAGAATGTTCCGGAATCCCCCCCAAAATGACGAAGAGGGGGTAAACTTCGGAGGTCAGGCGGTGCCCAAAACATGATCACAAAAATGGGCACACCCTTGAGGGGCGGAGGCCCCCCTATGACCCGGGATTTCGCGGATCCCGGGTCCTTTTACTTCGGCTGCAATCTGGCAGTGAGCCGTAGAAGTGCTCACAGAAACATGCTTGTGAATCGCTCATTCTCTGCGGCTCTTTTTCGCGCAGTAGCCTGCGCGCTGTTCGCCATGGTTTGCGCCAGCGGTGTGTTCGCGACCGCGGTTGCGAACGGAAGCTGGACCACCACTCACGACGATGTGTTGGACCCTGCGCTACGTGAGGCAATCGCGAGCGCTGACGATCGTGAAAAAATCGCCGCCTATCTCGTCATGGCTGACCAGTTGTCGGGGGGAGAGCTCGAACGCCGGGCGAGGGCCTCCTCTGCTGGGTTGATCGATGGCCCGGGGAAAGCGACATCGCCTGCATCAGTTGCCCGCACGCGTCGGCGACTTGTGGCCGAGATGCTGAAAGCACACGCGCAGTCCACACAGCGCCCCCTACGTAGCCTGCTGGCTGCAGCGCAAAAATCCGGACAGGCCGAGTTGATCGATGTCCTCTGGATGGGCAATGCACTCTTCTTTCGAGCCGAGCCCGCAGTGCTGCAACGATTGTCTGAAATGCCCGGCGTGAATCGCATCTGCCTGATGCCCGAAACACCCGCCTCTCGTGCTCAAGACGCGCAACCAGCGCTGCCTTCCCCTCCAGGCCTCGGGACTTACCCTTTCCTCGATAACTTTGAGTCCGGTGCACTCTTGCCGCACTGGACCGTTGCCGCATCGGGAGACGGGTATGCAGCTGTCACCGACTTGCATGACCCCGCCGGGGATTGGCACGTCGTGATGGGCACCAACACCAACTCCGTGGACTCCGTCGCCAGCCTCACGGTCGAACTGGATCTTGTAGGCGAAAAGGATGTTGGCATCCGCTTTCGACACAAAGAATTCGGTGATGAGGATCATCCGGAAGATGGCGTCTTCGTCAGCGCCGACGGCCTCGCCTGGCACAAGGTCTACTCGCTGGAAGACGCGAGCGCGGAGTACTCCTGGGAGTGGGTCTCTCTCGACTCAATGCTTTCGGGGTTTGGAATCAGCTACACCAACAACTTCCTGGTCCGGTTTCAGTGGCGTGACAACTTCAATATTCCATCCGATGGATTCGCATTTGATGACATCGAGATTGCTCCGGGCGTAGGCATTCAGCCGCCACCGGACATCGAGCCGCACATCGTCGCCTTGCAAGCACCTTCTCTCTGGGACAAGGGCTTTGAAGGCTCGGGCATCCTCATCGGCAACATCGACTCCGGTGCCGATTGGCAACATCCCGATCTCATCGAGCGTGTCTGGACGAACCCCGGTGAAATCCCTGGGAACAACATCGACGATGACGCCAATGGATTCATCGATGACCTCCATGGCTGGGACTTCAAGTCCAACAGTTCGAATGTCTCCTCAACAGACCCGCACGGAACCCAGGCTGCCGGCCTCATGGTGGGAGACGGCACCCAGGGCCGCATCACAGGAATGGCGCCCGCTGCCAGCATGGCCATCTGTGAAGTCTCCAATGAGGCGCACTACTGGCAAGCACAGCAGTACTTGCTGAGCATCGGCGTCGATGTCGTGAGCAGCAGCTACAGCTACAAGTGGCCCGACCGACCGGACTACCACATGTTCCGACAACTCTGTGATGTCGAACTGGCTGCTGGAATCATCCATGCGAATTCCATTGGCAATCAGGGCGTGCTCACGAGCACACATCCGACACCGTTCAACATCTCTACGCCGGGCAATTGCCCCTCACCCTTTGCACATCCCGACCTCGCGAGTGGTGGACGCTCGTCGGTGATGGCTTGCGGCGGCATTCAGTTGCCAGACGACAGCCTCTACAACCCTTCTGGACGTGGCCCTTCTGCATGGGAAGACATCTCGTCCTTCGACGCATCTTTCCCACACGCTCAGCTACCTGAATACTGGGATTACGAAGTCGGTGGATTCGGCGGCGGACTTCCTGGGCTTATCAAGCCAGATGTCGTCACTTACACAAACTCGGTCATGACCACCAACCTCAATGGTGGCTACTCTCTCTTCAGCGGGACTTCAGCTGCAACCCCTCAATTGGCTGGAGCGATGGCTCTGCTCCTCGACGTGCAACCTGCAGCACAGCCTCGCCATATCGCCGCTGCACTGGAACTGAGTGCCGTGGACCTCGGCGACCCAGGAAAAGACAACCTCTTTGGATCAGGCAAGATCCAGATCTTCGACGCTGCACGCAGGCTCAAGGTGCTTGCGCGCTTTTCGCCACAAGTCGCCAGCCCTGGAGAGGCCTTTGCACTGGAAGTCTTCGGTGCACCCAACGACATCGTTTATGGATTCTTTCAGAGTTCCCTCGTCACCAACACTGGTGAACTGAATCTGCCTCTTCCCCTCTTTTTCCTTGGCATGCGCTTGCTCGATTCCGAGGGCGCTGCCTCCTGGAATCTCAGCGTTCCACAAGACCCTGCATTGATCGGCCTCACCGTCTGGTTTCAGGCCGCCAGTGAGGCACAAGATGGCTCCTGGGGTGGCGGACCGTTCCTTTCGGTGCCCGATTCGCTGACGGTCACCCCCTAGCGGGAAGAGCAGCCGGCGCCGAGGCTCGAGATCGAGCCTCATCCGAAGGACGCCAACGAGTGCTCCTCGCTCGTCGGTACCCCTGGCTGAGTGGTAGGGTTCCCCGCGATCACATCGCCACCCGTGGCCCGTGAACCCAGGGAAAAAACATGCCTGCTGCCAAGACTTCAACCAAATCAAAGTCGTCCAAAACTGCGAAGCGAACTGCCGGCAAGAAAGCTCGGCGTAAAATGAACCCCGAGGACTTACTCGGGCTGCACTTCGTGGGATCACCATCCATCTCACCTGATGGGCAGCGCGTGGTGTTCACCGTGAAGACGATTGGCAAGAAGAACGACTATCTGACCAACCTTTGGATGGCAGGAGTCGGCGACAAGCCACGGCGCTTCACAAGCGGCGACAAAGATGGTTCGCCACGTTGGTCTCCGGATGGGGCACGCATTGCCTTTATCTCTCACAGGAAAAAAGGAAGCGCGCAGATCGCTGTGATCGAATCCGGGGGAGGGGAGGCGCGAGAACTCACCGAGTTTCCCGAAGGCTCCCTGGGAAGCCCTCAATGGTCACCCGATGGCCAATGGCTCGCCGTGGCTTTCCGCGAAACAGATCCCGATTGGAAGCAGTCCGCCTGTGAGGCTCGCAAGGAAACCGGTGAATGCGATCCGCCTCGCGTGCTGGATGACCCCTGGTATCGACTCGATGGCGACGGCTACTTCAACGGCCAGCGCTATCGCCTCTACGTCGTCAATGCCAACACAGGCGAACACCGCCTCCTCTACAAACAAACCACCATCGACAGCGCGGCCTTTGACATCTCTCCCGACGGCAAAGAGATCGCGCTGGTCACCTCGCGCGACAAGCGTTCCTTCGCCCGAGGGTGGACGACGGAAGTGGTGCGCATCCATGTCGCCACTGGCAAGGCCAAGGCCGTGAAAGGCATTCCGCCTGGCTACAAAGACAATCTGCAATGGTCGCCAGACGGTCGTCGCCTCGCTTTCAGCTGGTCCGACAAAGACGGCAAAAAGCCGGGTCAAAACACCGAACTCTGGGTGGCGGATCTTGCCAAGGGAACAGCCAAGAGCCTGACCGACCGCGAAGATTACTGCCTTCTGGCCATCACGCTCAGCGATGCTGCCGAAGCAGACTTCGCTTCTGCCTACAGCTGGACACCAGATGGCAAGCGACTGTGGGTTCAGATTGGGTGGCACGGCGAGACTCACCTGGCAACGATCTCAGCCAAGGGTGGCCCCTTTCGCTTTCACACCAGTGGCAAGCGCCAGCACACACTCGGCAACCTCTCTGCAAATGGATCTCGCATTGCGTTGATGGTGGGGGATGCCACGACCCTTCCCGAAGTGCACTTCGCAGATGTCCCCAAGAGCGGCACACTAGAAAAAAGTGCCGCACTCACGCTCCGCAGAGTGAGCAATCTCAATGCCGAACTGCTGGGAAAACTCACTCTCAGCAAGCCGACGTCACGCTGGGTGAAGTCTAGCGACGGGGTCAAAGTACAAGTGTGGACCATGCTTCCTCCCGGAGCCTCGAAAACCCGCAAACGGCCGACGCTGCTGCAAGTCCACGGCGGACCACATGCGCAGTACGGCTGGGCATTCTTCCACGAGTTCCAGGTTCTGGCTGCGCAGGGATACGCCGTCGTGTTCAGCAACCCACGCGGCAGCAAGGGCTATGGCGAAGATTTTTGCGATGGAAACTCGCACTCCTGGGGAGGGCAGGACTGGGCAGACGTAGAAGCCGTTGCAAAGGACATGAGTAAGCAATCCTTCTGCAACACCAAACGCATGGGCATCTCAGGCGGAAGCTTTGGCGGCTTCATGACTCTCTGGGCCATCGGACACACGAACATGTTTCGTGCAGCTGTCTCGGACCGCTGTGTTGCCAATATGGTCAGCATGTGGGGCAGCAGCGATGTTTACATCTGGCCAGACACCGAGTTCCCTGGCAACACCTGGGACGACACCAAAGCCCTGTGGGACATGAGTCCTTTGAAGTATCTGGGGAACGCCCGCACACCCACGCTGGTCATTCACAGCGAGGGCGACCTGCGCTGCAACGTGGCAGAGAGTGAACAAGCGTACTCTGCACTTGCTACGCGAGGCATTCCGACCCGCTTTGTCCGCTACCCTCGCAGCACGAGTCACGGCATGTCGCGTGCCGGGCCACCAGACATGCGCCTGCACCGACTTCAGCAATATCTTGACTGGTGGAAGCGCTGGATGAAGTAGTGCGTGGCCGAGCCTGCCAACCGCATCGACTCTCACACCGCCGGGAATCTCACGGTCTTCAAGTTCGTGAACTCGCGAAATCCGTTTGCACCCAGCTCGCGTCCAAATCCGCTGGCTTTGATGCCTCCGAATGGAATCCGTGGGTCGGACATGACCATCGTATTCACGGCACAGTTTCCGACCTGAAAATGGTCGGCTGCTAACCGCGCTCCGCGCTCTGCATCCGCTGTAAAGATCGCGGCGCCAAGACCGAATGGTGTTGCATTGGCGAGTCCAAAGGCGTGCTCCTCATCAACTGCCGGCACCACGGCTGCCACAGGCCCAAAGGTTTCTTCATCGAAAGCGGGCATTCCCGGCTGGACGCCGGCAAGCACGGTCGGCGGGTAGTAAGCGCCAGGCCCATCGGGAACTTTTCCACCAAGCAGCAATCGAGCCCCGGAGAGCACGCTCTTTCGGACCTGTTCGTGCAGTGCGTCTCGTAGATCGCGCCTCGCGAGAGGGCCGATGTCTACAGGGTCTGCACCCAAAGGGTCACCCCAGCTCTGAGACTCCATGAAAGCTACCAGCCGAGCCGTGAAATCTTTTCGAACAGCGTCCACAACGATGAAACGTTTCGCGGCGATACAACTCTGTCCGGAATTCTGGAGACGGGACTTCGCGCAACACTGAACTGCCAAGTCAATATCGGCGTCTTCCAAGACGACGTAAGGGTCGCTTCCCCCGAGTTCCAGAACACACTTCTTCAACGCGTCACCCGCAGCGGCGGCAACCGTCGAGCCAGCCCGTGTCGAGCCCGTCAACGAAACTGCAGCCACTTCAGGTCTTGCCACCAATCGACCCACTCGATCCTCATCGAGAGTCAGGTTGGCAAACAATCCCTCCGGCAAGCCGGCATCGCGAGTCATTTCCGCCATGGCTTCTGCGCACCCCTGCACGCTTGGCGCGTGCTTGAGCAACATCCCGTTCCCTGCCATCGATGCCGGAGCCAAGCAACGGATCACTTGCCAGAACGGGAAATTCCACGGCATCACCGCCAACACCAAACCCAGCGGGCGATAGGTCAACAGCACGCGTTCGCCGTCGAGATCTACAAAGTCATCCACCAGGCAGTCGGCCGCATTCTCACTCACCCAGCGACAGGCGGACGCACATTTCAAGACCTCCGCGCGGCCCTGCGGCAACGGCTTTCCCATCTCTTGAGCCATCAGATGGGCCAGCTCTGCCTCGCGCTGCTCGAATTGTTCTGACAGAGCTTGAAGCGGGAGGGCTCTCTCTTCAAACGGCAAGCTCGCCCAGAACTCCTGCGCCTGACTTGCAGCCATAAGCGTCACATCGAGATCAGCCTCCGACATCTCCGACCAGACCCGCAGCACGGTGTCGTTCGCTGGATTCACGGATTCGATTGGCACGCCAGCCCCCTGAAGTCCTCCACATGCTACCCAGGTTCGAGAGATTTATGCCGAACGCAGCACCAGAGAAACTTCGCGGAACTCGAGCAACCTGCCAGTCAGCCCCTTTGACACAGCCCATCTCTCGGTATCGTGTCACACATGACCGAAACACTCACCCTCGACTGCGTGCAAGCCGCTGCCAAGCGAATTGCATCCCACATTCTTCGCACACCCATACTCACGCGAACTCACGGTGAGGCAGAGCTGCTCCTCAAACCTGAGTCGTTGCAGTTGACTGGTGCATTCAAACTGCGTGGCGCATTCAGCCTCATGACGACGCTTCCAGTTGGAACGCCAGGTGTCGTTGCACATAGTTCAGGAAACCACGCACAAGCCGTCGCCTGTGCCGCCTCCGTACTCGGCCTGCGCGCTGTGATCGTCATGCCCTCTGATGCTCCGGAATTGAAGCGCCAACGAACAGAGGCGTGGGGAGCAGAAGTTGTCGTCGTCGGCCCCGACAGCGACGAGCGCGCAACGCGCGCAAAAGAACTCGAAGCAAGCGAGGGGCTCATTCCAGTTCCCCCCTATGACCATCCACTTGTCGCAGCCGGCCAGGGGACAGCAGCACTCGAATTGCTGGAAGACGCAGGAACTCTCGATTGCTTTTACGCTCCGGTCAGCGGCGGCGGACTCATGGCTGGCTGCGCCACCGTGCTGCACGCCTTGCAGCCAAATATTGAGATCGTAGGCGTAGAGCCCTTGGATGGAGATGACACCGCGCGCAGCCTCGCAGCAGGTGAGCGCATCGCTGTTCCACCCCCCCGTACGATTGCCGACGGCCTTCGTGTGCGTCGACCTGGAGAGTTCACATTTGAAGTCATACGCCAGCACGTAAAGCGCATCGAACTCGTCACCGACGAGGAGCTACGAACCAGCATGCGCTGGGCTCTGGATGAGCTTCGCCTGGTCCTGGAGCCCAGCGGAGCTGCCTCGCTTGCCGTTGCGCTTCGCGAAGGGCGAGGGCGCTGTGGAGTGCTGCTCAGCGGTGGCAATGTCGATCCGGGGCTACTAGCCAAAGTCGCCGGCGAGACCTGACAAAAAAGTTCAGCCGGAGTTGGCCTTCGCACCGGGAAGGCTCTGCGCCCATGCCTTGAGAGTGTTCAAGTCATCCTCGCTTAGCTTTGAGTCAGCGTGAAATGGCTTGTAGAACCAAGGCGGCATATCCTCCGACTCGGTCATCTCAACGATCTCGCTGGCCATATAGACACGACGGTCTTCAGACCAGCTGCCCCACTCCGATAGATTCATTTCTTCGCGCCCTTCTTTCACATCGCGCTCCACCAACCATGACATCGGAGCGACGTAGCCGTACCACGGCCACGCAGTCTCCTGGCTATGGCAGTTGAAACAGGCGCGTTCAAGTATCGCGAGCACTGGCGCCGGTGCCTTCAAACTCAGAGAAGCATCAGTCGGTGGATTCGTTCGATCAACGGGAACGAACTGCGCTCCGACCAAAGCCGCAGCAAGCATGATCGACAATCTCAATGGTCTTCGACGCGGTACGTCACTCATGATTTTTATTCCTTCCGAGAAGGGCGTTCTCTGCGCGAGACAAATGACGAGCCCGCCGCCACGGGGGGGGGCACATCGCCTTAGCAGCTTAAGAAGGATTCCAATCCAGAAACACTTTCGAATCGATTCTCGGCCTGTCGAAGCATCGACTTGCACTTGAATACGTAAGATTTCTCGGACGTAGGCCCATTTAGTCACTCGGCCTGGAGAGTTGGCACTCCGTCCTGCTACTTTGCAGCGCATGGCAAACGACGGCGTCTTTCATCCAGGTCACGACCAACTCCACGGCAAAACTGTGGTCCTCTTCACCACCGGAGCTCGAACCTACATCGGTCGCTGGGGCGAAGAGGCTGATGGAGTCGTTCACATGATGGGCGTCGCAGTGCACGAGGTCGGCACTGACGAGGGCACGCGTGATGAATGGGTTGCCAAAAGCAAGAAATTCGGGTTCGCGGTCACGGCGAACGGCGCGACGATTCCGCGTGATGAGATTGAAAAAGTCGCCTATCTGAGTGATGCGTAGATTCCACTCAACGCATCACCGGGCCACAAACACGACTGGATACGACCTCAACAGCAATGCGCTCATGGATTGAGTGCAGCCTCAATGGCCCGGCGAAGAGCCGCTTCATCAAGAGGTTTGAATCCTCGTGAGGCGTAAACCACGACACCTTCCTTGTTCAACACGTAGCAGGTCGGCAGCGACCGAACAGCGTAAGAAGATCCGATCGCCTCGCCATTGAGAAGCAGGCCGTAGTTGTAGCCCTTCGAGTTCATCATCTCCTCAGGGTTGCCACCTCGCTCACTGGTGCTGATGCCCACCACTTTCACGTCCTTGGCAGCATAGTCCTCGTGAATTTTTTGCAGCATCGGCATCGCCCGGCGACAGGGCGGGCACCAGGTGGCCCAGAAGTCCAGAACAACCACTTGCCCCTGCAGATCTGCCAGGCGAACCGTCTCACCACCAGGCGCTTTCAAGGCGAAATCGGGCGCCACCTTCCCACGCATGAGTAAGCCATCGAGACCGTACTGTGGGAGTGGTTTGCTCGCCGGACTGGAACGAGTCGCACTCACATCGACCGTGCGCCATCCCGCCGGTGTTGCCAGCCTGAAGTCTTCCGGCTCCAGATCAGGGTTCAGTCGCAACGAGTCAATTTCCAGGCGGGCCACACCCCCTCCCTCTGCAGTCAAGAGGTCTCGCTCCACGGCTCGCGGCAAGTGGTCCGAACGAGCGATAAACCAGCGTGCCGACAACCCTTTCCTCCCGGGCACGACCAACACGTCACACAACTCACCCGAAACCTCTGACGTACCGGCAAGGGACACAGAATGTCCGTCTCCCGCGACATTGAACGGGCGCGGGATAATGAAGTTTTCGATCAAGACGGGATCAGAAAAACTAATCAATTGATCATGCGCCGAATTGCCCCTTCCGAAGAAGAGAACTTGTTCGGCCCGATTCGCGATCTGGTAGAGATCTCCCATTCTCGCAACGGTGAACTCGAGAGGCTCCTGCGTTTTCTTCGTCGGCGTGAGTGTCCCCGCCATGAAATGGTACGGCCCGCCATCTGAATCTGCGGCCAGGAGTCGGGCCATGCCCTCGATTTCCGATGTCATCGCTGAAGCAGTGCCCGAGTTGCTAAGCCTGAATGTGTACTCAACGCTTTGGACACCAAGGGCCGCTTCACGCGCCTGGTTCAGCACATCAACCGCGACAGGTTTCCCAACTTCATCGGCCTGCCCCATCAGCGCGACAAAACATGAAATCAACAACCGAAGCATGAGCATGGTGAACCCTTGACGGACGAAGGAGGCGGGGCGCCCATCATAGTCCGTCAAGACTGTGCGAACCTTCTGCTCTCTTCACGAGCGAACACAGCCAGAGACGGCAAAGACTCCAGATCGGCCTTTTTCGCGTCAATCTCAAGCTCACCGCCATCCATCCCCCATCGGAGACCTCTGACGGAAGATTCATTCGCACACGGCCCCCTGCCCTGCTTCAGCCTGGGCGAGAGGCACACCGGCAAGCACTCACGGCGGGTATCATGTCTGGAACCCTGCCTCGTGTGCACGGTCGCGCCCACAGGGCTCAAGGAGCTTCCATGACACCGCCCTCTTCTCGCCGGCTGTTTCTGAAGTCTGCCACTGCCTTCGGCGTCGGCCTGGCAGCGACACCTTTTCATAACGTCGCCGCTCTCTCGTTCAACCAAAGTGCAGAGCCAACCAAACAAGCATTGCCATTTCGCATCTCTCTTGCGCAGTGGTCATTGCACCGGGCGCACTTCGAGGGCCGCATGACGGCGCTAGACTTCGCCGCCAGCGCACGCGGGTTTGACCTTGATGCCATCGAATACGTGAATGCTTTCTTCAAAGATCGCGCCACAGACTTTGACTACCTCCGCGAGCTAAAATCGCGCGCCGACGATCAGGGCGTCCAAAGCTTACTCATCATGATCGACGGCGAAGGCGAACTCGCCCACGCGGATAAAGCTCTTCGCAGACAAGCGATCGAAAATCATCTCAAGTGGATCGCAGCCGCATCCTTCCTTGGATGTCATTCCATCCGAGTCAATGCAGCTGGCAGCGGAGATGCCGATCAAATGCGCCATCGCGCAGCAGAGTCACTCGATCATCTCGCCGCCTACGGCGAACCGTACGGCATATCTGTCATCGTCGAAAACCATGGGGGCCGGTCTTCTAATGGCGCTTGGCTTGCTAGCGTCATGGCTGAAGCTGAACACAAAGGCGTTGGCACCCTGCCAGACTTTGGAAACTTTCGAATTGACTCGGAGCGTCACTACGACCCTTACCTGGGCGTTGAGGAACTCATGCCATACGCAAAAGCCGTCAGCGCCAAGTCATACGACTTCGATGACACTGGCGAAGAGACAGCGATTGACTACCAGCGCATGCTCCGTCTCGTCACAAATGCAGGCTACGACGGATACGTTGGCATCGAATATGAGGGGTCGCGACTGCCCGAAGAAGAAGGCATTCGTGCAACCAAAACTCTGCTGGAGAAGGTTCGTGCAGAACTCGCTTGAGCCAGCCGCGCTGCTCATCGGCGCTCTCTTGTTTGCATCAAACCAGCTCGCCGCAACCACACTTCCCACAAAACTGACTCAGGACAGCGCGGGCACGAATCACGCACTCTCCACCGATCAAGATTACGCACCCACGGTTCAATCGGCTTCCGGTGAAGGGGCCTCTCGACTGCTGGACTTCGATACTGGGGACGGCCTTGAGGTTCGCCTCTGGGCCGCCGAACCTCTGCTGGCCAATCCCGTCTGCTTGACGATCGACGAGAAAGGCGACATCTACGTCGGAGAAACCTTTCGCCACACGGACGGCGTCCTGGACATACGCGAACACACCGACTGGCTTGCCGACGACTTCGCCTGCGAAACCGTCGAGGCGCGCGTTGCCCTCATGGAACGCATTCTCGGTGACGGATTCGAAGCGATGGGCGAAGAACATGAGCGCATCCGCTTGCTGACCGACACGAACCGTGACGGTCAAGCCGACACATCCATTGTGTACGCCGATGGCTTTGCACAACCGGCTGTCGGCATTGGCGCAGGACTCTTGGCCCATCAAGGTGAGGTGTTTTACACCTGCATTCCGGAGCTTTGGTCACTGAGAGACAGCGACGGCGATGGCATCGCAGAAACAAAAAAGATCCTCAGTCAAGGTTACGGCGTCCGCATCGGCTACCTCGGCCATGACCTTCATGGCCTGCGCCTCGGACATGACGGGCGACTCTGGTTTTCTATTGGAGACCGAGGCCTGCATGTCGAAACAGAGAGCAACACATTGCACCTCCCCAACACAGGGGCTGTGTTGCGCTGCGAACCAGATGGCAGCGAACTCGAAATCATGCACACGGGTTTGCGTAATCCTCAGGAGCTGGCGTTCAACGACTTTGGCGACCTCTTCGTAGGCGATAACAATGCCGACAACGGCGACCGCGCTCGCATCGTCCAAATCATCGAGGGGGGTGACTCCGGCTGGCGCGGGCCCTATCAATGGGTAGCCAATGCGGGATACTGGAACTCAGAAAATCGCTGGCACACCTGGCACGAGACTCAGCCGGCCTTCTTGCTGCCGCCTCTCGACCATCTCAGCGCCGGGCCCTCGGGCTTCACCCACGAACCCGGGGCAACGCTCACTGCCGAATACGCCGACAACTTCTTCCTTTGCGACTTTCAAGGCACTCAAAGCGGCAGCGGGATCTTTGCATTCGAATTGCTGCCCGAAGGTGCCGGGTTTTCGATGTCCGAGCCCACGCAACCTCTCTGGGGGTTGCTCGCTACAGACTGTGAGTTCGGCCCGGACGGTGCTCTGTATGTCACCGACTGGGTCCAAGGCTGGGGCAAGACCGGCAAGGGCCGTGTTTACCGACTCAGTGATGCCGAGCCCGACACCCTTCGTGCAAACCTTATTGCAAACACACGCGAGCTGTTGCGCCTGGGAATGGATCAAAGACCAGACAGCGAATTGTCTCAACTTCTTTCTCACGGTGACGCGCGAGTCCGACTCGCAGCCCAACTTGAACTCACAACACGTGGTTCAAGCGGCCTCGCCGCTCTTTCAAAAGTCGCACAAGCCCCTGCAGATCAGTCTCTAGAAGATCCGCAAAACTCTCTGGTTCTTGATCGCAACGACCTCTCAACGCTGCATGCCCTCTGGGGGCTTGGCATTCTCGCTCGCCGAGATGAAGCGTCACGCGATGCATGTGTTGACGTGCTGTTGGACGTAGCAACAAATCGAATGGGAGAGGTCCGCGCGCAAGCCATCAAGACGCTGGGGGATCTACGCGAACCTTCGGCAGCTTCTCTCTGCATCTCAAGCCTTGAGGACCCCGCTCCGCGCGTGCGGCGGGAAGCGGCCCTGGCATGCGGCCGAATCAGAGCATCAGAGGCTGTCGAGCCACTCGCCAAACTCGTACGGGATGTCGGGAATTCGGATCCGGTGCTTCGTCACGCCGGCACCATGGGACTCCTCGGATGCGCGGATGCCATGCAGCTTGAAACGCTCGCACGTGACGAACACCGCGAAGCGCGTTTAGCCGCCTTGCTTGTGATGCGTCGTCGCGAAAGCGCCGCACTGACTCAGTTTCTCGATGACCCAGACCCACTGCTTGTCCACGAAGCGGCTCGCGCCATTCACGACGGGCCTGTCGAGGCCGCGCTGCCCGACCTCGCGAATCGCCTGCTGAACGAAAGCTGGCACGATCGCTTCGGCCTCAAAGATGGTGAGCACGCAATCGAGGAAGGTTCGGGCGACCCTGACTTACTCTGGCGCCGAAGCATGAACGCGGCCTATCACATCGGCGGCCAAGAGTACGCCGAACAGCTTGTGCGATTCGCACAACTTCAAAGCATCGATGCTGCTTTGCGTGCAGAAGCCATAGACCTCCTCGGCACCTGGGGGCAACCCGATCCACTCGATCGATTGACCGGATATTATTGGCCTATCTCCGAGCGTGACGATTCAGCCATCGCCGACCTGGCACTCGCCTTGAGTGAACTGGTTGACCACGAGACACCTGATGAAGTGCTCATATCCTGGGCAAAATTGGTGCAAGGCCTCGCGGTTGCCGAAGAAGAAAACACACCAGCACTTTCTGAAGAAATCGCGGAGCAGCTCGCAAAATTAACTTCTAAGCAAAGCGCTGGAGTGGCGGCACGTGTGAGCGCACTTCAAGCCCTGGAGGTCATCGCGCCCGACAACCTCAAAGAGATTGTCTCTTTTGCCCTGGAGTCGCAGGACCCTGAGATACGCGCCGCTGCGCTTTCTGCGCTTGAGAGCTTGTCGTTATCAGACGTCATGCCACGCCTTCCAGCACTGCTCGATCATGGGGAAATGCCCGAGCATAGAATGGCCTTGAGGATTCTGGGCGAGGCCGACGACCCCCGCGCTGATGAGTGGCTCGCAGGCGAGTTGCGCAAACTTCGCAGCCATGGCTACCCAGAAGAACTGACTCTAGACCTTGTGCTCGCGGCCGAGTCTCGCGAATCGCCCACAGTGCAAGCGCTGCTGGCAGAGAACTCTGATCAAAACAACGCAGACTCAGCGCTTGCCCCCTGGATGAATAGCCTCTTCGGTGGCGATGCAACTCTTGGCCGTGCGGTGTTCGAGCAAACAGAGATGCAATGTGTCCGCTGCCATGAAGCAGACGAAGGTGCAACGGCGGTGGGGCCGAACCTCACAGAAGTCAGCAAGCGCCTCTCTCGACTTCAGATCCTCGAAGCGCTCATTGCTCCCAATCGGCGAACTGCTCCCGGTTACGGAGCAAGCAAGGTTGTGCTGAATGATGACCGCGTGCTCTCCGGCCGAATCCTCGAAGAGGGTCTCGGTGAGGATGGAATCCTGCGGCTCACGCTGCAGGATTCGAACGGTGTCATCACAGAAATTCCCGTGGCAAATGTGAGCGAGCGCCAGCCTGGAATCTCGGCCATGCCGGAAGGGCTCGCCGCCGGACTCACCCGAGCGCAGATGCGCGACTTGATCGAATACGTGGCAAACCAATAGGCCACAAGAGCGCAACCGACTTCCGTCAGTCGTGAACTCGCCCTGGCTTACGCCGCCCCTTGCCCATCGTTCCGGTGAGCTTGTCGCCCAGATCTGCGCGCATGACTCCAGCCATGATGGCGAACTCTTTGACCAGATCACGGTGCTCTTTCGAGACATCGTTCTTCTCTCCGATGTCAGCCTCGAGGTCATAGAGTTCGACGCCTGTTTTCACGTCGTAGTCATACTTTCCGGGGATCCCGTCAGCGCCCACAGATCGCCCATTCATCGTCCGGTAACCATGCGGAAAGTGCAGCTTCCATTTACCGACTCGCATCGCCTGCAAATCATTCTTGTGGTAGTAAAAATAGAGCGCCTCATGAGGTGAGGTTGCTCCCGGTTCACCGCTCATCAGGGGCCAAATATCCAGACCGTCAATCGAGCGTTGCCCCTCCAGCGAGGCGCCAAGCAAGCGGGCGACAGTCGGAAAAACATCAATTGTCATGGCTGGCTCAGAGCAAACCAGACCGGCAGGAATGTGTCCTGGCCAGCGCGCGACGAAAGGCACACGCACACCACCTTCGAAGGTCGTGCCTTTCCCCTCACGCAGAGGCCCCGACGAACCTGCATGGTTTCCATAGCTGAGCCATGGCCCATTATCTGAGCAGTATATGAAGAGTGTGTTCTCATCCTGTCCGGTGCGCTCAACGGCATCCATAAGGCTGCCAACCGAAGCGTCAATTTCTTCGATGACATCGCCATACATCCCTTGTTCACTGGCACCCGCAAATGCCTCTGACCTGAAAAGCGGCACATGCGGCATCGGGTGTGCAACGTACAAGAAGAAAGGCCGGTCGGCTTCCACCGAACGCTCGATGAAGTCCACTCCGCGTCGAGTGAAATCGCCAGTAAAGAGCGATTGATCCGGATTCAATTCGACAACTTCTTCGCCCTCTAACAGCGGGAGGGGCGGCCAAGCCTTGGGTGACTCGGGGTGCTGCGGCCACATGTCGTTGCTGTAGGGAATTCCGTAGTACTCATCGAAACCATGCCGTGTCGGAAGGAACTTGGGGTTGTTCCCTAGATGCCACTTCCCAAAAGCTGCTGTCGCGTAACCAGCATCGCGACATAACTCAGCCAAGGTGGTTTCGGCTGCATGGATGCCTTCCTTTGCAGCCGGGTTCAGTGCGCCACTGATTCCTATTCGATTCGCGTAACAGCCGGTCAGCAATGAAGCGCGCGAAGCGCTGCAAACGGGTTGAGAAACATAAAAGTCGGTGAAACGGACACCTTCCGAAGCCAATCGATCAATGTGGGGTGTCTCAAACCCTTGAGCCCCCTGAACACCAACATCCCCCCAACCCTGATCATCCGTGAACACAAGAACGATGTTCGGAAGGCCCTTGGGGTTCGCCGCGCCCTCAGAGGGAGGGCTCTCCACTCCGCACGCAGCCATGGAAAGCACGAAGGCCAGGCCAAAGAGGAGCGCCTCACTTCGCCCCACGATCAACCGTCTTCGCCCGGCATGTACTTGTCGTGACCCGCATCTCGCATGTCTCTCAATGACCCGCGCACATAACTCATCGCTTCGTCCCGGCGTCCTTCGAGAATTGCAATCTCTAGCTTCAATGTTTCGATGAGTGTTTTTGCGAGGTCAACACGAAATGCGGTCGCATGCGCCTTGCGATCTGCACGCGGCACTTCGTTCAAGTTCGACGGCTCATGTGTTTTTGCTGCAAGCAACATCACTTCCATCTCGTTTACCGCAGCAAGTGCGCGCGCGCTAGCGGCGGGATCTTCTATCGACAAGCTCACAGTCTTCATGCTCTTCTTAATGCCAATCATCAGGTCTGAGAAGTCAGGGCCCTCAGAAAGCGTCGCAGGTGGTCTCGCTGCGGATGTCATGGCGAAGATAGAAGCGAAGGCGATCAGGCAATACGAACAGAGCTTGGCAGGAGCATTCATAAAGAACCCTAAAAGAGATGGTCAGAGAGGCAACGGCGAGCTTACGTAAATAGATCGAAGGCGTTTGTGTGAAAGAAAACACATGCGACACATAATACGCATGCGGGCATCTGGGATGCCGGACACGCAGGTCTAATCAGAAGCCTGTAAGGCCAGCACCGGCTGCAACTCGTTGATCTCGGAGCGATCTCGCCCGAGACTGACCCCACCCGTTATGATAGGGGTTCGCCCAACGCCAGTCCGTGTTGAGTGACCTCCCGATGGTCCCGATCCTGATGCACGAATTCGAAATCGACCCCGAAAAAAGCCCTAACAGCGACCTTGTGCATGGCCTGGAAGCTCTGGCAGAGAAATTCCTCGCGCGAGAGCCCTCGAGCAAAAGCATCTCTCTCGAAGATCAGGCACTGGCGGAACTCATGCCCCTCTTGGAGAGGCAGTTCGGAGTGCTCACAGAAGGCGCCACCGAAGCTGTCTGGCTATGGCGCCGAGATTGTGAAGAACTCCTTTATGTAAGCCCGGCTTTCGAGCGCATCTGGGGGATCTCGCGAGACGATTTGCGCAACAATCCGAACGGCTGGATCAACTCCATCCATCCTGACGATCGAGAGCGCATGCAAGCCTGGCAGGGGCATCAGCTTCTCAAGAAAGTCTCCGAAGAAGATTCGGATGCGGAATACAGAATTATCCGGCCTGACGGCGAAACCCGCTGGATTCACGACCGCGTACTGCCCATGCGGAATGAACTCGGAGAGGTGGTTCAGTGCGCAGGCATCGCCGTCGACATCACCGATCTGAAGGTCACAGAAGAAAAGCTGAAGCAGCAGCAAAGCGTGTTGCTAGATCTCGCCATTCACCGCACTGAGAAACACGCTGCCCTTGGAGTCTCGTTAGGTCATATCACGACAGCGACGGCACACTGCATTGCCGCAGACCGAGCCGGGATCTGGACATTTAATTCGGATAAGAGCGCCTTAACCTGTATCGAGCTCTACGAAAAAAACGAAAACGTTCATAGCAATGGACACACACTCCTCGTCGAAGGCTGCCCCAACTACATCTCAGCACTCATGGGCAATCAGCCCATCGCCGCCAACGATGCGAATCAAGATGCTCGTACTTCGGAGTTGAGAGAGATCTATCTCGAAGCATTTGGGATTGCTTCACAGCTTCATTCGCCCATCCGAATCGACGGCGAGTTACGCGGAGTCGTCTGTCTCGAGCGAGTGGGATCTCCCCGACAGTGGATGGACGCTGACTTGAGTTTCGCGAACTCCGTCTCAGATCTCGTATCACGCACCATCGTAGAACATGAAATGCGGGTCGAAGACAAGCAGCGTCACGCGCTTGAAAACAGATTTGCGCAAGCCCAAAAGATGGAAAGCCTTGGCATTCTCGCTGGCGGCATCGCACATGACTTCAACAACCTGCTGCAGGGTATCCTCGGCAACGCGGACCTGGCACGGCGCGTGGTGCCTCAAGACTCTTCGGCTCAAAAAAACCTCAAGTCCGTTAGCGACATTGCCCAACGGGCGTCAGAATTGTGCGACGAATTGCTGGCGTACTCGGGCCAAGGCGAAATCCTGTTTGGCAACGTTGACCTAGCCGAGACAGTGCGTGAGATGGCGAAGCTCATGGAAGTCGCACTGACAAAAAGCTGTGCACTGCACTTCGATTTTGGTGCCAGCCTGCCACTCATTTACGCTGACAAGACTCAGATACGGCAGGTGATCCTGAACCTCATCACCAACGCATCGGAAGCAGTCGGGAAATCTTCAGGAAGCGTCTACATACGAGCGCGTGCCCGACACTGCGAATCTATCGAGTTGAAAACACCGCTCGAAGAGACTCCCCTCCCCGCTGGTCGATACCTCGTACTGGAAATCGAGGACACGGGTTGCGGCATGGACCCCAACGTCTTGCAACGAATGTTTGAGCCCTTCTTCACCACCAAGTTCACCGGCAGAGGGCTCGGGCTCGCAGCAACACTGGGCATCATGCGCGCACACAAATCCGCACTGGATATTCAAAGCTCGCCGGGCGAAGGCACTCGTGTTCGCCTCTCTTTCCCGGCCCTCCCTGACGAGGCAACACTCCCCGAAGAACCCGTCTTTCCGCCCCCCCCAAGCGAGCCCGGTGGCACCATTTTAGTTGTGGATGACGAGAAGATGGTCCTCATGGCTGCGGAGGGCATGCTCCGCAACTCCGGCTACGACGTCAGACTCGCAGAAAACGGCCGCGAAGCCCTGAAGATCATGAACGAAGAGGGCTCCGCGATTACCTGCGTGCTGCTGGATCTCCTCATGCCTGAAATGAGCGGCGAAGTGGTCTTTGAAAAACTGCGGGAACTCTCAGGGGACCTTCCCGTGATCATCTCAAGCGGATACAGCCAACATCAGATGTGCAGTGTCTTCCCTGAGAGCGAAGTTCCTCACTTCATCAAAAAACCCTACGACCTCGATCAGCTGTTGAGAGTGATCAACGAAGCAACGGTGCGCTCACCAAAGGCGTAAAACTCTTCAGAGAGAACTTGCGCCTTTTCATGCAGATGCGGAGCCTGCCCGGTATCCTCAAGCGCTCGTCGCTGCCGGAGACTCTTTATGTTGCCGCCCCTCCGATTCTTATGTGTGGTGCTCGCCATCTGTGTCTCGGCAGCATCCGGCTCCGTGGCTCAGGCAACAGCACCAAAAACTGGTGGGAATGCCACCAATATGCGCGGCTTTGCGCTTCAGCCCGGTGACACGATTTGCCTGATCGGCAGTGCACTTGCCGAACGCATGCAACATGACGGCTGGCTAGAAGCACGCCTGCAATGCCGGCTACCCGAGTACGCGCTGCAAGTTCGAAACATCGGATTCGCTTCCGATGAACTGACGGTGGCACAGCGCACGTCAGGATTTGGAAGCCGAGAGGAATGGATTGGACGCACCGACCCCGACGTCCTGCTTGCTTTCTTCGGAAGCATGGAGTCATTCCGCGGTTCCAACCACCTTTCCGAATTTCGCGAGGATCTTGCCCAGTTCATCCAAGATGTGCGGACTCCCCGAGGAGACGGCAGCAAGTCCACACGACTTGTGCTGTGCTCACCTGTCCCGGTGGAAGACACCGGCGACCCCAACTTGCCAGATGCTGAATCCGCGTCAGATCGCCTGAAGCCCTATGTCGCAGCCATGGCGGAAATCGCAGAAGAGTTCGATGTTCCGTTCATTGATCTCTTCACTCCCATGCAGCAGGCCTTCGA
This sequence comes from Planctomycetota bacterium, assembly GCA_029245865.1. Taxonomy (GTDB): domain Bacteria; phylum Planctomycetota; class B15-G4; order B15-G4; family B15-G4; genus JAUIEF01. Next base: position 66,072 of record JAQWOM010000051.1, read on the forward strand.
CAAGGCTGCAATACAGGCCGCGACGACCGAACGCTGGACCGGGCAACGCGTGGGCTCAAACGCTCGCGCTCTCGGGGATGCTCGTGAAGATGATCTCACCATCAATGGCACGCATCTCACATCCAAGGGCAATGCGCTTCTCGCAGAAATCCTTGATGCGGCATTGGTGCCGATGCGCACAGACAACGGGGCCCGCGCCTCCACAGTTGGAGCGACCCGCTGGTTAGATCGCAAGCGCATCGAACGCGTACGCAAGGCCGTTCAAGAAAAGAACCTCTTGTGGTTCAACCGCTACCGAGCCACTGATGGATACAACGTGTATGGCGGACGGTCGTCACTCGAATACGTCGATGGAGTCACCAACTACGTTGTGCTCCAACGAGAGTTGGAAGTCCTGGATGCCATGGCCAACGAGCTTGACCGAAGTATTCAGAACCTTGCCCGCGGTGGAGACGGCAGCGTCCCGCCTGGTGACAGACCGCCGCTGATCGCCGTCACCACCAATCGCCCCGGCGATGGCCCCGAGGGTGCGCACATCTTCCGTGGCGGCGAAGAAGCCATGGAGGCCATGGATCTTCACGACGGCTTCGCCGTGAACCTCTTCGCCGACGAACAGATGTTTCCATCCATTGCCAATCCCGTGCAAATGGCCTGGGATACCCGTGACCGGCTCTGGGTCGCCGCCTGGCCGACCTATCCGCACTGGCAACCTGGCCAACCCATGAATGACGCACTGATCGTTCTCGAAGACACCGACGGCGACGGCCGAGCGGACATCGCGACACCTTTCGCCGACGACTTGCACAACCCCACCGGCTTCGAGTTTTTTAATGGCGGCGTACTCGTTGCCAATCCGCCGGATCTTCTGTTTCTCAAAGACACCGACGGAGACGGTCGCGCTGATGTACGGCAACGCGTGTTGCACGGTCTCAGCAGCGCCGACACGCATCACTCGGCCAACAGCTTCGTCTTCGGGCCAGATGGCTCCTTCTACTTTCAGGAGGGTGTGTTCCATCAGAGTCAGGTCGAAACGCCCTGGGGGCCCGTGCGCAACACCAATGCAGCCGTCTGGCGCTTCGAGCCACGCACCTGGCGCGTCGAACGCTACATCCCTTACGGCTTCGCGAACCCTCACGGTCACGTCTTCGACCGCTGGGGCCAAGACTTCGTCACCGACGGCACCGGCAATCAGAATTACTGGGCGTTGCCCCTCTCGGGTTGGCTTCCAGAGCCACTCAAAAAACCTGGCATCAACACCTTCTTCAAGCAACGCAGTCGCCCTGCCGGGGCCACCGAAATCCTCTCGAGCAACCACTTCCCTGATGAACTCCAGGGCAACTACCTGATCGCCAACGTGATTGGCTTCCAGGGTCTGTTCCAGTACGAGTTCATGGACGACGGTGCAGGCTTCGGTGCCAGAGAAGTTCAACCGATCGTGCACAGTTCCGACCCCAACTTCCGGCCCGTCGACATCGAGGTGGGTCCCGACGGAGCGCTCTACGTGCTGGACTGGCAGGCCCCGCTCATCGGGCACATGCAGCACCACTTACGCGACCCGAGTCGCGACCACACCCACGGCCGCATTTACAGATTCACGTACCCCGGCCGTGCTCTGAGTGACCCGCCGGCTATCGCCGGAGAGTCCATCGAAACCTTGCTGGGCTTGCTGACCCACCCTGAAGACCGCGTGCGCTCACGCGCCCGCATCGAGTTGAGCGAACGCCACAGTGCCCAGGTCATCGCAGCCGCAAGTGCACTGCTAGACGTGCGACGCACCATGGGCAACCGCTACGACTACTCATGTTTTTTGACACCCGAAGAAGCCTCGCCCGAAATCGACCACGAGATCCTCGAGGCCGTCTGGGTGCTTCAACAGCATCAGGCACTCGACCTCGACTCTCTGGAGCGCCTGCTTGACAGTAAGCTGCCGGAAGCCGCTGCGGCCGCCATCCGCATCGTGCGACAGATGAGACATCAGATCCCGGATCCCCTCGGGCTTCTCTCGTTCCGGGTTCAGGGCATGAACAGCAGGCGCGAGCCACGGATCCTCGCCGAAGCTCTTGTTGCCCTCAGCTTCCTTCACAGCCAAAAGTCTGCAGAACTCGCGCTCGACCTCCGGGACCGTTACCAAGAAGACAGCAATCTCGACTACGCCTTCGCCGAAACCATGCGCGCCCTGGAGCCCTACTGGCGCGAGCCTCTGGCCCAGGGTGAGTCACTTCGCATCAAGGACAGCGCCTTGGCCTGGGCCCTGACTCACCTGAACACCGAGGAACTCGCTGGCGTCGAGCCCTCGGCTGAACTTTACGAAGAATTGCTCACGCGACATGGCCTCGACTCCGCGACCTATGCGAGCGCTCTGGCTGGGCTAACAGGGCAACGTGACACAACGCTCGCAATGGAGTTTCTTGCCGCGGCAGAGCGTGCGGATGCGCAAGACGATGGCCATGTCGATCATCTGCTCTCGGGTCTCTTCGGTGCCCTGGGTTCTCTCAGCGAACAAGAGCGCGCCTCTCTCACCGAAACACTGCAACACCTGGGTCAAGAAGCGCGTCGCATGTCGACACGAAGCCTGGCACTTGCATCCCTGATGGAACAGCCGGGCGAGATGGAAAATGCCTGGCAGAACGCCACGCGCTCGCCTCATGCCATGGCGGATTTCCTGGACGCTCTTCCTCTCGTCAAGAACGACACGGCACAAGGCGCGATGTTCCAACGCATCGCCTCTCTCATCGAAGAACTTCCGCCCCACATGGAAGGTTTGGCAAGCGGAGACTCGCGCCCGGTCGGCCGCTATGTCCGCGTTGACCTGCCAGGCGACGCACGCACGTTGACCCTCGCCGAAGTGGAGATCTGGTCGGACGGCGTGCATGTCGGCATGGGTGGCACAGCCACACAGTCCTCCACCAACTGGGGCGGAGTCCCGGACAATGCCCTCGATGGCAACACGAATGGTGCGTGGACAGACGGCGCACAGACTCACACCATCGAAGGTAAGCCCAATCCGTGGTGGGAGGTCGACCTTGGCACCGAACAGCCCCTCGATGCCGTGGTCGTCTGGAACCGGACAGACGCTGCGCACGGCCAGCGGCTTGATGGCTATCGACTCACCATCTTTGACGAGGCACGCCGCCCCATCTTCGAAGCCCGGGACCAGCCCGCGCCTCGGGCATCGGCACGCTTTGATCTCGCCCCACTCGATCTCACGCTACGGCGCGCTGCAGTGCGTTGCCTTGCAACACTGACTGCCGGTGCGGACGCGCAAAGCGCTGAGACCGCGAGCGTTCTGAGGCCACACCTCAACAAGGCCTTGCTGCGCGGCGCCGTGATTGACGGATTGCTGAGCCTTCCCACGGCCCATTGGAATCCTGCTGACCAAGAGGCCCTGGCCACAGATCTCATCGCCACATTCGAGAGCATGGAAAGCGACAACGACCATGCCGACGTCATGTCCATGGACAAACGCCTGCTGGCCCTGGCCGACGCCGTCCAGCCACACCTCGAACGCGAACAAGGCCGCCGGCTTCTGGAACTCCGGCGACGCCTTGGACCTACCCTTGTGGTCATCCGGCCGGTCGCCGATGCGCTGCTCTTCGACCGCACCTTCTTCGCGGTCGTCTCCGGGCGCACGGTGGAGTTGCGTTTCGAAAACACGGACATCATGCCGCACAATCTAGTCGTCACACTGCCCGGAGCGCTTGCCGCCGTCGGGTTGGCCGCCGAAGAGATGGCAGCCGAACCAGATGCCTGGGACCGTGCCTTTGTTCCAGATCTTGGAGAAGTGCTGTACAGCACCCGCTTGCTTCAGCCGGGCGAATCACAAACGCTCACCTTCACGGCACCCGAAGCTCCTGGTGATTACCCCTTTGTGTGCACCTTCCCAGGACACTGGGCTCGCATGAATGGCGTCATGCAGGTGGTCGAGTCGGACCGAGAGCAAGAAGCTCTCCTCGAAGAACTTGATGCAACGCCCACACATGTCACCACAACCCGCCACGCCCTTCAGCCGACCCTGCATCCCGACGTGCGACCTGCCTCCGAGCGCGACTACGTAGGCTTCTGGTCAGCCGATGATCTCACGGACCACCTCGACGAGATCACGACGGCCGACATCGAGCGTGGGCGCTCGGTGTACACCGTGGCTTCCTGCGGCCTGTGCCACGCCGCCGGTGGGCAAGGCGGCACGACGGGGCCAGCACTTGAAGACGTGGTTGCACGATACGATCGAAACGAACTTCTCGTGCACATTCTCGAGCCCTCGGCACACTTACTCGACGGCTATGCTTCGGAAACTTTCTTCACCGCCGGAGGAGGCGTTGTCTCTGGCCGCGTGATCGAAGAAGACGAGCACTCGGTCCAGGTCATCGTGGACCCCTACAACGGCACGGTGCAAAAACTCTCACTCGACGACATTGCCCAACGACGCCCCTCGAGCATTTCAACCATGCCCGAAGGCCTGCTCTCGACGTTTGAGCGCGACGAGATCCTTGCGCTGCTCGCGTACCTTGAGAGTCTGAAGTCTCCGTAGCAGCGGAGTGCCTTCTAGTGGCGTGAGTTGTCCGGCTCTGGAAGCCGGTGATCTTCGGGGCGGAGGCCTTGAACGAAGCTTCCAAAACCGAACATCGTGGGTTCGTAGTCGCCAACAAGCGATGCATCACTGCGATCGGGAATCTGTTCCTCCAGGCCAACTCCCCAGTAGGCAGTGTTCACGAAGAGCCGCCTTAAATCTTCACTGTTCAGATCGACCGACGCACCAAGGGTCGACGTCACGATCCGCTGCACCTTCCCGTTGTCGAGCGGGCGATTGCGCAACCAGACAATGGGCATGCGCGGTGCGTTCTGCGGACCATCGACTGCAGGTGCTTCGGGCGTCATGCCTTCTTGCACCGAACCTTCCAGCAAAACCACGGCATCCTCGGGCAGGTCACGAATGCCGTAGACGTCGGTGGGCCCCCACACATCCTCGACACCGCGCACGAGGGGGTGCTTGCGCACCGCATCAGGAACAACACCCCGAGTGCTCTGGGAACCGTGCCCACCATGATGGTTTACCCAGGTTTCCCCCAGAATCTCTCGGCCAAATCCCCCGAGCCAGGTGTCCCGGTTGTCCCAGGACCAGTGCGCGTAAGGACTCTCTGAATCTCTCTCATAAGCAAAGGCGTGCGTCGCTGTACGAATGGCAAGCATCGGGCGCCCACTCTCTACGTAGTCGACGAGATGCTTCATATCTTCATCGGGCAACCTACGAAAGCGCGTAAACAGCACCATGAAATCTGCGTTATCAAGAGCCTGCAGTCCGGGGATATTGCCGCGCGCATCCGGATCGATGACACCTTCTTCGTTCAGCGAGAAAAGCACGGTGCAGTGAAAACCGTGCCGCCGCGCGAGCAATTTTCCCAACATCGGCAAGGCTTCTTCCGAACGATATTCTTCGTCGCCTGCCACGAGCACGACACGCCGGCCGTTACCCGGGAGGTCAGGTGCCGGCTCGTACATCAGCAGTTCTTCGCTGAAGGCCTTGCTTGTAAGCAATGTCATGGAGAGGCAAGCGAGGAAGGCAATTCTGGAGAGGGGCAGCATGGTGCGTCTACTCCGGTAGCAAAAAGTGCCCTGCGGACTCCCAAGCATAACCGAGCATAACGAAGCCCTGCATGGCACCATGCCCTCATGCTCGTAGAACATGCCTATTGCTGCGGATTCTGTGGTGAAGAGATCATCGTAGAAATAGACATCAGTGCAGGAAGTCAGCAAGAATATGTTGAAGATTGCCCCGTGTGTTGCCATCCGCACGTGTTGCACGTGACGATCGAACCGGATGGACATGTCACCCTGAACTGCGAAACAGAATAACCACCATGGACGAAACCTTAGAAAGCCGCGTTGCCCGTCTCGAAGAATCGGTTCGCAACCTCAAGGCCGTCGCAAGTTACGAAGCATTGCGACGTCGAAAGAGCCTCACGGTTCGCCTTATCCTGCTAGCTGTCCTCTTCGCCGCCTATGCGTACTTAATAACCCGCGGTTTTGGCTCGCTCACCGAACACTAATTTTTTCGAGCGGATCGCCTGTGCGATTGTTCCCGGGCAGCCGAGAGCACGACGTGGAGAAAAAGTGACACCCGAAACAAAGCAAAACCTCGCTGATCCCGATTCAGAAGCGGCGGAAATCCGAGCGAGCCTCATGCGAGGCCTGCCCGAAATTCCCTGCCGGTTTCTCTATGACGAAACGGGCAGCGAGCTTTTCGAGCAAATCACTCATCAGCCGGAGTATTACCAGACACGCACCGAACTGGCGATCCTTGAAGCTCATGCTCGTGACATTGGCAAGATCATCAGGCCCTTGGAATACGTCGAGCTCGGAGCTGGGAGCGGACGCAAAACAGACCTGCTGCTTGGCGCAATGGACACCCTCGAATGTTGCGTGTTGACGGACATCAGCGAGGACTTCTTGAAAGAGTCCGTGGCTCGTTTGCGCGTAGCGCACCCGAACTTGCAACTTCGCGGACTAACCGCTGACTTCCTGAGCAATCTCGGGGTGCTCGGTCAGAGCAAGCGCCGATTGATCACCCTTCTTGCCGGCACTCTCGGCAACCTTCACCCTGGCGCTGTGCCGGGTTTTCTCCGCCGTGTCGCACAACAACTGACACCCGAAGGCGGTTTCCTCGTGGGCATCGACCTCATCAAAGATCCGGCACGTATTGAAGCGGCCTACAACGATCGAGCTGGCGTAACGGCAACCTTCAACAAGAACATCCTGTCCGTGATCAACAAGCGCTTCGAGGCAGACTTCCCGTTGGATGCCTTTGAGCATCGCGCCCGCTATGACACCGAGAACTCATGGGTGGATATCAGGCTCCAGGCCACACGGCCTGTAGACATTCATGCGAAAGCCTTGGATCTCAAATTGCGCTTCAACACTGGCGAAGAGATTCGCACGGAACTCTCATGCAAATACAGCCCGGAGAGCTTCGCAGCCGTAGCGCAAGACACGGGCCTGAAGATTCGCGAAATCTATTCGGACAACGAGGGCTTGTTCGCCAACATCTTGATGGTCCGAGAAGATGGCTGATCTTCAAATGGAGACCGGCGTCCTCGAGCAACTCCGCGCCGCTTGGCGCCGGACCGATGCCCTCTTTTCACTACTGGAAGACGCGGCGTGGTCAGAACGCCCCATTGCCCTCCGCCAACCACTCATCTTCTACCTGGGACACCTGCCGGCCTTTGCCTGGAATCAACTCAACCGCGGGCTTCTCGACGAGCCAAGCTTCCGCTCTGATTTTGATGAACTGTTTGAGTTCGGTATCGACCCTCTCAGTAAAGAAGACGTCCCCAAAGAGCCTGAGTGGCCACCACGGCACGAGATCCTGGCCTATCGCGATGAGGTGCGGGTGCGCCTCATCGCCGCCGCACCGCAGGTTGATGCGCTGGCCAAGAGTCACCGCATCGCCGCAAACCGGCGCATCTACCATGTCGTGCTCGAGCATGAGCTCATGCACCACGAGACGCTGCTCTACATGTTCACACAGCTGGACGAATCGCTGAAAGACGCCCCCGTTGCCGCCTTGGCCGGTGTCGATGTTCCTACACCGGCGATGCCCGCCAAACGCATTGCGATCCCGGCAGGTCCCGCGACACTCGGGGCACATTTTGATGAGCTCGATTTCGGCTGGGACAACGAGTTCCCCGAACAAGAACTCAACGTGCCCGATTTTCAGATCGACAACCTACCTGTCACCAATGCGGACTACATGAAGTACGTGCAGGAAGGCACCGAGCCACCACACAACTGGACACGGCGCGGATCAAAATGGTTTGTACGCGGGCCCTTCAGCACCCGCCCCTGGTCTGAAGTCTCCGATCGCCCCGTGCAGGTAAGCCAAGAACAAGCTGCTGCCTACTGCGCCTGGTCTGGAGCACGCCTCCCCACCGAAGCGGAATTGCAACGCGCAGCTTATGCAACGCCCGAGGGCACGCACCGCAACTGGCCCTGGGGCAACGCACCTCCGACCTCAAGCCACGGCATTTTTGACTTTCACGTCTGGGAAGCTGCGCCTGTCGGCTCTCGCCCCGAAGGAGCCAGTGCCTGGGGTGTGCACGAACTGCTGGGGAACGGCTGGGAACACACCTCGACACTCTTCCGCCCGCTCCCTGGGTTCGAAGCCTGGATCGCGAGCTACCCGGGTTACTCAGCTGATTTCTTTGATGAGAAACACATGGTGGTCTTCGGTGCATCCTGGGCCACGGGAGCACAGCTTCTTCGACGGAGCTTCCGCAACTGGTTCCAGCCCGGATACCCGTTTGCCTACTCGAAGTTTCGGCGAGCCTGGGCGTAAACCGCCACACGCACAGCAGGCCTCTCAGGGCGTCGTTGCGCTGACTCCGTTAGACATCGTGATCTCTTGAATCACAGAGAGGTCCTGGATAAGAAACTGCAGTGTGAGTTCTGTCCCTGTAGGCACTCCTGCAAACCACGATCCGCCTTCACTGAGACTGCCTCCAGAGTCACTCACGCGCACAAACTGCGCGTCGACGGGATTCGCGTGCAAGGTGCCACCCAGAACAGAAAGCGGCATCGAATCAAACGAGAGCCACACAACCATCAACGCACTCGGTGCCGCATTGGCGAGATTGATCTCGAAGGGTGTTCCCGCGACCAACGAGCCCGAGGCCGTCAAGCTTGGAACACCGTTGATGCCGAGAGTGCCGCCGCCAAGGTTTTGCCATTCATTCGGTTCAGGAAAACCAACGGTGAGTGTTTCGCTGCTCAGGTCGTCGGGACCTTCCCAGTTCAGGCCCGCCGAAAAATCGAGCGCACTCCCGGGCGTCGCCGCTGGATCAATTGTCATCAGCAAGGGCGCTGCCGAGTTGGCGGCGGAGCTGAAAGGCGACAGGCTCCCCAACGACTCACTGCCAGAGATCACGGTCAAGTCCGGATCATTCGATATCAATTTCACGGTCGGCTCACCGGCCCCTCGACCACTGTTGCGTACATCCACGATCACACCCACGGTCTCACCGGGTTCAAACTCGCCGTCACCATCACCGAGGTCCAACAGCAACGTTCCTTGATGCAGCAAGTAGGGTCCGGCAGCGACAGCGGTCGTCTGAAAACCTTCGAGAGTGCTCTGGGCCAGTGAGATCAGATCGCCGATGGGCGGCCAGAACCCCTGCTGTGACGAACCGATCTCTGGCGTCCATGCAAAGGTGTCGTTGGGGCCGTAATCCTGATCGAAGGTGACCCCGTTGGCCGGATAGAGCAGCAAGAAAGCCGGCCCGAACGGAAAGCCGTTCGACTTCGTCGCCAGAGCACCGATCTCTTGCAGGTCGTCATGATCCGGGGGGAAGACACTGTCGTAACCCCAGGGAGCCAGCCACAAGTTTGAATAAGAGTGCGACGACAGCGCTGTGCGGAAGTTACGCGACGCGAAAAACGCGACCATCGCCTGAATCTCTGGCTCGCTGGCCGGACCCGTTCCGCGATAAACCTGCGACCCCGTCCACGGGCTAGACCCCGAGTCGTCGAAGCCCCAGGCAAACGGATAGTTGCGATTGAGGTCGACGCCGAAGTCGAACCCGTTGTCGCGCCGATTTTTTCGCCACATCCCGCCACCGTTCGGATTCGTGGTCTGGTTGTAGACGTAGCCGTCAGGGTTCACGACGGGCACAAACCAAATCTCACGCTCATCAACGAGATAGGTCGCCAGCGGATCAGAGCCGTAGTTTTCGAGCATCCAGATCATGAAGTAGAGAGTCGCCTCCATGCTCATCGGTTCCCGCGCATGGTGGAGAGAATCGAAACGCACCTCTGGCTCGTTCTCATCAAGCTCCGGGTTGTCACTGACCTTGATGGCCCAGATTTCGCGACCTTCAATCGACTGACCCAGACTGAACTTGCTGCTTGTGATGAGCGGAAATTGCGCCGCAAGTTGATCGAGGATGACAGCCACTTCGTCGTAGGTGTGGTAGCCGCCCATGCCGCCCTGGCCGAAGGGCGGATTGATCGAGGCACCCGCAGCTCCTTGCGGGGGTGATGACGGAGTCAGTCGACTCGCGTAGTACGCTTCGAGGTCATCAATCGTCACCACGTACGGCAGTCCGCTCTCTTCCAGGATGGCCAGTTCGCGATCCCGTGCGATGAGCTCGATGCCCAGTCCGTCAGGCGTGGGGCCAACCACGTCGAGATCGAGAGCGCCGAGTGATGCCGCCGACCACTCCGTGGCATCTACGACAACAAAGCGGTAGGAATCCTCGGCAACCTGACTCGAGAGCAGGGCCAAGGCAGAAAGAAGAAGGGCAAAGATCGGGGAGGAGAGCATCTCTTGATCATGCCACAGGCTTCAAAAAATAGCCTGTCTCCCGAATTCTCATGCCCTCTTTTGCCGCTGAGCAGAGCCAGGTCGAGAGCAGACTCACCTGAGACCGCGTTGAAGCCGATCCAGCTCGCGCTCTCTGTCCTGCCACAACACAAAATCGGCTTCTTCCCCGGACCGCAAACCCTTCACCAGTGAGTTCCAGCCTTCGATTCGCAGTGACAGATACTGCTCGGCACGACGAACATCCGCTGCCTGGGCTTCGTCCACCTCGAGAAGTTCCTTGAGGCTTTGTTGCGTGCGGTTCAGTTCCAGAAGCTGCTCTTCGACGATCTGAGCAAACGTTTCGTCATCGATCTCGCGCCGCTCCATTTTGTCGAGCGCGGCGGTGTAGACAGAGTTTGTCTGCACGCGCACAGATTCGAAATCGATCAACGTCCGAGCCGCATTCCCTTCGCTGCTCGGGATAAGCACCAGCATCCACATCACGCACAGACCACAAATGGCTGTCGCACTGAAGTTTCGACTGACACGACCCTCTTCTGTTTCCAGCATCTCTGTACGCGTCATAGTCATGCCGCACAGAACACCCACACCCAAACCACCGAGGTGAGCCGCCATGTCGATGCCGGGCGAATTCAAACCAATGTAGATGTTGTAAAAAATGAAAGTCGTGACAGATTTGCGCAAACGCGACAAGGATTCTTTCGGAATGGTGCCATGGCCCAAAATGAGCACTCCGAGCAGTGCCCCAATCACACCGAAGATTGCACCTGACGCCCCGGCGCTGACAACGCCGGGATTCCACCACGTGCTTGCCATGCTCGCGACCAGACCCGAGCCCAGAAAGATAATGAGGAACCCCACATTGCCTACCAACCGCTCAACAAGGGGGCCGACCTCTTTGAGAATCCACATGTTGAAAGCAATGTGAATGATTCCGAAGTGCAGGAACATGCACGTGAACAACCGCCACCAGTCGCCTGAGGTCGTGTAAGGCGCAAAGTTGGCACCCCACGGAAGCAGATCCAGTGCGCCGGGTGCGATCGCTGGCACGTCGTACACCAACACGAGCACCGCAAAGATTGCCGCGTTGATTCCGAGAAACAGCCAGGTGAAGTACGCGTGGGGCGTGACCTCGCGTAAGTCTTGCTGGAACTGCTCTTCGTCGTTGAGAGGCGGCGATTCTGAAGCAGACTCGAACTCTGCGTCGAAACCTTGCTCGAACTCTCCCTCGTGGGCGTGAGCATGGTCGAGATAGAGGTCGAGGTCGGGCAATCCGTCCTCTTCCCTCATCGATTCACGATCTCTGTTCGCCACGGGCTCCCATTCTTCTCATCAGGAATAACCAAAGCATACGGAATCGAGAAGGGGCCCTGAGCCTCAGAGCCGACAACAGTCCGCATTCAATGACAAGGGCTACAAACCCAGCGCTTTCACTCCCGGCGCCTCACGATCAATCCGTGTTGCACGAAACAACGCCAGCGGCGGAGCATTTCCCGCGTGCTCGGGTGGTTCGATCTCTCCGCCGAAAGGGTTGCGGTAGTCCCACACAACCTCTCCATCGCGCGTCACTTCAAAAATTCGCCCCGGCGCTCCTGAGCAAATCAGCGTGTTGCCATTCTCAAGGCGTTGAGCCCCTGAGATGAAGGCCGAGTAGAACCCGTCTCCATCGGCGTACTGCCACGCAAGCTCTTCAGGTCCATAAGGCATGCCGGGTTCGCGTACGAAACCGAGTTGCTCGTCAAACGGCAGCACCAGTTCATCCACCGAACTGTAGTTTCCGTCTTCACGACCGCGACCGTTGTTAAAAACGAGAAGCGAAAGCTCTCCGTTCTCTCCCTCAATCCACGTCGGGTCATGCTGATAGAAAAGCTTTTGATCCTCATCTTTGCCGGCTCCGTGACGACGCGGATTTCCCCAGCGCCAGAGCAAATCACCTCCCTTGCCGAACCGCCCCCCAGAGCTGCTCGCGGCTTCAGCCGTCGTGGTGGAGTGATCAATCACCCACAACTCGCTGAAGTGAGGTGTGCTCATCACGATCAGATCGTGCACCGGGTCATAATCCACGGCGTTGGTGTGCAGCCAGTCGCCCGGCTTTCCGCCCTCTTCGCCTTCCTCTTCGTCATCGCCTCCACCGACGTAACCCAGTGCTCTCATCCCAGCCAGTAGAGCTTCCTGCTCTTTGAGTTCCGCCTCCGAAAGAGGCGCCTGATCTCGATGGTCGCCGTTGATATCGATCCGCTCGGGATGCTCTGCGATCCATCCGTATTCGGGCAAAGCCTCTTCGAAGTCTTGAACCAGGTGGTCCCAACTGTGCCACTCCCAGACCACCTCAACGTCATCCGTGCCCACCGGCTTCACCTCGAGAATCATGTCTGGCCAGAAACCACGTTCACGATCGACTTCCCGTGGATCTCGACCTCGCCGAACGGCCTCGCGGCCCTCTTTCCGTTCCCAGCTGATGACCAGAAGGTTGCCGTTTGGCAGGGGCTCGATGTCGTGATGCTGATGATGCTCGCTTCCCGACCAATTCCAGTGCCACAGGATGGTTCCATCGGGAGCGAGCCGTTGCACGCGCCCTCCGATTCCACCGCCCTTGAAATGCGGGTCTTCATCTTCACGACCCAAGCGGAGCAGAGTCCCGTCATCGAGCAGGTAACACCAGGCGCCCGGCGCCGAGTCGGTTTGCCAGCTGTGCGCCACCTCTCCATCCAAGTCGATGAGATAGATAACGTCGCTGTTAATTGGACCGAAGAGTGTGTAGCCCGGCATCGCACGCGAGTCATGCACACGCACACCACGCGGCCCCCCCTCATCCAGCTCTCGGAGGGACATGAATGCGGAAGGGTCCGCTGGCGCGTCCGCCTCGGCATCCGGAGCCGGGTCAGAGGCCCCTCCCGGATCCGCTGGAGTCTGGGCGGCTAGCGGAAGCGCTCCCTGGCACATCAGCAGTAGGAGCAGAAGTGAGCGTGAGCAATCAAACACTTTGAGACACCTCGGTTGAGTGAAAATCATGCCAAGGATGCTGGCAGTTTCCTCCAGCCCTGGCTAGAGGGCACGACAAACTGTGCCCCCATATCCCAGTCGTCAGGCGACTCAGACCTACCGGGCGCGCTATCCTTTCTCATGACGACACCACTTCTGGAGCCGCGCAATGTCTTCCGGCACACCTCTCCCTGCCCCGATCAGCCGCCCCTGCCTGGCCGGGCTCATGCTCGTGGGCTCGCTGCTGCTGCTCACAGCGCTGCCGTCGCCCCTGGAGGAGCCGGGAGACGAGGCCGTTGTCCAGGTCTTCGCTCCGAATGAAACCCAGTCAGATTCTGCCCGTGATCTCGTACGACGACTTGAACGGGTGCACTACCTGGGCCTTCCCGCTGACGACACCCTTTCCGAACACGTTTTCGACAACTACATCGATTTTCTGGACACCGCCCGATCTGTCTTGCTCGCTTCCGATTACGAAGAATTTCTTCCATGGCGAACAACGCTCGACAACGCATTGCTCGAAGGCGACCTGGATCCCGCATTCGCCATGTTCAATCGTTATCACAGCCGACAAATCGAGCGCCTTGCCTGGGCTGTAGAACTCCTCAAGGGCGATCTCGACGAGTTGCCCTTCGGAAGCGATGAAGAGCTCGAACTCGATCGTGAGACAGCACCCTGGGCACAGAGCCAGGAAGAACTCGACACTTTCTGGCGGAAGCGCCTGGCATCACAAATCATTAGCCTTCAGCTCGCAGGGTCGACACTTGAAGAAGCGCAGCAAAAGCTCTTGGAGCGCCAGCAAGAGCAGTTGCGCCGAGCCAGCCAATATCACGAGCGGGACGTCTTCCAGTTCTTCATGACTGCGTTGACCGACGCATACGATCCGCACACTCGGTACATGGTGCCGCGCTTGGCCGACAACTTCGACATGGCCATGAGTCTTTCTTTCGAAGGAATCGGAGCGTTGCTGCGGCCAGACGGCGAGTTCGCATTGATCGAACGGATTATCCCCGGAGGTCCTGCCGAACACGACGGGCGACTCCAGGCGGGCGATCGCATCCTCGGAGTGGCTCAGGGCAAAGAAGGCCCGATGGTGGACATCGTCGGCTGGAGGCTCGATGACGCCGTGCAACTCATCCGCGGTGAAGGCGGCTCGAGTGTGCGCCTTTCGATACGCCCTGCGGACGCACCTGATGGCGCGCCGCCCAAACTCATCGAGCTCGTACGAGACCGCGTGAAGCTGGAAGATCAATCAGCCAGCAGCAGTCTGTACGCAGTGAACGAAAGCGAAGAGGTCACGCGACTCGACGACGAGAACTCTGAAGGGGATTCAGACGAAAAACCGCTGACAACAGAAGCGGTCGTCGGAGACCTCGCGCTGCAAATCGGCGTGGTCGACCTCCCCACCTTCTACATAGACACCGAGGCCGCCAACCAAGGTGACCCTAATTTCAAAAGCTCGACACGTGATGTGCGTCGCCTCCTGGAACAGATGACAGAAGATGGCGTCGACGGAGTCATTCTCGACCTGCGTGGCAACGGCGGCGGATCCCTCACGGAAGCACACGAGTTAGCGGGCCTGTTGCTCGGCTCCAAATCCGTGGTCCAGGTGCGCGATGCCGAAGGCCGAGTTCAGGTGCTTCGCGGAAGTGGCAAGCCGGCATGGACCGGCCCGCTCGTGATTCTCGTCGATCGACTCAGCGCATCAGCCAGCGAAATCGTGGCCGCCGCAGTGCAAGACCATCGACGTGGCCTTGTGCTCGGAGAGGGAACGTTCGGTAAGGGAACAGTGCAGGCAGTCACCAGAGCTGGCACCGGCCGCTTGCTCGTCACCGTCGCCAAGTTTTATCGCGTCACAGGAGAGAGCACGCAACATGCGGGCGTCACTCCCGACATCAACTTGCCTCCGACTTACGACCCCGAGGAAATCGGCGAAAGCGCCATGGACGGTGCCCTTGAGTGGGATGTGATCGATTCACTCAAATTGCCCAATCGCCCAGGAGAAAGCTCTCTGATCCCCTCTTCTGTCGGAGACTTACGTGCTCGTTCCCTGGCAAGGGCTGAAACGGATCCAGACCTCGGCGGGCTGATGCGCGAACTGGAGTTGCTACGGGAAGTGCGTGCCGACACGACTCTCTCGCTCGATCTCGAAACACGACGTGCTGAACAAGATGCCTATGAAGCGAGGCGGCGGGAAAACTTATCGAAGTGGCGCGAGGCCAAGGGCTATCCGGATCCTGAACCGGAAGACTCCACGACACAAGACCCGGACGATCTTGCGATTGAAGGTGCATTCGACCTGGACGATGACCAAGGAGCTTCGGAAGGCGACACACCACCGCCTGCCACACCACGCGGCACCGACGCTTGGCTTCAGGAAGCAGTGCGTGTCCTGGCCGAACTCATCGCGCTAGAAAAAGAAGGGGCCTGACAGTCCCGCCTAGCCCTGCGCTGCCTTCTTTCGCACCTCGTAGCGCAACAGCCGACAATTGATGGGCCCACTCCGCACCTCCCATTTCTTGTCAGCCTTCATGCCGATGTGCTTGGTCAACTCGGGGGCGCCACAAAGCACATGAACATTTGAGCCGGGGCATGTCCGAAAAAAAGTGCCGAGTGCAGTCCAGCTCTCCACAACGCCTTCAGTCAGTCGTTCACCCCACGGCGGATTCGTGAAAACCCAGTCAGGGATTTGAGGTGCAATCCAATCCGCAGCTTCTCCCGATTCAAGCGTCACCAGATCGCTCGTGTCGGAGGCATCAACGGCCTGCCGAGCCAGAGAGAGTGCGCCGGCATGATGATCCAAGCCAAGGAAGCGTGCGCTCACATCTGTGTTCACCGCATCAAGCGCATCACCGACGATGTTGTGCCAGAGGTCATCTTCGAAGTCCGGCCAGCCCGTGAAAGCAAAGCGACGATCGAGACCAGGCGCGCGATTCATCGCAATCCAGGCGGCTTCCACCAAAAACGTGCCCGAGCCGCACATGGGGTCTAGCAACAGTCCTTGGCCGTCATATCCGGCGAGCAACAGAAGCCCGGCCGCCGTGGCTTCATTGAGCGGGCTCTTCACCTGAATAGGTCGGTACCCACGCTTGTGCAGGCTCTCGCCTGCGAGATCCCGAGCGAGGCTCGCCTTGCCTTTCAGCAACCGGATGTGCAGCGGCAGTGTCGGCGAACGCTTGTCCACGCTGGGACGTCGACCAGTCTTTGAGCGGATACGGTCGACAATGGCGTCTTTAACAGTCAGTGCCACATATCCCGAATGCGTAAAAACCGAATCGCGCACCGTTGCACTCACCGCGAGAGTGTCTTCTGGCGTGATCCATTCCTCCCACGGCATGGCATGCACGAACTTGTAGAGATCTTTCTCCTCGCGCACTTCGAACTCGCCGAGAAGCTGCTGAACTCGAATCGCGGAACGCAACCAAAGGCAAGCTCTGTAACCGAGCGCTTTGTCACCCTTGCAAAGAACGCCGCCGCGTCGTTTCTGGAGATCGCTGCCACCCAGAGCGGTCAATTCGTCAGCCAGGACAGACTCGAGCCCCAGTGTGCAGGGAATGTCATAGGAGTATGTCGTGGTCATCACAGCAAACTCAGTTTCTTGCGCCTGTTCTTACACATGTTCTTGCACTTTGCCGCCCTGGGGCGGCAGCCTCCGAAAGCACGGGAGCAGAGGCAAGATCGAGTTGTTGTAAGCATCATTTGATGCCCCCGAGCTTAGGTCGCGACCCGAAAATCAGGCACGAGACCCCTTGGATGTGGGGCACGATACAAGGAAATCTACCCAGGAGGGTTCTTCGCTGCAGATTCTGGGCCAAGTTTATCCTCAGCGACCGCGCACCATGCCAGGGTCCTTCTCACAGAGTTCCTCATGACGAATCGACTCGTGGCTCTCACCGCCTTTGTCTTCTCCCTGCTGCTCTCCAATCTGCTTGCCTCTGCAACTCAGCAATCAGATGCGGAAAATGCGGCACCCTCTTGGAGGTTCGAGATCGGTGCAATCAACGGCGATGGAGAAACAACCTCTGAGGCGAAGAACGACGACGCAGTCACTCGCAACGGGACCCCAAGCCTGCGTCTCTCTGGCGACTCGAGTACTGTGCGTTGGTTGTCTGCAACACGAACCGTCAAGGACGTTCGTCCCGGGAAGCGCTATCGGCTTGCCGCGTGGATCGCCACGAGAAATGTTCGACAAGAAGGCCGGCAATACTTCAACTGCAACATCTACGCGCAGTTCAAGAACCAGGAAGGCGAAGTCATCCGCAGTGCAAACGGGCTTCCTGTGATCGGTACACGCCCACTGCTTGGCACGAACAACTGGACTCGCGTAGAAGCCACGGTGCGTGTTCCGCCCGAGACCTCAACAGCGCTTGTCGGCTGCTTCCTCTCATGCTCGGGAACAGCCTGGTTCGATGACGTAACCTTCACTCCCCTTCCCGTGCCCGACTGGAAAACAGAAGACACCGGTCGCTACATCTATCACTGGGAGCACGAGGGCACGCCCCCACGAATCATCGTGAGCGCCAACGAGACCTTCCTCGAAGATCTGGAATTGCTCCTCGACACACACCTCCCCGAGCCAGTGCAGTACTTCCTCTACGAGGACAATGCGCGTAAGGGCGAGGTCACTGGCAACGCCGGCAATGCACACGTCGAAGAGAGTCATGAAATTCACACCCTCTTCTGGACCGACCGGCACGAGGTTGTGCACCTGCTCACACGTCAATGGCCCGGCGAGGGCACCGCCTTGCTCGGCGAAGGCCTGGCCGTCCACCTCTCGGGCTCCTGGCAAGCTGAGCCTGTCGATGTCGCCGTACGCAACATTCAAAGCGAAGGCCCTCTGATCCCCTTATCTGAACTGATCAGCACCACCAGCTTTCGCGCTCATGAAGACCAGCTCAGCTATCCGCAGGCTGGCTCATTCGTGCAGTTCCTTTTCGAGACATACGGTTTGGCGGCATTCCGCCAGCTCTATACAACGACACCCCTCAACCCGGATGCCCCGACCTTCGACAAGCTTCTCGAGCACATCTACAAGAAGAACCTTGCCCAGCTCGAGGCCCAGTGGCTCGAGACAATTGAAGCCGGGACAGCGAAAGACAGTTCGCCCCCTTGAACTTGTATGACCTCGAGCCCAGGCTCGTCTTCATGAAACTCAACCGACCACTCGCTGTCTTTGATCTCGAAACCACCGGCACCAATCCAGCCGAAGACCGCATTGTCGAGGTGGCCATGGTGTGCCTGCACCCCGATGGCACGCGCGACACTCAGTCATGGCTGGTGAACCCGGGCCGCCCCATTCCTCCGGGCGCGATCGCCGTGCACGGAATCCAGGAAGCGGACGTCGCAGACGCGCCGTCTTTTGAGGCTCTTGCGAGCGAGATT
Source organism: Planctomycetota bacterium (assembly GCA_029245865.1). Classification (GTDB taxonomy): domain Bacteria; phylum Planctomycetota; class B15-G4; order B15-G4; family B15-G4; genus JAUIEF01. Next base: position 84,748 of record JAQWOM010000051.1, read on the forward strand.
CAGAAAGCATTTGAGGGATGCGACCTGTCAGGTTTCCACGCCGAGCAGTTTGACATCCCACTGCTTGCTGCAGAATTTCGGCGCGTTGGCATCAGCTTCCCAGAACCCGGCACGCGCATCATTGACAGCCGCACAATCTTTGTTCGCCAAGAGCCACGCACCCTCGCCGCAGCGGTCTCTTTTTATTGTGGAGGGTCACTCGAAAATGCCCACCGCGCCGAAGCCGACGCCGTCGCTGCTGCCGATGTTCTCGTGGCGCAACTCGAACGCTATGACGACCTTCCCGATGACATCGACGCGCTGTACGACCATCTTCACCCAGGCAATTCCAACTGGATCGACAGTCAGGGCAAGATTGCGTGGCAGGGAACTGAGCCTGTTCTCACCTTCGGTAAGCACAGCAACCGGCCGTTGAGAGAATTGGTCGCTGAAGAATGCAGCTACCTCAAATGGGTCTTGAAGAAAGACTTTCCCGAAGACACCAAGTCCGTCATCGCCGAGGCGATCGACGGGCGCTATCCAACGCAGGCATGATCACGACCGAGGCGCTCGCAAAACGCGAACGCTTTGTCGGGGTCTGATCAACTGCCGAACTCGCCGCGAAGCGCAAAGACATGGCGTCATGAAACCAACGCTTTTCCGCCATGAGCGCGTCCAGCAACTCGAGGAAGCGTTCCAGCGGGCGTGAGGGCAGGGCGGGCGAAGGCTAAAGTCTCCTCAAGAAAACGGACGTCAGGAGAGTGAGTCTGCTCTGGGCCCAGCTCTGCTTTCTTGGGGAAGCTCCGCGCTGCGTTTCACAGGCGACCTCGCGAAAAGGGGCGCTAGCCCCCCCCGCGTTGATCGGGTCGCCGAGCACGGTCAGTCAGCCAAGCATTCGCCAGCACCACGGCCACCATGGCCTCAAGAACGGGGATCACCCGCGGCACGATGCACGGGTCATGTCGACCGCGGCGCGCAACATCCGCCACCGAAGTCGTCGGCTTGATACTGGCCAGCAAGCGCAAGTCTTCGCCCGTGGAAAGGCCTCCGAGCAGACCACCGAAGTTGTCTCGGTTCTCGATGTACTCAAGCCCTGTCATGCGCGCCGTATCAAAGCCGGCTCCATATGAAAATCCGGTCACGGCACCGATGCTCATGATCGCGTGCGCCAGCTGTGACTTGAGCTTGGCAAAGACGGGTTCACCCAGAAAAGGCGGCGTGTTGTGCACGCGAATCTCCACCAACCCTCCGATAGAGTTTCCGTCTTTCTTCAGTTGCAGAATGCTTTCTTCCATGGCACTCGCGACAACGGGGTCTGCACAACGCACTGCGTTTTGTTCAATGACATCTCGCGAGTAGGTCTGTGCTTCGTGCTCACCGATTCGCAGGGCATGAGCGACCACATCTACATCTGCAGGCAAGACCTTGCGCGCGACCACGCCTGCAAGCACTCGCGAAACGGTCTCTCGCCCTGAAGAACGGCCGCCTCCCCGATGATCACGATGCCCGTACTTACCGGCATAGGTTTCGTCTGCATGCCCTTGCCGCAACTTCTGTTCGAGTTCCTTGTAATCGTCAGGCCGGTGGCCTTCGTTGCGCACCATGATGGCAATGGGCATGCCGGTCGTGAGGCCGCGAAAAACGCCTGACTCGAGGGTCGGCGCGTCTGCCTCCTGGCGTGCCGTCGTCACAGCACTCTGACCTGGGCGGCGTCGTGCAAGCTCTGGAAGAAAGTCTTCCACCGACAGCGCGATCCCAGCCGGGCAGCCGTCGATCACCACGCCGAGGCTCGGACCATGGGACTCCCCAAAGGCCGTCATGCGGAACAGGTCGCCGAAAGAATTCGCGCCCAAAGGAGTCGACTCAAGGGTCCATTGCGTTGATCGCCAGGCCGGCCCACGCCGGTCGACGGACGCCCATGATGCCCGAACTCCGTCGCGCCGTCACATCGGGCGGATCGCTCCCCCGGAGATCGCCCTCAGGGGCTCGTTCGGCTCACCTTTTCTCTTGTGGCGACTCTGCCGACCGAGCTTCCAACGTCTCTGCAGTCCATTCGCTCACGCTCTCGTAGAACTCTCCGTTGTCACCCTGGAGACCTCCTGATAGCTGCCCTGCGAGGCGCAGCATCTTTGCCACTGTGGCGCGAGTCGGATTGGTCGTAAAGATGTTGCCTTCAGCCCAGTCGAACCAGCCTGACGTCCAGTTCACTGCGTAGGGACCGTTGTCGGGATCGAGAGCAAGCTCTGGATCAGATCCCACCAAGTCCAACCATTCGGAACTGTTGATCTCATGGCCTGCATTACGAGACCAGTCTGTCGATCGAGTGATACGCAAGTCGTATCCCATAGTCTTTCCCTTACTCAAACGTTGAGAACACGAAGAGTCCTGCAATCGGCGCTCTTCGAAAACTCATTGGGTTCGCGTCGCTTCCTGGGGAGAAACGCCAGCACCCCCAGGTTGAACTTCGCGCTAATACTCCAGATCGCCGCACGGCTAAAGAGAATGGGCAATCCCCGATGTCTCGGAGCCCGGTGAGACCAGTTCGCCGCGTACTTCGCAGGGTCTGGAGCGACAGGGCACCTTAGGGAGGCGCTGCGCCCAAAGCGACGAAAATCCCTCCTCTCTTCGCCTCATTAGCAAAACACTGCCCCATAAGGCCACTGGACCGAGGCATGGGGGCCTTTGGGGCGCCCCGAGTGCCGACAGGCCACTGGACGGCCAGGGCAGCCTCACCCTAGGATTTCCGGCTCCTGCGACTCTTCCCATCTTTTCGACCCGGAGCTCAGAGATGCCCCAAGCCCCACACGCCCCCTCCACTCTCACCCTGAGTTTTTTGCTGATGCTGATCATGGGATGTGGTGCGCCACCCGTTCTCGAGGAATCCCTCGACCGCAGCCCAGGTGTCACGCCCCTCCACGGCACCATCGTGAACATCGTCGAAGTTCAGGAGAAGGCGTCCTTTGGCTCGGAACTCGGAGGAGCCCTGGTGGGCGGCGCACTCGGCAGCCTGGTCGGAGGTGGAACCGGCAAGAGCATTGCCATCGGCGTGGGCTCTGTGGCTGGCTCGCAGGTGGCCGATCACGCACTTGGCGACGTCGCGCATCGGCTCACTCTTCGTGAAAACAAGACCGGCTTGACGTTCAAAGTTCTCGTGCACAGCAACGGGTTCATGATGAACGACCGAGTCGTCTTCACCGTGCAGAACGGCCGGGTCACCTCCATCATTCATCAGGCCTTGTTGAACTCACGCTAGACCTTTTCTCAAACGTCCCGATGACAGGTGACCCATGGTGGCACTTCTGCCTTTCTTGACAGCTCGAAAACTCATCGCCGCCATGTTGATCACATGGGCACCCGGTGCGCATGCCATGGCCCCACAGGAGGGGGCTTCAGGCGCGGACATGGAGGCCGTGATGCGGGCCATGCAACTCGCTCAGCCGGGCCCCGAGCACGCCGAACTCGCCAAGCTCGCCGGCGAGTGGACCATGACCATCACGATGCAAATGGCTCCGGGCATGCCCGCGCAGACACAGACCGTTGACGCTTCGAGCAGGATGATCCTCGACGACCGATTCCTGGAGGTCACTTCCACCGGCGAACTCATGGGAATGCCGGTCGAAACCCTGACCTTTCTGGGGTTTGACCGCCGACTGAAGCAGTACACCCTGCTGGGCATGGACACCCTGGGCACCTACTGGGTGACGGCAGCCGGGGCCATGGAAGAGAACGGCATCCTTCGTCTCCAAGGTGAAGACGATTCGCCCGACGGCAAGCAGATCTACACCTTTGAGTTCGAGTTCATCAATGACGACACGTTTGAGCAACGCACGTTGTTCAAGCAAATCGGGCACCTGACTTTTGATGAACCATTTTTGATGGTGAAGGTGCGTTACCAACGAAAGGATGTGACGTCACCCGAACCCAAATCCACGGGAAAGGTGTTCACCGTTCCCGGCCCCGCAGATCTGACCCGCGGTGAGATTCTGACGGCGTCGATCCTGGATGCCAGCTGTGGACAGTGTCAGTTTGACTTGCCTGGTGACGGGTGCGACCTGGCCGTGCGCGTCGGTGACACTGCGTGGTTTGCGACCGGCACGAATATCGATGAGCATGGAGATGCTCACGCCACCGACGGTTTTTGCAACGCGATACGCCAGGCACGAGTCAGCGGACACGTCGAAGAGGGCAAGTTCATCATCACCCAATTTGCACTGCTACCCGACGTCGAAGGTTAGTCCGAGACTGCCAAGAAGCCTCGGCTCATTCGGCTGGTTTCCAGCTCTCGGGCACTGTCCGCACGTGCAGATCTTGTTGCGGGTAAGCGATCTCGATTCCCTCGTCGGAGAAGCGCTTGTAGACCTCACAGTGCAAGGCATCCAGAATACGGCCTCGCCGCTCTGGCTCACGGATCCACGTCAGCAATTCGAAATCTAGCGAGCTGCCTCCAAAACTGCGAAACCGCACGCGAGGCGCCGGATCGTTCATGGTTGCATCCATTTTCCTGGACACATCGTTGAGCACTTCTCGCACGCGATCGATATCTGTTCCATAAGAAACACCGACCTTCAACCGGACGCGATAACGCGGAGCTCCGGAAGATTCGTTCACGATGGCACCGTTTCCGATGACCGAATTGGGAACGGTGATCTCGACATCGTCTCGCGTCAGAATGCGCGTCGAGCGCAATCCGATCTGTTGCACCCGCCCTCGGTAGCCAGACTCAAGATTCACGTAGTCGCCCACCTGATAGGGGCCGTCCGCGATGATAAACACGCCCGCAAAGAGATTGGCTAGCGTGTCCTTTGCGGCGAAGCCCAGCGCGATTCCTGCCACGCCCGCCGAGGCCAACCAACCCGTGGGGTTGAGATCCCAGACTTCGATCAGCAAGTACGCTGCAAAGGCGAGCAACACCAGCTTGCCCAGATTGCTGAACAAGGGGAGCGTGCGGGGTTCAACAGCATGAAAACGCGCCCCCTGCCCCGACATGAGACGCAACACCAGATCCAAAATGCGCAGTGATCCCGCAGCCCAAACCACGAGAATGAGTGTGGCAATGAGTCGGTGAATCCACACAAGTGTTGCAGCTTCTAACGGCAAGACACTGCTCGCGATCCAGAGACCGGCAAGAATCACCGTCTTGATGATCGGCCCGTGCAGCTTCGCAACCACTTCGTCGTCTAGACTGCTACTCGTGCGTCGCACGGCGCGCAAGAGAATGCCCGTTGTCAGCCAATCG
>JAQWOM010000052.1 GCA_029245865.1 Planctomycetota bacterium
CCACACGGGAACGAAACCCTTGGCCACATCGAGCACAAGAACAGCCAGGCCCCAGCCTCGACCGAGCACGCGACCGACATTCGTAGCTCCAGGATTACCGCTTCCGGAGGAGCGGATATCGACGCCGCGCAGATGCGCCGCCAAGGAGGCAAACGAAATGCAACCGACAGCGTATGCCAGAGCAATCGACCACGGAGCAGACATGGAAGGCCTATCCTATCGAGCCGCCCCCACTTCCCGACGACATTCTGGGACCGTTCTGGCCCCATTCATGCCGCCGCGGCTCTGGGAGCTTCGGGCGCCATGTCTTATCATGAATTGCTCGAATAACCCCTGGCCCATGAACCTGTTTCGAATTCAGGGGCCTCGATCAGATTTTGAACCCCGACTGGGTCCTACCATGCGCGTCCTGATTGCTCTGTGCCTCGTCATTCCGGCATTGACCGCCCAAGATCAATTCGTCGACCCGGACTTCGAATACTCGATGACACTCCCCAACGGAATGCTCCTCACCACAGCCGAGGAGCAGGCCAAGGCCAGCGGTCGACCCATTGAAGACTTCATGAACAACCCGCGATCCGAAACCCCGGATGGCGACCTCAAGCACGAACACCGCTGGCGGGATGCAACGGGTCGAGAGCGGAACATCTCTCTGCTTCTCATGGACGGGCCCTACCCCTTCTCGTCGGTTGACAAGTTCAAAGAGGCCGTGACGGTCACCATGGGCATCTCCGTGGACCAGGAGCAAAACCTCACACCACCAGACTTCAAGTACGGCATGCGTGTCGAAGGCGTGCGCATACGTCCCGACGGCGCCGCTATCCGTCAAACGGACATCTTCTTGCCCATCTCAACCGAGCCACCGCAATACGCGCTCTTGCGTATGGAGGCCCTCGATGGCGACTGGGCGTTCGTCTGGCCAGAACTCCTTGCCACTCTGCAATCCGTCGAGATCCCTCAGCCCACTTCAGGAAGCGGAGGAGGAACTCGAAACAGCAGCGGGAGGCGCCGGCAGGGCGCCAATACCCAGAACGCATCAGGAACCAGTGAAGAGAATTGGGCCACTCTCGATGTGACGGGCAGTCTTGTGCTTTCCGTCCTGCTGCTGATGGGACTGTTCATGGGCGGGCGTAGCACGGCAAGCGAATGAAAAGTCTGCTCACCGCGGGATGCCTCGCACTCTTCCTCGGCGTCGCCTGCTCCGACGGCAGCCGCACGTCCCAAGAGGCTCCTCCCTTTCCTGGCGCAGGCCTGCTGTTGATTTCTATCGACACGCTGCGAGCCGACCGTCTGGGCTGCTACGGATACGACCGCGGGACCAGCCCGAATCTCGACGCCCTCGCCGAGGAATCGGTGCTGTTCACCGAGATGTACAGCAACTCGCCCAAGACAGCCTCTGCACACATGAGTCTTTTCACCTCTTTGCTGCCCACGGTGCACAAGGTGCGCAATCAGTCCAAAAGGCTCGGGCTCTCGACACCTGCCCTCGCCAAAAACAGGCTCACAATCGCGCAAATCCTGAACCGCAACGGATATTGGAATGCCTGCATCGCCGGTGGGGGCAACATCCAGCCGGACATGGGCTTCGCGCGCGGCTTTCGCAACCGGTTCGAATCCGCTCTGTGGGATATAAAGCGAGTCGTCGACCGCGCACTCGACCGTCTTGATCAAGCACAGGAAGCGGGCCAACCACCTTTTGTCTTCATGCACACCTACCAGGTTCACGGCCCCTACCTCCCGCCGTCCGAGTACGAGAAGCGTTTCGCGCCCTCTCCCAGCCCTCTTATCGGGGCCCGGGTGGCGCTGTACCGAGACCTGCCCTTCAACAAGCAGTGGTCCATCATGAACAGAGGGCCCGGCAATGATGAAACGAAGGCCTACTGGTACGGAAAAGAGAACTTTGACGAAAACGAAGCCCGGTATCTCTCAGACCTCTACGACGGAGAGATTGCTTACACGGATGCCCAGCTAGGACGCATGATTGAATCGCTACGGGAAAGCGGGCAACTCGACAATTTGATCGTTGTCATCGTCGCCGATCACGGTGAAGAGTTTCTCGAGCACGGCGACTTTGAGCATGACCAGCTCTTCTCGGAACACCTGCATGTCCCGTGCATCATCCGGCTTCCAGGGGGTGCCCTGGGGGGGACCGAGGTCACGGGCATGGCCAGCCTCATAGACATCATGCCCACACTGCTTGAGTTGCTCGACATCGAAGGCCCCCCCACCATGGCGGGCACCTCACTTGTCAGCGCCATGATGACCGGGCACACGGACGGCAAACCGGTGGTTTCTGAACGCGTGATGTTCCCAGGCGACTACAAGGCCTCCTTGCGCAACGAGAACTCCAGTGTGATCTTCCATGCGACCGAAGCTCGGCTCGATGCCTACAACCTCATTGAGGATCCCGGCGAAACGATCAGTGTCTTCGAGACCGCGGACTTCTCGGCCCCTGCCGCCGCCAAGTTGAAGCACTCGCTTGGACAGGCGTTCCACAACCGAGACGCCCTCGACAAGGAGGACGCCGGTGGCAGCATCGTCGTGGACGAAAGCCGCCTCGAGGAACTCCAAGCTCTCGGCTATGTCGATGGCGACGCCAGCGACTTCGAGATTCCTGAAGGAACGCCGCTCGACCACTGGCCCGATGGCTGAGGAGCCTCAGGCCTCTCGCCCGGGACCGTAGTAGTCGACAAAATTGGCCGCTGACTCGTAGAGCCGCATCCTGTACAGCAGCGGCCCGAGTGGCTCGGCCAGTTGCCCCCACATGGCCGCAACCACGTTTTCGGCCGTCGAAACCTGCCCCTTCAGCCAGGGGACATCGTGATCGAGATGCTTGTGGTCGACCACAGAGAACAGCACCTCATCCAGCAGGACGGCGAGACGATTCAAGTCCATGACCATGCCCGTGACGGGATCCGCTTCTCCACGCAGGGTGACGTCGAGGACGTAATTGTGCCCATGCCCATGAGGATTGTTGCAGACCCCGTAGAGGGTTCTGTTCTCCTCCGCCGTGAAAGCAGAGCTGTGGAGGCGGTGAGCGGCTGAAAATTCCAGCCGGCGCGTCAGGTCATGCATGGGTTTTTACTCACAGAAGTCGTGTCACTTTTATGGCTTTCAGACGCTATCCAACGCAAGGCGAGAGCCTTGCCAGACAGCCTCCTGGCAAGCTGTTATGCCGAAATTGGCCCGGGAGAAGCCCTTGCGGCCCGTCCATGGACATTCTTTGATTCGTCCTCACGCGCCAAATCTCCTTTCGCGTCTGTTTGTAGCCGGACCCAAAATCGTGTGGTAGGTTGCTCGACTTGCTTTCGGGCTAGAAAGAAGGAGTACCAGACAGGCTCGGCCCCACCGGAGAAGAGACTTTCCGATGGGCACCCGAGGCATCAGTTACTACTGACGCAGGACGACAGGAGTCAGGCGTCAAGATTTCATTTTTTCATTTGAGACAAAGGATCATGACCACACTTGAACTGAGCGCGAAGCTAGACAGCATCGAAGCCGGGGACGTGGCAACCTTGTTCTTCAAGGACGGGGAGATCATCCGGGGCGGTATGCTCTACAACTCGACTCAACAGCGAGGTGTCATCATCAACCCCAATAGTGAAACGCAGCGACGCTTTGAGGCCACAGAGGTCTCCAAGGTCTGGCGTCACTAGAGTTCGGCTTCAACCACGCCCTCAGCAACAGGAATCTCACCATGATCCGTCTCACAGATGCAGCCGTCGATGAGGTCAAACGAATCCTCACCGATCAACAGGCAGATGAGGGCACCTGCTTGCGGCTTGGCGTCTCTGGAGGCGGTTGTAGCGGTTTCTCCTATGTCATGACGTTCGACAAGGAGTCTCAGGAGGACGACCAGATCGCGGACTACAAAGGTCTGAAGGTCCTCTTGGGTGCCGATGCGGCACCCTATCTGGACAGCATGGTCGTCGACTTCAATGACGACGTGAACAAGCGTGGGTTCGTGTTCAACAACCCCAATGCGTCCGATTCCTGCGGCTGCGGAAGCTCCTTCTCGGTCTGAGCCTGGTCAGGAACCCGGCTCTCAACCGCTGAAGCCAGGAGCCACGTTCCACCGAGCACTCCGCGTTGGGCCCGTTGGGCCAAAGATCAGGCCCGGCCGCCACCTGGCCGGCCTGAAGGGCCTGAAGGGCCTGGGCCAGAGGGCCCGCCCGAAGCACGCCGTCCGCCCTGTCCGCCCTGTCCTGTCCCCGCGCCGGCTCGTCCGCCGCCGCCTCCGGAACGGCCTCCTCCACCACCCCGACGAGCGCCCCCTCGCGATCCACCGCGGTTTGCGGGTGGCCGACGGCGCCCACCAAGCTTTTCCTGCAATCGCAGAAGAGAACCATCTTGGGAAGACTGACGAAGTCCTTCTTCCACAGCTCTCAGAGCTTCCTTTTTTCGGTTGAGCGACAACAAACAACGAGCCCGGTTGGCATGCACCAGCGCGTTGTGCTCCTTCTCCCGCAGGTCGCCAGGTCGTTTCCAGAGCGCATGATCAAAAGCTGACAGAGCCTGATCCCAGCGCGCAAAGTCCGTCTCGTATCGCCCTCTGTCGAACCAGAACTGTCGGTCCTGGGCGGCAGCAGGCTCGCCGGCTTCAAAGAAACGCCCCAGGGTCAGCGGCGGAAGGGGCTGCTGACGCCGGGCTCGGATGAGCTCTGACGGCGCATGGACTGCCTTCGGATCCTGATCACCGTCCTGAGGTAAGGATTTCAGAAGTTGAATCAGGAGTTCATCGCGGGTGGCTTCGTCGGGCTCCAAGGCCGCCACGGCTGCCGTCGCAACCATGGGGTGAGGTGTCCGCAAGGCCCCGCCGTCGCTCATGACAACCAAACGATTCAGTGGCGTGATCACACTCTCGGCCAGTTCCGAGCTGTTGACCCCCAGAAACTTGGCCAGATGCTCGAGTCCGAGTGACATCCCATGTTGGTGAACAAGAGCCACTCCAAAATAAGCCTTTCGCAAAGACTCAGATTCCGGCCCGGCCCCTAGCTTTTTCAACGATTTGGCCACGCTCTCGGCCAGATCCACACCCTCGCAGGCGCGCACCTTCCGGCCGAACAGCGAGGCATCCGAAGTGGCGAGTCCCGAGGCTGCCTCTGCCGCAGTTCCATCACCAGCGAGTCGACCCCGTTCGTGGAGGCCCTCGGCGAGCGAGGCCGCTTCAGCCTCATCCACCCCGACCAACTCCACGTCCAGAGCATCTACGAACCGACGTATGCGGTGATCCAATCCCGACCGCTCCCAGCATCCGCTGTCCGCAGCCAGAAGGAATCGCGCCTTCCCCTTGCCGGTGGACGCAAGATTCTGCAAGAGCCCGGGTAGGTGCTCGAGTTCGTCTGCATCATCCACCACAAAGACAGCCACCGCGTCGTCAGCTTCAGCGGGAACGTAGACATCGGGAAGACCCGAGCCGCTCTCTCGCCAGAAGATGCGCGTGTGCTTCTTGTCCGAAGTGCTGCAGGCCAGATCCCAGGCCGTTTTGCGCATGAGCGTGGACTTTCCGTCTCCAGCAGCTCCTCGCACAAGAACCAGCCGCACCTTGCCTTCAGGCACCTCGCCCAGAAGAGCTTCTTCGACGGGCTGCGCGGAACTCCTGGCAACGAGCACTCCGTCTTTGACGGGGCCCCAGCTCCCGGCATCCCCATCGTCGAATCGTCGCAGTTCCTCGGCGGTAGCCGCGGGCACCGAGGCACGGAAATCCTCGGTCAATTCGGTGAAACCTCGCGGGGGGTTGCCCGTGGCGGGCTTCGGAACCTCAAGCTCTTCCAGAAGCCGGCTGACTTCCAACAACGCAGCCTCAGTCCCCACGCTTCTGGGGAACTCCACGAAACTCATCCCAAAATGCATGCTTGCCCGGAGCGCAACCGCTGGGTCAGCAGCCCCATTTTCCACCAGGGCGATGCTCGCCGGCACATGGCCGTTGAACACGCGCGTGACGTCCTCAAGCAATTCATTCAGCCCCCGGTCATCGAGCTTGAATCCCGCGAAGAGGACTGTCCGCGAGAACATCTGCCGGAGAAATGCGTTGTACCGGCTGTCCGTGCGCGTCAGCGCCCGACGATCCTTGGCTGTCAGACTCAGAGTCCCGGGATCGGCTGCCTGTCCGTGAAGGTGAACAACCCCTGCATCTTTGCGGTCAAAGACACTCGCCAGGCCCTTGCTGTCCGGGCCAAAGTGACGCATCTCCGTCTCAAGCTCCTCCGGAAAGGATGCTCCGAGCACGTCATCGATTGCGGTCGTCACCACGCATGGCTGACGCAACAAGTGAACCGACTGCAAAGCTTCATTCGACGAACTCTTGGTCCGAGGATCGTCTGCCAAAGACGCTCGGTCGCCATCACCAAGTGCTTCTTTCAAAGCGAGGCGAGAGGAGATCTCAGCCGAGCCGAAGGCCGGGCCCACGATCACCACGAGTTTTCTGCTTCGGGTGGCCGAGCGGAGGGTGCGGAAGACCCCCCCGTCGATCCAGCGGGGCTTGCTCATCTAAATCATTCCGGGACCGGGCCCACGGCAGGGACCGATGAACTACACCGGTACAGGTCGCCGCACGAGGGTCGATTAACGTAGAAACCCCGCCTCAAGGTGTCAATGTGTGCGCAAAGTCTGCACGGCGGACCCGGCCGAAAACCCGACCCTGGACATCTTGAGGGCCGGTACCTATCACTGGCCAAGCCCACGTTCAGAAACACGTCCCAGCCCCCCCCTTCTCACTTCCATTTTCTTGGATCGCCCCATGGCCAAACGCCGCTCCTCGACCTCAAAGGCCGATCGCCAACCATCGCCGCCCAAGGCCTCCTCAGCACGCCGCAAGGCACCCCGGACGGGCTCCAAGCGACCAGGCACGCCCTCCGGGGCATCCGAACCGGGAAATGCCGTGATCGGGCAGTCAGGCGGCCCCACAGCCGTGATCAATCAGTCCCTGGTCGGCGTCCTCGAAGCCGCGCGAACATGCGGTTTTATCGACAAGGTGTTCGGAGCTCGGCATGGAGTCGCCGGGATTCTCGCGGATGACCTCATTCGCCTCGACAACCAGAGCCAGGCCGTGCTCGAAAAGGTCGCCTTGACCCCCGCCGCCGCCCTGGGCTCCGTGCGCAAAAAACCGACGCGCGAGGAATGCCTCGCCATGTTCGAGACATTTCGGAAACGTGACATTCGGTACGTGTTCTACATCGGCGGCAACGATTCAGCAGAAACAGCCAATATCCTCCTGGAGTGCGCACGCGCCGAGCGCTATTCGCTCAAGGTTTTCCATGTTCCGAAGACCATCGACAACGACCTCAAGATCACAGATCACTGCCCTGGCTTTGGGAGTGCCGCCAAGTTCGTTGCACAGGCCTTCATGGGCGACAACCTCGACAATCGATCGCTCATGGGCGTGAAGATCAACATCGTCATGGGACGCCACGCGGGGTTCCTTACAGCGGCTTCCGTCCTGGGTCGCGTCCATGAAGATGACGGGCCTCATCTGGTCTATGTGCCCGAAGCCGTTTTCAATGAACGGCGATTCGTTGCGGATGTCAAACGAATCTACAAGCAACGCGGCCGATGCCTCGTTGCCGTCAGCGAGGGGATTCACGATCAAAGAGGCAAGACCATCGCCGAAAAAATAGTCGCGCAGGCCGAACGAGACGCTCATGGCAATGTGCAGTTAAGTGGCTCTGGAGCTCTGGGCGACCACCTTGCTGGACTCGTCAGAAAAGCACTCCCCGGGGCTCGCGTCCGCGCAGACACCTTCGGCTACCTGCAGCGGTCTTTCGCGGGTTGCTGGAGCGACTCTGACGCCAAAGAAGCTCGCATGGTTGGCCAGGCAGCGATAGGCTTCGCCGCTTCTCAACAGAGCGGAACCGTGGTGCTGAAGCGCGCTGCAGGCAAACGCTATCGCTGCACGGCAGGACTCGCTCCACTGAAGAAGGTGGCCAAGTTCACCAAGGTCATGCCCGCCAATTTCTTGAACAAAGCGGGTAATGGCGTCACCAAAGCCTTCATCAACTACGCAGCCCCACTTGCAGGAAAACTTCACCCGGTCGGACGCTTACGCGGGATCTAACCCCAGAACAGAGCGGCTCCGAAGGCACATGAAACACTCAAAGCCCTTCCACAGAGCGCCATGACTAGATTCCCCGCAAAACCAGAGACCGCTGGCTCAAGGCATGTCTCCCTGCGTCGCGACTCACGTCCATCAAGAGCCCCCATCCGGCGAGCCATTGTGAAATTCACCTCATTGATTGCGTTGATGCTGCTCTCAACATTTCTCGCGACAGCAACGACGCACGCACAAGAAGCGAAACAGGTCGGAACAGACGTGACCATCGACTTGATCAACGGCGATCGCATCACAGGCAAGTTGCTTGAGCAAAGCGCCTCTGAAATTTTGATCGACAATGAGTATCTGGGTCTCATACGCATCCGCAGAGACTCGATCAAACCGCCCGAGCCACCACCCGCAGAGGTGGTTAAGATCAAGAGCCCGTGGAGTGGTTCTTTCGACCTTTCCATCACGGGCAAGTCCGGCAACAACAATGAACAGAACATGTACTCGGAGTTCAATGCTCGTCGGGAAACCGAGAGCGCCATCGACACGTATCGAATGAGCTATGAACGCAGCCTGGCAGAATCTAGCTCCGGCTCAAACAAGTCCACGGACACCACGGTCAATCGCAAGACTGCCGAAGCTCGCCGCGAGTGGTTTCTCGACGAGACCAAGTGGCGGCCGTACATCCAAGGGTACGTAGACGACGACACACTGATGACCTTCAAACGTCGTTACAGAATCTCAGCGGGCGGCGCCTACCCGTGGATTGAAACGGATCAGGAGCGCTGGACCGGACGTATCGGTATGGCGACAGCAAAGGACAGGAGTGGCACAGAAACGTCCTGGCGACCTGAAGCCGCCCTGGGTACGGAGTACTTTCTTCAGATCAACACAGCACAAAGCTTCAGTGCTGGCGCAGAGTTGTATCCAGTCCTTGACGATGACGGCGGATACCAATCAATCACACGTGCCGAATACCGCTTCAAGCTCGTCGCCGATGCCCCATGGACTGTCAAAATCGGCGCAGAGCAAAGTCGGAACTCGAAGCCAGATCCAGGCGACAAGAAAAGCGACCTGACCTACTACTTCGCAGCAGGTTTCGTCTTCTAGAGTCCCTCTCAGGTCATCCCACAGCGGGACCGAAGGGTTAGAAGCTGCCCTTCTATCTCTGCCTCGGATTGCCCCATGACCCTTCGGTCACTGCCACTTTCATGCCTCGCACTGTGCGTGCTGGTTTCCACGCCCCTTGCCTCCGAATTTCCCGCGGGGCACCTCTTCGTGGCCTCGCAGGACAAAGACACCATTCAGGTGTACGCGCCCAAGGGAAATCTCAAGGAGACCCTTGGCCAGTTCTCGACGCTCACAGATCCGTCAGGCCTGGCGTTCGGCCCCGACGGATTGCTCTACGCGCTTTCGCACGGAAGCAACGACATCTGCGTCTTTTCTCCGTCCGGCCAACTGCTTCTCGCGTTTGGCGCCAGTGCCGGCCTCACCTCACCACGAGGGATCGCCATTGGACCAGACGGCTCGCTGTTCGTCGGCGATGGCGGATCCCAGAGCATCTTCGTCTTTACTCGCGACGGCACCTTTCTCGATTCGATCGGCGCGGGCAGTGGCATGGGATCACCCTGCGCCCTGACATTCTCACCTGAAGGACACCTGCTGGTGGCCTCCTCTGACGTCGGAACTCTTCACGAGTTCGATCCCTCTGGCACACTCCTTGACGAGCGAGGCAGGCTCTCAGGCCTGGTTGGTGCAGGAGGCATGGCCTTGAACTCAGACGGACACGCGTTTGTCACTTCTCCTTCCACCAACAGCATCCTGATTCTGGATGGGGAGGGCGTGCTGATCGACGAAGTGGCCGGATCAACAGCGCTTGAGAACCCGGGCGACATCGCTCTCGGGCCAGACGGCCTCCTCTATGTAGTGTCACGTGGCACGGACAACGTCATGGTGTTCGAACAAGATGGCGCATTAGACCGGACCATCGGCGGTGCCAAAAACACCAAGGCTCCCGCCGCTCTTGCGTTCTCACCCTTTCGCTTCAAGTTCGCAGCCAGAGGCATCTTCGCTCACAACGGCCACAGTAAGAATTTGATGAAACAAGAAGCCGTCCTCTCGATTCAACCGGGCGAACAGTCACTCATGCTTCACTTCCTGACCGATGAAGATGAGGACAAAGAGGACCTCGTCGATCTCTTCGGAACAGACACAGTCGTTCTTTCAGGAACCGAAAGCTTCTACAACGGCGACACCAAGAAGCGCCGATACCATGGAGAGTGGATCCCTGCCGAAGCTTCGCTCCAGGGCATCGCAACACTGTCGGTCCTGGTTGCAGGGAAAGTCGATAAAAACGGCTACTTCGCTCCCAGAGCAGCCAAGGGGACCTTTCTCGCTGCCAGCCCCGACCGAGTCTTCATGGGAAGTGGCAAGACGAGCAAGCGACTCAAGTAAACACGCCTCGCGTGCTCACTCCCCCTTGAAATCAGGTTTCCGTTTCTCGCGAAACGCCGCAAGCGCTTCCAACCTGTCACTCGAAGGTAAGACCTCGTCGAGATAGAGCTGCCGCTCGCGCAGCAAACGCTCCTCCAGTTCGCCGCCCATTTGTGAAACATCGATGGCGGCCTTGGCAGCTCGCACAGCCAGCGGACCACAAGCTGCGATTGCCTCTGCAAGCTCACATGCCGAGTCCCGTAAGGACTCGCCACCAACAACGCGGTTCACAAGCCCCATCGACAAGGCTTCGTCCGCATCGATTCTCTGGGCGGCCAAGATCATTTCCTTCGCTCGTGCCACTCCCACAACCGCGGGAAGGCGTTGCGTCCCCCCAGCTCCGGGAATGATGGCAAGTGACGTCTCCGTCAAACCCATCTTCACTCCCTTTGCGGCAATGCGCATATCACATGCCAGGGCAAGCTCGAGACCCCCTCCATAAGCCACACCACCCATCACAGCAATTGTCGGCTGCGGCAGGCGAGCCAAGTCGGTGAACGTGTCGCCAATCAGCGCAACAAACTCGCGTGTCTTTTCTTCGGTAAACCCGACCCGCTCCTTCAGGTCGGCTCCCGCACAAAAAGACTTCTGCCCACTTCCACACACGAGCACAACCCGAGTTGCACGGTCCTCAGCCAAGGTTGCAATGTGTGAGCGGAGTTCTTGAAGCGTCTGAAACGACAGTGCGTTCATGATCTCCGGCCGATTCAATGTCAGCCAGGCGACGCCTTCAGTACGTTCCAGTTTTACAAGTGAGCTCATGTCAATCCCTCTGGTCAGGCGATTGCTCATGCCGTCGGCACATCAAGAAGACCGAGCATGGACCGCGCGCAGAGCCTATCACTGACGTGCTGCAGATCTCGACACATGGAATCGATCCTTCCCTGCAATCGCCCACCGACATGAAGGCACGAATCCCGCAGCCAGAACATTAGGATTGACGATCACCAGGACCACTGAAACGGCGTCCTGCCCCTCCCCCGACACCCTGCGACCACCACGTGCTGTCATCCCGGACCTCCGCAACTGTCCTCGGCGCTGTCCTCGTGGCCGCTTCGATCGGACTCGCTGCCTGCGACCCAGTCGTCGCGCATCCCGTGGCCTCGCTCGCCTGCTTCTCGCTGGCCTTCTGCGCCTACGCCCTGGCTTGCTTCCGGATGCTTTCAGACGAACGCCATGGACGGACCTGGAGCCTGGGCATCTTGATTGCGGTCGCTGTCTGCTGCCGGTTGCTCGCTTTGCCAGCCACCCCTTCCGACGACGTGCATCGATATCTGTGGGAGGGGCGAGTCCTCTCTGCAGGCCACGACCCCTATCGACTTTCGCCAGATTCCCCAGATCTCGCGCACCTGGCACTGAGCGCGCCTGAGCATTCTGAGATCAACCATCCGGACTGGCCTGCGATCTATATGCCCTTCATGCAGTGGTGGCAACGCCTCGTCGTGGGGATCATTCCCGAGGCATGGGCTCTCAAGCTTTCCTTCCTGCTTGCGGAAGCCGGGTTATGCATCGCCTTGCTTGCACTGCTGTCACTATGCGGTCTCCCGGCCTCGCGCCTTTTGATCTATGCGTGGAACCCTCTCACGATTTTCGCCACGGCGAACCAGGGCCATCACGACGTCGTTGCTGCCGCGCTCCTGATTTTTGCATTGCTGCTCTTCATGCGCCGAGCACCCACGACAGCTACAGCAGTGTTCACGTGCTCCGTTCTTGCAAAGGGCTTCGCCCTCGCCGTCTTCCCCGCTCTCCTCGCATCCAGAATGGCACGCGATTCCACGAATGCGGAAAATCGCCAGAGCCTGATGCGCATGGCAGCAACAGCGATCTTTGTCTTTGCCGCACTGAGCCTTCCTTTTCTCATTCCGGATGCCCAAGGCGACGGAAAGCTCGCCATGTTTGGATCTATACAACGTTTCGGCACACAGATGCACACCAACGATTCGCTGTATGCAATCGCGCGATCGCTTTTCTCGCCGCAAGGCGCTCGCATCGCCATGGCCGCTGTCTGGTCTGTCGTCGCACTCACCGTCATCCGGCGCCGCGAAAGCAATCCACTTCATGGATGCGCCCTGCTTCTCGGCACACTCCTCCTTGTCCTGCCCACCATCCACCCCTGGTATCTGGTGATCTTGATCCCCTTCCTCTGTTTCTTTCCGTGGTGGGGGTGGATCTTGCTCAGCGGCACGACAGCGCTCACATGGCTCCCACAACTCGAGATTCAGCAAACTGGACAGTGGGTCGAGTGGCCTGCGATCAAAGTTCTGGAGTACACGCCCTTATTTGTCTGGCTCGCACTCGTTGCCTGGAAACGATTGTCTGGGCGAACTGATCAGCACAGTTAATCTGCCACGCCCCCTTGCACCTAAACACACGAGTTGCACGACCTCATGAACACACTGATCCTCACGGCCTACTGGCTCGCCATCGGGGCCCTCGCGGTGTACGGACTCAACTGCTACGTGTTGTCCTTACAGTTCATGAGACTTCGGCGGCGCCGAACCTTAGAACTTGAATCGACACAGGACGCCTCCACTGCCGAGTCGAATGAACTGCCCTTCGTGACAGTGCAATTGCCCGTGTACAACGAACGCTTGGTGATCGACAGGCTGATCGAGTCCACATGCGCCATCCGGTATCCACCCGATCGGTTTGAGATCCAAGTACTCGATGACTCGAACGACGAAACAACGGCACACATTGCAAAACTTGTGACTCGATTTCGCTCACAAGGTGTCGACATCGCCCACCTTCACCGCCCGCAACGCACCGGTTACAAAGCGGGAGCCCTGGCGGAAGGGCTGGCGATTTCTCGCGGCGAGTGGATTGCTATTTTTGATTCTGATTTTGTTCCTGGGCCCGACTTTCTAGAACGCACAGCCCCCTTCTTCAACAAACCAGATATAGGTGTCGTGCAATGTCGTTGGGAACACCTTGACCGCGACTACAACGCGTTGACCAAACTCCAGGGACTCGCCATCGATGGACACTTCGGAGTGGAACAAGCCGCACGGTCCTGGAGTCGTTGGTTCCTCAACTTCAATGGCACGGCCGGCATCTGGAGGAGACAGGCCATTGATGAAGCTGGAGGGTGGGAGGGCGACACGCTGACCGAAGATCTCGATCTTTCGTACCGCGCCCAGTTGAAGGGCTGGCGAATCGAGTTCTTGCTCACCACGGGCGTTCCCGCAGAGATCCCTGCGGACATGGCCTCATTCAAAAGCCAACAGCGCCGCTGGGCCAAGGGTTCCATCCAGACGGCTCGCAAGCTCCTCGGACGAGTCCTGCGAGCTGACCTTCGGTGGACGGTCAAAATCCAGGCTGTCATGCATCTCACGCACTACCTGATCCACCCACTGATGCTGATCGTCGCGTTGCTCTCTGTTCCGGTCCATTTTCCGACCGCCTCCACGGCCGGAATGGGCAGCCTTATGGCGGCCTGCCTGCTCATCGGGACCTGCGGACCCACAACCCTTTATGTGATCTCCCAAAAAGCTCTCGGGAGGCGCTCCCGACGCACTCTTCGTTCGCTCCCAACATTGATGCTCGTGGGCACCGGCATCGCCCTCTCTAACAGTGTCGCCGTTGCCCAGGCACTCTGGGGCAAGCCCTCTGAATTTGTTCGCACTCCAAAACGTCGCGTCGTTGGGCAACAACGGGCCGTCCATGGCGCGTATTCTTTGCCACCAGACCGACTTCCCTTCGCAGAGATTGGACTCGCATGCTGGACCGCTGCAGGATGCGTCCTGCATCTGAACGGTGGCTATCGGCTGTTCTCACCTTTTTTGCTTCTCTATGCAGCCGGATTCGCCACGGTGGCTATCTATTCGATACGGGAGTCGCGTGAACGGTCTCTCGCTTCTTCAGAATCGGAAGTGCTTTCGCGCCTACCGGACACACCAGGTCAACCTAAGATCTCAAACGAAACACAGACTCCTGTCGCATGATCATGCTTCGATTTAATCCGAGCGGAATCCGTGCATGAATATACGCAAGAAGCTTCTCGTAAGCCTCGTGTGCTGCATGCCTTTCGCTTGCGACAGTGCAGACGCTCAGTCTTCTGCTGCCCCCACTCCGGAACAAGCTGAGACGACAGACGCACAGGGCTCCTCTCTAGTCACCGGAGAAGATTCGGGAAACCGCACAAGCATCCACGAAAGCTACGACGAACTTTTACGTGAAACCGTGAGCCTCGGCGTCGTCAACTACACAGCACTCGCGAAACAGCGTCCCCGACTCCAGAAATACCTCGAGGAGCTTTCTGCGATTGACCCGAACTCGCTCGACAGAAATGCAAAACTTGCCTTCTGGATCAATGCATACAACGCATTCACCCTCGAACTGATTCTGGAACACCTTGGGCGCATCGAAAGCATCAAGGACATCTCCTCGAGCAAACGCTGGAAAGACAAGCGCTGGCTGATATCTGGCCGCAGTTACAGCCTGGATGAGATAGAGCACGAAATCTTGCGCCCCATGCAAGAACCACGCATTCATTTCGCACTTGTATGCGCGAGTCGCAGTTGCCCTGACCTTCAACCAGAGGCCTTCCTTCCAGAGGATCTCGACGCTCAGCTTGCGTCGGCAACCCGCGGGTTTCTTGCCAACCCGGAAAAAGGGATGCAGACCAGAATCGAAGAGAGCTTCTTCGGCGGAAAAACTCCCACCCTTCTTCTCTCGCGAATCTTCGACTGGTTCGAGGGCGACTTCGAAAAGAATGGGTCTGAGGTAGTGGACTTCGTTCTTCAGTATGCGCCCACGCAAGAAGCTGCGTTTATCAATCGCAACCGAGCCGATCTCGATGTGGAATACCTGGACTACGACTGGTCGCTCAACGGCTCCTGAACCAACGGTGCGCCACCACGCAGCCTCAATAAAAAAACGGTCGCGAGAATTTTGAAGCCGGCTCCCAGGGTTCCTTTGACAGTCCCTGCAATCTTTGAGCGCCCGATCCGGCGGCGATAAGACACCGGCACTTCGGTCACGGCCAAGCCCTCCTGAAGTGCTCGGATTTGCATCTCCACAGTCCAGCCATAAGTCGGGTCGTGCATCGCGAGTCGTTGAAGTGCCGATCGACTCACGGCACGAAAGGGACCTAGATCCGAGTAACGGTGTCCGAACAACAACCGAATAAGCCGCGTCGCAAGCCAATTCCCAAAGCGTTGTTGCGGAAGTAACGACCCTGGCTGTGCGTCACCCAAGACGCGTGACCCGATGACGAGATCCGCACGCCCTTCGACAATCGGCTTCACAACTCGCAACAGTTCATTCGGGTGATCGCTGTAATCGGCATCGAGAAACACGACGATGTCGACCTTCTCACTCAAGGCCGCGATACCCGCCAGGCATGCCGAGCCGTATCCGAGGCGCGTCGCCTCCACAACGCGCGCCCCTCCTTGGCAAGCAACTCCGACCGTTCCATCCGATGATCCATTGTCAGCCACAATGACCTCGGCAAGCCCGGAGGGCAGGTCCGCGAGCACATGACCAAGAGACGCTTCCTCGTTCAGCGCCGGAATAATCACTCCAATGTGTCTCGACTTAACCATGCAAGGGCAGCAAGAGCCTGCTTCCCGACAGGAACAGATGGACCCATGGCATCAAGCGACCTCCTACGTGATTCGGAATGCCCACAATACGATGCCCCCTGCATCCATGATGCGACATATGGATGCCTGACCTTCGGGTCGACTCATAGCTCACGGCCTGAAAGCCTGAAATCTCAACACGGGACCGTTTCTCCAACTCCTGAACTCACGATTGAACTCAAAGGTGGCTCGGGGCATGATTCCGTGCGATCGAGCGCCTCGACGCACAGGCAAACGCGGACAAAGGGCGCCCCTCACACCCTGCCAACCGAAGGAGGCACGACGTGGAAGATCTGCTCGAACTGTTTGACCTTGGAATGGTCTTGCGCTGGGCCCACTTCATCGCAGGCATCACCTGGATCGGCCTGCTCTGGTTCTACAACTACATGAACGGCGCCGTCATGAACTCGCTTGAGCCGGATGTGCGCTCCAAGGTCTTGGTGCAAATCATGCCGCGCACGCTCTGGTGGTTCCGCTGGGGTGCAGCGTTCACCTGGATCACGGGCGTCTGGTACGCGTACGGCATCCTTGCTCGCGATGATCCTGAAGGAACCATGCACTGGATGACCGAGGTCACGCGTGGCCAGTGGATCACCATGGGTTTCGTGTACGGCAGCATCATGGCCTTCAACGTGTGGTTCATGATCTGGCCCCGTCAGCAAAAGATCATCAGCGCCACCATCAAGGGCGAAAACCCGCCCGAGAAGGCCGCGTGGGCCAAGACCGCAACGAACTGTTCGCGCGTCAACACGTACCTGTCGATTCCACTTCTGTTCGCCATGGGCGCCGCGAGTCATCTGACCACGACAGGGCCGTTCCTCGTGAACGCAGCTGTCGTCACAGTGCTTGGCATGTTCGTCGCCTGGATCTTCATCCACAAAATCGGCCCCTCGGTCGGCAAAGACTGGAAACCGACAAGCTGATCACAGCCTCACACCAAGGGCTGTCAAAGGCTCTGCGGTAAACACCGACGGCCCGTCCGAGAGATTCTCGGGCGGGCCGTCGACGTTCAGAACCTTCTGGAAACTCGCGCGACAGCAACGCTCAGGATTTGAAGACAACCTCGGGAACGGTGACATTCCCATGAGCATCGAGCACCACGGTGACCTCCTGCTGGCCGAGTCGTTCATGCCAGACCCCCAGCGTGAACTCTCCGGGTGGTAATCCATCAAAACGGTACGTGCCATCCGGTCCGGTGACAGCGAAAAACGGGTTGTCTACGACACCTATCCAGGCGGTCATCCAGGGGTGAATGTCGCAGGTCACACGCACCATGACCTCCGCTCTCTTCAAATCGAGTTCGCGAGGTGAGGAGCCGGCGGGCTGTGCAATATTCTGCGGGCGGTTCTTGTCCGGGTGGGTGTGCACGTTGTGCAGGGTGTCATCGCTGTTCATCACGATGATTTCCTG
>JAQWOM010000053.1 GCA_029245865.1 Planctomycetota bacterium
CCTTTCCAGAAAGCAGGACGCTCCGAACCTTGCTCCGGTCGTGATTGGAAACCTGGTCGCCTTCGCGGTCTGCCTCCCCATGGCGCTTCCGGTCGAAGGAGCAACGGGCGCCGACATCACCTGGTTGATTTATCTGGGCGCCGTGCAGATCGGCCTGGCCTACATCCTGATCACGGCAGGCATCCGCCATGTTCCGGTGCTCGAAGCCTCTCTTTTGCTCATGATCGAACCCACGTTCAATCCGGTCTGGGCTTGGATGCTACACGCGGAGCTTCCCTCGAACTGGGCACTGCTTGGTGGACTGCTCGTGTTGGGGGCGACCCTGGCCAAGTCATGGACGGATGCGCCTGCGCGGGCCCCATGAGACTCCGTACAGAGCATAACGACGGCTGATTGGACCTCTCCCACGCACTCCAAGAGGCAGCTGTGGCACAGCTCACGCCATGGTCCTGAGCAAAACCGGCCGATTTTGTATCCTCCGCGCCCGTCTTTCGTCAGCCATCAAGCATGAGGTTTCAAGATGATCCGCGTTTCAAACTCCGCCCTGTTGATCGCCGTTCTGGCACTCGCTCTCAGTTGTGGCGAAGCCGCGATAGCCCCCAATGCAGCAGGTGCCAATTCGGCCTCTCTTGATGAAACTGATGAAACGCCCCCTGCCCCGGCCTCCGCACTGCCCAACCGCACGCTGCTGATGACCCCGAACGATCCGGCCATGAACGAAACGGCGCCGGACGTCTTCCGCGCCAAGTTCGAAACAGACAAAGGGTCTTTTATCGTCGAGGTGCACCGTGACTGGGCTCCCATCGGCGCCGACCGCTTTTACAATCTGACGAAGGCCGGTTTCTTCGACCACATCAAGTTCTTTCGCGTCATCAAGGGCTTCATGGTTCAGTTCGGCATCCACGGCGATCCAGACATCTCGCGCTACTGGAGCAGAAACACCTTGCAGGACGACCCCGTCAAGCAATCCAACCGACGCGGCACCATCACCTACGCAAAAACAGGTCAGCCCAACAGCCGCTCCACCCAGTTCTTCATCAACTTCGCAGACAACGCCAATCTAGACGCCCAGGGCTTTGCCCCCTTCGGCAAAGTCGTCGAGGGCATGGACGTCGTCGACAATCTCAATGGCGAATACGGAGGAGCTCCCTCCTCATACCAGGGCGAGATCACTCAGCAAGGCAACGCTTTCCTGGACAAGAACTACCCCAAACTGGACAGCATCACGTCAGCCCGACTCGTGAACTGAGACGGTCGCCGACACTCTCCCCCATAGCGCCAACAGCGCGTCACACTCCGACAGGACACCCCTGAACATGAGCCCTTCTGGAACCGCAGACTCTGCCCTGGATGCCATCGACACCTTCATCACCAACTCGAAGATCGACACATCTGGCGACAACTGGCGCACCAACCTGCCCTGCCCACCGCAGGTCACCTTCAACGACGACTCCGAGTACCTCTGGAAGTTGGCCACCACGGAAGGTGACATCACCGTGCGGGTCATGGCGCAGGGCGCCCCCATGCATGCCTCGAGCCTAGCCTTTCTGACGAAACTGGGCTTCTATGACGGGCTGTCCTTTCATCGCGTCATCGATGGCTTCATGGCACAGGGCGGTTGCCCGCTCGGCACCGGCACCGGCGGCCCTGGCTACCAGTATGCCGGCGAGTTCAGCCACAACGCACGACACGACAAGCCAGGCATTCTGAGCATGGCCAACGCCGGTCCCAACACCGACGGCAGCCAGTTCTTCCTCACGTTCGTGCCGACTCCGCATCTCGATGGCAACCACACGGTTTTCGGTGAAATCATCGAGGGCCACGACACCCTCAAGGCACTTGAGGCCAAGGGAAGTCGTAGCGGGCAGACCAAATCACCCCTCGGTATCACCAAGGCCACCTTCGAACTGGGCTGAGTTCGCCCCGGCCAAGGCCTCGGAGGCATCAACAGCAAGACACCGGTCGAATCACTCGACGTCGTTCGCGCTATTCCACAGAGGAGCCTGTCGTGTCATCTAACAAAAGCGATCAATGGGCCATGGCCTTGCATCTCTCAGTGTTTGCCGGCTACGCCATTCCATTTGCGGGACTCGTTGCGCCGATCATCATCTGGCAGGTGAAGAAGGAACAAATACCGGAGATCGAGGTACACGGACGCATCGTCTGCAACTGGATCCTGTCCTTCTTGATCTACATGGCCATCTCGATCGCGCTGTGGCTGATCGGGATCGGCTTTTTCATTACCTGGTTTCTGGGCCTCCTGGCATTGATCTACCCGATCATCGGCGCCGTCAAGGCCAGCAATGGCGAGGCGTGGCCCTACCCGGGAAGCATTCGTTTCTTCGGTTGAAGAGACCCCTGACAGACCCTCGCCCTACACCTCAGTCAGTCTCCAAGCCAAGAGGCTGTCGGAATGTCGGGGGAACGGATAAAACTTGGTCTCGACTCCCGGTTCGACGATCGACTCTGGTTTTCGCATGACCATCTCTCCGCTACCTCACGGACAGCCCCCCACGACCACCTCTCCGCAACTCGGCGGTGCGGTGAACGTGCGTGCTAGTGAAACTCCGCCGAAGCGGAAGCGAGCCCGAATCACAACAACTGAGGCCAAGAGCGCTGTGAGTGACACCTCCGCGAGCGATATCGCCCCGGCTCGGCACGCTCCGCGAAATCGCCCATGGATTGCGGGGCTGGCCAACGCCACTCGATTTGTTCTGAAACGCACCCCGCTTCCCGTGCTGCATGCCGCAGGCGGGGTGGTCGGACGCCTACTCGCTGCGACGGCCAATTCCTCGCGCCGTCATACCCGCGTCAATCTCTCTCTCTGTTTTCCAGACGCGACGCCTGAGCGTCGCCGGCAGATTGAACGCCGTAGCCTTTCACATCTAGCCCGCGCCGCTTTCGAGTTGCCTCGCTTCTGGGCCTCCGACAAGAGCGCCATTCAAAATATGGTTCGCAAGGTGCATGGCCAGGAGTACTTGGATGCCGGGCTTGCCTCGAAACACGGGCTCCTGCTCGCATCAGCTCATGTAGGTTCGTGGGAATTTTTGGGACTTTGGTTCTCGACGCTGCACAAAACAGTCGGCCTCTACCAGCGCCCGCGCATCAAGCAATTCGACGAAGTCACACTGGCAGGGCGCTGCCGCTTCGGCGGGAGAATGCTGCAAGCTTCGTCGGCATCTCTACGCGCATTGATTCGCGCACTCCGCCGCAACGAATGCGTGTGGATGATGGCAGATCAAGTGCCCACAAAAGGCGCGGGACTATGGGCCCGTTTTTTCGGGCGCCCAGCACTCACGGGCACACTCCTGCCGCGACTTGTTTCACACACAGGGGCTGCCGTTGTCTGGGCTTACGCAGAGCGCTTGCCCCGTGGTCAAGGATTCGACATCCACTTCTTCCCCGCGGATGCCGACATTCGCTCTCCAAAGATCGAGCAAGCCCTGGGCGCCATGAACCAAGACGCCGAACAACTGGTTCGCCGTTGCCCCGAGCAGTACCTGTGGCGCTATCGGCGATTCCGCCGCACGTCAGACGGAACGCCCTCTCCCTATCAGCGCTGAACGCGGCTACGGGCGAGACTCACGACGATGCGGAGGGGCCCTCTGTCACTCCATCTCCCGGAGTGGCAGCGTTTCCGTCGTCATTCGCTAAGTCTTCTCCGTCTTCATCTGCAAACTGGGCCAGTGCCGGAAGCACAAGCTCCCTCGTCACGATCACGAGGGAGGCCGTCAGCGGAATGGCGATCAGCAAGCCAAACATGCCCAGTGCAGCGCCTCCTGCAAAGACAGACACCATCACAACCACAGGATGCAGTCCCAAGCTGTTGCCCAAGATCTTGGGCACCAAAACATAGCCCTCGATCATTTCGCCAAGACCGAACACAATTCCTGTGCGAATCAACGTCCCGAGAAACTCACTATCCGCGGGCAACAACCCCATGGAGAACGCAACGAGGAAGCCAAGTAAAGAACCGACAAAAGGCACAAGCGAGAGAAAGCCGCTTCCCATGCCCAAGAGGAACGCGTAGGGCACACCTACGATCCACAAGCCGATTGTGAGAACTGCCCCCTTGAGGACGCAGATGAGTAGTCGGCCGCGAAAGAAGCTGGCCAGCACTTCGCCAATCTCTCCCGCAACGTGCGAAACGCGCTCCCGCTCATGCACCGGCAAATAGCGACGGAAAAAGGCGCGAATCGTTTCCAGTTGGAACAACAGAAACCAGGTGTAGATGGGCAAAAGAAGAATCAATGAGAGAAAGCCCAGGACCGAACCAAACCAGTCGTGCACCAGCTTCCACGCGCTCCCTGCACCACGCAGTGCCATCTTGCCCGCGCCGGCTTGCTCGCCACTCAGGGCCTGCCAGCCAGTGCGAAGCAAGTCGTTGAGATAGTGCGGATCGGAACCCTCTTGGCCTGCAACGGGCGCTGCACTTGCTGGACTCGAATCGCTCGGGTCGCTCGGGTCGCTCGAAGACACGGACGCGTCGCCGCCAGTTGCGGTTGTTGCTCCAGAACCCCCTTCGAGAAGCCGCTCTTCTTCTGGGAGCAGCATGCTGAACATGCTTTTGTGGTCTTCGACAAAGTTGTCGAATGACTTCTCGATGCTCCCAGGAAGATCTACGTTCGTTTCGAAAACGTCGCGCGCCATCATGCGACCTTGAACGTAAAGGCCGAGGCAAACCGAGAGCAACACCACGCTGAAGCTCGCAAAGATGAGGTTCACGGCAGCGCGCCGACTCCATCCACGCTTTTCGAGGCGTTGCACACCCGGGTGCAGGGTAGAAGCAAATATGTAACCAAGGACCACCGGATTGAGAACGGTGCGCACGGTCCACGAGAACCAGATGACCAATGCGGCAATCACTGCCAGCGCCAGGTTGCGCCGGATCTTTGGCAAGTTCTCGATCACATGAATCCCCCGTAGGTAAAGCGACCTGACGCGCTCAACCCCAGCATGGTAACGCGGGAGGCGGTCAACTCTGGAGCAACTACTTCAACTCGATATTGCCTCCGGAGCGCTTGATGGCCCGCACCAAGGAAGCCCCCATGAAAACAGCCGCGAAGCACCCCAGAACACCGAACACCGGAACACCCCCGAGAAGCGGAGGCACGGCCCGACTCCAGATCATTGCGGAACCGACGAAAAGTGCGGCTGAAAGAATCCCCATCACAACCCGATTGGCAATCGAATCCAGCTTGCGGTGCTCAAGGTGCACCTCGAATCGACCGCGCTTGACCTGTGTCAGAATGTCGGCGAGGTCACGCGGAGCCATCTCGACGAGGCGACTCCAATCCGCCGCACTGTGCCGAGCCTTCTTCAGCAACCGGCCGGGGGCCAAACGCCGCCTGAGGATCTTCTCTTTGTAGGGCTCCAGTATTTCGCCCAGGCTGAATGTGGGGCTCAGATCTCGCGCCGTCCCCTCCAGCATCACCAGCACCTTGATCAGAAGAGACAGCCGGGTGGGCAGGATGATGCTGTAGCGGCGGATGATCGCCATCATTCGATTGAGCACTCCGCCCAGATCGAAGTGACTCAGATCCTGCGAACCAAACTCGGCGAGGAAATCATCCAGATCACCGCGCAAGGCATCGGGATCCATCTCCGGGGGAACAGAGCCCATCTCGCAGATGGTGTCGCACACCGCCTGCGCATCGTTGCCCGCACACGCCATGAGCAGATCTTCAAACTGCTCCCGAAACGTCTCGTCAACACGCCCGACCATTCCGCAATCCAGCAGGCCGATGGTCGCATCCTCGAGCACGATGATATTTCCAGGGTGTGGATCTGCGTGATAGAAACCGTCGCGGAAAATCATCTCAAGAAAAATATTGGCTCCACGCCGCGCCAGATCGCTCAGGTCGTACCCCAGGGATTGAAGTTCGTCACGATGACCCACACCGACACCAACCAAGCGATCCATGGTCAGCACGCGATCGCTTGAAAGTGTCGGGTACGGCTTCGGAAAGCAGACTCTTTGATCTTGTGCAAAGTTGTGTTCGAAGCGCTCTAGATTCCGCGACTCACGAGTGAAGTCCAACTCGGCAAATAACGTTCGCGTGAGCTCTGCCAGCGTGTCTACGGGGCGAAGCTGACGGGCATGAGAGGAGTAACGCTCGGCCAACTCAGCCAGGACTCTCAGGATCTCCATGTCACTGTGAATCTTGCCTTCGATGCCCGAGTGCTGAATCTTCACAACGACTGGCGTGCCATCTTTCATCGTTGCGAAGTGCACCTGCCCGATGGATGCCGAAGCTGCGGGTTCGTCGTCAAACTCGAGAAACAATTCGTCTGGCGTCCCACCCAGTTCCGACTCGATCATTTGCCGAATTGTCTGCGGTGAATCTGCAGGGGCGTTGGCCTGCAACTTCGTCAGTTCCTCCGTGATCTCCGGACCCACGAGATCGGGGCGCGTACTCAAGATCTGACCCAACTTGATGAAGGTCGTTCCCAGTTCTGTCATGGCCAGGCGCAAGCGCGCCCCTTGCGAAAGCTGGCCGATCTGCTCACCGCTTGCTGCCCGTAGATGCTTGCGCACCCAACCAACGTTGGCCTTCTCAAGCCAGGGCGCCAGACCATAGCGAGCAAGCGTCGAGACAACCTCATGCAGTCGCTTGCCATCGCGCACGAGGTTCGGCAAAGCATCGATTCTCATAGTCATTCCGGACAGAGGCCTAGGGCAGGCGCGGTCTCGCCATCACTGCCGGGCAAGGATAGGTGATTCAGCAAGGCCGTGTACTCAGCGATCAACGGGAGTTCGATCAACACCGATCGCGCCTCCAGGCCTCAAGCCAGGTCTCTGCCTCCTGCGCTGGAAATCCGATCTCCACCGCACGCCAGCGCCCCACGTAGGCCGGACCATCTCCGATGAAAAAACCTTTCTTGGGGCCAACAAAAGTGAGCGTTTCATGGGCCACGATCGCCACGCCAGCACTTCCGACCACTTCGCCTGTGGTCGCCGACAAGCCGCTCGGAATGTCCACGCCAAGCACCCGCGCAGGCGAACTCTTTACGTGCTCCACGGCACGCCGCGCCTCTCCTTCGATGCCCCGAGCGAGCCCCACGCCAAAAAGGCCATCTACAACGAGCGTCTCGCTGTCGAGCACCGGCGTCTTGGTTTCATGGAGCGGGCGCCAAATTTCTCGCTCGAAATCGGACTCCAGCACGCCATGAGCCACGAGAGCGTCGCCCCCGTTGTTTCCCGGACCCACCAGAAAAAGCACCCGCGTCAGCCTATGCGCCTTACAAAGCTCCAGGATGGCCTCCGCCAGCCGCAGACCTGCTTCGGCCATGAGCCCTTCAAGGGTGAAGCCACGCTCCTCGATGAGCCAGCGGTCCATGGCCAGCGCTTCTTCCGCGCTGTAAGCGATCTGCGAATCGGCTTTCGAGCCCGAAGGGGGCCCTGAATCGGGCGTAGGCGGCATCAGAAGCCTCCAGCAGGAAAACGAGGTAGGTTGAGAAGCAGACTTCAAGAATCGCCAGTTGCGGCACACGTCGCACTCACCACAATGCGTCTCTCACGCCCTCCAAACGAGACCCCTGCTCGGTGACTTCCGAACTCGACGCCGGCACCACGCCAACTGCCCGCTCTCCTCAGAGCGTCCTGAGCGCACGCTCTCCCTGGATGAGGCGCCTACACAGCTGGCTGAAAAAGACTCCGGTCAATCCTTACTGGCTGGAAATGCGTCACCTGGACTCCGCGGTTCGACACCTCACGGGGCACGCTTCGGGCGTCATGCTCGATGTCGGCGTGGGCGAGCGCCCGTATGGCTCTCTTTTCTCACCGCACGTGAAGCGGTACTTCGGGCTCGAATACCCACCGGTCGTCTTCGGCAATCTCAACCCAGATCTCTGGGATTACATCCACGTGGTCCACGGCATCATCGACATCTTCGGTGATGCCCATGTCCTTCCGGTCGCTGACGCGAGTGTCGACACCATCTTGAGCCTCGAAGTCTTGGAGCACGTTCCAGACCCCGATCGTTGCGTAGCCGAAATGGCACGCGCCCTTCGTCCAGGCGGCAAGCTTTTGATCACGGTGCCCTTTGTGTCTCCCTTGCATCAGTTGCCCTACGACTTCCGCCGTTTCACTCCCGCCGGCCTCGAAGAGTTGCTCTCTCGTTACGGACTAGAAATCGAAGAACTGAGATCCCGCGGCAATGTGGCTTCGGCCGCGGGCTCCATGCTCGCTCACTACCTTCTGCGCCACTGGGCAGCCAAGGCTCGCAAGCATGACGGTAGCGTGATCATGAGCCGCTGGCGGGGCCTCCTCACCATGCCCTTCATTGCCATCACCCAGGCTTTCTTCTTCCTCGCCGAGAAGTTCGCCCGCGACGACGCGCTCTGTCTCGGCTATTCGGTCGTTGCCCGAAAAAGTGCAGAGCCAAGTTCATGACCAAGGCATTCCTCTTGGCCATGCTGCTCATGACGCTGATTCGCTGTGGCCAGGATCCACTCGCGTTCGCCATCGAACCGATTCCGGTGGGTTATGACCGGGCAGAAGTTCTCGACGCAGACATCGTCGACATCGACAACGATGGTGACTCCGACCTCGTCGCTGCGACCACAGCAGACCTTCGCTACCTCGAATTTTCCGAGGGACGCTACTCCGACATGACGGCCGGAACTGCCCTGGGCAAAGTCAGCGCCGTTGAAGCCATGCACCGAGATGGTCACGACTACATCGTGAAGCGCGGCGACGAACTCAGTCGGCTGGAGTATTCAGGCATTGGCACGTGGCGTGAATCGGAAGAAGCCGTCGAGAACTTCGAGTCCGAACCGATGCTGGAGGCTCGAGCTGACTTCGATCTCGATGGGCAGAGCGATCGCGCACAGATCATCAACAACACGCTTCTGATCGAATTCGCTCACGGCGACACCTGGACAGATGTCACATCACAAGTCGCCGTGGATGGACTCATGCTGCCCAGGCCCGGGCGCCGCATCCGGGCGGCTGACCTCGAGGGTGACGGCGATATGGATCTGATCGTGGTCGGAGGCCGGATGTTCAGACTGATCAACAACGGCGGCAAGTTGGCTCCACGCTAGAGCGCCCTCTACCTGCCGCGTTCCGCGCCCCTCCGACGACGGCTCGCCTTGAGAATCCGTTGCGCGGGGTCCACCTCGAAGGACTGCCCTTGCAAGGCCACTTCGGCCTGACCGTTCGGCATCTCCACGCGCAACATCCGGTCACCCAGTAACAAGGGCACCGGCATCGGGAACTCGAGGCCCTCGGGAACAGTCCACTCAAGAAACAGCGTGTCGTTCTCGACTCGTGCTTCCAGAACGGGCAAGTCGGGCTGACGTAGATAGACCTCGAAGAACCAACCGAGATCTTCGCCGGCCTGCGCCTCGGTGATCGCGCGAATCTCCTCCGTGTCGCTAAAGCGCACCTGACGACCATCGGTCACGCGTTCGTCGCTTGGATCGGGATAAGCCATGCGTCGCAACGTGACGAAAAAGACTTCGTCTCCGAGCAACCAGCGGAGGGTGTGCATGATCCACGACCCCTTGTAGTAGATGTCGTTGTCGTGAGACCCGTCGAGCGCAAAGTAGATCTGCTTGCTGTCCTGAATCTCACGCGGAGCGACCGC
This sequence comes from Planctomycetota bacterium, assembly GCA_029245865.1. Lineage (GTDB taxonomy): Bacteria > Planctomycetota > B15-G4 > B15-G4 > B15-G4 > JAUIEF01. Next base: position 9,594 of record JAQWOM010000053.1, read on the forward strand.
GCGCTGATTGTTGATGCGAGCGCGTGCCCGGCGCATTTCCTGCTGGTACGCCTGCTGGCCAAAACGCTGCTCAAGATAAAGCGGCTGCATGTAGGTCCCGATGCCTTCATGGATCCACATGTCTTTCCAGTCGCGATTGGTGACCAGATTGCCCCACCACTCATGACTGAGTTCGTGGTGATGCAGCCAGTCGTAGTCGGGATTGCCCGGACGGAAGTCATTGCCGTAGGCAATGATCGTCTGGTGCTCCATACCCAGGTGAGGTGTCTCGACAACGCCATACTTCTCGGCACGAAAGGGGTAAGGCCCCACGACATTTTCGAAAAACGCCAGGTGATCAAGAATCTCGGGCATGAACGCACGGCCCTTCTCAAGACTCTCAGGCAACACCCAGAAATACACCGGGAAGCTCTCTCCATCGAGACTCGTGAACTGGGCGTCAATGCGTTCGTAAGGACCCACGTTGAGAGCGACGTTGTAATTGCTGATCGGCGAGGCGATGTGCCAGTGATAGGTCTGCTTACCGTCTCCCGCAGGGGTCACCGACTGCAATGTCCCGTTGGATGCGACCACGAGCGGATCGGGCACCGTCACGAACAGGTCCATGGACTCTGGCTTATCAGAGGGGTGGTCCTTGCACGGCCACCAGAGATCTGCGCCTTCTCCCTGACAAGTTGTTGAGAACCACGGCATGCCTTCTTCTGTCTGCGACCACGTGAAGCCCCCGTCCCATGGAGCGCGCACCGCAACGTGAGGCCGACCCGAGTACTTGATCGTGGCCTGCAACGAATCTCCTTCACTCAAAGCGACCTTCAGTGGCGCCCGAATCAATCCGCCCGCATGACGGAAGGAACTCGGCTTGCCGTCCACCAAGACCTCATCGACTTGCAGCTCCTGGTCCAGATGCAGAACCAGATCATGCAGAGGAGCGGTCACGTCGGCGGTCATCTGCAGGCTGCCCACGAGACTGCGCTCCTCGGGATCAATGTCCACCCGCAAGGTGTAGTGCTGCACATCGATGGCCGCTTGCTCGGGGAGCAGTTCGCCTCCTGAAGCCCCCGGCTTCAGAGGCGTCACCTTTTCCAGGGTCTGCTTCGAAGCGATCGGTTCATCTGCATCGAGGTGAGCGCCAGCACAGCCTGCCAAGGCCACCGCGAGCCCCAGGACGAAGGGAGCAGTTCTCATGAGTCGTGCCTCCAGGAGTCATTCAGAGGCCGGATCATCGTCCGATCATGCGCCCAGGTCCAGCGTGGGCTAGGGCGTCGTCAGAAGGGTTTCAATCTTCTTGAGCTTGATCTTGCCAAAGGAGTTGCCCCCGCCGCTCAGGTCAACCGTGTTTGTCTCTTTGCCACCCCGAATGACGAGTTGGTCTGCCGACACATTTTGAAGCTCTACGTCTTGGCTGCGTTTCTTGGCGAGCTTGATGCTTAGTTTTTTGCCGATGCTGTAGATCCCGGTCAGGCCATCGTTGTGCATGATCAGATCGTGATTGTTGCCCGGGCCAGTCACGCGGCCAGCTCCCTCATTGAGGGACATACTTTTGTCAACGGAGATGTCCTGATCCCAGTGAAGACTGTCAGCGCCTTTGCCGCACTTCACGGAATAACTGCCGCCAACATGCATTGCCCCACTCGAGTCCCCTTGGTAGGTGTCGTTGCCATCGCCCAGGTTGACCTTGACGTTCTTGCCGTAGGTTCCGGAGACGTACATCTCGTCCTCGCCAGCACCGCTCTTGAGAGTGAGGTTGCCTTCGATCTCGACGGAATCCGCAATCACAAGGATGTCGTCTTGGTCGCCGCCCTTGATGGAAAGGTTGCGGACGTTGGTGAACTCGATCGCCACACCAGAATCCACTGAGATGGACATGCTTCCCAGGCCGGAGCCTTCGATCTCGATGAGCTCTGCAACATCCTTGTCGAATTGAATCTTGAGGTGAGTGCCTTTCTGTTGAATCTCGGCGGCCGAAGCATCAAAAGTCAGGGCACCCAGGCAGAGCAGACTCATGACATGCGAGAGGGTGCGTTTGCTGAAAGTGAACATAACGATCTCCGTGAAAGCTTCCGTGGGTCGATGCTTGCCGCCTTTCGGCATCACCCACTCTATCCGACGATCGTTCCGGCCTTTGTGACCCGGGGTGACGGGACATGTGCCGGGGGTTCCCGGAACGGGATTCCCGGTACGTCAAGGTTCTCACTGATGTTCCCTACTGATTGGGGTCGTCAGGATGAGGTGCGATCTTGCCCCCAGCTTCGTAGAGGCCGCTTTTCACGGTGTGAAGGGAACCGTCTTCGTTCCAGTAGGTCCAGAGCCCTTCTTCCTGCCCCTCTTCGAACGAGCCCTCTGCCCTCTTCTGCCCGTTCTCGTACCACTCGTTAAAATCGCCGGCACCGCTGAGGTTCGTGCTGAGACGGCTCTCGAGGCGAATGCGGTCTCCGGCCCAGGCTGTCATGTCTGCATCGAACAAACCCTTGCGATCCATGTCGAACACCCCGAGCCAAAGGTGAATGGCAACTGGAATGAGAACAAGGACCACCAAAATCGGGAGCAGACGCTTACTGAAGTCGGAGACCTTCT
>JAQWOM010000054.1 GCA_029245865.1 Planctomycetota bacterium
TACCCATTCCAGGCGGGTGCGAAGACAATCCCACCAGGGAAATTCACGAAGAAGTTTTTTCCAGATGTGTCGTACTCGACATCTGTTCGGATTTCCAAAAAGAAGTCGGGCGTGAACGTCGCCCGACTTTCTATGTAGTCGCTGCTGAACTTTCCGATTTCTCGGCGTGTTAAGAGCTTTTCGACGACAGCGTTGTACATCCAACGATTAGCCGGCCGTAAGCTACCCCCACCTGGCTTGACGGCCAAGTCGACCTTGTTTGAAATCTCTCGGCTCGCGAAGTGCATTTCGTAGTCTCGATAGTTGGTTACTTCCATCCTGTAGGAGCAACTCGCGCCGACGAGAAATATGCACGGAAGGAGAAGTTTCAGGCTAGTTGGCAGAGGCATAGGTCGCTCGCGTCTGAGTTCGTGATGATGCCCTCTGTAGAGGGCTCTCCCAGGTAAGAACCGAAGAGTGCGATTCGGGACAAAAGAATCTCATCCCGTTCACCTTGGGCGTTTCTTCTCTTCCGAGGCGTCCTCTGAAACTAGTCTCTGGCGCTTAAACCAAAGACAGACAGAGGCTGTCAGGGGCTCTGCGCCCAGTCTGGAAAGCTGGTGAGGTCCGTGCCCAGCACTGGCCCGGCCAACAGCCAGAAGAACAGCATCAGCAGCGCGACCCCCAGGACGTTGAACCAGATTCCGGCGCGTACCATCTCGCGCATGGGGACGAAGCCCGTGCTGTAGACGATGGCTGCTGGCGGAGTGGCGACCGGCATCATGAAAGCGCAACTCGCAGAGAGAGTCGCAGGAATCATGAGCAGCCGTGGATCGACACCCAGTGTGACCGCCGCCGCGGCAAGGATGGGGAGAACCATCTCGGTCGTGGCAATGTTGCTGGTGAGTTCGGTGAGCAAGGTCAGCGAGATGCAAACGGCAGCCACGACAACCCAGGGCGACAGATCCCGGAGCGAGTCAAACTGCTGACCCGCCCATTCCGAAAGACCCGATTGAGTGAAGCCCGCCGCAAGCGCAAAGCCACCACCAAAAAGCAGCAAGATGCCCCAGGGCACTTCGGTCGTCATACGCCATTCGAGCAGTCGCTCCGAGGGACGTTTGACGGACGGAATGATGAAGAGAAGCATGGCCATCGCAACCGCGACGACGGCGTCGTCCACCGAGCCGCGCGGGCCCGCCAGTTCACCCCACCCAGGAATCCTGTAGCTGCCAAGCGTGACCCCGGCGCGCGTGACCCAGAGCAGCGCCGTGCTGACGAACACGATCATGGTGTTGATCTCGTCCCGCGACATGGCCCCGAGCTCTTGCCGGAGACGCCCGATGGTTTCGTGCCCGCCCATCAGTTCTCCGGACGGAAGTCGGACGATCACTCGCGTCAGCAACAACCAGCCGAAGACAAGGAAAACGGTCGAGAAGGGGAGCGCAATCATCATCCACTGGAGGAAGTCGACTTCGGGAGCACCCGGGAAGATCTGCACGAAGAGACGTGAGAAGGCCAGGTTGGGTGGTGTGCCCACAAGCGTGGCCATGCCGCCCATGTTGGCCGAGTAGGCGATGCCGAGCAGCACCGCCAGCCCGAGCCGTGTGACGAGTTGCTTGTCGGCACCTCGGTCGCGTGCCGTCGCCAACACCGACAGAGCAATGGGCAACATGAGCATCGTCGTGGAGGTGTTGCTGATCCACATGGAGAGCGCCCAGGTTGCCAGCATGAAACCCAGAACCAGCCGTCGCGGCTGTGAGCCGACCTTGTGCACGATGAACAGCGCGATGCGCCTGTGTGCGCCGGACGCTTGCAAGGCAAGCGCAATCATGAAGCCACCAAGGAACAAGAAGATCGTGGAGCGGCCGTAGTTCACCGCGACGTCGTTCACAGGCGCAATGCCGGCCAGAGGAACGAGGATCAACGGAAGGAGCCCCGTCATGGCGACGGGAACCACCTCGGTGATCCACCACACGGCCATCCAGGCTGCAATGCCGGCCATGCGTCCAATCGCAGGTTCGTCGCCGGGAGCGATGGCGATGGTGACCGCACAGAGCAGCGGTCCGAGCGCGAGCAGCCACCAAGGCTTCCGCGTTTTTGACTCCCCCAGGCCGCCCGGTGCGATTTCCATGACCTTTTGCGTACCTGAACGTCCCGGCGATCTCCAGCATCACACCCGGAGCTTGTTCGTCGGGCGGTTCATGGGCAGGCTAGCGCAGGACTCGATGGGAGTTTTGTCTTGCTTGACCGATTTGTCGCTCGCATCCCGACCCTTTTGCTCGCCGGCGTGGTGTTGCTGGGCGCTCTTGTCGGACTGGTTGGAGAAGGAGATCCTGACGACCTTCTGGCAACTGCACCTGCCGCTCTCTTGCTGGTCGGCTACCTGTGGGCCGGACGACGCAAGCGCGGAGGGCGAGCGTCATGAATCTTGGGTCTCTGATTCCTGACGCAAGCGACTGGCGATGGGTCGTCGTGATCAGCGTGTTTCTCGTGGGCGTACACGCCTACCGAAAGTTGTCGCCGTACTTTGCCGTGACCTGGATAGGAGCCGGAGCACTCTTCGGAGCACTCTGGTGTGCAGACGGTTTCGAGTGGCCTGCCCAGGTGCGCTCCGAAGTGGTGCTCTTACCCGTCTCGCTTTTCTATCTGGCTGCCGCGCTGACCAAGGGGATCGTGGAGACGCGAGACCGGTTGCGTGGGAATCATTTTTTCCATGTGCTCATGACAGGTGTCTTTGCAGGCTTGCTGGGGCTCTCGTTGGAAAGCTCGGCGGACGCCTCTGGATTCCACCTGCCGTCCTTCGGCATCGACGGAAACCTCTTGTCTTCATCAGACATGGAGATCGGTGGGGTGCCACTGGCGGTGGGCCTGGGCTGGGCAGTGGCAGCGTCGGCCTTTTACGGAATCTACAAGTTGTTCGATCACGCTGGCCTCAGCAAACCACTGCAGACCGTGGTGTTGTTTGTCTCCATGCCGTTTCTCGTGCAGGGAGTCAAAGCCTTGAGCGAGATGCTTTAGGAGACGTCTCTTCCGGCGACATCCGGTCCAAGCACCAGTGCGCCGAGTGGTGGGAGGTCCAGCACGACAGACTGTTCCATCCCATGCGAGGCGACTTGTTCGGGTTGCACCAGGGATTCCATGTTGCTCCCGGCACCACTGCCACCAAACTGCATGGCGTTGCTGGAGAGCAAGACGCGGTATCCATGAGCGGTGGGAGCCCCGATTCGATATCCCTTTCTCTCGATCGGCGTCATGTTGAGCACGACCAACACGTGCTCTCCCTCGGACCAGCGCTGATAGGAGTACACCGACTGCTCACGGTCTTCACAGTCGATCCACCCGAAGCCTTCGGGGTCCGGGTCGCCTCGCCAGAGGCAGGCCGTCTCACGGTAGACCTTTCCGAGTGACATGATCAGCTGGTGCAGGCCTTGCCGGTCTGGCTGGTCGGCTAGGTGCCAGTCGAGACTCGTGTCGTGATTCCACTCATGTTCACTGCCCAACTCGGTCCCCATGAACAGGAGTTTCTTGCCGGGGCGGGTGAACTGATACGTCAGCAGCAACCGCAGATTGGCCAGCTTCTGCCAGGGGTCTCCGTGCATCTTGCTGAACAACGAACCCTTGCCGTGCACGACTTCGTCATGCGAAAGCGGCATCAGAAAGTGTTCGGTGGACTCGTACATGAGTGGAAAGGTGATCGCCTCGTGGTGGTGCTCGCGAAACAGCGGGTCCACCCCGAAATACTTCAGGGAGTCATGCATCCAGCCCAGATTCCATTTGAGATGGAAGCCAAGGCCACCCTCTTCGAGGGGCGCGGTGACGCCCGGCCACGAGGTGGATTCTTCGGCGATGGTGATGCAACCCGGAGCCTCGGCACGCACGAGTGCGTTGAGTTGTTTGATGAAGTCAATGGCGTCCAGGTTCTCGCGTCCGCCGTGCTCGTTGGGAACCCAGTCACCAGGCTGGCGGCTGTAGTCCAGGTAAAGCATGGACGCGACCGCGTCCACGCGCAGACCATCGACGTGAAACTCCTCGAGCCAGTACAGCGCGTTGGCGAGCAGCAGGTTGGCCACCTCATGGCGACCGTAGTTAAAGATCAGGGTGTCCCAGTCGGGATGGCGACCCTTGCGCGGATCTTCGTGTTCGTAGAGCGGCGTTCCATCGAAGTTGGCGAGGCCATGCTCGTCGCCGGGGAAATGTGCCGGGACCCAGTCCAGCAGCACTCCGAGCCCGGCCTGGTGCGCACTGTCGATGAGGAAACGCAGGTCATCCGGCGTGCCAAAGCGTGACGTGGGCGCAAAGTAGCCCGTCACCTGATAGCCCCATGAGCCCCCGAAGGGATGCTCCATGATGGGCATGAGTTCCAGGTGGGTGAAGCCCATCGCCACGGCCCGTTCCACAAGAATTGGTGCGATCTCGCGGTAAGAGAGTGAACGGTTTCCCTCTTCGGGAATGCGGGCCCAACTGCCCAGGTGCACCTCGTAGATCGACATGGGCTCGCGCAAGGGATCCCATGTCGTGCGTTGCTTCATCCAGGCCGAGTCGCCCCAGGTGTAGGTCCCGCTTGCGAGGACGCAACTGGCGTGGCCGGGGGGTTGCTCGGTCCAGCTTCCATAGGGATCTGTCTTGAGTTGCGTGTGGCCGGAGTTGGTTTCGATCTCGAACTTGTAGAAAGTCCCCGGGGCGACTCCAGGCACGAAGCGTTCGTGCACGCCGGATGTGCCGAGAGGACGCATGGGCCAGCGTCCGCCATCCCAGTTGCAGAAGTCACCGACGACCGAGACACGTTTCGCAGCGGGCGCCCAGACGGCGAAAGATGTGCCGTCGACCGGAACACCCTGCTTGTCCGGCATCGTTCGAGGGTGCGCACCAAGCACTTGATAAACGCGTGGATGTCGACCTTCAGCGAACAGTCTCAGGTCCGTTTCGCTGACCGTTGGTTCAAAGACCTCGGCCGCGGGGCTCGGGAGAGAGGGCGTCGACTGAAGGCGCGCTTTCTTTTTCTTCGGGGGCGCGGCGGCTTTGCCGGCCTTCTTCCCGGACGTGCGTTTGGTCGGTGATGCTTTCTTGCGTGTGCGCTTGGGACGCGACGCAGCCTTTTTTTTGCTGCCCCCTTCTGAGGGTGTCACCAGGAGGCCCCGTGGCGCATCAAAATCAAGGCATGGGCTTGCAAGTGAACCGACTTCCGGTTGGCTGGCAGCACTCGGTTCAGTCGCTTGGCTGTCGTGGTGTTGATCGTCTCTACCCAGTTCCCAGGGCCTTCCACTTCGGGCAGCCGGAAGCGCACGGCCTTGCCCCCACCATTCAGCAGCAACAGCAAGGTGTCGCCTCGGAGCAGAATGCCGCGTTCGTCTTTTTCGTCGGCGGCATGCCCGTGCATGAGCATGCCGAGGTTGTGCCCTTTGCGTTTCCAGTCGCTTTCGCGCATCTCGCGACCATCCGGTCGAACCCAGGTGACATCTTTGATGTCTCCCTCCGAGAGGGGCTGGCCCTGGAAGAACGCGTGCCTCCGCAAGGCCGGATTTTCGCGGTGGATGGCCAGAAGGTGCTGACAAAACTTCAGGAAGTCTCTGTCCCTTGCAGAGAGATCCCAGTTCAGCCACGTGAGCTTGTTGTCCTGACAGTAGGCGTTGTTGTTGCCGTCTTGGGTGCGACCCATCTCGTCGCCAGCACACAGCATGGGAACACCTTGCGACAGGATGAGAGTTGCCATCAAGTTGCGCTTCATGCGTGCGCGAAGCGCGTTGATCTGCTCGCTGTCTGTTTCGCCTTCGTGCCCCCAGTTGTTGGAGGCATTGTCGTTGTGACCATCTTTGTTTTCCTCGCCGTTGGCGAGGTTGTGCTTTTCTTCATAAGTCACGAGGTCGTGCAGTGTGTAGCCATCGTGACAGGTGATGAAGTTGATGGACCCATTCGGCCCCGCGCGGTAAAGGTCGCTGCTTCCAGAAAGCCTGCTTGCCAGGCTTTGAAGTTGTGTGTCGCTTCCTTGCCAGAAGCGGCGCACGCAATCTCGGTAGCTCCCGTTCCACTCTGCCCAGCCCGGAGGGAAGTCGCCTAGCTTGTAGCCGTCTTCGCCGATGTCCCAGGGCTCAGCGATGAGCTTGGTGGCCGACAGCACAGGGTCTTGCCGCACGATGTCGAAGAAGCGGCCGAACGGATCGCTCGGTGTGTTGCCACGGCCAAGTACGGGGGCGAGATCGAATCGGAATCCGTCCACGTGCATCTCGCTGACCCAGTAGCGCAGGCTGTCCATGATCAAGCGCATCGTGTCCGGGTTGGCTGCATTCAGGGAGTTTCCGCAGCCCGTGTAGTTCATGTAGTGGCGCTTGTCGTCCTCGACGAGGTGGTAGTACGACAAATTGTCCAGCCCACGCATGGAGAGCGTGGGGCCGAGGTGATCGCCCTCGGCTGTGTGGTTGTAGACCACGTCGAGAATGACCTCGATGCCAGCTCGATGGAGCTTCTTCACCATTGTTTTGAATTCGCTCACTTGCTCACCGAGGTCATTGCTGGCGAACTGAGCATGAGGTGCGAAGAAGCCGATCGAGTTGTAGCCCCAGTAATTGGTGAGGTCTTTTTCGCCCAGGCCGCGTTCACTCATGAACGCATGAGTCGGCAACAGTTCAATGGCTGTCACGCCGAGTGAACTGAGGTGGTCAATAATGGGCTCCGAAGCCAAGCCCAGATAAGTGCCACGAATGTTTTCAGGCACTTCGGGGTTGCTCGCGGTCAGGCCTTTGACATGAGCCTCGTAAATCACCGTGCGGTTCCACGGTGTGTCTGGAGCGCGGTCGTCGCCCCAGGTGAAGGCGGTGTCGATGACCATGCTGCGCGGCATGAAGGGCGCACTGTCCCGGTCGTCGAAGTCTTTGTCCTCGTATTGGGAGCCGATGGGATAAGCGTAAACGGCGTCATCCCAGATGAAGCGGCCGCTGAGGCTTTTCGCATACGGATCAATCAGCAACTTTTGTGGGTTGAACCGCAGCCCGACTTCGGGTGACCACGCTCCATGAGCACGGTAGCCATACAGCCAGCCAGGCCGTGCATCGGGGAGGTAGCAGTGCCAGATGTCGCCTGTTCGATCATTCATCGGAATGCGTTCGAACTCGACCGAACTTTCTGGCGATTCGAACAGACACAATTCGATCGAGGTGGCGTGTGCACTGAAGACGGCGAAATTGACGCCTTGCCCGTCCCAGGTTGCACCCAGGGGCGAAGATCGTCCGGGCCACACACGCGTCTTGTGCTCGCTCACCATGAGGGCGCCAGTGTAGGGGGCGACGGGGCGCGGAGGGAGCGCGAGTTGAAGCTGCGAATGGGGGAGATCCGCGCCGGTTGCCCGAGGCCGCTTCTCGTCGACCTGTCCGGCACGAATCCCCTCACCAAATGGAGATTATCCCGCAGTCTGGACATGGGCAAAAACGCATCGACATTTTCTCATATCGGCCTGCAGAGGGTGATCTGGGCGCGTATGAAGGCCTGGAGGAGAGAGCCTCGAAAAAACATGCCGAAGGCTCAATCCGAGGTGCTCGCAGGGGAGTCATGGGCCTCCCACGTCGCCAGGTCGAAGGGGCGGCAGCGAGGTCCTGGAGGAAAGCCACGAAACTGCGCCTTGCAGCGATAGCAGATGAGGAATCGCTTCACGAGAGCCGCCATCAGCAGCCAGTCCAACCCGGCCAGCAGCACCAGTCCGATGAGCAACTGGGGAATGCTGAGCCCCGCGAAGAGCAGTGCACCAAATGTGACCACCACCAGAATCACACCCAGCTTCTGGTTCACATCTTTCTGGATGCAAAGGGTGTGATAACCGCAGGCGGGACAGCCGTCGAGAGCGCCTTGAGCGTCGACACATTCGGGGAGGGCGAGGTCCGTCTCCGATCCGCACGAGGTGCATGTCGCCTTGTCGGGAAGTTCCGAGCCGCGCGGCCCGAGGTCTCGTTCGGTCCACGCGTCGCATGCATGGCACTTGAGCGCCAAGGACAATTCCTTGTGGTCACGCGCAGGAATCTTGGTGACCTCATCACTCATGGGGTGTTGCCGCACAAGGTTGCTGTCGTCGAAAATTCATCTTTCAGAGCGGAACGCCCGTGGCGCCTTCCACCATCTTGCCCAGCAGGTCTCCCAGGTACACCGTCACGCACATGGCATACAAGATGCCCGTCGCAGGCTGTGTCTTTTCCATGCGCACCGTCTGTTGCGTCATGAACGCCATGATGGCGGGGACCACGAGACCAACAGGAATGCGCGCCCAGACGTTGACCACGTCGATGATGCGCTGAGGTTGCCGGGCCATGATGTCATCGAGTGAGTGATTGCCCGGGCCCAGGAACGTGCTCCACATAAGCCACAGAGCCAGGCCCGACACGAGAGCTTTCCCCAGGAAGATCCACGGGAGTGGCGTCACGAGGCGTGCCAGATGCTTGATGGACAGGTCCGAAGACACGAGGTACCAGTGCCCGAGAATCATGCCCCAGGTGCTGAAGCCCAGGGTGAGGGCCGAACCATAGGCCCCGGCCAGTGTCAGAGTCCGCTGGGTGTCCGAAGCGTCGGCAGGAAGACGGCTCCAGGAGGCCGCACCCACCACCAGGCCCGCGGCCAGGGTGCTGCCGACGAGGACTGCCGTTTCGAGGCGTGGCCGATCCCAGCCTGCCACGGAACTGAAGGCGAGCATGCCCAGGGTGGCCGCCACGAGAGCCCAGGCCGTCAGTCGGTCTGCGGTGCTGGCAGAAGCGTCCAGCAGTGAATCGCCACACAGGGTGAGGGCCAGGCCGAAAAGGGCGACCAGGACCCATCCGCTGAACTTGAAGTATTTGGGGCCCAGGGCCTCCCGGTCGTTGAGCAGGAACGTCAGCATGGACCCGAAGCCCATCTGAACCAGGAAGAGAAGTGAGACTTCGGCGGCGGACATACCGGCGCGGGCTCCAGCGGTCGTCGCGCCGTCAGAGGACCTGCGAGACAGGCCGTTGCGGCGCATGCAGCAAAGAGTGGAGGCTAAGGAAGCACGCCGCGCAACGCCAGAGCCGGCAACTCCTCCGCTTCATCACTCTCCAAGTGAGGCAGCTCCTGTGGAACTGGATCAAATTGTCGATGCCTTGGCCCGTATGGGGGTGGTTCTGGAACTCCAGGGGGCCAATCCCTTCAAAGCGCGCGCTTTCTCCAGCGCGGCTCGCACGCTCAAGCGCCTCGAGGGCGCCCTCGAACTCATCGACGCGGGAAAGATCGACACGGTCAAGGGCATCGGCAAGAGCCTTGCCGCGGACATTGCCGCCATGCGGAGCAGTGGGCGTTTCGAGGCCCTGGAAGAAGTGGCCGCGGATGTTCCTCCAGGCGTGTTCGACATTCTGAGTCTTCCGGGACTTGGCCCCAAGAAGGTCCGCACGATCTGGACCGATCTGGGAGCGACCAATCTGGGTGAACTGGAATACGCCTGCCTTGAGAATCGCCTGAAGGACCTCAAGGGCTTTGGTGCGACGACGCAGGAAAAAGTTCTGGCTGCCATCGACTTCGCACATCGCAACCGAGGTCTGCAACTGATGAACGTCGCCTGGCTGACAGCCGATGACTTGCTGGATGCCTTGGGTGGCGTGGCCGACGTGGCAGCCGTCGCTGTTGTCGGTGGCGTACGACGTGCCAAGTTGGTGACGCGAGACGTCGACCTTCTCGTGGCCCACCCTTCGCCCGAAGCGGTCGGTGCTGCACTCGAAGGCCTTGAAGAATTGAGCGAGGTGACGGCCGCCTCCGACGACCAGCGCGCTTGTCGTTGGTTGGCGCAATCGAACGGTTTGCCGGTCGAGGTGCTGGCATGTGCGCCCGACGACTGGGGCTGGGCCTTGGCGGCCTCGACAGGGTCTCGAGAGCACGTCGAAGCTCTGGAGGCACGTGGGGCCAGCACGCAACAGAGCGGGGCGAGCAAGCTGGGGACACCGGGAGTCCGTCTTGGTCCGGGCCACACCGAAGCGCCGCCTGAAGAAGTGGCTCTCTACGAGTCGCTGGGATTGGCCTGGGAGCCGCCGGAAGTGCGTGAGTCAGGCACCCTGCGAGAGGCCGGAGAAGGGCCGAGTCCGGCTCTTCTCACCCGCGAAGACATTGCGGGTGTCTGGCACAACCACACCGACTGGAGTGATGGCAGCGAGAGCCTCGAAGAGATGGCCGAGGCTGCCGATGAGCGGGGATTGAGCTTTCTGGGGATCTCGGATCACAGTGGATATGCGGTTTACGCCCATGGTCTCGATGCCAAGCGACTCAAGGCGCAGGGTGAAGCCATTGCGAAGCTGAAGACGGGTTCATGCCGCGTGTTGCACGGGCTTGAGGCGGACATTCTTTCTGACGGGAGTGTCGACCTCTCCGGTCAGGGCCTCGAAGATCTCGACTTCTGCATTGCTTCGGTGCATAGCGTGTTTGGCATGAAGCAAGAAGAGATGACCGATCGAGTTGTGTCGGCCATCCGAGATCCCGCGGTGACGATGCTGGGGCATGCGACCGGGCGCTTGTTGCTTTCGCGCGAAGGTTTCGCTCTGGACATGGATGCAGTTCTGGATGCGTGTGTGGAATACGAGGTCGTGCCAGAACTGAATGCCAACCCGCACCGACTCGATCTGGACACCGAGGCACTGCGATCGGCCAAGACTCGTGGGCTCAAGGTGGCGATCAACCCAGACGCTCACCATGCCGGAGGTCTCGATGACTTGCGCTACGGCATCGCCGCCGCGCGTCGTGCGGGGCTCACTGCAGAGGATGTGCTGAATTGTGAGGAGCCGGCCAGCTAGTCGCGCACTACTTGTCGAAGATGTTGCGGTCTTTCGGGATGTGCTTCTCTTCGATTTCTTCGATGTGCAAATCGGGAGCCCCGTCTTCGCGTGACGCATCTTTCTTGGTGGGCGGCTTGACGGGCGGACTCACCGGAAAAGTCTTGTCGCCGTGCTTGCTGTTTTTCTTGCTGTTGCCGGTCATGGCGCTCTCCGATGCCCTTCGAGGCGGGGGAAGTTCACACGTCTGGGAGTCATGAAACCATTTTACGGAGTTGACTGTGGCGCTGTGGGCCCTTCGCCTGGAACGAGCAGACCCATGTCGACGGCCTTGGTGAGAAAGCTCGCCGTTCCCTTGCGGTGGTCCTCCCCAAAGAGATCCAAGGCAGCCTGGGTGCCCTGATCCACGGCGTGGTCGATGAGGCGAGCCGCGTCTGCTCCCAGTTCGATGACTCGGTGGTCGTCGCCGAGGTAGGCAACAGCACACGGCGTCATGGGCAAGGGGTCGGCGCCTGCACGTGTTCGGGATTCACTGCGTGCCACGCCGCCCAGCGGAGTCGGGTCGCTCCAGATCCTGTCGAGACGTTCACCCACCGCGCCGTACGAGTAGGGCAATTCGACAAGGCCCGCGTCGGCACGCAAGGTCACGCGATCGGGAAGGTCGTTCGTGCTGGCCAGCGGGGCTGCGCGACCTGGTCGTCGCGGCGCATGATGTTCTTCGCGGAACACGTTGTGACCGAACCGACACAGGTAAAGAAAGATGTGGCTCTTGTAGCGGTAGTACAAGAAGTTGTCGCCGCGCAACGCCGCGAGTGCGTCGGTGGCCGCACCTAGAATGCTGTTGAATGCTGTTTTGATCTCCGGTCGCGTCATACCGGATTCCGATTCGTGTTCGAGGTAGCGAGCCAGGTCGTTGACGGGCTTCTCGTCTTCGGCGAGATCTCGGGGGTCGTCAAGCACGCGAGCGATTCCATAACGCTTCGGGTCGCGGTACATCGGTGAGACCATATCGAGATTGAAAATTTGCAGACTGATTTCACCGATGTGATCGGCATTGCGGACGATGAAAGCGCGGGTCGCATCGGCGTCTTCGCGTGTCTCGGTGGGAAGGCCGACCATCGTGTAAAGAGTTGCAGAGATGCCTGCGGCATGTGTGTTGCGTATGACGCGCTCGGCCTCTTCGAGGTCGACGCCCTTTTCCACCAGGTCGAGCAGCCGCTGACTGCCTGCTTCGAAGCCGTACATGAGCTTGCGGCATCCGGCGTCGTGCAGCCGTTTCAGGGAGTGTTCGTCAAAGATGCGTTCTTCCATGCGCGCGTCACACCACCAGCGGATGTCTAGACCGGCGGCTTCAAACGCCTCGGGGATGCGCTTGGCCATGAGCGGGGGAAGGTCATCCATGATGAAGTAGAAGTAGGGCGTCTGGTGGCGCTCAACCAGTGTCTGCAAGTCTTCCACGAGGCGGTCGACACTCCGTTCTCGGAAGGTCGGGCCGATGGCGGTGTAGAGGGTGCAGAAGCCGCATTTCTCGAAATAGCAGCCCCGAGCAGGTGCGATGGGCAGGACCAGCTCACCGCTGTAATAAAGGTGCAGCGGCAGGTCCGAGAAGTCGGGTGTCGGCAACTCGTCGATGGGCATCGGAAGCAGATCGCCGTTGGTGCGCGGGGCTTCGCCATCGTGATAGATCAGGTTGGCGACGCCCGCCAGGTCGGGAAGTCCGCGTGCCGTGCCCACGCCGAGCTCGGAGGCATCGGCATCTTGCGCACGCACCACACCGCCTGCGGTCGCCACGGCACGGCAGGTCTCAAGCAGTGGACGCTCGCCCTCGTAGATGGCCAGTGAGTCGATGCGCTCGAACAGTGGAGCGGCGTCACTTAGCCTGTGTCCGACGTAGGCGAGCATGCCTCCGCCGAGTGTGATGTGTATGCCGGGCCAGCGTTCTTTCACCAGCGAGGCAAGAGTGAGCGCTGGAACCATCTGGCTTCCGTAAGTCACGGAGATGCCGAGCACGTCCGGCATCTCGGCTTCGATGCGGGGGAGTGCGTGCTCGAGATAGAACTCGCGAAACATGTTTTCGGTGCGGTGGTCTACGCCCGCGAACAAATCTTCGGTGCTGTCAATCGAGGTGCTTTGTGTGTAGTTGTGCCCTGTAAACAACGAGGGTTGGTATTCAGTGCTGATGTGTTTGAGGCCTGCCTCGAAGGTGCGCATGGCCCAGAGATAGGTGGGGCGGTCGTAGAAGGCCTCCTTGTCGCGCAACAGGTCTTTTGCGCGGTCGATGTTTGCAGAGAGATAGGGGCCTGCTGCGAGAGCATCGGCATCGAGGCGGAAGCGGTCGAAGTCTTCGGGCTGAAGATCAGCTGCCGAGGCGGATTGCCAGCGCTGGGCGCGTTCGTGGATACGTTCGGTGGCAAGCGTCAGGCGTGGCCCGGAAAGCAGAGTCTCGTAGGCCTCGAGGTTGAGGTCCCAGACGGTGGCTCCGGGAAAGCCCTCTTGCGCCAGAAAGGCCTTCAAAGAGGGGAGCGCCAGGTAGGGCTGTGTGGGATGCCCCTGCGGCGGAAAGACGAGCAGAGCGCGAAGATCTTCGGGGGAGCGGGTCATGACGAAGCGTGTTCCTCGGAAGGTGGAGAGATGTCGCGCAACTGCTGCCGTGCCCGGGCCAGGAGTGTCGCATCTGCGTCGGGCCAGGCTGTCATGAGGCGCTCATCATCGGGTTCGTCGGCTGCATCCGCCAGGAAATCGGACAAGGTCACGGCACGGACCGATTCGCCCTGGCGCGCAAAGAGCACCGCACGCGGAAGGCCGCCCTGTGGCAGCGCGTGGAGAGAGGTCACTCCGGGTGAGGCTGCCGCGGTGGCGTCCATGGCGCGCACGATCGGCAAGGGGTCGATGTCGAAGCGAACCAGTTGTCGGGTTGTCGTCTCGAAGAGCGTGCGTTCGTATTGCGCCAGACTCGCGATGCGTAGATCGCCACAGCGGGCGGCTTCGTTTGCGAGCCGTCGGACGGCAGGCGCTCGGCGCAACACGTAGGTCTCTTCCCAGAGTTCGAGATCGCCGTCTTCGTATGCGTGTTCAAGGAAAGTGTCGAGAACTTCTCGAAGACGGCATTCTTGATGTGCGGCCAGGGCGCGCAGAGTGCGCGGCAAGACCTCGAGCAGCAGATGCGCGTTGCGGGTCAGCAACGAAAGAGATCGCGGTGTGACGCCGGGTGTGCTGTCCGGAGTGAAGACGCGAAATGCTCCGAAGACTTCGGAGTCCTCGGCGATCAGTTTCGCTTGTGCGCTGTGCACATGGCCAGCTGGCAGGTCGTGTCCGCGCACCAGGTCGGCATGAATGCCGGGGCTCAATTGCAATGTGTCGCCCAGGGCATTTGCACATCCATTGCCCGGTGTCACGTTGAACCAGTGGAGCGAGAGTGAGACGCCGTCCAGCACGGCAGCTTCCGCAGCCAGCTGTAGGTTGGCCTCGACGTCATCCTGTGTCTCGCCTGGAATGCCGCACATCAGGCCGAGAATCGACGCCATGCCCACCTCGGAAGCCATGGCCAGTGTCTCGCGGACGTCGAGAGTCTTGGTGGCTCCTCCCTTGCGTACCTGTTCGAGCACCGGGGCCGCATCACTTTCGACGCCATACAGGATGCGTCGGCAACCCGCCGCGCGCATGGCTTCGAGCAACTCGCGGTCGACCAGGTCGAGCCGGGTGCGGCATTCCCAGGGCAGGGTGTTGCCTCGTCGTTTCTTCTCGGCGCAGATGGCCAGCACGCGTTCTCGATCGACGGTGAAGAGATCGTGAGTGACGTAGACGCAGTCGAGCCCCTCGAGGGTGGCCATCTGGTCGAACGCATCGGCTGCTTGCTGGGGAGAGAGTTGACGTGCCGACCGATCCCAGAAGCCGGGAGTCGTGCAGAAGCTGCAGTCGAAGGTGCAGCCGCGACCCAGGTCGAGGGGAAACAGCGACTCATGCGCGTCGGCGGCCCGTGCGTAGGCGCGCGGACTTTCGGCGAGCTCCCAGGCGGGAGGCGGAACCTCATCGAGGTTCGCGATCACCGGACGGTGCGCGGTGCGGTGGGGGGCGTTGTTACGGCGCACGACGAGACCTGGAACGTCGCATGCAGCCGAGCGTGCAAGAAGGTCGGAGGCTTCTGTTGCGTTGTGGGTGTCATCCAGAACGGCGAGCCATTCGACGAATGTTTGCTCTGCTTCGCCGACGGCCACCGCATCGATGGCCGGGTAGCGAGCGATGATCGCCTCTTCCACGGTCTCCGGTCCCTGTCCTCCGAGGATGATGGGGAGATCGGGGCGTCGTGTTTTGACCGCAGCGGCCAGGTGCAGCGTGGCCGGCATCGACGAGATCATGGCTCCGAGCCCGAGAACCTCGGGCTCTTCGGCGAGGATCCGTTCGGCACAGTGTTCGATGAGCGTGTCGTCTGCGATCAGATCACCGCGCCGGACCTCCAGGGCCAGGTCGAGGAAGCGCACGTTGTGCCCTTCGGCCTGGGCTGCGGCCCCCAGATGCAGGGGACCGAGGGGGGGCATGGAATACCCGAAGGTGTCCCGATGGGGTGGTTGGACGAGAAGGACGCGCAGCATGGGGTGCCGTGTGGTTCGCCGGAGAGGTGGGAGCAGGCTAGCAGCCCGTAGGAGGTCTGGACCATCCTTCAAGCACAGATACGGCCTGCCGAAGCCAGCGTAAGATTTTGTCCCGCCGAGGCTCCGGATCGGATGGCCCTGGGGGGGGCGAGGGGCCTGCTCGAGAGCAGCCACACTGTGGGCTTGTTCCCGCTGGACGGCCCTCCTATCATTCCGCGTTCCAAATCACCGTTGTGGTCATGCTTCTCTGAAGCGTTGCTGCGACGGCGAGCGGGGGTGTAGCTCAGCTGGTTAGAGCGCTAGCCTGTCACGCTAGAGGTCGAGGGTTCGAGCCCCTTCACCCTCGCCATTTGTTTGGCTCCCGGGGTCGCCCTGTCGAGGGTGGAACACCCGGTCGAGTCGCGAGGGCAGCCTCGCTCTCCCGGCCCGCCGCACCGGTCTGAACACGAGGGGCTTTGTTTCGCTTATCTTTCCCGGGATGGCCTCTCCATTCATCGGCTAGGATACCGATGAACGGTGAAGGCTCGGTGCGATTGGCGAGCCTGTCCGAACCTGAGCCTACTTGCATCCCCGACACCGACCGCCACAAGGAGACTCAGTGTGATGCAGGATCCAGAGCCTAGGATCTCCCGGCGGACCGCCCTCAAGGGTGCGGCGGTGAGTGGTCTCGGAATCGTCGTCGGAAGTTCGCTCGCCAAACCACCCTTGAAGCAGGTGGGAGTTTCACCGGAGGCCGTCTTGGAATCGAACGACGAGTGGTTCGCACAACGGGCGTGGAGCGTGAGCGCCAACAAGGTTCTCCCGCAAGCGGATGGGACCACCGGCAACGTCACCACCCTGGCCAAGCGGATCGAGCTTCCAACGTCTGCCGAGGAGATCTCCGCCATCGTGAAGTCGCTTCCGGCGACCACCCCGATTGCCTGTGTGTGCGGTGGACACGAGTCGTCGGGGGCCGCGCTCGTCGCGGATCGTGACGCGGTGATTCTCGACCTCGGTCGCCTCAAGTCGATCGATTTCGAGTCGTCCGACGAGGAGACTCTGATCACGGTGGGATCCGGGGTGGTCTTTCGCGAACTCGTCGAGGCGGTGAAGGCACACGGCGGCGCTTTGCCGGTCGGCACCGGTCCCGGCGTCGGCGTGGCCGGGTACACCCTCAACGGTGGGCTGAGTAGCTACTTCTCCAGACGGCTCGGTCTGCTCGGGCAGCGCGCCGTGAAGATGACCGTGGTGACCGCCGACGGCGAGATCCACGTGCTGACGCCGGAGGACGAGCTGTTCACGGCGATGCTCGGTGCGGGAAGTGCGCTCGCCATCGTCGTCGACATCACCTTCCGGCTGGCCGACGCCAGCGCCATCAAGGGTGCCGAGCAGCGCGTCTTTGGATTCGAGACGCGAAACCAGGCGGTCGAGTTCTCGAAGAAGGCGATGCAGTTCATGAAAGAACGGGTCATGCCGAACGAGTCGGTCTCGCTCGAGATCGTCGTGACGGGCACCAAGGCGATCGTCGCGACGACGGTTTTCTACGACACCTTCAAGGGCAGCACCACCGAGTTCGTCGAGCCACTCGAGCTCCTGGCATCGGGCATGAAGCTCCCGACGCTCGCGCGGGCGCACTGGGCCTCGTGGTACGAGGCCGCTGCAGCGCTGTGGCCGGTGATCGCCGAGCAGAAGGGAAATCCGCTCGCGACCAGCTACCACTGCGCCGGCACGACCGGCATTCCAGAAGACGCCGTGCTCGACTTCGTGGGCGACGTCGTGGTCGGCGAAGCGCCGCTCGACGAAGCCGAGATGTCGATCGTCGAGATCCGGACGCTCGGTGGCGAGGCTCAGCGGGGGCCGCGGATTCCCAGCGGCAACTGCGATCA
>JAQWOM010000055.1 GCA_029245865.1 Planctomycetota bacterium
TTGGTAGCGGGGGCGGGATTCGAACCCGCGACCTTCGGGTTATGAGCCCGACGAGCTACCGGACTGCTCCACCCCGCGTACCGTTCCTGAGTCCCATCCGGCATGGGACCCGATCAAGGTCGTTGTTCTAGCGAGGTGGGCCCTCGGGCGTCAAGCCTCCACGGCTTTCGAGCCCCCCCCGGCCACCTCAGAAGCCGCAGGCCCTCAGTTCATCGAGGCGATCACGGCAATCAAGGAATCGTAGGCCACCTTCTGGTCCGGCGTCAGCTGGCTCACCGGCAAAAGGCTGACCTGCTCGAAAGGGTCCTCCTGCAGGTCGTACATCCTGCGCTCCAACTCCATGCCCGGATAACGCTCGATCGTCAGCTTGTAGCGATGGTCGCGCGCCGTCCGAAGACGCAAAGACTTCTCGCCTCCCACCCCGTTGGGCTGGAAACGCTCGGTGTACACCGCCTCACGCAACGGCTCCTGGCTGTTCGTGCGCAGAAGACGCGCAAGACTCTGGCCGTCCTGCTCCACATCCGGCTGCCGTGCCCCCACAAGATCCATCACCGTGGGAAAGAGGTCGACAATGCTCACCAACGCCGGACGCTCACCGGCCTCGACGTCGGGCCCGTAAACCAACCACGGCACGTTGATGCCCTCTTCCTTCACCGAACCCTTGCTGCCCCCACTCACACCAAAAGGCGGCGTGATCGCGTCGGCATAGGTGCCGTTGTCCCCGATCACGAAAACATAGGTGTCGGCCAACGTGCCCGGACGCAAACTCGTGAGCAGACGACCGATCTCGGTGTCCATCGCCTCGGCCATCGCTCGGTACTTCTGCACCGAACCCACCGGGTTCTTCTGGCTGTGCAAATGCGCCGGCGGCACATGCAGTGGCTTGTGCACCGCCTGGAAAGCCACCCACACAAACCACGGGTCGCCTCCGAACTCTTCGATGACTTCGAGCGCGTCATCCACCACCTGGCTGGTGGCATAGGTGCTCGTGACCTCCTGCACGGCCCCGCGACTGTCGGCGTCGTTGCGGATCCAGTTGCTGTAATCACCGATGTTTTTGAAGCTGCCCAGGTGACGCTCGAAACCGCCCCAGGTGATCGCATGACGCCACGGGTCAGGCTGGTCGTCCGCAGCCAGATGCCACTTGCCGATGGCCGCCGTGCGGTAACCCTCCTCGGACAAGGCCTCCGCCAGCGTCCACTCGCTGTCCGCCAGCGGCGGATCGTCAGGGTCCATGGAGTTGCCCACGCCGTGCCGGAACGGATGGCGCCCGGTGAGCAAGGTCGCCCGGGCAGGCGAACAGACCGGCGTCGCCCACGCATGACGGAACAACACCGAATGGTCGGCGATGAGATCCATGAAAGGTGTCGGACCCGCCCCCCGGTGCTCGCCGTAAGCCCCGACCTTGTCGACCCCGATGTCGTCGAGCAACAACACCAGGATGTTGGGCTCAGGGATAGGGGCCACGGGAGCCGCCGCCGGGTCGGCCGAGTTCGGCGACGTCCCACCCGTCGGCACGGCACTCAGAGCCTGGGCCTGAATGGGCAGCAGCAACGAAAGCGACAACGACAGGGCAAGGGCCAGCATGTCAGGAAGTATAGAGCCAAGCGGGCCAGACGGCTCGAAAGCTCCCTCGCCGAGAGGCCTTCGGCGGGTCGGCCCAAAAGGGCCCTGACCACACCCTACAAGCCGTCAACCGGCAGATTCAGACACGCACGAGGGCCGCAAGAAATGGTGCCCAGAACAGGGCTCGAACCTGCACCCGGTTTAACCCGGACTAGGCCCTCAACCTAGCGTGTCTACCAATTCCACCATCTGGGCACCGCGTGGAGCGCAGATTCCAGCCCACGGAGCCCCCCTCGGTCAACCCCCGGCCTGACTTCGTTCCTCAGCGGGGCCCCATGGTCTCGAGATGAAGCTCGAGATTCATCGACCGATCGCCCAGCCGGAGACCCAGCACTCCCTGCTCTAAAAGGGGGAGCCACGCCCAATCCTGAGCCCATTCCCGGGCCAGAGCCGGAATGGTCTCGCGGCGACGGGTGGCCTCCATCTCGTCGAGAATCTGATCCAGTTCTTCGTTCACCGCGTCCTCGACGTCCGGCGGCAAGCTGTCCGCCTCTTTGAACTGTGGGTAAGCCCGCTGGATGAGCTTCCGGCGCTCACGCTGCCGCTCGACACCAAAGTCGATGATCGTCGCGAGGTCCGCCGCGTAGGCCGCGTAGGGCTCCAGCACGAGCTGCAAAGAGTCCACCGAGAGCCAGGCCGCCGCATTGCCCCTGGCCACCTGAAGGCCGCCCCGGTCGAACGCGTCGAGCAAGCGCCCCACCTTCTCTTGCCCGGCCAGTGACATGCGTGTGCCGGTGTAAATCTGCACGACTTCACGCAACAAATCATTGTCGTTCGACAGCGCCAACATCTCTCCGTCAAGAACGATGTACGCGATCTCTTCGAAAGGCTGGTTCACGAAACTCAACCAACGCCGTTCGCCCACCCCCTCGTCTAGCTTCAACATGCCCCCGTCATTCGACACACCGAAGAGAGCGTGAGCTCGAAGAAAGCTGTCTTCGATCGCAAGCCAGGTCTCGAGGTCGTCGATGGGCAGTAGAAAAACCGTGGCCGGTAAGGGCTGACTGCCCTCCGGAATCTCATGGTCCAGAGGGCGCATCGCCACCGTGATCTCATCGCCCAGAGCGCGCGACAACTCGGCGATCATCTCCGGAACCGTGTCCACTTGCCGGCCCGCCGTCAGGCTGGCCACTTCGCGCAGGGTGCTGTTCACCAGACTCAACACGTCCGGCGAGAACCCGCTGCTGACCGTGGTCAAGAAACGCCCCAGCGCCACGTTCAGGGTGATCAGCGCCGAAAGGTCCGTCGGCATGAGCCCCAACGACTCGCGCAAACGGTCCCGCACGACGAAATCTCGCTGGCCCAGAAGCCCCCCCTGGTCCGTCGAGGCTCGCCCGAAGTCGATCTCTCCGTGCATGCGCAACGACACCGAGCCCGGCCCCAGATCCAGACGACCCACGACATCTTCCAGAAGCTCGGTGTCGATCAACCCCAGCAGGATGTTGGCCAGGGCGTCCTCCCGTGGGCCGCTCTTGTCCGGAGTCATGCCCCAGCTCTCCAGCAAGGTCCCGGCTGCCACGGCGAACTCGGCGCTGAAACCCGCCGACGGTTCGGCCAGCGTGCGGGGAAGGTGCCCGTCGTAGGTCCGCGACAAACCCACGCTGCGTTCAGGATCGCTGACTCCCTTCACGAACCGCAAGACATCGCGGATCAAGGACTCGTCATCGGACACCACGAGCAGATCTGTCTCGCGTGCGTAGAAATAAGCCTCGCTGTCAGCAGCCGCAGCAACGCCGGGCAAGGCCGACCCTCCCGAGCCGGGCAGCGTCACCTGGAAGTAACTGACTTCCGCATGCTCCTCGTCACGCAACAACTCGCGCGTCGCCCCCGGCACAGCCGACTCCAAGGTGGCGTCAAAGCCAAAGAGCTCCACGGCCAGCTTGGCCTTGGCACTGAGTCGTGCCATCAGCGCCCAGTCCCCACGACCCTGCAAGTCGCGCCCGATGAGAACCACTTCCTGACCCAGAACATCGGCCACAGGGTCGAGCGGAAGATCGCGCAGTTGAGGCTGCACCTCATCGACAAGCCGTTCCAGCTCGTCGGGCCAGGTCAGCTGCGTGAAGTAAGCGCTCTCCTGGAACTCCCGCCACTTCGAGGTGTTCCGGAGTCGGTCGTAAATCCTGGGCACCGGCAAGCCCTCGTCGTCCACAACGTCCGAGGCCAGGGCCTCTCGGCGCACGAAAAGATCCACATCCCGTGGGACCAACAACTGATAGGCCGGCTGATCCCCCTCGAACGGGTCAAAGAAGACCTTCGTGAAGGAGAAATAGAGCAGCGCCAGGACGAGGCCCGCGATGAGCAGAATTCGGCCGCCAAGCCCCTTGGAGCGGCCACGAGAGCCGTGGCGCCTACGCTTTCTGGCCTTACGTGCCATGGAATTGGGTTCCGGATCCGGTCTTCGAAGAGGCTTGGACGATCCAAGAGGGTCTCGACGTCCCGGTCCCTTCGCAAGACCCAATCGAAGAGCAAACCCTGAACTCCGGCCGAGGATTGCCATGCGCTCCTCGGGGCTCAGAGCGTTATCGTCGCGGAATGAAGATCTCAGCACGCGCTCGCTCGATTCCGCCCTCTGTCGTCTTCGAACTCGGCGCCCGCGTCAGCGAACTGAAACGCGCTGGCGAGAACGTCGTGAGCCTCGGCGCCGGGCAACCTGATTTCCCCAGCCCCCGCGAGGCCGTGGAGGCCGCTCAGGCTTTTCTGGAGAGTGGCCAGGTGGGCTACACGCCCGCCTCGGGCATTCCCGAACTCCGGGCCGCGGCCGCCGAACTCGTCAGCCGGGTGGCGGGCTGCTCGTACGAACCCTCTCAGGTCGTGGTCACCAGCGGCGCCAAGGAGGCGCTGGCTCTGGCCATCGCCAGTGCCTGTGATCCCGGCGAAGAAGTGCTGCTTCCGGCCCCGGGGTGGCTCAGCTATGCCCCCATGTGCTTGGCCGTGGATGCCGTTCCGGTGCCCGTGGCCGGCGATCCCGAGCGGGGCTTCCGCTGGAATCCAGACGATCTGGCCGCGGCCATCAC
This sequence comes from Planctomycetota bacterium, assembly GCA_029245865.1. Taxonomy (GTDB): domain Bacteria; phylum Planctomycetota; class B15-G4; order B15-G4; family B15-G4; genus JAUIEF01. The sequence goes on from JAQWOM010000055.1 coordinate 4,641, forward strand.
TCCGGCCACCCGAGCCCTCGTGGTGAACAGCCCCTCGAACCCCACGGGCCTGGTCTACACCCGGGACGAACTGGCCGCCATCGCTCAGGTCTGCATCGACCACGACCTGCTGCTCATCTCCGACGAGATTTACTGGCCCTTCGTTTACGAGGGCCGCTTCAGCTCTCCGGCGGCTCTTCCCGGCATGGCCGAGCGGACCGTGGTGATCAATGGCCTCTCCAAATCGCACAGCATGACCGGCTGGCGTATTGGCTTCCTGGCAGCACCAGAAGACATGGCCAAGGCCGCAGGGAGTCTCAAGAGTCATCTCACGAGCAACGCCGCGACTCCCAGTCAGCACGCTGCACTGGCGGCTCTGGCCGCCGGAGACGCCCACGCCGAGATGATGACGGTCGCCTTCACCCGGCGCCGCCAGCTCGCCCTGGACGCCCTCGCGGCCATGCCCGATGTGCACCTGGAGGCCCCAGGAGGCGCGTTCTACGTGTTTCCGAGGGTTGATGCCTACTACGGCAAGCACGCCAGCGGCTCCATCCAGGGCAGCGTCGAGCTGTCTGCCGCGCTCCTGGAACACGTCCGGCTCGCCGTCGTCCCCGGGGCCGCCTTTGGCGAGGACCGCTGCGTACGCCTCTCCATTGCCGCTGCCGACGAGGTGCTGGCCGATGGGCTGGAGCGCATGGCGAGCTTTCTCGCCTCACTTCGGCAGGGCGCGCCAGCCGGCCCGAGCTGCTGAGACCCTTCCGAAAAGTTTTCCACGACCGGTGGATAACTTTCCATACTTGCGCTGACCGGCCTCGATGGAGAACGTACCTGTCGTTGCGAGTGTCGGGCACGCTCGCCGCCACCGGCACACACCGAGGATAAAAACTTCGTGACCGTCACCCAGACCAGTGGCGAAGTGGCCACCCGTGAGGCTTACGGGAAGACACTCGCTGCACTTGGCGGAGAACGCCAAGACATCATCGTCCTGGATGCCGACCTGTCCGGCTCCACCAAGACGGCCAACTTCAAGAAGCTGTACCCCGACCGCTTTTTCAACATGGGCGTGTCCGAGTGCAACATGATCGGCACGGCTTCGGGACTCGCCAGCACAGGTCTCACCGTCTTCGCTTCATCGTTCTCGATGTTTGCCGTGGGCAAAGCCTTCGAGCAAGTGCGGCAAGAAATTGCCTTGCCCGTCGCCAACGTGAAAATCTGCGGCACGCATGCAGGCATCACCGTCGGCGAAGATGGTGCAAGCCATCAGACGCTCGAAGACATTGCCATCATGCGCGTGCTGCCCAACATGCGGGTCTTTGTTCCGGCAGATGCGCGCGAAACCGAACAGGTCATCCGCGCCGTCGCTGCAAGCCCCGGCCCGGCCTACGTGCGCCTCTCGCGCATGAAGACCCCGCAGTTCTTGCCCGACGACTACAACTTCGAGATCGGCAAGATCAACACCCTCCGAGACGGCGCAGACATCACGATTGCTGCGACCGGCACGACCGTCATGCACGCGCTGGCGGCCGCAGACGCTCTGGCCAGCAAGGGCATTTCGGCGCGCATCCTGAACGTGTGCAGCATCAAGCCGCTGGACACCGAGACGCTCGTCAAGGCGGCCCGGGAAACCGGCGCCATCGTCACCGTCGAAGAGCACCAGCGTGCCGGCGGCATGGGCAGCGCCGTGGCCGAAGTTGTCGCGGAACACGCCGCCTGCCCCGTACGCCGACTCGGCATGAACGACCGCTTTGGCGAGTCGGGCTCCGGGGGGCAACTCATGGATCACTTCGGTCTTACGGCACCGGCCATCTCCGGCGCCGCGCTTGAACTCTTGGGCCACGCATCGTGACTGCTACACACCCATCCCCATCGCGCACCACGGATCCCGGCATGACGCCTGACTTCCAGGAACTCGCAATCGTTGCCAATGAACTCCGCGGTGACGTTCTGCGCATGCTGCAACTCGCGGGCTCCGGACACCCTGGCGGCTCGCTCGGCATGACCGACGTCTTCACCACACTCTGGTTCGGGGGGCACCTGAAGGTCGACCCGCAGAATCCGACCTGGGAAGACCGTGACCGCTTCGTGCTGAGCAACGGGCACATCTGCCCGATCCTCTACGCGATCCTGGCGCGACAGGACTACTTCCCACGCGAAGAGCTCTGGACGCTGCGCAAGCTGGGGTCTTCGCTGCAAGGCCACCCCGACTTTCACTTCACCAAGGGCGTGGATTGCTGCACCGGCAGCCTCGGCAACGGCGTGAGCGTTGCCCTCGGCATGGCCATGGGCGCGCGCGCACAGGGCAAGAACTTCCGTGTGTATGCAGGAACATCAGACGGCGAATCACAAGAAGGGCAAGTGTGGGAGATGGCGTCGGCCGCCGCACACCACAAGGTCGACAACCTCACCTTGCTCATGGACAGGAACGGCATTCAGATTGACGGCTTCACCAAGGATGTCATGGATCAGGGCGACCTTGGGGCCAAGTACAAGAGCTTTGGTTGGCACGTTCAGGAGGTCGATGGGCACGACATGATGGCCATCCACCAGGCTTTGAACGAAGCCAAGAAGGCAAGCGGCAAGCCGCAACTCATCGTGTGCAACACCGTGTTGGGTAAAGGTGTTTCGTTCATGGAGAACGAACCCGGATGGCACGGCGTCACTCCCGATGAAGAGCAGCTCAAGAAGGCGTTGGACGAACTCGGGCTGGATTAGGCACCAGCCAGGCATGGGACCCGCCGCCCGATCGGCGGGTCCAACCCTTTCTGCGCGGACCCAGACATCGGGTTCCCGGTCTCGGGTCGTTATGCTGAACGTGTCGTCGACCAGCCTGGCTTGCAGAGGAGTCCTCGCCTGAACATAGAGCGCCCCAAACTCGGTGCCCTCGCGCCCACCGGATTGATCGACGCGCGCAAGCAACTGCACCATGCGCTGCAACTCGTGGCTTCTGGCGCTCGCAGCTTCGCCACGCCCCAGCCGAAGGATGCACACGCGCAACTCAGCTGGATGCCCGAACACGACGCGCTGGTCACGGAGCCCCTCGGAGCTTCAGAAGAATCACCGCGACTGGCACTGCAACTCGACACGCCCAGCGTGGCGATCGTCAAAAGCGACGGCACCTGGATCAGGCTCCCCCTCACGGGACGCGTGCGCACCGAGGCCGCGGGCTGGCTGCGCGCTCAGATGGCGGTTCTAGATCTCCATGCAGCGTCCTACTTGCTCGACTGCCCCTATGTCATCCCGCACCACCCCGTCACCGACGGGATTCGCTTCTTCGAACCGAGCGACGTCGCCCTGGGTACCCCTGAAGAACTGGCGAAATGGTTCATGTTTGCGGATTCCAAACTGCGCGCCGTGAGCGCACGCGAAGAACACGCGTCTGACGTGAAATGTTCACCACATCACTTCAGCATCGCCACTCAAATCGCACTGCCTCAGAGCGGGACTTCCGGGCGACCATCCTCGATGGCCGTTGGCATGTCCCCGGGCGACGCATCCTTTGAGAGGCCCTATTTCTACGTCACACCCAGTCCGACGCCAGATCCAAACACCCCTCGCCCCGACCTGCTGCGCGGGCGCTGGCGAAGTGATGGCTGGTCCGGCGCCGTGCTGACCGTCGACAAATTGCTGGCCCCAGGCAACGCAACGCCAGAGGAACAGCTCAACGACTTTCTGGGTTCTGCGATCGAGGCCGTGCGCACGTGTCACGAAAAAACGCGCTCGTGAGACGCAACGACACGCCCGCACCTCCCAAAAATCTTTTCAACACGACAAGGAACGACTCGTGGGATTCATCCATCCTCATTCCGGCACCAAGATCGAAGAAATTGCCGAAGGGATTCACCGCATCAGCACCCCGATCCCTCCAGAAATCATCCCGGATGGTTTCACCTACAACCAGTTTCTCATCGACGATGAACAGCCGCTGCTCTACCACACGGGACTGCGTCGCATGTTTCCCCTGGTGCGCGATGCCGTCGCTGCCGTCGTCCCTCTCGAGCGACTACGTTGGATCTCTTTTTCACACTGGGAAGCAGACGAGTGCGGTTCACTCAACGAATTCCTGGAAGCCGCGCCCAACGCAGAGCCGCTCTGTGGAGAACTCATGCGTGACCTCTCTGCCGATGACGTCGCAGATCGAGCCGCACGCGGCATGGCCGACGGAGAAGAGCTGAAGCTGGGCCAGCACACCGTGCGCTGGCTCGCGACACCACACGTCCCGCACGGCTGGGAGTGTGGGCATCTTTTCGAAACCACCACACGCACGCTGTTCTGCGGTGACCTGTTCACCCAGAAAGGCCATGAACAGCCAGCCATCACAAAAGACGACTTGCTGGAGCCGAGCGAAGCCATGCGTGAGCGCTTCGACTACTACGCACACAGTCGGGACACAGGAGCGTTGCTGGAAAAGCTGGCACGCACCGAACCGGCGCTGCTCGCCTGCATGCATGGCTCTAGCTGGCGCGGCGACGGTGCAGACCTGCTGCGACGGCTGGCGGCCCGGCTCGATCAGCATGACTCGGGCCGTGGAGCTTTCTGACTCCCTGAGAACAGAACAGGCCCCCGGCTTCGACGAGTGCTTCCGCACGGCATCGACACCGAGGGCCTGCCAGAGAAGGCTTTTGCTGTCAGTCAGTCTTCCTGCACAACCCCTGCGATAACGGCTGCGGGACCGGACATCACCGGTCTTTCACCCAGATTCGGCTGCACGAAGTGGCTTCCGTCAGGCAACGAAAGCAACGAAGCGCTTCCGAGATTCAGGCCGACGCAACCCGCGGCGTCCGTCGCCAAGCGCTGCTCCATCTCGATGCCACGCACCAGGTACTCGGTGCCCGTGGGTCCAAGCAAAGTGCCGTCCGAGAGGTTGAAAGCCGGGTACCACCGGTCTTCGGTGCCATCGCCGTCCACGTCCACGCCCTCGAGCGGAATGCCGCGCAAGTCACCGGGACCATGAAACTGCAGCTGAAACACCTGACCCTCGAACTGCGAAGAGCTGTTCCGGTCTGCGCCAGAGCTGTGCCTGTATGTGAACTGCACGGGCGCTTCAAACTCGACAAAATCGCCGCTGTTGTTGATCAGCGTCGTGTGCGAGTTCCAATCGTTCGGACCGGTCTCGTACACGTAGAACACACTCTGGTTCCACACGTCCAAAGGATCCGAAAGCGAGCCCGTGTCCGTCACCATCGGACCGCTTCGCATACCCCACGCGAACGGACCCGAGTCGTAGGACTGATCAACACCCAGGCCAACCCGATTGAGCACCGAGCCATCACCCGCAACGTCGTGATAGAGCGCAAGGTCATCACGGTCCATCACAAAGACGTGCGGCATCCCCACCTGATCTGCATCGGGCAGAAACACCCAACCATGGGCGGCCTCTGCTCCCGTGATCTCTGAGGCGAGAGCATCCACGTAGGCATACAAATGGACGGAACCGCCTGCACTGAAGATGGCGTCATTCCCGCTGACGATTTCTTCTGCGAAGTAGGTCACGGAGTTTTCACCGTGCACGTAGGCCACCGAACCGCCCAGGGAACTGGACCACAGGTCGAGAAAACCCAGCTCAGAGGTGTCCAGAACGATCTGGGGCGAGAGAGAGGAGACCTGATGGTCGTCGTCCAACGTTCCGATCGCTACGAACTGGCCGGTGCCGTGGTTGTACTCCACCAGATAGTTGACCAGGCTCGAGTCACTCGAGGGACGGCCGCCAAACACACCACCTCCCACCTGTGGAGTCACGGGAGCAACCTCTGACGGATCGCCGGCCCACTCGAACTGCATGCCGTCGATGCCAACCAGTGCCAACGTACTCTTCGAGAAACGCAACAGCTTTCCCGGGGAGCGCATGACAGTGAACTGCTCGGGCGAGTCCCCGCTGTCGACGGTGTTCTTTGCGACAACCTCACCGGAAAGCAGCGGCGCCTCAGACTCTAACCAGAGCCCGTCGTAACCGACCCAACCGTACTCACCGCCCGCAGTAGCAATGCCGAAGCCACTGCTGCGTGTGACAAGTGATCCTGCCTCAAGCCCGGAGGATTCGTACAGGTTGTAGTTCCAGACACTGGTTTCAAACTGATCGCGATCCAGGCACTCCGCGCTGGACGCACCTTGCTGACGCAAGAGGTTGTTCTCGTCGAACGCGAGCCAGAAAGAGTTCTCCACGGTCTGCTCGGACTCATCGCCTCCGAAAGCGCCGGTGACCGTCTCGAAGACCTTGGCAACACCTGCGCCATCGGCATCGATGCTCACGTGCACAGCCCGCTCAAAGCTCTCGTGCTTGTTCGAGTTTTCCCCGGTCTCGTAGAACGAAAAACCCGTCGCACCCGTGGAACCGTCGACGGTTTCCAGCGTTCCCCAGAAGAAGCTCTCGTCGGTCTCATCGCCTGTCGCAGAACTCTCGAAATCCAGTGAAAACACGCCGTATGGGTTGTTCTCGCCCGGTTCCTCGGCAATCACCACGCGCACCTGCAGGGTGCTCGCAGTCTCGTCATCTTCCCCCTGTGGGATCCAGGCACCCACAACGTTTGACTTGGTCTCGTTGCCGCGCTGGCTGTTCACTGTCCACAGTTCGACCTCTTCGGTCTCACCCTGCTGACCGCTGGAAGCCGCGCCGTCACGCCGCAGATTCGGATCGACCTGGGCAACATAAGCGCCTTCGTTGACCAGAGCGTCGTGCGCGGCCTGACGAATCACAGAAAGGATTTCGTTGACCGACTCAAGAGACTTCAACGACGGATCCCAGACCCACGTGGTCGCCTCGTCCATGACGTAATCGGAACGCTGCGGCACACTCAAGAACATCACGGCCGGACTGCTCTGACCAACCTGTGTGGTGCTACCAAAAGCACCCTCGCTCACAGCCGTGGCTTCGACCATCGTCATCAAAGCCGGAAGCCCAAGACCCGGAACGCCGATCTCGCCCGCGCCTGGAAACCCTCCGAGGCCGAGTTCTTCGATCGCGAGTTCGAGCTCGGTGATCGTGCCGAGGTTCTTCGCAATGCGCGCCTCAAGGATGGCGACTTTTTGCGTCAGCTTGTTGATGCGCTTCGTGGCTCGCTTGACGGCCTTGTTTGCCACCTCAGTGGCCTTCTTGGCGATCTTCTTCTCGGCCTTGGTGGTCCGTGGCAAGAGGGCTGCAAGTGCCTGAGCTGTCTGTCCGTCACTCAGCGCCTGCTCCTCAATCGGAAGCTCGGCTTCGGCCGACTCCAACTGGGTCTGCTTGGCCTCAACACTCGCTTCAAGCTCGGCCACCTTCTTCTTCAGCTTGCCCAGCTTGCCCACGGCAGCATCGACCGAAACGGCCAACATGCCCAAGGCGATCACCATCAACACACCGCGAGTCATCCGCTGCTTAAAACGATTGCTCGGCCCTGCGCTCTCAAACCTGTTCATAGCTTTTTTATCCTCTGGAGAACCGCATCCCCTCCCGCCGATGCGAAAGTGGCCTATCGGAAGCGGGCCCCTCCTTTCTTAAGTGCGCCCCCGACAAGATCTCCGATTTCGTCTGCGCCCAGATACCAGATGGGTACCCTGAGCGCCCGCCCCCCCTCCGAGCTCCTGACATGACCCTCGTTCTCGGCATCGAATCCTCTTGTGACGAGACCGCTGCGGCCCTCGTTCGGGACGGACGCGAGGTGCTTGGAGAGCGAGTCGCCAGCCAGGTCGATCTGCATGCCCGCTTCGGTGGCGTCATTCCCGAAGTCGCCAGCCGCAGCCACCTCGAGGCCCTCTTTCCGGTGATCGAGGAAACTCTGGCCGAAGGCGCCGTCGGACTGAACGACATCGATGCCATTGCCGTCACGAACACCCCCGGCCTCGTGGGCTGCCTGCTCGTGGGCCTGTCCGGCGCCAAGGGCCTCGCCCTGGCCGCCTCGAAGCCGCTCATCCCGGTGAACCACGTGCACGCCCATGTGTACGGAGCCCTCATGGAGCCGCCCGCACCACCGCCTCAGGACCTGCCTTGGCCCCTGGCCTCACTGGTGGTCTCGGGTGGGCACACCTCGCTCTACCAGAGCAACAGCCCCACCGAACATCTGAGGCTGGGGCGGACCATCGACGATGCCGCGGGCGAAGCCTACGACAAGGTGGCTGCCGTGCTGGGTCTTGGCTATCCAGGCGGACCACGAATCGACGAGATGTCCACCCGCGGCAATCCCACTGCCTACGCCTTTCCTCGCACCAAACTCAAAGGGCTCGACTTCTCGTTCTCGGGACTCAAAACCGCGGTGGTGTATGCAGCGCGGGGACCCAACACCCGCCGTAACGCCCCACTTCTTCCGGACCTCTGCAAGGAAGACCTGGCCGCCTCCTTCCAGGCCGCCGTGGTGGACGTTTTGGCCAATCGACTGGTCGAGGCAGCCCAGTCCATCGATGCGGGCGGTTTGGTCATCTCTGGCGGCGTGGCCGCCAATGCAGCCCTCCGCGAGCGTGCCCAGGCCGAGGCCCAGCGCCTGAATCTGCCGCTGTATCTCCCCAGCAGGCGCCTCGCGACCGACAACGCCGTCATGATCGCCGGCCTCGGCTACCACCTGATGCGCACAGGGATCGTGGGAGATCTGTCCCTGGACGCCGTGCCCCGCGCCGACTGAGGGCATCCGCCCGACCGGCGGGCTCCCCAGGATTCCACCGCTCGACGGACCGGCTCGAACACCGGTACGATGATTGCATGCACTCGAAAAAGCCTTGCCTGCTCGTGTTCGAAGACGGTGAAGTCCACAAGGGCACTCACTTTGGTTACGACGGGGAATCCTGCGGCGAACTCGTCTTCAACACCGCCATGTCCGGTTACCAGGAGGTTCTCACCGACCCCAGTTACCGTGGACAAATTGTGCTGATGACCTATCCGCTCATCGGCAACACAGGCATCAACGAGGAGGACATGGAGTCTGATCGTTGCTACCTCGACGGCTTCGTGATCAAAGAGCTGTCGCCCATCGTCAGCAATCAGCGCGCCACCACAGATCTTTCAAGCTGGCTGAACGAGCGCGGCATTGTCGGCCTGCAAGGTGTCGACACACGCGCCATTGTCCGCAAAGTGCGCACGGTGGGTTCCATGCGAGCCATCTTGTCGAGCCTCGATGACGACCCGGAGTCGTTGCATAAGAAGGTCCTCAGCTGGCCTGGACTGCACGGCATCGACGTGGTGCAGACCGTCACGCGCGAGGCTCCGGAACACTGGTCTGCCGGTCTCGACCAGCCCTTCTTGCCGGAGATGGCTCGAGTTGGCGACACCCGCGCTCGCCTCGCAGTGCTCGACTTCGGAGTGAAGCACAACATGCTCCGCGGCCTTCACGAAGTCGGATTCGACGTCACCGTCTTCCCGGCCAGCACCACGACCGCCGAAATCCAGGAAACCGCGCCTGACTGTCTCTTTTTGAGCAACGGCCCGGGCGACCCGGAACCTCTGCAGTATGCGGTCCAGACCATCCGCGAACTGACCGACAGCGGCTTGCCGACTTTTGGCATCTGCCTCGGGCACCAGCTCACGGCACTCGCGCTGGGGGGCAAGACAGCCAAGATGAAGTTTGGTCACCACGGGGCCAATCAGCCCGTCATCGATCTGACGACCGAACGAACAGAGATCACTTCGCAGAACCACAGCTACGTGGTCGATGCCTCGACACTGGATCTCGGCAAGGTGGAGATCACGCACGAGAACCTCAATGACCGCACTGTCGAAGGTCTGCGCCACAAAGACCTTCCGCTGTTCACTGTTCAATATCACCCCGAAGCAGCACCTGGACCGCGTGACGCCTTCTACCTCTTCCGGCGCTTCATGGATCTGGTGCAGGAACATGGCGGAGCAAGCGTGTCGTGAGCAGGGCGTACCCCTGCGGAACGCCCGAACCTGACGACAAGGGCGTACCGGACACCGTCTCGAACGCCACGCCCGCCGAACAGACAGGCGCGGACACGAGCCTGCGTCACACCCTCCACGACGGCCACCAGGACGGCCTCAAGCCATTGCACTCACTCGATCTGGCGCAGGCTGGATCTGTGGATTCCCTCGTACGCGGTATGGGCGGCACCAGCTTCGGAGGCCGCAGCCTGGGTCAAGCGGCCGACGTGCTCGAAGCCATGGTCACCGACACCTCCTGTCACGTGGTGCTGACCCTCTCGGGGGCCATGACCATCGCCAAGCAAGGCCTTGTCATCTGCGAGATGATCGAACGCGGCTGGGTTCAGGCCATCGTGTCGACAGGCGCACTCATGGCCCACGGACTCGTGGAGTCGCTCGGCATGCAGCACTTTGCCCACGACCCCAAAGTGCCCGACGCCACCCTGTTCGAGCGCGGCTACAACCGCGTCTACGACACGATCGAGCTCGAAAAGAACCTCGACGACACCGAACGCATCATGGCCGAGATCTTGTCTTCTCTCGATCCAGACCAGCCGACAAGCAGTCACGAGATCAACGCAACGCTCGGCCGATGGCTCATCGAGAACACGAAAGGCCGCGGCCCGCTCAAGTCGGCAGCCCAGCATGGCGTGCCTGTTTACGTCCCCGCGTTCACCGACAGCGAGTTGGGTCTCGACTTCGCCACCAACAACCATGCGCGTCGAGATCGCGGCGAAAAACCGCTGCAGTTCGATCCGTTTCGCGACCTCGATCACTTCCATCAGAAGTTCACGGCCGCTTCTGTGCACGGAATTTTCACCGTCGGAGGCGGTGTTCCTCGCAACTGGGCACAGCAAGTGGCCCCGTACATCGACATCCTCGGCAAACGCGTGCCCAGTATGGCCCGCGAGCCGCTCCGCTACCGATATGCCGTCCGCTTATGCCCCGAACCCGTGCACTGGGGAGGCCTCTCAGGCTGTGATTACAGCGAAAGCGTCAGCTGGGGAAAGATCGTGCCCGCTGCCGAAGGTGGTCGCTGGGCAGAAGTGAAGGCCGATGCGACGATTGCCTGGCCACTCGTGGTGCGCGCAGTCATGGAGCGCCTCGAAGGTTCACAACCTTCGAAATAGTCGCTTCTGCTCCGACTGGCTCGGCAACCTAGTCGGAAACCTAGTCGGAAACCTGGTCGGCAACACGAGGTCGATCGCGCGTGCTCGACCTAGTGTCTCACACCGCTCCGGGAAAGGTGCTCGATCAGGTCGAGCTTCGACAGCAGCGTCATCAAGCCGCCGGCCTCGTCGATCACCAGGGCCACTTCGCCCCGGAGGAAGACCTCTGCGAGTCGCGTGGCGTCATCGAAGACGGAAACCGTCGCAACATCTCGGCACATGACTTCTGCCACAACGGTCTCCATGCTGCAGCGAGCATCAAAGAGCGCCGTCAGTACATCTGTTTCCGTAAGAATGCCGGCCAGACCGCCTGCTTGGTTGAGAACCGGCAGTTGCGAGATTCCGTGATTCTTCATGTCGGCAACAGCCTGACTGACCGGCTCGCTGTCCAGAACCGTGTGCAGCGAGCGCTCTGGCATGCCTGCGATGAGGTCGCCCACTTCTCCGTGCGCCCACGGTTCATCGACAAAGCGGTTCTCGGCCATCCACTTGTCGTCGAGGAACTTTGTCATGTAGTTGCGCACGCCATCCGGAAGGATGGTGAGAACGCGCTGCCCCTCTTTCATCTTCTTCGCGTACTGAAGCGTCGCCCAGACAGCGCTGCCAGACGACCCTCCCACGAGCAGCCCCTCGCGCCGAATCAGGCGCCGGGCCGTGAGGAAGGACGGGGCGTCCTCGCTCTTGATCCACTCATCGACGTACTCCTTGTGCATGACGTCGGGAATGAAGTCGTAGCCGATTCCTTCAACCTTGTAAGAGCCCACCTCGTCCTCGGGCAATCCCGCGATGATGGAACCCAGTGGGTCCACACCAATGATGCGACAGTCGGGGATCTTTTCTTTCAGGTGCTTGGCAATCCCGCTCAGCGTGCCGCCCGTTCCCGCCGTGCCCACGAAAGCATCCAGCTTTCCTTCACAATCTTCGACGATCTCCGCGGCTGTGTGCTGGTAGTGCACACCCGGATTGTCCTCGTTGCAGTACTGATCGAGAATGCGTGACCGGGGAATGACTTCCTGCAGGCGCTTCGCCACGCCGATGTGGCTCTCTGGCGCATCGAAAGCGGCTTCGGTCGGCGTGCGGTGGATCTCGGCCCCAAGCGACTCGAGCACAACCTGCTTTTCTCGACTCATCTTCTCGGGCATCGTGATGATGACCCGATAACCGCTCACTGCGGCGGCCATGGCCAGACCGATTCCCGTGTTTCCACTGGTGGCTTCGATCAGCGTGTCGCCGGGACGAATCTCCCCGCGCTTCTCGGCCTCTTTCAGCATGTGCACGCCGATCCGGTCTTTCACTGATCCACCCGGATTCAGGTACTCACACTTCACCAGAACCTCGGGTGGAACATCCCGGGCCAGATGATTGAGGCGAACCGTCGGTGTGCAACCGACGCAAGTCAGGATGTTGTTGTGGATCATTCCCACGGCGACACACTCCTCGTTCTCGGGGCAACCGGTGGATCATATACGGTGCCTGTCCTTTTCCTTCCGATTCGCTGACTCTCGTCCCTGATTTTCGTCCTGCCCTACAGCATGCTCAGCGGATCCACATCCACAATCACACGAACGTGGCGAACTGGCTGAGTCCGTCCGTGGAGAGCCGCCAGGAGCGCCTCAACCCCTTGATCGTCGGCGCACTTGGCCACGAGATGCACGCGATGTTGCTTGTTGATCCGTGGAATCGGCGCCGGTGCCGGCCCGAGGATCTGCACGTCCAGAGGCTGCTCGGGAATCACTAAATCGGCGATTGCCTTGCGTTTTCGGCCCGTCAGAGCTGGCTTGGCGGCCGCAGCCGGGGGTGTGTGGGCCTCGGGAAACAGCAACGGCCCCGTGCCCGCCACAGCCGGCCCAGGCTTCTTCTCCTCGGCCCGGTCGACCTCTGCAGGCGGCCCTTCGCCGGCATCGGGCTGCCCGCTGGCAACACGCAGCACCGAACTCAGCTCTCCCGCGCGCTTGCTCACCGCATGTTCGTCCGGTCCCTGCACCACGACACGCAGCAGGCGACCAAAGGGGGGGTAGCCGAGAGCCTCCCGGTCCCTGAGCTCTCTCTGAGCAAAGGCCGTGTAGTCCTGCGCCACTCCCGTTTTGATGGCGGGGTGCTGAAGGTCATAGGCCTGAACCACGACGCGCCCCCCCTTCGGCCCTCGCCCGGTGCGCCCGGTGACCTGTGCAAGCAACTGAAACGTTCTCTCGGATGCTCGATAGTCCGGCAAGAACAGAGCGGAGTCCGCGCACAGCACACCGACCAGCAGGGCATTCGGAAAATCGAGTCCCTTCGCGATCATCTGCGTACCCACCAGCACGTCGATCTTCCCCGCTCCAAAAGCATCGAGCACTTTCTCGTGTGCGCCACGACCGGACATGGTGTCACTGTCCATGCGTGCGACTTGCGCAAAAGGGAAAGCCCGGCGAACTTCCTCTTCGACCTTCTCCGTACCAAAGCCGAGTGGTGCAAGCGGTTGGTCGCAAGTTCGGCATTTGTCTGGTGGCGGTTCTTCGTGACCACAGTAGTGGCACAGGATGCGGTGTGCGCGTTGATGCAGCGTCATCGACACATCACAGTCGGGGCAACGCAATGACTGGCGGCATGTACGACACAGCAGCACAGGCGCCCATCCGCGCCTGTTAAGGAACAAGATGATCTGACCTTGGCGCGCCAGAACATCGTCCATGGCGGCTCGCAGCGCGTCGCTCAGATAAGCGAAGCGCTTCCGTCGCTCTTCAATGGTCAGATCGACCATGTGCACTTCGGGAGTGCGCCCTCCGGCGACTCTCTCTCCCAGCACGAGCCGCTCGTAAGTTCCTTCTTCGGCCTGCTGATAAGCCTCGAGCGAGGGCGTTGCCGTCCCGAACAGCACCAGAGCGCCCGTTTCTGCGGCACGCTGCACGGCCACATCCCGTGCGTGATAACGCGGAACATTCTGCTGCTTGAAGCTCGATTCATGCTCTTCGTCCAGGACGATCAGCCCCAGCTTCGGGACCGGCGCAAACACGGCCGAGCGAGCGCCCACCACCACGTCTGCCTCACCGCGCAAAATAGATCGCCATTGATCGTGACGCTCCGCGTCCGTGAGATGGCTGTGCAACACTGCGACGCGATCGAAACGTTCGCGGAACCGTCGTGTCGTTTGAGGAGTCAGGCTGATTTCAGGCACCAGCACGATGCCCTGTCGACCGGACTTCACCACCTGATCGAGCACTTGCAGATAGACCTCGGTCTTGCCGCTTCCCGTCACTCCGTGCAAAAGAATCGGCTTCGGTGCTGATCGCGAAACCCCATCAAGCGAGAGTGCTTCGAGAATCCGATCGTGCACGCGTTCCTGGTCAGCTGTCATCTGCAAGGAAGGTCGACGTTCAACATGTCCACTGCCAAACGGGTCGTAACGTGCAGCGACGCGCTCGAGTGTCACGTGGCCTAGCTTCGCAAGACTTTGAATCGGCGAACGACTGACATGCGCCAGGTTCATCAACTCGCGCGTCGCCAGGACTCCTCCGCGATCCGCGAGGATGCGAAGAACGCGCGCTTGTTTCTCCTGACGGCTCTGCAGGCCATCAACAACGGGACGGGCAGCTCGGGGCTCCATCGCCAGATGAACTTCTTCGATCATGCGCCCACCACGGCCATCCCGCGCGGCTCGAGGCAGGGCGGCGTCCAGGGCCTCTCCCACCGAGCAACCAAGGCGGTGGGCCATCCACTCACCCAGCGCAAGAATGTCCGAGGTTGCCAGCGGTTTGTCGTCCACCAGCCGCTGCAATGCTTTCAGCTTCACGCCAGGTGGGGCCGGGCGGCGCTCGACACGCACCACCATGGCCGACAGACTTCGCCCTCCGAATGGAACCATCGCTCGCACGCCGGGCACCACTTTGCCTGCAAGCCTTTCGGGCACCTCGTAATCGAACAAGCCGCCCACGGGCACAGGAGGCGCCACGGACGCGAGCAGCGGCGACTGAGGCGTCCCGTCTGGTGTCACGGGCGAGCGCCTCAGGATCCCCGAGCCGTGCCGTGCGTCGGCGTTGGCTCGGCGCAAGCACACGGCGTCGACGAGCAACGCGGGCAGCCCTCTGCATATTTGTCAGCAGCCACTCTCTCGAGATCGATTTGGTGCATCGAAGCCAATGTCGACAGCCAGGCGAAGACATCGGCAAACTCGCCTTCGAGACCCGCCCGGTCACCCCGGCGCAACGCACGTGACAACTCGCCCACTTCTTCGGCGAACCACATGTAAGTGCCTGCGGTCCCGCGCGCCGCATCTTTGTCCCCATAAATGTCTTCGATCAAGCGCTGGAACTCTGAAACTTTCACGCTTCACGTCCAATCGAAAGCATGGTGACCCCCGGCCCGAGTTCTGCTTGCCCACGGAACTTGCGCAACGTCGCACCCATCCGTTTCATCATCAACTCGACATCTTTTTCGGATTCACGTCGCACCAAGGCGGCAAAGCGCTCTTCGCCAAGCACCTGCCCCTCTCCACCAGACAGACTCGAAAGGCCCGAAGAGTAAAGAATGGCCTTGTCGCCAGGCTCCAGAACCGTCTGCGCCACCTTCAACGTCTGATCAAAAACGGGGCCTTCGTCAAAGCCCATCGCAATGCCTTCGCTCAACACGGTTTCGATCCCGGCGATGCCAGCGTGTTGATGCAGCAGAGGAGGGTGGCCTGCATTGGCAATGGCCATCTCACCCGTGTCGAGATCGATCACGGCCAACAGCGCCGTGACATAGAGACCCTGTGGAAGATCTTCTGAGATGCGTGCATTCACATCGCGCAGGACAGCGCCTGGATCCGATTCATGTTCCGCGATCACGCGTAAGGTCGAACGCGTCATCGCCGTGACCAGTGCGGCCGGCACACCTGTTCCAGAGGCTTCCGCAAGCAGCAACCCTCGCTTCCGGCCTGGCATCTTCAAGATGTCGTAGGTGCTGCCAGCAGGAGTTCCCGAGGAATCGTGCAAGCCAGCAAACGCCCATCCCCGAAGCTTCGGAAGGCTGCGCGGAAAGAGACTTCCAGTGACCTCTGCAGCAACTTCGAGCTCTCGGCGCGATGCCGCCGCCGCTCGCTGGCTGGCCTGCGCCTCCGCCAAGGAGCGTGTCATCTGGTCGAAAGTCCGTGCGAGTTGGCCGACCTCATCACTGCTGTGAGGGCGTGTGTGGTGATCCAGATCACCAGCAGCCACGGCTCGAATGTCATCTTGAAGCATCCTCATGGGCCGCGTCATCCGGCGCCCCAGGACAAACGCGATCACCGCTCCGAGCAGCACGAAGGCACAGCCCGCATACGCAACCTTCCAGGAGAACCGGCTGATGGCTTCTTGGATCGCTGCCGCTTCGAGGTGAACAGCGACTTCGCCTGCCTGGGCTCCATGCTGATCCATGACAGGGTAGCTGCCTCGGATGACATGCCATCTGTCGGGCCCCACGGACAGGAAGCCTTCCTGCACGGCTCCTTCACCCAGGGTGACTGTGGTCACGCCTTTCGCGGGTGCAAAGCTCGCTTCTCGCGCACGGCCCTCTGCATCGATGTAGGACGCCGCGGTAAGAGACGATCTCTGGCCCCCTGTCCAGCGAAAGAGTTCGACGGCCACAACACGCGTTCCCGAACCAAGAAAGCGCGCAAACCGTCCCCGGTTCCACAAGACTTGAGCCTTGCGCTCGACGTCCGTCTCATAGGCCCGGAAGGCAAAAGGAGTCATCTCGTTCACTCGAGCCTGGATGTCCTCCTGACTGAGTCCCTGGTCGACCGTGCCGTAGTTAGAAGTCCACGCGTCGAGATCAGCCTGTGCCGCTGTCCGGGCCGCATCGGCCGCCGCGTACTGCACTTCAAAACGCACGGTGTCCTCGACAGATCTCACCACCGCGAAACCAAAGATGAGCATGAACACGGCCACGATCGTCGAAATGATCAACGACATCTTGGCCGCGAGCGGCACGCCCTTCATACGCCGGACTTCAGGGGCCCCGGGGGCCATGGTGTCTCCGATCGAGTGGGACGGCTTTCGCGGACTGTTCCCTCAGGGGACACACGTGATCATAACGACGAACGGCCGCCAAAAGGCGAGGCGCACCTCAGTCCTCGGCAGTACGGAGAACTTGGGCCGCAGCGACCACGTATCGAGCCCCGGACACGATCGTGAGCACAAAAGAGGCCCAGACGAAAACGTAGGCCAGGCCCAAGGAGAGCTGCCAGAGCCAGGGGACGCTTGCACCCAGCGCGAGATCCACCGTGCGTACAAGAAACACGGCGGGAATGGCGATGCACTGCATGATCATCTTGAGCTTTCCGTCCCAGCGGGCAGGGAATGCCACGCCTCGGGCCTCGATATAGCCCCTCAGCCCATTCACGAGAAACTCTCGGGCCACGATCAGGACAACCATCCAGACCGGAATGAACTCTCTCGCCCACTGCGCCGAGGCAAGAAAGATGAAGGCGCCGCAGACAATGACCTTGTCCACAACAGGGTCTGCGATGCGGCCAAAGTCGGACAGCTGGCCCAGCTTACGGGCGTAGTAACCGTCCAAAGCATCGGTGGCCACGGCCAGAATGAAGATGCCTCCGGCCAATGCAGGAGCCCAGGCCTCAGGACCCGAACAAGTATCCGTCCAGATCAACACCGCAAACATGATCAGTGCGATGCCGAACCGGCCCATGGTGATTTTGTTTGGAAGGTTCACTCGTTCAGCATCCCAACCACGTCATAGCCTTTAATACCTGAAATCTTTACCTCTCTGAAATCGCCGGGCTGCACGCCCTCGGCCTGTGCCGCCGTGAGCGAAACCAGCACTTGTCCGTCAATCTCTGGAGCATCTCGACGACTGCGGGCCACCGCCAGGGAGCTGTCCAGGCCCGCCAAGGTGTCGACACCATCGATTAGAACCTCTTCCACCTTACCGACGCGCTGCTTGTTCGAAGAACGGAGCACGTCGCGCTGGAAGCGCATCACCTGTTCGCGCCGGTCTTCTGCGGCTCGGCGACTTGGACGCCCCCCGAGATTGACGCCTTCGGTGCCTTCCTCGGGCGAATAGGCAAAGCAGCCCACCCTGTCGAAGCGAATCTCCTCGAGCAAATCCATCAAATGGCCAAATCGCCGCTCGGTCTCTCCTGGAAAGCCCACCAGAATGGTCGTGCGCAGCGTGAGATCCGGAATCGCTTCGCGCAGTTCAGCAACGACCTGACGGATGCGCGCAGGAGACGTGCCGCGCCGCATCGCGCGCAGCACAGCCTCATCACCGTGCTGGACCGGCATATCCAGGTAGGGCAAGACATTGGGCACCTCGGCCATGGTCCGGGCGAGGTGGTCGTCCATGGTGGCGGGATGTGCATAAAGCACGCGGATCCATTTTAGCTCGTCGATCTTTCCTAGCTCGGAAAGCAACTCCGGAAGGCCGTAGCCCTTGCCCAGGTCTTTCCCGTAGTCGGTGCTGTCTTCCGCAACCAGACTGATTTCACGAGTGCCCAGTTGTGCCAGCGCACTCGCTTCTTCGACCAGCACATCCAGCGGCTTGCTCTGAAGCTTTCCTCTTATCTTTGGAATCGCGCAAAACGCACAGATGTGGTTGCAGCCTTCTCCCAGTCGCAAGTAAGCCGTGTGCACGGGAGTCAGTAGCGAACGGCCGAGATCTGCGGAACCTCCCTTCGAGCCTCCGCTCGCCGTACGCGACCCTGACCGACTGGCTCCGCCTCCAGAAAAAGTCACCGGGCCCGTGGACGCAGGTCCGTCGTGGATTGCACGGCCGATCACAGCATCGACAACGGAAGGTACGCCCGAGTAATCGCTCAGCGGCAAAAACGCATCGACTTCGGGAATCTCAGCGGCGAGTTGCTTCTCATGCAATTCCACCAGACAGCCTGTCACTACAAGTCCGCGAATGACTCCGGAGCGCTTGAGTTCGGCGTAGCGCAGGATGGTGTCGATACTCTCCTGCCGAGCTTCGTCGATGAACCCGCAGGTGTTGACGACCACCAGGTCACTGTCCTCCGGCTCGGTCATGAGACCGATTCCGGCACGGCCCAGGTGCCCGGCCATGACCTCGCTGTCTACGAGGTTCTTCGAACAGCCCAGAGAGACGAGGCAGACAGAGCGGTCGAGGGTGGGAGTGAGAGCCATGGAGACGCCGAGGGGGGTGTGATTCTAGCGCGGAGAACTCACCGGCATCCACCGCACGAGAATCAGACGCGTTCTTCTTCCACCCCGCGAGCTTCGGGATTCAGGGCAATCCAGTCCTCAACGGACATCTGCACCTCGCGGGCTTGGCTGCCTTTGTATTCGCCAAGAACGCCTTCTTCCGCCATCAGATCGATCAGTCGGCTCGCGCGGGTGTAGCCGATGGCGAACTTGCGCTGCAGAAGCGAGGCGCTTCCGCGGTGCGTTTCGATGATGAAACGGGTGGCCGCATCGTAGAGATCGTCAACTTCGGTGGGGTCAACGCCGTTCTCTTTCCGCTCACGAACCAGGTCACGCTCGTAGATCGGTTCCGAATCGACTCGCACCTCATCCATCATGGCCACGACCTCTTCGTCGCTCATGAAGGTGCACTGTCCCCGCAAAATGTTGCTGGTGTGAGGAGGCATGAACAGCATGTCTCCCTGGCCCAGCAACTGCTCGGCTCCATTGGCATCAAGAATGACGCGCGAATCGATCTTGCTCGAGACCATGAAGGCGATACGCGTCGGCAAGTTCGCCTTGATCAAACCCGTGATGACATTCGTCGACGGACGCTGCGTCGCAAGAATGATGTGAATGCCGACGGCCCGGCTCTTTGCAGCGATTCGCGTAATGGAAGTCTCGACATCCTTGGCCGCCGTCATCATCAGGTCTGCAAGCTCATCGACCACAATCACGATGAAAGGCAGGAAGCGCGGAAAGTCCACTTCATCGACAGCTTCACCGAAGACCTTCCGCAGCTTCTCGTCGTCGAGCTTGTTGTATCCATAGATGTTGCGTACGCCTGCGCGATGCAGCAGGCGGTAGCGCTCTTCCATCTTGGTCACGGCCCACTCGAGAATTCCGGGGGCCCGTTTCATGTCGTTCACGACCGGACACGCGAGGTGCGGCGCTCCAGAGAACTGACTCATCTCCACCATCTTGGGGTCGATGAGAATCAACTTCACCTGCTCTGGTGTGCGCGTAAACAGGAACGACGAGATAATCGTGTTGAGGCAGACAGATTTACCAGAACCGGTTGCTCCTGCCACGAGCAAGTGAGGCATCTTCGCCAGGTCCACGACCATTGGATTGCCAGCCGCATCTCGCCCAAGAAAAATAGGCAAGGCGAACTTGTGGTCGGTGAACTCACTGCATTCAAGCAACGGGCGCAAGCGAACCGTTTCGCGAATAGGGTTGGGCACCTCGATCCCGATGGTGTTCTTGCCGGGAATGGGGGCCACGATGCGAACGGATCGCGCCCGCAGTGCGATCGCAAGATCGTCTTCCAGCGAGCGGAGCTTCTCGACCTTGATCCCAGGTGCGAGCTCCATCTCAAACATGGAAATCACCGGCCCTTTTTGAATCTCGACGACACGCGCCTCGATCTTGAAAGACAGCAACGTGGACTCAAGTGTCGACGTTTTTTCGGCCAGCAAGGTGTCTAGCTCGCCTTGATCGATCATTTCCTGTTCATCAAGAATCTCTTGGGCCGGGAACAAGTACTCGCAAGGCGCTGCCCGCTCGATCTCTGCGATGTCCCCCTCAGGGTTGAGCTGGGCGGCTGATTTCCCGTCACCCATTTCGCGCACCTTGGGCGGACCACTGATGGCCGCCAGGGCTTCATCTGAGCCGAGATCGTCTGCGGCCTCTTCTCCGTCCTCTTCGTCTTCCTCCTCGTACTCCTCCTCTTCGTCTTCTTCGCCTTCTTCTTCGTCCTCGTACTCCTCTTCGTCTTCGTACTCTTCTTCGTCCTCGTCTTCGTACTCCTCTTCTTCCTCTTCTTCGGCCGCGGCAGCTAACGCCAGCTCTTCGTCGTCACCCCAGTCTTCATCCTCGACCCCTTCGGGTTCGACAACCTCGGGCCGTTGAGGCTTCACTCGACTCTTCCGCTCCTCTTGCTTCTTACGACGCACGGAAGCGGCCTCGGCGGCGGCAGCTTGCACCACCGCTCCCTTGTCTTTCATCCAACGTGCACCGGTCATCAACGCGGTGTAGTACGCAATGTCCGTGGCCAGGACGAACGTGATGAGGGTCAACACCACGAGCACGATGCGAGCCCCAACAACACCAAGCCCACCTGCCACGATGAGCTGTGCGTTGATGTACTCCCCGACAATGCCACCCGCCGGATAGCTTCCGCTGCTGTCGCCGAACAGATGCGCCAGCAGAGCCGAAAGACTCACCATGCAAAGGATCAGGCCCGCGCCGCGAACACTGAAGGAGGGCACCTCGCTGGCGGTGAAGAGCACACAACCCCAGACCGCAAAGCAGCCAACGACCAGCCAGGACGCGTATCCAAAGGATCCCAGAAGGAAACCTGCCAGCGCCTCGCCTGCCGGGCCACAAAGATTGTCGCCCTGGCCCGCGCTAACGGCCGACAGCGTGAGAAAGGTCGTGGTCCCCAGGAGGACCAGGGACAGGATCTCTCGCCATCGGGGCGAAAGCCCTTCGGATTCTGCATGCATCGCGTTGCGCCGACCCTTGGAACTCGCTCCGCCGGACTTGCCGCCGGATCGCCCCTTCCTGGCCGTTTTGGTGCTCCTTGTCCTGGCCATACCGCCATCACTCCCTACTGGCCATCTCGACCGGGCTCAAGGACCGAGCCGTGCAAGCCGAGAAAGGACATCGTGGCGGTCCTCGATACGCTCATCAATCTCTTTCCCGGTGTGGCAGCCAGTCTGCAGTTCGTCAGGGACCTTTCGGTCCTGGGCGGGGCGGTGCTCCTCACAGGGATCGGTCTTGCCTGGCTGAAACACGCCCAATTGCGGCATTCCGTCACTCTCGAGGCTCGCAGAAGAGGCCTCACAGAACTTTCAGCGGAATTTCTGGCCTCGATCGCGTGGCGCGAGGGCCCCGAGGCGGTTCATCACCTGCTCCGTTCCACCAATTCGATCCGAGCCCGCATGGCCCGAGAGCTCGGAGCTTTCAGAGATCAGCAGGTCGCTTCACGCTTTGCGGTGCAGGCGGCTCGGCTCATGGATGAGTTGAAGATGCGGAAATCCACTCTGGAAGGCATGCCCCTGCTCTTCGAAAAGGTGCTCATTTCAGGCGGGCCCACAGACCGCACCCCCTCGGTCTACGCCTTCCTGGTCGAGGTCGAAGAAGATGACCTCCGCCTGGTCAGCCCCGGTCTCTGCCCGTGGGAAGAGGGCCGCGAGATGCACATCCAGCGCACCGAGACATGTGCCGAACCACTTGTGGTGACTCTCAAGCTGCGCCCCATTCGAAGCAACCGCGAGTGGGTGGCTTCCCTGGACTTCCGGGCCAGCGGGCTTGATTCGCGTCGAGCAACCCGCCGCCGCTGCCACATCCAAACATGGACACTGCCCACCACTGCGGGGGCCTACACCCTTCGCGGACGACTTCAAAGCGGACTCCCGCTCAAACCGGAGACCCTCGAGGGTCTCAAGGCCTGGCCGCGTCGCCAAGCAGTTGTGATCGAAGACATCTCCTGTGACGGCGCGCGTCTTGTCGTGAAACACGACAGACGGAGGGGGGATCACTTCTACCTGGCCTTATCGACAGCGGACGGATTTCTGGTGGCCCTGCCGCTCGCTGAGGTGGTCAGCGCACGCCAGAATGAGACCGGATCCTTCGTACTCAACACGCGCTTTTGTGCCGTCCGTCTGAGAGAACGGAATCTCCTGGCGGACCACGCCCAGCAAGCGGCCACTTCCACCGCAGTGACACCGGACAGCTAACCCACAGCGAACGCGGCGACCAGCTGCTCAGCTGGCGTCGCTAGGCGCAGGCACTTCCTCGCTCGACTCGGGTGAAGCACTCGCCCCTTCGGGGGTTGATGCCGCACCACTGACGCGTGTACGCAGAGCCTCCAAGATCTCCGCTTCCTCGCTGGCGATCTGGCTTTCTGCTTCGAGAGCCGCGAGTTCGGAATCGGAAAGATCGACAAGTTCGATGGCACCTTCTTCAACTTCAGCCATCGCAATGTTGATCGGGTTGATCTCGTTCGTCTCGACAAGCTTGGGCGCGCCGCCGACCAGTTCGCGAACACGCTTCTGCAGCAGAACTGTGAGACGAAACAGGCCTCCAGCCTTATCTGCCAAATCCATGACCTTGGTCCGGTCCATCTTGAGAGTCCTCTCGTTGCTGGGATGTCGGGTGGGCCGCGATCCGCGCCCCGTGATCTGTGAAAGGCCGTTAGGGCCCGAAATACGTTCAGGACGGGTGAGCCGCGAGGCCCACTCTGTCCAGGATGAGTTCCACTGCTGCGTCGAGTTCGTCATTGACCACGATGTCGGCGCGGTCTTCTTCTGCCAGTTCCCGCTCTTCTGCTGCGCGTCCAAGTCGCTTGGCAATGGCCTCTTCATTGTCTGTGCCACGCCTGCGCAATCGCGCCTCCAGAACCTCTGGCGAGGGAGGCGCAATAAAAACGTGGAGACCTTCGTAGCCAGCGCTGCGAATGTTACGCGCGCCAATCACGTCCACCTCCATGATGTAGCAGATGCCTGGCTCGTCCAAAGCGCTGTCCAGTTCACTGCGCAAAGATCCATACAGGTTCCCATTCGTGAAGACGTCATTCGTTTCCACGAACAAATTCTGTTGCTGCATTTCCATGAACTCTTCGCGCGTCACGAAGGTGTAGTCACGGCCATTCACCTCTTTGTCCCGAGGTGCACGGGTGGTGACGTTGACGGACACGCGCACCTGCGGGTGCTCACGCAACCGCTCGATGATGCTCGTCTTTCCAGATCCACTAGGACCTGAAATGATGAGTAGTTGTCCGTTTCCCAACGCGTTTGTCATTCGATGTTGGCCACCTGTTCGCGCAATCGTTCGATGCAGCCTTTCAAGCGAATCACGCGGTCGCTGATCGCGGCATCCAGTGACTTCGCTCCGAGTGTGTTGACCTCGCGCCCCATCTCCTGGAGCAAGAAATCCAGCTCGCGTCCTACGGGTCCGCCGCGCTCAAGCGCTTGCTCAAAAGCCTCCACGTGGCTGTGAAGGCGGTCGATTTCTTCTGCAACATCGCTGCGCTCCACCAACACGGCAAGTTCGCGCATGAGCGCCGGGTCTCGATCGTCCAATGACACACCCGCGAGCAACGCCTTGAGCCGTCGACGCAATGCCTTCTGCTGGCGTGCAAGGGCATGGGGCAGTCGGCGCTTGACGACAGCCAGATGCCGGCCCAAAGCCTTGAGCTCTCGCTCAAGAACTCCTGCGAGCCGCCCGCCTTCGGCCTTTCGGGATTCCGCAAGCGCGGCCAGCGCATCTTTCACCGCCAGATTGAAGACACGCTCCAAGGTGCGCTGTGAAAAACGAGGCTCAACCAGTGTCACAACTCCTGGCAAAGACAAGAGGTGACTCGGCTCGCCACCGCCCATCCGTTCGAGTGCCCCCTGATACACAGCCAAAACTGTCTCATCAATTTCCGGCGTGCGCTGCGAGGAAGCGAAGCGAATGCGCACAACAACATCGACGGCACCACGCGCCACCGCCGAACGCACGAGGCGCTCAACATGAGGTTCAAACCGCATCCAGTCAGATGGCAACCGACTACGCACGGACAGGTGGCGGCCGTTCACGGAACGGATCTCGGCCTCCACGCCGACATCTCGAGCCTCGTGTTCAGATCGGCCGTAACCCGTCATGCTGCACAGAACCAAATCAGCTCCCCGGCCGGCTGCCCGGCTTCACCGGGGCAGACCCCTCGGCGCACAACGGACACTCGCTCGGGTCCCAGGCTGTGACCTGGAGTGCGAGCAATGCTTCGTAACGAACGTCAAAAGGTGAGCTCGCCGCACGCTGAACGATGCTGCCGACACCAACGATTTCTCCCCCGGCGTCGCGCACCAGTTGCAAGACCTCCTTCACCGAACCGCCCGTCGTGACAACATCTTCCACGACAAGAACTTGGCTGCCTTTGGGAATCTCAAACCCACGGCGCAGTTGCATCTCGCCTTCTTTGCGCTCCGTGAAGAGGCAGGGGGTTCCAAGCGCTCGGGCCACTTCGTGCGCGACGATCACACCGCCCAGGGCTGGGCCCAACACGATGTCCACCTTCACGTTGGAAAAGCGATCTGCCAACGCACGGCTCACGGCCTCTGCTTCCTGAGGAAGAGAAAGAAGCTTTGCACACTGCACATAGCGGTTGCTGTGCAAGCCAGACGTGAGCTGAAAATGCCCTTCGAGCAGAGCGCCCACGCGCTTGAGGCGCTCCTCCGTCTCTCCGGCTGCTTTGATGTCCGTCGTCGTCACTTGGCCTTCTCACCTTCGCCGCCGCTTGTGTCAGCAGGTGCGGTCGTTGTGCTGGTCGGCGCCTCTGTCGGATCGCTGACCGGCACAGGGGCTGCCACTTCGGTCGTGAAGACCGTTTCGCCGGCGCGCATTCTCGAGATCACAAGGGCCAGCACAACCAGTACGCCTGCCATGTATCCGGTGAACTTCGCGATGCCCTGCGCCTTGACGCCAAACGTCTGCTGGCCTGCTCCACCAAAGGCTTCACCGAGACCGCCGCCCTTGCCTTCCTGAAGCAAGATGACGCCAGAAACAATGACGCAAATGAGTGTGAACAGGATCCAAAGGATGCTTTCCATCTGCTTGGTCTCTCTCTTTGCTACGTGTTGAATTCGATGAGTTGCGCAAAGGACTCATAGGCCAGGGATGCGCCACCCACCAGGGCGCCATCGACATCCGGACAGCTCATGAGTGCTTCGACGTTGGCCGGCTTGACGCTACCGCCGTATTGAATGATGACGCCTTGCGAGATCTCGTCACTGAAGGCCGTTGCAAGTCGGCTTCGGATCATCGCGTGAACTTCCTGGGCCTGTTCGGGTGTCGCTGTCAGACCCGTACCAATGGCCCAGACCGGCTCATAGGCAATCGTGACGCGTGACACGAGCTCTCCGCCGTCAAGTCCGGTCACGCCAGAGTCAAGCTGACCCAGCACAACCTCTCCCGTGCGCTCGGCTTCACGCTCTTCGAGCGTCTCTCCCACGCACAGCACGACATCGAGTCCGCACGCCAGCGCTGCATCAAGGCGAGCGCGGATCTCAACGTCTGTCTCTCCCATGACGTGTCGGCGCTCGCTGTGTCCCACCAGGACATGACTCGCCCCAACATCCTTCACCTGCACCGCAGCCACCTCGCCTGTAAAGGCTCCATGCTCTTCCGGTCTGCAGGTCTGTGCGCCGACCACGATGTCGGTTCCGGCCAACGCCTCAACAACATGTGCCAGGTACACGAAAGGAGGAAAGACTCCCACGGTCACGCCATCCGAGTGGCTGGAAGCACGCAACGAGTCGCAAAAAGAATTCACGGCCTGTTTATCCAGGTGCATCTTCCAGTTGCCGGCAATGAACGGGCGGCGCATGACTCTAGGCCCCCACCGAACGATTGCGGTCAGACACGTCCGAGTCGGGAGCCGACTCGCGCACAGCACCTCGCACGGCTCTTACAGTTCCCGACACAGTCCGGCCGCTCATGGCCGCCAGTTGCCGGACATCGCCCATGAGCTTGGAAAACTCGCTGGGCAACAAGGCCTGAAGTGCATCACAGCGGGTTTGTTCCGGGCGCGGGTGCACCTCGATGATGAGGCCGTCCGCACCGGCC
The DNA here is from genome assembly GCA_029245865.1 of Planctomycetota bacterium. Classification (GTDB taxonomy): domain Bacteria; phylum Planctomycetota; class B15-G4; order B15-G4; family B15-G4; genus JAUIEF01. The sequence goes on from JAQWOM010000055.1 coordinate 31,331, forward strand.
GCCACGGCAGCTCGTGCGAGGTCTGGCACCAAATCGTGATGCCCAGCCGCGTGGCTTGGATCCACCACGATGGGCAGGCCCACGCGCCGCTTGAGGTAGGGGATGGCGCCCAGGTCGAGCATCGATCGCACGTGGCGGCCAACGCTCTTCACGCCACGCTCGCACAAAATCACCTGCTCGTTGCCCGCGTCGAGTAGGTACTCCGCCGCAAGCAACCATTCGTCCACATCGGCTGCCATATGCCGCTTGAGCAACACGGGCTTGCCCAGCGTCGCAACCTCCTTGAGCAGCGGGAAGTTTTGCATATGCCGCGCGCCGATCTGAACGCCGTCTAAACGATCACCGAGAAGCGCCACTTGGCGTGGGTCGTTCAGTTCCGTGAAAAAAGGCAGGCCCGTCTCCTGCGACGCCGCAATCAACAGATCCAGTGCCGCCGCGCCACCACCTTGGAAGCTGTGTGGCGAAGTTCTCACCTTGAAAACCCCGCCTCGCAGAGCAGCCGCTCCCGCGCTGGCCACTGCGTGCGCCGTCTGCTGCAAGTCGTCGCCCGACTCGACGGTGCAAGGTCCGGCAATCACGCCCAGGGACCCACCACCAAAATGCGCGTTGCCCAGACAAACCGTGCGCGGCCCACCGTCGTGAGTCGCGTGCACCAGAGGCGCGCCAGACTCTTCAAGCGGCACAACCTTCTGAATACCTGGAATACGCAAAAGACTGTCAGGAGGCACGGCAGCGCCCTGAGTCACGACGTAGAGGCAGCGGCCCTCGAGAGGGACCTCTGCCACTGTCAGTCCGAGCGCACGTAGGGCTTCGACCGCCTCAGCACGCACGGGGGCCGAGACGTCCGGTTTAAGCAGGATGAGCAAGGTGGGACGCACCCCAGGAAATCGGGCTTTTCAGCCCAAATTAGAGCCCCGCAAGATAATCCTTCGCGGCAGGGGGGGTCAATATGCCCCGGCGCAGATCCATGGAGAGCCCTGCCAGCGCCACCCGAAAGCTTCAGTTCAGCTCAAATCGGGTCCCATCCGAGCGCTCAAACCGCTTATCCGTCCGTTCTGCGAGCTCTTCGGGGTAATCCTCGATTCGCCGGGTGTCCACGTATTCCTCGAGCGGCAGGAGCGTGATCATCCGGGGATCCTCTCCATCGCTCTCCATCCGCCAGACGATCGTCCGGTAGCTGGCTCGCCGGCCAGTCTCAGGATTCTGGATCAGAATCTTGATCGTGAAGACGTTGCTGAGCACTCCAAGCCGGCTGGTGAAAATCGACCGTTTCTCGTCATCGGAAAAAATGGACAGCTCCCACTCGGCCTCCACCTTCGAAAACACCTCGGACTCCTCTTCGAAGACGAAGTGCGCTGGATCACTCTCTTCCCCAAGATCGTCCTCGTCGGACAAGCTCCCAAAGGTTGTGAGTTCGCCATCACCTCCGAACACGTCGGGACTGTTTTCAAACTCGTTGCGAAGCTGGTGGATGCGCCCCCGAAACTCGACCACCCGCTCGAGAAAAGCCGTCGGAATCTCCTCGGGGGCCAGCGCTCGGAGAACAACCAGTGGGGCGGTGTTGGCGTTGATGCGCCCCCCGGCTGTGGCATTCGCTGCAATCTCGAGTTGCTCCAGAGACTCAACCTCGTCCTCGTTCATCTCTTCGTCGAACACGCTGCCCTCGAAAGGGCTGTTCGTGAACTCGTCCTCTTCCTCCGGAGCCGGATCTTTCAACTCCAACTCACTCCAGACGGTCAGATAGTCGACCAGGCCGGGGTAATGCACCTCATCTTCCACGAAGCCCCACAGGTGTTGGTGCGTCACACCCTCGATCATGAGAAGTTCGGGGATGGTGAGCGGAAAATGCACTTCTTCGTTCTCGATGATGTCGGTGTCGAGTTCGCCATCTCCGGCGAAAGCCTCTTCCAAAGCCTCATCGTCGGCGCGGCTCGTCTTCAGTGGGGGAAGCGGCGCCCTGCGGAAATTTTTCCGGTTGCCCTTCACCCACTCGTCCAATCCGTCCTGGATGTCCGAGGCATCGAAGACCGAGATGTCGAGGCTTGTGCCCTCGAAAGCCTTGTCCAATAAGTTGCTGAAAACCTCGCGCCACTCCTCGCGCTTCTCCTCATCCTCGGTCCACAAGCCCAGCAGGTTGATCTTGGAATCCTCGTCCTGGATCTCGACGTAGACCGTCAGCCCTTCGCCCATGGGGGGGGCCAATGAGGTGGGGTCCATCCACTCATCAAGGAAGCTATCCGTGTTCATGGTGACCTCGACTGCGGACGAGGCCTCGCTGGCCGCATCGCCTTCATCGCCAAAAGCACCGCCGCCGAGATCTCCGCCAAGTCCTCCGGCTCCTTCGCCCTCCGAGTCCTCGCGCTCTTCGACATCCATCAAAAGCACTGAGCAAGCCTGATACACGCAGGCCTCTGCCAGGTAGCCCATCTGGGTCGAAGAGACGTAGTGCGAGGCCTGATCCAACTCGCTGATCGAGAGATCCAGGGTCTGGAACACCACGACCAGCACCACAAACAACACCAGCATGGCCAGCACCATGGACAAACCACGCTCGGCGGGCCTTCGGCGGGCGAGAGGAGGGAGAACCATAGAGGCAGCAGGGCGGGGGCCGGTGATTGCGAGAGAAACAGGGTAAACGCGGCGGTCAGGGCTTGGACGAAATTCGGCCAACTCGTGTTCCCGGGGGCTCAAAGAGGGTCAAAAACCAGACGGATTGCCTCCCGCTCAGGATAGCGCGATGAACCAGGACCGACCGTCACCTAAGATCCGTGCCCTGGAGAGCGGCATGCAACTATCCATTATCATCCCGGCCTTCAACGAGGCAGCCGGAATCAGGCCCACCCTGGTCCAGCTTGCCGACACGATGGCCACGTCAGGCATCGTGCACGAGATCATCGTGGTTGACGACGGCAGCACTGACGGTACCTCGGAAGAACTTCGGAAGTTGGCCGAAGAACTCGAGGTGCTTCAGCTTGTCGTCCACCAGCGCAACCGAGGCTACGGGGCTGCGCTCAAGTCGGGCATCCACTCGGCAGAAGCCGACATCGTGGCCATCACGGATGCGGACGGCACTTATCCCAATGAACGCATCCCCGAGCTTTATCACCGACTCCTCAGTGATCGCGCGGACATGGTGGTCGGATCGCGTACGGGAGCCAACGTCCACATTCCGCTTGCGCGTCGCCCCGCGAAAGCTTTCTTGCGCGCCCTCGCAAACTACCTCTCGGGACACCCTATCCCCGACCTCAACTCGGGACTGCGGGTCATGCGCAAGGAGCCCATCGTTCGACGATTTAATCTCGTAAGCGATGGATTCAGCTTCACAACCACGACACTGATGGCACTGCTCGCTCGTGGCCATCACGTGGTGTTTGTTCCCATCGACTATCACCATCGGACAGGCGCCAGCAAAATTCGTCCGATTTACGACACCTTCAATTTCGTGGTACTCATCCTGCGCGTGAGTGTGTTCTTCGAACCGCTCAAGATCTTTCTGCCCGTCACCTTGATGTTGTTCCTCCTGGGGTTCGTTGTGGGAGTCGTACAATTGCTCCAAGGCGACCTGGGCGACGTGACAGCTACGATTCTGGCGGCAGCACTGCAGGTTGGCCTCGTTGGCCTCTTGGCAGACATGATTAGCCGGCGCAACTGAACGTCCTGCCAGTTGACGGCTCGCGGGAGAACGCCGACCCTCCCAGGTAAATACACGGCCTGCGAGGAACCATATGCGAGACCGCGACCCGGAACTCACGCAGTCGTTTGAGCTCGTGGACCGAGCCCAAGACGGAGATCTGGAGGCCTACAACCGCCTCTTTGAACGGTATTACGAGAGAGTCTTGCACATTGTACGCATGCGCCTCGGACGCCGCGTCCGGGGATACCTCGAGGCCGAAGACATCCTGCAGGAGACGTTCATTGCTGCGGTGAAATCTTTTGAGCGCTTCGAAATGCGCAACGAATCGAGCCTCATCAATTGGCTGGCCAAGTTGGCCGAACACAAGATCAAGGAAGCGGTGGATTACCACCACGCACAAAAACGCGACAAGCGTCGCGAGCGCATTCTCACCCATGTCCGCAATGCGATGGCCAGCGGAACGCTTGTGTTCGATCCACCGGCAGATGTGAAGCTTCCCGTTCAGGCACTCGAAGACGAGGAACTGGTCGGCATCATGGAAGAGTGCATTGCCGAACTCAGCGAAGACCATCGAGAAGTCATTTTGCTTCGCCTCTACGCCAAAGGAAGCTGGGCTTGGGTCGCCGAGCAGACAGGGCGCCCAACTGAGGGCGCGGCTCGTGAGTTGTTTCGCCGAGCCAAAGTCGCGCTCGTGAGCGCTGTCAGCAAGCGCACGAAGATCGAGGAAGATTGACCGACAACCTCAGGCGTTTGCAGACGACTCGACGGGAGTCGGTGACCCTGAGAGCTTGCTGCAACACGCCTCGCATGCTCCGTAGAGCACGATCGCGTGATCTTCCATCTCAAATCCCTTGGGTAAGAGATCCTCAAGTCCGTCGGTGCAGCCAGACACGTTGAACACGGCCCCGCAGCAGCGACAGTGGAAGTGGTGGTGGTGCGCCTTGCCTGCTAGCTCGTAACGAGCGGCCTCGCCTGGCAGTTCAACAGCAACCAACCACCCTTCATCCACGAGCGCATTCACCGTGCGATACACAGTCGTCAGACCCAACCCCGGCACAAACAACTGCGAAGCCTGCAGGATCTCAGCAGGACTTAAAGGCCGGCCGGCCTCCTCCAGAACCTTCCGGATGGCAGCGCGCTGTGCTGTGCGACGAGCCATGCGTCTTTTTCCTTGTCGGTGTCGATGTTGTTCGAATTTCTCTAAGCCCGTTACAGCATTCTAGCGGTAGGAACGCGAACGGCGAGTTCGCACCCGAAAGCCATGTCGATATCTCATTCCCAGATAGGCTCTATTCCATGCAACACGGGCCGCAGACTCACAAAAACATGAAAGTGAAACTCTCCATGTTAAAGGCTCAGACTCTGTCGCTCTTTGTCATTGCGACACTTGCATGCTCACCCATACCGCAGGCCGTACGCGGCCTCGACGGCCATCCACTGGGGCCCTTGCCCATGGGCATGGTCGAAAGCGCAGAACTCGAAAGTAACACCAGTGAAGCTCGCCGCGAGCTTGAAGAGCATCCCCGAAGCGAAGATGCCTTTGTCTGGCTCGGTCGTCGGCTCGCCTACCAGGGGGCTTACTACGAAGCGATCGAAGTCTTTTCAAAGGGCTTGGAGGTGCACCCGGACAGCCCTCGGCTGTTGCGCCACCGAGGACACCGCTACATCACGGTTCGGCGTTTCGAACCTGCCGTGCAAGATCTCGCACGCGCAAAACAGCTCGCCGCAGACCAACCAGATGCCCTCGAACCGGACGGCGCCCCCAATGCAGCAGGCATTCCACGGAGCACGATGCGTGGCAATATCCAGTACCACCTGGGCTTGGCCTACTACCTCCTCGGTCGCTACGAAGAAGCCCGTGTGGAGTATCAAGACGGATTGGATCTCGCGCAAAACGACGACACTCTTGTGTCCACAGGCTGGTGGCTCTATCTGGCTTCCCGGCAAGTCGCAAAGGCCAAAAACGCAACGCCCGGCGCCCAGATTCAAATCCTCGAAAGGGTTCGCCCCGAGATGGACATCCTGGAGAACGATGCTTACCACCGCCTCCTGCTCATGGCCCGCCAACACCTCAAACCTGAACAGGTTCTTCCCGAAGATCTCCGTTCGATTCAGGGTTCAACACTCGGCTACGGAGTGGCCGCCTTTGAAGCCCTGAACGGGCATACGAAGAAATCTCAGACGATTCAGAAATCGATTCTCGAAAGCCCCTACTGGCAAGCCTTTGGATACATCGCCGCAGAGACAGACGCGTGGCGCATAGCGCAACTCAACGAGTGACCGTGCGCCTCGGCTTAATTTCCCCTTAGACGAGCAATCGAGAGCTTCTCGAGCGTAAACAGGCCCGGTTGAGGACGCACCAAGCGTAGCTCCTGCTAAACTGCTCTTCTCGGAGCGTGTTTGCGAAACAGAGCGGCCGATCCCGGCCCGTCGCGCACGCAAACTGCCCGCGCTCCGCAGCATCATGCCGCCCACACCCGACCATTCCGCTGATCGCACGCCGTCATGTGCGGAAGACGCGTTCAGTCGCTATTTGCGCCTGTGCGACGAAGGTCACGAACTGGACTTCGAGCAATATCGCCGGGAATTCCCGCGGTTCTCTGATGAACTGCTCGAACTCGCGACCGATTGGCAGCGCATGGCAGGTTTTGTCGATGGGCTGGGAGAGGGCTTCGACAGCGACTCAAACTCTCAGGCCTCTCAGAGCCGGGCGCACTCAAGCCCGAGTGAGCTTTCCGCCACCTTCGAATTGGATGTCAGCGGCCGGAGCATCGCGCCCCCGGGGACAGCCGACATCTCCCACATTCTCGAGCGGCTTTCTGCCGACGCGAGCAACAAACGTTACTCACCCCGAGGCGAGATCGCGCGCGGCGGCATGGGTGTCATTCAGCGCATGTGGGACTCAGACCTCCGTCGCAATCTGGCCATGAAAGTGATGCTGGGCAGAAAACAGCGCAAGGGGCCTCGCGGAAGTGCGACCGAGAGCCGGCACATCGGCCGCTTTCTAGAAGAAGCTCAGATCACGGGGCAGCTAGATCACCCTGGCATCGTTCCTGTCCATGAGCTCGGCCTCAATGGTGCCGGCCAGCTCTACTTCACGATGCGCCTCGTACGCGGCCGCGATCTACGCGCCATCTTCGAACTCGTACACGACGAACGCGAGGGCTGGACTGTCGCACGCGCGCTGGGCGTCATTCAGCGCGTATGTGAAGCGATGGCCTACGCACACAGCAAGCGCGTGATCCATCGTGACATCAAGCCCTCCAACATCATGGTCGGACGTTTCGGGGAGGTGTACGTGATGGATTGGGGCCTGGCAAAAGTGACCGGCCGCAAAGACATGCACGACCTGCGACCCGACCTTGAAGGCACCGAGGATGCCGACCTCATTCATGCCGACATGCAAGAAGACGGAGAGCCCTCCCGCAGTCCACTGCAAACCATGGACGGCACTGTGGTCGGAACGCCCTCCTACATGTCACCTGAGCAGGCCCAGGGCAAAGGCGACCTCATAGGCCCGCAATCTGACATCTATTCCGTCGGAGCGCTTCTCTACCAGCTGCTCTCCGGACAGATGCCCTACGTGAACGAGGGCCAGTCGATGTCGCCCTTTGCCCTGCTCAGGGCCGTTCGCAAGGGGCCGCCCCGCTCGATTCTTCAGATCAATCGCCGCGTCCCCCCCGCTCTTGTCGCCATCTGCGAAAAGGCCATGGCTCGTGAAATCGGAGATCGTTACTCCAGCATGGGGGACATGGCAGATGAGTTACGCGCCTTCCTCGAAGGACGTGTCGTACGCACTTACGAAACCGGAGCTCTTGCAGAAGCGCGCAAGTGGGTCGTGCGCAACAAGGGCTCTGCTGCCATTCTCGGTATTGCCTTTTTCGCGCTCGCAGTGCTGATCACGAATCTGTTCCAGACCAACGACAGTCTCCGTCAAAGCAACCTGGCCAAGACTCTCAGCGAACAAGAGGCCAAGGAAGCGCAAGCAAGGTTGCAGGACAGAACCGAAGAGCTCGAGGTGGCCGTTGACGAGGCGCGACGCGAGTCACGTCGCGCCGATGATGAGGCACTCGAAGCGCGCTATCGCGGTTATGTCACCAGCATCGCGGCAACCGACGGCGCGCTGCGCTTCCACGAACTCGCCGAAGCCAAGTCGAGCCTGCGGGAAGCACCACCCAGTCTCCGCGACTGGGAATGGAGGCACCTTCTGCTGAAGGCAGACCCGAGCCTGGCAACTCTCGAAGGGCATGTCACACCTGTGAACTCCGTGGTCTTCGGGCCCAGCGGAAAACTGCTGGCCACGGCCTCGGCCGACGGCACGGTGAATGTCTGGGACATCTCGTCACGCTCCAGGCTCAACAAACTGGTCCATCAGGACGACATCGTCACGTCCGTGGCGATTCACCCCAATGGGCGCACCCTGGCCTGCGCAGGGAGTGACGGCAAGGTCTCCCTGTGGGACGCCAGAAGCGGAAAGAAGCTCGACGACCTCTGGCAAGGCCGCGAGGAGGCTTCTGCCCGGAACGCAATCACCGCTCTTGTCTTCAGTCCAAATGGAAAGCGTCTCTTCGCGAGCACCACGGGCCGGCAAGTCTGTTCGTGGAACGTGGACAACGCAGAGTTCCGTGTTTTTCCTGGCATGCACGACCTCTTTATCGGCTCGCTGGCCATCTCTCCGGATGGCACTCGCCTCGCCTCGGGTTCTGCTGACCGCACTGTGGCCATCTGGGATGCAGCAACCGGCGAGCAGCAGCAGCTTCTCTTCGACCACACCGACTCTGTTCTTGCCGTGTCCTTTCATCCACTCGAGGGCTCACCGTACGTCGCCACTGCATCTGCGGATGGACTTGTACGGCTCTTCGAAAGCACAGAAGGCACGTTGCTCGTGACATACGAAGGGCACGCGGGCCCTGTGAATTCCGTGAGCTTCAGTCCGGACGGCTCAGAACTTCTCACCGGCTCCGACGACGGAACGCTTCGCCGCTGGAATACTTTTTCGGGAGAAGAGTTGTCGGGTTTGAGCGGGCACGCGGACGCCGTGTCCTCGGTGGCCTTCAGCCCCGACGGCCTGATCATGGCCAGCGGCTCTGCTGATACGAAGGTCAAGCTCTGGGACCGAGCCTATGAAGATGGCTCAACCAGCATGCGCGAACACACCGATGTCGTGCATTCGCTGGCCGTCTCGCCCGACGGCCTGCGCATCGTCTCCGCCGCCTGGAATGCGCGAGTGCATCTCTGGGAATCAGACACACTTCTCTCGCTCACGGCACTTGACCTTCCTCTTGAAGGCACGGCCATGGTCGCCTTCAGCCCAGACGGCGACCAGATTGCGGCGGGCATGATCAGTGCTGACCGCGACCAGCCCAACCCGATTTACTTCTTTGATTCCTCATCGCACGACATGCTCATGGACCTGCCGATCGTTGCAAGCGGGCATTCGAGTCGCATCACGGCGCTGGCCTACAGCCCCAACGGCCATCTCGTGGCATCGGCTTCGTATGACGGCAAAGTGTGTCTTTGGAACAGCGAGACGGGCTCTCTCGTCCAGACGTTGAATGGACACGACGGCCGAGTGCACTGCCTGGCCTTTCAGCCCGGCGGGAATCTTCTCGCCAGTGGCGGCTACGACGAAACCGTGCGTCTCTGGAATTACAAATCCGGCGAGGAACTGCAGCAATTCAATGACCAGAAAGGCGCGGTGAATTCGCTTGCCTGGACACCGGATGGCAGCGGCCTGGCCTCGTCGCATGGCGAGCTGGTCTGTTTCCGTGAACTCGAGCGACAAGATTCGAAACGCATCATGCGCGGCCATCAGGACGACGTCACTGGCCTTAGTTTTCATCCGAACGGCCAGCGACTGGCCAGTTCGTCTCTGGACGGAACGATCCGACTGTGGGATCAGAACCGCAGCACCCACCTCCTGACACTGCGCGCCGGGCAACCATGCTCTGCCATCGCCTTTGATGCAGAGGGCGACCGGCTCTATGCGGCACTCGACACCTCCATCAAGATTTTTGAAACATCGCCCCCGGCGGTGACCTTCAGCCTTCGACACGACCGCATGCTCGCGGCCGAGGATGCCCGTCAACTGTTTCAAGCTCGCCTCGACCGCCATGTTGCACCTTCGGCCGTGATCGAGAGCCTGCTGCAAGACACGTTGCTGAATCCGGTTGTGCGGGCAGAAGCACTGCGCCTCGCTCGCAATTTTGGGACGCACCCTCTTCGGCTTGCTCAGACGGCCTGGGTCGTCATCCGCTCACCCAGTGCGAGCCAACTTGCTTACCTCGAAGCCTTTCGGCTGGTCCGCGCCGCCGACACCATGTCACCAGGCCAGGCTCAGATTTTGAGCATTCTGGGAGCCGCCCATTATCGGATGGGCGACAACGCCTCGGCCATCTCCGCCCTGCAGCAGGCCCACGCCTTGCACACGACAGAGGAAGCTCGACCTCTGAGCTGGGACCTTCTTTTTCTCGCCATGGCAAACTGGCAGCGTGGCAATTCGGATCTTGCCGAAGGTTTTCTTCGCCTGGCTCGCGAATCGAGCCGCAGTGACAACCGGCATGAAACCCGGGCCCTCGTACGCGAGGCCTCCGAACTCCTGGGGCAGTAGGGGGGCGCTCAGCCGCAGAATGCGGGGGCAAAAGAGGTTGCCTGCGGAACGCTACCTGTTGTCAGTCCGTTGAATCACCCCTAGTCTCTGGCACCACCTTGCACCACCCAAAGGAGGCGGGCCATCGACTTGCCAAGGATCCTCGGGTCTCACGCCAGGGCTTGTTCAATCGCCCTCGCAGGCAACCGAAGACATACAATAACGAGCTTTCCAGAACCCGGGGCATTTTGTCGGAGTTTCCTCGCATATGACTACACAGATCTCTGCTGAACAACGCACAACCATCAACATCAATCCATCAACCGGCGAGGAACTTGCGCGAATCCCCTGCGCAACTCAAGACGAAGTTCTTCACGCCGTGGCTGTCGCTCGAAAAGCTCAACCCGCCTGGGCGGCGTTGGGTTTCGATGCGCGCGCGCAGTGTCTCTTGCGTGTTGCTGAGCGCAGCGAGAATCCGGATGTGATTGAACATCTGGCGAATCTCGTCACGGCAGAAATGGGCAAGCCTCTCGCAGATGCTCGTCGGGAAGCCGCCGGCACTTCCGGAAATATCCGGCGCCTCGCGGCGTCGTGTGCCGAGGCTCTTGCGGAAAGCACCACGTACGAAGACCACGAAGCTGCGACGATTACACGCGAACCTCTGGGCGTCGTGGCTGCGATCACGCCCTGGAATTTCCCACTTGGCATGACTCGAGAGGTCATCACGCCAGCCTTGTTGGCAGGTAATACGGTGGTCTTCAAGCCGTCTGAAATCGTCCCCTTGAGCGGCGCCGCACTCTACGAGCTGTTCGAAGCCGAGCTCCCGAAGGGTGTCATCTCGCTTGTGCAGGGTGACGAAAGCACTGGGAAGGCGCTCGTCTCTTCCTCGGTGGACATGGTGGGATTCGTCGGCAGTGTTGAGGCCGGGCGGCACATCATGTCGGCCTGTGGCGCCGATCTGAAACGGATGGTGCTCGAGCTGGGTGGGAAAGACCCCATGATTGTGTGTGCCGATGCCGACCTTGAGAAAGCCGCGAGCTTTGCCGTGCGCGAATCGATGCGTAACACCGGGCAGGTCTGTTGTTCCGTAGAGCGCATTTACGTTGAACAAGAAATCGTCGAGCCATTCACCGACCTGGTGGTCGAAAAGACAAAAGAACTGCTCGTTGGCGACGGCAAGGAAGACGTCTTCATGGGTCCCATGGCCAGCAAGAACCAGCTGCAAAATGTCCTTGGGCAAATTGAAGATGCGCGCAGCAAGGGTGCTCGCGTGCTCCTGGGAGGTGGCTCGAAAGAAGGACCGGGGTGGTTCATGCAACCAACCGTCGTAACCGATGTTGCCGACGACATGGATCTCATGCGTCGTGAAACGTTTGGACCCGTCGCTACGATCAGAACGGTTGACAGTGCGGACGAAGCCGTTCTGCTGGCAAACGAGTCCGAGTTTGGACTCGGAGCGTCCGTCTGGACTGGCGACGTCAAGCGAGGCCGGATGCTTGCGGCTCGACTCGAATCAGGTCAAGTTGGTGTGAATCATGGCCTCGGCGGCGCGGGCGACACACCCTGGGCTGGCGCCAAGCAAAGCGGGTTCGGCTTCCTCGGCAGCCCTGATGGATACCGGCAGTTCACGCGCCCGCGCAGTATTTTCTGGACCGAGGAGCCCGCGTGAGCGACTTGCATCACCTCCAAAGCGAGCCTTCTCAAGGGAACCCACAGCCGCCCTGGTACATCGACGGGATTCGCTTTGAATGCACAGCCTGCGGCAAGTGCTGCCTCAATCACGGCGATGGCTACAACTATGTGTTTTCGACGCGATCAGAACGTCGGGCCCTTGCCAAACACCTGGAAGTCTCGCTGAAGCAGTTCGAGCAAACCTACTGCGAGAAGGTCTCCGGGCAGTGGAGTTTCAGATCTCGCGAGGATGCCTGCATCTTCCTCGAAGGGGGGCGCTGCTCGGTCTATGAACTTCGCCCCAAACAATGCCGTACCTTTCCATTCTGGCCCGAGCTCATGGAGAGCCGGGACAGTTGGGATCGCGATGTGGCATCATTCTGCCCTGGTGCGGACACCGGTCCTTTGCACGACTTCAAGGACATCCGGGCACGGCTCGCGGAACAGACCGACTAACCGACTAACCGATTCATGGTGCCCGCGTCATGGGTTGGCTGAACCTCGCACCCCAACCACACTCTCCCACGCTCTGAGCAGATCATGGCTTCCCAAGTTCGCTATCTCTCTTCGCAAAACGTCCAAGAGCTCATGCCACCCATGGCAGAGGTCGTCGAGATCGTCGAAGAGGCTCTCCGACACCATGGCACTGGCTCCACTCAGATGCCGCCCAAGATCGACCTCTCGACCGCGCCTGACTCTTTCATGCATGCCATGCCAGCCGCGATCGACCCCATGCGCGCGGCGGGCATGAAGTGGGTCACCGGTTACCCCTCGAACGCCGAGAAGGGTTTGCCTTACATCCACGGAACACTTCTTCTCAACGACCCGGAGACGGGCTGCCCGCTGGGGATCCTGGACGCGACGGTCATCACGGCCGCAAGAACCGGAGCGTGCACTGCCGTCACGGCCAAACACCTCGCTGACCCCAATAGCGAAGTCATGACCATCATCGGTTGTGGCGTCCAAGGGCGTGCGAACATCGAAGCGCTGCTCGCCGTCTTCCCCGACACCGAGCGCATGCTTGCCTACGACGTCGACCCTGAGGTTCAGGCTCGATTCGCTGACGAGATCATGACCACCTTCGACGTAGCCTCTGTGATTCCTCCCGAACCACAAGAAGCTTGCGAAGGCGCACACATCATCGTGACCAGCCTGCCCATCGTGAAGCAGCCTCAGCCGGTCATCGAGCCCGAATGGCTGCAGACGGGAACTCTCTGCGTTCCTCTCGACTTTGACGCGTCGTTCACGCCGGCCTCTTTTGAGCGCTCGGACCTCGTTGTGACCGATGATCTCGAGCAATTCCGGCGTTATCAGGGCCTCGGCTATTTCAAAGACATCGCAGAGCCAACTGGCAACCTGGGCTCCATCGTCAACGGCCAGGGCCCCGTAAGACCTGAAGGAACGCCGATCGTGATGTCCGCCAATCTGGGGCTGGGCATCTTGGACGTCGCACTCGGCACCAAGATCCTCGAGCGCGCAAAGACACAAGGCGTGGGAACTGAGCTCTCACTGTGAGTGACGAAGCGATCCCTCCCAAGCGGTTGCCAACGAGCCCCTCTGGTCAGCACCCGCTGACTCTTCTCGTGGTTCCCACCAAAGAAGAGCGCCACAACATCGACTGGGTCATGGAGCGCTTCCAAGACCTGAACGATGCCGATCTGCATGTACTGGTTTCTGACGACGACTCACTCGACAAGACCTGGTCGCGCGCCGGAACCTGGGCCGCAGATGACGAACGCATTTACCTGCTTCGTCGCCCTGGCCGGTTCAAGGGACGTGGCTTTGCACTGCGTGAATCCTACAAGTGGGCCGCAGAAAGCGAGAACAACTACGAGTTCGTCCTCGAGTGTGCTGCGAACCGCACAGACGACATCCTTCAGATCCCCAAACTGCTCGCGGCCCTTCAATCGGGTGCCGACGTGGTGGTCGGCTCGCGCAGTCGCGCCGAAGGCGGCGATGACGCCTCACCGCGCCAGTCGCAGGGCTTTGCGCGCCTGGCCAGCGGAGCAAGCGTTTCAGACGTTGAAAGTGGCTTTCGAGGGTTTCGCATGGAGGCGCTACGAACCATTGCGAGGCGACTCAAGGCATCCGATCACCGCATCAAAGCCGAAGTGATCGCCGCCGCTCGGTCCGCCAAGCTGAAGGTCGTAGAAGTCCCGGTTCCCTTCAGCCAGCACGACACAAGCCACCCCAAGCTGGGCGGCAACAGTGGCCCGGTCAGCCTTCTCGGCCTCTGGCTGCGGCGCATGACGAAACGCGTCTGAAAACAACCGCCCAGGCCAATCTGCCCCGGCTAGAGACCGTCGATCACTCCGCGCAATCGCTCCACGACTTCCGGTGGGCGCAGTTCTGGCGCTGTGATCACAGCGAATTTCGCCGCCTCTGCAATCGCCTGATCGCGCGGTGCAGCGACCACTTTGGGTACAGCGATCTCCAGCAAGGCTCGGGCATTGCCCGCATTGGCAATCAAGTTGGCGATGACCATCTGGATGTCGACGTCATCGTGTCCTTCATGCCAGCAATCGTAGTCGGTCACCATGCACACCAGCCCGTATTCGATGCCTGCCTCTCGCGCGAGTTTGCTCTCGGGCAATGCCGACATGTTGATGAGTTGGGCGCCCCATGACCGATAGAGCTCACTCTCGGCTCGCGTGCTGAAGAGAGGACCCTCCATGCAAACCAGCGTGCCGCCCTTGTGGCGAGTGACGTCCAGGCCTTCCAGCGCGTCGTAAAGAATCTGGCCTAACCCGTTGGCAAAGGGATCCGCAAAGCCCGTGTGCCCCACGATCCCATCACCAAAAAACGTGTCCTGGCGGTGCCGCGTCCGGTCGATCAGTTGATCCGGAATGACAAAATGCCGCGGCGCCATTTCTTCACACAAGCTCCCGACCGCGCTGAATGACAAGATGCGTTGAACTCCAAGCGACTTGAGCGCAGCAATGTTGGCTCGGCTGGGAACCTCCGTGGGCAACAAGCGATGACCCCGGCCATGGCGCGGTAGAAACGCAATCCGGTGACCTGCGAGGGTCGCCAGCGTGATCGCATCGGAGGGCGCCCCGAAGGGGGTTTCCGGCTGGATCTCCGTGACGTCCGTGAGGCCGTCCATCTCGTAAAAACCACTGCCGCCGATAACGCCGATTGTGACAGGATCCATGAAGCTGTTCTCCGGATTCGGGTCGGCGAGGATGACCCGGCGCGGAGTTCCACGCAACCCACAGTTCGCGAGCTGCTATCTCCCGTAGCTCAGCTTGCCCAGCAAGACCGCTCGCCGCGCCCCCGTCACGCCTGGAACATTGCCCGGAATCTCGGCCAAGGTCGCATCGGCAAGAAGCGCGAAAGACACGGCCTCGCGCGCCAAAACCGGAAGCCCCAGTGCACTTTCACTGTCCACGACCTTCATGGGTGCAAGGCGCTCGGCCAGACCAGTCATCAGGCATCCGTTGAACGCACCCCCGCCCGAGACAACGAGTTCATCTGGAGTCTCCACAAGGAACTGTTCCATGGAGCGCGCGACGCATTCCACCGTGTAAGCGGCGAGCGTTGCCGCAAGATCGACGACTGACAGCACACCAAGCCGAGTCCAGTGCACATCAAGAAATGCGCTGCCATAGCGCTCTCGCCCGGTGGAGCGGGGCGGCTGCATCGACAGAAATTCGTCGGCTGCAAGCGCTTCCCGTAACCAAGCTTCATCCACCGATCCCTCACGCCCCAAGGCGCCTCCGGCATCCATGGACAACTCACCGCTTGTTGCCCGTGCCAACGCCCCGTCAAGCAGCATGTTTCCGGGCCCGGTATCAAAGGCCATCGGTGGCCCTTCCGGCGGCACCACCGTGAGGTTTCCGATTCCCCCCAGATTCAAAGCGGCTCGTGTTCGCCCGGGCGTGCGCAACAGGCACGCATCCGCAAAAGGAACCAAAGGTGCGCCCTGTCCCCCGGCCGCTCGATCGCGCGCACGCACGTCCGAAAGCACCGGGCAACCGGTCCACTCGGCAATCACGTCGCCGTCTCCAAGCGCCAGAGTCGCTCCCGGGTCTCCAGTCGTAGGCGGCAAATGAACCGCCGTGTGCCCTGGAGAACCAATCGCCACAACCTCGGCGGCCTCGATTCCCGCACGGGCAATCGCCGAGCACGCTGCTTTTCCAAAGCGTTGCCCGAGCTCCACGTGCAAGCGTGCGATCTCTTCGGAACGAGCCTCCGAAAGGGCCAACAACCGTGCGCGGAACGCCACCTCATAGGGCGCATGTTCGTGAGCCAAAATCTCCACGGTCACGGGCGCCTGTCCAGCAGGGCCTCCATGAAGCCGAACCGCGACGGCGTCCACACCGTCGCAACTCGTCCCCGACATGACACCGAGGAAGGTGCGCGCGTCGCTCACCAGCGGCCGGCTACTCGTCCGGAAGGATCAGCCTCTGCCCAGGGCGAATCCGCTCGGGGTCAGAGATGGTCGTCTTGTTGAGCTGGTAGAGCTCTTTCCAGCGGCTTCCATCTCCCAACTCGAGCGATGCAATCGCGCCCAGCGTGTCGCCCTCGCCCACGATATACACCCGACCTCCGGTGTCTTTTGCACGTTCCGCAGGCGTCATGTTCTGCATCTGAGCTGGCACAATCTTTGGCAGCTTGATGGTCCGTCCAACCGACAGATTGCCGGAGTCGAGACCCGGATTGAGCTGCTGAATGTGTTCCACCATGCGCTTGGTGTCGCCGGCGCCCACTGAGTGGTAAGCGATATCCCAGAGCGTGTCGCCACTGGCGATTTCATAGAGCACAAAGCTTGGCTCGCCTTCGTTCAGCGCGCCTGTAGGTTTCAGTGGGATCTGGTTCGAATCCACTCGGTTTTCCTTCGACTGCTCCGCAGCCAAACCCTTGGCGGCACCAGAGTTTGCCTTCTCGGCGCGTGCCGAAGCCTCGCCGGATGTTGCAAGTCGTGCAGGCGACTGGCTTCCCTGCAAAAGCTCCCCGCGCTGCTTCAGCCGGGCTTCGCGAGCTGCAGCGTTGCTTTGCCTGCGCTCTGCAATCCGTTCGCGGTCCGCCTCGCCCAGCACGACGGTGTCTCCGGCAGACGAACTGCTCGAAAGACGGATGGGGGAGATGGCGGAATCGACATCACGCCCCAGCGCCCCTGCAGGGGCTGCGCTCTCATCCGTGGCACTCCAGGCGAAACTTAAAATCGCCACGATGACTGCCAGGATTCCGAGCACCATGACGCGCTCGACGCCGTCCACGAAGCACCCTCCCAAATCGGCCTGAAACCGGATCTGCTTTGGTCCAACTCTTTGTGCCATGGCTCGACGTGATCCACCGCCGAGCCACTCGCCGAGTCACGCCCCCGGATGGGAAATGCGACCAGGCTGACAACCGCTTATCGAATCGTAGGAGCGCCGAATGGGCGATTCAAAAGAAAAGAGGCACAGAACGTCGATTAACGACGATCGCCGAGGAGCCTCCGGCGCAACTTGCGGTGCCATTCTTTCCAGGCCTTGCCCCGAGATTCGCTGTACCGCTGCACCAGTTCTTCCCGGTTTTCTTCCGGCAAGGTGTGCGGCGCGTACTTCGCCCGGAATTTCTCGATCGCTCGCCGATCGATACGTGCCAGCCAAGGAAAGAGCAGCCGGCGAAACGGGCCCGATGAGCAATCGATGCCCTGCCCGAGGTCAATGAGCCACCCGCTCCCGTCTTCAGCAACCAGGGCATTGAGTTTCTGATGAAGGTCCAGGTGGACGAACCGCCGCTCGTGCAGGGCCGCCAGAGCCCGATCGAGGCCATCGAGCCCGCGCTCCTTGAAATCCATCGGAAGCCGACGCCGGATGGGCTGTGCGTCCACCCACTGCATCAAATAGGCCACCTCGCTGTACTGGCCAAGAAAGCGCGGAATTCCCAGTGTTCCGCTCAGTTTCCGGTGATTCTTGATCTCGCGTTTCATGACGGAACGCGACCACCAGTTGAAAATTCG
This sequence comes from Planctomycetota bacterium, assembly GCA_029245865.1. Taxonomy (GTDB): domain Bacteria; phylum Planctomycetota; class B15-G4; order B15-G4; family B15-G4; genus JAUIEF01. The sequence continues at coordinate 49,175 of JAQWOM010000055.1, forward strand.
GCTCTTGCTGGGCGCCCACTCCTTGAGCACCACCGGCCCATCGGGCAGGTCGTAGCGCACGACTTTTGGAGCCCCTGGGCCGTCATCTTTGAGGACCTGGGCCTGGTGACGCTCCAACTCGGCGCGGGGGGGGAACTCGGCCCCAGAGGGCGAGCCTTGCCCCGGCGACTCATCAACCGTTCTTGACACGCTTTCCGAGCTTGCTCTATATCTCGGCTCTTTGACAGCGCCTGCTCAGCCACGATGCCTTGGATCTGGCCCGGCGCCCTTCCCGCCAGCCTGCTGGCGACACCCGCTGATCCCCAACATGCCCCCTCGGGGAGTCCTCCTTAGCCTTTTTGCTGTGATCGCCTGGGCTGGCCTGCCTGCCTGCGCCACCACGCCTGCGGTCCCGGTCCCGGTCGGAAGCCGCATCGTCATCCGGCTGTATGACGGGGCCACCGGTATCGAGCTCGCCTTGGCCAACGAGAGCTACCCGGAGCTGAAAGACCTCTATTCTCGCTCACAGCGCGATGCCTCCCTGAAACGGGCACCCGATCAGCTGATCGGGGAATTGCTCTTCTCCCTCGACAAGACCGGCCTGGATGCCTTCGGGATCCCAGGTCGACCCCTCGAACCGCACGGAAGTGACAGCTACCTGTTCGTGGAGCAAGATGGCCTCGCCACGATCTTTCCCAAGCCAAGCAACGCGGCTTCCCTTGAAGAGCGCCGTGCCTTTAGCCACATCAAACTCGTCATGAATGAGTACTACCGACACGTCGGCAGCAAACAGCACGTGGACAACCCCGACGGTGCTGCCTACTTCCAGGTGCAGCCGTGACCACCTCCTCGCACCAAAAATTGACGGCCGCCGCCGTTATCCCCGTGCGCTGGGCCAGCAGCCGCCTGCCCGGCAAACCGCTGCTCTCACAAACGGGCAAGCCACTCATCCAACACGTCTGGGAACGTGTTTGTCGCGCCGACCGACTCGATGAGATTCTTATTGCGACAGATGATGAGCGTATTCAGCAAGCCGTCGAGGGCTTTGGCGGACGTTGCGTCATGACCCGCGACGACCACCCAAGTGGCACAGATCGGGTCGCCGAGGTGGCTGCGGGCCTGAAGGCTGATGTGATCATCAATGTCCAGGGCGATGAGCCCGAGGTCGACCCACATGATCTCGACCGGCTCATCGAAAGGCTCGAGGCGAACGGAGAGGACATTGCCACGCTCGCGAGGCCCCTCCGTGCCGAAGAAAGCAGCCTGCTGCTCGACCCTCATGCCGTGAAGGCGGTTTTCACCCATCAGGGACGTGCCCTCTACTTTTCGCGCTCTCCCATCCCCCATGGGGACGATCCGGACGGCGCATGGCTTCATCTGGGCGTCTATGCCTTTCGCCGAAAAGCTCTCCTGGCCTTCGCTGCGGCCCAGCCCACAGCGCTGGAAAAACGCGAAAGCCTGGAGCAATTGCGGGCCCTCGATCTGGGGCAGACCATCGGAGTCGTCCTCACAGAAAATGACGCTCTGGGAATCGACACGGCCGACGACTACGCTCGATTCGTTCAGCACTGCGCAGAGCCAGGGGCGACTTCCTCATGACCAAGCACATCTTTGTCACGGGTGGCGTCGTTTCTTCGCTGGGCAAAGGCCTCACAGCCGCCAGCCTGGGATGCATTCTCGAGAACTGTGGCCTCGCGGTACGGATGCAAAAGCTCGACCCGTACATCAACGTGGACCCGGGCACGATGAATCCTTACCAACACGGTGAGGTCTACGTGCTCGACGATGGGTCAGAGATGGACCTCGACCTGGGTCACTACGAGCGGTTCACACAGGCCCCCCTCACCGCCGATTGCAACTACACCACCGGCAAGATTTACAGTTCGGTCATCGCTAAAGAACGCGCCGGCCAATATCTCGGCCAAACCGTTCAGGTGATTCCGCACATCACCGACGAAATCAAAGCCGGCATCGATCAGCTCGCACTCGATGATGTCGATGTCGTCATCACCGAAATCGGCGGCACCGTGGGCGACATCGAGAGCCTTCCTTTCCTGGAGGCCATTCGGCAGTACGCCATCGAGAAGCCGCCGGGCGACTGCATCTTCATTCATCTCACGTTGCTTGTGCATCTCGCTGCAAGCGGTGAACTGAAGACCAAGCCCACTCAGCAGTCGGTGGGCAAACTGCGCGAGATCGGTATTCAGCCCGACATTCTCGTCTGTCGCACCGAGCACCCCATGACAGAGGAAATGCGGCACAAGATTTCACTCTTCTGCAATGTGCGGCCGGAGCACGTCATCGAGGAGCAAGACGTCGAGAGCTCCATCTACGAAGTTCCGCTGATGCTCGCTTCGGAAGGTATCCACGAGCACATCGGCGCCAAGCTCGGGCTCGACCTGAGAGCGCCAGACCTTTCGAGCTGGGAGCGCATCGTACGCACCGTCAAGAGCACCACCCGTGGAATCGACATCGCGGTTGTCGGCAAGTACATGGACCTGAATGACGCATACAAGTCCATCTACGAGGCGCTCGCCCACGCCGGCATCGCACACGAGGTGGCCATTCGGCTGCACAAGATTTCCTCGGACGACCTCACCGAACAAAACGTCGGTGAACTGCTGGGCTCCATGAACGGCATCTGCGTGCCAGGGGGCTTTGGCGGTCGCGGAATCGAAGGCAAGGTCCTCGCGGCAAAGTATGCGCGCGAAGAGGGCGTGCCGTATTTCGGTCTCTGCTACGGATTGCACATGGCAGTCATCGACTTTGCACGCCATGTGTGCGGCCTTCAGGATGCGAACAGCACAGAGATTGACCCGCTCACACCTCACCCTGTCATCTGCTTGCTCGACGCTCAGCAAAAGATCACCGACAAGGGCGGCACCATGCGCCTTGGCGCGCAAACCTGTGAACTCACCGGCGGACATGCAAAAGCTGCCTATGGCACCGCATCTGTCAGCGAGCGACACCGGCACCGCTGGGAGTTCAACAACGAGTACCGAGATCAGCTTGAAGCTGCCGGCATGATGTTTACCGGCGTCGGTACCGATCAGGACCTGGTCGAGATTGTCGAAATCACAGGGCACCCATGGTTCGTGGCCGTGCAGTTCCACCCGGAGTTCAAGAGCAAGCCAACCATGCCACACCCGCTCTTCGACGGTTTTGTAAATGCCGCCATGAACACGAATGCCAACTCCACCGTCGGCTCTGCTGCAGGCCCGCAAAAGACTTCATGACCAGCGAGCAAAACACGGAGTTCCCTGAAGCATCCCTGACTCAACATCTGTTTGATCTCGCGCAGCAAGTCACCATCGCGCTGGGAGAAACAGAGAACCCGGTCACCAAAACCCGCGACGCCAACTTGCCGGCTGCCCGCTATCTGATCGACATCATCACGCTCCTTGAAGAAAAGACGCGCGGGCAGCGCACGGAAGAAGAAGAGAACTACTTCTCGCAACTTCTTCCTGCACTCAAGATGGGGTACGTCAACAAGTCGAAGTGAGGCTCGCCTTCGACGTCACCACCTGCGTGAAGGCCCGTCGCGGGGGCATTTCGACATACGGCAGGAATCTGATCCAAGCTTGCGTTCAGGTCGCCCCGGAGCATGACTACGTTCTCGCCGTACGCAGCCATCGCTGGATGCAGCGCTCTCTCGTGGGAGACCTCATACCGGGCGCACGGCCGCGCTTGCTCTTCGATGGATTTCACCGCCTCACACTCGGCGCTCCGATCGAGGCCTTGCATAGCATCGGAGTCCGATTGCCGTCGGGCGGGCGCTTTGCCAAAACCGTGATGCTGCATGACCTCAATGTCTTCGAGTACCCCGATCTGGCCGACCCCGCGTGGCGGCGTACACGCCAACAACGGCTTCGCGAGACCGTCGAGCGTGCTGATCTTGTGATCTCGTACAGCCATCAAGGGGCACATGCACTGACCGAATACCTTGACGTCCCGCGTGAGAAAATCCGCGTCATTCCCCCCGGCGTGGACACCGCCATGTTTCAGCGACCAGCGGAAGAGGCGATGAGGTCTGTTCTCCAACGACACCGGCTTCTCGATCGACCCTACCTGTTGATGGTCGGCTCTTACTCCGATCGAAAGAACCCGCATGGACTCCTGGACGCTTTTGCGGATTCGAGACTCGATTCGGACTGGCTCCTCGTGCTCGCCGGCCCACAAGGCGCCGAGCAGGATGCGCTGCGCACTCATGCTCATCAACGCGGACTCAATTCCGATCGCCTTCGCTTGCCGGGCTGGATTGAAGATGACGACCTACCTGCACTGCTTGCAGGTGCCACCGGCTACGTCTGCTCTTCACTGCACGAGGGCTTTGGTCTTCCCGTACTCGAAGCCCAGGCCTCCGGGACTCCTGTCGTCTCCTCAAATCGAGGCGCCTTGCCCGAGACCGTCGGTGACTGTGGACTGCTCTTCGACCCCTCCAGTCGGGAGCAATTCACAAGCGCTCTGGAAGAACTCGCAGGCAACGATGCACTCCGCGCCGACCTTTCAAAGCGAGGCCCTCGGCGCGTCTCTGAACAGTACTCCTGGCGACGCACGGCCGAGAGCACCCTCGACGTCATGACAGCAGCCGCCGCCTTGCGCTAAACGCTTTCTGGTCCGGTGGACGTACCCCTCAGAGCATGACTGCCACTCTTTAGCCGTCCGCTGATGAAGAAGAGCGCTTCTCCGCGCTCTGGCCACCAGGAGGTCTGTAGTTCTTGATGAGCCTTCTCGGCTTCAGGCGCTCGTAGAGAATGCGGATCTGCTGCCGCGTTTGAGGCGTGATGCCGCTCAAGGAATACCCGAGGGCCTCCAGATCCCGACTGGCAATCCCCTCGAACCCCGCAATGAAATCTGGTGCGGCGTCATTTCTCCAGCGTTCCACGCGACCCCGGTTCACTGATTTTTTTGTGCGTTCATGAAACGAGCTGTCGCCCCGTGCCACGTGGGTCTTCGCAGACTCGTGGTAATCCAACATGGCAGGCTCGAATCGCTCGCCAAGAAAGTCGCAAATGCTGCGCGTAACCTTTTCCGGATCTGCCGTGAGATCTTCATAGCGAATCTGCAAAAAGCGCTTGGAACCAAAAGTTCGCTTCGCTCGGCGACAACACGCCATCGCGTGACGCCAGCGAACAGCGACCTCGTACACATTGCCCTTGTCGTAAAGATCTGCAAACGGCGGGTTCAAGCAACTCACAGCCACGTCCCGTCCATCGCGGACGATGTGAATGACCTGACTGTCGGGAAACCACTGATTGACTTCGGGAAGAAAGCGGTATGTCCCAGGTGTTTTTTCGCCCCAACGCGGCTTGCGCGCCTTGTCTGTCCACAACGACATGAGTGCCTCGAACACCCCGGCTGGCGTCGGTGGATCCGCCTCCATGATGCGCATGTACATCTCTTCAGAGTCGAGTTCCCACTCCTTCATGCGCCGTTTGCTGACCAAGCGTTCTGCAATCTGACGCCGGCTCGCTTCGTTCACGAGCGGCCCATACTTTGATTCGCACCGTCGCAGGAAACTCGCGATGTGAGCTTCGGGTGGAATGACAATTCTCGAGTGCGCGTTGAGAATCAACCGAAGCAGAGTTGTCCCCGAGCGTGGATGACCAACGACAAAGATCGGGGCGGTGCGTCGCCCTTCGCTCGGTTGACCTTCACCTGATGTGCTTGCTGCCATGCTGCCCACGCCTGTGCTGGTGGTCCCGCCGCTGCGAAGCACTCTCCGAGCAGTTACCACCTGCCGCGATTCTAACGACCGCGCAGCCTCGGCCCCGAGCCTGCTGGTTGCCAGGGCGGCTCCTCTTCCTGAGCAGGGGCCTTTCAACAAAACCAGAAGGGCTCCGATTTCGAGCACCTTTTCCTGCCGAAAAGGCAGTCTGCCCTCGACCATTTTCCAACAAATCTCACCATGCAAACGCTCTGCGCCCCTGCCCGAACAGGCTCCAAAGAGAGGCTTGCATCGCGCTTTGTACATACCCAGGAGAGGCTTCATCACCATCTTACTGACATGTTTTCTTATATAGGAATACCGGATATGGAATAGTGGTGGGCATGAGTCTGGACATGCTGCTGCTCGGGCTGCTGCGCCATCGCGCAGCCTCTGGATACGACCTCGCACGAGAGATCCAGGACGAAGAACGCCACCTTTGGCGCGCCAGTAGCAGTCAGGTCTACGCAACGCTCCGCCGACTTGAGCAGCGCGGCTTCCTCAGCAGCCGCTCGTCACGCAGTCGCAAAGGTCCCGCTCGCCGGCTCTACAGTCTGCGCGCCGAAGGTCATGAGCACCTGCAGAACTTCTTAGACGATGTGACAACACACGAAGCAGAGCGAGTTCCTTGGCTTGCTCGTTTGCGCGTGATCGACAGCGCAGAAACCGAGACCGCGCAACTCCTCCTGGGCCAGGCGCACGCGGGCCTTCTTCGCGAAACAGTTCGATTGCGCGAACTTCTCGAAGAGGGGGGCAACGACGAAGATCCAACCGCGCCGAGCTTCTACCGACTTGCCACTCTCCAGTGCGCACTTTCTACAGCACAACTGCGCCTCAAGTGGTGTGAGCAGACCCTTGAGAAGCTTGCGGCAACTCCAAATTCATGAGGCCGTAAAATTCAGACAAGGCAGCATCCGTCGCACATCCAACGTGAAAGTAGATGTCTGCACATGCTTCTCGCCGCACATCTCCAAGGCGCCCGGGACTCGCAAGCTCGCTCTCGATGAGCGTGGGAAGCCGTGCCACGTCGTCACATTCCGTACCGATCCGTCGCCCCCAGGTTTCCAGATCTGCTTGCCCTTCCCAACGCCGCAGCTGGTTCGGAAAAGTCATGAACACCAGAGGCTTGTCGACCTGCAGCCACTCAAAAGCCACCGAAGAAATGTCGGTCACAAGAAGGTCTGAGGCCTGCATGCAAGGGATGACATCGAAGGTATTCGGGGCAACAAATCGCGGGCCAGTCAGCTCCTCCAGCAAATCACTCCAATCACGAACAGCAAAACGCACGTCGTACGCATTGTCGTGCAACTTCACCAACACGTTCAGCGGCATCTTCGCCAGTGCTCGCAAAAGTGCCTCTCCCATGTGGTCCAAAGAGCTCTCTTCCCCCCAACTCGGGGCATAGAGAACAGTGGGCAACGACGGGTCGAGTCCATGGGATTCCAAGAAACGCTCTCGATTCAACGATCCGTCAGTCAGTCGATCCGTCTTGGGGAGTCCGACGTGGAGCAACTTGGGGTCGCCTTCTTCAAAGAAACCGTGCTCCTGGTAGCGGCGAATCATGTAGGGGCCAGTGGCAAAGACATGGTCGTAGTCATGAATTCGTTCGTTCAAAAAATAGTTCTTAATAGAGACGCCATGAAAGATCTGGATGCTCGTCCGCGCTCGCTTGGTTGCCATGAGAAAGTCGGCTGAAAACAAAACATCTGGCCGTGTGTACTTCGCGAGCCAGTTCGGCCGGCAACGCGCAGGAAGAGCGCCCGCCAGATCAAGCAGCCCCGCATCAGAGCGCCCGGCCGACTTGCCGTACAAGACGATCTTCATGCGCGCGTCGGCAAGAAGCCGAGCATGAAGAGGCCGAAACATTTCGTAATTCATCGGCCGCTTGGCGCGAAACGCAATGACGCTCACAGGCTGTGAGGCCCTTTTGCCTTCTGATCCGCCCCGCCCTCTGCTCCCAGAATCAGCGGTGCAACCTGTTCGCGCGCCTGCGTGAGGTCGTCCGGAAAATCGATCTCGATGGCTGGCAAATCGCTGACATCAACTTCAAAAAGCGGGTGCTCACCAACGATGTCGTGCAGTGCTGCTTCGAAGAAAAGGTTCGTGTTGCCCAGTTCAAGATTATGTCGGCCAAGACTCGCAATGAATGCCTCATTCATCTCGGACTCAAATTTTGCAATGCCAATGAACTCGCCCGAACACCGGGCGGGGTCTAGCTTTTTCCCAATCTCCATGACGCGACCTGCTTCGCTCTGAACGATCTTGACCTCTTCTTCTGCGCAGCGCTTGTGGTCCACCGCAAGGCGACTCCCAGGTGCTGCAAGCAAACGGGCCACAACTTCGTGATGAAAAAGCACGTCAGCATTGAAGTAGAGAAAGGCGTCGCGCATGAACGCACGCGCACGCCATAGAGAATTAATGGTGTTGGTTGTTTCGTAGTCCAGATTTTCAATCCAGCTTGCGCGCACATCACCGCGAGCCTCTACGGCCGCCCTGATCAGTTCTTGTCGGTAACCGACCACCAAGGTGACGTCTGTCACTCCATGCATCACGAGAGCATCGAGCATGTTGTCGAGGATGGTGGTTTCCCGAAAAGGCAGGAGGCACTTCGGATCGAGCCAGCCAGAGGCTTCCAGGCGGCGTCCACGCCCCGCGGCCAGCAAGATCGCGTGCATGCTCGCGTGCTCCTCATCTCATTCAGGTCAGGGTTCCGGCACCTGGGTCCCCGGAAGAGGCCCAGCATGCCAACTCACAGCCTACCGGACCCGTTGAGCGTGTTCCCGCACCGGCTGCCGCCAGCCCCTCTTTTCGACCTCTGAATCAAGCCCTCTGCTCAACCCGGCCGATTCACAAGAGCCTCTTGGGGACCCTCCGCCGAGACAGCGGAACTGGTGCGAATGTGAAGATCCCGCTGCGGGAAGGCGATCTCAATGCCTGCGGCCTTGAACTCCCGGTCAATCGCATTATTGATCGGGTGGCTGATCGTCCGGAACAGCTCCGGGTCAGTCACAAACACACGGAGTTCGAAATCTAATGTGCTGTCACCAAACTGCGTAAACACCACCCGCGGCTTGGGCTCATCCAACACATCAGGCTGCTCTGCCGCCACCTTGCGCAGCAGCTCTTCCGCCTTCTTGGTGTCAGATCCGTACGCAATACCCACCTTGACAATGACCCGCAACACCGAGTCTGTGAGCGTCCAGTTCACCAACTGATTGGTGATGAACTCGCGGTTGGGAACGATGAGCTCCGTGCGATCCCAGGTCACAAGTGTCGTCGCTCGCATATGAATGCGGGTCACGCTACCGGTCACATCACCTACTGTCACCGTGTCCCCAACTCGAATGGGTCGTTCGAAGAGAAGAATCAAACCCGACACAAAGTTCGCGAAGATTTCCTGCAAACCAAACCCAAGTCCAACAAACATGGCCGCCGCAAGCCATTGCACGGTCTCCCACCCGATACCAACCGAACCAAACATCAGTGAAATGCCGATGACGCTGATCAGATACCTGGAGATTGTCGTGATCGCGTATCGCCCTGCGCGCTGAAGGGGCAGGCGCTGGAGAATGGCAATTTCAAGCAATCCAGGAAGGTTTCGGGCCGCGGCGATTGTGATCAACAAGGTTGCCAGGGCCACCACGAGGTCGCGCAATGTGATGGCGTCCACCTTGGTTGTCGTGTCTCCATCGACATCGACCTCGTAGGTGTGCGTCCAGAGCTGCTCGTCAAAAAAGTTCAGTGCCGGCAGAACATCTGCCCAGACCAGCAAGACACCCACGATGAGCCCGATGCTGATGAGCACCTTCACAAAACTCCGCGACTGGGCACTTACCGAGGGAATGTCGATATCTTCGTCTTCGACGTACTCCTCTGAAGCAGAGCCAGATGTTGCGGCTTCAGCCTGCGCAGCTGCACGCCGCTTGCGATGCTGCTGGAGACCGAGTTGCCGACGCGCAACGAACAGCCAGCGCATGAGAAGCGCGTGAATAAACACGAAGCCCACGATGATGAAGCCTGTCAGCAACACCCGGATCTGAAGTTGTTGTGCCGTGTACAGGTAACCCAGCGTTGCCAATCCGAACAGCATAATCGGCATGCCTATGGCCGCGGAGAACCAGAAGTAGCGCAGCCGGTTCGTCCAACTATTTGTGTGTCGTTCAATAACGAACCGCAGTACGCCACGCGTAGGCCGCAACACCTGGTATGCAAAAATCGCGAGCATCAGCTGACCGGCCATGAACGCCAACCGTCCGAGCGATTCGCTATAGGCTCCGTTGCCCTGTGCCTGCAGTGCACCCAGAATGAAAAGCACCGGCAATCCAAAAAGCATGAGCCACCGCACATGCCGTCTAAGCAACTTCAAGCTAGCAACTGGCCAGCGAAAATGAGCCTCTGCCAGACCGCGACGCCGACACACCGCCCATATCAGTTCACCGACAAAATAACCTGCCGCAACCCACCCAAGGCCCGCCGCCACATCGCGCCCCAAAGGCAGAGTCGTTCCTGCTGACTCCTCAATCAGCCTGGCTCCAAACCAGATCACGAGTGGTGTCCCTGACGCGAGCAAGATCGTCAAGATGGTCGTGCGAACGGTGTGTGTGAAGCGATCTGTACGAATGCGGCCAAGCAAATAAGCATCATCAGCAATGCGGCGCCTCATCAGCGGTCGCGTGAACACGAGCAGCAAGATGAACACGAGCGGCGAGGCTGTGCCCAGTGGGTCCTGTCGCACCGTCCGAGGAACACGCGCCATCAGGTCGCCCCATGACGGGCTGTCAAAAAGCCAACCGATGGCTTTCTTTGTTTTTTCCCAGGTTTCAATAAGTCCCGTATGCAGCGGAGGGGCAATGCGAACCCAGAGCACCCGCTCGTCGATGTAGGCGGCAAATTGCTCCGTCTCGTCTATCAACTCCTTCTCGACAATCGAGAGGTCGATGAGGCCGTGGATGTACGTCCGGTAGTCGGCAAGGAGAGCGCTCAGAATTCCTTGACGAATCTGTAGCTGCTCACGAACCGAAGATTCCAGAGTCGCGCGATCTTCCCCCATGGGTGGGTTTAGCTGCTCATCAATGAACTCCGCGACTGCGCGATCCAGGTTCACCAAAGCCTCGGCCTGCTCGTCGTAACCAATCTTCTGGAGTTCGATGTCACCCTGCTCGCGAATCCGCAGCTCTCGCGTGGCGCGGTATTCGCGAATGTCTACAAGGCTGTCACGGTGATCCTTCAGCAAGAGGCCGATTGTCGGAGTGCCACCGGCCGCGTTGTACTTGGCTTCTACGCTGGCAAAGCGGTCTTTTTGCAACGCAAGCGCTGCGCTCACCTCATCAAGTCGTAAAGCAGTTTGCTCAATCTTTACACCGAGATTGTCGCGCCGCTGAGCCGCAAGTTCGCTGTTGTCGTCAGCAAGTGGCTTGAGGATGTCGAGATCTCTCGCCGTCTCGACAAGCGCTCTCTGCGCTGCCTCGCCATCTGCTTCCGAGTCGAGTCGGCGCCGTTCGTTGACTTTTTCGCGCCAGGCTTTCACGCGCCGATCCGCTTGCGTCACTCGCCTCGACACCTGTGTCCGCCGAGCATTGAGCAACTCATCGTGTGCGCCGAGACTCGCGACCTCTTGCTCGTAGGCGCGCACCTCAGCCTCAATCGCCGACCGCCGCGCCCGAATAGACAGCCGAATGGCTCGGTATAGCTCGGAGTCCGATGATTTGTCCTGCAAAGCAGCCAACTCACCCTCGACATCCGCAAGTTGCCCTCGCGCTTCGGAGAGTTGTGCTGGCAGCACCGAGCGTCTATCAATCCGCCCCCTATGCTCGAGCTCAAGCTCAATTGTCAAAGCTTGTGCAGCATCAAGATCAGCCTCTGACTCGGCGAGCCACTGTTCCAGTTGGGTGAAACTCGCCGTCCCAGGCACTTCGATTGGGGACCCCGAGGATGGCTCGGAATCCCGCTGTCCCTGCATCGCCTTCAGCAGCCCAGGGGCTTCACCTTGAAAACGAACATCTTCCTCGTATTGAGAATTCCACTCGTTGCGCCGCTGCACCTGCAAAAGAGCCTGCTGGTACTTCTCGACAACCGCTTCCACTTCCTCGGCGTCCAGGGTGTCATCGGCACGCGTGCGCTTGAGATCCGCCTCAAGTGCCTCAAGCGACAGTTCGTCGACAGCAATCCCAGACCTGCCCGGCGTGCCGGAATCCTGAGCGCCCACGGGCATCGCCAAGAAGCCCGAGGCCAAGAGAACGGTTCCGAGTAACAACGACGCCCGCATCGCAATCCCCGTCGGCAGGCTTGCCATTCGAGTGGAGGGGCGTCAATTCTGACAGCCCCATTCGATATGGCGATCCAGCCTAACCTGAGACCCGGCGGTATCCCGGCGAGAACTCGGGAACGTCAGCCGCTCCAACGAGTGCGCACGCGGCGCGCGGCCTGAAAGGCACGCAGTTCCAACCACCAGCGGGAGAGTCGGGCCACCTGACAATCCGTCTCATAACCCCAATGAGCCATGCGCGGCGCCAGCAACCGTGAAACACCCTCGAGAAGGGCTCCCGGAAGCTCCTTTTCAAATCGACGCAACGACACGGCGGAAATGCCTGAGGGGGCCTCTTGAGTGCCATAACTCGAGTTACCGCCCCAGGGTTCACCGGAACGCGTCGGGCAGGTCAGGATGTCATCCCAGGACACCTCGAGGTGCTCCGCCACGTCCCGCATGACTTTCTCGGGGGCTTCCACAAGGTCTTCGTAGCGGACCGCCAGAAACTGGCCGTGTTGACGCTGAAAAGCTCGCGTGAGCACATCGCCCATCGCCCAGCGGCGCGCAAAATGACGCATGCCCTGGGCCGTCCGCCCACGCTCCCACCGCCGGGCCTGGCTCGCAAGCACAGCTCGCGGATCTCTCACGACACAGATGACCCGAACTCGTGGCCCCAGTTCCGACAAGAGATTCGGCACGATTCGTAGATGTTTGGGGGTCTTTTCCACCCAGCGTGTCGCGCTCGCCGCGGGCGGAGTCACCGACGCAAGTGCCTCCAGAAATGCGAGCACTGCTCGAGCCGGACTCATTCCAGGTCGAAAATCCCGACGCAAAACGTGCTCGACACGCTGTCGTTCCAAAGACCCTGAAGGAAGCAAGGCGTCATAACGCGGCAATGCAAGAAAGGCGGCTGCAGGATCCGCTGCCTCACACCAATCAACGGCGAAAGACTCTGCCGGAGGCACCCACAGTTCTGGGTGCCCATCCATCAACGCCTTGAGCAAAGATGTGCCTGATCGAGCAACGCCGACAACAAACACACCGTGCATCTGTGCAAGGTGCGCCGAGGGGCCCTCAACTGCTTGCACCCCTGTACGGTCGCTGAGTTCTGCGTCACTCATGCGACTGCCTGGCGATCAGCCAAACGCACCGATCCCGGTCACGTCCTGCCCCAGGATGAGCGTGTGAATGTTGTGCGTCCCTTCGTACGTGTAGACCGATTCGAGATTGCACATGTGGCGCATCGACTGATATTCACCGGTGACGCCATTGGCGCCCAGCATGTCGCGCGCCATGCGGGCCACGTCGAGAGCCATCTTGATGTTGTTTCTCTTCGCAAGCGAAACATGCTGTGGGCGCGCCTTCTTCGCTTCTTTCAGCTTTCCCAGCCGCCAGGCGACCAGTTGGGCTTTGGTGATCTCGGTCACCATCTCGGCAAGATTGGCCTGTATGAGCTGGAAACCCGCGAGTGGCTTTCCAAATTGCTCACGAGACTTGGTGTAGTTCAACACCTCGTCATAACAGGCCAGAGCCGCGCCAACGCCGCCCCAGGCAATGCCGTAACGCGCCTGGGTCAGACATCCCAGTGGCCCCTTGAGCCCTTGAACGCCTGGCAAACGATTGCTGTCGGGCACGCGCACGTCCTCGAACACGAGTTCGCTGGTCACCGAGGCGCGCAGGCTGAACTTGCGCTTTTGTTCCGGCGCACTGAAACCCTCCATGCCTTTCTCGACCAGAAAGCCGTGGATGACACCGTCATCATCCTTGGCCCAGACAACGGCAACATCGGACACCGTCCCATTGGTGATCCACATCTTGGCGCCATTCAGCACCCACTCATCACCATCTTTACGAGCGCGGGTGAGCATGCCACTGGGATCGCTCCCGTGATCTGGCTCCGTCAATCCGAAGCAACCGATCAGTTCACCCTTGGCCATCCCTGGCAACCAGCGCATCCGCTGCTCTTCGGAACCGTAGGCAAAGATCGGCCACATGGCGAGACTTCCCTGCACCGAAACAAAGCTACGTAACCCGGAATCACCGCGCTCGAGTTCCTGGCAGATGAGTCCATAGGCGATCGGCCCGAGCTCTGCGCAGCCGTACTTGGCCGGAAGGTTGGCACCCAGCATGCCCAGTTCTCCGACCTTGCCGATGAGCTCTCGTGGGAACTCTGCCTTTTCATAGGCGTCGGCGATGATCGGCATGACTTCATCACTCACGAAGTCACGAGTCATGTCGCGAACCATGATCTCTTCTTCCGAGAGCATGTCGTCGAGGAGGTAATAATCGAGGCCGCGGAAGACGCTCATGGCGATGTCCGGTGAAAGATGGGGGGGGCCCGTCACAAGAACCGACCCGAAAGGTGTCTTGGACTCCGCCAGAATCTCGGCGGAGTGCCGCAGAAAAGCTCCGTATGCTAGCAACTGAGGGCCCCTTCAGGCTCGACCAGAGAACCTGACTGGAACGCGCGAAGGCCGTTCAGCACCCTCTAGCAAAGTGAAATCGAGGATGATGAGCACAACCGAAGGCTTACCTCTCCCTGATCTTCGTGGCGATCGCTGCAATGGATGCGGCAGTCCCACCGCCTGGGAGGAGAATTCCGGGCTTTGCCCCCGTTGCTCGACTCCGGCGGGAAAAGGGCCCGCGCCCCCCCTCACGCCTGGCCTCATCCGGGGAGCTGCGGCACCCTTCCGGGGACTGAGATTTCTTGGCAAGCATCCCAGGCTGTGGGCCTGGGTCGTCATTCCGCTGCTGCTGAACACCTTGCTGTTCGCTTTCGCGATGGTCTGGACCATCAAAAATCTGGGCGAGTTCATGCCCGATTTCGAGCAAGAGTGGCCGGCGCTCTTCGACTGGGCACGCGTCACGCTGGGCTGGCTTCTCCAGGTGCTGCTGTACATCGTCGGTGTCCTGGCCGCCTTTCTGGCGACCTTGCTACTCGCGAGCGTGGTGAACTCACCGTTCTACGACCTTCTTTCCGAAAAGGTTGAGGCCACCAAGCTGGGCCGAGAAGACCCAGGTCGACCCTGGAGCGCACTTCCCATGGACTCGCTCCTCTCGCTGAAAGCGGCCCTCTCGATTGCCCTACGCCAAGCGCTCGTGATGCTCGTGTTGTTCCCGCTGAGCTTCACTGCCTTTGGCGCGCCTCTGTTCGCCCTCGCTGGTTTCTATTACGCAGGCCTCGCACAGATCGATGTGACCTTGGCTCGCAAACTGTATCCGGGCTCTCGACGCACGCGATGGTCTCGACGGCATTGGGGACTCGTGCTGGGCGCCGGGCTGCCTCTCAGCCTCCTCCCACTGCTGGCCCCTTTCGGCATCGTGGGAACAACGCTGGCCTTTCTGGAAGAACCGGACAAACAGTAGCGGGTACGCCCGGCCCCTAACGCCCGCCTCGCACCGCCTGCGCGAGGCCAGTACCCTGACGACGTTCCGGAGAACTCGATGACCGCTCAAGATCGCCCACTGCTCGTGACGTCGGCTTTGCCGTACGCCAACGGCTCTATCCACTTCGGGCAGTTGGTTGGCGCTTATCTGCCAGCTGACATCTTCGTGCGTTATCAGCGACTGCTTGGCACCGATGTGTTGTTTATCTGCGGCACCGACGAGCATGGCGTCTCCATCACAGTAAAAGCCGAGAAAGAAGGCGTTCCCTACCGCGAATACGTGACCCGCTGGCACGACGACATCGTCTCCGTCTTCCAGCGCTTCGGAATCTCCTTCGACCACTTCAGTCGCACGAGCAATGAAGACCCGCATTATCCGCTCAGTCAGGAATTCTTCCTGAGGCTGTTGCGCTCTGGCGCCGTCGCGCCTCACACAACAAAGCAACACTACTGCACTCACTGTGATCGCTTCTTGCCAGATCGTTACGTAGAAGGCTCTTGCTATCTATGCGATGGGGCCGCGCGCGGGGATGAGTGCAAAGTTTGTGGAAGCTGGCTCGACGCGGTGAAACTGATCGACCCAGTGTGTGTCACATGTGGCAACACACCTGAAGTGCGTGACACCATGCAGTACGAACTCGACTTGTCACCTTTTTCAAACGATGACGATCGCCGCGAAAAATACCCGCTCTTTGATCGCTGGCTAACGCATGCCTTCAAGGGCGCGCAACTGAAGCAAAACGTACGCAAAACTGTTTTCGACAAGCTGCTCGTTGAAGGCGACGGCCTCCGAGCTCGCCCCATCACGCGCGACCTGAAATGGGGCGTTCCTCTTCCAGCCATTGACCTGGACAATCAAGCTGTCGACGGGCATGACGGCAAGGTGCTTTACGTTTGGTTCGATGCACCCATCGGCTATGTGTCCGCCACGATCGAGTGGGCTCGCGAGATTGCTCACACCCCCGACGCGTGGCGCAAGTACTGGATAACGGACGAAAAATCCGACTACAGCGCCTCTGCGAAAGATGGTCGGTGGCCCGGACCGCGCTTGCTGCACTTCATTGGCAAGGACAACATCCCGTTCCATTGCGTTGTGTTCCCCGCCATGCTCGGCTGGCAAGACCCTGCCCGCGAAGAAGACACGTTCATCGGCCCCGGACAAAACGAACGCTGGGTGCTTCCAGAAAACGTCCCCGCCAACGAATTCTACAACCTCGAAAACGGCAAATTCTCGACCAGCGATCAGCGCACGCTAGACAACGATCACATGATCGAGTCCTTTGGCGTAGACGCTCTGCGTTGGTACCTGACGGTTTCTATGCCGGAAACAGCGGACAGCCGGTTCCGCTTCGGAGCACTTCAGAATCACGTCAACGCCGACCTGAATGACACCTTGGGAAACTACGCCAGTCGAGTGCTGAAGTTCGTCGCATCGAAAATGGGCGGAAAGGTGCCCGAACCGGATGAGTCATTCGAACACAACATTCCATCTGAAGAGCCGGGATCCGACACACAAGCCGTGTGCACGGTCCAGCGGGTGCGTGAGACATGCAACGCCTTCTTCGCCGCAGGTGACAAGCATGCGCCCACGCTTGGCTGGCAGCTTGAACATCAAAACTTTCGACGCGCCGCTGAGTGCCTACTCGATCTCGGACGTCTCGGGAATGTCTGGTTCGATGCGCATGCCCCGTGGAAATCGCGGAAGCTGGAAGACCTGACGGACTGCCACACATCGCTCTGGGCGCACATCCAAATCCTCTCGGCACTGGCCGTCGGCATGTGGCCGTTCATGCCGGAGGCATCGGACCGCCTACGCCTCATGCTCGGACTCAAACCATTGACCGTTGACGTTCCCGTCCCACGCGGACTGGAAACACGGACAGCGAATCTCTGGCACTACGAGGAACTTGCTGCCGGGCACGTACTGGGCGAGCCAGGCATCTTGTTCACCAAGATCCCTGACGAATTGATTGAGCAAGAACGCGCGCAATTCGAAGCGAAACCCTGATCGCTCGGCCCGTCAATATCCTGAGCTCTCGCTCGGAGCCACTTCGTTCACAGAGCTTCCTTGCTCTTCAGCGGCTTCGGCTTCCAACTCATTGGCAGTCGGAGCACTGAACGGCTCTCGCTTGGGAACGGCCTCTCCAAGGAGCTTGAAGCGCAGAGTGATCGGGGTGTTGGGCGGTGGCATCCGCTCCGGGTGAGGGAAGTAATAGCCGTCCATGAGTCCATCCAAAGAGTTCCGCTCGAAGATGCAAACCTCAAGCCCGGCGAGGTAGATCGCCACCACATCACCCTCGACGTCCGCCTTGAAACGCCGCCTCTTCTCGTGCCCGACCCGGTACTCACCGAAACTTCCGCCCGTATAGATCCAGCCGAGTTCCTGCAACGGCTCTCCTGTTCGCGAGTCAATGATCAGTGACTCAAGTTTCGGTGCATGCCGCTTGCCCCCGTCGTCCAGCCACTCCATCGTCAACTGCATCAGTGGGCCGTGTGGCGGTTGGATCATCCACGCCGAAGCTTGTCCCGACTCGAGATCTTCTTCGGGAGGAAGCGGGTCTTTTAATTCCAAGAGAGTCGGACCGCCCGGCTCAATCCCCATGGCTTGCAAGCACGCAGCAAGAACGGAAGGCTGTGCTCCGACAAGGATCAGTGCCTCATACGTTCTTCCCAGTTCAGTCACGACCAGATATTCGATGGGATATCCCAGCGACTGCGCGTCGTGGATGGTGGCTCCGCGAACGAGCAACTCGCCCGCTTCAAGATCGAGGAACACACCATGATCTTCGAGCGCTGCTTCGTAGTGCGGCAAACGAGCACGCAGATCTGCCGGGTCCATCGGCGGCTTGTCTAGCCAATCCGCCGAATGCCCGTTCTCATCGAACATCCAGAAGTTCGGATCGGGCAAGCCATCTTCCCCGAGCGGAACTTCCAGACCCTTCGACGGAACCACGTCCTGAGACCACGCCACCCCCGAGGGGATCGCGAACAAGACAAGAAGCGCCACGCCTCGCCTCAGCCGCGAAGCAAACAATCTGCCGCACAGCGACTCGACAGATTTCACGATGCCCCTCACTTGCCGCTTGCTGCAGGCGCCTCCTCAGGCGTCGCTTCGCCACTGAAGACCAGCTTTGCTGGCTCGCCTTGAGCATTGAGCTCCGTGCTGACATCTGCCGTCACCTTGGCCACATCTTCCATCTCGCCCTTCAGAAGAACTTCGGCCAGGGCATCTTCAACGAACCGCTCAACGGCTCGACGCAATGGCCGAGCGCCCATTTCGAGGTTGCTCCCATTCTCGATGAGGAAGTCTTTCGCTGCCGGAGTGAGATCTAGATTGATCCCGCGATCCTGAAGTCGTTGACGAATGCCTCGCAACTCGATGTCCAAGATGCCGACCAGGTTCTCCTTGGTGAGCGGCTTGAAGACGATCGTATCGTCCAATCGGTTGAGGAACTCAGGCCGGAAGAAACGGCCAACTTCATTCATGAGGTTGTCCCTCATGCGATCGAACTTCTTGCTCGTATCTCGTGAAGCGAAACCGAGACCTGTCTGGTTCTTGATGATTTCCGCGCCGATGTTGCTGGTCATGATCAGCAACACATTTCGGAAATCGACCTGCCTCCCAAACGAGTCTGTCAGGCGACCTTCTTCCATGATCTGAAGAAGCATGTTGTAGATGTCCGCATGAGCCTTCTCGAGCTCATCGAGCAACACAACGGCATAAGGGCGGCGACGAATCTTTTCGGTAAGTTGACCGCCTTCTTCGTAACCGACATATCCGGGAGGCGCGCCAACAAGTCGACTCGCGTTGTGCTTCTCCATGTATTCGGACATGTCGATCTGAACGAGCGCCTCATCGCTGCCAAACAGAAACGCTGCCAACTGCTTCGCCAGGTGAGTTTTTCCGACCCCTGTGGGGCCCAAGAACATGAAGCAGCCCATGGGGCGCCGCGGATCCTTGAGTCCCGAACGGGAACGGCGCACTGCCTTCGAAATGGCAGCGATGGCGTCGTCCTGGCTGACAACTGTCTTGTGCAGTTCGTCCTCCATGCGGAGCAGCCGCTGAGCTTCTCCTTTGTCGAGCCGCTGAAGCGGAATCGAGGTCATCTTGCTGACAGTTTCCGAGATGACGTCTTCATCAACTGTTCCATCGATCTCAACCGACTTCGTCTTCCAGTCGTGTTCAATCTGGTCGCGCTTCTTACGCAACTTGTCTGCGTAGTCACGTAGATAGGCTGCGCGCTCGAAATCCTGGTCGGCGACACACTCCTCTTTCTCCTTGTCGAGCTTCAAGATTTCGACCTCGAGCTCTTTGAGGTCTGGTGGGGCGGTCATCGCCTTCAGACGCACCCGAGCCCCAGCCTCGTCCATCACGTCGATTGCTTTGTCCGGATGAAAGCGGTTCGTGATGTAGCGCGTCGACAGTTCCACGGCCAGCTCAAGGGCACCGTCTGTGATCTGCACGTTGTGATGCTTCTCATACCGCTCGCGCAAACCCTTGAGGATCTCAATGGTCTGATCTGGCGTCGGCGGCTCCACCATGACCGACTGGAAGCGACGCTCGAGCGCCGGATCTTTTTCGATGTACTTTCGGTACTCGGACAGCGTAGTTGCGCCGATGCACTGAATCTCACCGCGGGAGAGCGCGGGCTTGAGAACATTGGACGCGTCGATGGCGCCCTCTGCTCCGCCGGCACCGACCAGCGTGTGTAGCTCATCGATGAACAACATGATGTTCTTGGCTCGACGCACCTCGTTCATCACGGACTTGATGCGTTCTTCGAACTGCCCACGGTACTTGGTTCCGGCGACCATCATGGCCAGGTCAAGGACCACCAGACGCTTGCCTTTCAGGATCTCCGGCACCTCACCAGCCACGATGTCCTGGGCGAGGCCTTCGACGATCGCGGTCTTGCCTACGCCGGCTTCACCAAGAAGCACCGGGTTGTTCTTGGTCCGCCTCGAGAGAATCTGGATGACGCGTTCGATTTCCTCGCGCCGACCGATCACCGGATCGAGCTGGGTTTCGCGAGCGAGCTTTGTGAGATCGCGGCCGAACGCATTGAGCGCCGGAGTCTTCCCTTTCCCGCGGCCTCCCCCGCCTCCACCTCCTGACGGATCCTGCTCGCCCTCTTCTCCATCGTGTTCTTCCTCCTCGATCTCGCCGCCTTCTTGCGGCGCGCCGAGAAACTCGAGCACCTCTTCGCGAACATCTTCGAGCTTCACCGAGAGGTTTGTGAGCACGCGCGCAGCAATGCCTTCACTCTCCTTGATGAGTCCGAGAAGCAAGTGCTCGGTGCCGATGTAGTTGTGGCCAAGCTGGCTTGCTTCTTCCAGCGAGAGCTCAAGCACCTTCTTGGCTCGCGGCGTAAACGGCAGGTTGCCCATGGGCACCATCGTCGCGCTGCCCTTCACCAGTTTCTCGACCTCTGCGCGAATGCGTTTGAGATCGATCCCCATCCCACGAAGAACATTGGCGGCCACGCCGCTGCCCTCCTGAACAAGGCCAAGCAGAATGTGCTCGGTGCCGATGTATTCGTGATTGAGTCGCTGAGCCTCGCTCTTGGCGAGATTCATGACCTTCCGTGCGCGGTCCGTAAAGCGATCGAACATGACTTGTCGGTGTAGGGAGAAAGTGAAAGGCGAATGCGGGCTGGCAGAGAGACTTGACGTCAGTTGTTCTGCAAGGCTCCGCGGATGAGATCGGCACGCAATTCGTCGCGCCGATCGGCTGTGAGTTCGGTGTCGGCCGTGTACTGTAAGTGTCCAGGCCGCATGGCCACCATGAGGCTTTGAATCGCGGCCAAATCGATTTCGTCTTCGTCAAGGATGCCCAAGCATACGCCGAAACGGAGTGCCGAGAGGTGTGACAGCGCCTCACCGGACGTCATCCGCCGGGCATGCGTCAAAGCGGCCCAGGCGCGCCAGATGTGATCTTCGACGCGCCTTCGGTTTTCGTTGAAGTGGGAATCGCGATTTCGGCGCTCCCAGCTTGAAACGTGCTCGACCAGGCTCTGCACGCCTTTGACCGTCTCGGCCGGCGTTCGGCCCAGCGTGACCTGATTGCTGATCTGATAAAATTCGCCATCAGCCCGGCTGCTCTCGCCAAAAATGCCGCGCACCGTCAGTCCCAGCTGCTGAGCCGCATTTTGCATCCGCACGATGTCTTGTTCAGAGCCACGCCCCGTACGCCCATCCACGCGGAACGACAGGGTTGGAAGGTGCAGCATGACCGACACTCTTAGGCCGGTTCCCGTGTTCGTCGGGCACGAGGTCCGGTAGCCGAATCGCGGGTCAAAGCTGTAGTTCACCTGGCTCCCGATTCGATGGTCGAGGTCGTTGATCACCTCATCGAGACGCTCCAGATCGAGCCCTGAGGCAAACACCTGGAGGCGCAAATGGTCCTCTTCGTTGACCATGATGCTCGTGGTGCCATCGTGTGAAAACGAGACCCCCCGTGGGAGCTCGTCTGCGGCGTGCTCACGGCTGATGAGATGCCGTTCAAACATGACTTTTCGCTCGGTAGGCGACAGCTCATGCATGCGGTGGTAGCGAAAATCCGGCTCGAGCTCGTGAAGCACTTGGCTGAGATGAACTTCGAGTCGCTCACATTCGCCTTCCTGGAACCGTGACTTGAAATGGAAGTCATCCAGGTTGCGCGCCAGCCGCATCCGCGAAGAAATCACCACATCGCTCTCGGGACCGGGTTCCTGCAACCAGAGTTCGGGAAGCTGTAACGAGTCACCCGAACCGGAGTCCGAAGGAAACAGCGAGGATTGGTCACCTGAGCCGCTCATCCGTCACTCGCCCTCCGTGGGACTGGCAGGAGCGTCGTCGGGGGCACGACCCCCGATCTGATTGATCTGGTCACGAATTCGAGCTGCGGCCTCGTAGTCTTCTTTTTCGATGGCCTCGGCAAGTTGTGCACGGAACTCACTGGCCTCATCCATCACATCCGCTTTGATCACAAGTTTGCCGTCGGGCGTCTTCCCCGAATACAGGCTCGATCCGTGGATGCGATCGAGGAGCGCTATGACCTCCTTGCCGAAAACTTCGTAGTCCTTGGCGCACCCAAAGCGACCGTTCTGGCGAAACTCTGCGTAAGTCATCCCGCAATCGGGACAGACCTTCGCGGTCTTGCTCTGACCTTGCTGGCTAACCTCGCTCGGGTCAAAGCTCTTCAGCAAGTTCTGCAGTTCCTTGTTGGCCTGAGGGACCTGCAAGACCTTGGCGCACTCCTCGCAGAGGTGGCGCTCGGACTTCTCCCCTCCACGGATCTCCGTGAGATGGAAGCTCGCCTGATTGTCGCATCGGTCACATGTGTGGAACATGGGTTCCCGTGGGCCTCCTAGAAGGGCTACCAGCCCCTTTTCTAGCACTCCTCTCGACCTCAGGACAGGCTTCGCGGAGGGTCCAGGCTGCGCACGGCCTCGCAGAAAGCGATCGCTCTCTCCTCGAAATGCGCAAACTGGTCATGAGAAGAATAGCCCGGGGAGAGAAGAACCGTTTCCCCGGCATTTGCCAGGGCAGCGGCTCGTTCCACGGCAACATCGACGGTTCCGGCTTTTTCGGCCTTCACACCGGCTCGCTGGAGCCGCTCTGCCAGATCGCCCCCTTCCTCGCCCACCGTGAACACCAACCGGGCCCGTGAACGGGCTGCATTCACCAAAGGATCAGGGTTGAGGCCCTTATCCCGGCCCCCCGCGATGAGCAGGCAAGGCCTCTCCATGGCCTCGAGAGAGGCCGCTGTGGACTCGGGCGTCGTGGACACCGAATCATCCACCCAGTGAACTCCCTCGCGGACCCCCACCTTCTGCAGCCGATGCGGTGGGGCCTGATAGCGCTCCAGGCCCTCCCGAAGTGCTCCCTCGGCTCGTTTGCGGTCTCCCAGGAGAGCCGCTACGGCCAGGGTGGCCGCGGCGGCATCCCAGCGGTTCATGCGACCCGGCAACGGCATGTCCTCCGTGGCGAGAACCGTCCGTCCGCTGCCATCGACAAGATGCCCCTGTGCGTCCACCCCGAGATCCGGGGGCTTGGCGGCCTCCTGGCCCTCCAGGTCTCCAAACCAGTGGACTGCATGAGTCCTTCCGTGAGCCAGGGCGGCCACCCTCTCGTCCCCGACAGGCAAGACAGCATGCCGAGCACGAGTCAAAATCGCAGCCTTGGCCTCACCGTAGGCCTCCATCGAACCATGCCGATCGAGGTGATTCGGCGTGAGATTCGTGATCACGGCCACCTCCGGGCCCAGAGCCGGCAAACCCCAAGCCGCCCGCATCGCCAGCAGTTCGAGCATGAATGAAGACAGCTCCAACACGGCCACCGTCTCCGAGGTCGCCTCTCCCAGTTGGCCGAGTAGTGAGCCACCCAGATTCCCTCCCCGTACAGCCGGGACACCCGCGCTCTCCAGGATCGCGTGGGCCAAGCTCACCGTGGTCGACTTGCCGTTGCTTCCCGTCACACCAAGCATGGGGCCTGGCCAGCGCTCCATCAGCAGAGCGATCTCGCTCGTCACCTCAAGCCCTCGCTCGCGAGCTTGCTGAACCAGGGGCGCCCCTGACGGCACGGCTGGGTTCACCACCAACATGTCGGCTGCGGTCAGATCCACCTCTTCGTGGCCGCCGAGAGCGAGCAGGGCACCTTGGTTCTCAAGGCTCTCCGCGGCTTCGCCCAGCTCGGCTCTGGAGAGCCGATCTGTCACGACCACCTCGGCTCCCTGCCCGAGCAGCCAGCGCGAGACACCCACACCGCCACCAAACCGTCCCAGGCCCAGCACAACAACTCTGCAGTCTGTGAGTGGGGCTCGCAGCGTCACGGGGACGTCTGGCCGGGAGCCATAGCCTCGCGCAGGGCCTTCAGTTTCTCGTACGCCTCTCGGGCGGCAGCCTCTGCTTCCTCTGGCCCACCGAAATCCTTGTACGGCATCAGTGGAATGGAAAAGGTCCGATCATCCTCGATCTCGAAAGGCCATATCAGGTCCGTGACCAACGACATGGGAAACACCTGCCACCACGGGCGCCACACATCGATCTCGACAAACGTCCGCTCAAAGCCTGACAAACGCAGCTCCAGGGCACGGACTCCGTACGAGAAGAACTCTTCTTCATAGGGCGTCGTGCCGACGATCCGACCGTCGAGAATGACCTCGGCGCCCGGTGGCTGGCTCCGGATAAACAGCTTCCGTGTGACGCAGCCGGGAAGCCCCACCAGCAGCACGAGCAAGAGCACAACTGGCGGACAGGGAGGGATTCGAACCCTCGGACGGGGAAAAACCCCCGTCAACAGATTAGCAATCTGCCGCAATCGACCACTCTGCCACCTGTCCGACCAAGGGCAGGGATTCTTCCCGCGGTACGACCCTCTTGTCAACGACAGCGCGCGCATCATGCTCTCCTAGGTCACCAAGCCCCATGGGCGTTGGCGGAGGGAGTGGGATTCGAACCCACGGGCCCTTGCGGGCCAACGGTTTTCAAGACCGTCGCAATCGACCACTCTGCCACCCCTCCGTCGGGTACATACGGAGCTCAGTCGCCCAGATCCTCTCCAGATTCGGGCTCTGGCTCCACGACTCCAATCTCATCCAGGATCTCATCCGACGCGAAGAGCGTACTCTTGACTCCGGTCGCGATGGCCACAGCATCAGAGGGCCGAGCGTCGAGCGAGAAGGTATTCCCGTCGGGAGCCTCAAAGTTCATGCGGGCATAGAAAACCTCATTCTTCAGCGAAGTCACCTCGACGCTGACGAGATTTAACCCCGCAGCCTCGATCAGGGAGGCGAACAGATCGTGAGTCATGGGTCGTCGCATCGGCACGCCATGAACCTTGCGATAGATCTCTGCCATCTCATTCTGGTGGATGATGATGGGAAAGACCCGGTTGCCCTCACACTCGCGGAGGTACATGTGGCACTCGGGAGTCCTGTCCGATCGGATGATCCTGCAGAGTTCGACCCGTTTCATGCCCATACGGGCGAGTATAGCGTCGAGAGCCCCTTGTCCCTGCACCCGTCCTGGAGCTGATTGCACATGAAGGCGCTCTCTCTTCCACACCACCCCGAACGGCCTGCTGACAGCCACAAGGGGCAGTGGGGTCGCGTGCTCGTCATCGCAGGGTCCACGCGCTATCCGGGCGCGGCCATCCTCGCGGCGCAGGGGGCCGGGCGTGCTGGAGCCGGACTCGTGGAACTCGCTGTCCCGAAAGGCCTCGGGGCCATGGTCCTCCCTGCGGTTCCCTTTGCCATCTTGCGCGAGGAGCCCCTCGAGGCAGGAGGTGGCTTCAGTTCAACGGCCGGCTTCGGGCTGCTCGAGGCGGCCGCTCTTGCGGATGCCGTGGTGCTGGGTCCGGGGCTCGGAACGGCCGAGCCGACCTTGCGACTGCTTGAGATCTTGCTTGAAGGCATCTCGGCCCCCCTGATCTTGGATGCCGATGGCTTGAATCTGCTGGCCGCTCTCGGGGTCGACGCCCTCCACTCGCGGCCGGGCCCAACCATCCTCACGCCCCATCCGGGCGAATTCGCCCGACTGGAGGGAGGGGGCGTGCCCCCGGAAGCTGAGCGAACCGCCCGCGCCGGGCGCTTGGCCACTCACCTGGAGGCCCTCGTCGTCCTCAAGGGGCGGGGCACGGTGGTCACCGACGGTGACCGCGTCTATGTCGAGTCGGCAGGCAACCCAGGCATGGCCACCGGGGGCATGGGCGACGTCCTCAGCGGCATCCTCGGAGCTCTCTTGGCCGTGATCTCGGAGCCTGCCGAGGCCGCAGCCCTGGCGGTCCACCTCCATGCGCTCGCCGGCGATCTGGCCGCGCAAGAGCTCGGGCAAGAGGCCCTCTTGCCCGGTGATGTCGTGGAGAGGTACGGCCGCGCCCTGCGCGGCTGGCGTCAGGGCCTCGAGGGGCTGGGGGAGCCAAAGCACTGATGGCCCGAATCGGATATCCTGACGGCGTTTGCCGGTTCCATCGACCTTTCTTTGAGTGAGCCCAGCCTGTGCCGCGCCGCGACGATCTCAATCGAATCCTCATCGTAGGAGCAGGCCCAATCGTGATCGGGCAAGCCTGCGAGTTCGATTATTCAGGAACGCAGGCCTGCAAGTCGCTTCGCGAAGAGGGCTACGAAGTCATTCTCGCGAACAGCAACCCGGCCACAATCATGACGGACCCGGAGTTTGCGAACCGAACGTACATCGAGCCCGTGACGGTCGAAACCGTCGCACGCATCATCGAGCGCGAAAAGCCCGATGCGATCTTGCCAACGCTTGGTGGGCAAACGGCTCTTAACGTGGCAGTTGGATTGCACGAAGCCGGCGTGCTCGACGAGTTCAACGTTGAGATGATTGGCGCAAACTACGACGTCATTCAAAAAGCCGAAGATCGCAGCCGCTTCAAGGCTGCCATGGCAGTCGTGGGGGCGAGCGTCCCTGCCTCGGGTGTTGCGCACTCGATGGACGAAGCTCGCCAGGTTGTGGCTGAAATCGGACTCCCGGTTGTCATCCGGCCAGGCTTCACGATGGGCGGTAGTGGTGGCGGGATTGCCTACAACCCGGAAGAGTTCGAGGCGATTTCGAAGCGCGGACTGAATCTGTCACTCAACTCCGAAATCCTCGTCGAGAAGTCGATCGCGGGCTGGAAGGAATACGAGCTCGAGGTGATGCGCGACCGCAAAGACAATGTGGTCATCGTTTGCTCCATCGAAAACCTGGACCCGATGGGCATACACACCGGCGACTCCATCACCGTGGCCCCTCAACAGACGCTCACCGACCGCGAATACCAGGAGATGCGGGACGAGTCCATCGCGATCATCCGTGAAATCGGCGTCGAAACAGGTGGAAGCAACATCCAGTTCGCGGTCAATCCCGAGACGGGCGACAGGATCGTCATCGAGGTGAACCCACGCGTTTCGCGAAGCTCTGCACTGGCTTCAAAAGCCACGGGCTTCCCGATCGCAAAGATGGCGGCCAAGCTGGCTGTGGGCTACAGCCTCGATGAAATCAACAACGACATTACGCGGAAAACTCCAGCCTGCTTCGAGCCCACCATCGATTACGTCGTGGTGAAAGTGCCCCGCTTCGCCTTTGAAAAATTTCCGGAAGCAGACCCAACGCTCGGAACGCAGATGAAGTCGGTCGGCGAGACGATGGCGATTGGCCGCAACTTCAAAGAGGCTTTGCAAAAAGCGCTTCGCGGACTCGAGACAGGGCTCTGCGGACTTGGACTCAAGAAGGGCGACCCGGCCCTTCCAAGTTCACCGCGCCACCTAAAAACGCCCACCAAGCGCGACCTCCGGCGCGATCTCGGACAGCCGGTTCAGGAGCGCCTTCAAACCGTGCGCATAGCGATGCGCTCGGGCGTTTCGCTTGAAGAGATCTACCAGATCACTCGGATCGACCGGTGGTTTCTGAAACACCTGCAGGAACTCATAGAGCTCGAAAATGAAATGCTCGAGTTCCGCTCATTCGAAGACGTCCCAGCGAATGCGCTTGCTCGATTCAAAGAGGCTGGGTTCTCGGATCAGCAAATTGCCAACGTCTTCGGAACAGAGTCTGCGCGCGTTCGTCTTCGCCGGCACGAACTCGGATTGACCCCTGTATACAAGCGCATTGACACCTGCGCGGCTGAGTTCGAATCGTTCACCCCCTATCTTTACTCGACATACGAACAAGAGTCGGAGGTCGAAGAGTCAGACAAGACCAAGATCATGGTGATCGGTGGAGGCCCGAACCGTATCGGGCAGGGGATCGAGTTCGATTACTGCTGCGTTCAAGCCTGCATGCGTCTGCGTGAACAGGGTTACGAGATCATCATGGTCAACAGTAACCCCGAGACCGTGTCGACCGACTTCGATACCTCTGACCAGCTGTTCTTCGAACCCGTGACCATTGAAGACGTGCTGCACATTCATGCGACTCAGCCGGTGTACGGATCCATCATTCAGTTCGGCGGCCAGACACCGCTCAACATTGCGCAGGGCTTGCAGCATGCAGGAGTGCGCATCCTGGGCACCTCACCCGATTCCATCGACATGGTCGAGGACCGCGAACGGTTCAGTGCGATGCTCGAGCGGCTCGAGATTCCCCAGCCGCGCAACGGCATGGCCACCAACGCCGAAGAGGCAGAAGAGGTCGCCTCACGCATCGGATACCCGGTCGTTGTTCGCCCGTCTTACGTGCTTGGCGGGCGAGGCATGGACATCGTGTACGACCGTCGTTCATTGGTTTCGTGGATCGAAACCGCTGTTGAGGCCTCGCCTTCGCATCCCGTCCTTGTCGACGAGTTCCTTGAGAATGCCATTGAGGTCGATGTCGACGCCGTCTACGACGGCAAGCACTGCGTCATCGGCGGCATCATGGAACACGTCGAGCCAGCGGGCATTCACTCCGGTGACAGTGTCTGTGTGCTTCCGCCGTTTTCACTCACCGAAGCGCTCCAGAAAACCATCCGCGAATACACCGCCCAACTGGCCGAGGCCGCCTCTGTGCGAGGCGTGATGAACATTCAGTACGCCGTGAAGGACGGCAAGGTGTTCGTGCTTGAGGTCAACCCGCGTGCAAGTCGCACGGTGCCCTTTGTCTCGAAAGCCATCGGCACTTCGCTAGCAGGCGTCGCCGCGCGCGTCATGGCCGGTGAAACTCTCGACGAGATTGGCTTCACCGAAGAAATCATCCCGCCCCACTTCTCCGTCAAAGCGCCCGTCTTTCCGTTTGCCAAGTTCCACGGAACCGACATCATCCTGGGCCCAGAGATGAAGTCGACGGGTGAGGTCATGGGCATTGACGAGGATCTCGGCTGTGCCATCTTCAAGGCATTCGACGGAGCCGGACGGACGCTCCCTCTTCAGGGTGCGGTGTTGTTCTCTGTTCGCGACCGTGACAAGTATGCGTGCATACGCGTTGCGGGCGCATTCCACAAGCTGGGCTTCTCTGTTCTGGCAACACCCGGAACTTGCGCGGCGCTCGTCGAGGCAGGCATTCCGGCGGAGTCTGTCTTCAAGCGAGGTGAAGGCCGACCTGATGTGACCGACATCATTGCCAACAACCAGGTTCAGCTGGTCATCAACACACCAACAGATGACCGCTTGGCTCGAGATGATGAAAAGGCCATCCGCACAACGGCGCTCATGCGTGACATTCCCACGTTGACATCGATTTTTGGTGCGAGCATCACGGCCACCGCAATCGAGTCCATGCGACGCATCGGACTGCGCGTTCAGTCCATGCAAGAGTTCCACGCAAACACGGGGTCTAAGGGCACAAAGGGCGCAAACCAAACGACTGCGTGACCCCGGGTCACGCCCGAAGAGCTGTCAGTTTGTCGTCGCCCGCCGCTCGGTGACCTCAATCAGCGGGCTCCAGTCGTCGTCCGTGGCGCCTCTGCGACTGGATTCATCGAGTTTGATTCGCGTGACTTTCATCAGCGTGGTTTTCGCTTCGATGTAGATAAGAAAAACGCCAAGCGTTTCACGGTCGAAGTCGAAGTTGCTCTGGGTGGGCTTCAAGCTCCACACCTTGTCCCAGTACGTGTCGTAGTCATCGACTGTGCCGGGGTCGATTCGGAATTTCTTGCCGATCTTGCTCTTCACTTCCTGAGATTCGAGGTAATCAAACGGCTTCATGCCGCCCGCAATCTCATCGTCTCGGATCGCCGAGCGAAGTGCGTAAATTTCCGTTGCCGTCTTTCCGATGAACGCCAGCTGACTTTCTGCTGTAGGAAGCGCCGCACTGAGTTCCTTTGCGGTGCTGCGTTGCCAGATGATGACCCCAACGCCGCCCAGGATGAGCGCCGCCATGAAGGCCAACAAACCCTTCTCGAAATCCCATTCGATGTTCATGTGGAGGAGGCCTCCTTGCGAGCTTCAAGAACATCGAGGTCGAGCGTGACCGTTGTCTCTCCGAATGAAGTCATGCCATTGGGAGTTGGGCTCGCGGCTCCCTCATCAATCTCCGTGTACAGCGGGTCGTCTGCGAGCATTTCCAACAGATCACTGTACTTGGAGGCGCTCTCCATGATTCCGCTGAAGCTGATGTAGGGATTCCGGCTGCTCACGCTGATGTCGAGGCTCTTCAGATCAAGGCGACCCAGCCCTTTTTCGTTTGCCTTGACGAGCTTTGAAAGCTCGATCCACGCGTGCAGTGCGGAATGCTGCTCTGGGATATAGGCACTTCGCCCGAGCTGACGCGCTACGTCTTCTTTGAGCTGGTCAACGGCAAGTGTTACGGCGGTCACTCTCGCCGGGCCGAATTCTGCCCGCTCCCAAACCGCCCGAGCCGCATCATTGTCTTCCATGAGCTCTTCAAGGTTCAGCTGCGCTGACGACAGCAGGTGGCTGTACTCATCTTCAACTTTTCGAACTCGAGAGATCGCATCGATACATCCCAATGCGACAACGAGGAAAAGCATGAAAGACATGACGATCAGAGGCGACTTCACCTGGTCGAATTTACGTGTGTACGCGCATTCGTCTCGGCGGAAGTCGGTCTCTGTGATGTTCAGTCCGTTGAGCTTGTAAGCCAGTCCGAGTGCAACCCCTATGTCCGGCCCGTAGCGCTCGGCATCCTCCTCGGACAGCTTGTGATCCACATAGGACAGAAGATCCAAAGGCTGAGCATCGACGCCAAAGGCCTCGCTCACCGCCCCCAGAAAACCAGGAATTCGGCTGCCCGAGCCACTTGCGTGCACGGCCTCAAGGCCCTCGAACCCCGAGAGTGTTGTCAGGGTGCGGCGAATTTCACGCTTCAGGCGACTCAAGTAGTCATGAGTTCGCGCTGCCTCGACCTCTTGGTCTTCAGCAAGCGCTGCATCACTCGACGCATGAAGACCATGCGTCCCAAGTCGCAGTGAGCGCACCGAGTAGAGCTGCCCATCGACCAGAAACATCAAGTTCGTTGATGCGTCCTGTGCGTGAACCACAACAGAAACGGCATGCTCGGCGGCCACTCCCGTCGCAGTGAGTGCATGCAACAAAGCAAACGAATCGACGTCCACGAACATCGGGTCGAGATTGGCGCCGTCCAGAATGTCCAATCGATCGAGAAGGTCTTCCTTCTTGACTGCCGCCACCAAAATCCGGCTTCTGTCGCGCGACTTTCGAAGAACAAGGTGCTGCATGATGACATCATCGATGTCGAGAGGGATGTGGCTCTCCGCCTCGAATCTGACGACCTTGTTCACCTGATCATCGTTCGTAAAAGGAAGGTCAAACTCTCGGAAGAGCGCGCTGCTTGCGTCATAAGCCATCCCGCAAGGATCTGACGTAAAGCCACACTCCTTCATCGCCGTCGCGATGGCATCGGCACGCAAATCATCGGCTTCCAAATCATCTTCGCCGGTGGTCTGCACGCGGAGGTCAACCTCCTCCACGCCCAACACGCGCAGCCGCTTACCCGCCCCCTCAAACTCCATGAGTCGAAGGCAAGTGCTGCTGTAGTCAATCGCGGTCTGAGTGGCCATGCAAAGAGTCTGGGGGAGGGGCTCCGAGAGAGCCGATGTTAGAGGTCGACGTCAGCCGTTCAATCGCGAGTCAATTCGAGATATTGACTTCGCTGTGTCTCATCCAGAACTGCCAGGATTTTAGTCTCTGTTTGATCCAGGCTTTCCGCCAGTGGGCCCCGAAGCTGCTCTCTCTGCCTCTCCACGAGCGACTCAACCTGTGCGTCGTGGGCCGTCAGAAGGCGATCGATCTGCTCGACCTGCTCTGCCCGAAGGCCGAGCTGGTCGATAAGTCGTGGGAGGTGCTTGCCTCCGGAGGCTGCCGGGACCGCGCTTCGCTCGCCCGCCACATAGCCCAGAGCTGCGCACAAACCACACAGAACAAGTGCGATTCCAAGGACAGGGCCGGAGCGATTCACTGGTCACCCCCAGGCTCTTCGAGTCCTTCTGAATCACCTCCGAGAGGCGCCACATCCGGAAGCAGAACCTGTAAAGCTCCGTCGAGATCCGGAGCCGCGAAGGGGTCGGGGTGGAGCGTGTCGATCTGGTGCTCCTGGCGGGCAAGTTCATCGTCCGCCGCAGCCCCGGTGGGGAAGGTCATATCCATCGCAACGGTCAAACCGAGCAGCAACGCCGCCGCGATGGCGAGCCGGCGCAACAGCGGCAAGACATCACCGCCTCGAGCAAGCAGGCGTCGCCTGTTAAGCACTCGATCCGTGAAACCCGGTGAAGTCTGACGCGCAGGCTCGCTTGAAAGAAGGTCGCCCAGTGCAGCAAAGTCACCAAGCGCCTCCCGGCAAGCGGGATGGGAGCTTGCCCATGCCTCGGCTCGCTCTACAGCGCGAGGGTCCAAGCGTCGACCATCGCGCTGAAGGCTGAGAATCAACGTGCAAAGCTCATCGCTCATCGGCTCATCTGGACCGATCGCGGTCATGGATTCAAAAGGGGGGTCAGAATCGGTCATCTCAGGTTCGTCCAGTTGCAGTCAGTCCGATTGTTCCTTCGGTAAGTCTGCGAGCAGAAGCGCGCGGAGCTTTGTGCGCGCCCGGAAGATCCGAGACTCCACAGTTCCGATGGAAATCTCGAGGATTCCCGCCACCTCTTCGTACGTGTGGCCTTCCATCTCGCGCAGGATAAGTGTGGTCCTGAAGGGCTCGGGGAGGCGCTCCATAGCTTCGCGAACGCGGACTCGCAGTTCGTCCCTCTCGAGACCCTCGAGTGGCCCGCAGTCCCCTGAGGGCGGGTCCACAGCACCCGCGGGCAGGCTCTCGAGAGAGATGGCCGGGCGACGTCGCCTGTGGGCCACATAGTCTCGAGCCGTGTTGACGCCGATGCGGTAGAGCCAGGTGTAGAGTGCGGATTGCCCGGCGAAACGCCCGATGGCATTGAACGCCTTGAGAAAAGTCTCCTGGGCGAGATCTTCGGCGTCGGCGTAACCACCGGCCACGCGCGCAACAACGGTGATGATGCGGTCCTGGTAGGTCTCGACCAACTCACGATAGGCATCCTCATCGCCCGCCCGGAGCTGGTCTACGAGACGGGTGTCGTCTGCGTTCATTCCGAGCTTCCGCGTTGGGTGCGACTTGGACGCCGAGGGAAGAGGCTGTATTCCTTCTTGCTAGAATCGGCCTCAAACGGCCGAATACGGACAGTATCGGCTCGATTGCGGCGCTTCAGGCCTCGTCATCCAAATCGGAGGGTGGCTCCCCTGGAGCTCGAGGATGCAAATCGAGGTCATGGCCCATCTTGTCCCGTTTGGCTCGCAAGTAGTCCTCGTTATGGGCACCCGGCTCCATCTGCAGCGGAACACGTTCTGCGATTTGAAGCCCGTAGCCTCGCATCGCGTGATACTTGGCCGGATTGTTGGTGAGCAACTTGAGCTGTCGGACCCCGAGATCCCGCAAGATCTGCGCCCCCACCCCGTAATCCCGGACATCCACCGGCAAGCCCAGCGCTTCATTTGCTTCGACGGTGTCGAGTCCTTGCGTTTGTTGCAGGTGGTACGCCTTCAGCTTGTTCGACAGCCCGATCCCACGACCTTCCTGTGCTCGCATGTACAGCACAGCGCCCTTTTTCTCTGCCGCCACCTGCGCAAGCGCCGCCGACAACTGATCTCCGCAATCGCAACGTAAAGATCCAAGAACATCGCCGGTCAAACACTCACTGTGAACGCGCACGAGCACGGGCTCTTCGGCACCAGAAACAACCCCCGGCTCCAGGCCTCCCTGGGTCATCACAAGGTGCTCGCTCTGGTCCTCCTTGGATCGATACAGATGGCAACGGAAATCGCCATGGCGCGTCGGCAGGTCAACCGAAACAACATGGTCAATCAGCCGTTCTGTTTGCCTGCGGTGACTGATGATGTCGGCCACCGAGACCACGCACAGCTTGTGCTCTTCAGCAAAGGAAAGCAGGTCTGGGAGGCGCGCCATGGTCCCGTCGTCGTTCATGATCTCGCACACGACGGCTGCCGGACGTTCTCCGGCAAGGCGCGCAAGGTCTACAGCCCCTTCGGTGTGGCCTGCCCGGCGAAGAACGCCACCTGACATGGCCCGCAGTGGAAACACGTGCCCGGGTCGCGAAAGGTCGGCAGGCCCCGAGGCCTCGTCCGCAGCAACCTGAATCGTGCGGGCACGGTCCGCCGCAGAGATGCCCGTGGTGACTCCCGTCCGCGCCTCGATAGACACCGTGAAAGCGGTGCTTCTGCGTGAGGTGTTGTGGTCGACCTGCAACGGCAGGTCGAGAGCATCCGCGATCGATTTCTCCATCGGCATGCAGATCAACCCACGGGCATGACGCGCCATGAAGTTCACGAGATCTGCCGTCACGTGAGTCGCAAGGCAGACGAGATCCCCTTCATTCTCACGGTCCTCGTCATCGACGAGGACAATCATGCGCCCCGCCTTCAGCTCCTCGAGGGCGTGCGAGATGGCTGCCGATGAGTCGATCACGGATTCTCCTCAGGATCTCCGTCGGCTCCATCGTCCGCAGGCTCTGCCTGACCGTCGGGCAGCGCTTCTTCGGGGGCGTCCTCCTCGCCGTCTTCTTCTTCGGGAAGAATCCGGGCGACAGAGGCCACCCGATCGTCTTCCTTGAGCTTCAGAAGTCGAACCCCCTGAGTCGCACGCCCGATCTGTGAGATGCCATCCACAGGCGTTCGGACCACCTGGCCCTTCGTCGTGATGTAGATGACATCGTCTTCATCCGACACCGCCCGGATCGCCACGACCGCACCGTTACGGCTGGTTGTCCGGATATTGATGACACCCTGGCCTCCGCGGCCGCGCTGCGGGTATTCCGCGAAGGATGTCCGCTTCCCATAACCTTTTTCACTGACCGTGAGCAGCGAACATTCTTCTGAAACAATCGCCATGCCACACACCTCGTCGTCGCCGAGGAGCTTGAGGCCGCGCACGCCACGCGAGGGCCTGCCCGTGGTACGAATCGCACTGACCTTGATGCGCAAGGCCTTGCCGGAGCGGGACCCGAGCACAATCTCGTCCGCATCTCCACAGACCGCGACGTCGATCAGCCGGTCTCCCTCATCGAGGCCAATGGCAATAATCCCGCCGGCCTTTGGCCGTCGGTAATCAGCCAAGGGCGTGCGCTTGACGATCCCCTTCGCCGTGCAAAAGAGCAGCGTGCCCTCGTCAAAGTTTCGAACAGGAATCACCGCTTGAATCGAGTCTTCTGGCAAGAAGCCCGGAAGCAGATTCACGGCAGCTCGGCCGACGGCTGAGCGACCCAGGTTCGGAATCCGATAAACCTTCAACTGGTGCAGCTTGCCCGAACCCGTCAAAAACAGCAGCGAATCGTGTGTTTCTGCGAGGAACAGCTGCTCGACAAAATCGCCGTCCTTGCTGTCCGCCCCACGAACACCCGACCCTCCGCGCCTCTGACTGCGGTACTGGTCAAGACTCATGCGCTTGATGTAACCGTGGTTTGAAAGCGTCACGGCCACGGTTTCGTCGGTGATGAAGTCCTCGTCCTCGAAGCCCTCAACCGGCGGCCCGATCTCGGTCTGCCGGGGCGTTACAAACTGCCCTGCCAGCCTGTCCAGATCTTCAACAATCAATCCGTCGATCAGCTCCCTGTCCGCGAGCAGGCCCTCGTAATACGCAATCTTTTCTGAAAGCTCGCGCCACTCCGCCTCAAGCTTCTCGACTTCCAGGCCCGTCAAGGCCCGCAAGCGCATGTTCACGATCGCTTCGGACTGACGCTCTGAGAGTTCGAATGTCTCGCGCAACTGGGCCTGGGCCTGCCCCGTGTCATTTGCAGCGCGAATGATTCGAATGACCTCGTCGATGTTCGCTTGCGCGATGCGCAGGCCTTCGACGATGTGCTGACGGTCACGAGCCACCCCGAGCAGATATTCCGTCCGCCGGCGAATGACCTCGCGTCGGTGGTCCAGGAACAGCAGCCCGAGCTGGGAAAGAGGAAGCGTCTTGGGCCGATTCGCAACCAGCGCAATGTTGATGACCGAGACGGTCGTCTGCAGCTGGGTGAATTTGTAGAGCTGGTTCAGTGTGACGTGCGGATCCTCGCCCTTCTTCATCTCGATCAGGACACGCATGCCATGCCGGTCGGACAGATCCGCAATGTCGTAAATCGAGTTGACTCGCTGATCCTTGACCAGCTGGGCCATCGATTCGATGAGACTCGACTTGTTGACCTGGTAAGGAATCTCGTCGATGACAATCCGCGCCCGCTTCTTGCCCTCCTCTTCCTCGCACTCCGCACGGCCACGCAAGGTGAGGGTGCCTCGGCCGGTTTCGTACGCACGCCGAACGCCGCTTTTTCCGCAAATAATCCCCCCGGTGGGAAAATCAGGGCCCGGCAGATGCTCCATCAGCTCTTCTGTTGTGGCCTCAGGCCGCTCGATGAGCAGCTTCAGCATCTCGAACACTTCGCGAGGGTTGTGCGGTGGCATGCTGGTGGCCATGCCCACGGCGATGCCATTGCTGCCATTCACCAGCAGGTTCGGGAAGGCGGACGGCAGCACGGTGGGCTCGTTGCGCGAACCGTCGTAGTTCGGAACAAAGTCCACCGTCTCACGCTCGATATCATCGAGCATGGCAGAGGCAGCTGATGTCATCCGCGCCTCGGTGTAACGCATGGCTGCCGGCGGATCCCCGTCGACGCTCCCGAAGTTACCCTGGCCATCCACCAGCGGCACCCGCATGTTGAAAGGCTGGGCAAGCCGCACAAGCGTCGGGTAGACCACTCCTTCGCCATGCGGGTGATAGTTACCAGACGTGTCACCAGCAACCTTGGCGCACTTCTTGAACCTGGAGCGTGGACCTAGATTGAGGTCGTTCATCGCAACCAGGACGCGACGCTGACTCGGCTTCAAGCCGTCTCGAACGTCGGGAAGAGCGCGCGAAACAATGACGCTCATCGCATAGCTGAGATACGAATCCTTCATTTCCCGTTCGATGAGAACGGATGATTCGCGGGGGCTCGCGGTGTCGGTCATGACCGGAATCCGGGGTGGGTGGCCTGCCCCTTGAGAACGCCTGAAACGGCCTAGCTAAGGGCAGTGCTATGATCCCCAATTCGGGCCTATTTATCAATCCAGGGAATGCTGTCTAAGATCTTGTCACTTCGCGTCTTATGCGCCACTACATGGTCCAGCCGAGGGGCCCTTGGCTACCCTCCCCGATTCGGACCATCATGCAGACGACGCCCACCAAGAGCCCTCTCATGGATCTCAACGACAAGGCTCTTCTGAAGCTCGTCCTGGAGCACAAGCCCGGCGCCTTCGAGGCGTTCCTGGAGCGCTATCGATCGCTGATGTTCTCGGTCCTCTACGGCAAGGGGTTCGGCTTCCCCCGCGATTACATCGAGGACATCTACCAGTCCCTGATCCTCGCCTTGAGCCGCCGGGACTACCACCGGCTCCGCTCTTTCGAAGGCCGCAACAACTGCTCGGTGGCCACCTTCTTGCAGGTCGTCACCACCCGCTTTGCCCTGGACGAATTGCGCAAGTGGAAACGCCATCCGCGAGGTCGAGGGCAGGGCGGTGAAGAAGAACGGCTTGATCTTCAGATCGAAGCGCCTTCAGGCGCTGGGCCGCTCTCTGAGAGCCTCGGACAAGAAGAACTCGACCTCTTCCACAACCTGCTCTTCGCCTTGGACTGGAAACGCGTCTCGGTGGTCCTGTGGGTCTTTCGGGGCATTGCTCGCGAGAAGGTGGCCGAGACCATGGACACCTCACGGGCCAACATCGATGCCCTCTACAAGCGCGCCAAGGACCAGATGACCCAGCGCTTTGCCGACGGCGCCTATGCGAAACATCGCCGAGAGTCGGACCCTCAGGTGCTCAGCCCCCGAGTCCGCGAGCTTCTCAGGCCTCTCCTGGTTGTTCCCACAGGGGTCCTCCGGGAGGCTCTCTTGCAGCCGGCCAGCAAGCGTCGAGCGCTCCTTGGCCTGGTGCTTCTGGAATACCCTCATTTCCTCTGTTCTGCCGAAGAAATCCAGCGACTTGCCGAAAAGGAGCCCGGGCCAGAAGTGTGCGTCTCGGTGCTCGAAGAGCTCTCGGAGAGGGTCTTGAGCTGATGCAGCCGGCCCTGAGATCCACAGAGAGCCCCTGCTGGGCACAGGCTTCGCTGTCAGAAAGCCCTTTTCGGGCCGTCAGGCGCCTGGACGAACTCTCCCTCGTCTGCTGACTGCGAGACCTCCTGATGAACGACAACTCCTTGATCAACACCGCCTTCTCGACGTCCGGGGCAGGACCGCTTGCTGCGGACCCCGGGCCCGACTGCCTCTCCGAAGGCTTCTTCTCCGGTTACATCGACAAAAGCCTCACGGCAACGGAAATGCGCCATATCGAGGAGCATGCCCTGGTCTGCGCAGGTTGCCACGAAGTCTTGAAGGCCATGGTCGACTTGCGCGAGTTGCCGGCGCCCGCCCCTTCGCGCCTCTCGGTCGTCGCCCGTGTCGTCCAGCGAGGTCTCGAGGTGCTGAACCCACTCGAGGTCAGCCTTCGCTCACTCACTGCTCCGGGCCCTGGCCCAGCCCTCGGTGCTGTCCGCGGTTCGCCCTCGGGCTTGCCCGAAGTCATTTCCATCGACGGGCCTGGACAAGGCCTTGATGAAGTCCAGATTCGCCTTCAGCCCGACGGCCAGATCCGACTCGAAGTTCGTGGCGACGACCCTCCTCCTGTGTACTCGGGCGAGATCGCCTCCGTCATCCTCGAAGTCGATGGCAAGCCACGAGAAAAGCGCCCCTTCAGCGGGGCTCCGCTCGCCTTCTCGCCTCAGGACCAGGGCTCTTACCGCATTCGGCTGCTGGCCCGCGCGCCAGGCGAAGAAGCCCGAGAGTTGAGCGAAACATTGATCGAGCTGCGCGCCTGAAGTTCGCCGCGCCTTGAAGCGGGCGGAAGCCGGCGCCCCGCTGACACGCTCCGGTCAGTCAGTGCCCGTGTTCTGTTTCTGCCCACGGTGCCCACTGGCGAGCGCGCTCGAGGGCAGCCTCGGCTTCGACAGTCTGGAGCCCTGCGCGCCGAACATGCGCCTCCAACGCAGCCAGTCTCCAGCTTTGCATTTGCTCGGCATGCACTGTCTGGAAGGCCTCGGCAAAGCGCGTGGCATCCCCTGAGCGAGCAAGCGGACCCAAAAGAGCAGCCAAGGCCTGATGAAGCAGTGGGTTTTCGGGGTCGCTCTCCGCGGCTCTCGCATACAAGGCAAGTTCGCGATCGAAGGCCGCCCAGTCCACGTCATCGAGAACTTCCACGAGCATCGCATTGCCCAGCGGATCCAGGTCATAGACATAACGCCCGTGCGCAGCGAGACCCTCCGCCACAATCGAAAGATCCCGCGGAGGGGCATCACTCCCGGCAATCACGCGAGCTAGATTTCGTGACCCATCCACCACGCCCAGGACTGCCTCCCAGCCTCGGCCGGTGAACGAGGAGGGCCAGCGAGGAGCTGCTCGGCTATGGGCAGAAGTCGAAGCTGCCAGTTGAGTCATGCCCTCTCCGTCCAGAAGGAGCATGGCCCCCAGGTCTTCCAGGCCCCACAGACGGGTCCGAAGCCCCGTCTCATCCGGCATCGGAAGACGCTCGAGCAGCTCCTGCGCCCGGGGCTGCCCCTCGTCATCGATCCAACCCAAAAGCAAAACATGGGGCGCTACCAGCTCTTTCATTTCGAGGAAGGCGGCACTGCGCTCTCCGAACACCCTCCCAAAGGCTGCCAGTCTCGATCGGAGGCTGGCGGCGTCCATCGAGGCCGTGTCGAGCCACAGCAAGCAACGCCCGCCAGGCGCAAGCAACTGGGCCGCTCGCTCCAACGACCCTTCTGTGGACACAATTCCGGCGCCCGGCCATTCGGCGCGCTCGGGAGCCATGACGACCATCGAATAGCTCTCGGTGAGCGCGTTGCGCAAGGCCGCCAGGGGATCGTCAGCGACATCCAGCCCAAGTCCTTGGGAGTTGATCATGGCGAACACAACGCGTTGATTGCGCAAGCCCAGAGGCAGTGCACTCGAGGTCTCCATCGATGTGGAGAGCCCCGCATCTAGAAGGTCCGCTGCCACAAACTCTGCGCCCACCCCTGTCACAAAAGAGCGGCCCGGCACGCCCAGCAATCGGTGCAGCCGGCCCAGACTCCCTTCCGGCCCCATCGGATTGTGCCCGGGGTGTGCCGCCACCCCGGCAAACCGAACGCCGAAGTATCGTTTGAGTTCCTCCGGATTCAGGTCTGCATCTCCGTCTTCGTCATCAAGAGAAGGCAGCAAGGGCGAGGGAAGAGGGTCTGTGTCAACTGCGTGATCGTGACCCTGGGCCCACGACTCCCCGCGCAGCTCAAGCACCTCTCCGAGTGGCTCACGATCACTGAATGTCGTCGTGTAAATCCTGCGAGCTTGCTGGGCGGAGACGTCTGGCCCCCCGCTCGAAAACACCTCGACATCTGCCGCCTGTTGTCGGTGCCAGGATTCGACGCCCAGTTCGCCCACGCGCCGAATGCCTTCGTAAGTCGCCACGCTCGATGGCGGAATGAGCGCGGCGGCTCCGAGCCCGGCGGGCACCGCGATCAAAGCCACTCGGCGCCAACCGGACAGCGCCGCGAGAGCCGCCACGCCGGCCGCACCGATCAGCAACTGCTGGGGCCCTTCCGCTGTCTCGGTCAGAATCCAGCTTTCCGCCGCCACGGCCAGCCCGAGTCCCAGGACAAACGGGGCGCAGGCTCTCTTGCCCAAACAACCCAACACCAAGCCGAAGCTCGCGGCTGGAAGCCCGCAGTACACAAGAAGCCAGGACCTCCACTCCGTCACCGGCCCGCCCCAGCGCGCGGCCATCTGCCGTATCTCCAGTTGGACGGCCACGTACTTCGAGCTGAACTTGTAGAGTTCCAGCGAACCTGCCAGCTTCCAGAGGGCAAAGCCGATCGCCAGAAATCCGACCGCTCGCAACAAGCGCCTACCAAGGGCCCCTGTTGCCAGCACAGAAGCCGGCCAAGCCACCACAAGCGCCGGAAGCAGCAACGCCAGGAGGACCTCCGACCCGGCGTGCGCGGGGGGAGTGGAATAGCCGGGGGCCACCCGCCTCAAGATGAGCCAGGCGATTCCCAACGCAAAGCCAAAGGGCATTGCTTCCCAGGGAGTGCCCTCTTTTTCGGAAGCGTCTGGCTCCGGCATCCGCTTGGCCAAGAATGCGAAAGCCACCGCAAAGAGCAATCCGCTCCAGAAACCCACAAGCACGGAGAGCGCCCCGGACATGACCGCCAGTTCGCCCAGGGCCCAGCCGGCAGCGAGGGCCAGGCTGCTGCCGCGCGTCAGCGTCGAGAGCATGCGGCCAGCGACGAATCCGACCGGAGCCAATGAAACCAAAGTCGTGAGAAACGCAGCCGAGTCACCGGGAATCAAAGCCCCCATGCTTTCGACAAGTGGTCCGCGCAGCGGCACCAACAGCGTCAATGCCAATCCATACGCGAGGACATGCACCTGGCCGCGAAGCAGCAGGCCCAGGCCCATCGAGAGTCCGAGGGTGGCCGGGGCTATCACCGTGACCGCCAAACCCTGATCCATCCGGCTCCCGTTCAGAAGCAGGTGCGAGAGCAACACAGCAAAGAAAGTGCCCAGGAGCGTGATCACGTTGTCGGTCCAGGCATCGGCCACTCTCCGACGAAAACAAGGCGCGCGGGACCTGACAGCCAGGCCACCCCGGTCGATTCCAGGCGCACTCCGAGACTCCCGCCCGGCATATCGATGTTCACTTGAGTCCCCACCGGCTCACTTTTGATCCAACCCAGCGCGCACGCCACCGCAGCGACGGCAACGGCCCCCGTCCCGCAGGCCTGGGTTGCGCCCGAACCGCGCTCCCAGGGTCTGACAATCAACGAGTTGTCGCCGACAACCTGAACTCCGTGAATATTGGCTCCTTGGCCCAGGCGTGGCGAAGCCTGAAGCGCCGTCGCATGTCGAGCCAGGTCGAAAGTCTTCACCTCATCAACACGAAGGACCAGATGCGGGTTGCCGACAGAGACCGCATAGGCCCCGTCCACTCCGTTTTCGAGACCCGCCGGCAACGGATGCTTGGCAGGTCGCGTCCCGTTGCCGGGGAGGTCGCACGGAAGGGAGTCGGGCACAAAGCTTGGAATCCCCATGTCCACCTCGACAGAGCCCGCGGCCGCAAGGCGCGCCCGGCGAACCCCTGAAGCAGTCTGCACATCGACTTCGGTGCCTTCGGCCCCCGAAAGCCGCCCTGTTTCGACCAGATAACGCACGACGCAACGCAAGCCGTTGCCGCACATCATCCCCTCGCTCCCGTCCGCATTAAAGATCCGCATGCGCACTGCGGACTCTTCTCCAGCGGGTCCAACCAGCAGCAATCCATCAGAGCCGACCCCACAGTGCCGGCTGGAAATTTGCCGGGAAAGCTCGGCCGGATCGTCGATCTCCCGATCGAACTCCTCGATCAGGACGTAGTCATTGCCGGCGCCTTCTACCTTGACGAATCGCACGGCAGATCATCATAGCCGCCCATTCCCCGACCTTCATCAAGCCCGGGGAGTGGCGGCCTACGGCTGCCTCATCAGCAGTCGGTGAAGAGACCGTTCAAGATCGCGGTAGGGCTGGGAGAGCACCCGGTCGACCTGCTGCTTGCTCATTCCAAGCTGAGCGACCATGTATTCGCGCGCCTTGGGCTCCATGAGCCGCTTGGCGACACCATAAAACTCTTCGTTGGAGGCCTCTGACAGCAACCGTTGCTCCTCGGCACTGAGACCCAGAACTGCTCCGGCCCGACCAAGAAAGCCTCGCAGCCGACGAATCTCCAGCATCTCGTCGAGAACGTCCAGCGGAGCCAAATCTTCGAGCTCAACCGAGTCGTCACCGTCAGCGAATTCCGAATAGAGAAAGATCTCTTCCGCCTTCTGGATTTCCAGTGCGTTTCGCACGTAGTCATCCCAGGAGGACTCTTGTGCGGCTTCGCGCTGTTCGAGAGAGAGCCGGCCAGCTTCGACAAGGTTGTCAAGAAAACCGTCGATCCTGCGCTGCGTGCTGATGCGCAACTGCTGCAACAT
Source organism: Planctomycetota bacterium (assembly GCA_029245865.1). Taxonomy (GTDB): domain Bacteria; phylum Planctomycetota; class B15-G4; order B15-G4; family B15-G4; genus JAUIEF01. The sequence continues at coordinate 92,432 of JAQWOM010000055.1, forward strand.
CTCACCCTCGCTACGAGCAAGGCCCTCTCCGAACTCGAGTCTCAATCGCGACGTGACGCCCTCCAAGATGCCCTTGATCTCTTCGGTCGCTGGCATCCCTTGGCCGTTGAGGTTTCGTCGGGTGCGCAGCCGGTCAAGCGTGGCAAGACGGCGCATCAGTTCGAGTTGAACCGCCCGTGGCTCAGCATTCAGGTCAGTCCACTCCTTTCGCAAGCGCTCGCGCTCGTATTCCGGCAACGCCATCCATTGCAATCGGTTGCGGTTCTGCTGCTCGCGAGGCACCGAAGGCCACCGCAAGGCGCTGGTGGCTGCCATGAGCAACACGGCCAACACGAAGAGGCTCACCAGCTGCTTCATCCTTCGTTGTCCAGTTCGCCGGAAAAGGCGCGGTGGATCTCAAGCTCCCCGCGTAGGTCGAGCTCTTCCCCGAAGAGTTCGACCATCTCCATGTCACGCAGAATGTGGAGATAGCGGACAACCTCTCGATCTGCCGCGGGGATCCCCTCCAGCGGTGAATCGCTTTTATAAATCCACTCCGTGACGGCGAGAACGACCAGCGCCGCAGCAGCAACCCCCGCGAGCATTCCCCATCGAATACGTTGCGGGCGGACTTGCCTGGCAGCCTGAGAGACACGCGCACGAAACTCCGGAGAGCCCTCACAGCTCTCGGCTGTGTCCGAAAACGCCACGCCGAGTGCCTCCCAGAGAGCTTGATGTTCGGCGACGAACCTCCGCGCCTCGGGGCTCGAGGAGAGCAGCTGATCCAAATCCCCGGCGCGCTCTTCGGGGAGGGTCCCCTCGAGGTGCTCCTGCAGCAGTTTTTGCTCGAGGTCATTCATCGGTTGTGTCTCGCCCTGGGGCACCCGCGTCGGCAGGTGGGAAAAACGAGTCATCCAGGATCGGCCGCAAGTGGTCGCGCAGGTTGTCGCGCGCTCTCCAGAGCAGTGATTTTACGGCCGAAAGGGACAGCCCCATGACGGTCGCGATGTCCTCGTATCCAAGCCCTTCGAATCGAGACATGATCAAGGCTTGGCGTTGCTTCTCGGGCAACATCTCCACGCCCTCTCGAACCAGCCTCGCCCGCTCTGAATCTTGAAGAGTTTCTAGCGGGCCTCGCTCTGCGTCATCCTCGATCTCGAAGGTTCCGTCGTTTTCTCCCTGAATCGGCGCGTCGAGCGACCAGGCGCGACGTCTGTTTCTGTACTGGGTGTGGTTGACGCAAAGATTGAAAATGATGCGGTAAAGAAACGTCTCAAAACGGGCCGTGGGCTGATAACGGGCGCGCGCACGAAACAGGCGCAGAAACACCTCTTGAGAAAGGTCGTCAACGGATGACCGGTCTCTGATGGATCGAGCCACGGCAGCTTTCACCTGGCGTTCGTAGAACTCGACGAGAGCTTCAAAGGCGCCTGGTTTATCTGCTGAAACGGCCAGCATGAGATCGCGTCCGTCGGGTGGCTCCGTCAACAGACCTGATCACCAAATGAAGGCCTGGATTCGACTCGAACCCCGCTCGCGGCCCCGAGTTGCGTCCTCACCCCCTTGCTCACGGGGCGACGCCCGCCGCAGAGCGCCATCCCGCCCGGCTGAGAGGGCGATAAGTTGCAAACGGACGGCCTCGCAACAACGTGATGCTTTTAGGTCCGAAATATCTGCTGTCCCTGGACTTACGGCTGTTGTCGCCGAGTAGAAAGAGCTGTCCCTCAGGAATACGGGCGGGGCCGAGGGCCGTCCCGTGATCTCCCTGGGGCGCGTAATGCAAATCTCGCAAGACGGCGACTTCTCGCAAGCTCAGCGTGCCGTCCACGACGCCGACTCCGGGCACATTGTTCAGCGCTCCGCCGGGGCTCAGGGAGGCGTTCTCGGGGTAGTCGTAGGAGAACAGGATCTCGTCATCGATCCACAGCCGGACACCGTTGTCGACGTTCCAGAACAGCACCCGTTGACCTGGTCTCAGACCGGGAAATTGCGGTTCAGCGCAAACCTTCCCCTGACCAAGATTGTGACCGAGAAGAGCCCCCCCGCGGTCGGCCGGGGCGAGTCGCGCCTGAAAAGTGTCGGCGCCCTCTCTGAGTTGCAGCAGGAGCGTTCCATCCCCTTCGCCGACGACCACTTCGAGCGCGGTGTCTCGTACGGGCCAGCGGCCGAGATCCTCGCCAACGCCATCACGTACCCCAACGCCATAGAGCGCCCAGAGTTCCTGCGCCCCGGCAGAGATGCGCGTCCCATCTGCATCCACTTCCAGAGAAGGGCCGGACCAGGGCTGAGTCAGTCCCGGGCCCCGGTCTACAGGCACGAGCAATCGCCGCACCAGTGCGTCCTCTTTTTGGACCAGGCTCAAACGAGCCTTGTTCGGCCCGACAAAGACATCGCCATCTCGAAGTTCGATCATCTCGCCCGGAAGACCGACGATTCGCTTGGCAACCGCCTCAATCTCTTCGGGGACTTCCAGGTCGATGCTTCGATCGAAGAGTCCGACGTCCCAGCGCTTCAGTTCACGTAGATCGACCCCCTCTTTCAGCACCAGCAAGTGGTCCCCGGTCTGAATCGCCGGTTCCATTGAAGTCGAGCGGATGACGTACGTGGACAGAACGCATCCGCGCAACAACAGCGGTGGCAACAACACAACGAGAAGAATCGTCAGCCAGCGTTGCCGCGACCAAACCTTCGTCGACTCGGCCTCGTCAGGCCCCAACTCACGCACCGCCCAGCAAGTCCTGAAGGTTGATGGCGACCGCAAAGTAGATGAGGTAGGCCGCGATATCATTCATGGTCAAAAGGAATGGACCTCCCGCATAAGCCGGGTCCACTCGGACGGCATGACAGGCGAAGGGAATCAGTGTTCCTGCCAGAGCCGCAACCAGAATTGCACACGGCAGCGCCACGCCCACGATCACGCCGAGATAGGGGTCGGCGGGATACAGCAAGTGAGTGGCCATGCCAACCGTCAGCCCTGAAAGGACTCCGATGATCAGGGCCAGCGTGACTTCTCCCCGCAAAACGCGCATCGGTCGGGTCGGATCGACTTCACCCGTCGCAAAACCACGCACCATGATGGTCGACGACTGGCTTCCAACATTGCCCGCCATGCCACCAATCAGCGGAATGAAGTAGAGCAGAGTCTGAAACCGAGCTGCATTGTGGCTGATGGCCTCGAGCACATTTGGAAACCAGGTCCGCTCGACATACTCGATGATGAGGCCCGCGAAAAAGGTGCCGACAAGGGTGACAGAAAGCCACGGAGCCCGAGCCACCAGGCGCCGCATCACGGGCTCCGTGGTCGGGTGCGTCACGCCGGTGCCTGCGAGTCGCAGCATGTCTTCGCTGGCCTCTTCGTCGAGCACCTCGATGATGTCATCCAGGGTGATAACACCCTTCAAGCGGTCGGCCGCATCAACCACAGGCACAGACGCCAGATCGTAATGCTCAACCAGACGCGCCGCCTCTTCCTGGTCGGCATCGACCTGGATAGAAATCACGTCCGGATTCATGATGCCATCGACCGTGTCCGAGGGGTCTGCGCTCAGCAACGATTTCAGGTCGGCAAAGCCCACTAACGTGCCTGCCGGGTCGACAACAAAAGCATTCGACATCGCTTCGGGCTGCTCAGCATCCCGCATCTTGCCGAGCACGGAATGCACCGTTTCGTTGCTGCCGACCGCCACCACTTCGGTCGTCATGATGCCGCCGGCTGACTCCGGTTCGTACTCGCTGAGCATCCGGACAGCGCGACGCGTCTCGTCATCGAGGCCCGCCAGGATCGCAACCCGCCCCTCTTCCGGAGCGAGTTCCACCAGATCGGCTGCGTCGTCAGGGTCCATCGCATTGAGCAAACGGGCCAGTCGCTCGGGGCCCAGGGATTCCAGAAGCTCTTCCTGCGTGTTTTCATCCGCCTCCGCGAGGACCTCCGCGGCCTTCACATCGCCAAGCAGAGAAAACACGAGCAACACGGCCTCGTCCTCGAGATCCGTGAGCGCCTGGGCAATGTCGGCAGCACGCACCTCGGCCACCGCATGGCGGATCGGGGGTGTTTTCGACGGCTCGAGATTCTCGAGTATCTTCTGAAGGTCTGGGGCGTCCATGGCGCTGTGCCTGCCTGGGAAGCCGGAAGGGTATCTGTCCGTTCCTCTCTCCACCATCCGTCAACCGGGTTACCTACGTCCAGAAAGATGCTTTCACTAGGAGCAAGTCAGCCCCTATGACCGACAATCGCCCCGAATTCCCCCATATCCTCCGGCGGCTTCTCGAAGCCCTCGATGGAAATCTCACAAATCGGGTTCCGCTCATGAATGAGCGACCCCGCGAGGGATTGCTGTTTGGAGCACTCGAATCTCGAGCACTCGACGCCCTGGAAATCGCTCTCGCCCTGTCGGCTCTTCGGGCCCAGCTGGCCGGAGACCCGTCGATCTCTGGCGCTGACCTGGCCTTGGCCGTCGCGGACGACAGCGCTGGCCGACTGGAGGCCCTCGCACGGCTCGGCTCAGGAACCCGACTGCTGAGTGGCGGAGTGCTGATCCCTGAAGTGCCCCCCGAACACCCAGCTGACGCACGCCGGACGTCCTTCCGTCTCAGCGATGAGCTCTTTCGGCAAGCGTGCGAAATCTTCGGCCAGTCCGCGCCGCCCGTTGCTGACCTGCCTGACGGACCGTTTCGCTCTAATGCCGAAATACTTGGAGAGCTGCGGCGCCTTTCGCTCCACTACCGGCGGCGAGCCGCACGCATCTTCCACCTTGACCCCTGGACGGGAACAGGCGTCGAAGCCTTCGACGGCACGGCCACCCTGGTCGAACGCGCCCGGCAAGAATCGCAACGCATCTCAAGGCGACTTGCGGCCACTTCACCCGATGCGGGCTACGCAGCGCTTCAGCTTCAACGCAAGTTTGCGCTCGATGAAAGCGCGTTGGTGATTCTTGCCACGGTCCTCTTCCAGGAAATGCTCGAGGGAGTTGGCGCCGTGGACGCCGTGGACCTCGTCAAGCTCGTGAGCGAGAGCGAGGAGCAGTTGCTCAAGAACCGCGAAATCTTACGGCCCCTGTCTCAGGCCGGGCTCTTGCGTCTCGAAGGTGCCTACGCCAACAAAGACCTCACGGCTGACGCGTCCTTGCCCTCCGAGGTGGTGGCGGCGCTGCTCGGTGAGACCGAGGCGATTGACTCTGATCATCGCCTCGATTTTCACGCCTACCTTCAGCAGCTCGAGTCCTCCGACTCCTTTTTCGAAGACATGGACGGCAGCGGGTTCGGAAGCTGAAAAGCGGCTCTTCCGCCCCTCTGGGCGGCAGATCCTCTTCCAAGAGATCTTGGGGCCGCTCCCGCGCTAAACTGGCCCGCTTCCTGTGATGCCACGATTATCCGAAGCCCGAGACCTTCCATGACGGACCAAGATCGAAGCGAGCTGATCTACGACTGGAATGTCGTTGAAGATCTCACGCCCCCTCGCCACGCCATTGAACTCGACGACGAGACGCTGCGTGACGGCCTGCAGTGCCCTTCAGTGAAGGCCCCGTCACTTGAAGACCGGATTCGCCTTCTCCGTCTGATGAGCGATCTCGGAATCCGATATGCGAATGTCGGCCTTCCGGGTGCCGGCCCCCACGTTGTCGATGTTGTGACTCAACTGGTCCTCGCCATTCGTGACGACAAGCTGGATATCGAGCCCAATTGCGCGGCACGCACCATCATCGCTGACATCGCGCCTGTTGCAGAGATCCAGCAGAAGACCGGCGTCCGAATCGAAACGTCGACGTTCATCGGCAGCAGTCAGATCCGCGCTTACACCGAAGACTGGGATCTGCAAACGATGCTGAAGCACTCCGTGGCTGCATTGAAGTTTGCGGAGCAAGAGAATCTCGACGTGATGTTTGTCACCGAAGACACCACGCGCGCCCATCCCGACACGCTGCGCGCGTTGTACGGCGCGGCCCTCGACTCCCCCGCGACCAAGCGTATTTGCTTCTGTGACACCGTCGGTCATTCGATTCCAGAGGGTGCGGCGAACTTGATCCGGTGGGCCACCGAGTTCGTGAAGGAACAAGGTCGGGAAGATGTGAAGATTGACTGGCACGGCCATATGGACCGTGGACTCGGCGTGCCCAACTCCGTGGCCGCCTTGCGCGCCGGAGCTCATCGCTTGCACGGAACGGGGCTCGGAATCGGAGAGAGAGCCGGCAACTGCCCGATGGATCTCCTGCTCGTGAATCTGAAGCTCGCGGGGTGGATCGACCAAGACCTCACAAAGCTGGGCGAATACGTCGAGTTGACCAGCCAGGCCACGGGCGTGCCCATTCCCGTTGGCTACCCGGTTTTTGGCCGAGACGCATTTGAAACCGGCACCGGCGTCCATGCCGCAGCCGTGATCAAAGCTCAGCAAAAGGGCGACGAATGGCTCGCCAATCGCGTCTACTCCGGAGTTCCAGCCGACGACTTTGGCCTCGAGCAGATCATCCGGGTGGGTCCCATGAGCGGAAAATCAAACGTCGTTCACTGGCTGCAAACGCACGACTACGAACCCACCGAACAGCGCGTCGAGCAGCTCTTCCTGGCTGCCAAAGATGCCGACAAGTTGCTCGAGGACTCCGAGCTTCACACGCTCGCGCGCACCATCACGACCGAGACGCCCTGAAGATCAGCTCCTGTTTGCGAGCTCCCTGAAAAAAGCCAAGGCCGCTCGGGACGTCTCAACCGGGTCGTGACCGTGCCTCGGTAGCTCCAGGCTAGCAAGCCCCTCGAAACCCACTTCGCGCACTGCCGCGAGGACCGCCGGCCACTCGATCTCACCCTCACCAGGCATCAGGTGTTCGTGGAGGCCGTCACGGCAGTCATCCAGTTGCATGCCACCCAGCCGTGGGCCGAGACGTCGAACGGCCTCGGCTGGTGAAATGTCCTCGGTCACGGGCACATGCCCCACGTCGAGCATCACCGCCAAGCTGTCGTCTTCCAGGCGCGCAAGAAACTCGTCCAACTCGGCAAGCGAGGCCACCAACATGCCTGGCTCAGGCTCAAAACAAATCCGCGTGGGCCCTCCGCGACCCTCCTTGAGAAGAGCCGTGGCTCCGGCACACAGCCGGTCGAGCATCTCCTCCCGCGAGGGGGCGTCAGCTCCTTGGTCACCAAACGCCCCTGCCCAGAAAGACAGGGTCTCGGCTCCTAGTGCGTGGGCCAGTGCCAGGCATCGCAGCAAGCCGTCCAGCCGCTGTTGGGCGCCTTCACGGCCCGACAGCAGGGTTGGTTGGTGCTTACGCTGGCTGTCGAGAAGAAAGCGGGCGCCGGTTTCGACCGCCACCGACAATCCGAGATCGTCGATGACCCCGCGGAGTCGTGCAGCTTCCTGATTCACATCGGGAGAAAAAGGGTTGAGCTGCAACACATCCGGCGTGATGGAAATGCCGTCGTATCCCAGCTTCGCGAGAACCTTGCACACCTCTGCCAGTTCGTGCTGGGGAAAACCGTTGGTGTTGTAGGCAAGGCGCATGGAATTAAGTCGGTGACTTGGCAAACCACACCAGTGGCGACCTGGTGGGTGTCAGGGCGTGCTGTTCGCTTTCTTCAGGTTCGCGGCTGCAACTCGAGAAGACCAGTCGGCCGCCCGGAGCGAGGTGCTTGCGAACTGCCTCGATCATGCGTGTCTGAGTCGTCGCCATCTCCTGAAATGTCCCGGGTTTCAAGCGCCAGCGAGCCTCGGGCCGTGCTCCCAGCACAGCGGTGTTGCTGCACGGTGCGTCGAGCAGTATGGCGTCGAATCCCTGACTCGGCTTTCCCGGAGGGGGCTCTTCTGACAACACGTCGTGCTCGGCCACTTCAATGCCTTCAAGCCCCAGTCGATCCACCGTTTCTCTGACCCGCTCGAGACGCGTCGCGAAACGATCCGTCGCCACGACCCGTCCTTGCCCGGCCAGCAACTCCGCGATGTGTGCCGCCTTGCCGCCCGGCGCCGCGCAGGCATCCCAGATGACCTCGTTCGGCTGAGGCGAAAGGACCTCTGCGGCATCCATCTGCCTGATGTCCTGAACAGAGAACAACCCATCCCGAAAAGATCGCCCTGTCACGAGGTTTCGCGTCTTGCCAACCACCTGCACAGCAGGCGGGCCATGATCGCGTTCAACCACCCCTGCGGTCAGTCCCTCTTTCATGAGCCGCTGCACGAGGTCCGGTGCCTCTGCTCTTCCGGCTCGGGGCCTGAGATAGAGAGAAGGGACTCCGTTGCCAGCCTCCATCCAGGCCACCGCCTGTTCTTCACCCACCCGATCAACCCAGCGTTGCACCAGAAACTCGGGATGGCTGTGATAAGTCGCTAGATATGCCGCTCGCCCCCGCTCCGGGTCAGGAAAAACCGGCCGAGTGAAGAAACACACCATGCGTCCCGGTCGCTCGAAGCGCTTGGTGGGGCTTGCCCCTCCTCGATCGAGATCCGGCGCCATGATATTGCAGTTCCGCACAATGTTCCGCAGAACACCGTTGGCATAGGCCTTGTGAGAATGAAGCTTGAGGGCACCCACAGCCTCTGAAACCGCCGCGTGACGTGGAATCCCGTCCAGAAAGAGAAGCTGATACACACCGAGACGCACGGCGGCACGCACAGGTGCGTCAAGTGTTTCGGCTCCTCGCTTGCCATAGGCATCGTGCACCGCGTCAAGTGTGAGCTGACGGCGTAAGACGCCGTACACAAGCTCGCGTACGAAGGGCGAGTCGTCGCGACGGAGAAGGTTCTCCGCAAACGCCTCTCCCGTTTCGACCCTCTCCAGAATAGATAGCGCGCGCGCTCTCATGGCCCGAGTCGGCTTCCCTCTGCCAACGAGAAGCCACGCAAGAAAGCCCCCGCATCCATCGGCTTTCCGCCAGCTCGCTGCAAACGCGAGATGAGATAGGCACCTCGACCGCAAGCGACATGAATGCCTTCTGGCCCCGCCTGGATGATTTCTCCCGGCAGAGGGCCGCGAGCGCAGGGAACCGGCTCGCCGACCAAAATGCGTAACGAAGAGCCGTCCTCGAGCAAAGCAAACGCTCCTGGCGTGGGCGTCACCGCGCGGACCCGCTGGTCGATCTCTCGGTTCTCCTGCTCCCACCGAACCCGCCCATCATCACGAACCAGCTTCTTGGCACGTGTCACAGCTGACTCGTCCTGCCGGACCCGCGTCAGTTCCCCCGAGGCCATCTGGTCGATGGTCTGGGTAAGTAGGCGAGCTCCCTCCGTGGCCAGTTCGCCGAGAAGATCCCCGGCTGTTTTGCGCTCCACGGGGGTCCTGCTCACGGCCAGGACGTCCCCGGCATCCATGCGCTCGGCCACTTCGATGATGCAAACTCCGGTGCATTCGTCACCTGCCATCACCGCCGCTTGGATGGGGGCCGCACCGCGCCAGCGAGGCAGCAGTGAAGGATGGATGTTGATGCAGCCCCAGGGCCCCGCTGCACGCACGGCAGGCCCGAGCTTCTGTCCAAAAGCCACGACGACCACGAGGTCCGGCTGGGTTCCGGTGAGCCAGGCCAGGCCGTCAGGATTGTTGATGTCCTGAAGTTCGGCGGCCTCCAAACCGAAGGCTTCCGCATGAGAAGCCACATCGGTCATGCGCGGCTCACGCCCGCGGCCTGCCGGTCGGGCAGGCTGTGTTCCGAGCGCCACTTCATGCCCTTCGCTGAGCAACGCGTCCAGACTAGGACACGCGAAGGCAGCAGATGCCAGGAGCGTCACACGCATGGTTGCCGAACGCTCAGACCTCGATTCAGCCGGCAGGCTTGCCGGTCAGACCGAGACCCCAAACGCCTTGGAGAATTCCGACTTGTAGTCCTCGGGCGTCTTGCCCGATCCAACGATGCGGCCGACCTCTTTGCCTCCCTGGAAGAGCAAGATCGTCGGAATCGCGGTGACACCCATGGAACTGGGCGTCTGCGGATTCGCCGTGATGTCCATCTTTCCGATGGTGACGGTGCCGGCGAGTTCTTCGGCCAACGCCTCGATGGTTGGGGCCAAGGCCCGGCAGGGTGCGCACCAATCGGCCCAGAGGTCGACGACCACGGGAAGTTCAGATTGGAGAACGTCGCTCTGGAAGTTGGCGTCCGTGAATTCTCGGGTGTTGCCAGCCATCAATGGTCCTTTCGGATCGTGCGTTGTGAGAAGCAGGCGAAAAAACGCTGCGCCTCGCTTCGAGTCGTCAGTCGCCCCCGGTTTCGTCAACCCGCGGTGAGAAGGGGGATACAATACTGTCCGCGTCGGAAACGGCCAAGTCAGAGGCGCTCGCTGGGGCCTCATCTTCGTCTGAAAGGGGTTGTGCCGGTGGGCGAGGTTCGTCCTCCTCTGCCCCATCCGAAGCGGACAACTCGTCCTCCTGGGGCAGGTGGAGTGGTTCGGAATCCCGGTCCTCTCGGAGCGCCAGCGTGATGGGCTCGTGCTCGCTGGCCTGCTTGACCACCACCTGCTGAGCCTTCACCAACTCTAAAAGTGACAGAAAAACCCCTAGCACGTCACTTGTTCCACCAGCCTGCAGAATGAAGTCCCTGAGCGGCCATTGGTCGCGGGAGGCCAACTGCTTGAGCGTGTCCCGCATGTACTCGCTCATCGGCTTTTCGAGAGTGAGCGTGTGGAACTCCCGGTTGATGCCGATCTCTTCCATCAACCGAACAAACGACCCGACCAGATCCCAGAGCCCTATTTCTTCTAGCTCTGTCCCCGGATCGGGCGGCACTTCGCTCGTTCCCCGAGGATGCCGGAGCGCCGTCTCAGAAGCTCGGTCTCCGAGTTCCAGGGAAAGCGACTTGAACTTGCGGTATTCGAGCAGTTGCTGGATGAGCTCGTCTCCGGGATCGAGCTCTTCCTCGAGATCAACCTCTTCCTCTCGCGGAAGAATCGAACGAGATTTGATGAGGATGAGCGTCGACGCCATCACCAAGAACTCGCCCGCGACATTGATGTCGACGGCCTTCATGACCTCGAGGGCTGCCAGATATTGATCGCAAAGCCGAGAAAGGTCGACCTCAAGGATCTCCATCTCCTGCTCCCGGATCAGGTGCAGAAGGAGGTCCATGGGGCCTCGGAAGTTCTCAAGCTCGAAGACCTGTTCAGTCATGGCGGAAGCATCGGTGCGAATCAACGAAAGGTGAGTCAAGCAAACGGGTTCTGGTCAAAGAGCCAGAGCAGACCCCGATCGTACACGGCGATGACCTTCTGGATGAGGCTCCAGAACACAGCGAAACCATCAAAGACGAACACCACGACCAAGACGATCAGAACACCTGCGCGGTCAAACGAGAACCAGGTGCGTTTGGCAAAGCGCGGAAGCATCCACCCAATGACCCGAGACCCATCCAATGGGGGAATCGGAATCAGATTGAACATGGCCAGAGCGATGTTCAGGAAGATCCCAGCCCACAGGATGGCCCCCAGGAGCTGTGTCGGAGGGCCTTCCAGGAGAGAGGGTGCCATCCGGATATCGGCCCCCCCCGGGTTCTCGATCATGCCCGTCTCGACCAGGCCGCTCCAGTAGCACCCGACGTAAACCACGCCAAAGAGGAGCGAGAGGAGGATGTTCGAGCCTGGCCCTGCGAGGGCCACATACATGAAGTCGCGTGTCGTTCGCTTGAAATACCGGACGTCTACCGGAACTGGCTTTCCGCCTGCGATGGCAAAACCGAAGCTGAAAAAGAGGATCAGCGGCAAAATAAAGGACAGAAACGGATCCAGGTGCTTGATTGGATTCAGCGTCACCCGGCCCAACTGGCGTGCCGTCGGATCGCCCAATTTGTCGGCCACCCAGGCATGGGCAGCCTCATGCCAGCTGAGCGAAAGCAGCAGCACGGCAAAGAATGGGATGGCGGCGAAAAGATCGTCGGTTAGCAAGCGGCTTGGTTCTGCGAACAGGGCCTAGGAATCGCTACTCTAGCGCGGAGTTCTCGCTGCGATCTACTGCGGGAAAAGACTGACTCAATTCATCACGGATAGGATGCCTCAAGACCGGCGGCGAGCCTGAAATCCTTCGGTCCGCCCTGGGGAGCAGCACCTTGACCGACGACCAGGACATCCTTGCCGGGGCTCGTGAGCTGCTGGCAGCTGAAGCGCAAGCTCTCTCGATGCTGGGGGAGTCCCTCGACACGGACTTCGCCCGCGCCGCTCGACTTCTCGCAGCCTGTGAAGGCCGCGTGGTAACCAGCGGAGTCGGGAAAGCTGGCATCATCGCACGCAAGATCGGCGCAACCCTCGCCAGCACGGGGACCCCAGCGGATTTCTTGCATCCCACAGAAGCGCTCCATGGTGACCTTGGGCGGGTCACACACCGTGATGTGGTGCTGGCTCTCTCCAACAGCGGCAACACCGAAGAAATCTTGCGTCTCGTCGCTCCTCTTCGAGACGTGGGAGTTTCCCTCGTCGCAATCACCGCCGACCGCGCATCTCCCCTCGCCCAACATGCCGACGTGGTTCTCGCTTATGGAGCCATCACAGAAGGTTGCCCGCTCGGCTTGGCCCCGACCACAAGCACCACCGTCATGCTGGCACTTGGCGATGCGCTTGCCATGGAAGTCCTGAAACTGCGCTCGTTTTCGTCCGAGGAGTTCGCCCGCTTCCATCCCGGCGGGAATCTCGGTCGCTCGCTGATGAAAGTAGAAGAGGTGATGCGCAAGGGCGAGTCCCTCCCCGTTGTCCTCAGCGGCGCCACCCTTGCCGAGGCTGTGAGCATCATGACAACAACACCCGGGCGCCCGGGTTCGGTGCTCGTCGTTGGAGAAGAGGGTCGATTCCTGGGCTTCTACACAGATGGCGACCTGCGCCGGTGCCTGTTGACTGCTCAAGAGACCGGCAACTTGGACATGATGCTTGAGCCCATTGATAAGTTCATGACCAAGCATCCAGTCACCATCGGGCCCCACGAACTTCTCGCCGACGGATTGCGCTTGTTGCGAGAGCGGCAAATCGACCAGCTCGGAGTGGTCAATGACTCTGGCAAGCCAGTGGGCCTGCTCGACATTCAGGACCTTCTGAATATGAGGGTGCTGAGTTGGGGCTCTTCGCACTGAGATTCCTGGGGATGCTCCCGTGACGAAGCTCGAAGCCTTGAAGCTGCTGGTCCTTGATGTCGACGGGGTTCTTACCGACGGGACTTTCTATCTCGGCGGCCACGGCGATACGGAGATCAAGGCGTTTCACGCGCGAGATGGCGCAGGAATCGCCCTCTGGCGCGACGCTGGATACCACGTCACCTTTCTCACCGGCCGCTCGGGGCTCGCTGTCGAGCGACGAGCTCGTGAACTGCGCGTTCCTCGCTACTGGGAGGGGATCGCCGACAAGGTCTCCGCATTCGACGAAATCCTGAAGCACTTTGAAGTCACCTCTGACCAGGTTGCCGTGATGGGCGATGACATCCTGGACCTGGGCATCCTGAAACAAGCGGGTTTGTCCGCTTGCCCATGCGATGCCGCACGCGATGTTCTAGAGCGCGCCGACCTCGTCATGCCATCTGCCGGTGGACACGGCGCTGTCCGCGACCTCGTCGAACATATTCTTCGCGAACGCGGAGAGTGGGACTCTCTGGTGGAGCAGCTCTGTTGACGCCTACGGTCCGTCGCACCTTGCTCTTCTTCTCAATGATGTCTGTAGGTCTGATCATCGTCTTCTCGCTAGAGAGCGATGGTTCTGCACCGACGAACAAGACGGTGTATGACACCTCAGAAACTGGCTCGGAAAACACGGTCACGATTCAAGACCTCGAATCTGAGACAGAGACTCAGGTCAAGCTCGGTGAAATCATGTTCAACGTGACGTCGACAGTTGAACTGCCGGATGGTCGCCTTGAGCGTCGCAAGGCATATCGCATTCACATCCTGCGAGGAGAGCCAGACGAAACAGGCGCTTTCTTGGTGGAGTCGCCCCACGTCACGCTTCTCGATCTGGAAACCGGTGCAGATCGAGGCAGCGTGCGTGCCGACAAAGGGCGATTTGAAAGCCGGCAAGCAGGACCCATTGTCGGCATCTTTGACCCCAGCTCGTTTGACACCAAGAACTTCACTCTGACCGGTAATGTTCACGGAGAGATGATCTTAGACCAGGGCGAGAACGCCACTTTTGATGGCTCAGAGCTTCGCGTGAAGGGAGAGAACCTGTTCGCCCCGGGCGAGGTTGCCTTGGGTTCCGAATCTCTGGCCATGCTCGGAACCGACATGGAGTGGCAAGGCGCAATACGCAAATTGACGTTCGCATCTGTTTCAAAAATTGAGCTGCTCGAAGAGTTCGGGGCCGTGATGGAATCGCCTTCTGGCCTCGAATGGTTTGTTGCGGAGGCTGGCGATCAAGGTGGCCATGGAGCGCTGTTCGGTCCCGTCAGGGGAAAGGCTACCGATGGATCTCGCCTTGAGGGTGACCGGCTCATGCTGAGTGAAAACGCCTCCTCAGCCACGCTTGTCGGCAACGCGCGCTACGACATCGTTCGCCAGGGCGCACTCTGGACACTCTCCGCTGACACGATCACTACGAGAGTTTCTCAGGTGGGCGAGTGGGAACTGACTCGCGCAGCGGGTGAGGTTCGCCTTGCCTCAGACAACGCCGATCCGCCCGGATGGTTTGAAACAAATCAGCTCGATGGCCTCGATCAATCACTGGTGACTCGCGGCCCAGTACGTGGCCAATACGGCGAAGTCTCATTCAAAAGCACTGGGCTGATATGGAACGAGTCAGGTGGTCAGATAGACCTCTTGGCGGATGTAGAAATCGACTACCTTTCAACCAGCCCGAACGCAGGAATTTCTGGAGCTCACATTACCGCTCCTGGAGGTCTCTTTCTCACAACAGATGATTCGGGCAAGCGTGCGCGCTTTGCCGGACCTGTTGAAGCCTTTGCTCCAGGGGTGGGTTCCTTTCGCTGTGCAGAGTTGACCTACGACGAATATGCCTCGGAGGTTGTGCTCAGCGGATCAGCTCTCGCCCAATTCGAACTCCAAGACCGAACTCGCGAGCTTTCCGGCGAACGCATCACTGTCATTCTTGATGAACTCGGGGCGCCCTCCTCCGTGAGTTCCCAAGGAGAGGTGTTGCTGACCGAGCATGCTGACTCTGGCTTGATCTTACGTCTCGCGGGACCGCGCCTGAATGTGACAGCAACGCAAGCATTGGCGCCAGAAGCTTTTGATTTGTATTGGAATGGATTGGATATCACGGGAGTTGGGTTGCTCCTGGATAACACCCTGGGAGTGTTCAAGGTCGACGACTCGGCTCATGTTTCGCGCACACTTGAGGATGGTCGAGTCGAGTGGATTGAAGCTCTCGGCGGTTTGACCTGGTGGGCCCCAGCAGACGGCAGTAAAGATCCTGCGCAGGGACACGGAGAGTTCCGGGGGCCGGTGAAAGGGCAATCGGCAGACAGCGTGCGCTTCACGGCAGATTCTCTAGAACTCGACGGAATGCTTCAGACTGCCGACCTCGTCGGACAAGCCGTCGTTTCCCATCCCACCGATGGCCAGGTTGAGTCGGAAGAGTTCCACCTTCTTTCGAGCCCAGAGGGACTCGTCATTCGATCACCTCTTCTTGTCACATGGACCAGCAGTCAAATCTCTGGTTACGGAAAAGGTCTGAACTACAACGAAGAAGAGGGTCTCCTCTCACTCTCGAGTCATGTGCTCATTGCATTGTCAGAGTTGAACGAAACCGCAGTAGAGATCACATGCGATGGAGTGTTTACCTGGAGCGCTCCTCCAGGCTCGCTTGACCCTTTCGCCCAAGGAATCGGTGAGTTTCGTGACAAGGTTGTCGGACGCAACCCAGATGGCAGCAGCTTCTTTGCAGATCGATTCATCATGGACATGCCGAAAAACAAGGCAGAGCTTTTTGGAAATTGTCAGGTTCAGCAACTTCGAGAAGAAAAAGTCTATGAGCTAAAAACTGGTTCGTCTGGCTACGTCCGGATCGAGACAGACTTACAAAGAGAGCCCGTGAAGTTGGATGCCACCGGGAGAGTTGAGCTGGTTGCCGGCGACATGACACTCCAGGGTGACAAGCTTGTCTGGAGTGTGCCCGATGACCACATGGTGATGTCGGGCGACTGCCGCCTTCAGGTCTTCGGTGGTTGGATGAGCATGCCCTACATCGAAGCATGGCCGGAAGCCATGCAGTGGTACATCCCACGAAACGTCTCGAAGATCGATGTCGAACCCTGACCAGCCCTTTGTTTCGCGTATCACGCGGCCGCCTGCGCGCGCTCAAAGAATCCGTTTAGGCGGGTTGCTCGGCCTCGCCTTGCTCTGGGTCATGGTCGCCGGATCTGCGGTGTATGGACAGTCCGAGTCTGTCGTCATCCGATCCCAGGGCGGCAACACGGGTTTCCTCGACGAAGACGATCCAAATCGCATCGTCATGGTTTTCTTTGGCGGCGTAGACATCACGCAGGGAAACCGTCAGATGCACGGTGACACCCTTGTTGCCATTTTGCAGCGAAGTGCCGTCACAGCGACGACTTCCCGGCTGGGATCAGATGAATCAACCTTGCCAAGTGACCACGTCGTCGAACTCTTCGTTGACGGGCGCGTCACTCTTCAAGAAGGCGACGAACAGATTCTGGGTGCTTCTTCGATCTACATCAATCATGTGAAGAAAACCCTGACAATTCTGGAAGGCGAATGGCGTTCAAATTTGAGCGAAACGCCTCTTATTGTTCGCTACCGAGTCATGCGAGAGCACGCGAATGGCGTTCGCGAAATGGAGGGCGTCACATACACGACATGCGACTTTGCGCACGCACACTGGTCCATCAAAACGCCCTGGGCAAGACTTGTTCCAACCGATGCAGGCAAGGTTCTGCACACCAGTTGGAATAGTGTTCAGCTTGGCGGTCTTCCCTTCGTATGGATGCCGGGGATTCACATCAACGTCGACCGCGACAGACCCCCCCTACGCCGTGTCGGGTTTGGAACCTCCAGCAAGTTCGGCACAGAAACCAACACCACCTGGGGGGGGGACGCGTCAGACATTGCAACGAAGTTTGGAGAAGTTTTGGGTGTGGATGGGCCAGTCAAAGCGGACTGGGAATTGGAGCTGAACAACTATTCGCGTCGCGGACTTTTCTACCAACCTAAATGGACCTACGAGACGGAGAACTCCGAAGGAGTGGTGTTCGGTTCGTACATCCACGACGAGGCCAAGCGCGATTATCTAGAGCAACCCATTTTTGATCACACAAGGGGGCGGTTCGACCTCGAACATCGAACCCGAATTGACGAACAGAAAACCGTCAACATTGAGGTTTCCTACGTCAGTGATCAGAACTACCTGCGCGAATACTATCCCCAGGAAGAGCGAGTCGACAAACCTCCAGAGACGTACATCAACTACCTGAATGTCGAAGACAACCGGGCTTCATCTGTGCTTGCCCAAGTGCGGCTGAACAACTATCAGACACAAGTCGAATATTTACCGCGCTTCGAATACAGAATGACCGGTGAACAGGTTGAGACCGGCCCGTTTGGAACGGCCTACTTCACAACCAGAAATTTCGCGGACAATGTTGCTCTGAGGTCTTCCAAGTTACCTCCCAATGATTACGGAGAGCCTCACCCAACCCAGCCCAATTCAGAGCGCAACATTCGCGCCGGAACATCAGGCCTGGTCCAGTGGCCCATTGAAGTTGGCGGAGACCGAGTCACTGTCACAAGTGGTTATGACCTGACGTTTTTTGATCGCACATCCAAGACAAAGGATAATCCTTTCACAAACCCTCTGGACGAAAGCGAAAGTGACGCACGATCAGCTGTTCGCTACGCATTGCTAGGCGGCGTCGAGTGGTCCCGAACCTATTCCGGCACCGCTGAATACAACAACGAACTCTGGAACATGGAAGGTGTCCGCCAGATCCTCGAGCCACGAGTTGGCTACGAAGGCATTTTCCTCGTAAACGAGGAACCAGACGATCTGTTACTTATCGATCGCACTGAAACCCTTGCGAAGCGCCACGCATTCATCGTAGGTCTTCGTCACAGGATTCAAACCCACCAACAGAACGAAGTTGTGACAACCCTCGACACGGATATCTCGATTCCTTTTTATCCCAATGAAGACCGAGATAACCCCATACCCGAAGAGGGCCAAACTCCTGATGAGTTCAAGGGCCAAACAGCCGGCCCACTCAGAGTCGACATGCAATGGAAACCCGGCGCCAATATTCCTGGTCTTCGACGTGCAACCATTCGTTATCGAAG
Organism: Planctomycetota bacterium; assembly: GCA_029245865.1. Taxonomy (GTDB): domain Bacteria; phylum Planctomycetota; class B15-G4; order B15-G4; family B15-G4; genus JAUIEF01. The sequence goes on from JAQWOM010000055.1 coordinate 110,591, forward strand.
TCTTTACGACACCAGTGGCTGGAAAAATTTGGAAACGTTCGCTTCTTATGCCTCGGATTTTGGAGACGACCAACGGTTTATTGTCTCCCAGAACAAGGTGAAGAATGTCTCTAACTTTCTTTCCGTCGGAGTCCAGTGGGTCCTAACTCCGCGCTGGACCATTGCGGCTTACAACCAAGAAGACCTGCTTTTGAATCAAAATGCGCGCCGAGGAATTCTTCTTCGACAGCAAGCGCACCGGTGGTTGATTGATGTCGAAGTCAGCCGAAGCCGGGGTAGAAGCCGTGTTTCAACGACAAACCCCTCCAACCGAGATCGCAACGACACGCAAATTACGATTAGCTTTCGGCCGTCATTTGCCTCTGAAGGCGAGACGCTTCTCAATCAACTCGGTAGAATTCGCTGACGTGAACCTTGCCCTCTTAAATATCGGCCCCATGGAACTGCTCATCATGGCTGCTGCGGCAGTCATGTTGTTCGGCGGCGACCTTCCAGCCACGGCCCGCAAGGCCGCTCAAGCAGTCGGTCGACTACGCTCTCTTGCTGCAGATCTCGGACGAGAGTTTTCAATCGACGAACATGCGGCTCGACCCGCTCGCATGGACCAAAAACATCTCATGAACCCTGACAATGACTCCGTGGCTTTAAGGCCACAACTTCCTGGTCGCCGGGAAGATGAGCCCCTTGAGAAAGAGCCTGTCGAAAACAAGGACCAGGCGTCGTCGTCAGAAGTTTTCGACCCCCTTGCGCCGGCCGATGATTCAGCCGAACAGCAGAGCAAGAGAGAGCCCTAGTCGGGCTTCGGTCCACTAAACGTCGAGGTTGCGAACCTCGAGTGCGTGCTTCTCGATGAACTGCCGGCGAGGCTCAACGCCTGGCCCCATGAGTGTTGAAAATAGGTGGTCTGCCTCAACGTCATCTTCGAGGACAACGGGGTGGAGCGTGCGCGTTTCGGGATCCATTGTGGACTCCCAGAGTTGATCTGCATTCATTTCGCCCAAGCCCTTGTAGCGCTGAATGTCTACACCTTGCTCCGCTGCATGACGCAGGTGGTTCACGACATTGCGTAAACCCACACATTCTTCAGGGTTCTCGGAACCATCCACGAACACCTCAAATCGCCCTTTGCCTTCTGCAAGCCCGAGGTAATCCGAAATCGACAGGTTCATATCAGACAGAGCTGAAAGAGATGACTCGATGGCGCTGGCATCGGGGAAATCACGGCATCCCAGTCGCTCCGTACTTTCTTCGCCGAGCGAATCCAGATACTCGCGATAGGTTTCATTCTCGAAGAAGAACCGTGGCTCGCTATCCACAGGGAAAGAAACTTGGCGAGGAAGCTGGCCGTTTTCAGCTGCTTCAACGTATGTCGAGAATTCGATGCCCCTGAGTCCGTTTTCGAAAGACTCTTCATGCCGGCCGAGTTCAACAAGCTGCTCAATAAGCGCAGCCAGGCGGTCTCCCTCAAAGACATCCTTTGAAGAAACGGCTTCTATGCGCGCACCTTCGATGGCGATGTTCAAGAGAGCTTTCTTCAGGCCAAGTTCATCCACGATGTATCGCTCAACCTTCTTGCGCCGAAGTTTGTAGAGCGGTGGCACCGCAATGTAGATGCGACGGTTTCTTACAAGCTCTTCCATTTGCCTGTAGAAGAACGTCAGCAACAGGGTGCGGATGTGAGAGCCGTCCACATCTGCATCGGTCATGATGATGATCTTGCCGTAGCGCAGCTTTTCGATGTCAAAGTCACCCTCACCAAAGCCTGTTCCCATGGCCTGGATGAGAATTTGAATTTCTTCGTGATTCAACATCTTGTCGAGGCGTGCTTTCTCAACGTTCAGGATCTTGCCCCGCAAGGGCAGGATTGCCTGGAACACTCGATCCCGAGCGCTCTTTGCTGTTCCTCCAGCAGAATCACCCTCGACAATGTAGAGCTCTGTTTCGTCGCGTTGTTTGCTCTGACAGTCCGCGAGCTTGCCTGGCAGACTTCCGCTTGCCAACACACCCTTACGGCGCACGATGTCGCGCTGCCTCCGTGCCGCCTCCCGAGCTCTGGCCGCAAGCAAAGCTTTGTTCACAATCGCTTTGCCTATGGCGGGGTTTTCTTCAAGGGCTGTGTTGAGCTGGTCACTGACAATCGAAGAAACAATCCCTTCGATTTCGCGATTACCGAGTTTGATCTTCGTTTGGCTTTCGAACTGCGGGTCAGCCAGCTTGACACTCAGAACAGCGGCAAGCCCTTCTCGAAAATCATCTCCTGAGGGCTGAACTTCTTTGGGTTTAAGAATGCTCTCTCGCTTCGCGTAGCCGTTTAGTGCCCGCGTAAGCCCGCTCCGGAATCCAGAGAGGTGTGTGCCGCCTTCAGTTGTGTTGATGTTGTTAACAAAGCAATGGACGTCTTCGCGGTAGGTGTCGTTGTATTGAAGCGAGACCTCAACAGAAACCGGGGAACCTTCCGAGTCTTCTGTCTCGACGTTGATGCTGATTAGCTTGGGGTGAATCGGTTGCTTGTTTTCATTGATAAACGCAATGAAATCATCCAGACCGTTTGGGTAATGGAACTCATCCCTTCGGTCGCTCGTGGGTTCGGAAATTTCGATGATGAGATTACTGCGCCCCATCAAGAAGGCCATCTCTCGAAGTCGTTTCGACAAAGTCTCGTAACTAAACTCCGTCGTTTCAAAGATCTCCTCGTCTGGGAAGAATGTGATCTTTGTTCCGTGCTTTGAGGTTTCCCCACTGACCGAGAGTTCGGTTTGCTTGACCCCTCGCATAAAGGTCTGTTCGTACACCTTGCCGTCGCGATAGATCTCAACTTTCAGAATTTTTGCGAGTGCGTTCACGCAAGAAACGCCGACTCCATGCAATCCGCCTGAAACCTTGTAGCTGTCTTTGTCGAACTTTCCGCCCGCGTGCAGTTTGCACAGGATCACTTCAACCGCGGGAACGCCTTCCGTTGGGTGCACGTCAACAGGAATGCCTCGCCCGTCATCCGTGACAGACACCGAGCCATCTTCGTTTAGCTCAACATTGATGTTGGTGCAGTAGCCCGCAAGAGCCTCGTCAACCGAGTTGTCAACGATCTCGAAGACACAGTGGTGCAAACCTCTTGTCAGCGTATCGCCGATGTACATGGCGGGGCGCTTCCGCACCGCCTCAAGGCCCTCGAGAACCTGAATCGAGGAAGAGTCATAAATCTTGGTCATGAAGTGATGTGTCCAACTCGAAAAACAAGACGGCGAACCGTCTGAATACTTGAATCTGCTTGGAGTTTTCCAAGCAACTCAGCCCCAAGAAACGCCTCAAGCTCGTATCGCTGGGCGGCAGAAGCCACCTCTATAGTAAGGATCCCATCCCGAAATTGGGCCACTCTCGACCGAGTTCCTAGCCGTTCCCCTGCTGCCTTCATCCAGGCTTCACGAATCCCGGCCAATTCCAGTGGTCGAGCGTACGAACGGCGCCGCATAAGAGAAGCCAACACATCTCTGAGCTTCTCTGGTTCTCCTTGTGATCGCTTCACCATGGTTCTCTCAGCACCTCTGAACGGAGCTCTCAAGACCCGGCTTACGAGGTGATCGGCATGATCACATAGAGAGAGTTCTGAGATGCCTCGAAAAGCCCTGCTGACATCCGATCTTTGAAACGAAAGGCCACGGACTCCTCGGGCAAGGTTTTCAGGAACTCCCCCAGGAATGCTGGATTGAAGCGCAACTCGGTCGCCTCGCCTGTGTAGTCAACCTCGATCTCACTTCGTGAATCCCCGACACCGTCTTGGCGAGAAGCAACCGTCAGAAGGTTTTTCCCAAAGCCAAGGGTCACGGTGGGCCCCTCATCTCCCGCTGTGATCGAGGCCCGTTGGATCGCTCGTGAGAACTCTTCTCGCACGAGAGTAACCGTCTCCGGGATGTCTCCATCTTTGGGGATGACAGCTCGATAGTCAGGGAACTCTCCCTCAACCAGTTGGGCCTGCATCTCGACCGAGGGAAGGCTAAACGCAACCATGGCCTCCCGAAACTCAATGCGTAGGACCGCATTTTCTTCCGTCTGGGCTCTCATAATCTGAGTGAGGCCCTTCACCGGAACCACAACAGAAACCTTGTCCGCCTGCCCAGCCGCAACTCCTTCAAGCTTTGCGAGAGCCAAGCGTCTGCCGTCGGTAGCAACAAGCGTCAACGCGTCATCAGCGACCTCAAGCAACACACCGTTGAAGGCGTACCGCCCCATCTCCTTCGCTGCAGAGAACATTGTTCTATTGCAGAGATCGAGGAAGTTCGTAACCGGAACCTCCAGGCCACGTTCCGGTTCGAGAGTTGGGATCGAGGGGAACAACGTTGGGTCGTCGCCGTTCAATCGGAATCGAACCCGTCCACCAGAGAGAACATGCACGTCGTTCTCTTCCTCGATGGTGATCTCGTCGGCATCCATAGATCGAACAGCAGAAAGCAGCGTTGCGGCAGGGAGAGCTGCTTCCCCATCTCCGGAGACGCCTTCCGCCGAGTACCGGCGTCGAACGGAAACATCTCCATCGGTCGCTGTGATCTGTACGTGATCGCCTTCCACAGAAACAAGAACGTCCATCAAGATCGGACGCGTGCTCCGGGTTGGGCAGACAGAGGCTGCGAACTGGAGGTGCTGTAGAAAAACTTCGCGAGGTGTGACCAGCTTCATAGGCCAGGTCTTCCGGGTGTTGTGTTTATCTTTTCTCTATGAATTATGATTCATCATCATAGAGGCGTTCGGATTGTCAGTAAGTCGTCTTGTTTGAAATCAAAGCACGGCAGGTACGAAACTTGTGTCAGTTCGCCGTTGCCGGTGAAAACGCACATTATGCACCGCGGGCAGGCAGTTGTTCCATGCTGGGTTGTGGCCACAAAGCCCGGGACTGAGGACTTCGGTAGACATTCCCCGAACTCCCCACCAGAGATTCACAGCCTGTCCACGAGAGCTGACCGGCTTTCGAACGGCCCTTGAGGGGCTGGTCAAATTGCGGACACCACAGGTAGCAAACGAGGCTGAGAAGGTGTTCGGATTCAATGTTGGAGTCGAGCTTCAAACTCGGCAAGAAGCTGGGCGAATTGAGAGCCCCCGTTGATGCGCTCTTCGATCTTGCTGACCGCATAGAGGACGGTTGAGTGGTCGCGTCCGCCAAAGCGTGCACCAATCTCCATGAGGGAGAGGGGTGTCATCTTGCGGGTGAGATACATCGCGACCTGTCGGGGTAAAACGATCGATTGAGTCCGTCGCCTTCCATTGAGATCGGTGACCCGAACCCCGTAATGCTTGCAGACAACATCCATGATTCGATCGACACCCAGGATGCTCTGGTGGGTGTCGTCGCCAGAATGCCCCAGGGCCTCCCGCGCAAGGTCTAGGTTGACTGCTCGGCCGGTTAGCTGCGCATATCCATGAACCTTGGTGACAGCTCCCTCGAGTTCGCGGATGTTGGTGCTGATTTTCTCAGCAAGGAAGTTCAAAACCTCTTCGGGAAGCTCGACATCTCGATCTCGAGCCTTTCGGCGAAGAATTGCCTGCCTGGTTTCATACCCCGGGGTTTCGATTTCTGCGACCAAGCCCCACTTGAACCGGCTGATCAACCTCTCCCTCAGGGTGGGGATCTCCGACGGGGGGCTGTCACTGGACAGCACAATTTGTCGCTGATCGTTGTAGAGGGTGTTGAACGTGTGGAAGAACTCGTCCTGAGTTCGCTCCTTGTTTGCGAGTAGGTGGATATCGTCGATCAGCAGGAGGTCTACGCTCCGATATTTGTATCGGAACCGACTCAGATCCCCCTGCTCGATGGCAGCGATGAACTGGTTTACAAAGGTTTCACTCGAGAGATAGAGAACCTTGAGAGCTCGGCCGGAGTCCATGGCCTTGTGACAGATAGCCTGGAGCAGGTGGGTTTTTCCAAGCCCCACAGCCCCATGAAGGAAGAGCGGGTTGTAAGAGCCGGCAGGGGCCTCTGCGACAGCCATGGCGGCCGCATGAGCGAGCTGGTTACTCGGCCCCACGACGAAATTGTCGAAGGTGTACTTCTCGTTCAGCGTCACATCAGAGTGTTGCTGGAAGTAGTTGGTGTTTCGGCTGCGGAAATCGTCGACGAGCGCCGGTGGGCGCACATCAGCTACAGGTGGAGCCTGGATCAGGGCCGGAGAGGCTTCGGTCTGAGGGGGCTCTCGGACGACGAGTTGATACTTCAAGGTCTCCCCAAAGACGCTTTGAACGGCTTCTTGGAGTTCCTTTGTGTAGTGGGTCATGACCCACTCGTGATGGAATGAATTCTGAACTGCGAGTTCGAGACTCTCTGCGCTCTGGGAGATGACGCGCAGGCCGGAGAACCACAGCTCGAACTTCCTCCGACTGACCAGTTCCTTGAGCGCCTCGTGGAGGCGATCGGTAAGGATGTCGGGAGTCACGGCCAAACTCATGCTTCGTGGCTTCCCCAGGGAAAAAGTGCGAACAATGCAATGCCAGGCTAGGTCAATCGATCCTCGGACGGCGCGGAAGGAGGATCCCTCAAGGGAACCAACGAATGACGCACGCAACGGCAATGGACTCAGTACGCAATGTCCCCTGCATGCGGGCGGCCTACCCTTCCTCTATCACCTCAGCCCTGGTCCGTGGGTCATTCATTTAGCCCGACCCGGTACCAGCAACAAGGCAACTCGCAACTCCCCCTGATGGCGAGTGTGCGGAGCCACTATGGTGGATTTCGTGATGCTGTCAACGGGTCAGACCTACATGACAGGCCGCCACATGAGCGTGCGAATACAAAGCAGTGTTTGCGCACTCGTTACTGCTCGTGACCCGCTGAGTTTTTTTGAGTTGTTGTGCGTACCTGTACAGCGTCCAGCGTCAACTTGAGTCGCTCAAGAAAGAGCTCCGCATCGCGGTCCGCATGTCCGTGGCCAAAACTGACTCGCAATGAGGAGTGGGAGACGGTTTCCGGGCATCCCAGGGCCTCTAAAACCGGTGAAGGTTCGAGTGATCCGGAGGCACATGCGGAGCCATGGGAGACGCTCACCCCCTCAAGGTCGAGGCGGTGGACCAGTGCGGGGCCTGGCCGACCAGGAAAGGCGACACACAGCGTATTAGGCAGGCAATCGGAGGTCTTTGAGATGAAAATGGAAGCAGGGTCAAGCTTTGGAATCTCTTTGCGAAGGAGATTTGAGAAACGGTTCCAGGTTCGTTTTTCTTCTTGGTGGCGGGCGAGAGCCTCTTCGGCGGCGGCGCAGAAGAGCTGAGCAAGGAGAACGGACTCTGTCCCAGCTCGACGTGAGGATTCCTGAGGCCCCCCGAGAATGAGCGCGGGGTGTTCAGTTCCCTGACGGAGTACGAGAGCCCCAATCCCTGGTGGCCCCCCACATTTATGGGAGGAAAGGGTCATGAGGTCTGCGCCAAGCTCTTGAAAGGACACCGGAATTCGGCCGAGGGCCTGACTGGCATCCGTGTGAAGGAGCCAGGATCGCTGAGAGTGTTGCCGAGCGAGGGCTTTGACGGGCTGCAGAGACCCGGTTTCATGGTTTGCGAGCCCAACGCTTGCGATCTGGCAGCTCTGGAGCAAAGGGTCCGCGAGCTCGAGATCCACCTGGTGGGCGGCGTTGAGGGGAAGGAGCGTCGTGTGGGCGCTGCGCTTTCCGGGAGCCAGAACACTTGGGTGTTCGACGGGCAGCATGGCGACAGAGTCCCAGCCAGAGAGGGCCCAGGTGTTCGATTCGGTGCCGCCTGATGTGAAGACGAGCTCTTCGGGCTGACAGCCAATCAGGCTGGCGAGTCTCTCGCGGGCTGTTTCGAGGGCGCGGCGCGCGAGGCGACCTTCTTCATGAGCGCTGGAGGGGTTTGCCCCTGGATTGCCAAGACTCCAGCTTTGGAGGATCTCTCGCGCCGATTCCCGAAGGGGAGAGGAGGCATTGTGATCGAGGTAGAGGCGCCTCATGGAGTGTCCGCGAGGAGGCGGCGATACAGCTCTTCGTGCTGTTCAAGGCTCGCGGTGAGTGAAAACTTGTCGGTGGTTCGTTCAACCCCGGCCTTGCCCATTGCGTTCCGTAGCTGAGGGTCTTCGAGCAGGCGGTTGACATCCGCAGCCATTCCATCGATGTCACCGATGTTATGGAGAAAGCCGGATTCCCCGTGGACGATGACCTCTGGCAGGCCGCCGACATTTGTGGTGACAACCGGGACGCCACAGGCCATGGCTTCGAGCGGGGCCAGGCCAAAAGATTCGCTTTCACTGGGAAAGAGGGCGACGTCACTGGCGGCAATGACAGAGGCCACATTCTCGATTTCACCCAAAAAGCGGACCTTGTCACAAAGGCCGTAACGCTGGGCGAGTTCCCGAACAGCCGATTGATCCGGACCATCTCCTACGAAAAGCAGTCTCGCCGGCTTGCGGGATCCAACTCGACGAAGAATTTCGATGGTGTCACCAGCCCGTTTCAGCGAGCGGAAGTTGGACATGTGCACGAGCAAGGCTTGGTCCTTGCCGCCGAGTTCATTGCGAACCACATCGTCTGACCGGCGCCGGAAGAGCTGTTGGTCGACGAAATTGGGAAGGATGTCGATGGGGCCGGAGTAATCGAACACTTCGCGTGTTTGTTCGGCGAGCCAATCAGAGACGCTGACGACGGCGTCGCTCTGTTGCAGGCCGAATGGGATGACGTCGCGATAGCTCGGGTCTCTGCCGAGAATGGTGATGTCTGTTCCATGCAGAGTGGTGACGATTTTCGTACTGCAATTAGGACTCATCTCGCGCGCAAGGTATGCGCAAATTGCATGGGGCACGGCGTAGTGGACGTGAAGGATGTCCAGTGAGCGGTCGCACATGACCTGGCGCATCACGGAGGAGAGCGCGAGGTCATAGGGTGGGTAGTGAAAGAGGGGGTAAGAGGACACGCTGACGTTGTGGAACTCGATTCCTGCGTGATAGGAGGCCAGGCGTGTCGGTCGCGCGTAAGAGAAGATGTGGATTTCGTGGCCGTGGCGAGCAAGTGCGATCCCGAGTTCTGTGGCCAGAACTCCACTCCCGCCATAAGTCGGGTAGCAGGCGATGCCAATGCGAAGCTTTTTCACAGGAAGACGCTTTGCCCCGCGTCTTGGACGAGGGGTAGGGGGTCGGAAACGGCGAGCGGGCCTTCGACGACATAGGGTTCGCCGAAGCGTACGCCGACCTGCGATCCGAAGAATCGATTGCGAGCTTCCTGAGCTTGCAGGAACTGTTCGGAGGCAATTGAGGTCAGGGGTTCGTCAGACTTCGGGTTGTAGAGCTGAGAGGCGTGAGCCTGAATCGCCCGCACCATGTCGTCATAGACATCGGTGATGTCGACGACGAGTGAAGGAACGGCGATTTCGCGAGAGGGATAGAACAGCACCCGGCCGGGACGCCACGGAGGAAGGTCTGGTCCGATCTTGGCGCAGCCCGCCAGGAACCTTGCTTCTTTGACAAGCTGCCCGGCTCGGGAGTGGTCTGGATGGTGGTCGAGTGGTAGGGGGGCTACGATCAGTCGTGGTCGGTGCCGTCGGATCACTTCGATGAGAAGGTCTCGGCTCTGTTCGTCGTTCTGGATGTGACCGTCTTTCAGGCCGAGGCATTCTCGAAAGTCGAGCTGGAGAAGCTCTGCCCCCCGTTTTGCTTCTTCATGGCGTTGTTCGGGGGTGCCGCGGGTTCCCATTTCGCCGGCGGTGAGGTCGATGCCACCGGTCGAGTAACCCTGCTTTCGAAGGGAGAGTGCGAGACCGCCGGAGCAGATCTCGATGTCGTCGGGGTGAGGCCCGATGAAGAGAGCGTCGACCATCTAGGGAGCCTCCTTGGTAAAGGCATGCAGTATGTGAGCAGGTGGCTCGAATGGTTGGGAGAGCCCGATGATGTGCTCGGCCCACAGGGGGGGAGCTTCGGGCCCGAAGGCCTCTGGTAGCCAGCTGAGGACTGCGTCTTGCGACTGTCCGCGTGGCCGAAGCCGTGATTCGGCGCGCCCACTTCGGCCTCGCCATTCGGGGGCTTCTGCGAGTGCGCGGGCATCTCTTTCGCTGCGATGTGCGAACCGATCTGCTCGGGCGGCAAGCCCTGAGTCGAGGTCGGTCACCGCGGTTCTGAATTTGGCGAGGGATGCGAGCAACTGAGCCAGGGGGTTGTCGAGGGGGCCGTGGGATTCCGGGAGCCGAAGGTCGGTGTCGAAGAGATCGATTTCTTCTGGCTGAACCCGCGTGGCCTCGAGTCGGGGTACGAGCTGAGGAGCGGGCAGTTCGAAGAGTGCGTGGAGTGGGCGTACCTGGCCGAGGTACAGGATCTCGGAGGGCCCGCAGACCTGAGCCACAACAGGAAGTGTGGCGGCCTGAACAATGGGGCGCAGCGCCGCATGAGGACTGAAGTCAGCTGGGTTGTCCGCCAGGCGGCTTTGCGCTTCTTTGTCTCCTGCTTCGACACGCTTGCGCCGCCCATTTCGGGATTCCAGTACGAGGGGCCGCGGGTCAGAGGGGTCGAAGCTGCTGGGAAAGCCACAGTCGTTGAGGAGAGTGGCTCCGGCTTGCAAGGCTTCTGCCAGAGGCTCGGGCTCGGCGAGAGCCCGGTCCAAGATGGCTGTTGCAGGGCCCCGGAGCTGATGGGCTTCCACAAAGCGGAGGCCTGTTCCGGAAAAGGCTTGCTGAAGAAGGAGCGCCGCATGCTCTGGGGCGGGGCTTGAAGGCCAGAGGCCCTCGGCAAGCCCTTTATTAACACCATAAATAGACCTTAACTTACTCTTAAATACATCAAAAGAAGCCTCTTCCCATGAAGAGCGCGCGAGCATTTCATACTGCGGCTGGAGGGCGCAGCGAATCCTTTCAATTTGACCATTTGAAGGATTGATCAGATCCAGGTGATCAACTTCTGAGCTGTCGTGGTCCTGTGTTGCGAGAAGAAAAACAGGGGTGACGGGCCGCTGGATGTGAGATTGAAGCGCTCGGGCGTAAGCCACCGCCGTCGCTGCCTTATGAGGCACAAGAAGTGGTCCTCCACCCAGCCCAGGCTGTTGGCCCGCGAGGACGACCACGGAGGCCGGATCGACGGGATCACCGGGGGCATCGCGGAGGGAGCGGATCCAGCCGCCATCTTTGGCGAGGGTTGCGGTCAGGGCAGAGGAAGTCCTGGCACTTGGTGGCTGGCCAAACAGAGCGGTGAACTCGGGTTTGCCGTCCCACCAGGCCTGAGACCAGGTGCCGTGGACCACGGGATTGGGGAGGCGTCGGATCACGGACGGTTGGTTGTCAGGCTGGGACCTTTGTTACGGACATCAGCGAGTTCGTCGCGTAGCTGTCGCGCGGCGTTGGCAATGGGGCTACGCCAGTTCTCGGTGGAGGGGTCCCCAAAGGCATAGAGAATGCCGCGTGAAGAGTTGACCACCGCGCCGAGACCCTGGCTGTCAAAGGCCGGGGCGACATCGGCTGCGGCGCCTCCCTGAGCCCCGACGCCGGGGATGAGAAACCAGGTTTGGGGCAGCAATGCCCGTAGTTTGGCCAGTTCAGCCGGGGCTGTGGCCCCCACGACGGCCCCGACACTGGAATACCCACAAGATCCCCGCAGGCCCTCGCCCCAGCGGGCGACCAGCTCAGCAACGTGGTCGTGAACGGGCTTGCCGTCGACACAGAGGTCCTGGATCTCGCTCGCGGAGGGGTTTGAGGTTCGAACCAGGGCAAAGAGACCCGATCCGGTGGTGTGGCAGGCCTCCAGAAACGGTTGGATGCTGTCGGTGCCCAGGTAGGGATTGACCGTGATGGCGTCGCCTGAGACGGGCGCCAGCAGGTGAGCCGCTGCATAGGCCTTGGCGGTTGAGCCGATGTCGCCGCGCTTGATATCGGAGATCACGAGCAATCCGGCGTCATGGGCCATCTGGATCGTGTCTTCGAAAGCCTGGATGCCGGGAACTCCACAGGCTTCGTAATAGGCGATCTGAGGCTTGACCGCACAGGCGTAGGGAGCGATCTGCTCAATGACAGCTTCGTTGAAGGCGCGGATGGCTTGAGCCGTGTCGGCCCGTGGGTCGCCACTCGAAGGGCCTTTGAGCACCTCCGTGGGCAAGCGTGCCGGGTCGGGGTCAAGGCCTACAACGACGGGAGAGGCCTTGGTGAGGACGGCTTCGGCCAGGCGGTCGGCGAAGAGGTCCGCCATGTTTTCAGTCTCGGAGGATAGGGGGCCCGTTCGTCATATCCGACCCGCTCGGGAATTGCACGGCGAGCCAACGATCTGCGGGGAAGGGTGGGCGTTCTGGAGGGCGCTTCAAGTTTACTGGGAAGGGGGGAGTTCCATTGTGCGGGCAAAGACCGCTGCGATGCTGTCGGCGCGGGTGAGGGCTGTGGCTGGAATGCGAAGGTTGTTGTCGACCTCCTCAAGGAGCCGCTGTTGCTTCAGTTGTTGGATTCCTGCGGCGAGGGCGATTCGCCAGGAGTCGCCAAATCGGCGCTCCAGCTCGTCGATGTCAACCCCATCGCGGGTGCGTAGCCCTACCCCGAGTGATTCGAGCAGGCGATCGGATGGCTGGAGGCGCTCGACATGATGCCGGGTGTCGCGATTTCCGGAAATCTGCTCGAGGTACTGCTTGGTGTCGCGGAGATTGGACCACCGCAAGGGATGTCTGGAGCTCGAGGCGCCCGGCCCAATGCCGAGGTAGTCCTCATTGCGCCAGTAGGCCTGATTGTGCCGGCTTCGGGCTTCTGGCAAAGCAAAGTTGGACACCTCATAGCGCTCATAGCCAAAGCCATGTAAATAAGATGACCATAAGATGTCATAAGAATCCATATACGTGTCTTCAAGCCGAACAACACTTCCTCGTCGGGCCTGCTCATGCAGCTGTGTGCCTGGTTCGATGGTGAGCCCATATACCGAGATATGGGGTGCAGAGCGCTTCAGGAGTTGTGCGAGGTCGAAGGTCAGGTCTTGGCTTGTCTGGTCCTTGAACCCCACGAGAAGGTCGGCGGACCAGAGGCCCTTCCAGTGCTCAGCAATCAGATCCAGGGCGGCTCGGCCGAGATCTCCATCGTGGTGTCTTCCAAAACCCGCGAGGACGGCATCGTCAAAAGTCTGGATGCCGATGGAAAGCCGGGTGATGCCCAGTTCGCTCCAGGCGGAAAGCGCATCCTTGCTGACATTGGTTGGATTTACCTCGAGCGTGATCTCGGCGCCTGTTTCGAGGCGAGAACGCGCTTGCAGGCCGTTGAGAAGACGCTCAAGCAGCCCTGGGGCGAGCAATCCGGGTGTTCCGCCTCCGAAATAGACCGTTTCCATTCCGGCCTCCAATGCCGGCCGGCGTCCGTATTCGAGAAGGAGAGCATCGACGAGATCGCGGTGCAGGGCCGGGCGATCAGCCATCGTGGCGAAGGCGCAGTAGGTGCATCGATCCGTACAGAACGGAACGTGCACGTAGAGGCTCTGGGGAGCGGCCTTCGGTCCTCGGTCGAAAAGCCTGGTCACATGCTCAGAGCGGCTCCACTCCGTTCATCTGGGCGAAGAGCCTGGTCAGGGATTCGTTCTGGATTTGCCGGACACGCTCGCGGGTGAGGCCAAGTTCGACCCCGATTTCCTTGAGCGTCATCGCGGCATCATATCCGAGACCGAATCGCATCTTCAGGACCTTCTGCTGGCGTTCGTCGAGCATGTCCACAAGACCCATCATGCGGGTGAGTTCGGTGGCCTCGAGGTGAGTTTCCTTCGGATCCGGTGAATTGGGGTCTACGAGGATATCGTTCAGCTTTGCCGACTGGTCATCCCGGGAGAAGGACTGGGTGTACCGGGATGCGGTGTGGAGGGACTTCTGAATGGCTGCCGCTGAGGCTGCCTTGACCTCCATGTGCTCGGCGATCTCTTCAGGGGTGGGTTCGCGTCCTAGCTGCAGAAGAAGCAGGTCGGTGGTCTTTTGCCATCGGGACATGAGCTCGACCATGTAAGACGGAATCCGCACGGTCTTGACGGTGTTGGTGAGCGCACGCCGAATGGACTGCTTGATCCACCAGGTGGCGTAAGTTGAGAAGCGGCAGTTGGCGTTCGGGTCGAATTTTTCGACGGCTCTCAAAAGGCCCACGTTGCCTTCCTCGATGAGGTCGAGGAGGACCATGCCACGGTTGAGATAGCGCTTGGCAATGCTGACGACCAGCCTCAGATTGGCCAGCGCAAGGTGTTCACGGGCCTCAATGGAGCCCTTCTGCACCTCGACGGCGAGCTCTTTCTCGCCATCTGCGGTGAGTAGCTGCACGCGATTGATCTCGCGCAGGTAGATCTCGATGGGAAGCTCGGCCCGTTTCACTGTCTGTCCGTCGACCATGACTGAAGTGCTCGCATTTCAAGGGGGTTCAGCGGGGACTTTCGGCTGAGAAGGTGCACAAGCTTGAGTCGATCTGGTGACTTAGGCCCAGGCCGGGTGCCCGTGATAGACTGCCGCCGCCTCGGCCCTCCCTCTATGACCCAGACGATTCACCTCCGCGACGTCATCCTCCGAGAGGAGGACTTCATCCCGCTTCTGGATGAGGCGGCGGCTGGTTTTGGATCCATGGTGGCTGCGCTGGCCGAGGACCCCACGCCGCTCACGCGCTCGGGGCCAGTGGCCCGGCTCGGGGATGCTGCCGACGAGCTCGAGAGCTTTCTCGATGATTTCGGCGCGCGCGAAAACAGGACGTTTGTCACGTTTGGCGAGCTCGTTGCCTCGACCAGAGGTCTTTGCAGGGTTCGAGCTTCGGGTCTCTACTTGCTTTCGCGTTTGCCGCGCTATCAGCTGATCGGAGAGAGCGCCGAGCTCATCGAAGGCCTTCAGGCGGTTGATGTGGTGCTCGATGACGCCCTGGCCTCTCTCTGTGGCGGGCTCATGGAGTCTGCTGCAAGCCTGGGGCTGACCTGGAGCCAGGCCAATGTGCCGGCCGGCATGAACCGTGAGGTTCGAAGGCAGCTTCCTCGCAACCTGGATGCGGATGTTTCAGGTGGCGAGCGGCAACACATCGCAGAGCTAGCAAGTCGTTTTCAGGCAATGATTAAGGCCAGTCGTCAGTTGCAGTTAGGGTCGCGTCGACCTGCCGAAGAGCTGGCGAGCTTTGTCGCCGAGCACGCGACGGAAGAGCGCTGTCGGTGGTACGAGTCTGGCGTTCACAACATCCAGTCGATGTATGACACCTATGTCTTGCTGACCGCCGTTGAAGAAGAGCATGAGTGGCTGCGCACGCTCCGAGGTCATGTCTCAGTTGCTCGCCATCTGCTGGAGATGGCCACCGGGCTGGTGCACTTTTATGAGCGTCACGAGAACGATCTCCGGCACCAGGGCGCCAAGTCAGAGATCTCCCGATTGGTCTCAAAGGGCCGAATCCTGGACGCAGCGGTCAATGTTTGCCTGAGGCAGGCTTATCTGTCTGTTGAGCGCTGTGCGCCTGTGGCACAGAAGATCATTGAGATTTTTGCTGGTCACCAAAGCGTCTCACTGAAGATGCCCGACGGAATCAGTCTTCATGCGCGACCTCTGGCGCTGATCGTTCAGATCGCCCGGCACCACAGGACGCCCCTTGAACTGTCCCTCGAAGGAGAGAGCTGCTCTGCGCTTTCCTTGATGGGGCTCATCATGCTGGCCGGGAAACACCCGAACCCGAGCTCGATCGAGGCTCGTGGCGATGCACGAGCGCTGGCCGACCTCTTGCTGCTGTTTGAACACCATCTCGGCGAAAAGGACGGCTTGCCAGACGACCTGGGCTATCTCAGAATGAGTTCCTGAGTCTCTGTGGTTGCTGGGCCGTGTCGCGATGTTTCACGTGAAACCACGCAAGTCACGGCGTTGATCGGCCGTCGAGAGCCCTTTATCGTCGAGCTTCCCGGCCAGGAAGTCGCTGGTGGGGTCAATCACCGCGCCATCTCATCGGAACACGACCTATGGAGCCAAGACTGGGTAGGGGGCTTGATAGCCTCATTGCGAAAACTGTTCGGTCAGAGAGAGGCGCGTCTCCACAGGAAATCCCTGTCGGGGAGATCCGGGCGAATCCGCGCCAGCCTCGCCGATTCATCGACGAACAGGCGCTTGAGGGGCTAGCGGCATCCATTCAAAACCACGGAGTGCTGCAGCCGGTTGTCGTGCGTCGTGTGGAGAAGGGGTACGAACTGGTGGCCGGGGAGCGCCGCTTGCGTGCGAGCCGCCTTGCCGGAAGGGCCACGGTGCCCGCCACGGTGGTCGATGCCGAGGGCATTCGGTCGCTCGAATTGGCCTTGATAGAGAACATTCAGCGCGAAAATCTCTCTGCTCTCGATGAAGCAGCTGCTTATCAGCAGCTCGTGCTGAGTACAGGAGTCACCCATCAAGAGCTGGCGAAGCGGGTCGGCAAGAGCCGGACGGCGGTGACAAACGCGCTGCGGTTGTTGGAGTTGCCCGAGGGGGTTCACGACCACCTGGCCTCGGGAGAGCTCTCTGCGGGGCAGGCGAGAGCCCTGCTTGCAGCACATGGGCCAGATCAGATGCTGGAGCTTGCAGAGGCAGCAATCCGCAATCGATGGTCAGTTCGAGAGGTTGAGGAGTCTGTCCGTGGCGGGGAGCCACCGGCCCCACGCAAGCCCCGAGCGACGAAATCCAAGCAGGGGGCCTCGGAGGCGATGCCCCAGATGAAGCGCCAGAAGCACTACGAAGAAGAACTTCGCCTTCGGTTCGGTACGAAGGTCCGGATTTTGGACCGGGGCGGTCGAGGTGAGGTGAGCTTCAGCTTTTTTACAGAGAAGGACCGCGAGCGGCTGATTCACCTGCTGTTGATGGCGGGTGAAGCCGAGGCGCCCTGATCTCGAAAGGCCGAAAGCCTTCGGTCCGCTCAGTTCGGGGTTCCTGGGACCGCCGCTGCCTGTGAATCTGCGGCATAGGACTTGAGCGCCGGAAGCACTTCGGAGAGCAGTTTGGAGGCGGGGTGGCCGGGGTAGCCCTTGACGGTGGACTGGGCCACCTGGGCGGCGCGCTGAAGGTCGTCGAGGCTGCCTTCCTCGTAGAGAGCCAGGGTGAGGTCCAAGGCAATCCAGGGCTCCGCCTCTGTTCCGACGGAAGCCTCTCGGGCGATCTCGAGCGCCTCGACCGGGTTGGCCTGGCCCAGGGCGCTGCCGAGCCGATTCCAGGCCTCGGTCTGCTTGCTCTCACGGTACTCAAAGAAGACGACCATGGCGATTGCGATCACAGCAACAGCCGTGATGGTTCGAATCCAGCGATTCATCGGCGCTGACCCTCCAAGCCGCGAAGAACGACGTAAGTTAGATGCCTTTTGAGGTGAACTTAGGGCCGTTAGGCCTCAGATGCACCCATTGTGCCGGCAATTTGAGGGGCGCATGGTGCCCTTCCGCGCGAGATTCAGCAAGTCCACATCAGGCGAGAGAGTGTCGATTTGATGTCGGCTGCCTCCAGTCTCTTGTGGTCGTGCAAGCCCTTTCGCGATCATCCCACGGATCAGGTGTGAGCTCTCGATCCTCAGGCGATCGGTGTGCTGCACTTAACTGGATGCCCCGCTTGCGGGGTGCTGGCGCTTTTCTCAGTTCTTTTGAGAAGGAGCGCCTCACAGCTTCACTGCACCAAAGACTCTGGAGATGAAGACCATGCTGGTCGCTATTACGCTTTCTATGGCCCTGTTTGCCACGCCGGCGCCTTCGCCCTCGGACCCGGCGGAACTCTTGCCAGCGGGCAGCTTGCTGTATGTCGGAACCGACAGCATCAAGGCGGGCTCTGAAGCGTCGAAGAACACCGCGATGTCGAAAATTCTCGACGAAGCAGAGGTGCGAGCCTTCCTCCATCGGCCGACAAGGGCGGCCGAAGCCGTCATGAAGCTGATGATGGAGCAAGCCAGCTCAGAACTGGGCGACATGCCAGGCCTTGCCGGTCTCTCCGACTCAGAAATGAATCTTGAGCTGGATTTGAATCCCTCGGAGTCCGTGGGCTTGAGCCTGGGGCAAGGCTTCGTGGCATTGACTCATTTCGCCATGCCTTCCGAGAGCACGCCGATGCCTGACGTCGGGTTGGTGGTGGGCGTTCAACTCTTCGACAAGAGCCAGATTTCCATACTGAAGGGAATGTGGAGTGCCATCCCTTCCCCAGATGCCGCAGGCCAGTATGGCGGGGTGGACTACTCGTCCAAACTCATCCCCGAAACACCCATGTCGGTGCAGCTCGCGTTCCTTGGGGATCTGGCAGTCGTCAGCCTGTCCGAAGAGTCGTTGCACGGGATCATCGACCGTTTTCAGGGCAAGGCTCCCTCGGGTTCGAGTCTCGCGGAGAGCTCCGACTTCCGCGCCATGCTGAAGGCGGCCGGAGGATCGACGAGTGGGGGCATGACCAGCTTCATGCGTGTCGGCTCCTTGATGGAGATTGCTCGGCAAGGAGTGGTCCTGGCCCTTGTGATGGATGGAGGAGGACCCGAGCAACTGCAAGCCGTCGACATGGTTTTTGACGGCCTTGGACTGGATGCGATTCGAATGGCGGGCGGAACTTCGGCTGTCGGCAAAGACGGGCTGATCTACAGCACCTCGGTGGTGTCTCTTGACCATGCGGCGGCGGGTCTTCTTCCGAGCATGATGGGCTCTGTGGGCACGCTGGCAGAAGGAGGCCTCGGTCAAATCCCCGGGGACGCGATCTCAGCAAGTCTGTGGACGATGGGTAGCGAACTCGTCAGCGTTTATGACTTTGGAATGCAGATGACCGCCGCCATCGAGGGCCCCGAGCAGAGCGCTGGATTGGAAATGATGCTCGCGGCCATGCTTGGGGGCGCAAGCTTGCGTGACGACTTGCTGGGGAACCTGCACGGAGAGTCGATGTACTACAGCGTTCCCGGGCAGGGTTTCACCGGGGCGCCTGAATCGGTGTTCAAGATCGGAGTTCGCGACGGAGAGAAATTCGTCAGCTTGCTCGAAGCACTGCTGGCCCTTATCTCGTCCGAGGGCAACATGCCGGTCAAGCTCACATCGACTGAAGATGAGCAGGGCACCAAGCTTTACGAGCTTGATCTTTCCCAGACGCCTGCGGGGGCCTTGATGAAGCCTTCGTTCGCCATTCGAGATGGCGAGATGTATGCCTCCGATCAGATGAGCCGCCTGAAGAGTGTCATGAAGAGCGGCCCGGACGAAGCCAAGAGTCTTGGCAAGAACACAGGCCTGTCAGCCTTTCTGAAGGGCCTCGGGGAGGGCGTGGAGTTGCAGTCTGTAGGCTTTGCAAACAATGCGGAGGGCTTCAGCACACAGTACGGACAGGTTGCCCAGTTCCTTCCCATGGTCGGAGCCATGGCAGGAAATATCCCGGTGGATTTCGCGAAGTTGCCGCCCGAGAAAACGATCACGCAATATCTCGGGGAGTCTTATTCGGCGCAGTACACGGATGCCAGCGGGCTGTTTGTCAATCACGAGGTCACGCAGTTCCAAGCCTCGGACTTCTTGCCGATTGTGCTTGTCGCCGGGCTTGTGGGCCTTGGACAGGCTGAGCCCCAGTTTGCGCCGAGCGAAATCTCCGTAGAAGAGGAAGCGCTGGATCCCGCGAAGCAGGCGCAACTCGACCTGCGGGAACTCAAGGCGGCCTGCACGGTCTATAAGATTTCCACGGGCGGATATCCGGAAAGCCTGGGGGCCTTGCTCGAACCGCTTCCGGACTATGAGGAAGGAGCTCTTCCAAGGGACTCCCTTCCGACAGACCCCTGGGGGAACCCGTACTACTTCGCACTTGAGGTTCCGGCCGGCAAGACGAAAGCGAAGCCGAAGCTCTGGAGCGCTGGAGCAAACGGGGTCAACGAAAACGGCGAAGGTGACGATATCCTCAAGTTCTAACGCCGCCGCCTGAACAAACCCGATGGCTGGACAACGGAAAGCCAAGACTGAGCACGGCTTCAAGCAGGAATTCCTGAGCCGCGTGGCCGGTTTTGTGAACCGGGTCATGACGGCGACTTGCCGCACGCACTTGGTCCACCCGACCTATCACTCGCGCCGGCTCACAGGAGAGTCGGTGCGTTGCATCTACGCGGGCTGGCACAACAACCTCTGGCACGGGACGATCCCGCTGCAAGGCCAGGGAAACTGGGTACTGGTGAGCAGCCATCGGGACGGAGAGATCATTGCGCGCATGCTGGGGCGCCGAGGCTTTGGCCTGGTGCGCGGCTCGAGCACTCGAGGAGGCCTCAAGGCCTTGCGTGACTTTGCTCGCGCGGCCCAGGGCGGTCAGGGGGACCTCATCGTGACCCTCGATGGTCCCAAGGGCCCCGCCCGGGTTGCAAAATCCGGGGCTCTGTTTACGGCGAGCCTGACCGGATTGCCCATCGTTCCGGTCGGAATGTGGGTTGATCGAGCGTGGCGCCTGAAGAGCTGGGACCGACTCGTGATCGGCAAGCCCTTCAGCCGGGTCACGGTCTTCTATGGCGAAGAGTTGCGGATTCCGCGGGGCGTTCCGAGGGAAGAGCTCGAGACCACCTATCGAAAACAGCTCGAAGAGGCCATGGCCGAGGTGGAGAAGGCCGCGCGAGATGCTGCCGTTGGCTGATGAGAGGCGCTTGTCCTTGCTACACTCCTCGCCCTGCGGCCGCTTGGCCCGCAACGTCGCGCCGACTTCGGAGAACCACTCGTGACGGCTCCTGCCCCTGACACGGACTCATTCGCAGGTCGCGATCTCATTTCAATGCGCGACTACAAGCGCGATGAGCTCTTGGCCTTTCTGGATGAAGCCACTTTCTATGAGGGCTATCAGGAGCCCCTCCTCAAAGGGAAGGTTCTGGCGAGCCTGTTTTTTGAGCCTTCGACTCGAACACAGTTGTCGTTTGCCTCGGCCATGCAACGCCTCGGAGGCAGCACGCTTGGCTTCTCAGACGCCAAGCTTTCGTCCATGGCAAAGGGTGAGTCACTTAGCGACACGATCCGAGTGGTCGAGAGTTACTGCGACATCATCTTGATTCGCCACCCGCGCGAAGGTGCGGCACGCCTGGCCTCCGAGAGCACCAGCCTCCCGGTGATCAACGCGGGGGATGGAACCAATCAGCACCCCAGCCAGACGTTGCTTGACCTTTACACGGTCCGGCAGACAAGAGGCCGTCTCGACAATCTGAAAATCGCATTCATCGGCGACCTGAAATACAGCCGCACGGTGCATTCGCTCATTGAGACGCTGACTCACTTTGACAATGAGATCTTCCTCGTCTCACCGCAGTCTCTGCGGACACCTCCGGAATTTATCGAGGAACTCGACGCCCGTGGAACCGTGTACACGGAAGACGAGGACTTCTTCTCGATCGCTTCGGACGTAGACATCATCTACACGACACGCATCCAGCAAGAGCGCTTTCCAGATCCGATCGAATACGAAAAAGTTAAGAACGCCTATCGAATCGATCGCGAGGCCATCGAGCGCGTTGGTGCGGATGTCACTCTGATGCACCCTCTGCCACGCTTGAACGAGATCAGTACCGACCTGGATGACTACCCGGGGGCGGCCTACTTTGACCAGGCGAAGAACGGCGTGACCGTTCGGAAAGCCATCCTTTCTCTGCTGCTGGGAGCCTCTCGATGACCGAGAAGGGCGCGGCAGAGCCACTGATTCGCGTCTCCGCCCTTTCGGAGGGGACCGTGATCGACCATCTCGTGGCGGGCACCGCATTGAAGGTGCTGGACATCCTCGGAATTGAATTCGAAGGCGCAGTGACCATCGGCATGAATCTCGAAAGCCGAAAGATGGGTCAGAAGGACATCATCAAGATCGAGCACCGAGAGGTTTCGCCCAATGAAGTCGCAAAGATTGCGGTGGTGTCACCGCGCGCTTCGTTTTCGATCATCCGAGATTTCAAGGTGGTCGAAAAATTCTCACCGACTCCGCCGAAGCTGATCGAAGGTTTGATCTGGTGCAAGAATCCTTCCTGCATCTCGCGAGAGGATCGAGTGAAGTCCAAGTTCGTTGTGGTGAGGATGGATCCGCTACAAATCCGTTGCCACTATTGTGAGCGTTCTCAGCGGAAAGAAGAGATTGAACTCCTGTGAAAGCGACTGAGAGCATCATCATCGATGGCTATGACCTGTTGGCGGAAAATGACCGCCTGGCGTTTGAGGACCAGACTGTCTGCGGGCGAACGATCAACCGGGGAACTGCAACGGTTTCGACCGAGGGAACGCCCCACCCGGACTACGAAGACATCAAGAAGGCCCACGAAGAGAACATTCTTCCCAACACACTGACTCACGCCGAAAGCCCGGTGATTGATTTTAGTTACCCGGTCGCAGGAATGTTTGTCGACTCGGCAGTGGGCACCTATCTCGACCTGTATCAGGGGGTCGCACAGAAGCTTGTTTGCGAACACAACCCCGCCTATGGGAAGAGCATTCGCGCTCTTTCAGAAAATGGCCTCACCTTTCGACGCGAGATCAACACCGACGACTTCGTGTTTTTCAGCAAGCCCATAGAGCATGTGCATACGCCGCAAGAACTGGCGATGCTCGTGAACGGCCTGGCTGAAAAGGCCTTTCCAGAGACCGGCCCCTTTCGATGTTTCTTCTCGAACAGTGGCGCTGAAGCCGGAGAGGCAGCGCTCAAGCTGGCCATGCTTCACCGGTACCGCGAGTTTGTCCGGAAGTACGGCGAGGACGTGCTTTCCCGCGTGATGCATGACCTCGGTATCGCTCGGGATACCTTTTACGATCAGGACAATTCTCTGCCCGACATCGTTTATCGCGATTATCCCTTCTTTGTATTTGCGTGCGAGCAGGCATTTCACGGCCGCACGATGGGCGTCCTCAACATGACGCGCTCGAAGAAAGCGCAACACATCGGTTACTGGAAATCGCGCTGGATTCGCCATGTGCCATTCAATGGCGATGTCATGGATTTCACGGATCAGATTGACGACCGGAGCATCACCGAGATTCTGGAATCGCCCGGAGGAGTGGCGGGAGTGATCGCTTCGGGCAAGGTTCCGGTTGATCTGGCCGCGGCCTTCATGACGGAGGTCTATCAGGGAGAGGGCGGCTACATCATTGCCGACAAGGCCTGGCTCGCGAGCGTTGCAGCAGCTGCTCGTGGCCGGGGCATTTTGTTTGGCACCGACGAGGTCCAGTCATTCGGCCGCACGGGCCGTCTCTTTGCCACGGAGCACACCGGAGTCGATCCTGATGTGACCTGGATGGCGAAGTCTGCTGTTCTCGGAATCACTGTGGTGCGCGCCGATCTGGCTGAAGACTGTCATGTCGGCTGGCACAGCAACACCTTCGGCAGTGGCAAGCTGTTTGACGTCAACATGGCTCACACGACCATCGAGCTGCTGACAGATTCCAAAGACGACCTTTTTGAGGGGCGCTCTTACCTCGAGAATTCTCGTATCAAGGGCGAATACGTCCGCATGAAATTGGCCGAGCTCTCGGCGAAGCACCCCGACATCTTCCCCGAGTTTTCCGGATTGGGTGGTATGTGGGGCCTGACAGTCCGGCATCGGGCGGAAATCATTGAGATGGGCTGGCAGATGGGAGTCAAGCTGCTCGGATGTGGTGGCTCGGGAGAGTCTTCCCGCCTTCGGATCTTGCTGCTCGTTGATGTACTGACCCGCGAAATCGACAGCTTTATTGACGCTCTGGACAGAGTGTTCGAAGCGGTTGCGAAGAATCACCCCGAGTGACGAGCCACAGCGGAGCGGCGTCGCTCAGCTGCCGTCCGCCCGCGTCATCGAAACAGACTCGAGACGCACGGTGTGTGAGGTCTGCTCGCCCTGAGGCAACTGGCCCCTCTCGGTGTATCCCGTCAGCATGACGAGGCCCTCGACGGTTTCGTGCTCAAGGCTGATCGTGATGACATTCCGCATGGAGCCCATTTCTTGGGTTGCCGTTAACTGCTGAAGCACGAGGGTCGTGTCTGTTGCAGAGGCTGGCTGCCACGCGTGTTCGTAAGAAATGTTCATCGAGACGCCGCCCTGCTCGAGCTTCATTTCGGACCTCACGGGCACGGCATCAGCATCGAAGAACCAGTCGAGGGAGGGTGAGCCAGCTTGCTGGCTATTTGGCTCAAAGTGGACCTGGAAAAGTTCACCGTCGAGTCCGGCCAACGAGGGCTTGTAGTCCTTGAGGACCTCTTTGAAGAGGTCGTTGTTCACGTAACGCAAGATTTGGCGTCCTTGCGCCTCGAGCTGGAGGGCAATGGCCTCGGACTGGGGCGAAAGCTCGGAGGGGAGGACGCTGGAGATGGTGGCGCGAATCTCTGGCTCAGAGGCAGTGGACCACGCCACGGCGACCTCCCCGAGGTGTATGGCTTCGCCGTTTGGTGAGCCCATGCGAATCGGGACCGCAAAGGAGAGACTTTTAAGCCCGGCTTTTCGGATGTCATAGAGCCTCTGCTGGGACCGATCGATCAGCGACCGGGCCTCTTGCTCGGAATTCACGACGGCGCCCAGGGGCCCTCCCGGCGGTGAAGAAGGCCCGGAAGGGTGGCCCTCGGCCGCTTCTTGGAGGGGGGCGGCGAGGAGAGCCAGGTTCAGGCAGGCGATTAGGAGCATCTTGGGTCGCTCTCCAGGAGGCGCTCAGGGCAAGAGTGAGCGTATCGCAGGTCCGCTTAACCGACCATGGCCGCTTTGGTTTCGTGGCGGCGATGTCTGCGGATGGCTAGAATCAACGATCCCACTGAGGAGTGACACCAAGAGTATGTGCGGATTTATTGGCATTCTCATGCCCGAAGGCTTGGAGGTCGCACCAGAACTTGCGACGGGACTGCTGGCGATCCAGCATCGCGGCCAGGATGCCGCGGGCGCGCTGACCTATGACGGCCGGTTTCATATGCACAAGGCCAAGGGCTTGGTCCGCGATGTGTTCACGCCAAATGCGCTGAAAACGTTGCGCGGCTCGATGGGCATCGCACATGTTCGCTACCCGACGGTAGGGCTCGGCGGTGCAGAAGACGCCCAGCCGTTCATGATCTCGTACCCCTTCGGGGTTGGGATGGTGCACAACGGCAATGTCACGAACTTCGATGAGATCCGCGGTGAAATGTCGCGGGAATCGCATTGGCATGTGAACTCTTCCTGCGATCTCGAAGGCATTCTCAAGGTGTTCGGAGATGAACTCGCCCAGCAACAGATTGGGGACCTCGAGCCGAAACATGTCTTCCAGGCTGTCGACGGGGTCTACAAGCGAGTGAAGGGCGCGTATTCGGTTGTGGGCATGATTGCCGATGAAGGCCTGTATGCCTTCCGAGACCCCTATGGCATCAAGCCAATCATTGTGGGCAGCCGCACAGACAGTGAGGGCCGTACGTCCTGGTGCGTGGCTTCGGAAAGCGTCCTCATGGACGTGCTCGACTTTCACCAGACATTTGATCTGGGTGCTGGCGAAGCCATCTTTATTGATCGCTCCGGCACACTTCACCGCAAGCAGCTGACTGAGAAGCCACACAGCCCGTGCTTGTTCGAGTGGGTGTACTTTGCGCGCCCGGACTCCTTTCTCGACAGAGTCAGCGTCTACAAGACGCGACTCCGCTTGGGAGAGTTGATGGCGCCGATCTGGGAAGCTGCTGGCTGGGATGTCGATGTCGTGATCCCGGTTCCAGAGTCTGCTGTGACTTCAGCAATGGCCATGGCCCGGGCATTGAAGCTCAAGTACCGCGAAGGATTGGTGAAGAATCGTTACGTCGGCCGCACGTTTATCATGGCCAGTAACAAGCTCCGCCAGCAGTCCATTCGTCAGAAGCTCAATCCGATTCAACTCGAGTTCAGCGGAAAGAACGTGCTGCTGGTCGATGATTCAATCGTTCGGGGGAACACCTCGAGGCAGATTGTCGACCTGGCCCGAAAAGCTGGCGCCAAGAAGGTGTATTTCGCGTCCGTGTCGCCGCCACTTCGGTATCCGTGCATCTACGGAATCGACATGTCGACAAAAAATGAATTTGTCGCACGCGACAGAACCACAGAAGAAATCGCGGAGTCGATCGGGGCTGATGGCGTGGTTTACCAGACGCTTGAGAATCTTGAGCGGGCCGTGCTCGAAGGGAATGACGAGATCAAGCAAACGTGCAACGCATGCTTCTCGGGCACATATCCGACCGGAGATGTGGATGAGTCGCGCCTTGCCCGAATAGAAAGTGAGCGGCTTGTCGCAACCGTCCCGCGGGCAGGGCCCGAAACCACCTCCTGAGCCCGATTTCGCCCTCAAGAGGACGGATCTAAAATTTTGGAATTGGTCGCACTTTGGCCCGAGAAGGCTCTGTCAGTCGACCCGGAGAGCCGTCGATGTTCAGAGCACCCTTGCCTCTTGGGCATCTCGCCATAGAATTCCGTTCAGCCTCGAAGTCAGGACGTTCTCCAGAGAAGACATCTGGGAGGAAGTCAGTCGAGGCGGGCATGTGGGAGACCAGATCATGAAGAGCACCATGTTGAGCTTGTTGAAGTTCGAGTGCGACAATTCGAAGTGCCTCTACGAATGCTGGGTCAACCGGAACAACAACATGCTGACGCACTACAGCGCAGACATGTCTGCCTTGCTGGATTGGGTTTGCCCCGACTGCAAAGAGGGCCAGCTTCGATATTCACCGGCCAACGCGCGCTTCGAATACGAACTGCGGAAACACAGCAAGCAAGCCGAGCTCGAGATGGATCAAGCCGAGCAGGCCGAAGGGAACATGCAGGGTTAATCGCCTTGGCCTGAAAAGGCCGAGGGATCTTGCTGGTGCTGGCCGATGGCCCAGGCCAACGAAGCCGGCTCAGGTCATAGCTGTGCCAAGGCTTTCACCGTTTTCCACCTTGCCGGTGATGCTGGCCAGATTGGAGCTTTCGGTGACTTTGGGTTCCTGCTCCATCTCACTGAACCGGAAAGTGACGGCCAGTTCGCCGAGATCGAAGACATCCGCTGCCCCTTGGGGCTGGTCGATGTGCCGATACACAGCTGGCCTGATGGAGTAGTTGATGTGTCGGCCATCTCGCCGACTGCGGATAATCCCGGCACTCCGAAGGATCGCCAGGTGGTGGGAGACCTTGGGCTGATCAATCGCCAACTTCTCCACCAACTCTGAGACACAGAACTCACCCTTGACCAAGATCTCTAGAATCCTGATCCGATTGACATCGCAGAGCGCCTTCAGGCTTCTGGACATCTTCGTTGCGTGGAGCATTTCCATCGTTCGAACCCTCCCTGACTGCTCAAAACCGGCCCAAAATGATCCACGGAGACCCGCCACGAGTCCGTGAGTGCTGAGACTGATGCACAAGTCTTAACGGGTCGAAAGGCCGGATTCAGGTGGATTTTTTGATCTGTAGCGGTTGCGGAGGAAATAGGACCCCTGGGACCTATGCCAAATCATTGAATCGACCGAATCCGATATCGTCAAGAATCGACGCATCGTTGGCCGAAGGACGCATGGATGCACCCCGTGAGCTTTGTCGTTTGAAGGCTATGATGCGCCCCCATTTTTCCTCTAGGAGCCAGTCCTCGTGACATCGGCATCCCAACCCGGTCCGCATATTGTCGTGGGCGCTGGCATGGCCGGCCTTGGCGCAGCGCAAACTCTCCGCCGCGCAGGCAAGGAAGTCATTGTCCTCGAGCGAACCAATGAAGTCGGGGGCCTTGCACGGACGGTCGACTTCGAAGGCCACGTTTTTGATGTGGGACCCCACTACTTCTTTCTCGATGTTTCAGAAGAAGTGAATGCGCTTATCAAGAGTTGCGTGAGGGAAGAGGAATGGCGCCCGATCGATTTCAAAATCGGCGCAAAAATTGGTCGCGCGAACGTGGCGTGGCCACCCACGGCGCGTGAAGCTCTCAAGCTGCCCATCTCTGGCATTGCGAGCTACCTGAAGAACTGCATCAGCCAGAACATTCCAAAGACCTATGTCGCGCGCGATTACATGCGCGGCATGTTCGGAAAGAAGATGTGGTCTATTTTCTTGGAGCCCTATATCGAAAAGAAAGTTCCCGGCCATGGCGGGCCGGGGAAGCTTCATCGAGATTGGTGGAACCAAGCTGCGCGCACGGTTCACAACGTTCCGGATGTCAAACGAGACAAGGTGCTTCAGTTTGAACCAGCTCTCGTAGAGAGCTACCTCGAGCGCTATCCGTCAGTCAGGCAGAAGGCCGAAGAGGCCAAGGCGTCGGGGACCTCCGAGCCCCCACCGCCGAAGGGCGCCAAGCGCATCCTGAAGATCATTCAGGGTTTGACCAAGACGGCTTTTGCGAAGAACTACAAGAAGGTGCTCTATCCCCCGGGAGGGGTGGGCGTGATCTGCGAACGGCTTGCCGAGGACTATCAAGAGCGTGGCGGCCGTCTCGAGTTGAAGGCGGCCAATGTGGCCTTCGAAATGGAAGGGCCGCATGTGAGCAGTGTCAGCTGGTCGGGGGGCCGGGACGGGAAGGGCGGTCGGGTCGAGAACCCGGCCTCTGTGACCTGGACAGGCTCTCTCCACCGGATGTGTTCACTTGCCGGCATCGACCGGCAAGACCTGCCGTTCATGACGATCTTGCTGGGGCTGCTCAAGATCCGCCGACCGCTTCGGCCAGGCGATGATCTCTACACGTACATCGCGGACAAGAGCATTGTGTTTAACCGCATTTACTATCCGAATCGGTCGGTTGGGGGTTTGTGTCCGCCGGACAAGGACAGCCTTTGCGTTGAGATCACTCGCCCAGAATTCCGCGATGAAGAAGAACGAAAGCAACTGATCGGCATGATCTCCAGCGGCTTGGCCAAGTTGGGAGTCTGCAAGCCGGAAGACATCGAGGATGTCAGGTACATGTTTGTTCCCGATTCGTATCCGGTTTATCCGCTGGACTATCGGGAGAAACTGGACCGCATCTGGACCGAGTTGGACAAGATCGACAACTTGAGGTCCATCGGGCGCTCCGGACAGTTCTGGTACAACAACATGGCGCGCTCGTTACGCGTGGGGCTCGAGACAGGCCAGGACATCCTCGGCACCTACGAGCCTTGATCCGCCCTCCGGTGCTCGCCGACCGGATTCCGACCGCCGCCTTTTGAGCAGTGCCGTGAACGGAGCGATGTCTGCACTTTCACCTGGGGGAGGAGTGGGAGCCGCTCCTCATGGACCCAATGTGATGATGGTGAGTGCTGACCGCTCAGTGGTGGCGGGAGAGCGCGGGCCGTTCTATTACATGTTGGAGTCGTTCTCGAAGCACTGGGAGCGAGTCGACGTGATTGGAACCAGACCTGGCGAGGTAAAGTTGCAGGAAGTCTTCGGCAACGTTCACCTTCATCACCCCAACACGGGGAAAGTCCGCCAGGCGAGCTTCATTGCCCGCACGGGATTGCGACTGGCTTCTGAACGCCCGTACACGGTGATCACGAGCCACGACTACAACCCGTTCTACAACGGGCTCGGTTCATGGAGAATCTCTCGCCGTACGGGCATTCCCTATGTTGCAGAGCTTCATCATGTCCCGGGCTTTCCACGAGCAGCGAACTTGCGAGAGCGTGCCGACCGCTTTTTGACTCGGCTCTATGCGCGCTGGGCATCCAGGCGCGCTGCCGGATTTCGAGTGGTCAACGATCGTGAAATGCCGGGCTTGCTTCAGAGTTGGGGCATTCCCTCCGAGAGCATTCACGTTCTGTCTTCGCTCTATCTTGATGGAAGTGTCTTTCGCCCTCAGGAGCCCGCTTCTTGCGATTGCGATGTGCTTTTTGTGGGGCGGTTGGTCCCCAACAAAGGTGTTTTGTCAATTCTCTCGGCTCTTGTCCGACTGCGAGATGTCGATGGCGTGAAGCTGAAGCTCCGCTTGCTGGGTCGTGGTCCTGAAGCCGCCCGGATCGAAGCATTTATCAAGCGGCACAAGCTCGATTCGCAAGTCGATCGTGTTGATTGGGTTCCAGATGCTGAGGCGTTAGCAGATGTTTATCGCAGCGCGCGTGTGCTTGTGTGCGCATCCCTAAGTGAAGGGGGTCCACGGGTTGTGCCTGAGGCGCTGGCCTGCGGAACGCCTGTTATTTCGACCCGGGTCGGACTGGTCGCAGATTTGATCCAGGACGGCCGAAACGGATTGCTGTTTGACGGGTGTGTAGACGACCTCGCGCGAGCGCTCCGGACCTTCTTCTGTGAGTCAGGCACCGAGTCACGGTTACGTGCGGCAGCGGCTGCTTCAGAAATTGATCACTTTGAGCGAGAGGCCGTGATTCAACGACTTGCGGATGGCCTCAAGCAGGTCGCGGAGGGTGCCCGGAGTTAAGTTTCTTCGGTGTCGTGCCCGGATTCAGGCAACTGCGCCGGCGGGTTGTTCTGCAGCCCCTTTCCGGGTGCGGGCTGCCCCATACCGTTCAAGCATTGAAAGGGGACCCCGTCCAACGACAGGCAAATGACTCCGTCGGAAACATCCAGCCGAAGTTCTTGGACGATGTCGAAGGCCTCTTCCACGGCGGCTTCTGAAATCAGGGAGATCACGAGCCTCTCAAGATTACGCTCGACGTGTCGGGCTCCAAGACGCGGGTCGTAACCCGAGCCGGCGATGATGCCCGCCACTTTGTTGTCGTAGAGGAGCGTTTTGCCGCGCTGTTTCCAGCGTGCCGCCTCGAGTTCGAGCATATGCGCGGCAATGTGGTTGATGTCGTCTTGGTGAAGCACTCGAAAGGGGACGATTTCGTTGATTCGATTGACGAATTCCGACGGCAGCACCCGGAGTAGGTGGTCTTGGACGGTGTCCTGTAGTGGATGCGCTTTCTCTGCAGCCTCTTCTTTTTGTCCGAAGCCGATCGATTTCTCATTGTGAATGGCATAGAGCTCGCGACCGATGTTTGAGGTCATGATCACGACGGTGTTGGAGAAGTTAACCAACTTGCCTTTGCTGTCAGTCAAACGACCATCGTCGAAAACCTGAAGGAACAGGTTGAGGACGCGGGGGTGCGCTTTTTCAATCTCATCCAGCAGCACGACGCAGTGTCCGAGTTTCTCGACGGGACCAGTCAGGGCGCCTTCATTCCCGTGACCGACGTAGCCTGGTGGCGCACCGATGATTCGTGCAATCGAGTGGGGCTCCATGTATTCACTCATGTCGAGCCGAACCAACCGGCTCTCATCGTCGTACAGCGCCCTTGAAAGGGCTCGCGCCATCTCTGTCTTGCCAACACCAGATGGGCCCAGGAAAAGAAACACTCCGTCGGGCCTTTCCGGTTTTCGGTCGAGGTGAAGTTTCGAAAGGCGAACGCGCCGAGCGACCGCGCCCGCAGCGACTTCTTGCCCTAGCACGCGCTCTGTCAGTCTGGCCTCGATGAGCTGGAGGCGCTCTCGACCAAGGTGCGCATCCGAAGGCTGCTCTTCTGAACAGCAGCGCCGTACATGTTCCTCGGAAACGGTGTCCGAGAGCTCTGCGCGCGCCATTGCGCAGGCTTCATCAAGAAGGCGAATAGTTGAACCAGGCGGCCAGTAGTCAGGAGTTTCTTCACCAAGGGTGCTGCCGACTGCAGCGTCCAGAGCAGAGTCTTCGAGAGTCAGGTGAAAGTGTTTTTCAAGCCGTGGCTTGTAGAGCCGCACAACACGTTTCAGCGTGTCGTGTTCCATGATGGGCAAGCGCTTCAAGGTGATCTGCGAGGTGAAGAACGTGTCGTTGCCGAACGATTTCTGATAAGCGTCCGCATCAACAGAAAGCAGTGCGCGCACTTTGCCTCGGGTGATGTGCAGTTTGACCGTGTCGATGAGGTCGGACATCAGCGGATAACCTTGCTTGGCCACAAGCAGGTGAAGGTCATCAATGACTAGAACCGCATTTTCGTCTTCGGCAATGGCCGTCAGAATGTGGTCCATGATGGCGTGGGGATCTTGCCCACGATGGCTTTGTGCGACGAGCTCAAGGAGCTCCAGGCGCAAGAAGCGATAACCCTGCAGCGCGGGAAGCTCTCCCTGCGCGGCCGCACGTGCAAGGCCTCGAAGGAAAGATGTCTTGCCAGAGCCGGGTGGCCCCACAATCAGCATGGCTGGCTCGTGAAAGCGCAAGAGAATCCGAGCCACTTGGTCAAAGAGAGATTCCCGCCCGATCAAGGGCGTGTCGTCTGCAGCATCTTTTCCAAGATCTACGGTCAATGGAATCGCGGGCTGTTCCGTTGGTGAGAGCTCTGATGATGGCGGCGGTTCGGGCAGGGTGGGTGAGGGTTCGACGCCTTCGCCAAGAGCTTCGAGTGTCATCGTATCGGGGGGCAGCACTTCGGGTTCGTTGTCCCGGGCGTAGGCGACTGCTTGCTGAATACGACGAATTTCGCCGCGCATGATTTCCGCGAGAATTTTCCGAACGGGCTCTCCGTCTTGAAGTCGCTGGACGACTTGCACGAGCTCTGGCTTTGCCCACATTTGTTCGTCGCTGTCAGCATCGCGCTCGTATCGGAACTGTTCTCGGTCGTCAAAGAGCGAGTCGAGCAAGGCTTCACGGAAAGCAGACAGGCTTGGTACTGCCTGAGACATTTCTTCAATCCCTTGTTCCGCGCCGACCACCATCAGGTGCTCGCAACCAATCACGTTGTGATCCAACCGGCGGGCGACAGATTGGGCCGATTCGAGAAGGTCGCTCACTTCGGGAGGTTGTTGGTCGCCCTTCAATTTTTCGAAGGAGGTGAAATCCGAACTGTCTTCAGGCATGAGCACTCCATTTGCGTCCGCCGAACTCTGCGAGAAGTCGCTCGTTCAAATGGTCCGCATGATGCGCGATTGAGGCCAGCACGACACGGAACTCAAGTGTGTCCACAGACTCACCGAGCAGGTTGTGCTCGATGTAGATGGTGCGTTCGCGCGCGTAGAATTTTCCAAAAATAGTCGTGTTGTTTAGTTCGCTCAGTTTCTTGAAAAGCTCTGAGCTGTCGTCGACATCGATGAGGATGGGGGCAATGACGCGCAGAAGAGTACGACTTTTCGTCCATGCGATCGGGTGAACGATGACACACGTCGATTGGTAGGGAACCTCGTACCGATCGTCTACGGAGACAAACTCTCGAACGGCATGCTCAAGCATGCGCTCTGTCTTTTCGCGGAGGGTGATGAGTTCGCGGCTGCTTTCCACGCTTGGCTCCAGGCCGCTCAGTCTACTGGTTGAAGTAGTTCTCAAGAGCATCCACCGATTCTCCATAGGCGGACCCGACGGCCTGCCAGTCGATTTCAGCGACCTTGTAGTCCGAGAGATCCAGAACGGTCGGGGGGCGGGGGATTTGGGGCCGAACGGGGATCTGGGCCGAGGGGCCGTACGCCAGCATCTCCTCGACTTGCGGGGAGAGAAGAAAGTCGATGAGAAGCTTGGCCGCATCAGGGTGGGGCGCGCCTGCAATCATGGCGACGGTGTTCGGGATAACGATCAAGCCGAGCTCTTCGGGGCCCTGGTCGGGCACGATCTGGACAACGGGGTAGCCGCCATCGATCGCGACCTTGGCGTCGTCGGTGTCTGTCCACCCGAAGGCGAGCTTGCCCTCTCGCACCAACTTCATGAGGTGTGCATTGCCAGGGCCGAAAGCCACTTCGTTGGCGCTCATCTCTGTGAGCAATTCGAGTGTCTCTGCCAGGCCCCATTTTTGGATCCAGATGCTTCCCTGCGCGGCCGTTGTCCCCGTGAGAGGCTTCGCCATCCCTGCGCGACTTTTCCACTTGGGGTCGAGAAAGCTCCTGGTGCTGTTCGGGCGCGAAGAGGGGTCAGGGAGTGATGTGATGTTTGCGATCAAAACGCGAGCTCGAGCTCCGAACCCGGTCCAGAGGCCTTGGGGGCCTTTCAGGTGGGACGGAATGTCCTGCGCATTCGGAGACTCATAGGGCTGAAGCAACCCGCTCTCTGAAAGCATGACGGTCTGGACAACTTCATTGTTCCAGAAGACATCGCAGCGAGGGTTGTGCGCCTCTTCTTGCAATCGGCGTCGATGGCCGACCGACTTGCTGAGCTCAATGTCTGGCTGAAAGTCGACCACGAGTCCGGTCGCTTTTTCGAAAGCGCGGACAACAGGTTCGGAATGTGCTCGGTCAACGGCGCAGTAGAGCACCACGTCGGCTTGTTTCCCGCAAGCCAAGCCGAGAAAGCTCAGAGCGAGGGCAAGACAAACGGCCGATCGAGACATCATCCGTATCTCCTGAGAAGGGAGACGGAGTTTACCGGACGTTGCAGGTTCGAATCCTTTCAGTCTAGGCTGATGTGTTGATTCGGAGCCGCGGGACCATGAGTGTCACCGCCCGAAGGGACTGTCTAGCCGAAAGGCTCGTGATGCTCCAGTCAGCCATCCTGTTTGTTGTGCTGTTTTTTTCTCTCCCGCTTTACCTGAGTTCGCCGGCGATGGCCGGGGGCCCTGTTTCTCTCGCCCCCCAAGATGTTGAAGAGAAGTCCAGCCCCTTCGACGGGCTGCGTTGGTCAGAGGACCAGCCAGAGGTCCAGGTGGATGAGACCTGGTACGAGCCCGTCACGATTGACGGGATAGACGTCAAGGAGATCCTCGCCTTCGCCGACCAGTGGCCTCCTGGGCGCGAGAAACGCTTCGCTGAAGACCTCGCCCCGATCCTCATGGCGCTCAAATGGAAGGGCGACCGAATGGTCGATCTCGACCTCCAATCGCTCGAGGATGGCTCGGCGGTTCGGATAGAGGGTGTGGAGATGACGTTGGCCAAGCGCCAGGCTTTGCTGTTGTCTCGGAGAAGTGCTTCGCGCATCTCGGCGGAGAGCACGCACATCTCGGTGGAAGACGCTCACAGAGACGTCGAAGCCTTTGGCGCAGGGTTGAAGGACCAGTTCGCTTACCTGGGGCTCGGTGAGGTCGATCTGGATCGTGAGTTGGCCCAGATACGCGAGGGACTGACGGGCGAGCAGGTCGACATCTTGGAGCTGCGTCTCGCACTGCATCGACTTCTCATGCGCTTTGGGGATGGGCACGCTCAGGTCCGCTCGAACCTCCCCCTCGGCCAGGCAGGCGACAAGTATCTACCCTTCTTGCTTGTCGAGTCCTCTGCAGGTGTTGTCGCAGTGCTCCCGGACCGCTCCGCCTTGGTCGAGCCGGTTGCGCCGGTCGTTCGAGCGATCGACGGCAAGGCGATGGACGAGTGGATCGAGCTGGCGCGACCCGACATTGCGAACGGCAGTCCGCAACTCGTCCGCCGTCGCGCCCTCGGCGACATGCGCGAGATCGATGAGGTGCGTCGCGCCCTCGGAGAAGCGACAGGGGAGCCGCTTATGGTGACCTTCTCGACAGCAGACGGGAGCGAGACGATCGATCGAGAGCTGGAGCTTTCGTCGCGTCGACCCACATACGGCTCCTGGCCGCGCTCCCAGAGCGCGATCCTCGAAGGGGACATCGGTTATCTGCGCATCGTTCAGATGAACGACGAGGTCGATGCCTTGCACGAGGCGATGGAGGAGTTCGTTGACACCAAGGGGCTCATCGTTGATGTGCGCGGCAACGGCGGCGGGACGCGCGAGCTTTTGCTCGCGCTGGGAGGGTATTTGATCGACCCCAAAGAGCCCGCGGTCGTGGGCAATATTGCGCAGTACCGCCAGTCGCCCCGCTTCGATGAGGATCACCTGGAGGCTCGCTACATGCACCGGGCCGACTGGGAAGGTTGGAACGACCGGCAGCGCGAGGCGATCCGAGTGGCGGCCGCTGCCTTCAAGCCGGAGTGGCAACCGAAGGGCGAGTTCAGCGCCTGGCACTACCTCGTTCTCGACCGCACCGGGCACTCGGCCGAGTACTTCTACGATTTGCCGGTCGTGGTGCTCTCAGACTCGGGCTGCTTCAGCGCGACAGATATTTTTCTGGGCGCGCTCGAGCTCTTGCCTCAGGTGACGTTGCTCGGCACTGCGAGCTCAGGAGGCAGTGCGCGCTCGCAGTCTTTCGGATTGCCCAAGACGGGGATGGAGGTGCGTTGCGCCTCCATGGCGTCCTTCCGCCCGGATGGCAGGCTCTACGACGGACGCGGTATCGAGGTCGACATCGAGGTCCTCCCAGCCCCCGAGGACTTCTTGAGCGCTGGCGGCGACGCTCAACTGAAAGCCGCGCTTGAACGGCTTTAAGGGCGTGAGCGAGCCCGGTTCAGTGCGACGACCGTCGGGAGTCCCGACTAGTCGTCCATATGGTTCATCACGCGCTCGTCATTGAGCGACATCTTCAAGCCGACCTTGGTGGCATTGCGGCCGAAGATCGATGTGAAGATGCGGATGAAGCCTTTGGTGAAGACGCGCTGGGTGTAATCAACAGGGGGCAGTGTCTTGAATCCCGACTTGCCCTGGGCCGCGTAGTACAGCTGATTTTGCTCGGTCACGAGCCATTCGCTGTACAGCATGTACATCCAGGTGAAGGGCCGACTCATGCTCTTCCAACGGATCGCTCGCCGTGCGAAGGGCAGCAGTTTCGGGAAGCGCACAACAATCGGAAACCACTTGTGAAGGTTTTCGAAGTAATGCCGGTTTGGTAGCGAAATGGAAGTTGTGCGGTTGAACAGAGTGGGGAACTCATCCCACGTGTCCGTCGCCAGCCCCATTTCTTCGGTCATCTCGTTGATGTCGGTCATCGGGTAGGGCTGCAGCAAGGAGGCCAGTGGGTGATCCACTTTGCACTCGATGTTGAGCAGGATCGTCTCGATGTCGTCATCGATCGAGGTTCCCGGGCCGCCCATCATGTTCAGGCTGCCCAGGCGGATGCCGTATTGCCGGATGAAGCCCGCCGCGCGCACCAGCTGCTTGCGTGTGGTGTTCTTCTTCATGACCGCGTTGCGCATGTGGTCGTTGGCGGCTTCAAAGGCGATGCGCGCGTAGATGCAGCCGGCCTTCTTCAGCAGTTTGATGTGCTTTTCAGTGACCATGTTGGCCATGAGAATTGCATCGAAGGGCACGCCCACTTCTTTGGGCCAGCGCTCCGCAAACTCCTCAAGCCATTTGTTGTTGATGTTGAAGATGTCGTCGAGGAAGTGGACGAATGTCAGCGGATATTCGGCCTTGAGCTTCTGGGCCTCTGCAATGACATGACTCACACTGCGCCGACGCACATACTCGTTGTTCGTCACCTTGTAGACCTTCTTCTTCCATGCGTGATGGAAACAGAAGGAGCAGTTCATCGGGCAGCCGCGGTCGGTCTTGATGACCTTGCGCTCACTGCTCCGGTAGAAATCGGCTGCGTCGTAGATGATTGAGCGGTCGCAGAAGCCGAACTTCTCAAGATCCGATTCAAGCGGCCCTGGCTCGTTCTTGTGAACGACACCTTCCGCGTCTTTGAACCAGATGCTTGGGAGTTTGGTGAGGTCAGAGCCCTTTTCTACGGCGTCAACGAAGTTGACCACCGCGTATTCGCCGTCTCCCCGACAAATCGCATCGATGCCGGGTTCTTCAATGAACTCAGGAACGACGGTGACGTGGGCGCCGCCGCAAAGCGACACGGTGTTCGGCAGAAGCTCCTTCACCCTGGCATTGAGCCCGAGAATGGCGTTGTGCATTCCCGTGGTGAAAGAGAAGCACACGACCTGCGGGTCGTACTCCAAGATCTTTTCGTCGAGCTTGGAATCCGGGGCGAAGATCATCTTCGTCTCGTGCCCAGCCTCTTTGAGAGCTCCTGAGAGATACATCACGCCAAGAGGCTCTTGGGCAATGAACGGGGACAGAAAAAGGACTCTCATCGCGCGTTCGCCAACTCAAAGGAAGCAGGGGGTGCTGTGGACAATCAGTGGTGTGGGCCGATGCGAGGAAAGGCCCTGTGATTTCTTTCAGCTCTATCGGCGGAATCGCCAACTCATCACCATATCACGTCGTTGTTTTCGAGGTTTTTTCTGACAAAGCGAGGAGGAAAGGGCTTGAGGAGGCTTTTCCCGGTTTTTGAGCGCACGCCTGGAGGGTGGAATGGCTCTCAAAATCCGGACCGAGTGGCATCAAAGGCCACAAAAGACTTCTTGTTCGCTGTCAGAACTGTTCCGCGAACAGCCCTTCACAGCCCAGGCCTTGCGGCGTTCTTCAGATCAGCGATCTTCGAAATAGAGGCGCGTGAACTCAAGAAAGGCCGACTCAATGAAGCCGCCCAATCGCCTGCGTCCGACCTTGTCTAGAGCGGCACGGAAAAAGGCACTTTCCTCATCGTGATTGCGGATGGTGATGCAGCGAGTCAGGCGTGCGCACTGTTGGACCAGGTCGATGTGCATCCGAATGTCCAGCCTCGAAAAACTCAGATCTGAATCTTTGAGGCCTCCGACATGCACCCCCAGCACCCACTCACCGGCATACACCGTTCGGCAGATCCGCATGCGAGGAACGAGTGCCATGAGTTCCTTGGCACACATCTCGATTTCGCGTTCCATCGATTTGCGAATGCGGATCGATTCCAGTGTCGGTAGGCCGACAAAAGTTGTGGGTTTACCCAGGGAGGGAGCAGAAGGCTGGTTGGACATGAATCGGGTGTCGGGGTCAGTCAGTCGGCAGTGTGCGACGCTGAGAGGGATGCAATCAAGCCCGCATCGCCGGTTCGACTTAGCCGGAGAGCCCAGCCAAATCCAGGAACAGTTGTTCCTTGCGCTCAAACAGCGGTTCGCGCGCAAAAGAGGCGACTTTTTCGCGACTGCGCGTGACGTAGAGCTGGGTTGTTTCGGGGTCTTCAAGCAAGTCGGTGACAGCGCCCACGATTCCATCGACATCCTGAAAATCAAAACCACGCCCGTTCACTCTGTCCTCGACCAACTCAGGGTTTCCGCAGACAGAGGAGACCGCTGCCGGGGTTCCGAGCCACATCACCTCGAGCAATGTGTGCGAGAGGCCTTCATAAGAACTGTTGAGCAAGAAGACATCTGCAGCTCGAATCCAGCGCATCACGTCTGTATGGGCCACGTTGCCAAGAAAGTGCACGCGGTCTGCGAGGCCGAGGTCCTGCGCCAGCTGCGTCCACCGATCGAGCTCTTCGCCGTCACCTGCGACATAGAGGTGATGTGACTCTGGAAGCGCTTCGAGTGCTCGGATGAGGCCGTCCACTCCTTTCCAGATCATCAGCCTGCAGACACTGAGCAACAGCACGCGTTTCTCGGGGATGCCCAGAGCCTCGCGGCATTCGGCCTTGCCGAGCGTGAATTCTTCGGGGCCGTGATAGGCGTTGTAGACCAACTCCGTGCGTTGAGGAGGAACCCCATAGCCCTCGACAATGCTTTTCAAGAACTGGCTCGGGGCGATGATGCGACGCATCCAACCCCACCACAGGCGTTGCAACTTGCGAGCCGCGGCGACTCTCCAGCCGTATGTGTGGTGCTGGTAGTCGGTGATTGTGTCGTCATGCCAGCCGAGGCGGTGGCTGATCTCCCATGTCCCGTCAACGCAAACGCGAATCACCATGGGGATCCCGCGCAAGCGACCAGCCAGAGCGACATGAAACGCAAGATGTTCGTTGATGTAGAGCAGGTCGGCGTTGCGTGTCTCTCGCCAGACAGCGAAGAAGTCTTTGAGATAGCGCAGAGGCATCCAGCAACGTGGGATGGAAACCACCCGAAACGGCCACCCCTGAGGCTCGGGATCACTGCAGAAAGCCACAACTGTGACGTCATGCCCGCGTTTGGCGAGAAAGCTGGCGAGACTCGGGACGTAGGTCGCAGGCCCCCCGAGGTCAGGCGGAAAGATCGGGCTCGTGATACAGATCTTCAAGGCGCTGTCCGGCGTACAGTTTCAGGCATGACGTACGAAGGCGAGGCGTTCTCGTGGATTTCCCCGCAGATGAAGTCGATGTCGCCAACTGTCATCACGCCGGGAACTCTATCATGGGTTTGCCCAACCAGCCCCCGCCCCGGAGATCCTGGGCCGTGCCCGAACTTCCAGAGGTCGAGACGATCGTGAGACAGCTCCGGCCAGAGCTTGTCGGCCGGCGCATCGAATCGGTGCGGGTGCACTGGCCAAGGTCGATCGCGCGCCCGTCGGCACGGTCCTTCTGCGCGGATCTCGTGGGCGCTCGCATCGAAAAGGTTTGGCGACGCGCCAAGTATTTTGTGTTCTCAATCGAGTCGGGAGGGCATGTGGTTGGCCATCTGCGCATGTCTGGACGACTCTACGTAGGCGATGGGCCAGATCCGGACTACTTGCGGGTCAGCTTCCAGTTAGACGATGGCCGCCAGCTATCTTTTGTCGACGTACGGAAGTTTGGTCGCCTGGCGCTTGTTGATGACGTTGAAGCCTTTCTTCCACACATCGGGCCAGAGCCACTTGGGCCAGACCTGACACCCGAGTGGATGCGGCGGGAGCTGCGGGCGCGTCGCAGACAACTCAAGCCGTTGTTGTTGGATCAATCGTTCTTGGCGGGGCTCGGAAACATTTACGTCGACGAGACACTGCATCAGGCGGGGCTACACCCCTTGAGACGATCCGACCGGGTCCCGGGTGCTCGCGCAGAAGAACTTGCGCTTTGCATACGTGATGTCTTGAGCAAAGCGGTGAAAGCAGAGGGTTCGAGCTTTGACACCTTTTACCGGACCCCTGAAGGTCAGCCTGGCGCGTACCAGGAGGATTTCCAGGTTTACGGGCGGGATGGCAAACCCTGCCGATCTTGTGGAACGCTCATCACCAAACTCGTCGTTGCTCAGCGAGGGACTCACGTGTGCCATCGTTGTCAGCCTGCTCCTCGACCGCGCCGTCGTTCATGAGCTTCTTGGACCCCTATTCGGCGAACCGGCGCTTCTCGCTGCTGACCGGCGTGCGGGTGCTTCTCTGGGGGCTGATTCTCGGGGTGGGATGGCTGATCTGGTGGTGGCTGAGCTGACGAACCGCCGGCCTTAGAGGGGAAGTCGAGACATCCACCGGTCCAGCAGTTCTGCCTCGCGTTCGAGGGAGAGCCCGCCCGTGGTGGGCAAGTTCCACGGGCGCGCCATGTCCCAGGAGTCGGTGTCGTGGAGCGTGTCTGGGAGTGGTCGGCAGCGGAGACCCTTTTCTTCTGCTGCCGTGCAGTTAAGCGTCATGAAATTCTCCTGGTCGAACGGAATCCAAAGCGGGAGGTCTCGAAGTGGCTCCACCTGTGCTTCGAGGAGGAACTCATCATCCACGCAGGTAAAGAAAGCTTCGGCTTCAAGTGCTCTTCGGCATTCCGACAGAAACTCACCCATCGTCAGCAGTTCGGGTGGCCCGGTGGCAAGAAAGGTGCCCTCGTGCCCAGACTCGACCGAGCGAACGATCCACTCTGAGAGGTCTCGCACATCGATGTACTGAAGCGGTTGCTCGGGTCGGCTCACCAGCACGTCGCCACCAAACTTGATGCGACGCAACCAATAGGCGAAGTGATCGGAGACATCCTCTGGGCCGACCACCAGGCCAGGGCGGACGATGAAGGACGGTCCGTCAAAGCTGTCGCGCACGATCCGCTCGCATTCGGCCGTCATGCCGGCGTAATTGTGAGCGTTGATGTCCAGGACACAGGTTTCGCAGGGCGGCAACTCTTCGACTGGAGCGCTTTCGTCCGGCCTGGAGGGAACGGGCTGAGCGAGCACGGAGGCGGAGGAGACGAATGTGTAATGGCCGACTTCACCTGAAAGACCGTGCGCGGTGGCACCGACCTCGAGCGGAGTGTGCCCGCTGGTGTCCAGGACGGCATCCCAACGGCCACCCGCCAGCTTATCGATGTCGCAGGTTCGGTCGCCGATGAGCGTGCTGGCATCCGGGAAGCGGTCGGCATCGGTTTGACCGCGATTGAAGAGGGTGACGCTGTGTCCGCGATCGAGCGCAGCCTGGACCACGTGCTGGCCCAGAAATTGGGTGCCACCAAGAATGAGAATCTTCATCGGACAACTTTCGAGACAGGGAGACCGCCCGTTCCTCAAGATCGGCAGATGCGATGCATGTGTTAAATCGCATGTGTCTGTCTGAGCACAGACCTCTCCCTAGGAGCCACTCAGAGCGCGAATTCAG
This sequence comes from Planctomycetota bacterium, assembly GCA_029245865.1. Lineage (GTDB taxonomy): Bacteria > Planctomycetota > B15-G4 > B15-G4 > B15-G4 > JAUIEF01. The sequence goes on from JAQWOM010000055.1 coordinate 152,325, forward strand.
GGCGTGCGCCAGCCTGAACCGTCGTGCCGTTGCGGGCCCGTGCCTCGGTTACTTGCCGCCTTCGGGGGCCTTGCCGGAGTCCTTTTTCGACTCGTCGGCTGTGGGCTCGGTCACGGCCTTTACGGGCTGCAGGCCCTTGGCGCGATCCTTGATGGCCTCGCTGAGGCTCATGCCGGCCTTGGTCCAGGCCTGGGCGTTTTCTGCGGTGAACTCCTTCGCGTTCCAGCGCTTGGCGTCCTCGGTGCTGAAGCCATGGGCTTTCCAGCTGGCGGCCTTGTCGGCATCGAAGCCCGCAACGTGCCAGGCGCTGATGTCCTTGGCATCCTTGAAGCCTGCTTTGTGCCAGGCTTCGACTTCGGTGGGATGGAGGCCCTCGCGATTGAAGTGCTGTGCGTCTCCGGGGCCGATGTCCATGGTCTTCCAACCTGCGATGTCCGCTTGCGACATGCCGGACCAATCAGGTGCGGCGCACCCGCCGAGCAGGCCCATCAGGACCGACGCACACGCAAACTTGCTGATGAGGACTCGCATCACACACTCTCCACTGTCTTCTTGAGATCGGATCTTGATACCTCCCACCTCGAGAGGCAATTGGAGCCTCAATGTACCTTTCAGGCCTGTCAGTGACGATGGGCAGTCGAGCCCAGACCGGCCGGCTTGAGGTCGGAAGGGGCTTCGCCTGCGCGCAGAAGGGCGCTTCGACCTGCTCATGGCGCACCCCCCGCTTGCTAGAGTGCGGAGCCCTTCCCGGTGTACGGGCCCCCTGATGATGCTGGCAACTGTTGTCCTGCTCTGCTCTCTGGCTCCGACGGCCATCCAGGCCGACTCTCTCTTTCCTGTCGAGGTCGGGGATCGTTTCGGGCTTTTCGAGGAGACGTTGGCCGGATTGCCCTCCCCTCGAGCGGCGGCTTTCGATTCCGAGGGGCGCCTTTTCTTGGCGGGTGAGAATCGTGTCGATGTGTTTGACCAGGAACTGCAGCGGACGGCGAGCTGGGGAAAACGAGGTGATGGCTCCGGTCAACTGAGGCGCCCCGGTGGCCTCGCGGTCGCCGCCAACGGGGCCGTGTACGTTTCAGACTCCGGCAATCACCGCATCCAGATCTTTCAGCCTGATGGCCGATGGGGAGGAAGGTTCGCATCACGTGGATCTGGTGAGGGTCAGTTGCTGGAGCCGGCAGGGCTGGCGGTTTCTGATGAGCGCCTCTTCGTTGCCGATTCGGGAAACAACCGAATTCAGGTGTTCGACCGACTGGGCCAACCAGTGACGCGCTGGTCAGCCGATGGGCTGATGCGACCATCTGGAATCGCGCGTGACGAAGAAGGTCGCTTGTTTGTTGCCGACACCGGGAATCAGCGCATCGTCGTGCTTAACCCCGATGGAGCGGTGCTGGTTGCTCTGGGTGAGCGCGGCCCGTTTCCCGGCTTGTTCTCTGAGCCCCAAGGAGTGGCTGTGAGCAGAGGGCGTCTCTATGTGGCAGACACCGACAACCACCGGATCCAGGTTTTTGACATTCAGTCCGTCTTGAGAGGAGAAACAGAACCCCTCTACGAGTGGGGAAAGCACGCTTTGCGGCCTCGCGAAGGAGAGGGCCGGCTGCACTACCCCGACGCTGTCGCTGTGTCCCCTGGGGGGGGGCAGATTGTGATCTGCGAGTCGTTCGTCGACCGCACCCAGGTGTTCGGCCCGGCCGTTGAATCGGTGGAGGTGTACGCAGCTGACCCCACCGTGCGTACCGGGATTTCGTCCCATTACGGCCCGGCAATCTCGGCGCTCGGCCCGCTGTTGCTGCTGATGGAGCCGGAGAGCCAGACGCTCCAGGTCATGGATGTGCGCGGCATGGCTCCGCTGGTGATCACGCGTTTCGGTGGATGGGGGGCCGCGGCCGGAAAGTTTCGAGACCTCGCAGGGGTGGCGTTCAGCCCGACGGGTCGGCTTTACGGTAGCGATGGAGACACGGCGCGGATCCAGAGCTGGCGACTGGATTATGAACCCACCGGAGAGGCCGCTTTCTTTCCAGGCGCCAGCCATCTGGTCCAGGCGGTGGATCTCTCTGCGTTGATGGAATCCGAGGAGTTGCCGCTCGGCACTTCGCCTCATGTTCGACCTGGCGCTCTTGTCGTGGACAAGGATGGGCTAATTTATGTGATCGACGAAGTGTCGGCTTCGGTGCTGGTCTTTGACGCACGCTGGCGTTTGCAGCGACGCATTGGAGCCGGGCGGCTGAAGCGCCCTCTCGACCTGGCCTTGCTGGAAACCTTTGGCGAAGACTCTGCTTCTGGGACATCTCTTCCGAGCGGGGAACATGTCGCTGTCGCGGATGGAGACCTGGGCCAGGTGTTGCTGTTCGGCACGCGGGACGAGCCGGAGGCGATTCTGGGTGCAGGTTTGTTGGTCGAACCTGCAGGAGTTACCACGGATCCAGAGGGCCGCGTTTTGGTGACGGATCGTGCGACGCACCGAGTGCACGTGTTTGATACGAGGGGGGCGGAGCTCACGAGCTGGGGCAAGGAAGGCCTGGGGGCGGGAGAGTTCTTCAAGCCTCGCGGCATCGCGATGCTGCCCAACGGAAAGATCCTTGTGCTAGATCACGGAAATCACCGGGGACAGGTTTTCACGGAAAGTGGAGAGTTTGTCTCGGCCTTCGGGCGACGTCTCTACGTGAACGAGACAAGAGCCGCCCCAGGCGCTGAAGAAGTCACAGAGAAGGAAGATTCATGAGTTCGAGGTGGGCGCAGCGTTCGCTGGCTTTGTTACTGGTCAGCATGTGTTCCGTTTCGTGCGGCACTTCTGAATTCGGTCAGAGTGGGCGCGATCTCCGAGAGCCAGGGCGTGGCTCTGAGGCGCATGTGCAGGCGCCGGATACGTCTGGTTTCTACGAGCTGATTTCTACGGCGGGTTCCTGGAGGGTCGTCTGGCGAACAGAGCCGAGTCCCATCCCTTTGAACGAACCGTTTTCTGTTTTCGTGCGTGTGGCGCGCGCCGGCACGGCAGATTTCTTGCCGGACATTCCCATCTGGGTCGATGCGGCCATGCCCCATCACCAACACGGGATGAACCGCATCCCTGAGCAGGTACGGGTTTCGCCAGATCTCCTGAGAGCGGACGGCCTCTTGTTCCACATGCCTGGCGTCTGGACGTTGAGTTTCGATGTGACGGAGGGGGCCATCACGGAGCGCGCTGAAGTCATGATCGAGGTGCCGTGAGCAGATCGGCCTGGAGGTTCCGGAGCTTTGGGATCTCAAGGGTGTGGTTCCTCGGACTGCTCTTGGCATGGAGTTGCAGCGCCCCGGCGGGGGAAACGCTCCGGGCCCGGGCGTCTGCCCTTTCCCCGGTTCCGAACCTGGAACCTGATCCCACGAATCGTGTGTCGGAGAATCTCTCTGCCGCACGCTTCGGGCAGGCTCTTTTCTTTGCGCCGGGCCTCTCCGGCGAGGGCGAGTTGAGTTGTGCAAGTTGCCATCAACCCGAGGCGGGGTTTACAGACAACGCTGCGGTGTCGCTCGGAAACGAGGCTGGTCAACGCAATGCACCGACTGTCTTAGACAGCGCCTATGAGCGTTGGTTTTTCCGTGATGGTCGGGCTGACACCTTGTGGGGCCAGGGACTTCAACCGCTCGAAAGTTCGCTGGAGATGGCGGGTAGTCGCACAGGCACGGTGCGCTTTCTGCTCGCCCGGCCCGACTTGCGGAAGGCCTATTCAGAGGTGTTCGATAACACGCTCGAGAGCTTTGATGCCGTTCAGCTCCCCGAGCATGCGCGTCCGGTGTTCGGTGAGGCCGGCCATCCACACGCCCTCGCCTGGGACGCTCTGGACCCCGCGGTGCGCGCAAACATCGACCGGGTTTTTGCCAATCTGGGCAAGGCCCTGGCGGCTTATGAACGAAAGCTTGTGAGCGGCCTTTCGCCATTCGATCTCTGGGCGGCGGGCGAGAAGAATGCGATTTCGGTCAGCGCGCAGCGCGGCTTCGAGCTTTTCGTGGACTCTGCGGGCTGCCTTCGCTGCCATTCGGGCCCGCGCTTCACCGACGGGGAATTTCACAATCTTGGCGTTCCGCCGAGAGGTGGTGGTTCACCATGGGACCCGGCCCGCTTTGAAGGCGCGCGGAGAGTTCGGGTCGACCCCTTTGGCTCTGCCGGAATCCACAGCGACGACCCGGAAGGGGATCGGAGTCTGGCGACTCGAACGCTCCGCGTGTCGGGAGAGGACTGGGGGGCATTCAAAACTCCGTCACTGCGCAATGTCGCGCGGACGGGGCCTTACATGCATGCGGGACAGTTTGCGACCTTGCACGAGGTCTTGAGCTACTACTCAACCCTCGAGGGAGCCATGACCGGAGGGCACCATGCGGAGCAAACTCTCCAGGCCGCCGACCTTACAGACCGTCAAATTGACGATCTCGTCGCGTTCCTGGAGTCTCTGACAACCGCGGATCCACCGGCTGATTTGCTGGGGCCGCCAGCGAGCCACTGACTTGCGGTTCGATCAGTCGATGAGTTGAAGCGGCGTGGGATTGCTCGCCAAGATCACCTTGCCTGGCTCGACGACATCGTCGAAGACGAGGAAGGCGTGGTGAATCGTCAGTCCGACGAGGGCGGGGTTTGAGTCGGCGGGCAAAGTGAAGAAAGAGAGGGCGCGTCCGCTCGAGTCGAGTGTGCCGCGCGAGGCGCGCAGCGGAGCGGTGTTCGGAGCGTGGATGCCAAAGCGCGTGTAGGCATCGAACTGCAAGGGCACGTGGACCTGTGGCAGTGCGAAGCCAGGGCTCGTCCCGGAGAAGGAGCCCAGCAGGAGATAAGGCTGCCCTGCATGCTCGAGGCCGGCTTCGAGGCGAAGGACGTGCTCACCGCCGCCACTCACCGAGAGAGTCGGCAGGATGCTGCTGAGGAGAGGAGGCGTTGGCGGATCGCCCAGCAGGCTCCCCGGCGTGTTTGGCAGTCCACTGCCTACGCCGCCGGGCGGCGGTGCCTTGCCCTTCGGCCGACTGCTGTCCACGGTGGGCATCTCGCAGAGGTCCGGGATGCCGTTGTTGTCGCGGTCGGCTCGCCCGCCCAAGATCTCCATGCCGTTGCTGGTGCCGTTGCCATTGCAGTCCGGGCAAAGCACCTCTGTGACGGAGAAGTCGTCGAGCGCGGCTTCCACGATCGATCCGTTGTTCAAATCGCTTGCCACGAAGCGCATGCGCACCGAAGACGTTGGCTTCACATAGTCCGCAACGCGGAACGAAGATCGAATCCAAGCGCCGGCTTGCTCGTGCATCGTCGGGTCCAGCGTCTCGACATTCGTCCATGTGGAACCGCCGTCATTCGAGATATCTGCAAAGAAGACATCGTCGGCATCCGGGGAGCCAGGGAAGGTATTCACGTACCAACGCCAGTACGAGATGTTTGGTTCGGTGAGATCCGACAGGTCCATGACAGGAGAGAGCAGCGTGGTCGAGCCGCCGTCCACGTCATTCTCTCCGATGGAACCGCCGGGAGAGCCCTGGCCGGTGAACCAGCAGTCGGTTCCACCTGGCGAGTGGTCATCCTCTGCCTGGGGGCCAGACCCGATCGGATTGCCGCGTTCCCAGATCCCGGTGGTGGCGTTGTCGCCCGGAGCTCCGGAGGTCCAGCCCTGATTGCTCTGCATGTTCTGAAACAGAGCGAGGGCGCTGTCTGTCGCGGATAAGCCCAGATACGTCAAGCCTGCTGCGACCGAAGGAGAGGTCCATGTGATGCCGTCAGAAGACAGCGCAGAAATGTAGTAGGGCACCTCGAGACCGCAGGGCATGGCGGGCAAATCGGCGCGGTAGTTTCCACCCCCAAGATTGGTCAGCGGGGCGCTCGCCCAGCCTTTGCCGACGTCGTAGTGCAGTTGCGCACTGCCTATCACGAAGTCGCCGGGCTGACTCTCGCCGATGGTCACATCAAAGCTGAATCCATCTGGGCTGAGCATGTCGGGCAGCGCTGCCAGAGGAGTGATCGTGACGGGAGCCTCACCCAGACGCCATACGAAGAGACCCTTTTCCAGATCGCTGCCGATGACCGTTCCACTGGGGAAGAAAGGGAAAATGCTCCACAGGCCGTTGAACTCACTGAGATCGTCCTGGGGGTACACGTCGAACCAGGCGATTTCCGGAGGGTTTGTCGGATTGGCGTCGATGTCGAAAACGCGCAGTCCGCTGCGGTAGTTGGCCTCGAAGAGCAAGCCGTCTTTGATGTAGACGTTGTGCCCTACCGCCGCGAGGCCGTTGTCAAAAGTCCCCGCCATGCTGGGGTTGTTGAGATTGCTGACATTGATGACGTGCGTCGTCGTCGGTGTGCCCGGGCCTTCGTCCAGCTCATCGTTCAGGTAGAGGCGGGTCTTGGCCTCATTCAGCCAGACTTGATGGCTGTAGACGGGGTTGGGGTAGAAGAACTGATCCAGGACCACGATGTTGTTCTTGTTGGTCACATCGAGGATGTCGAGCCCTGGCTGAGCAAAGTCGCCCGAGGCACAAAATGCGATCTCGCGGCCTGCGAAAGGGCCGCTGGTGTAGGTGACGACCTGGGCGTCATGGACGTAGCGATTGTCCCAGCTGTTCACGAAGGAAGGCGATGCCGGGTTCGCGAGGCTGTAAATGCGCAGACCGTGTCCACTTCCCCCGGAGCGGTAGAGGAAGCCAGAGTCTTCGTTGATGACCACGTTGTGCGTGGCAGTGGTTGTGCCATCGGAAGTGAAGTCGCCGAGGTGGGTCACTGTGCCCGCATCAATCTGGGAAAGATCGAAGACCTGAATGCCGCCGCCACCTTCGCTCACGGAATAGGCATAGGTCTGGTAGGTCTTGATGTCGCGCCAGAGGCTCACCGGCCCGGGTTCGATGGCGACCACCTGGGCGTCATCGGGTTGGCTGACGTCTACGAAAACCGTGGCGTGGGACGTGCCGATGAGTGCGTACTCACGGCCACTCGGGGAGACGTAGCCCCAGCAGTCATTGCCGCTGGTGGTGCCGACACCGAGTTCATCTAGCGTGAGCCAGGAGAGCAGTTGGACGGAGTCGCTCGCGAACTCAATGCCCGGGCTGAACGAGGTCTCAGGGCCCAGGACGGCGAGCTGCGAACCGTTTTCATCCCGCTGAAGGCGAGAGTGAGTGCGCGTGCTGTCGCCGAAGCCGAGGGGGCCCCCGGGGAGATGTCCGGGGTACGCGACCAGAGCTTGGCGGTAGCCGCGGCCGACGTAGGGCGGTTGCTTGTCGAGGATCTTCGGGTCGTCGTCGTGAGCGAGGGCGACGGGGACAAGCGTGCCGAGAATGAAAGCAGAGACGGCGCAGATGGAGCGCAGCATGAAGCCCCCGGGTCGGAGTGGTTCAGGGCTTGGCGTTTTCGGGACGCCGGAAGCCAGGGAATCCGGCGGCTCCAGTTGATGCGGAGAGAGCAGGGGCCGTCGGCGAGGAGGACCTCAACTTACCATGACGATCGTCGGCCGGGGGGGGGCCCGGCCGACGAGAAGGGGCGCCTTTTCAGGATGCGCGCCCTTCAAAGGGCTTGGAGAGCTTTCAGGAGTCGCTCGAGCTTTCTTCACTGCAGCAGGCTGTCTTGGGCTTGCTCTCAACAGCGCAGCTGCTGGGGTCTTTGTCGGCGCAGTCGGCCTTTTTGGCTTCGGAGCAGTCGGTCTTTTCAGCTTCGGCGCATTCGGCTTTGCTGGCCGCGGCGCTCAGGTCAGTTGTGCCGGCGGACTCGCCGCGGGCGGGGCTCAGGGACGAGGAACAGGCTGTCAGGGCGCCGACACAGAGGAAGAGCGCAAAGGCGTGAAAGGGTTTTTTCATGGCGAGAATCTCGAAAAAGAAAAGGAAAGGCAGGAGACAGTGGTACTCGTGAGCCATCGAGCCTGTGAGGCAGTCAGCTTAAGTTTTACACATGAATGAGAAAGATGCTCGAAGCTCAGGGCTTGCCTCCGCGCGAAACCGGTCTCTGTCCCGGTTTCTCGCCGTATGATGGGAATGATCACTCACAGAGATCGAGGAGACCGCATGTCAGGCCCTCACCCAGCTCGTCGCACGTTTCTGGGCAGCAGCCTGGGGGCGTTGGCCGGAGCCAGCCTTTCGGCTTGCTCGAGCACCCCGCTGAGCGCGGGAAGCCGGGTCTCGCCGAGCCCTCCAGGTTCGCTCATTGCGCCGGGAGACGTGGTGCTCTTTCAGGGTGACTCGATCACGGACGCCGGTCGGGACAAGGCGCTCGTGACGCCGGCCAACTCCCAGCGGGCTTTCGGTTCGGGTTACGCCTGGCTGGCCGCTTGCGGACTGCTCGTTGCCCGCCCCGGCGAAAAGCTGGCCTTCTTCAACCGAGGCATCAGTGGCAACAAGGTGTTCCAGCTGGCCGAGCGCTGGGATGTCGATTGCCTGTCCCTCAGGCCAGATGTGCTCAGCATCCTGATCGGTGTGAATGATATCTGGCACGCACGAGGGGGTGATTACGACGGGACGGTCGAGACCTATGAGCGAGACTACGATGCGCTCCTGAAACGAACCCGAAAGGCCCTGCCCGAGGTGAAGCTGGTGATCTGCGAGCCGTTTCTGCTGCGCTGTGGCGCCGTGGATGACACGTGGTTTCCGGAGTTCGACACCTATCGGGCAGCTGCCCGGCAAGTTGCGGACACCTATGGCGCGACCTGGGTCCCTTTCCAGTCCATGTTCGACGAGGCGTCCGAATTCGCGCCTCCGGAGTTCTGGGCAGGCGATGGCGTGCATCCCACCTCGGCGGGCGCGGCCCTCATGGCGCAGGCGTGGATGAGAGCCGTCGGGGCCTAATCGCCGGGGAGACGGGGCTGGTACGCCCGGCGGGATTTGAACCCACGACCTCCGGTTTAGGAAACCGGCGCTCTATCCAACTGAGCTACGGGCGCACGAGGCACGGCAAAGCGCGCGGCGGGCGAGGTTACCCGCCGCCGCTCCGGGGCCCAAATGGCCTCCAAGGCGCATGTGACGGCAAGCAGGTGCCGCTAGGGAGCGATCGTGGAGCCGCCGTCGACGTGGATCACCTGGCCGAGGACGTGGTCGCTGGCAGGGGTGCACAGGTAGATCACCGTGCCGGCGATGTCCTCGGGCTCGCCGTGCATGCCGCGGGGGATACCGGCGAGGATCCCCCCGTAGAGCTCGGGGTCGTCGAAGATGGGGGCTGACATATCGGTGTTGAAGAGGCCCGGAGCCACACAGTTCACGTGGATGCCAGCCGGTCCCCATTCCACGGCGAGCGAGCGAGTGAAGCCCATGATCCCGGCTTTCGCCGTGCAGTAGGCCGTGGCCATACCGACGCCGAAGGTTCCCACCACCGAGGCCACGTTGACGACCTTGCCATGACCCTGTGATTTGAAGTGAGGCCCGACGGCCTTGGCGAACTCGAAACTCCCGACGAGGTTGACGTCCAAAACACGCCGCCAGGCGTCGGTGTGTGTCTCTTCGAGGGGCCCCATGTCCATGAACCCGGCGTTGTTCACGAGGATGTCCACACGACCCAAGGTGTCCACGGCCGCTGCCACGGCGGCCTGAGAGGTGGACGGGTCGACCACATCACCGGGGACCGCAAGGCAACGTCGCCCGACCTTTTCCACGGCAGCGACGGTCTCGGCGAGGTCGTCGGAACGGCGAGCCACGATGACGCTGTCAGCCCCGGCTTCGGCGAGCCCGATGGCCATGGCGCGGCCGAGGCCGCGACCGCCACCGGTCACCACGGCGACCTTGTTGTCCAGACGAAACCGGTCGGTCATCGAGTCTCCTGTCTCCAAGTCCCCGAGGGGCTCATTGGGCTTTGTGCGATCTGTTGGGGGCGAGCCCAGGTACGCGCCGGACACGCTTGATCTCATCGCCGATTTCTAGTGCGGTGACGACGTCCATGCCCTCGGCGACGCGGCCAAAATGGGTGTATGCCCCATCGAGATGAGGGGTTGGCAAGTGGGTGATGAAGATCTGGCACCCGCCAGATTGCGGACTCCCGGCATGCGGCATGCCCAGCGAACCTGTCAGGTAGGCCTCGGGGCCAAACTCGTCAGGGACACGCCGACCGCCCACGCCCCATCCGTCACGGCGTGGATCGAGGCCTTGGACCACAAAGTTCGGAACGACCCGATGAATGTCGAGGCCGTCGTAGAAGCCGTCTTGCGCGAGTTCCAGGAAGCTCTCCACATGTCGAGGCGCGGCCAGGCGGTCGAGGACGAGTCGAATTTCACCGCGCTCGGTCTCGAGCAAAATCTCTGGCGCCGGATCCCATTGCGCTCGCTCTTGTTCGATGAGCAAGCGCTCAAGCAGAGAGCCTTCGGGTAACTCGAGAGGTGGTCTCGGTCCGGAGCTCGGGAGATCGAGTGCCTGAGAGAGTGCTTCTCGGGCCTCCTCCATCTCCAGTGATTCGGGGGCGTTCATCGCAGCGATCTGATCGAGTGAGTCGGCCACGGCATTCACCAACCAGGGTGGCGCCTCGCCGTCCTTGATGAGAGGTCCCATCAGTTGAGCAACTGTTCCCCGGATGGCGGGGTCGGCATGGTCGATCGCGGCTTCGAGACGCTTGCGATCGTGGTAGAGAGCGGCGACGTTTCTACTTTCGAGCGCACCGAGTGCAGCCGCGACCACTGAAGGCACCGGGTCATCGAGTAGCTGGTCCAGCAGGGCGCGGTCCTGCAACTCGTCGTCCGACAGAAGGCGTGCGAGTCGCTCCCGGTCGCGCGGCTCTCCCGAGTGAATCAGGGCAAGGCGGGCGACACGACCAGCTGCTTGCAGGCGGCCCGCGGGCTCCTTGGAAGAGATGGCGCCGGTCCAGTTGATGTCGAGGGGGGCTTCAAGTCGGAGCGCTTCGTCCGCGGCGACGGCCACGAGAAGTGCCCGAATCTCCCTTTGAAGGGCTTCGGACGGGTTCTTTTGGAGCCATTCATCGCAGGCGTTGAGAAGAGGCTCGATCCAGCCCTCGGGGGCCTGACCCCCCAGGGTTCGCAGCCGAAGCTGATCGAAGGCAAGCAGGCACACATTTGTGGAGGGAGTCTTCGTGAGTTCGAGGACCTCGTTCCAGGTGCCGTACTCCGTGATGATGTGCGCGGCCTCGAGGACGACCCGGGGATCCTCGTCCTTTAAGCAACGCCGCGCCTCCGCGAGAGCACCCACAGGGTCGTCGGATTCGAGAGCGCCGAGACCTCGCATGGCGAAGACTCGGCTCAAAGCCGAGCTCTGGTCACGAACACAGAGTGTCAGGATGGTGGCCAGGCCAGGCCGACTCCGGACGTTGGCCAGTGCATAGGTCGCGCGCCATCGGACTCCCGGGTCGGGGTCCTTGAGAGCGGCCTCGGCCAGGGCGACGTCGCGAGCATCGAGCAGGGCCTCCTCGGCAAGTCGCAGGTGGTCATACCGGCGACCATCCATGCGAAAAAGAGCCAGGGCAGCTGCTTGCCTCACCTCGGGAGCGGGGTCTCGCAGCGCGTCGAGGGCCAATCTGGTGAATGAGTCGTCATGCATCGCCCCCAGGGCGAGCAAGGCGGCGGCACGGACTTGCGGTTGGCCGTCTGCGAGCATGCGACGGAGAAAGGATTCGGCTTCAGTCGCCTGCCACTGCCCGAGCGTGAAGCAGATCTCAACCAGGGCGGCCTCGTCGATTTCGGTCTCGGCTGCCGAAAGCAGGTGGCCCGCGTTGTCACCCGCGGGAAGGCGGCCCAGAGCTCGCGCCGAGAGGCGTCGCACGGCCGGATCGGGGTGAGAGAGCCCGCGTGACAGGGATCCATCATCCGAGAGGTCCGTCAGCAGGTCCCGGGGTGCGGCCTCTGGTCGCCAGGAGCTCGAGGTGCTGCAGCTGGCGAGCGAGAGCAGCAGCGCGGTGCAGGCAAACACCTGGCTGATGGAGGCTTGGCTTCCCATGCTGCGAGCTCCCGACTTCAGAATGGAGCGCGGGAGTATACTCGGACCGCTTGGGGATGGACTAATCACGAGCAACCCACGGAACAGCCACACGCCATGAGCACGATCGAGTCGCAAATCAAAGACGACATCAAGGCGGCCATGAAAGCCGGCCGCAAAGAGGAACTCGAAGTGCTTCGGATGCTGATGTCCGATGCAAAGAATGTGGCCATCAATGATGGCCTCGCTCGCACGGGCGTCGAAGATGACACCTTCATCAAGGTGCTTCGGAAGGGCGTCAAGACTCGGACAGAGTCGGCTGACATGTATCGAGAGGCAGCCCGAGAAGACCTGGAGCAGAAAGAACGTTTCCAGATCGAGGTGCTACGAAAGTACATGCCTGCTGAGATGTCGGAGGCCGAGCTCGAAGTGATCGTGGACACGGTCATTGTTGAGACAGGGGCCACCAGCAAGAAAGAGATGGGTGGCGTCATCAAAGAAGTCATGGCCCGGACCTCCGGGCGGTGTGACGGTCGCAAGGTGTCGGCCATTGTCGGCACTCGGTTGTCATAACGCTTGCCGATGAATGTGCGCGCTGAGGAGGTTGCCAGACTGCGGGCCCTGTTTCCGGCGCTGGCCGAGGGGGATCTCGCCCCCCTCGACAACGCGGCGACGACGCATCGCCCACAAGCGGTGCTGGATGCAGCCAGCCGTTTCTACAAGGAGTCCAACGCCAATGTGCACCGGGCGAATCACCGCCTGGGCATGGCAGCCACGGGGGCCTACGAGGCCGCTCGGCAACGTGTGGCCCGGTTCTTGGACTCAGAGGCCGAGGAGGTCGTCTTCACGCGCAATGCCACCGACGCGATCAATCTCGTGGCGCGAGGGTGGTTGGAGCCGCGGCTGAATGCAGAGGACGTCGTGGTTGTCACGGCTCTTGAGCATCACAGCAACCTGGTTCCCTGGCAGCAGGTTTGCCGGCGCACAGGCGCCCGGCTTTGCGTCTTGCCGGTCGATGAGAGTGGACGACTTCAGGAGCCTTTCGAGTTTCCGGAGCGCGCCTGTTTTCTGGCCACCACCCGGGTCTCCAATGCCCTTGGCACGATCGTCGACACAGCAGCCCTTGTGGAGCAGGCACAGTCTCGGGGCATGGCGGTCCTGGTCGATGTGACCCAGTCTGCGGGCCACCTGCCGCTGGATGCGGGGAGCCGTGCCGCCGATTTCTTGGCGCTCTCGGCGCACAAGATGTACGGGCCCATGGGAGTCGGTGTGCTGCGCGGTCGAGCGCAGCGATTGGCCGAGATGGACCCGGTGTCTTATGGGGGCGAGATGGTGGATGGCGTGAGCCAGCAAAGCGCCAACTGGCGTGCGCCGCCGTGGCGATTCGAAGCCGGCACTCCCGCCGTCGCACCTGTCGTGGCCTTTCCTCCCGCGCTGGATCTCCTGGACTCGGTCGGTCTGGCGTCGGTTCGGGCCCATGAACTGGATTTGCTGGGTCTGCTGCTCGAAGGGCTGAAAGGGATCGAGGGACTCCTACTGGTGGGTCCGCCCGAAGCCGAGGACCGGTCGGGCGCGGTGTCCCTGGCGATTCCCGGAGGGGACCCCCATGTGGCAGCAACCCTTCTCGACCTCTCCGGGGTGGCGGTCCGAGCCGGTTGGCACTGCGCCGAGCCGCTCCTGCGTCGCATGGGCCAGGGGCCCACGTTGCGGGCCAGTGTGGCCCTCTACTCCTCGGGGCACGATGTGGAGCGCCTGCTCGAGGCGCTTCCGGAGGCAGTGGCGGCCTGTCGCGATCCCGCGCCAAATCTCTAACCTAGGGGGTTCGGCCTTCGTAGGGATAAGTATGCCTCGGCTCCTCGCCGAGGGGCCTCTCATTCCGAGCCCTCTGGACGGACACTTTTCATGAGCGTCTCTTCGCTCCTCTCGATCGCCTTGCTGGGTGCCACGGGCTTCGCATGCGTGTCGGCGCGACCGGCACTGAGTGCCTCGGACCAGCGGTTCGAAGAGCACGTGGTCTGGCTCGCAGATGACGCACGAGGTGGTCGGGGAACCGGGAGCGAAGGGCTTGAAGCGGCAGCTGATTACATCGCGGAACATTTCGAGGCCGCGGGCCTTCAGCCCCTGGGAGACGACGGCTACCTCCAGCACTTCGAGGCGACGGGCGCTCGTGCGTTGGGGGCAGACAACGCGCTCGTGCTGGGGACCACCGAACTCGAACTGAAGTCGGAGTGGATGCCCTTTGCGTCCACTGCGACGAGTCAGGCTACGGCTGGACTCGTCTTCGCGGGCTACGGAATCCGCGACCCTGACGGGGGTTACGACGACTACGCGGGCCTCGATGTGGAGGGGAAGATCGTGGTCGTCTTGCGTGGGGGGCCGGGCTCGTCATTGAGAGTGGGTGCGGAGAGAGCCTCCGATGACGGGGCGCGTCCCGGGGCGCGCTACCTGGACGCGAACGGTGCCGCGCGCCGGAAGATCAACTTCACTTCGAAGATCAACGCGGCTTTCAGAGAAGGTGCCGTGGGCATCCTGGTCGTGAATGATCCAGCGACCTATCCGGTTGGCTCCAAGAAAGACGTCCCGATGACGTATGGCTCGACGCGCTCGGGTGGTGTGAGCGCGTCGCTGCCTGCGGTGCATGTTTCAGCGTCTGCCGTTCAGAAGGTGCTTGGCCCGCTCGGCCTGGATCTGGCGAGCATGCAAGCGCGCATCGACGAGCAGATGAAGCCGATGTCCTTCGATCCGGGGGCGCATGGAGGGGACCTTTCGGACTGGATGGTGAGCGTGTCCGTGGAGGCGGAGCGGGAGCAAGTCCCCACCTTCAACGTCGTGGGCATGCTCCCGGGCAAGAATCCACATGAGTCCGTCGTGGTGGGTGCCCATATGGACCATCTGGGCAATGGTCTCGGAAGCGGCTCTCTCTCAGGCGCCGAGGGTCGTGGCAAAATTCACAATGGGGCGGATGACAATGCCTCGGGAACGGCCGGCTTGCTGGAAGTCGCTCGATTGCTTGCGAGTCATCAGCCCATGTTGCGAAGAAATGTGGTGTTTGTGGCCTTTGGGGCCGAAGAGTGGGGCCTTCTGGGCTCGCGCTATTTCGTGGAACATCTGCCGCAGCCTCTCGAACTGAATGAACTGACCGCCATGGTCAACATGGACATGATCGGTCGCAGCGCGGGCGGGTTCCTCAGTGTCGAGGGACTCGGGACGGCCCCTGGATTCGAGGCCCTGGTCACAGAGGCTCACGAACGCCTCGGAGCGCCCTTCAACAGGCTGGCGTTGTCTGATGATGTTCCACCCAATTCGGATCATGCGTCTTTTGAAGATGTGGGCATTCCCATCATCTCCTTGTTCACCGGCCTGCACGACGATTACCACCGGCCCTCGGACGACAGCCCAGGAGTCAACTCGAAGGCCGGCGCCGAGATCGCTTCGTTGGCAGGCGAACTCGTGCTGACGCTTGCTGAGATCCCCAGGCGGCCGGTCTACACCGATGTCGATGCCGAGGAGCCTTCGACAGCGGCTGAATCGGAGGGGGACCCGCACGCTGAGCCAACGGAAGCTCAGCCCACGCAAGGCGGTTACAGCGTTTGGTTCGGCTCCCAGCCCGACATGACTTACACCCAGGATGACGGTTTGCGCCTCACGGGGACCGTGGCCCGGTCGCCCGCCGAAAAGTGCGGCCTGCTGGGAGGCGATATCATCGTGAGCCTGGACGGCCAAGCAGTGCGAAATCTGCAGGACTACGCGGTTCTGCTCTTTTCCCACAAGCCGGGAGATATCATCAGCCTGGTCGTGCGCCGGGGCGACGAGACCCTCGAAATCCAGGCAACCCTCGAGGCCAAAGGCGGAGACAGCTAGGCATGGTGAAGCGACGAGCGACCATCCAGGTGCCGGTAGGCGACTTGATGATTGGCAGCGAGCATCCGGTGCGGGTCCAGTCGATGACCAACACCCTCAGCACGGACCGAGAGGGCACGGCCGCACAGATCAAGCGCATGGTCGAGGCGGGCTGCGAACTGGTGCGCGTGACCATTCCGGATGCCGAGAGCGCGGCCAACATCCCGTTCTGGCGTTCGAAGATGGATGTGCCGTTCATCGCAGACATTCATTTCAACCACAAGATGGCGCTCGCCGCCATCGAGGCAGGCGCCGACAAGGTCCGCATCAACCCGGGCAACATCGGAAAGGAGTCCAAGGTCCGCGAGGTGCTTCAGGCTGCGCACGCCAAGGGGACCGCGATTCGCATCGGTGTGAACAGCGGAAGCCTCGAGAAAGATCTGCTGGAGAAGCACGGCTGGCCGTCTCCTGAAGCGCTGGTGGAGTCTGCCTTGCGCCATGTGGCCTTTGCCCGTGAGCAAGGTGTCGAGAAGATCATCGTCTCGATCAAGAGCACGGATGTCCCGGCGGCTCTGGCCGCCAATACGCTGTTCGGAGAACAATCGGACGTGCCTTTGCACGTCGGGATTACAGAAGCCGGCGACCCGAAGTACGGGGCCATCAAGTCGGCCGCGGGTATCGGCGCGATTCTGTTGCGTGGCCTGGGCGATACGATTCGCGTGTCACTCACCTCGGATCCCGAGCACGAAATGCCCGTGGCCTATGACATCCTCAAGTGCACGGGAGTGAGGGTTATCTCGCCGGAGATCATTGCCTGCCCCACGTGTGGCCGTATCGACATCGATCTGGAGAAGATCGTGGAAGAGGTGAAGGAGCGCCTCATCACGTGCACGCTGCCGGTGAAAATCAGCGTTCTGGGCTGTGCGGTGAACGGGCCAGGCGAAGCGCGTGAGGCAGATATCGGCATCGCGGGTGGTGCCGGCGAGGGCCTGCTCTTCCGCAATGGCAAGACCGTTCGCAAGGTGCCAGAAGCCCAGATCGTGGATGCGCTTGTCGAGGAGATCGCGGTGATCGAAGCCGAGCGCAAGGCCGAGCGCGAGGCGTCGGGACTCAAGGAGCCCGCCACGTGAACACACGCTTCGCCAGCTACTTGGTGGGGTTGGCGCTGTTCTTCAGCGCGGCCGATGCGCTGGCGCAGATGCCGGGGTATGCCTCGGGCTCGTTGTTCAGCCGGGTGGATGGCGAGCAGGTGCGGGTGGCGGTGGTCCTCAAGATCGACGACGGCTGGCATCTCTACGGAGAAGAGGTGGGTGGCCCGGGGGCAACGGGTCAGCCAACACAGGTGTCGCTGGGTGGCGAAGGCATTGCCTGGAGCAAGGTGTGGTACCCGCCGGCCCACAAGCGCGATCAGCTGGGCTTGGACAGCTGGGCATGGGAGTACGAGGGCACCCTTGTCCTCTACGCCCTCGGCGAACTGAGTGAGGGGGCCGCCGGGACGGATGTCGTCGCAGAGGTCGACGGTCTCACGTGCCATGTGGATGGCACCTGTGTGCTTTACGGCGAAACGCTGACCACGCAGGGAGCCGGTCCCGACAAATGGTTTGCTGACTTTCCGGTCGATCTCGGCCCGGTGTCCCTTGGGGCACAGACCATTGGGGCACAGACCATTGGAGCGCAGACGATCGGGGCGGAAGGGATGGGCTCGGCCGTCGATTACGACGCGGTGGTCTTTCCGGAGTTTATGCCCCAGACAGAGGCCGTCTCCCGGGGGCTAGGCGCCTGGCTGCTTCTGGCGTTCCTGGCCGGCATGATTCTCAACGTGATGCCGTGCGTTTTGCCGGTCATCTCGATCAAGATTCTGTCGTTCGTCCAGCAGGCAGGCGAAGACAAGTCGCGCGTGCTGCACCTCGGACTCGCCTTCGCGGGCGGGATTGTCGTGGTGTTCTTGGCGCTCGCAGCTCTTGCCGTCAACCTCAAGCTGGGCTGGGGAGAGCAGTTTCAGAGCCAGCAATTCCTGGTCGTGATGATCGCCGTGGTGTTTGCGTTCAGCCTGTCCATGTTTGGCGTGTTCGACCTGGGGGTGCCGGCAGGCGTCGGTGGCCTGGCGAGCGGCCCGCCGCGCGAAGGGCTCGGAGATGCGTTCTTCAAGGGCATGCTGGCCACTGTTTTGGCGACTCCGTGCAGCGGCCCGTTCCTGGGCAGCACGCTGACGTGGACGCTACTCCAGCCGCCGATCATTGTTTTCTCCGTGTTCCTCTCGCTGGGACTGGGCATGGCCTTGCCCTATGTGGTGCTCACGGCGAACCCCGCCCTGCTGCGGTTGGTGCCAAAGCCAGGCCCCTGGATGGACACCTTCAAGCACGCGATGGGATTCGTGCTGCTGCTCACCGTGGTCTACCTGATGGTCAGCTTGCGCCAGGATCTCATGCTCTTCACGGTGGCCTTCCTGCTGTTCGTGGGCATCGGTTGCTGGTGGTGGGGACGCTTCAGTCGACGCGTTCAGAGCAAGTCGCGCCGGATGATCACCCTGGCGGTTGCCTTGCTGGTGGTGGCCCTGGGCGCTCGACTCTCCTTTGTGGATTTCCGCAGCCTCTTCCTGCCTTCAGGTGATGGCTACGGTTGGGTGGATTTTGAACCTGACCTCTTCACGGATGCCTTGGAGGACGGCCGCTCGGTGTTCGTGGACTTCACGGCCGACTGGTGCCCCAACTGCAAAGCGAACGAGAAGCTGGTCTATGAGAGCGAAGAAGCGCTTTCGCTGTTTGAGCAGAAGGACGTTCTGATGCTCAAGGCGGACATCACGCGGAACAGCCCGAAGACCAGCATGCTGGTGCGCTTGCGCAACGAACTCGGCTCCATGTCGATTCCGTTTATGGCGGTTTTTTCAGGCGAAAATCCCGGTGAACCCCAGGTTCGTCACTCTCTGGTGGGCAAGCAGGACTTTCTACAGATTCTGGAATCACTCCCCGAGACGGGTTCCTGAGAGAACTGGTCCACGAGGTCTCCCCCCACGAGGTGAACGAAGAGAAGATGTCGGACGACAGCAGCAAGGCCTTCGATAGGCAAGACCCTCGGGCAAAGCATGTCGATCACGCTCGGATTGAGGCGGCCATCCAGGAAGTCTTGCAGTCCGTGGGGGAGGATGATCAGCGTCCCGGCCTTCTGGAGACGCCGGCTCGCGTCGCCCGCATGTTTGCGGAGGTGCTTTCAGGGCAGCATCTCGATCCGGCCCGACATCTCGAAGTGACGTTCGAGGAGGACCATCACGAGATGGTGGTTGTGAAGGACATCCCCTTCGAATCACTCTGCGAACACCACATGATGCCTTTCATGGGGCGCGCTCATGTGGCGTACGTGCCGAACGGCAGAATCGTCGGCTTGTCGAAAATCGCCCGGGTTGTCGAGGAGTACGCCCGACGGCTGCAGGTTCAGGAGCGACTTTCATCCCAGGTGGCCGACCTGATCTGGGAGGGGCTGGAGCCCCAGGGCGTGGGCGTTGTCATGGAGGCCACGCATACCTGCATGACCATGCGCGGCGTCCGTAAGCCAGGAGCCACCATGGTGACCTCGGCAGTTCGAGGGACGTTCAAGACGCGCCGCGCCACTCGGGCTGAGTTCATGTCCTTTATTGGGCGGCCAGCCTGAAGAGCAAATTGAGGCATTTAATCGCCCTTTAGGCTCTGAAAAAGCCGGTTTCGCTTTGGGCTGGGCAGCGAAATTCGGGCCCAAAATCAGGTTTTTTGAGCCTTTCGGGGTTCCCGATCGCGCATGACGCTACAGGTGACGCTGTGTTCCGCAAACTAGGCAGTTTTGCGGGTCGCCCGTATACTTTCCCCGATATCCTCCTCCGAGAAGCCGCCCGCGACCTCTCCCCCTGCCCGAAAACAGGGAATTTTGTCCAGTGGCGGCTTTTCTCTTCGGTACTCCGCGTTTCAACTTTGATCTCCCATCCCAAGCAACAATGGAGTTTGCCATGCGTGTCTTGAAGTGCGCCCTTGCCGTTTCGGCTGCCGCGCTGCTCGCGATCCCGGTTACCGCCGCCATCAAGGCGATGACCCTTCAAGAGTTGATGGAAATCACCCAGGATGCGGTGCGCGGCAAGATCGTCGCGCGCGACACCGTGCGCCTGGATCACCCCTGGGAAGGCGCGCTCTACACCCGCCTGACCGTCGAA
>JAQWOM010000056.1 GCA_029245865.1 Planctomycetota bacterium
CTGGCTCTCGACGCCAATCAGCAACTCGCCATGCAAGACCTGCTGACGAATTCCTTGACGAAGCGCGACGCTCTTGAGAATGAGATGCTCCCGCGCAATGAACGCCGAGATGCCCGTGATGCCCTGCGGCAAGAAACTGAGTCCATGGTTTCGAACCTCCTGAGCCCTTCACAACTTCAATTGCTCAAGGACAACGGCGGCCTCGACAGCGGCCAAGGTGGTGGCGGTGGTGAAGGTGGACGCGGACGCGGGCGGGGCCGTTAAAGGCATCAAGAGCCCGCAAAACACCAACAACCGGAAAGGGGCCTTCATCTACTGAAGAGCACCCCGGGAAAGCTTTCCGGCTCACGCAAGCCCCAACGCAATCCCGGCTCCCACCACCATGAGCAGCCAGCCAACCACCAGGTGCAGGCTGTCCAGTGTCATCTTCCCCAGCAATCTCTTGCCGATGTACGCCCCTGCAAAGGCGCTGAGGGTTGCCACCACAACAAGGTCCCAGGGCAACGAGCGCGCGTCGCTTGAATCGTTCAGCAACATGAACGTCCAGCCATAGATCAGCAGCCGCGCCGCATCCACGCACAAGGCGATGAGTGCTTGGGTGCCTGCGAACTCAGCCGGCTGCAACTGCAGTGGGCCCAAGAACGCTGCCCTTAACGCACCCTGGTGGCCAGACAGGCCACCAAAAAAGCCCGAGAGTGCGCCTCCAAGGGGCAAGAAGCGTGGCGGTGCACGCAGAAGTCTCAGTTGCGGAATCAACTCGAAGAGCGCGAAAAAGAGAACGAGGCTTCCGAGCACGACTCCTGTCGCAGTGACGCTTGCTGTCCTTTCGCCCAGCGTCCATTCAAACAGCGTTTCACTGGGGGCCAGTCGAACCAACACCCAGGCGCCCACGAACGAGGCCCCGATCGCCGGCAAACCGAAACGCATGACGACATCGCGACGCACATGCCCCTTCAGCAACCCGACTTTGAAGAGGTTGTTGCAGAAATGCACCACGGCGGTACATGCCACGGCAAGATCAAGGGGCAAAAACAATGCAAATGCTGGCATCAGCAAGGTGCCCAGGCCAAAACCAGAAAACAACGTCAGCAGTGACACAGCGCACGCGAAGAGACCCAGCAAGAGGGCAGTCATCAGAACTCCGAAAAAATGTCTCGCTATCTGGAGAGAAGTGACACAACGACACAGCAATCAATTCTTTTCATGAACACGACCTAAGAGCACCTTTCCCGATCGAGCAGCAAGCGCTTCCGCTCGAGTCCCCAGCGATAATGCCCTGGCGATTTATCAGCACGTACAACCCGATGGCACGGCACGAGCACGGCAAGAAGATTGAGGCCGCAAACATTTCCCACTGCACGCACCGCTCTGGGAAATCCGATCGCTGCAGCCACCTCGGAATAGGATCGCGAAGAACCCACAGGAATCTCACACAGGGCCTGCCAGACCCTAAGTTGGAAAGGCGTCCCCTCAAGGCAAAGTGAAAGGTCTGACACCGCGCGCTCTGCATTGAGGTGGGAAAGAACCGCATCTCTCCACGGTTGTAAATTCTCTGGGCACTCCTTCAATTCAGCCAGCGGCCATTCGTGACGAAGCTCCTCAAGTAAAACCGTGTCTTGATCGCCGAGCAAAACAGCACGCACTCCAGCTTCCGTCCCTGCCATGAGCACACGTCCAAGCGAGCAGTCATCCACTGTGAAAGCAACGGTCGAATTGCGTGGCGAGCGAACCAAACCAAGAGATGGCATGGAACGCCCACGGCGCACGACCCCCGAAGGCTCAAGAACGAGATGGCAACCGCGCTTTTCCAGTGCGCGGGCCTCATCGCCAACCCTGCTCAGCAACGCGATTCTCCTCACAGCCGCAGGCAATGAAAGTGAAGGGCCGCGGCAGGCCACCCTCACTGCGGCCTTGTCGTCCCAGTTCGATACGGCTCGTGCACATAGTACTTCGGCCTCACGTCTAACCGAACGTGCAACCAGGCCACACCCAGTCCAGAAGTGCTGAGCCAGAGAGGCTGGGCGCCGACCTTAGACTGCACTGCCTCTCCTACGGCTGCCCAGAAAGCGTCACGCTGCTCGGCAGGAGCCTTTCTCAAAAAAACCACCAGGTGTGGATACGCCGCATCATCCGTGTACGCCGCTGGCACCACCAGCAATGCATCTCCGCCAAGATTAGGGAAAACCCCTACACCCGACGAGCCGACTTCCTCGAGCTTCGCAGAAAACACATGTGGATCAGGCATCGCCGCATTCAGAACAGGAGCATTCAACAACACGCAGCGAAACGGCTGCTCAAGCGTCAATCGAGTCACAGCGGGCATCTCCCAGAACATCGCGTCGAAGGGTGCCGATGAGAGTGCACGATCAAAAAAGACCCGAAAGCTGCGACACTCACACAACAAGCTGATGAATTGCCCGAGGGAAAGCGGCACGCCATCTTGCTGAATGCGAAGCTCCAGCACGCCTTCCGAGAGTTCTGCCCGGTGAAGCGTCCATGAGCCCCCCGGGGAGTGGCAACTTTCTTTGTTCACAATGGGGAGCACACTCCTTCGGCTGCAAGGGCAGGGCCGCTAGCATTTCATGCCATGGCTACGGCGAAACGACCCTCAGTAGAGATCTGAGAGCCGCTGCCGAAGTCATGGCCTACCCCCCATCCCACTGACTGGAGAGCCCCCATGCGACATGACCTTCCGCGCCTGGCACTCGCCATACTGCTCCTTGGCCTCACAGCTTTGATTTCTCCCTCATGTGGCGCGGAGGCGCCCTCGGGAGAACCCGAGTGTTGCCAGAAAGCATCCGAGCTCATCCGCCAGATGGACAATTGCTGCGTGGAGAACCTGGGCAAACCAACTTCTGAAATGACCGGCTGTTGCACTCAGGGCATGCTGCCAGAAAACACGGATCGCCCCGAATGCTGTGCCAAAGCCCTCAAACTTCGATCCGAAATGGCCGAGTGCTGTCAGAAAGGAATGAAAAGCGCAACCACCGTGTGCTGCAAAGAGGGCTCTGGGGAACAAACCGAGACGAAGTAAGAGTTGGATGGTCGGCGAACCAGCAGTTCGTAACCATCCATCACATTTGCACCGAGCCTCGGTGCGCTTAGTCCACTCCCGCAATGCCCCCAAGATGGTGTTGCACATGCAGCACATAGTCTTCTTGCAGCCAGTGAAGTGTCACGGGCGCACTCTTTTCTACAGGCCGAAACGCGATTTTGTGCAAGTTGTGACTGGTGTACACCACATGGACATCTTCTTCCGGCATCGTGCGAAAGATGTGGGCAAGGTGCCCATTCAACTGCCGCCATAGCTCAACCAGTTCTGCCCAGGGAGCCTCGTTGTAGCGCTGGACCACCACCCAGTCCTCATGCTCATAGCTCGGAAAGACGAGGTCATCCTGTAGTTGCGACTGAACGAATCGCTGGTGATGAGCCGTCGCCAGGTCGACCAAGTGCCCCAAAACCTGCTTGGGGCTCCACGCACCTTGCTCAGGAGCCTCACTTGCATCCCACTCCATGATGGCAAGTAGATCTGGAACGGCACCCTCCACACTGCGCATCAGGACGTCAGCAGGTCGGACAATCTTGGCTTGCATGGGCGAGCTCCAGAAAAAGGTCTACGGGATGTGGGCGCTTGAGTGGGTGTACGGCTCTTGCCGTTCTGGTGCAAGAAAACGTGTTCATATTCGCCATCTAACGCTGTCCGAGAGACTGGCTGGCAAATTGCCCCACCCGACAATCTTTCACTACTGCGAATTCACACGCAAGGAAAGCATGCCGTCCACGTGACCAAAGCAAACGCATTTTCATCTAGCGCGGATTGAAGAGCCGGCGCCCCACGGAGATCGCCAGGAGGGTGTACGATTAAGTGCATGTATCTGACCCTCTTGGGCGCACTCATCCCGATATGCTCAGGCGCGCCGGAACCTCTTGCGATCTCGCCCCACGCAAGCTGTCCGCCCCCTCTTATAGAGCCGTTCCGGCTACCTTCCGAAACAGAGCCGGTCGCAAATTCGACCACAGATCCAAGCCACCAGTTCGACTTTTCGCTGGGTGAGTGGACAGTTCGCAATCGGCACCTGAATGAACAAGGCCGCTGGATCGACGGCGATCTCGCCCGCGCTCGCATCACCCCTCTCATGGGTGGCCGTGCCGTACTCGAAGAATGGGCCGGTTCGATTAACGGTTCGGTTCTGAACGGGTTCAATTTACTCACCTACGATCCATCCGCAGACCGCTGGTCGATGCTGCTCTACTGGACCACAGGTGGCGATGGAAGCTTCGGCCAGGTCCACGGAACCTTTCGCCATGGACGTGGAGAGTTTATTGCGCCCGAGAGTGGCCCACGTCAAACGCGATACACATTTTCTGATTGCCGCTCCGAAACGATGCGCTGGGACGCAGCGACAACACAGGACTTCGGCGTCACATGGAAAACCGACTGGATTATGGAGTTTTCGCGCACTCATATGCCGGATGAAGTGTCTCAGGAAAAACTCTTTCAGACCGATTGGTCCGAGGGGGGCCTTTCCCCCCATCCGGAATCACGAGGACTCGACTGGCTCCTCGGGACATGGGTTGGAACGCAAACCGATGAACTGGGAAAACAGCGAGCGGCACGCCTGCAAACCCGATTACTTAACAAAGACGCTCTTGTGCTCGACGTCCTCGAAACGCGAACTGGCAGCAAAGTCGATTGGGGCACAGCAAGCGAAGAGGATGCGCAAAGTAGACTTTTTGTGCGTGGATGGATGAATGGCACAAAAACTTGGGAAGGCTGGCGGCTGCGCTCCCAGGACACGCACATCTCGCACCACAAAGGCATGCTAGGCGAAGGAGGCGCGCTCTTCGAGCGATTCGCCGACACCGAAGAAAAAGCAGAGCATGAAACGCTTCGCCGACTCGACGCGAATCACCTTCGCATCGAAGAAACGGTGGGTACCGGCACTGATCGGCGTGTCCTGCGGACGACAGATCTCGAGCGCGTGGTCACCAGCAGCTAAGCGTCGATCCAAACGTCTACATCACGATCACGCAAACGCTTCCGGATGCTTTCTCGACCACGGTGTCGCTGACTCGAATGCCTGGGCGTACTGGAGTGTGCGCGCATCTTCAAAGCAACGCCCCACAAGCATGAGTCCCACCGGTAACCCTGCCGAGCTGAAGCCACAAGGGACCGACACAGCCGGCTGCCCCGTGAAATTGAATGGCCTCGTATTGCGCGAACGGTCAGCGGATCGGCGAGGCGACTGAACGGCAAACGATTCTGCAAGTAACCTGGACGTGGGCAACGCAAGCACGTCCACTTCCTTCATCACATCCCGGACCTGCATTCGAAAAACCGCTCGTATTCGTTGAGCTTCGGCATACTCAGCTGCGGTTTTGACCGAAATGGTTTTGATCTTCTGGTGAATCTCGTCGCTGAATTCATCCGGATGCGCTCTAAGCGTTTCTCCGTGAGTCGCCTCGACTTCTGAAAAAGTTGTCAGAACGGCTTCCGCCACTTCCGGCATATCTTTCAGTTCAACTTCTACAACTCGCACGCCGAGTGAGCGAAAAACATCTAACGAAGCCTCTACGAGTGCAATCGCATCTGGATCCACGTCGTCAAAAAACCAACTGCGCGGCACGCCAACCGTGCCACCAGCCACAGAATCGCCTAGCGCGTGCGTCACATCTGGCGGGTCGCGATCGAGACACCAAGGATCCAAAGCGTCTGGCCCCGTCAATGCCATCACGGTCCAAGCCGCATCAGCGACAGACCGAGCCAGAACACCCACGTGATCCAGTGAGCGAGCCAATGGAACAACTCCCGCCTTGCTCACCAATCCAAATGACGGTTTGTAACCCACGATTCCACAGCAGTGTGCGGGCTGGCGTACAGAACACCCGGTGTCGGTACCGAGTGCCGCAAAGGCGAGCCCTGCCGCAACTGCCGCTGCCGACCCTCCGCTCGAACCGCCCGGATGGTGGTCAATCTTCCACGGATTACGAATCGCCCCGTAGTGCGGATTCACGGAGGTCGACCCCCAGGCCAATTCGTGCATGCCTGTCTTTCCGAGCAAGACGGCGCCGGCTTTCTTCAGGCGCTTCACCGCAGTTGCGTCCATCTCGGGGACTCGGTGCTCCCAGAGCTTTGTGCCGGCTGTCGTGACAACGCCAGCGGTCTCGAAGAGGTCTTTCACTGCCACAGGAATCCCCTGCAGTGGCCCTCGATCCATGCCCTGAGACAACTCTTCGTCGGCGACATCGGCCGCTCTGAGGGCCTCCTCACTCGTCACAGTCATGAAGCTGTTCAGGGTGTCATCGTAGGCCTCGATGCGCGAAAGCATCCTTTCCGTCAACATTCGCGAAGAGCATTGGCCCGACCGCAAAGCGGCTGCTGCCTCCTCCATGGTGAACCAATCCACTGATTCCAAATCCACCTCCTCGCTCATCCAATTTCCTGCCTTCCTGCAAACTCAGATGGGGACACGCGACCATCACGTTACCGTTCAGTTCGATCCAACGCGGCCATGGGAAAAGCGTCGCTCGGTTGGTGCTGCTCAGTCATGACCTGAGCAAGCTCTGCCATGACTTCTGGAAATTCATCTGCAACATTTGTCGTTTCCCCTGGGTCAGTCGACAAGTCGTAAAGTTCCGCAGTCGGCGCAGTGCCCGGTTTCAGCTTGCGGAGATCTCGATAGATAAGCTTCCAATCTCCACGCCGCACCGACTGCTGCCCGCCATAGCCCGAAAACTCACGATAGAGAAAGGGGCGTGATGCCTGGCTTTCACCCAGCAGAGTGGACGCGAAGCTGATGCCGTCCATTTCATGCTCACTCGAAACCGCCTCATTCCCGGAGAGTTCCAGCAACGTCGGCAGCCAATCTTCGAAACCAGTCAAGCGATCCGAATGCGTGCCCGGCTCGATCACACCTGGCCAGCGCACGATGCACGGCACACGCACACCTCCCTCGTAGAGCGATCCCTTGAGCCCACGCAAGCCCCCTGAGCTCTCAAAAAAATCACTGTCCGAGCCGCCGAGTCGATCGTAAGTCGGACCATTGTCGCTCGTGAAGACGAAGATCGTGTCGTCGTCGAGCCCCAGTTCCTGGATTCGCTTCATGAGGCGCCCCACGTCCCGGTCCATTCGAGTGATCATGGCAGCGTATGCAGCCCGTGGCGACACGTGCGGTAAGTACGCCTTGCCTCCCACATAGGGTGGATCGTTCCAGAGCCCCGCATATTCGGCGAGTGAGTCCTCCGGGACTTGCAATGCGAGGTGCGGCACAATCGTCGGCCAGTACAGCAAGAACGCCTCATCGCGATGCGCATCGATAAAATCCAACGCCTCCTCGGTGATCAGGTCGGGTGCGTAATCATTCCCTGAAAAGCGGGCGTAAGAAGATGGGTCCTCCGGGTGTTCGGACTCCGTCAATCGGTCATGGGCCGGAAAGTCGAGGTTGTCCAACTCCACAACCGTTTCATCATCCCAGAGAGACGTCGGGTAATAGTTGTGTGCGACTCGTTGGCAGTTGTAGCCATAGAATCGGTCGAATCCCTGCTGGAGTGGTGCACCGTCTGATCCGGGTGCACCCAGCCCCCACTTCCCAAATGCCCCCGTTGCGTAGCCGTGCTCCCCGAACGCTGTCCCCATGGTAAGCGTGCCCTCTGCCAGTGCCATTTGCCCTTCAGGCTTCACTTCCTTGTTATTGCGCACCTGCGCATGTCCAGGGTGCAGACCAGTCAAAAGAACACACCTCGAGGGGGCGCACACGGCGTTACCCGCAATGTGCTGAGTCAAGCTCATACCTTCTGAAGCGAGTCGGTCGAGCACAGGCGTCCGAATCTTGCCTTGCCCGTACGAACCCAGTTCCCCATAACCGAGATCATCCGCCATCACGAACACAATGTTCGGAGGCCGAGTCCGGTCAGGCGAGTCCGTTTCATGGCCTTGCTGCGCAACCGCCTCCCCAAGAAAAAGTCCGGAGCAAGTGATGGCACAAAACAAACACGCCGAGCGCCAGAAGCCACTCTCTTCAACATCGCCCATGTGCGCACACTCCCGTTATGGCTCGAAGATCAGTTCTCCAGGGTCTCATGATACGGTTCTCTAAACCTCGCGGTGCGTGAACAACATTCATCCCTTGTTGCCCACTTTGCTGCCCACTTCGGAGAGCCATTCGTGGAACTACCCCGCGCTATCATGCGCCTCCGCCGGAATGCCGTGACATTCCGAAGCCTCTTGCAAGACCTCGGAGACATGGGGAGGCTCGCGAGGTGGACACCAGCGCCCCACAAGTGGTCGTTACTGATCGTGGCGAACCACCTTGCTGATGAAGAACGCGACGACTTCAAGGTCCGTCTCGACCACACGCTTCACAAGAAGGGGACTGCCTGGCCAACGATTGACCCCGAAGGCTGGGTCACATCTCGTGACTATGCCGCGCAAAACTATGAAGACTCGGTTCGGCGCTTTCTTGCAGAGCGAGATCGATCGATCGCCTGGCTAGAAGACCTTCGTACACCCGATTGGGGCACGACACACGACCACCCAACACTCGGAACAGTGTCGGCTGGCGACCTCATGGCTGCGTGGATAGACCATGACCACCAGCACATGCGGCAAATTCTGAACCTATTGCACGAGTCGCTCTGTGAGGAAACTGCGCCCTACAACACCAGCTATGCAGGCGAGTGGTAGCAGGTCACTAGCGGGCGACCGCTTTGCGTCGCCGCGCCGTCTTTTTGACAGAGGACTTCTTGGTGCCCTTTTCTTTCTGAGCCGTTTTCTTACCCACAGCAGTAGATTTTTCAGCATTCTTCCACTTGGGGTCATCGGCAGCCAACGGCTCTGCAAACTTGCTCTTCTTGCTGACTTTCGGCTTAAGCGAACCGACATAAGCCACGCTGGAGACAAAAGCTTTTCGCAAGACCTTCCGGTCTTTCCACAGACCCTCTGGCACAGCAACGAACTCTTTCATCACCCTGCCGTGGTGCTCACACAACTTCGCTCCATGAGCACGCATGAACTCATCGCGGCCCTCGGCATCGAGTCGCAAGGCCAAGCTCCCCGTGTCAGCCAAGAAACTGGACTTATTGCCATTCAGTGACGTGTAGGGAGCTTTGCTTCCTCGGCGCTCCAAACCCGGAATGCTGGCGACGAGCATCGCGTACTGAGCGAGTCGCCCGGCAGGTATTCCGGCGGCGTTCGATGACATGCACCTGCTCCTTGTGGCCTGGCCCGGGCTTGAGGTTCGACCCTGCCCAGAAGAAAACCTGAGGCGTAGATTTCTGCGAATCAGGGGGACGACACCCACGGCGCCACGACACGCCAGCCCTGAGCCCCCCACCATACGCAGAGATTTCCGATCCGTCGAACGCACAGGCCTTCCTCGCAACCCATGCCTTGAACTCGATAAGCGCCGATTCCACGGCAAGAGCAAAGTGAACGCGATCAGAGCGCGAATTCCTCAATCAATCGCAAACTCGTTGCCCTGGGGCCCACAACGCTGAGGTTCGACTGAGTTGGCACCTGGCCTCCCGCCGACCTCTCTGAGAGCAGCGGAGGGTTCAGCTGCCTCCGCCTGCTTCTCGCAATCAGCCCCTACGCAGCAAAAGCGTCCGACTTCGTGCGAAGAATCTCGCACCAGGAATTGCTCCAAGTAATCGTCCAAGCGAGACCCCACCCCGCACACACGCTCGCTTGAATGCACTCATGTTGCGCGTACGAAATTCGACCTCTCCTACCGTAGGCACAACATCTTCTGCAAACTCAGTGAAAACCTGCAGTCCTGCATCTTTTAGTAAACGTGACACTGCAGCCGGCATCATCGCTTCGAAGGGACCGAGGTTTGGGTCCGGCGCAAGGACGTATTCAACTCCTCCAGGTCCACCGCGTCGTGCATGCATCCAACTTGCAATGCCATGGAATGAACGCGCGCTAACAAATTTCAGTAACAGCACCCCTCTCGGCGCCAGCATATCTCGCAAGCACTTCAAGAGTTGCAACTGCGCTTCAACGGGCAAGCTCTCAAGACGATGAACAACGCTAACTCGGTCAAAAGCCCCCGAAAAATCGGGAACGCTTTGTCCGGGCACCCAGACAAGAGCCTCGGCTTTGGCCGGCGGCAGGCAGCGCTTAGCTGCGAAGCGCGCCACATCCTCCGACAGCTCCAAAACGGACCAGCGATAGCGAGGGTGCTTGCGAGCCATGGCCGCGGTGAACAGACCGTGCACAGGCAGCACGTCGAGCCAGCGAGGCATGTTTGCCTCGGAAGAGGGAGCCTCTGCTGAGGAATCGAGTCGCTTGGCGGCCTCGAGCATGCCCTCCATTTCCCACGGGCGGCTCTTGTTGTAACGGTTCCCATTAAGCACGCGAGCCTGCTGGTAATCGCGGATGAGGTCCATGGTCCAGTCGAGTGGATAAGGACTGCTGGGGATGGGCTGGCCGCCAAAATGATTCCAGTGCACGACATGCTCAAACGGCCTTCGTCGCGGCACCTTTGTGGGGTATGTCTCCGGCCAACCCACAGCCAGCGCGCACACCACCTCACGATCTGCGGGGAGCCCCAGAATGTGGCCCACCTGCTCTCGGGGTCCAAGCTGATTGATCCAGAATGTCCCCATTCCGAGAGCGTGTGCCGCCAGAGACATGTTTTGCATGGCAGCCGCCGCAGACTGCACGTTGGCATGCCCCTCTTCGCTGTATTCTTTGCCATAGGCAACGAAGATGGAAACTGGAGTGCTCAGCACCTGAAGCGACAGCCGACCGAGTTGCTCGCGCTGGTCGGGATCATCAACCACCACAAAATCCCACATCTGAAGATTGCAAGACGTGGGAGCGATCAACGCGGCATCGAGAAGTTCCAACACAAGCTCACGCGGAACAGGGCGAGTCGCATCGAACTTTCTTGTCGTCCGGCGCTCATAGAGCGTTTCCCAAAGGCCCATCGCTGGCCGATTCGCCATGCGTCCATGAGATGCACTGGCAGGGCTGGCATCTGTGGCGTCGCCGGCTTCGCTCACACGGTGCGTACCAGCAACTTCCGCAGCAGCGCGAATCTCTGAATCACTAGGACCGCCAGCTTGCGGTCCGACCTGATCGTGAGCACTCGACATTGATTCGGACATGGGCCGCCCGACGGGGTGGAACGACTCGGTCAGGCCACCCGCCGCAGATCCGAGGGTCACTCGGCTCCGCACACGGCCTTACAAGGCCTGGACCACGGACTGAATAGTGACCTCGACCTGCCCGCTAGGCAACTCCAGTGTGGCACGAGCACCTTCCTCAACACCCAGCATGCCCGCCGCAACGGGGGCCCGATAGCTGACCACGTCCTCTCCAGGATCCCAAGGCCCCAGGATCGCGATTTCTTTCACGTTTCCAGATTCCATGTAAGAAACACGCATACCAGGAGCAACGATCTTGGGGGGCAAGTCTTGATCTTCGATTGCCCGCGCCAGCTTCAGTTCGGCCTCCATAGCCGCAGCGCGCTCGGTGAGCTGACGTTGCTGCTCAATAGCGGCTGTCCACTCAAAGTTTTCGGACAGGTCTCCATAGGAAGCCGCCTTGCCGATTGCTGCGCTGTTCTCGGGGATCTTTTCCTCAAGCAGCACGCGATACTCTTCCTGTCGGCGTGCGATTCCCTCCCGACTGCAGAAGATATTGTTGCTGTCCCAGAAAGGCGTGTCGTCGCGCGGCACGAGATCCGGGAAGCTCTCTTTGCATGCATTCGAAATCGCAGTGACGATGCTGTCTGGCATCGCACGGCAACGCGCGAGCACGCTCATGGCGCGCTCCATATCTGAACGCAAGGCCGCCTTGGCAAAGGTCTGCAGCAACGTTGCACGCTTGCCGAGCAACAAATCCGAAACACCTTCCATGGTGTCCTTGGCATCTTTCTTACCGCGAATCGCGGGGAAAGCTTGTGTCTCCGCCAGGTGGAGGATGCCCATGAAGACCTCGGAGATAGAGGGCGCTTCTTCAACTCCCTCGAAAAGTCCTGCTGCATAGCGCTTCGAAAGACGGAGAACAGTTGCTGGCTGCTTGCTCGGGCTGAGCAAGAAAATATGGAAGCGGTTTGCCAATGCACCGGCACGGCCTCCTGCAACGAGTCTCTCAGCCACGATTTCCAAAATGTGCGGAGGCAGGACAGCCAGGTTTGCAATGAGACCATCCGACCAGAGCTGTGGCTCAGCGATCATGAACGCTTCGAGAGCTTCCCTGCGCAAAGGCGCAGGATTCATGCGAGCCACAAGTCCGCCAAAACCGAGAGGGTCATTTTCGATGATGCTGTGGAGGCAGCGGCCGGCCTCCTCTTGCGTCCAGCGACCATGTCGCGCCAAAGCGACCGCAGCCTCGGCACGTGCCGTTGACTCGGCGCCGTCATCTGCCACGCCTTCTGCGAGTTTATCCAGCATGGAGGCCATCAACTCCTCACGTGGCTCAAGCGACAACGGGCCGCGAACAACGCCGAGCAGACCCACGAGACCCTTGGCATCGGCCATGGCCTCACGCGTCTCATCATCTGGAGAAAGAGCGCGCTTGCGCAGGACGAAAACAGGCCGACTTGGCTTGTCCACAGCGAGATAGGGGTCTTGCGCTGCCGCGACCTTCGCTTTGCGCCACCAGCTAGCCCACTTACTCGCCGGGATCACAGACCCACAAAGCCACTGCTTGATCTCCTTGCTGCCCGCTCGCCCTTTGTGCAGTCGAGCCACAGCTTTCAAGAGCGCTGCGGGATCGTCTTGAGCATCCTGCTTCAGCCCTTCCTCATCCACAAGCAGGCGCGCACGAAGGTCTTCCGGTGGCAGCACCGTGAGCACTTCGAGACCTGTCGTGAACGGCATCGAACGCTCAAAAGTTTCAGACCGGAACCTCACGCGAAAACTATCTTCAGCCAGTTCGATGGCCGTGACAACACCGTCGCCCCAACCTGTCCGGTGATAGACAGGAGAACCCGGGAGTAGTGACAGCAGTTTCTGAAACCGTTCGATGCCTTCGGCAGGGTCGAGATCATCGATCTTTGCCAGCCCGAGGAAGAGGTCGTACCAGTCTTCCTTGCCGTACAGCGCAGAAATGGCGTCGAGACCTATTTGCTGCAGGTCCATGCCTCGACTCCCGGCATGCACATCGTGCATGGCTTTGATCACCTCAATGACATCTGCATGCGCGTCACGGGTTTGATAAGCCTCAAGCAACGGCAGAAGCAATGCTGGCGCGGCGCTTCTTTGCTGGGGATCAGGGAGAACGGCAAGTGCATCAAGGTAGGAACGCACTTCGCAGGGCTCATCCATCGTCGCAAGCCAAGCAGATTCGAGGGCTTCAACGCCCCCTTCGGTGGCCGCAGCCACCAGAGAATTGTTCGGGGTCATGGCGTCCGAATGCGGGGGGGGGGCTACATCAATCAATGAACAAGAATCTCACGGCTGATCACGATGCGCTGAATCTCGCTCGTGCCTTCGCCGATAGTACAAAGCTTGGCGTCTCGGTACATGCGCTCGACGTGATACTCGGTCGTAAAACCGTAACCGCCGTGCACCTGGATCGCATCATAAGTGACTTTCATGGCCATCTCCGAAGCAAACAGCTTCGCCATGGCGGCCTCCTTCCTGTAGGGCAGGCCAGCATCCTTCTTGACCGCAGCCGCCATGACCAGGGCCCGTGCGGCCTCGATCTGGGTGGCCATATCGGCCAGCATGAAAGCGACAGCCTGCTTCTTGGCAATGGGCTTGCCGAAAGCCTGGCGCTCGTGACTGTACTTGAGGGCGAGTTCGTAAGCTCCTTCGGCCAATCCCAGCGCGAGCGCGGCGATGCCCACGCGGCCCCCGTCGAGGGTTTTCATGAAATTGACGAAGCCCTGCCCCTCGTCTCCCAGCCGCTGAGAGTCAGGAACACGGACGTCCGCGAAGGTCAGTTCACCCCAATCCGATCCGCGCATTCCAAGCTTTTCGTCACCCTTATGGATGCCGAAGCCATTCATTCCCTTCTCAAGGATAAATGACGAGATACCGCCCTTGGGGCCGGCATCGCGATCCGTCACCGCTGTCACCACAAAGGTTTCTGCGAAATTGGCGTTGGTGATGAAGCACTTCGAGCCATTCAGCACCCAATCGTCACCGTCTCGAACGGCCACGGTCCTGGTCCCCCCCGCGTCTGATCCGGCGCCTGATTCGGTCAGCCCGAAAGCTCCCAGCTTTCGGCCGGATGCCAGGTCTGCCACATAACGCGCACGCTGGTCATCAGACCCGAATTCAAAGATCGGCCAAAGGCAAAGCGAATTGTGGGCCGCGATTCCCAGAGCGGTGGACCCGCAAGCCTTCGCCACCTCAGCGATGACGAGGCTGGTGGAGACGGAGTCGAGAGCGACGCCCTCGTATTCCTCGGGAACAGGCATTCCCAGAAGGCCCAGTTCAGCCAGCTTGGCAAATGTCTCCACCGGAAAGCGCGCTTCCCGATCGATCTCGATGGCCTGCGGCAAAAGCTCTTCGCGAGCCAGATCACGAACGGTATCCCGAAGCATTTGCTGCTCTTCGGACAGAGTCAGCGGCACAACGATGCCCATCACATGTTATCCACCGAGAAACCATCACCTTGGCGTCGCGAACTTCCTCCACTTCGTGCAGGCCGTTCAGGAGCGGGCATCACACCGCTTTCCGACTCCATGAAATGTCGTGATTTGGATTTACCGACCCAGTCGATTAGCGCCTGACGCGAGAATTTCCACTCGCGGCCGACCTTGCGCCCCGGCACGTCACCCTGCCGGAGCACTTTACTGAATGTTTTGACACTGACACCCAAGAGAGCGGCAGCTCCGTCGATATTGAGGATCTCGCGATCTGGCATCGGTTGAGGAGTCGTCTTGCGAGAGTTTGCGGTCATGTCATGCACTCCGCGTCGCTGTCCGGCGCCGAGCCACTTCTTTCTCGATGTAATCGACCAGATCTGCGAGTCGCGACCCAGGGCCAAACAGCTGGCCGACGCCTAGCTTCTCGAGTTTGTCCATATCCCCGGCTGAAATGATGCCGCCGCCGGTCAGCAAGATGGACTCTGCGCCAGCACGATTCAGATGCTCTTTAACCTTGGGAAAAAGCGTCATGTGCGCACCCGAGAGAATCGACAGCCCGACGGCATCGACGTCCTCCTGCACGGCCATTTGCACGATCGCCTCCGGAGTCTGATGAAGGCCCCCGTAAATCACCTCCATGCCTGCATCACGCAAGGCAGCTGCAACCACCTTGGCTCCTCGGTCATGGCCGTCGAGGCCTGGCTTCGCAACGAGAACTCGTATCGGTTGTTCCATGTTCATTGTTCCTGAATGTTGTGGCGGGCGAGTTGTTCGCAAGCCATGAGAAAGGTGCTGCTTCGGGCAATCAGAATGTGGGCGTTTCCCGGTAGGTTCCGAACTCTTCACGAAGCACATCTGTCATCTCTCCAAGCGTGACATAGGCTTCTGCGGCCTGCATGAAGGCCGGCATCAGATTCACGCTTCCATTCGCATCCGTGCGGATACGAGCGAGAGACTCTTCAACCTTTGCGGCGCTTCGAGTGGACTTGACCTTGTGTAAGCGAGCGACCTGCTCCCGCTCTGAATCGAGACTGATCTCCAGCAAATCGATCTTCTCTTCCTCTTGCTCGTCTTCCTTGTGGTGGTTGACGCCAATGATCACCTGATGCCCAGCCTCCACCTCACGCTGATACTGGTAAGCACTCCGTGCGATCTCTCGCTGAAACCAACCTTTTTCGATGGCCGCAATCACGCCGCCCATCTCATCAATCTGCTCAAAAATCTCCTCGGCAGCTTGCTCCATTCGATTGGTGAGATCTTCGACAAACCAACTGCCCGCGAGAGGGTCAATGGTGTTCGCGACACCCGACTCGTAGGCGATCAGTTGCTGCGTACGAAGAGCGATCTTGACGGCCTTCTCAGTGGGCAGGGCAAAGGTTTCATCCATGCTGTTGGTGTGAAGGCTTTGCGTACCGCCCAACACGCCAGCAAGCGCCTCCCAGGTCGTGCGTACAATATTGTTGTATGGCTGCTGTGCCGTGAGACTGCAACCCGCCGTCTGCGTATGAAAACGAAGTGTTTGGCTGCGCTGTGACTTCGCTCCGTACTTGTCGCGCATTCGACGGGCATAGATGCGACGCGCCGCGCGGAACTTCGCAATCTCTTCGAAAAAGTCGACATGGCTATTGAAGAAGTGCGAAAGACGCGGAGCGAACGAATCGACGTCCATTCCGCGCTCCATGCAAGCCTCTACATAGGCGAAACCGTCAGCCAAAGTGAATGCCAGTTCTTGCACCGCCGTGCTCCCAGCTTCACGAATGTGATAGCCAGAAATTGAGACGGGGTGCCAGCGCGGCACATGCTTCGCTGCGAAGTCCATCGTGTCCACGACTAACCGCATGCTCGGCGCAGGTGGAAAGATGTACTCCTTCTGAGCGATGTATTCCTTGAGAATATCGTTCTGTGTCGTGCCGCCCAGTTGCTCCAGCTTGCAGCCTTGCTTCTGAGCTGTGACCAGATACATCGCCCAGACGATTGCTGCCGGCGAGTTAATAGTCATCGACGTGGTGACTTCGGCCATGGGGACCCCGTCAAACAACGTCTCCATGTCAGCCAGCGAACTCACGGCCACACCGCAACGCCCCACTTCGCCAACGCTGTGCTCATGGTCTGCGTCGTAACCCATGAGCGTCGGCAAGTCGAAGGCCACAGAGAGTCCGTCCTGCCCTCTCTCGAGCAAGTATTTAAACCGAGCGTTGGTATCGCTAGCCGAACCGAAGCCCGCAAACTGCCTCATGGTCCAGAGGCGTGTCCGATACATGCTCGCGTACGGACCTCGAGTGAACGGAAACTGCCCGGGCAGTCCGATATCCGTATCAGCGTCTAGTCCTGCGACATCATGCTCTGTAACGAGCGGCGGCACGGGTTCGCAGGACACCGTTTCAAAGGGAGCATTTCGCTGGGGCACAGCGCCAAAAGCCTCCTGCCAGGTCACAAACTTAGCAGGCCTTGATTGCGTCTTGTCGCCAGATGCAGTGTCGACGGTTTTCATGGGCTGTCCTCGGGATCCGTCTGCGAAATATTGCCTAGTAAATTGGCGGGATGGCCGGCGGCCTGCTGGTACTGATCTAAGACCTCGTCAGCCAACTCGTAGGCGGATAGCTTACCGCCCTCGGCCAAGCGCTGGTGAAGCAGATCGCTAAGCCCACGAGCCTGCCAAACCTCATGCCGCAAGCGACCGTCCACGAGACGCCGAATCCGACGCTCCAAGTTGTCCTGCCGTCGCTCTGCTTGACGACCTGAATCACGCCGATCTCGCACCATGCCGTCAATGGCCTCCGCGAGTTCGGGAACTCCTTGGCCGGTACTCGCCACAGCAGTCAGAATGGGCGGTTGCTGATCTTCAGGAATTTCGCGTAACTCGAGGACGTCGAACAGCTCTTGCACGAGGCGGTCGACCCCGGGCATATCGGCCTTGTTGACCACATAGATATCTGCGACTTCCATCAGACCGGCTTT
This sequence comes from Planctomycetota bacterium, assembly GCA_029245865.1. Classification (GTDB taxonomy): domain Bacteria; phylum Planctomycetota; class B15-G4; order B15-G4; family B15-G4; genus JAUIEF01. The sequence continues at coordinate 17,508 of JAQWOM010000056.1, forward strand.
CATCGCCTGAATCGTATCTCCACCGCCAGGATGCAGCACCACAAGCGTGAGATCGCAACTACGAGCGATATCCACCTCGCTCTGCCCAACCCCGACTGTCTCAACCATGATCGAGTGACAACCAAAGAGATCGAGCACATCCGCCAGATCATCCGTCGCACGAGCCAGCCCGCCAAAAACTCCTCGCGTAGCCATCGAGCGAATGAAAACCCCGGGGTCGAGCACGAGGCGCGACATACGCACTCGGTCACCGAGCAGCGCACCTCCGGTGAAGGGACTGGTTGGATCCACAGCCACCACGCCGATCTTTCGGTCGTCCGACTCGCGCCAGTGAGATGCGAGTCCTTCCACGAGAGTGCTCTTGCCAGCCCCCGGGGGCCCTGTAATACCGATGCGCTGCGCAACTCCGAGTTCGTCACAAAAGGCACGGTGTTGCACAGCGAAGCGAGGGTCGTTGCGCTCCGCCCAGGTCATCAGTCGGGCACAGGCACGCTGGTCACCGCGCCGCAGCCGCACAACAAGTTCCTGTTCGTCCAAAGATGCCAACTCTGTCATCTCCCCATGAGCTCACGGGCAATGACGATGCGCTGCACCTCGGTTGTCCCTTCGTAAATTTCCGTAATGCGCGCATCACGGAAGTAGCGTGCTACAGGGAATTCAGTTGTGTAGCCAGCGCCTCCGTGTATTTGCACGGCTTCGTCTGCCGCACGATTCGCAAGTTGCGAACAGATCAACTTTGCCTGCGCTGCTTCCCGTGTATGCGGATCGCCGCGATCGCGCAGCCACGCGGCCTTGCGCGCCATCAACCGTGCTGCATCAAGATTCGACGCAATCTCCGCAATCTTCCATTGCACAGCCTGGAAGGCTTTCAGTGGGCGCCCGAACTGCTCACGCTCATGGGCGTACTTGATCGAAGCATCAAGGCTGGCTTGCGCAATCCCAAGACTCTGAGCGCAAATGCCGATGCGCCCTCCATCCAAGGTGGAGAACGCGATCTTCAAGCCCTCGCCCGGAGAGCCGAGCACACTTTCAGCGGGCACACGAACGTTGTCGAGAATGACCTCAACCGTGGAACTACTCCGAATGCCCAGCTTTTCCTCAACCTTGCCCACACCGAAGCCTGGGGACTTTGACTCCACGAGAAATGCTGTGATGCCTTCTTCTGCTCTGGCAAACACGATCATCAAGTCCGCGTGATCTCCGCTCGTGATCCACAGCTTCGTTCCATTGAGGAGCCATGCATCACCGTCGCGGGTCGCCTTGCAACTGAGCGCAGCGGCATCGGAACCCGCTTCCGCCTCCGACAAAGCGTAAGCCCCCAGGTATTCACCTGAAGCGAGTCGCGGCAACCACATCTTCTTCTGGGACTCGGTCCCGAACTTCACAATCGGACCAGAGGCGAGGCTGTTATGCACACTCAGCGTGACGCCCGTCGAGGCGCAAGCCCGACTGACTTCTTCAATGACGAGAATCGTGCTCAGAATACCGAGCTCGCTTCCACCGTACTCCTCCGGCACCAACATCCCGGCAAACCCGAGTTCAGCCGCCTTCTTGAACTCCTCGAGGGGGAAACGGTGTTCGCGATCACGCGCAGCCGCCGTAGGAGCGACCACCTGATCCGCGAAATCGCGGGCCATTTGGCGAATGAGCTGCTGTTCCTCGGTGAGTTCGAAATCCATGACTTCTCGTCAGACGTCTTGTCGTCGGGTGCTGCTTCTTAGATAGCGCGTCCTTCGGTCACTCGGCAGAGCAACATCCCTGAGCACGCGTTGAGTTCCAGTCATCAGGAGTATTCGTAGAAACCGCGGCCTGTTTTTCGGCCGAGGTGCCCGGCAACAACCATCTTCCGCAAGAGCGGACACGGCCGGTATTTGCTGTCGCCAAGATCGCGGTGCAGAACTTCCATGATACTCAAGCACACATCGAGGCCGATCAGGTCCGCCAGAGCCAGAGGCCCCATGGGGTGAGCCATTCCGAGCTTCATGATCTCGTCGATCGATTCGCGTGTCGCCACGCCCTCCATCAAGCAGGTCACGGCTTCGTTGATCATGGGCATTAAAATGCGGTTGCTCACAAACCCAGGAAAGTCGTTCGCAGGCACCGCGACTTTGCCAAGTTGCTCCGACAGTTCGTTGACCGCTGCCGTGGTCTCGTCGTCCGTGTCGAGTCCACGGACAACTTCCACCAACTTCATGACCGGAACGGGGTTCATGAAATGCATGCCGATCACTTTCTGGGGGCGTTTCGTCGCCGCAGCCAGCAAGGTGATCGAGATCGACGACGTATTCGACGCCAGGATGGCGCTGTCGGGTGCGATGCGGTCGAGATCAGCGAAGATCTTGGTCTTCACCTGAACGTTCTCACTGACAGCCTCTACAGCCAGGTCGATATCCGAGCACTCTTCAAGCGAGGTACCGGTCTGAATCCGGCCAAGAATATCGGCTACGTCGGAAGCCGCGATTCTCTCTTTCTTCACCATTCGCGCCAGACTCTTCTCGATGCCCGCCATGGCCCGAACCAAGACGGCCTCGTCCAGGTCGAGAAGCCGGACGTTCTTACCCGAGGTCGCACAGACCTGAGCGATGCCATTCCCCATGGTCCCGCAGCCGATCACAGCAATGTTTTGGATTCCCATGATCAGAGGACCTCCACGCTCATGGCGACGGCACCGCCACCACCAAGGCACAGCGTCGCCATGCCTGTTTTTAGACCACGGTTCTTCAACGCCCAGATAAGCGTCGTGAGCACACGCGTGCCGGAGGCACCAATCGGATGGCCGAGAGCGACTCCCCCGCCATTCACATTGAAACGCTCGGAATCAACGCCCCAGAGCCCGCTCACAGCAACGCACTGACTGGAAAAGGCCTCGTTCAACTCGACCAGGTCGTAGCTTTGCACCTCTGTGCCCGTCTTGGCAGTGAGGTTCTTCACCGCCTCCATGGGTGCCATCATGACCCACTTGGGATCTGTCCCCCCCGAAGCGTATCCCGTGATCTTGGCAAGAGGCTTGCACCCCAACTCTTCCGCCTTCTCGGCACTCATCACGATCGTGGCGGCGGCGCCATCATTGATGCTGCTGGCATTCCCGGCCGTCACGGACCCAGCCTTGTCAAAGGCAGGGCGCATCTTGCCCAGATCCGCGGCGGTGATGCCATCGCGAGGACCTTCGTCAGTCTCGAACTGCCACGGGTCACCACGACGCGGCTTGATTTCAACAGGTGCAATCTCGTCCTTGAAGGCACCCGCCTGAGTGGCAGCCACCGCTCGCCGATGACTTTCAGCTGCGAACTCGTCCTGCTGCTCCCGCGTCACATTGTATTCTTGGCAAACAGCTTCGCCCGTCATACCCATGTGCATGTCGTAGTACGGGTCCCAGAGGCCGTCATGAATCATGCTGTCGACAATCTGTGCATTGCCCAATCGCATACCATCCCGGGCTTTCGGAATGTAGTAAGGCGCCTTTGACATGCATTCCATTCCGCCTGCGAGGACGACCTGTGCATCCCCGCACTTAATGGCCTGCGCGGCGAGCATCACGGCCTTGAGGCCCGAACCGCAGACCTTGTTCACGGTCAGCGCAGACGTGTGATCGGGCACACCGACGGCCCGCGAAACCTGACGCGCAGGGGCCTGCCCAAGGCCACATCCCAGCACATTGCCCATGATCGTCTCCTCCACCGCCTCGGGCGAGATGCCCGCTCGTTCGATGGCGGCCTTGGCCGCCACAGCACCTAGTTCCGGTGCAGTGAAGCCTGAAAGAGTGCCTTGAAACTTGCCGATCGGGGTACGTACGGCGCTCACGAGGACAACATCGGTCATGGGGACATCCGATCTTGGGGGACGTGGCAGCCAGAGAGCCCCTGGAGACGCTCAACGCGACTCCCGTAAAGGACTCTTGGCAGCCCTGCAAAAGACGTGTGAGTGTATCGGAAACGCCCAACTCGGAGAAAGCCGGGAGCCGCCTACCTCGTGGGGCGCAAGGTCAGGCAACTCACCTGGGGGCGGGCCCCGATCCTCACGGGCAGTACAAGGACTCCGAGACCTCGATTCACGTGCATCAGCCCCCGCCTCCCGGGCAACGGGCGAGTTCCGTCCAGGTGCTCGGGCAGCCAGCGACTCCAAACGCGCCAAGCCCCCGGCACCCGCACTTGGCCCCCATGGGTATGACCACTCAGCACGAGGTCAAAAACCCCCTTCGGCAAGCGCGACGAGACATCGGGGTGGTGACAGAGCAGCACGGTCGCCCCATCCTGATCCGCCCTGTCCTTGAGGGCGGCCTCCAGGTCCACCTTCCGGCCCTCCTCGATGTCCTCGAGCCCCACCAGTCGCAACACCGCACCGCGATGCGCCAGAGCCACCGAGGCATTGCGCAGAACAGTCACCCCCTGCCGCCGAAGTGCAGCAACAAGCTCGCCCTCGCGCCGCTCGTGATAGTCATGGTTTCCGAAGACCGCAAACTTCCCCAGTGCTGCCGGCATCTCCATGAAAACAGAACCGAGTTCGTGCATGTCGTCGGCACTCTTGGTGATGAAGTCCCCCGTGATCACCAGCACATCTGGACGGCTTGCCCGCACCAGATCCAGAACACCGTCGAGGCTCTTTCGATCGAGGAAGGGACCTGCATGCAGGTCACTGATCTGAACCACGCGCAAGCCATCCAAGCCCGGAGGCAAGTTCGCCACCGGAACATCCTCCTCGGTCAACTCGAGACCGCCGTGAGACAAGTAATGGCGGTAGGCGCGCTTTCCTGGCCAGACCACAGACCCCAGCCAACGCAGGAGTCCAAACAATCGAATCGCAACGAGGGGAAACCGCCGTGGCGGTTTGCTGATGTGGCTCACGACTATTCGAGATTCGTGTGGCGTGCACCTAGATCAGATTCGGTCGCACCGAGCGCCCCGAGAAGATCCACCACCACGAGATCCAGAAACGCCAGGGCCGTCACTTCGAAAAGAGTGCCGAGCGGGTAGGCGCTGGCTCCCTGCGGAGCACCCAGTTCGACGACCACATCTGACGCTTTCGGATCACGTGCGGGCTTGCGAGTCACAAGCAACACATCAGCGGCTCCACGCCTTGCCGTGTGCATGAGGCTCAGCACGGTGGGAGTTGTTCCACTTCCGGTCACGGCCACAAGCACATCACCCTTCCCCAGCCGTGGAACTGTTGTGTCACTGAGATCCCATGCAGCCAAGCCCATCTGGCCAAGGCGACGGGCAAAAGCTGCGGCCATCATGCCTGACCTGCCACGGCCTGCCGCCACGATGTGACGAGCGTCGAGCAGGCGCTGGACGAAGGCTGCCTGCACCTCGATGCCGACGGATTCCACCCCGATACGAATCGCATCTGTGTACTCCGTGACGCGAAGACTTCGACTCAGAATAGGTTCCACTGCAACCGCGCCTCATCGAAAAGCGTGCCTTCACGACACGCAAGCTCATAGGTATAGCCTTCAGGGTCAGAAGGATCGCCGACACCCACCGCGCAACCGTTGCACACCGCGTAACCGCAACCCATAACCGTCTCAAGAGATGCACGGCAAGGCACGCCCGCACGACTTGCGACACCACCAACCGCCTCCATCATTCCATCCGGCCCACAGGTCAACACGCTCGAAAACTCTCCACGAGCCAAGACGGCTTCCAGTCGAGTGTCGACTCGCCCTCGAGTTCCGCGACTTCCATCTTCGGTGCACAGGTCCACTGTACAGCCTGTCGCCTCTAACCGATCGGCGACACTCAATCGCTCGGCATCACGCGCACCGAAGATCACCGTAAGCGAGGCCAGGCGAGGATTGTCCGTCGCTTGCCAACGCTCGGCAGCAAACAAAAATGGCGCAATGCCATACCCCCCGGCCACGCAGGCGAGAGGGCCCTCCGGCAAGCCTTCTTCCAGTCCGTGCCCCATGGGACCAACCACCTGGCAAACGTCTCCCTCGGTCAACGCACACAGCGAGCCAGTCGCCCGCCCTACGGGCATGATCAGAAAAGAGAGCCGAGGACCCTCTGCCGTTTCTCGCGCTCCCAAGAGGCTGAAGGGCCGCGGAAGCAACGGAAACCCCGGATCGTCATGGCTCAGCATCACGAACTGGCCGGGAACAGGCAGGGTCGGGGCCGACTCCGGCTCCATCTCCAGCACGTGGCAACCACCCTGGACACGCACATTGGAGGTTATCCGGGCAGCACTGCTGAACATGCGTGGCACTGCCCGGCCAGGGCCCGTCTCTGTTTGTGTGGTAGTGGAAGGCATCGCAGCGGATCCTATCATCTACTGAACGCCTCCTTTCTCGTGCTCTTCAGGCCCCATGAATGCGTGATCACAAGTTCGCATGACTGTCCTCGCCAGCGGCATTCTGCTCTACCGCCCAGCCAGCGCGGCCGATGAGCCCAGCCTCCTCTTGTTGCGCAATCGCGACAACGGTCAATGGGGTTTTCCCAAGGGCCGCCGTGAATCCGAAGATATCCACGAAGTGGCGACGGCGCTGCGCGAAGTGCGGGAAGAAACGGGCTATCAGGGCCTTGCGCTTCACCCCACTTTTCGGTGCTGTCTCAAGTATCCAACTCAAGACGGCTCGACGGAGAACGGGTGGAAACGCTCGGTGTACTTCTTGGCCCAAGCGCCCGCGACGGACCCCGTACTCTCAACGGAACATTCCGAGTTTGTGTGGGCAAGTTGGCAGCTTCTTTCTGAGCGCCTCATCTACGGACAACTGCGCGACATGGCCCACCATGCGCTGCAGATCGTCGCGCAGACCTCCCCCACCCGCAACGCCACTTGATCTCTAGCGGCCACTCTTTCCGGTGATCAGCGCACACACGGTCTTCCTTGTTTATCTCGCTGTCGCCATGGCATGGAACCTCCATGCCAGCAGTCGAAAGGAAGGCGAGACCCAACGCCCTCTATCGCAACGAGTGCTTGTTCCGCTGCTCGCCTTACTCACGGCAGTTCTCATTCGCGACCGATGGATCCCCAATGGCGAGGCATGGCTCACAACCGACACGGTGCGCCACCTCTTCCCTCTCGCCTTTCTGGCGACCCTCATCCAGAACACTCATGTGATCGTGCACCGAGGTGCACGGCTCAGCGACATCCCACTGGTCTTGTTCAATGTTGGTGTGGGTGGTGCGGTGACCGTGGCAGACCTGTCCCTCTCTGGAGTCCCGCTAGGGCAGACCGCAGAGACACTGCTCTACGACCACTCGGTCCTCCAACTGCTCCTGGGTTCACCCTTCGCCCAGAGTTGGACCCTGTCCTGGCACCTCCCCTTTCTCCTTCGACGCAGCGAACCGCGCTCGGTGCTGGATTACCTGGGAGGACTGCTGCCGGCGACACTCGCAGCTTTCGGGGCCGTCATTCTGGTGTCCTTTCACAGCTCAGCAGAACAGGTGCTGGCGACCTTCGCCGACGAACCTCGCCAGTCTGTCGGCATACCTGCCAAGCTCGCCCTCGGCGTGACCGCACGGCCCGAGGGGCCACAGCAGCCTGGCGCTCCGGGAACGCTCCGTTCCTGGGTGCTGCCGGCCGATCACGACGGCCAAAACCTTCCTCCTGACGATGGACGCCCCTTGGTACTCGAGCTACGGGCTCCCGACGCCTGGTCGATTTCGATGCCCGGGGACACCACGAACGACGCAACGCCCCACGCACTCCGAGAACAAGTCTTTCTGGAAGGGGCCGAGCGCCTGGCTCGAAAACTCCATCCCGCGGTTCTGCTTCCCTTCCCGGAGCCAGACGGCGAGGCCACCCGGATCTTCGGTGCATCCCAGACGCCTCAGCAATGGGCTGCACGCATACAAGAGGTGGCCGAGCGCCTGGCCACCGCAAGCCCACAAACCGCAATGGCCGTACGTCTCCGCGGGCATGGAGAGCGAAGTCGCGCTCTCTTCGAAGCGCTGGCTCCCTACGTGGCGATCATGGGCCCTCGGCTTGAACCCGGCGGAGACAATCGCGAGCACGTCGAACAGCGCGGAGCAGACCTGGCCGACACCGTCCTGGAAAGCTGGCGTGTGTGGCGCTCCGCGCTGGATGCACCGCCCCGCTGGTGGATCCTCGCGGCTGGGTGCTCTCCTCTCGCAGTGGGAGAACGAGCGCAACAGCGCTTTCTCGAAGGCTGCCTCGCACGTGCGGTCTCCGAACCAGAAGTCGAGGCGCTGCTCATGGACGGCCTGAGGGACCGCGGGCATACCCTCGGGCTGATCCGCCCGGACGGCCAGCCACGCGAGGCGGGGCGCTGGGCCCTGCGCTTGCTCGACTCGCAAGGGGCTGCGCTCGGTCGCTAACATGCGCCCTCATTGACACAAACGGCCCCGGACAATGTTTTCCCAACAGGATGCGGGGCTCGGTCGGCAAGGTTCCCTATTGTTGGCTTTCCTGCTTCTCCATCACTGAACCAACCATGAGCCGATTTGCACGCCCCTTCGCCGAAGCCCTCGCTCCTCTCGTGGAGCTTCCAGTGGCTGACGTCGAGAAGCAGTTGGAGACCCCCCCGAAGCCCGGCATGGGGCAACTCGCCTTTCCATGTTTCCAGCTGGCCAAAACACTGCGCAAGGCTCCCCCGGCCATTGCCGAAGACCTTGCGTCGAAGATTCAGCCGACCGGGCTAATCAAAAAAGTGATCGCGACAGGCCCCTACGTCAACGCCTACCTCGACGGCGAGGCCGTCGCGCGCGAGGTCCTCCCTGCGGCACTTGAGGCAGGTGAATGCTTCGGGAGCCTGAGCATCGGGGGCGGCCGTGCGGTCACCGTGGATTACTCATCCCCGAACATTGCCAAAAGCTTCGGCATCCATCACCTGCGTTCCACTGTCATAGGACACGCTTTGGTGAACATGCTGAAAGCTGCTGGGTTTCAGCCTGTTGGCATCAACCATCTCGGTGACTGGGGCACGCAGTTCGGCCAGCTCCTGGCGATCTGGGACGAGAAGGGTGACGAGGCCGAACTGAACGAACGCGGCATTGCTTATCTGCTCGAACTGTACGTGGAGTTCAATGCCGCCAAGGAGAAGAACCCCGAGCTGCAAGACGTGGCCCGCGCAAAGTTCAGATTGCTTGAAAACGGCGATGCTGAGGCGAGGCGTCTTTGGGCCCTGTTCAGAAAGGTGTCGCTCGACGAGTTTGAGCGCGTCTACGCCATGCTGGGCATTCAGTTCGATGACATGCGTGGCGAAAGTTTCTATGAGGGGCTGATGCCTGCTGTCCTCACAGAACTCAAAGAACGCAATCTCTTGACCGAGAGCAAGGGCGCCACCGTGGTGGACCTGGAGGCATTTGATCTGGGCACAGCTCTGGTACGCAAAGCCGACGGCTCCACCCTGTACCTGACGCGCGATCTGGCCTCTGCCGGCTATCGCAAGGAGAGCTACGATTTCGTGCGCTCGCTCTACGTCGTCGGGGGCTCTCAGGCGCTTCATTTCGCACAAATGACCAAAGTGCTCGAGCTGATGGAACGCCCCTGGTTCGACACCATAGAGCACGTCCCTTTCGGCCTGATGCGCTTCAAGGACCGCAAGATGAGCACCCGCAAGGGCGACATCGTGCCGCTCCGAGACGTACTCGAACAGGCAGCAGCGCTCGCGAAGCAGACCATCGTGAAGGGTGCAGAAGACAAAAGCCGCCCCATTCCAGACGATGTCGATGAGCTGGCACACCGCATCGGCGTGGGCGCCGTCGTTTTCAATGACCTGAAGAACCGCCGGGTTCGCGATGTCGTGTTCGATTGGGATGAAGTGCTCGCCTTTGACGGTGAAACAGGGCCGTACCTGCAGTACACCGCAGCGCGCATCGCCTCCATGGAAGCTCGCTACGGGAAGCCCCCTTCTGCTGATGTGGACTTCCACCTGCTCGACGGCCCCGGTGAACTTGCGCTCATCGTTGCGATCTCCGAAATGCCCGACTCGTTGCAACGCGGCCTGGAATCCTGCGAGCCGTCCTACGTGTCAGACAAACTGCTAGAGATCGCCTCTTTATTCAGCACGCTTTACAGCAACCGCTCGTGGAAGGTCCTGTCGGAAGATGTCGCTCTCACGGATGCCCGCATGCTGTTGGCGCACGGTGTCCGGCAGGCACTCTGCAATGGCCTCGGCTGGCTCGGGATTCCCGTGCCCGCACGCATGTAACCGAGCAACGCCCCTACACTTTCTCTCTTGGAGCCCCTCGACGATGACGAACATTGAGAACTTCATTCGCGACATCCCGGATTTCCCGAAGCCCGGGATTACATTCAAGGACATCACGCCACTCCTGGGTGACGCCAAGGCCTTCCGCGCAAGCATCGATCAACTCGCCGAGTCGCTTGCCGGCCTTCCGTGCGATGCCATTGTCGGGATTGAATCCCGAGGATTTCTTTTTGGCGCCGCACTGGCACTTGTCATGGATGTCGGCTTCGTCCCGATCCGAAAGCCCGGCAAATTGCCCCATGACACCGTGTCCCGCGAATACTCACTCGAATACGGCACCGACACCGTGGAGATGCACCGAGACGGGGTTCAGAGCGGGCAATCGCTGATCATCATCGATGACCTGATTGCCACCGGAGGCACCGCCACGGCGGCCTGTGAGCTGGTCGAAGACGTGGGAGCCAAGGTTTCGGCCCTCGGATTCATCATCGCCCTCGATTTCATCCCCTGGAGAGATCGTCTGGGAGACCGAGAAGTCCGCGCCCTGCTGCGCTATTCCTGACCTGCTGGCCAGAGAACCCCCATCCAGGAGATAGATTTCCGGCTCTCCTTGCCTCTTCGATTCCCCGACGTATTCTTCTCTCACACACACGGCCCATCTGCCGATAGAGACATAGAGTTTCGCATGCCCACCTCCAAGACGAGCCTCCCGATGTCGACTCGCTTCCAAGACAAGTTGAAGCAGATCCGCGATGCCAGCCAAAAACGCAGCGAGGCCTCCCATAAGGTCCGCTCCGAGGCTGACATTCAGAAATCCCAACTCACTGTGGCTGCCTTTGAGTACCGCGAGCAGCTGGAAGTCGTGATCGACGACTTCGTGAAGAATTTCCTCACCGAGGCCCCTGGCTTCGCACTGACCCGGGGATTCTTCGAGGGCAAGTACATGCTGGCCCTCCGCCTCGACGAGCAGTTGATCGACAGCGACGGCCAGATTGGCAACTATTTCTCGCGTCTGATGTTCCTGCTCGACCCCCACAGCAACGAGAAGACCTTCGGCATTCAGTGCCGCAAGACCATCCGGAACCGCGATTTCGAGACCCACAGCCACGCCACCACCATGGACGGGGTAGGCCGAGAGGAACTCGAGCAGTTCATCGAATCCCAGTTCCTTGGGTTTGCCGAGGGCTATTTCGGTGAGACGAATCTGACCAAGCCCTCCAGCCTTCCTATCTGAATCGCTGGATTTTGAGGCCTTTTCGAGGCCTTGAACGTCGCACTTCATGGCGAACAGCCAACTCCTGGCCCTCGCCCGCGGGATCTCCTGAGAAGGCCTTGGATTTTTTTGTTCCCAAAAGAAAACTAACGGTTAAGTTAGTATTCAGGAATGACGATCACTTGGAGTGACGTTGTTCTCGCAGCAGGATTGATTTTCATCGGTATCTGCCCCTCATGCTTCTCGCTCCACCAGAAGCTGTGGCTTGTACAGTTTGTACACCTTGCACCGATAACATTCCTGCTGTCGCTACCTCTGAGCTCTCCAGGCCTAGAGGTGGACAGGGCAAACCGTCCGTAAGGGCGGGACGCAAAACTAAAGGGCCCGGCCACCGCCATGCGGCTGACCGGGCAGCCAGTTGCCGACAAAACAGGAGAAGTCGCCGATGTCCGTTACGAAAGCTGCACCCAAAGCCAAGAAGTCGTCCACCAAGTCCCCCAAGGCCACCGCGAAGAAGGCCACGAAGCGCAAGACCACTGCGAAGGCCAAGTCAAAGGCCAAGTCGCCTGCCAAGCGCAAGAAGGTCTTCGGCGAAATCGGTGGGGAGAATGAGAAGCTCTGGCGCACCTACGCCAAGTCTCACGACCCTGCTCTGCGCAATCAGCTCATGGAGATGTACCTGCCCGTTGTGCAGTTCATCGCCGAACGCTTGCAGTTGACCCTTCCCCGCAGCATCGAAGTCGATGACCTCAAGAGCGCCGGCGTGTTCGGGCTCATGGATGCCATTGATGGCTTCGACATCGATCGCGGTATCAAGTTCAAGACCTACTGCAGCACCCGCATTCGCGGAGCCATCCTCGATGAGCTTCGTAGCCAGGACTGGGTCCCCCGCCTTGTGCGACTCCGTGGACATCAGTTGGCTCGCACGCAGGCGGCACTTGAAGCGCGACACGGCCGACTGCCTACGGACGCAGAGATGGCGGAAGAGATGAACCTGAGTGTTCACGCTTACATCGCCATCACTGAAGAAGCTCGTGCGCACACCGTGCGGTCGCTCTCAGAGTCCTGGGACGACGGGTCAGGTGACCAGCCGGTTGAAAAAATTGATTTCCTCCGGGATCCGAACTCGCCAAACCCGGCCGATGTGCTGAACCAAGAAGATGTCATGGTTGCCATCATCCGCTCCCTGAACCGCAGGGAGAAAGAGATCATCCTCATGTACTACCGCGACGGATTGACCATGAAGCAGATCGGAAGCCTCATGACACTCACCGAGTCGCGCGTCTGTCAGGTACACAGCAACGTGATGCGTAAGTTGAAGTTGCATCTCGAAGAGCGCCACCAGCAACTGGCGGTCTGATCTTCGGCGTACACCGGGTCTGGCCGTGGGAGGCGGGCCCGGTGTATGCGCTGCAGCAACCGACTGACGAAGGGCAGCGAAAAGCGTCCTATTCTGGGCTGCCCTCGCCATCTTTCCACACGGGTAAGCGCGCAAGGAAGGCAATCAGGCAGGCGCCGACAAGCACCAAGGCGATCCGGCCGAACAAGCTGTCGAGCACCCACGCCGAAATGCCGAGGGTCACCACGACCAAAACAATGGCCTTGGACTTCACCCCCACGGGAAGTGCTCGGCGATCTCGCCAGGCTTTCAAAGTGGGGCCGAACACTCGGTGCCTGAGCAACCATTCCAGAAAGCGTGGATCACCTCGGGCAAAGCAGGCCGCAGCCAACAGAAGGAAGGGAGTGGTTGGCAACAACGGCAGAACAGCGCCCGCCCCACCAAGACCGACACAGGCGAAGCCCGCCACCAGCCACACCCGACGCGAGGCTCGACTTGATTGCACAGGCTCAGCGCTCAGTTTCTCAGCCGAAGTCTGTTCAGCTGCCGTTTCTGAGACGGCTCGCGGCGACGATCCAGGATTGATAGTCATGAGGCGCTTGAGAGGATAGCCGCAACAGCCTGCCGTCGTCAGCACCTCAACAGAGCTTCATGCCATTGTTGCTAACATCCAGGCATGCGTTCTTACACGATTCAGCACTACGACACGCTTGACAGCACAAATACCCGCGCACGGCGCCTGGTCGAAAGCGGCGAAGCACCTGCGGGCTTGGTCGTGGTTGCAAACGAGCAGACCGCTGGCCGAGGGCAGCGAGGCGCTCCCTGGGTCACGGTCCCAGGCGCTTCCCTTGCGGCCAGCCTCGTGATCGCGCGCCCCGACCTGCCCCGGCCGAGCCGGATCACTCTCCTGGCCGCTCTTGCCGCCGCACGATCGCTCGAAGCACTCGGCAGTCAATCCATCTCTATTAAGTGGCCCAACGACCTCATGCGGCAAGAACGCAAGATCGGTGGGTTGCTCGTAGAAGGGGTCCACTCCCCCTCGGGCGAAGCCATGCTCGTGGTGGGCCTCGGAGTCAACCTGTCCCTCCAACCCGGCGACCTGCCCTCCTCACTCCGTTCATCAGCAGGTGACGCAGGACTGCCTGCAGACACACTCACCAGGGATGCTCTGCTCATGCGCGTGCTTGAAGAACTCGATCGCCTGCTGGATGGCGTGGGGACAAAGGCCGATCAAGCGGCCGGCGAGGAATACAGGCAGCGATCCTGGTTACGAGGCCGGCGAGTCTGCCTGGACTGGGCAGGAAAGGAGGAACATGTCGAGATCGCCGATGTCACCGGCGAAGGCGACCTGATTCTTGCGGACGGCCGCACGGCACGCGGCGAAGAGGTCCGACTGATTCCTCAGCCCTGATCGGCTCATCCCAGCTGTCTGAGGCCAGGGGAAGATCTGCACACCGGCGACCAGACACCGCATTGGCTCTCGAGTCTGGCCGCGTACGTTGATCGCCCCACGCAGACACTCCTATACTTATTGACTAGGTTCAGCCCTCTCGATTTGCCCCCCATAGCCAGCCTGCCATGACTTCCATCCGCCTTGACGGTCGCGCAGCCCATGAGCTCCGACCGATTCACTTCACTCGCCAATGGCTGCCCTCTGTCCCAGGCTCGGTCCTTGTCGATGCAGGTCGAACCCGAGTGCTGTGCACGGCCATCATCACCGAAGGCGTTCCTGCCTTCTTGCGTAACAGTGACCAGGGCTGGCTCACGGCCGAGTATTCCATGCTTCCGGCCTCAACAGACACCCGCAAACACCGTGATCGCAATGGGCGCGTTGACGGTCGATCCGTCGAGATTCAGCGGCTCATCGGCAGGGCCTTGCGCGCTGTCGTCGACCGCAAAGCCATCAAAGGACGCACCATTTGGGTTGACTGCGATGTCCTCGCTGCGGATGGCGGTACCCGCACCACAAGCATCAACGGGGCCTACGTTGCAGTCCACGACGCACTCATGGACCTGAAGAATCAGGGCGAACTCAAGCAGTGGCCACTCAAGGACTCTATCCAGGCCACCAGCATTGGCATCGTCGATGACGGACTTTGCGTCGATCTCAGCTACTACGAGGACAGTTCGGCCGATGTAGATCTCAACCTCATCATGACCGGCGAAGGACAACTTGTTGAACTCGGAGGAGGTGCCGAGCAAGGCACCTTTAGTGTCGAGCACATGCACGAAATGGTCTCGATGGGTCAGTCGGCTCTGCAGCGCATCAAGGCGCTCCAGGAAGAAGCCCTCACGAAGTGAATCGCCTGGTCGTTGCTACGACGAACAAGGGCAAGCTTGCCGAACTCACCCCGATGCTCCGTTTGCTGGGCTATGAGGTCTGCGGCCTCGCTGACTTCCCAGACATTCCCGTAGCCGTGGAAGACGGAAAAACCTTTGCTGAGAATGCCCAGAAGAAGGCGGATCACTACGCCCGAGCCACCGGGATGGATGCCCTCGCGGATGACTCGGGGCTGTGTGTGGGGGCATTAGACGACGCCCCGGGTGTCCACTCGGCACGTTTCGCAGGCGACGGTGCGAACGACACCCAGAACAACGAAGCCCTTCTGCTTCAACTTCAGGGAACTGAGAATCGCTCAGCACACTTTGCATGCGTCCTCTGCCTCGTCCGACAAGACAAGCCCGTCGCCCTCATGGAGGGACGGTGTGAGGGGCACATCGCCGAGACCCCTCGTGGAACGAATGGTTTCGGGTACGACCCTTTGTTCATTCCGAATCACCCCTCAGCACAGGGCCGTACTTTCGCCGAGGCACCCAGCGACCTGAAACGCGAACTCTCTCACAGAGCAGCCGCACTGGCGGCCCTCCGCACCATGCTTGAGCACGAAGCCGTCGGCGCCTCGCCTGGCTCAGGGGCTGGAGCGTCATCATGAACCGCGATTGCATTCGCAACTTTTCCATCATCGCCCACATCGATCACGGCAAGAGCACGCTTGCGGACCGTTTCCTGGACATCACTCGAACGGTGGCCAAGCGCGACCAGAAAAAGCAGCAACTGGACGACATGGACCTTGAGCGTGAACGCGGCATCACCATCAAGGCCAAGGCCGCCTCAATGGACTACATAAAGGACGGCAAGAAATATCGGCTAAACCTGATCGACACTCCGGGGCATGTGGACTTCAACTACGAAGTTGAACGCGCGCTCGCTGCGTGCGAAGGAGCGCTCCTTCTCGTCGATGCCAGCCAAGGAGTTGAAGCGCAGACCGTGCACAACACCATGCTCGCCGAGCAGGCTGACTTGATGATTTTTCCAGTCATCAACAAAATCGACCTTGCCACGGCACGATCCGACGAAGTCATTGAAGAAATTGAGAATGCATTAGCCATCGAGGGCGAACGCTCCATGAAGGTCAGTGCAAAGACGGGCGAAGGTGTGCGCGAATTGCTGGACGCCATCGTGGACCGCGTACCGCCACCAGAAGGACTGCAGGACGCACCGCTAAGGGCTCTCATCTACGACGCTGAGTTCAATGATTACCGAGGGGTCATCCTGCACATTCGAATTGTCGACGGAGCACTGACGGCAGGCGCTCGCATTCGACTTTTCGAAGGGAACACGCGTCATGAAGCTCTTGAGATCGGCATCTTCCGGCCCGCCTTAACCCCTGTAAAATCTCTGAGCACAGGCGAAGTCGGCTACCTCATTGCCAATATCAAGACGCTGTCGGACGTACGCATTGGCGACACAATCGTCCTCGATAAAGACAGCGCCAGTGAAGCTCTCCCGGGTTACCGCCCCGCGCGCAGCATGGTCTTCTGCGGAATCTATCCGGTGCAGAACGGCGAATTCGACAACCTGCGCACGGCGTTGATTCGGCTGCAGTTGAACGACTCGGCATTCACTTTCACGCCAGAGAGCAGCGACGCACTGGGTTTCGGCTTCCGCTGTGGCTTCCTGGGCTTGCTGCACATGGAGATCGTGCAAGAACGACTCGAACGTGAGAGCGGAGTCGACATCGTCCAGACGGCTCCAAACGTGACGTACGAGATCCTCACCATCGATGGCGAAGTTCTCCAGATTCACAGCCCGTCAGAAATCCCCGACCCGACAAAGATCGAAGAGTTTCGCGAGCCAGTGGTCAAACTGGACATCGTGACGCCAGACACACACGTCGGGGCCATCATGAAGCTAGGCATCGATCGACGCGGTCGATTTCTAAAACAAGAGTACATCGGCCCCGGGCGCGTTCTCATCGGCTTCCGCATCCCCCTGTCAGAAATCATTTTTGATTTCTTCGACAAGCTGAAGAGCGTTACGCGCGGCTACGCCACCATGGATTACGAGTTGGAAAACTTCGTCGCCGACGATCTGGTGAAGATGCGCATCCTGGTAAATGGGGAAGAAGTTGACGCGCTCTCAACGATCGCTCACCAAAGCCACTGCGAGCCTCGAGGGCGCGCCATTCTCAAAGTCCTACGCAAAGAGATTCGCCGACACTTGTTCAAGGTTGCCTTGCAGGCAGCCGTCGGCGGAAAGATCGTTGCGCGCGAGGACATCGCACCTGTGCGTAAAGACGTGACAGCAAAGTGCTACGGCGGAGACATCAGCCGCAAACGCAAACTGCTTGAGAAGCAGAAAGCTGGTAAGAAACGCCTGAAGATGGTCGGCAACGTCGAGATACCGCAGAAGGCCTTCCTGGCGGTTCTGTCTGCGGACGACTAGCTGACCCTGCGGATCTTGTCGCAGCCAAGAGGGCCCCTCTGATCTCTCGCTAGGACGCCCACGGCGAAGCGAGTCCGAGCCCCGAGAGCCCCCCGAAGAGCCACAGCAAGAGCAAGGCCAGTTCGAGGAACACCAAGAGCCAAAGCCGTGTTTGAAACGACCGACTCGCCGTCTTGTGGTGAGCCGCCGCCATGCCCAGCAGCGCGCCCGCGAGGCCGCCGGTGAGCGCCAAGGTCAAAAGAACTGCCTCTGGAACTCGCGCGCGCCCCCTCTTTGCCTGGAGCTTGTCCAAACAGAACACCAGGAATGTGACGACGTTGGACGGTATGAGCCAGGCGAAATCCCATCCCATTCCAGGCAACCGCCATATCAAGAACGCTGCCGCGGAAGCGATGGAGCCCAAAGTCCACAATCCATAGTTGCGTGTGATGCGGTTCGTGACAGAACTCCGATTCGAAGAGAGCCCTCAGCGTATCCGCCAGTTACGACTCGGCACCACCCTCCACGACTCGCAATCGCCACGGACGCGCCGTATCGTGGCTCCTTGGGGCGCTCTCCTACGAGGCGCGCTCCACCCCGCAGCCGCACGATCAAACGAACGAGCTCAGATCATTCCAAGCCACGGAACCAGCCACCGAGGGACCGCGCCCACCACTTCCCCGCGGCGCTCGCTCGACCTGCGAGTCTGCGACAACATCGAGGCCATCGCGATCTCTATTGCCATGGCGCTCGTCCTCAAGTTCTTCATCATCGAGGCCTACCAGATCCCCACGGGCTCGATGCAGCCCACGATCCTCGGCGACCCTGCGACAGGTATCAAAGATCGCGTCTTGGCCGACAAGCTCATCACGATGCTGAGACCGCCCGAGCGCTGGGAAGTCATGATCTTTCGCTTTCCGCTGGACGAGCGAAGGCTGTATGTCAAACGCATCGTCGGGCTCCCAGGCGAAACACTCCAGGTGCTCGGTGGTGACATCTGGATCGACAATGGCATCGCGCGCAAACCAGACCACGTCAACGAGTCAGTCCTCAAGCACATTGCCCAAAGCGACGGCCCCATGGATGTCGGGCGATGGTTCTCGACGCAAGGAGCTGTGGAAGTCGAGGGCACTTCAGCGATCTTCCGGAATGCGGGAACTCCGCGCCTGAAACTTCGCCACCCAGTCGTTGATGATTTTTTGCACGGTTTCGATCCTGACTGGGGCATGGCGCCCATGAACAGTGGCGACCATGTGGTCCCAGACCTTGATGTCACCTTGGCGGCGCGGCTGAATGCAGAAAGCGAATCCTTGCGGATCATCTTTGAGGATGACGCCGGAAACACAGTCTTTGTGCTACCACGGACCGGATCGTCCGAGACTGCGCACGTCATGCTGCCCATCAACGGAACACTGCAGCGCATCCCCATAGAAACCGAGGACGGTGAGCCTCCCCGCGCACTGCCAATCGACACCGACGTAGAAATTCTTGCTCGAGTGGTGGACAGACGCCTTTTGCTGATCGTCGATGGCGAAGAGTGGCTTCGCTACGATGACGATGAGTCAGGGCCGCGCCCGCAAAACCCGCGACGCGCTGGGATTGCCTTCGAGATGCCCGGTGGCGGCCGTTTGTCAGAGATCACCGTTCAACGAGACATCTTCTACCTGTCCTCGACGCGTCCGTCTCTCGCCAGCCCGCCCAAGAAATGGGAGATACCAGACGATTCCTACTTTGGAATGGGTGACAACACCCAGTTCAGCCACGACAGTCGATCCTGGAGGACTGCGACCTATACGCTGCGAGATGGTCGCGTCATCACAGGCTTCGATTTCCCTGGCGGTGGATGGGGCCGCCAGCCCGCAGATGCCAATCCATTCGCCGAGCAGGACGGCAGCCTTCGATTCTCAGACGTCCACGGAGACTCGATTGTGTTTCAAAGGGGCGACATTGTGAACGAGTCCAGGCACTATGAGCCCTTCATCAACCAGCGTTTTCTGCTCGGTAAAGCAGGCGTTGTCTTCTGGCCCGTCTTCGATCCCTTTCGTTGGAAACTGATCCGGTGACGCTGCTCGACGTAACAGGCTTGGTCAAGTCTTATGGCGACCGCACGGTGGTGCGGGACGTGAGCTATCACGTCAATGAAGGTGAAATCGTTGGCCTCTTGGGCCCCAACGGGGCTGGCAAGACCACCACTTTCCGCATGACCGTCGGAATGATACGCCCCGACAAAGGGCGGGTGATTCTGGGCGGCAAAGACATCACGAATTTACCCATGTACAAACGAGCCCGACTCGGCATGGGCTACCTCAGCCAAGAGCCGTCAATCTTCCGGCACATGTCCGTGAGAGACAATCTTCTCGCTGTGCTCGAAGCACGTGGTATCAATTCCAAGACTCGCCTGTCTCGAACCGATGAACTTATCGAAGGGTTCGGGCTCGGCCACGTGGCCCGAGCGGGAGCAACAACTCTTTCAGGAGGTGAGCGACGGCGACTCGAACTCGCACGCACCCTCGCACTCGAACCGCAACTGGTCTTGCTCGACGAGCCATTTTCCGGCGTAGACCCCATAGCTGTCGAAGAGATCCAGCAACACCTGCACACCTTGCGTGACGAAGGCATTGCCGTCCTCATCACGGACCACGCCGTGCGTGAGACTCTGGGAACGACGGACCGCGCCTACATCATTTACGAAGGCAGTATTTTTCAGCACGGCGATGCCAAGACGCTTGCCGACGACCCGCAGGTACGAAAGATTTACCTCGGCGAAACTTTCAGCATGAATTTCTCGACTCCCACGGAGAGTCTCGCTGAAAAAGAGACGCCACCCCCCGAGGCAAGCACTCCCGCCCCCCTCCCCAGGCCTGAAGCCCCCACTCCAGCGCCTCCGACTCCGGTGGAGAGCCTCCTGCCTCCCGGCGAACTCCCCCCACTCGACGACGAAGCACCCCCTTCAAAAAGCAAAGCGCCCAAGAAGGCCGCGAGCGCCAAAAAAGCCTCCTCGGCCAAGGCCAAGACAAAGAAAGCCGCGGGCCGAAAAGCGAGTGCGCGCAAGGTGAGCCCCAAGAAGGCAGCCAAAGCGGCCCCCAAAAAGTCTAGCCGAAGCCGCAAGTCGCCCGAGGACAAGACGGGATCCTGACCCTCCGAGAGGGCACACTGTAGGCGCGGCCCGTGGCGGGCCCGACTCTTTTGGAGGGGCGACCTAACATGGTGCGTCAAGCACAGGCAGGCATACGGGCACAGGAATCAAGCCGGCCCGATTGGCATCGGCTGGAACGGTCAGCGATTCTTGTCGTTGATGACGACCCGGGAGTGCGCGACACCGTTTCACGCTGTCTGCAAATCGACGGCTACGAAGTGTGCGGCGCGGCAAATCTCGGCGAGGCGCGACAGCATCTCGAATCGCGAGACATCTTCCTCGTGCTGACAGACATCACACTTGAAGGTGGTGAAAGCGGCCTGGACCTGCTGGACGAACTCCAGGCACAACGGTCGAGCATGCCCATCATCATGATGACCGCAAACAGCGAGTTGACCTCTGCGGTCGAAGCACTCAAGAAGGGCGCGTACGACTATCTCTGCAAACCTTTTCCCTTTGAGGCTGTGCGCGCTGCTGTACGACGCGTGGTGGATCACTTGCGAGCTGTCGAGAGATCAACACTGATCGAAGAACTCGAGACGCGTAAGCAAGCGGAAGACGAAAGCCTTCAACAGTTTCTCGTTTCCATGGCAACTGTCGTTGATGCAAAAAGTCGCTTCACGGCGCTGCACGGAGCACGCGTGTCAGAATTGTGCCGTTTGCTTGGAGAGGCGCTGGGCTACGACTCCGAACGCACGGAGCTTGTCGCGCTCGGAGGGCGCCTGCATGACATTGGAAAAATTGGCACGCCCGACGCGATTCTCGACAAGCCTGGCCCACTGACGCGCGAAGAGTACGCCGTGATTCAAGAGCACCCAGCGATCGGTGACGATCTCATTGCACCGATCAAGGTCCTGAGCCACCTTCGCCCCATGATTCGCTCTCACCACGAGAGCTTGGACGGCAAAGGATATCCGGACGCGATGCCGGGCGATCAGGTCCCCGAGGAAGCCTGGGTGGTCAAAGTGGCGGACTACTGGGAGGCCATCACGGCACGCCGCCCCTACCGCAATCCAATGCCGCTTGAAAAGGCCGTAGCCTGCCTCAGGGGGGAAGCGGGCATACGCATTCCCGAAGACTTCGTAGAGGTCTTTTTGGCCGCAATTCCCGGGGCGCCGATCGCACTACCCTCAGGCGCTGCCTGAAGCCTCGCCCGCCCCCACCCACGTTGACTCGCCACGCCTGATCAGCGAGAGTACCGGGCCGTTTCACGGCTCCGGAAACGTGTGCGCATGCAACCCACAAGCGCCGCCATTCCGCTCCAAACACACTTCGTTACGAGCTTTTCACCATGAACATCGTGGTCTGCATCAAGCGCGTCCCGGCCACCGATTCGCGCATCAAGGTCGGCGCCGACGGCACCTCGATCGACGACAGTCAGCTCGAATGGATCATCAGTCCTTACGACGAGTTCGCCGTCGAAGCGGCCTTGCAGATGAAAGAGGCTGCCGGAGAAGGCGAAGTCACTGTGATGACGATGGGCCCGGCCGAAAGCACCAAGGAACTCCGCACCTGCTTGGCAATGGGTTGCGACAAAGCGGTTCTGCTCACGGATCCCGACTCAGGAACACGCGACGCACACACCACGGCCCATGCACTTGCCAAAGCGATTCAAGGGCTAAGTCCAGACCTCGTACTGTGTGGCAAGGTGGCGGTGGACCGAGACCAGGGACAGGTGGGCTCATTGCTCGGCGGCATCCTGGACATGCCCTGCATCACCGAGATCAAAGCGCTGAGCATCACGGACGGCAAGGCGACCGTAGAGCGCGCGGGAGACAGTGGAACAACCGAAACCTGGACCGTCAGCCTGCCTGCCGTGTTGACCACGACCAAGGGCTTGAACGAGCCTCGGTATGCGGGCCTCAAAGGCATCATGGCTGCAAAAAAGAAACCTATTGATGAGCAGGAAGCTCAGCTGGGCGAAGCCGCCCTGACCATCAAGAGCCTCGAGCTTCCGCCCCCACGCCGCGAAGGACGCATCATCGGAGAGGGCCCTGAGGCTGTCACCGAACTCGTGCGACTGTTGCGCGAAGAAGCAAAAATTCTCTGATCCAACGCGCGCGTCGAATGCGCATTTCTATCAACGTCACACATACCGGTTCGATGCATGGCACGACCCGGACACCAACAGGAGCACCCCGTGGCTGGTGACATTCTCGTCGTGGCCGAACACCAGGCTGGCACTGTAAAGCGCCCCTCGCTCGAAGCCCTCACATGTGCTGCCGGACTTGCCGGCTCTCTGGGCGGCAGCGTTGTCGCACTCCTCGCAGGCGATGGCGCCGACCAGGCCGCAAGCGCCTGCGGACAACATGGCGCAGCACGCGTCCTGACGCTCGATGTAGACATCTCAGACACCACGGCTTGGGCATCTGCCGTCGCCGGTGTTGCGAGTCACGAGTCACCCAGCCTTGTGCTCTTCTCGCAATCCAACCGTGGCAAGGACCTCGCGCCTCGTGTCGCTGCACTGCTCGGCCTTCCCTTGGCCTCTGACTGCACGAACATCTCTGCAGATGGTGGCGCTCTTGTCGCACGCCGCCCCGTGTTCGCTGGCAAAGCACTCGTCAACGTCACGGCCACAGGCACGATGCTTGCGACGCTTCGTCCAAATGCTGTCTCGGCTTCAGTCAATCCTGCCGCTGGCGAAACCTCTGCGGCCGAGATCACAGCACCCACCAGAGGCCTCGGCGCCGTACTTGCAGAGATCGTTGCTGCGGCCAGTGAGAAAGTCGAACTCACCGAGGCTCCCATCGTGGTCTCCGGCGGCCGCGGTATGAAAGAGGCCGAGAACTTCCACCTGATCGAAGATCTCGCAACCGCCCTCGGGGGAGCTGTCGGCGCTTCCAGAGCCGTGGTAGATGCGGGCTGGCGCCCCCACGCTGAACAGGTTGGACAGACAGGCAAAACCGTCTCTCCTCAGCTCTACATTGCTGTCGCCATCTCGGGTGCCATCCAGCACTTGGCGGGCATGCGTACGAGCAACTACATCGTGGCTATCAACAAGGATGCAGAGGCCCCTATTTTCAAAGTGGCCGACTACGGCATTGTTGGCGACGCCTTCGAAGTCGTTCCACGACTCATCGAGGCAGTCAAAGAACTCAAAGCACACGCATAGTGAAGGTCACCTGGCAAAGGTGACTTCTTGAAGGTCGTCACCTTCCATCTTCACCACCACGGCTGAGTTGAGACGGCTCAGCCAGACGGCTCGAGCCGCCGGGTCCATGCGCTCGGTTTTTTCGGCATAACTCACACTGTGCAGGCCGTCATTGCCTCTCAACAAACGCACCAACTCGTGTTTGTCGGCGTGTCCACGACACCCCTCGACACGCCATTCATAAGAGAGGGCGTTTTCATCGTGGGAGAGAACGATCCAGGTGACATCGGGGCAGTCACTCTCGATGGTGGCGCGACGCGCCGCCATCCACTGCTCGAGAGTGAGTGGCGTCTCTTCGACAAACTCAATCGTGATGCGGTGAGTCCAGTTTCCGAGTTCTTGCCCCACAGGAACAAGTTCGGTGATCGCGCCCCTTCCAGCACCGAAATCGACCATCCGGCCAGTTTGCCAGGCAGGACCTACACCCGGAAGTTTCACTGTCTCCAGAGGCGTGGCGCAACCCACCAGAGCCAAGGTCAAGAGCAAGCTCGCACTCCATGAAAAGATCAAGTGCCGCTTCATCTCAGCCCCTCCTCTTGAACGCCTTGTTGACATGTATCTCTTCCTAAACCAGTTCTGAAGGCACTGCTTCTGCCCGCCACCGGCGCACAAGAGCATCCGCGACTCGCAGTCCGTCGACCGCAGCGGACATGATGCCACCCGCATGGCCAGCACCTTCCCCGACAGGGAACAGGCCCGGATGACTTGGGGACTCCAACGTCTCAGCGTCTCGCAACAAGCGTACAGGCGAACTGCTGCGACTCTCGGGGCCGACCAGCATGCCATGCTCCCCTGCAAACCCAGGCAGGCGTCGATCGATATCGAGCAATGCCGCTCGCAACGAATCTGCCGCGCCCACGGGAAGCACCTCATCCAGTGGTGCTGAAGTCAGCGGCAAGGGATAGGAGGTCTTTCCGAGTGACTCGGAAACGCGGCCTGCCAGGAAATCGGTCACTCGCTGAGCAGGCGCAGCGAAACCGCCCCCGCCCAGATCCCAGGCACGGGATTCAAGTTGACGCTGGAGACGCAATCCATCACGCGGGTCCGTGCCGTAAACATCAGGGATCACTGTGACAACCAAACCACTGTTGGCGAACTGGCCGTCGCGCGCCTTGGGACTGGCGCCGTTGACGCACATGAAGCCTTCCCGCTCCATCGCAGGAAGAATCTCTCCGCCAGGGCACATACAGAAACTGAACACGTCTGAACGCGCCCCCTTGCGATCTCGAGAGCGCAACGCGTACTCCGCAACAGGCAATGCCGTATGTCCACAGGAGTCTCCGTACTGAAGTTTGTCGATCAGAGCCTGGGGATGCTCGATGCGCAACCCCGTCTGAAACGGTTTCGCTTCCGCAGCCACCCCTTCGTCCAGCAGCATCTCCATCGTATCGCGCGCAGAGTGCCCGATGCCCAACACCACGGCTCCTGCTGGCACCTCTCTTTCGCCGCAACGCACACCCGCAAGACGCCCATTCTTGGCGGTCAACCCATCCACCTTGGTGTCGAAGCGCACGACAAGTCCACGTCGCTGAAGATCAGATCGCATACGCCGGATAATGGCTGGGAGTGCATTGCTACCTATGTGCGGCGCAGCCAGCCACTGACATGCCTCTGGCGCGCCATACGTGACCAGAACTTCCAGAACGTCAGCAACCCGTGGGTCTTTTATGCGTGTGGTGAGCTTCCCATCACTGAATGCTCCGGCACCTCCTTCGCCGAACAGCAAGTTGCACTCGGCATCGAAGGCCCCGCCTTTCACAAAGTCAGCCCAGCGGCGACCGCGCTCTGTGATATCGGGACCGCGCTCAATCAAGATCGGAGCGAAACCCTCTCGTACAAGTCTCCATGCTGCAAAGAGACCTGCGGGCCCACCACCCACGATGACAGGTCGACCAGGCATCTCGGGCCGCTCATCAGAGAACACTTCAGGTATGCGGGCCGGCCCAGATCGGCGCAACTTCTGCTTATGCCGACCGTGCAGTGCAAGTTTCTCGTGTCGCGGTGAAAGTGTCAGCTCCAGGGCATAGACATACACGGGATCGCGCCCGACACGCGCATCAAGCGACTTGCGCAAAATACGTGCATGCTCGACGGGCAGCCCGAGCCGTCGGCCCGCAAGGCGGGCTGGATCTGTCCCCTCGAGTTCAAGCGGTACGCGAAGATCTTGGAAGACGAGCGTCATGGGGCGAGAGCGTACCCGTTGACCCCATTCTCAACATACTCACCTCTTTTACTCGGCCTCTCCAGAGCCCTCGAAAAGACCTCTCCGAGGGAGCGTCACCCCGGAGTGCCCATGGATTTACGTCAGCCCCTCGTAGGCGGAGACAAAGCATGCCCGACCGCTTCGGCAATCCTCAGGGTCTACAAAGCCTCGATCCGGACCGAGTTGATGCCCCGTCGTTCGACACCAACACCAGTTACTGGCATCGAGGACGTCTGCGTCGGTCATCGGCAACCCGGTGCTGGTCAACACCTTCTTGCTCGACAACTCTCGGCAAAATGGGCTGAACCGCAACGGCTTTCTCGAATGCGTCGTGGCCATGATTATTTCTCCTGATCAGGACGCGAGTGTCTGTAGAGCACGAGTCACAAGCCCTTTGGTCAGCGGCACTTTGTAGGCATTGTCGGACAAAGGCTCGGCCTGCCTGAGAGCCTCATCCACCACGCGACGGATCGTTTGCTCGTCTACGGCGTGGCCAACAAGTAAGAGCTCACTGCTTTCGCAACGCCATGGCGTCGGGGCAACGCCACCCAAGACGAGACGCGCACCAGTCGTCATGCCATCACTCATCCACAGACACAAGGCAACCGACGAAAGTGCCCAGTCATAGGAACCGCGTTCTCGAAACTTGATGTAGGTGCTGCGCATACCCTGCCTTTGAACAGGAACATGAACCGAGGCCAGCACTTCATCAGGTTCACGAATGGTTTCGCGAGTGATCCCGTCGTCAGCAGGGAGCAGGTAGTATTCGCTCAACAGCACGGTACGCCGACCGCGAGGACTCACCAGCACGGCACTTGCTCCGAGGGCAACAAGCGCGGGCGCTAAATCGCTGGGGTGCACGATATAAGTCGGACCGCCTCCGAGGATGGCGTTGTATTTATTCTCGCCAAGTTGCGCAAAGCAATGCGTGCCGCCCTTTTTGAGGCAGACGGAATCTGCGTTGCGGTAGTACCAACAACGCGGACGCTGGTTCAGGTTGCCACCCACCGTGCCAACGGAACGAATCTGAGGACTTCCAACCTGCTGCGCTGCCTCGGCCAGAACCGCCATCTCTTCAAGTACGCGTGGCTCTTCGGCAAGAGACTGCAGAGTGACCAACGCACCCAGTGTCAGACTTCCATCAGCCTCCCAGTTCATGGCATCGAGGCCGGCAACACCCTTGAGGTTCACAACGCGTTCGGGCTCAACCAACCCGTCTTTCAATTCACCCAACAAGTCCTGCCCACCTGCCAGCAACACCGCCTGGCGGCTGTCAGACGAAGTCGGCAGAAGTGCGGCAGCACCTTCGATGCTGGTCGGCTTTTGCAGATCGAACGTGTTCATATCAGCTCATCCCGCCTTTTGCCTGCAGCACACGTGCTGGCGTAAATGGCATTTCTCGCAACCGCAAGCCACATGCGTTGTAAATCGCATTGCCGATCGCGCTATGTCCGGGAATATTGGACGCCTCGGCCATACCCATCACAGCTTCTCGTGTGTCTTCATCATCGATGATGGCCACAAGCTCCGGCATTTCTCCGCAACCGGCAATCTTGTAGTTCTCCAGGTTGCCCGAAAGCATCAGGCCCGTTTTCTTATCCAGGACCCGCTCTTCGAAAAGCGCAAAGCTGAGCGCCTGGATCATGCCACCATTCATCTGACTTCGGATGGCCATGCGATTGAGCGGAAGCCCTTGATCCTGAATCGACACCATTTTCAAAACCGTCACGCGGCCGGTGAGTAAATCCACTTCCACCTTGGCGGCTTGTGCCCCATGGATGCCCTGATCACGCAAGTGAGGCTGGAAACGCCCCGACACTTGCAAGGGATCTTTCCCCAAGGACGCGCAAGCCTGCTTCCAACTCACCGATCGGCCAGAATCCCCTTCCACGAAAACGCGGTGATCTGCAAACCGAATCTCCTCCGGCTCCGCATCTAGCATCGGCGCGATCCGTTTCGCGAGTTCGACACGCGCATTGAAGGCACCATCCTTGACCGACGGGCCAAGACTCCCTGTTGTCACACTGCCGCCGGAGGCAACCGAAGGCGGCAAGCGACTGTCACCTATGTCCGTGGAAACCTCATGTGCGGCCAAGCCCAGTTCCTCCGCGACGATGGCCGCAACGAGCGTCCGCGCGCCCTGCCCAATGTCCTGGACTCCCGTCGCCGCCAGTACCGACCCATCCGGCCCGATACGCACATCCACAACCGTGATGTCTCGGCTGCGACTCCCCCAGATGGCGACACCAAATCCAATGCCCACAGCCAGCGCGTTCTCGGGAACACCCGGCTGAGTGCGATGGGGATGCTCGAGCCAGCCGATCTCTTTCGCAACTCGGTCTAACTGTCGGTGGTAAACCGGATCGGCGAGGTTCTTCTTACGAAACTCCACCGGATCCATGTTGATTCCATAAGCGAGTTCATCGAGGACCGATTCCATGGCAAAGCTAGCCTGTGGATGTCCTGGAGCCCGCATGGCCCGGCTGCTGTCTGTCGCAGTATGTACGGAACGAATTTCCGAGTAAGTATTTCCCACCGAATAGATGTATGGAGGAGTGGGTAGCGCGCCACGACCGACACCACCGTGCCGATCTGCTTCGACAGCAAGCGCTTTGAACACACCGTCCCGGGACGCGCCAGCAATCACGCGTTGCTCCGAGCCACTCCTGTTTCCGGCCATGAGGAACTCATCCTCGCGAGTCAGCATCAGATGAACAGGGCGCCGGAGTTCCAACGCGAGTTCACAAGCGATGCGCCCTTCGATGCCACCCCCGAACTTCGCACCGAACCCACCGCCCACATTGTGCGCGACAACGCGCACGTTTTCCGAAGGCAAGTCTAGATGGCTGGCGAACTCTCGATTACTTCCCGTCACGCCTTGTGTGGAAAAATAAACCGTCGCTTCATTCCCCCCACGGTAGTCCACCACAACACCGTGCGTCTCAAGACTGACATGGTGCTGCACCGGGACGCGAAAAGTGCCGCGGACAACAGCTGCGCACTCACTTAACGCCGCTTCAACCTCTGCTCGGTCTCCGCTGCTACTCAGGCCTGTCACGTTGCCGCGTCGCCCCACGACCGGGGCTCCTGGAGCAAGTGCGTCCTCGGGTGTCACGACCGGCTCGAGAACTTCGTAGTCGATTTTGACCCCGCACAGCCCAGCAGCCGCAGCCTCAGGTGTCTCCGCCACAATCGCACCGACCACACCGTCCGCACCTTGGAAAGCGATCGAATCGCCGACCTCTTTGAATGGCGCGCCGTGCACCACGCCCGGCACCTTGCGGGCCTTGCGGTAACTCTGCGACTTGATCTTCGCGCGCGGGTAGGGACACACGACAAGACGCGCATAGACCATCTGCGGAAGCCGAATGTCATGCGTATAAATCGCACGCCCCGTCACTTTTTCCGGGCCATCAACCCGTGGGATGTCAGAGTTGAGCAACGCGTGAGTGTCGTTGCTTCCCCACTCGGGTCGATTTCTGGCGCTTGTCATCGTTCGCCTTTCAACACGCCAGATTCTCCGGCCGCTTGCACTGCTCGAATGATGTGCGTCTGAGTTCCACAACGACAGACATTGCCCGACAACTCGCGTTTAATCGTGTCGACATCTGGCGCGCCGTGCTTTTCAAGGCACGCTGTCGACGCCACGATGAAACCAGGAGTGCAGAACCCGCACATGAGCCCATCAAAACGACAGAACTCTTCTTGCACCGGCGAGAGATCGTCAGGGGTGCCTATTCCTTCAATCGTTCGAATCGCATGGCCGGGCATGTCGTCAGCAAGCTGCATGCAGGAGTACACAGGGCGTCCGTCCACAATCACGGTGCACGCGCCACAGCTCCCTCGATCACAAACCTCTTTGGTGCCCGTCATCGGGGGCGAAACATGGTGCCGCAGAGCCCCAAGCAAGGTGGTCTGTGGTTCCACATCCACGAGCACCTGCTCACCATTTACCTGCAAGGCAATCTGATGCCTTCCGCTCAGAGAAACCGTCGAGGCCCCCGGAGCCGACGCCTCCTGCGGCACGACGCCCTCAGAAGTTGACGGCTGCGCCAGCCCACCAGCCAAGGCGCCAGCAACGACACCTCCACCGGCCCCCTTCAGGAACGAGCGGCGGGACAATCCCGACAGTTCATCGAGTTCATCTTGTTCTGAGGGGCTTCGGTCATCTGGGGTCATGAAGCAAGTGTCCGGGCAAATGAGCAGTCGCTACGAATGGTCCACGCAGATTGTAGGCAGGTCTGCCCCCGAACGGGCACCTGACTCAAGATTCACATGAACTGAGTTCGGGTGCGACCGTCCCGGCCACGGGCCCCATCCACAAACCGGACGCCACCCAGCAGCCCTAGCGAACCGGCGGATCCACCTCGCGAATCGCCGCGCCATGCTCTTTGCTGGCTACGAGTACGCTGTATGCCTCTGCTGGAGCCAGCTCCTCTCCAGAGTGGGAAACATAGTCAAAACGCCCACGCAGGTCCGTGTAGCCGTCCTTGTGGAAACGCGTCCTCCCACTTCGCGTCCGGGCATAGACCTTGATGTACACCTCAGGTAAAGGCTGGCCGTTCGTCACATCCGCCACCTTCAGTTGCCCGTAATTTTCCATCATCTGCACCAACATGCTGTTGGCAAAGACCTCCTCACGGCGGACCACTCCGCCGCCGCGCACCTCCACCAGCACATTCTTGTTGCGGAAAGACTCCGGAAGTTCGAGCGATGTCTCACGGCTTCCCGAATCGAACACCAGCGCATCACTCTGGTTCGGTTGAATGAACGCAAAGATGTCACCTTCTGCCTGGGAAAATGGCCTGGCTGAAAACAAGAACTCGATGTCCATCAAGTAGTAGCCAATCTCGCACTCACCAAGATTGTCGTGCCAGATCGTGACGCGTCCGTCCGCCACCTCAAGCTCCAACAACGGCTCTTGAGCAGCAAGCTCTGCATCCGACTGCATGCGGCTCTCCGGGTCCACGACGACCACTGCGGCTCCTTCCGCCTCATCCAGCTGATTCAGGACATCCAGAAAACGGTCGCGCCAGCGTGGCACAGGGTAATCGCGATAGGGCTCCGCAAGGCGCCGGGCCAGAGCGTGGTCCGGAGTAAAGAAGTCCAGATAAGCCGCTGCGTAGTCGTGCTGCATCCGTGCTTCTATCGCATCTCGTGGCACCCGACCAAAAGCAGCCAAAGCTTCTTCGACACGATCCTGCAGCAATAAGTAGTAAGTCACCTCCAGCCAATCGTTGGCATTCAACTGTGGACGCCTGGCGGTGATCTCTAGAAAAGATTGGTATTGAGCAGCAAAGGCCTCATTGAGAATGCGGCGCTCGCCCCCGAAGCTGTGAACGCGCTCGTTCACGAGTGGAGCAAACTCTACGTGTTCATAGAGCCGCCGCTGCACCGGGTTGATGGTCACCAGAGGCGACTCGAGTACAGGGCCGCACTGCGCCAGAAATGCACTGTCCATCTGGAGAAGTTCTCCGGTCGCCTGCGCGTCGGCGTGCATCAGCGCATAGGCCCAGAGCGAGCGGTCAAAAACATGCCTCTCTCGGAGAGCCTGGAGAACCTGCTGGAAGGCTGTTTTATCAGCCATTCGCCACGCGATGCGCTCCAGATCAAGCCGTCCGGGATTGCTCTTGGCGATGTATGCCAGGACCCCTTCCAAGGTGCCTCTCTGCGACACATAACCCCAGGAGCTCTCGTCGACCGAACTCGGCTCGGAAACCACGTGGAACGTCTGAGATTTGCCGGCTACAAGAAACCGCCCCTCACTCGACACATGCGCCGGATACATCGGGAAGTCACCGATTCTCGGAAAGTAGAAGAAGACCTCGCGCATCACACTTCCCAGGGCGGGCAGAGAAATATCGAGGCCTGCTGTCTTGAGTCCGTTGGCCACTGGAATGGCTCCTTCCGGAATCTGCAACAGGAGTTCCAGAGAACGTGGCTGCGACGTCGGGTTGGAGATCACCACCTGGCTGCCATAGACGACATGCGTGAGTAGTTCACCATCAACGTATGACTCGTAACGCCGATTCCCTTCGTACCGATAGCGTTCATCAGCACGGAAAACTTTTTGCTCGACGAGTAACGGCCCCCCTGCCTCATCACGCTCCGCAACACGCAACTCCCTGCAAACAAGCAAGGCGTGTGATGCTGTGGTGATCGTCAGGCGCCCTGGAAATGCCCAGGTGCCGTTGGTCGTGTGATCACTGGCCTCAAAAGGCAGATCTAGCAAAGCAAGCGCCAACAACATCTCGTTGACATGCCGCGTGGCAAGCGCGAAGTGCTTCGAGAGGAATGCCTTGTCATCTCCAGCCCGTGCAAAGTCGAGCCAGAAGGCCGTGGGCGTGATCAACGCGGCGCCCTGCTCCCAGATGCGAAGGTGCCAGTAGTTGTCCTCGACGTAGGATTTCGTCGCCCCCGTTCCACGATAAAGCGACTTGCCAAGAACACGCATGGCGGCGTCAGAGGCGAGACCAGCGTCGTAACCCAGTGACCGCAGCTGAGCTGCCGTCTCTTCATCAACGGCAAATTCAGCCTCGAACGCATCATCAACCATAGACTCGGCGCCCGGCCCCCGAGGGCCACGGCTCTTTGGACCCGGCAGAGACTCCTGTGCAACATCCATCGCCGATCCCAGCAAGGCAGCCTCGAACAACTGGCGCTGCAAGGCGATGTCGGGCGTCATCAGATCCAACTCTTCGACGATCTGACGCATGACAGCCTGACTTTGGCCCGGCATGCGCTTCCCGAGCAGGATGCGTTCCATCACGTTCAACTGGGAGTACGCAAAAGGCTCGAGATACGCGGTCAAATCTCGCTCCAGCAACCATTCGTCGAGGAAAGTCTTCGAGGACTTGTTCTCAAGGTAGGGCAGAACGATTTCTTTGAAGAAATCCGGATCTTTCTGATGCAAAAACACGTGCATTTCGTGAGACCCGAAATCGTTGTAGAACTCGAGCTTTTCGGAACGCGACCAGCGAGGCCAATCCAGAAGAAAGCGCCAGGCATCGAGTTCATCCGTCTCGTCAAGCGTCGCATAGAGACGGAACACGGACGCCAGCGAGTCGTACAACTCAAACTTTGCCGTGCTCACGTCATCGATCACCACCGACGAGCCCTCGGGCACAACCTGCAGGGTCCTCTGAACAGCAACGTGATCCGCAGACGGCAAAGCATGCTCAAGACGCACGTCACGCGGAACAAGTTCGCTTTGCTCCAGAGCCAACGACTGGTAAATCGTTGACTCCGCGTCCAGAGCCAGAACGTGCAGCAGGCGACCGGCTCCGAGGTCTGCCAGCGGCACACGCACCACACCAGATGCGTCTGGCCGCAAGTTCGCCAGCAAAATGGAAGGCCGCGGCAAGTAGGCCAGGTTCGGAAACTCACCGGGGTTCGGAGCGATCTGGGTGCGGTCCCACGTGAGGAGGCCTCCCTTAGAAGCCCGAATCCCACGACCGGTCCCTTTTCCATAGCTGGCTGCTGCCCCCCCGCTCATCCCCACGAGGGTCTCGGATTCCCGGACCTCCCACGGGTTCAACAGCAAGCTCGGGCGTCTGAGCATGTTGCCGGGGAAGGTCGTGGCGTAACGCCGCTCGAGGATGTACCGGGCTTCGTCGGAGATCTCCAGACCTGCGTGGTAATCAGAATCTGGCGCAGTCGACCAGACGATGGCCTCCTCCCGACTCGCCGGGGTGTGCATCCAACCGAACGGGTTGTAAACGGGCAAAGACCGGGTGCCGACGACGTGCACCCGCGCGTCGGAGCGAGCGTTGTCCAGACGGACAAGCAAGACGTCATCTTCCACACTCAGCCCAGCCACCTGCAACGAAGACACCTGATTCAGAGGAGCGATCTGGTCGCGACTGACGGCCCATCCGTCGTGCGCAACACCAGGCGCCACGTGAATCGCTATGGGAACCGTGACCGGGGTGTGGCTGTCTTCAACCCGTAAGTCGTAATCGCCCACAGGGAGACCTTCGATCTCAAGGAACCGGCCCTTGAGAGAGACATGGCTGGAGCGATCGTAGGCGTAGTCATCGCTGCGATAAGAGTAATCATTGCCACGAAGCTCTAACAAAGACACGACGGATCGCGTGATCTCGCTGGCCTCCCCGTCGTAAGGAACCCGAATGGTTGTGCCTTCCAGCGCGCGCAATTCCGAAGGCCGCGACCGCCGCTCCGGCACCAGTTCCCACGTATGGTGAGCGCCGGGTGCGTTCACAAGCGTGACGGCAAGGATGTCATCCAGGGGGCCAAGATCGATTGAACCCTGCTCATCCGTCTTGAGTTGCACGTCAACGGGATCGACAAAGTCCTCGTGCTTGAGCCTCAGTCGTACAACCTGATCCGCAAGCCCTTCACCACTGCGACCACGCGCTTCCAGCACATATCCGCCAGGCACCCGTGACAACATGAAGGCAGAGATCTCCTCCGTCCTCAGAATGCCGTTCAACTGAAAGGCCGAGTCCGAGGCATTCAGTTCCACATCCTCGCCAAGGCTCAAACTCTGCACCGATCCATTCATGCTTACTGTCAGGGAGACGAGCCGATCGGGTACGCGAAAGGCGTGAATCAGTTCCGCATTTTCGGTCAGTTCAAGATCGACGACTTCAGAAGTCGTGATGACACCGTCACTCTCTGTCGCCATGAGCTTCAAAACCGGACTCTCGAGCAACGACAAGCTCACGGGACGTTCATTCAGACTCAAATGCACACGCACCATCAGATGCGCCGTGTCTCCCGGGAGAAGGCTTTCCCGGTCAAGCCATGCCTGCAGTTCTAGCGCGTAGCTCTCTTCGGCGTGATCGAGCTCATCGAGGCTGGCGCGCTCACCATGTCGCAAGATGATCTGCTTCTCACCGGGTTCGGTGGAGTAGGGCAGCACGATTTCGCCGTTCGCATGCGCAACATAATCACGTCCCCCAAACCATATCGATGCTCCTGGCAAGGGTGTGCCTTCTTCGTCATACACCCGGAAGACATGGCCGGCTGCACTCTCTCGTTGCGAAGCTCGTAATTTCCCTTTCCGAATCACGGCACGGCTCGAGATGCCATTGCCGACGAGTTCCACGACCCATATGCCTGCACTCGTCAACGAAGGGAAGTCGAAACGTCGACGAACGCGCTGCAGTGGCGATTCGTCGAGCGACACAGAAAACTCCTCATGTGCCACAACGCCGTCAAGATCCAGCGAGACATCGATCTCTTTCCCGGTCTCGACATAAACGTTGAAAGGGTCAATCTCGAAGACCTTGACCAACAAGGTCCCCACGTTTTTCAGATCGACATCCAGGGAGACGGCCGCGTCTACCGGAAACAGTGCGGGCTGGGTCGGCGCGAATTCGATTTCGACGCGATTCTTGAGCGCCTCGTATCCCGCTGGATCATTCAGCATGGCGTACCACTGCTGCATGTCGCCGAGACCGTAGAGAATCTTGGTTTCGGCAAAGATGCGCTGCAGAACCTCGGTGCGCAGATAGGGTTCGAAACGTTCGAACCCCTTGGCTGTGCGGAAATCCTGCTCCAGATACGCGCGGATCAGAGGCTGATCATCAGCCACAGGGGGCAAGCCAGGGACAGAGATGCCGTCTGAACTCCGCGCCCTGTTCGCTCTCGCTGGAAGACGCCAGTCACTCTGGCGAGGAATGGCGAGATAGTCGAGGAAGCGCTTGCTGTCGTGAAGACCCAGTGCGTGATCGTGAACGAGACGGTGATACAGGACGTTTGCGAGCAGAGCGCTCTGCGACTCCGGCAGCCGACGCGCAAAATCTTCGAGTCGGTCAAAATAGGCTTCGCGCTGCGCCGCATCGTGCCGCCAGTCAACACCCGACGCGGGCTGCAATCGAGACACATACTCGTCAACAAACTTTTTTAGACCCAGTAAGTTTGGCTGTTTCTGAGCGCAGGCATCGAGTTGTTCGAGCATCAAAAAATTGTGGATCGCGAGACTTCCGAAGCCACTGCTGTTTTTCGTCTTCAGGTTTTCCGAGATCAACTGAACAAGGCCTTCGTGGTCGGGCGTTTCAATCCGCTTCAGAAGATCCATGACTTGATCATTGTTCAGCTTGCGGTCGATAAGCCTTGGGAGAGCGCGGCGTTCAAAGCCACGAAGACTGCTCGAATCTTGCTGCAAGGCTTGCTGCGCCAGGACATCCCAATCGATCAATCGGGAATCGAAAGCAGTCGGCAAGTCTGGCACCACGCCGGGAAGCTGCGGTTGATGATTGAGACGGACCAGGAGTGCTTCGCGTAAATAGCGATAGGTCTCGGAAGGGTCGAGATCGAAGGCCAGCAGTTTTTGCCTGTGTTCGATCTCGAGAAGCTCAGGCGTTCGACCATGACGCTGAGCCCATTGCGCAAGCACCGCCGGCACCTGGTCGTAGCTCTCCTCGTGCTGCAATAGAAGGCATCTATAGAGATAGAAGGCGGGCGTTCCTGGGATCAACTGGTCGAGAGTCGCCGCACGATCGGTGGAAAGTGCAAATGTCTCCTCAAAGCCCAGTCGTTCGCCCTGGGCCAAGGGCATCGGAGAACTCATCAAGACGCACACAAGCAGCGTGCCGGGCAAGCATCGAGCAAACATGGGATCTTTCCAGGGAGTCAGCGAACAAGCGGGCCTGTCATCCAGCTGCGACCGAAGATCATCACCGGTCTATCGGCCTACTGTCGAGGTAGACGGTGGAGCCCGAGTTTTCTTAGTCCAATTTCGAGATCTGGGGAACCCGTCACGGCCGACACCGAAGGCCAGGACCCCCACTAAACTCAACGGGAAACACACCGATGTCGGATGCTTTACCCAGGAAAAGGCCTCTTCTGAAAGGCTGGGAGAAAACCAGGACTCACAATGTGCCGCTCAAGATCGAGCTTCTCGCGCTACTGCTCCACACCCCACAACCTAGTACAATGCAGGGCTTCGAAGCCTCACGACGAACCCCTTCGAGTTTTATTTTATGCCGACGTTCGAACATGTGGTGATCCCTGAGGGAGACCTCATCCGCACAGAGGGAGGGCAGCCTGTTGTCGGGTCACAACCGATCATAGGACTCCTCAACGGTGACGGAGTCGGCGTCGACATCAGCCCGGTCATGACGACAGTCGTGAACGTCGCCGTGAAGAAGGCCTACGGCGGCGAACGCTCAATCGCATGGTGCCCTCTGTATGCGGGTCTGGAAGCGCTGCAACGCTACGGGACCGAACTGCCCGACGAAACGATGGAAGCGATCCGCCACCTGGGCATCGCCATCAAGGGTCCTTTCACGACCCCCATCGGTGACGAGCCCTTCGTCTGCCTTTACTGCGCACATCAGCAAGACACAGAGGATCGCTGTGAAAAGTGTGGCAAAGAAGATGGGCTCACAGGCCGCTATCGCAGCATCAATGTGCGGATGCGACAGCATCTAGATCTCTATGCCTGCGTACGCCCCGTCCGATACTTCGAAGGCGTCCCTGCACCAAACAAGTACGCAAGCGACGTAGACTTTGTGATCTTTCGAGAGAACACTGAAGACGTCTACGCAGGCTTTGACTTTGAACGAGGCAGTGAAACGGCCCAGGCTGTCATCGCTCTCATGAAAAAGGAAACCGGACGCGACATCCGACCGGACAGCGGCATAGGCATCAAGCCCATCAGTGAAACAGGTAGCAAACGACTCATACGCATGGCGATTCAATGGGCCAAAGCACGCGGACTGCCCTCTGTGACACTGGTGCACAAGGGCAACATCATGAAGTTCACCGAGGGGGCCTTTGCTGCATGGGGCTATGAGGTCGCAGCAGATGAATTCGGGGACTGCACACTCAGCGAGAAGCAACTCCAAGGCGCGCCCGAGGGCAAGATGCCACCCGGCAAGATCCTCATTAAGGACCGAATCGCGGACTCCATCTTTCAGCAGATTCAGACGCGCCCCGGCGAATACAGCGTGCTCGCGACTCCCAATCTGAACGGCGATTACATTTCCGATGCAGCGATTGCCTTGGTCGGCGGCCTGGGTCTAGGCCCAGGCGCAAATATCGGCAAGGAAGCGGCTGTCTTCGAAGCAACGCACGGAACAGCCCCAAAATACACCGGCATGGATAAGGTGAACCCTGGGTCGTTGATCCTTTCCGCAGTCATGATGCTTGAGCATATGGGCTGGCAAGAAGCCGCCGATCTCATCGTGAATGGCATGCGCAGCGCCATTCGCTCCGGTACGGTGACCTACGACCTCGCACGCCTGATGCGTGCCGAAAACCGCAAAGACGTCACCGAGTTGACCTGCTCGGGCTTTGGGCAAGCCATCATCGAACACATGTGAAGGACTCCAAGACGCTGTTCACCATGAGCCAACTGATGAAACTTTCACGCACCAACGATCACATCTCTCGGCACATGCGGAGAGGGAACAAAGCGTGAGGGTCATCGCCGTCTACAACATCAAGGGTGGGGTCGGGAAAACAGCAGGTGCTGTAAACTTTGCGTGGCTCTCAGCAAAACAAGGCGCTCGAACGCTTCTCTGGGACCTCGACCCTCAGGGCGCCGCAAGCTTCACCTACCGCGTCAAGTCAGGCGTCTCTGGCGGTGGCGAGAACATCGTCAAAGACAATCATGCCGTCCTCTTGTCAATCAAAGGCACGGACTTTGACGGACTGGATGTGTTGCCGGCCGATTTCAGCTATCGAAATCTCGACATCGTGCTCGATCAGGGCAAGAAGCGCATCAGTCAGTTAGATCTCATGCTGAGGCCTCTTGAGAACGAATACGACACCATCATTCTGGACTGCGCCCCGGGCATCTCGCTGGTTTCCGAAAACATCTTTGCGGCTGCCGATGCGCTGCTGGTGCCCACCATCCCCACGGTGCTTTCGCTACGCACTCTGGGAAGGCTTCTCAGACACCTCGAACAAAGCAAACGCCGGCCCACGCATGTCTTGCCCTACTTCGGTCTTGTCGATCGCCGCAAAGGACTGCACAAAAAAGTATGCGACAGAGCTCTCCAAAAAGGACGCGGCTTCCTTGAATGCTCAATTCCTTACGCGAGCCTCGTCGAGCAAATGGGCGTGCGCCGCAAGCCACTGATGGACTTTTCTCCGCGAAGCCCTGCCGCCAAGGCCTACGCCGCACTCTGGAAAGAGATCTGCACGCGACTTGATCAAGCCGATGGGGTCTCAGAGATT
This sequence comes from Planctomycetota bacterium, assembly GCA_029245865.1. Classification (GTDB taxonomy): domain Bacteria; phylum Planctomycetota; class B15-G4; order B15-G4; family B15-G4; genus JAUIEF01. The sequence goes on from JAQWOM010000056.1 coordinate 56,518, forward strand.
CCCTCTCGACGTCGGGTGCGCACGATGATCAATGACCTGCTTCCCGAAGAAGCAACCCGCGACTCTGCTTCCGCCGTCGCAGACTCGGACATCTCTGGGCTAGACATCGCCCCTGAGAGCCTTGACCCACCGCCCACCCCTCCAAAAACTTCTGCGCCTCCGCAGGCGAAACCCACGATTGCCCGTGAACTGGAGTTCAAGATGCGGGTGACCGACATGAATGACTTCACGGCACTGGCACGCGCACTTCCCGAGCTTGGCGACGTGGTGAAGATCAAGCCTGCCAACCAGGTGAACCACTTCTTTGACACCAATGACTGGGCACTTCAACGCCACGGATGCGTCGTACGTCTACGGGAGGAAGACGGGTCGTATACAATCACCGCCAAGGGCCCCCCTCGCCAAACCATTGATCGAACCCTGAGCAACCGTGTTGAAGAAGAAGTTGCTGTAGACGCCGCCCGCGCGCGTCAAATCTTGACGGGCAAGCTCTCACCCTTGGGCGCACTCAAGATGAGGCACAGCGGGCAACACGCCACGCTCACATCAGAGCTCATACGTACTCTTGGCCACAGAGAGTTGCTCCACGTGGGCAGCTTCCAGAATGAGCGGCGTCGAGTTGGGCCTGTGGTCGTCCCCACGGAAAGCGGCCCACCACTCCATGTGCTCTTTGAAATGGACCGAACACAATTCCCTGACGGCCGCATCGACCATGAAGTCGAGATCGAGATTCATCACGAGGATCCCAGTCGGTGCCGTGACGCGCTGAAGGCGCTCTTTACAGAAGCAGGGATTCCTTGGCGATCGGCCCCCAGTAAATCAGCCCGCTTCTTTGGCAGTTTGGCGCGCACGACGGTCTGACGCCACGATCAACGAGTGCGAGGGTTCGCACGAGAGACTGCTTAGCTGCCTCCACTGCTCCAATCCGGGCAGGTTTCGCAAAGGTCGAGTATGCTTCTTTGCGTCGTTATCGGGACGGCACGAGGCCCATTTTCAGGCCCACCACTCATCAGAGAGCTCCGCGCACCATGACCAGAACCTGCTCTGAAAATAAGGGCCAAAGCTCTGCACTCACGCTGATCTTCACCTGTGGACTGCTCGGGCTTTGCTTGCTCACGCCAAGTGCAGAAGCACAACTCACAAGCGCAACGGCTCGCCCCGCCAAAAGCACGACAGCTGCCCCCTCCATACCCACAACCGAAACCTGGGAATTCGATGAAACCACCACCGGTGGCAACATCGTGTGGGCCTCACCAACAGGCGTTCACTCCACCTCACCGTTCTACACGGTGCAGTTTTCCATCGACGCCGTGGAAGTCAGTGCATCCTGGATCGGTATCGACCTCGGTTTCTTCAACGTGATCGATCAGGTACCACCTGAGTTCCTCGTGAACTCGCTCACCATTTCTGGGCCAGCGCCTCTTTCCTTGCTGAACATTCCGGTCGAAGCCCCCCCTCCACCAGATCCGATTGCAATCGGCGCCACGATCAGCGTCGAACTCGATGCCACCGGTCATGCGAATCTGCTCGCAAGCAACATCGTCCTCGGAACATTCGACTTCGACACAGGCTTTCCCTTCGGAGTCCAGACCGTGGACATCACGGGGTTCCGTATTGCAGGCACAGTCATGATCACCCCGGTGCCCTGGAGGCTTCTGCCTCTCTGACTTCAGCGAGCATCGCATGGCCTCTGCTAAATATGATGCCTCCGAGGCGGGCGCGAACCGCAGCGCATACAACGCTGAACATCACGGACCGCGACGTGTTGTAGGGCCGGGATTTCACGAAAAGGTGTGGGACGTGGTGCGACGCGTTCCCACCAGGCGCGTGACAACATTTGGCGATATCGCCAACGAGCTCGGCCTGCGCTCGGTCGCCCGTCAGGTGGGATGGGCTCTTGCAGCCCTGCCGCCTGATCGGGATGACGTCCCCTGGCACCGCGTGGTCAATGCGAAAGGCGAGGTGAGCAAGCGCAAAGGCGGAATTCCCTGCGACCAACAGGTCCAGCGCCTTCGCGCCGAAGGCCTCGTGGTAACCCAAAACGGCCGAATTGCTGACTTTCGGGCATGCCGCCATGATTTCCTGGCACAAGGCATCCCCAGAAACTCTGGCTGATTGGTGCCGCTCTTAGCAGAGCGAAGGCAACTTCAAAAGATGGCGATCAGATCCAAAACAACCCAACTCCTCAAGCATGCCGTATGATCGAAAATCTCATGCTGCCTTCCCGGTGCCCACCCGAACCTTGGACACCTTGATCGTGATGTGCAACCTCCCGCAACTCTCCCCGTTAAACCACAGGAGTGGACGCTCCATGCGCTTTTTCATTGCCCGATCTGCAGTTGCAGCCGTCTTTCTTGCTGCCACCCTTCCCGCACAGTCCTTCATGACGTCACCTGTCAGTACTGAAGGCACTTTCTCGGGAACGAGTCTTCCCGTCGTCAGCATGGATGGCTCTGCAGTCTCAGATCTCTACGCATCGCCCGAGTCTGAACTGCGCATGTCGAACTTCGAACTCATGGACGGTCGCACTGTCGACCTCGAACTGCGCCGCCTCGACTTGAACCGGATGAAGTTTGGATTCCAGGTCAACGGAACTCCCACCCCGGGCTTGCTCGAAAGCATCGAGATTTCAGTCTGGGCCGGAACCGTCGCCGGAGAGAACGGGTCTGACGTCCTGCTGTCTTTCAGCAACGTCGGAACCCGTGGATGGATTGATGACGGCCGAGACGTCGTGCACATCATGCCCCAGCCCGACACCATCAACGGTTGGGACAGGAGCTACTCCATCCTGGCCCGTGACGAAGATCTTTCGCAACTTGGCGTGGAGATGCGCAACACATGTGAGGCCACCCAGTTGCCCACGAATCCTTCGTCTGCCATCCGCACTCCCCAGCCCCCACTCAACGGGCAGGGAGGACAAAGTGAAAACGCTTTCTTGGGTGGTTGCAGCAACTGGGAAGCTCGGCTCGCCATCGAGACGGACTTTCAACTGTTTCAGGTCTTTGGCAGCTTGGCCGCCGAGACGAGCTACATCACAACTCTTCTCGCTGCAGCAAGTGATCGCTACGAGACGCAGATCAACACGGTCCTCAGCTACCCCTACGTGCAGTTCTACACGACCTCGGCTGACCCGTGGAGCACGCCAGACAATGGCGGCGGCTCGAGCAGCATGCTCAACGAGTTCGAATCCGCCTGGAGCGGCAACATTCCGGCTGATGCAGACATCGGGCACTTTGTGTCAGGTGCAGGCCTGGGTGGCGGCATTGCCTACCTGAGTGTGCTCTGCGACACGAGCCACACTTTCAGTTTCGCCGTGAGCGGCAACATCGACGGCAGTGTTCCCTTTCCAGTCGCCGTTGGACCGGCGAACTGGGACTTCATGGTCTTCACCCATGAAACCGGGCACAACTTTGGCTCACCACACACGCATGATTATTCACCGACGATCGACGAGTGCGCTTTGGGCACCTGCACCACCACCGGCACCATCATGAGCTACTGCCATCAGTGCCCGGGCGGCATGACCAACATCACAACCTTCTTCCATCCGACAGTCGTCAATGTGATGCAGTCGCATGCCAACTCATGCCTCCCGTTCTTCGCACCACTGATTGAACAGGACGGGCCGAGCATCATCGCTGCGGGCGTTACGACACCGCTCACTGTCGAGTTGCAGGGGACTCCTGTTTCTGGAGTGGACCTTGAGTATCGCTTCAGCCCCAGCGATCCATACTCGAGCACACCTGCCAGTGACCAGGGAGGTGGTATCTGGGAGGCCGACCTTCCAGCAGCGTCCTGCGGCCAAACACCCGAGTGGTTCTTCAGCACAGTCGATGCCAGTTGCGGATCGTTCCAGACAAGCTTGGCCACAGCTGACGTCGGGACACAAAGCCTCCTGGCGGAAGACGATCTTGAACTCTCCTCCGGCTGGAGCGTTGGCGCTGCGAGCGACACCGCAACGACCGGCGTCTGGGAACTCGGCAATCCGAACGGCACGGCTGCGCAACCCGAAGATGACCACACCCCGAGTGGTTCAGATTGCTGGTTCACCGGCCAGGGATCGCCTGGTGGAGGCCTCGGAGACAACGACGTAGACGGCGGAGCCACAACGCTCACCTCGCCGACCTACGATCTCTCCGGCAGTGTTGAGCCTGTTGTCAGCTACTGGCGCTGGTACAACAACAATGCGGGTTCATCTCCCAACGCCGACGTCTTCGTTGTCGACATTTCGAACAACGGTGGCGCCAGCTGGACCAACGTCGAAACGGTCGGCCCCACGGGAGACGGCACAGGCGGCGGATGGATTCTTCACTCGTTCAGCGTGACTGACTTCGTCACTCCAACGAGTGATGTGGTGCTGCGCTTCATCGCGGAAGATGCAGGTTCCGGATCGATTGTTGAGGCTGCGGTGGATGATCTCTCGATCTACTCCGTGGACTGTGGCAACCCGTGGACGAACCTGGGCGGCGGCGCTCCCGGCATCAATGGGACACCTTCGCTGGCCATGACGGGCCCACTCACGCCGGGATCCTCATTGAGCCTGGACCTGACACAAGCAGCGCCTTCGGCACTGTCCTTTGTCTGGTTCACGTTCGCCTCAACTCCAGCACCGTTCCTGGGTGGCACGCTGTTCGCCTTCCCCATCAACATCCAGATCCTTGTCTTCACCTCCGGCAGCGGAACCCTCAGCGGTTCTGCAACATTCCCCGGCGGAGTCTCAGGGCAGCAGATCTGGGCCCAGGTTGGCGTGAGCGATGCCAGCACTGTCGAAGGTGGCTCGCTCTCCAACGCCACGGTGGGTCTGATTCCCTGATCGGAGTCTGAGCAGGCACACCAAGGGAGGGCCAAGCGCCCTCCTCGCCACAAGCGGGGGCGAGTCGCGATTCACTGCGGCTCGCCCCTGCTGCGTTGAAAGGTGCCTCTGTCTCAGCTCAAAAAACCGTCAGGCTCGGCCTCGGCCCTGCCTCTGTCAGCGGCCCAGCATGCGTAACACAGAGCCAAGCAAAGCACGTGCTCTGGGATGCAACATGCTCGTGAAACGCGTGGCTTTGTAGCGACCGGCCTTGTCCAAGGCCCACTCGACCAGCATGTCGTCCAATCCATGCCAGAGGTCATAAGCCCCGCGACCGTCCGCCACATTGCCGAGCAAACGTCGCAAGCCCACCCGCTTGAGGTCTTCCATCCGCGTGGTCACCGTGTCTCCCTGCTGGACATCACCCAGCAGCGCACTCTCCTCCGGCGTGAGCGCCGTCTGAATCTCACCGATACGAAAACCGGTGCATCGGTTCCCATCGATCACAAGTTCCAGGCGTTCTTCGTCAGGAGATGGGTCATGTGCGTCGGTCAGTCCGCCCCCGCGCCCGGTCATCCGCCAGCAACCATGCGCATAGTCGCGTGGCTCAAGAAGAACTCCCTGAGCACCATTTTTGAAATGCAGTGTGAACTGCGTGCCCCCCTCCACGCGGGATTTGCGCGCCGACTTCAAAGCCTGTCCGTCAAAGAGAGTCTTCAGCATCGCGAAGCCGTGGTAACGATAGGCCGAGCGGTCGAATGTCACCGAAGACAGCGGGCCCAACCAGCTGTCGCGAGCCTCAGAAACCGTGTCGAGCCACGGCAACGTGCTGCAATCTTCAGCAACCCAGGCATTTCGAAAGCCTTCCAGGAGCCGCGCGTGCCCCAGGTGCTTGAACATGAGCACAGGAGTGTCAATCAGCACATCGAGGTGCCCTGAGGAATGCTCCGCGAGCCTCTTCAGCACTTCAGGAACAGCGCCCTTTGACACGGCGATGTACGCGAGATCTGCCGCCAAAACATCCTCGTCCGTCAGTGAACGGAAGTCGCGGGTGTGCGTCACTCCATCTGCAAGCGGACGGCGACTGCGCGCGAAGATATCGAGAACCTCATAGCGATCTGGCAAAGACCTCAATGCCGGCAAGACATCTGTGTTGACGCGCTCGCCCGCCCCGATCACCAGCACTCGTCGTCGAGTACCTTGCCCAGCAGTCAAAGAATCACCGGCGTCCGTCTCGAGGTCGTGAGCCGGACGACGGCCGTCTTCCAGCAGAAGTTCTTTCAGCTTGTCCGCCTGACGAATCGCCAACGCCACGATCGTGAGGGTCGGATTTGCGCACCCGCTCGTCGGGAATAAAGATCCACCGGCGAGGTAGACGTTACTCACGGTGTGCAGCCGCCCACAGGCATCGGTCACAGAAGACCGCGGGTCGGTTCCCATACGCGTCGTGCCCAGGTGATGCGACGCGTCCAGGTCAATGGGCCAAGGCTCCGCAGTTTCCAGGTCACTTTCCAGGCTGCCGAACCCGTTATGCGCCAACTCGTCAGCAAGCACCTGGTGCACGGCTCGCAGCGAATCCTTGTCGTGCTTCGTTGGCCCGTGACTCACCACAGTCTTCCGCTGACCCAGCACATCAAGCTTGTCACCCAATGTCACACGGTTGTCTGGATGCGGCTCCATCTCGAGAAAGTTCCGCACCCGCACTCGCCGCACCAGGGGCGCCTTGCTCGAGAATCGCGAAATCACATAACGCGTAACGCTCGGAGCATGAACGACGATGGTCCCGAGAAGCCGCAGCCAATCGAGAAGACCTTTGCGTGCATTCTGAAGATCGCTGTCGTCTCCGGTCTCCGAATAATCGCGCAGCGTCACCAGCTTGTCGTGACTACGTTTCTTCCAGGCACCGAACAATCGCGTGCTGCGCTTCACCAGCAGCACCAAAGCCTCAACCCCTTGCTTGTCAGACCATGGAAAAAGCGGCTCGAAGCGTACGTAGGCGTTCAAAAGGCCCCGCCGTTGTTGCTCAGCATCGCTCAACCGCAGCCCCGCATACCCGGCATAGCCCTTGTGTAAGCACCCGAAAAGATACGGCAGCTCTCGAACCGGACGGGTGAGGCGAATGATCCCGCAATAGTTCTTTGGGTGATTCATCAGACAGCGACCGACCTGGTCATGCTCGTTACCCAGGCCGGCCGCACAGAGGTCCTGTGACGCCAGAAGAATACGTGCGTTCTCCAGGCCTCCTGTGGCCAGAACGAACACCCTTGCATTCAGTTTTCGCTCACTGCCGTCGGCAGAGCGCACAAACCCCGTCGAGACCTGGTGCAGGGCATCCGAGTCGGCCGATTCTTCGTCAGCCCCTTCTAACCGCACCAACGTGGCATCCAGGTACAAGTCTGTACCTGGTCTCTCGAAAATGTGTTTGTGCTCTTTGCCAAAGTGCTGCGGCTCAGAGGCCGCGAGAAAAACTTTCTCCTGCAGCAGCTTCCAGGAAAGTTTCTGTTCGCCTGCCTCGCGCAGCGCCTCGAACCCACCGGGTTCGTACAACTTCATGGGAGCAAAGCGGTAGTCAGAAGCCGCCCGCTTCCAGTAGGTCTCCAGTTCGTCACGCTTCAGCGGCCAACCCGGGATTCCCATCTCCGGTCTCGGATTCAAGACCAGCGAATCCAAGGGGGCCGAGAGTCCGGCCCACGTCGACGACGCTCCTCCCAGGATCCGCTCTCGCGAGTAGTCCTTGATCGTGACAGGCCCCTGGCTCACCACCTTGCGCAGATCGTCGCCGAACCGGGACGTCTTCAATCGCCCACTTTCCAGAACGCAGATCGACAACCCTGTTCCAGACAACTCCCGGGCCAACGTCATCCCTGCTGGACCAGAACCCACGATGGCCACGTCTACCTTCGGCAGATCGCCCGCATGTGCCTCGTGAAGATCGACGATCATTTGCTGATCCGGTCTGTTAATGACAGACCGTGCCTGACACGGTCCGAATGCGCGTGATCGTAGATTCCTAGACGCACGAAATCCCGCCCTCGCTCTGAGAGGACACGAGTGCCTCACAGCCTCAAGCCCCGTGATATCTTGCCTATCCAGCCGTGGAGTGCCCCGTATGCCTGACATCAAGACCGAGATCGCCACTCTGGGTGCCGGATGCTACTGGTGTGTCGAGGCAGTTCTCGAGCAACTCGAGGGCGTGCTCGACGTCTCCTCGGGCTTCATGGGGGGCCACGTCCAAGACCCGAGCTACGAAAGTGTCTGCTCCGGAACGACAGGCCATGCTGAAGTCGTCCGAGTGGTCTTTGACCCCGATCGCATCAGCTACGAACACATCCTCGCCTACTTCTGGAAGCTCCACGACCCCACAACGCTCAACAGGCAGGGAAACGATGTCGGAACCCAGTACCGCTCCGCCATCTTCGTACACACCCCCGAACAGCGAACGGCTGCCGAGCTTTCGAAGAGGCAGGCAGATGAATCGGGCGCCTTTGCTGATCCCATCGTGACCGAGATCGAAGACGCATCCACCTGGTATGACGCGCCGCAATCTCACCAGGATTACTACCGACAGAACAAGGAACAGCCCTACTGCCACTTCGTGATCTCTCCGAAGCTCGACAAGCTCGGCCTGAACACCTCCCCACCGACGGACACACCAACCCGCCAGTGACACCATGACTCACGAACATCCCACGGTGGAAGTCGACAGCTCGCGCAAACTCAGCTCACTCGATGCCACGCTGCTCGTCATGGGAGGCATCGTCGGCATTGGGATCTTCTTTGCGCCCCAGTCCATTGCTCAACTCATCCGTGAGCCCGGGGCCTACATGGCGATGTGGCTCTTCGGCGGACTCATCGCCTTGTGTGCAGCTTGGAGCTTCGCCGAGTTAGGAGGAACGTTCCCTCGCTCAGGCGGATGGTTTGTCTACCTTCGAGAAGCCTTCGGTGATTTCCCTGCCTACCTCTTCGCGTGGGTCGTGTTGTTTGTCATTTCGACCGGAGCTATGGCTGCGATCATCGGATTCACTGCTTCGATGCTGCACTCCGCTCTGCCTGGCCTCGTGGGCGGACCAGACTCGCTCAGCCACCACGTCGCAGCGATCTCGATCATTGTTGCACTCACGGGCCTCACACTCTGCGGAATCAAGCACGCCGCACGACTTCAGAACATCTGCATGGTCGTGAAAGCCCTTGTCCTGCTCGGGCTCGCCATCACCGGCCTGGTCTTCACCACAGGCGACGCACCAATCGCCGCGGATCCGGCGACATTGGTCCCACTCGCACCTATCGAAAACAGCCTTCCTGAACGCATGCTCGCTGCCTTGCTTCCCATCTTCTTCACCTTTGGCGGCTGGCAACTCATCTGCTACATCGCTCCAGAGTTGAGGGAACCGCGACGCTCACTGCCGCGCGCGATTGTCCTGGGCGTGCTGGGCGTCATGGCGCTCTACCTGACTGCCAACGCAGCTTTCCTGCAAGGACTAGGCCCCGAACAGTTGGCTCGCGACCCCACCTTTGCCAGCACCCTCGCCCGCACAGCCCTGGGAACAACAGGCGAGAGATTGTTCAGTGCGGGCATCGCCATCTCAGCCATTGGTGTCTGCGCCGTGAACGTGATTGCCGGCCCCTGGCTCTACGTCGCCATGGCGCGCGAAAAACTATTCTTCGCCACCATCGGTCGCGTGCATCCAAGGAGAGGTGTCCCCGTGAATGCACTCCTTCTCCAGGCTGCTCTCGTCCTGGTGTATTACTTCAACAGCACGCTTCAAGACCTGGTGATCTCGGTGGTCTTCATCGAATGGATCTTCCATGGGCTCGCCGCACTCGCACTCATGCGACTGAGGTTCCGCCGCCCAGAACTCCCTCGGCCATTTCGAAGCCCGTTCTATCCGTTGGCTCCCCTCGTCTATGCCGCCACCGCTGTCCTCATCGTGATAGGGACCCTCTGGCAGGAAGACAGATCTATCACCTGGACCGGGCTCAGCCTGCTTGCCGTCGGCGCGCTGGTCTACCGCCCGTGGCGAATGCTCGTCGAACGCGCGGGACCGTCGCAACAGGGCTAGGAGGCATTCACAAGAGGGCAAGGCTGCATCCGCCCTCCAGAAATGATCTGCTGAAGGACATGGATGGCCAACCGGACAAGACTCCCGATCCCCGCGGCTACTGGCGCGCGAATCTTCGACTGGTGTCCCTATTGCTCGTCATCTGGGCGATCGCCTCCTTCGGGCTCTCCATCATCTTCGTCGAGCCCCTGAATGAAACGCGCCTCGCCGGCTTCCCGCTCGGCTTCTGGTTCGCACACCAGGGAAGCATCTACGTCTTCATCCTGCTGCTGGTCGCATACGCACTGCTCGCCGATCGCATCGCTCGCAAATACGGCGTGGACTGAGAGGTGCGTTAAGTGGACATCCCCGGCTGGACATACCTCACCGTCGGATTGTCTTTCTCGCTGTACATCGGCATCGCCATCTGGACCCGCGCAAAGAGCACCAAGGGGTTCTACGTCGCGGGGCAGGGCGTGCCCGCACTCGCGAACGGCATGGCAACGGGTGCCGACTGGATGTCTGCAGCATCCTTCATCTCCATGGCGGGACTCATCTCGTTCATGGGCTACACGGGCACCGTCTACCTCATGGGCTGGACAGGCGGCTACGTGCTGCTGGCTCTCTTGCTCGCGCCTTATCTACGCAAGTTTGGTCGTTTCACCGTGCCCGACTTTGTGGGCGCTCGCTACGAATCGGATGCCGCGCGCATCGTCGCAGTCGTGTGCGCCATCTTCGTGTCTTTCACCTACGTCTCGGGGCAAATGCGCGGCGTGGGCGTCGTCTTCTCACGCTTCCTCGAAGTTCCCGTAAACACGGGAGTCATCATCGGCATGGCACTCGTGTTCGTGTACGCAACCCTGGGCGGTATGCGCGGCATCACCTACACGCAGGTCGCGCAATACGTGGTGCTGATCATCGCGTATCTCATTCCGGCCGTGGCCATCAGTTGGACCATGACCGGCAATCCGGTGCCTCAGCTAGGCTTCGGCGACACCATCAAGGACGGACAGCACGCGGGACTCTATCTACTCGAAGCCCTGGATGGCATTCATCGAGACCTTGGCTTGCCCGAGTACACCGCCGCCTTCGTTGCCGGCAAGAAAAGCATGATCGACGTGGGCGCCATCACATTGGCCCTCATGGTAGGTACCGCGGGCCTGCCCCACGTACTCATCCGTTTCTACACGGTAAAGAGCGCGCGGGCCGCACGCTGGAGTGTCATGTGGGCGCTGATCTTCATCGGCCTGCTCTACACGGCGGCGCCGGCGGTGGCGGCCTTTGCCCGGGTGAACATGGTGGACAGCCTGCACGGCACGGCCTACTCGGAAGCTCCTCCCTGGTTCAAAACCTGGGAGACCACCGAACTGATTGCCTTCGAGGACAAGAACGCCGACGGCGTCATCACTTACAGCGGCGACCAGGCGGTCAACGAGTTGCACGTCGACCGCGACATCATGGTGCTCGCGAATCCGGAGATTGCTCGCCTGCCAGCCTGGGTCGTGGCATTGGTGGTGGCGGGCGCATTGGCGGCAGCGCTGTCAACGGCTGCCGGCTTGCTGCTGGTCATCTCATCTGCCGTTTCCCACGACCTCATCAAATCGATCTGGGCGCGTGACCTCAGCGACCAAAAAGAGCTGCGAATCGCTCGCTGGGCTGCGGGCGGGGCCGTGGTCGTGGCGGGCGTTGTCGGCATCTACCCGCCGGGCTTTGTCGCGCAAGTGGTGGCCTTTGCGTTCGGTTTGGCTGCTTCCAGCTTCTTCCCCGTGCTGGTGCTGGGCATCTTCAACCGCCGGGTGAACAAACAGGGTGCCATCGCCGGCATGGTCAGCGGACTGCTGTTCACGGCGCTGTACATCGTGTGGTTCCGTTTCGTGGATCCGAGCGCCGGCGCGGAGCAGTGGTGGTTCGGCATCAGCCCCGAGGGCATCGGTTCCCTGGGCATGATGCTGAACTTTGCCGTGATGCTCACCGTGAGCCACCTGACGCCGCCCCCTTCCGAAGAGGTGCGCACGATGGTCGAAGAACTGCGCCTCCCCCGCCAAACCACACCGCAGGGCTCCAAGATCATTTGACGTAAGCAAAAGTCCCGGCTATATACTCACCGTATGCAGGCCCGCCTCCTCACCCTCGCGCTGTTGACGCTTATTAGCTGTGAGCCCTTCCATCAGTGGGTTCACGGCAATAACGGGGCCATCTCGTCGGGTCAGTACGAAATCCACGACGGCGACTGCGAACACCAGCCCGAGCATCGCGAGAGTGATCAATGCCCGCTCTGCATCAAGGGTCATGGCGACGCCCTGGCGATGCAAAGCCCCTCTCCCGCCGGCAGAGAGCTGGCTCCGAGCAGGGTCACATCAGGGGCACCAAGCTCCGACATACTGCGTGAAACGCTTGTAGGCGCTCAAGGAGCAAGGGCTCCCCCGGTCATCAGCTGAGTGATTGCCTGCCTTCGGGCGGGCCTCTTATTCACCCTGCTGCCTTCTCCCGACCGGGAATACGCTTTCATGTTAGTCCGTCAATTGAACCGGGCGCATCCACGCCCGTCCTCCGATTCTTTTCCATTCCAACAACCAGCCAGCGGCTTGATTCGTGTCATGCGAGCGAGGCTTCTGCCCTTGCTCCTCCTCACCCTGGGGCTGATGCCCGCCGCTCTCGCGCAATCTACCGGCACACCCGACGCACCCGACGCACCCGACGCAACGGACGCAAATAAAGATCTGCGCGAAGCGCTTCGCCAGGCCCTTGCGACCATCGCCAACCTGGAAAAACGCGTCTCGCAACTCGAAACAGTTAAAGGCAGCGAAGACCCCATGGAGGCGCAACTGCGGCGCCTCATGACACCGGTCGAAGCCGCGCCCGCGCAGCGCACAGTGTTCCCTAGCTCGAACAATCCGCGCATCGGGGTCTATATGAATGCCGTGATCGAATCCGGCAACGTCGAGGAAAAGCTGGGAGAAAACGGGGATCGATTCTCGCTCAGTGAAACCGAAATCGATTTCCGGATGCCCATTGCTCCCTTCGCTGAGGGCGTCCTCGTCACCGCGATCGAGGACGAAGGCAACAACGAATTCCACACCACGATCGAGGAAGGCTACGCCAACGTTTCCCTGGGGGGACTCTTCGACTTCGAAAGTGCCACGCTGGCAAAGATTGGTCGGTTCCGCATTCCGTTCGGCCGAGACAACCAGTTGCACACGCACGACCTGATGCAGGTGGACCGGCCGTTTGTCATCACGCAGTTACTTGGCGGTGAGGGGCTCATCGGAGACGGTATCGAGTTCACCACTCCTCTCGCACACAGTGAGTCCAAGGACGGCTATGGCAGAACAACAACACTGAAGGCCGCTCTGGTCAATGGCGAGGTGTTTACTGGAGAGGAGTCCTTGCTCGGCGAGTTGGCAGACGACGCCGGCCTCTCCTTGGATTCGGACGCGCCCGTTCTGGTGGCACGCGCCACCCATTACATGGAGCTCAGTGAACTTTCCAACATCGAAGTGGGCGTTTCAGTCCTCGACAACGTCGGAAGCAACGCAGTGAAAGTCGAGTCCGGAAGTAAGATCGACACCCGCATGTATGGTGTCGACGTTCTCTGGCGCAACCATGACGACGAGACCGGCGTCGGCAGTTGGCTTCTCCAGGGCGAAGCCGTGCAGTCAGACTTCGACTACGGAAAGCCTTCCGGAGGAGGCTTCCCCACGGGCTCGCAAACTCGTCGAGGCGTCTCAGTCACAGCGCAACGTCAGTTGAACCCGGATATGTATGCCGGTCTCCGCGTAGGAAAAACAGATCAACTGGGTACGGATCTGAAGGTGCGCAACATCACGCCTTACATTTCCTGGTACCCCGATGAATTCTTCCGCATCCGCCTACAGGGCGAGCACCTGGATGTCGACCCGGGGAGCAATGCCAGTCGCGTCTTCCTCCAGTTCAGCTGGAACTTTGGCGCACACCAACCTCACCCGTACTGGACCAACCGCTGATGAATATCCCCACACTCTTGCTCGCCGCGACGCTGGCGCTTGTCGGAAACGATGTCAGCGAAATCGCCTCGAGTTCACAACCTGGCGCACAGGTCCAGAAGGACACGGTGCCGATCAAGGTCATTGCGACTGTGCCCACTTATGCTCGACTCGCCGAAGTGATCGGTGGAGATCAGGTGGATGTGGTGCTTCTGACCCGCCCGACTCAGGATGTGCATTCGGTTCGCGCCACTCCGTCACTCATGGCACGCGTACGAAACTCAAACCTGTGCTTGCATACAGGTCTCGACGCCGAACTGTGGCTGGACGGCCTCTTGCGCGGATCGGCAAATCTGGACCTGCTGCCGGGGAACCCCAACTCCATTGCCATGTCTGACGGCATCGCATTGAAAGAGGTCCCGGGCATCGTCGACCGCTCGCAGGGAGACCTGCACGCCTTCGGCAACATTCATATCTGGGCGGATCCGTACAACGTTCGCATCATGGCCGGGCACGTGCGTGACGCGCTCATCAGGCAACGCCCCTCAGAAGCCGAGGCCATCACGGAGCGTCACGCGGCTTTCCACAAGCAACTAACCCAAGCTCTCATCAAATGGCTCACCGAGTACCAATCGCTCAAGAGCCAGCCTGTGGTGGTCTACCACCGCTCGTGGATTTACTTTCTCGATCGCTTTGGCTTGATACAGGACGGTACCCTGGAACCCAAACCACGAGTGGCACCGACGGCTTCACATCTCGCTAAACTTGAAAAGAAGATGAATGAGCAAGGCGTTCACGTGATTCTCCGCGAACCTTTTCAACATCCCGAAGCGGCCGATCACGTCGCGGATGCGACAGGTGCCAGCGTGCTCTTGCTCTCCACTCACCCGGGCTATCCCGAGGGCGTCAACGGCATCATCGAGCACTTCGACTACAACCTGCGCAAGATTGCCAACACCTTGACTGCGGACGATGGCTGACGGAGGCACACGAGCCCCGACCTTGCTCCGGGTGATGGATGTCTCGGCGGGTTACGGAAAACTCCGTACGCTCTCGAACGTTTCCATCGATGTCCAACGCGGGAAGGTCACGGCGCTCGTCGGCCCCAATGGCTGTGGGAAAACAACGTTACTGCGCGTCCTCCTGGGGCTGCTGAACCCGCAAGCGGGTTCCGTCGAATGGCCCCAGGGGCGCGTGCGCGTCGGTTACGTCCCGCAGGCCGACGCCTCCGAACAAATCTTTCCGGTGTCGGCCCTCGAAGTGGTGTGCATGGGTCTCACGCCCGGCATGGCTCTGCTGCGCTCTCCAGGAAGCAGGGAACGGGCAGACTGTCAGGAGGCCATGGAACGCTTCGATGTGGCACGCCTCGCGGGCCATCCGTTTCGCGAGTTGTCCGGAGGTCAACGCCAGCGCGTCATGCTTGCCCGGGCCACCGTGGCCAACCCCGAACTCCTGGTCCTGGACGAACCGGTGCGCGGTCTCGATTTCGCCAGTTCAGCCAAGCTGGTGTCGTCGATGCGGGACCTCGCTCTGAACGGCGGAATGGCCGTCGTCGTGGCAACGCACAGTCTCGACCTGGTGGCCAACTACGCCGACACCGTCGCTCTGTTCAAGGAAGGACGCGTGCTAGCGGGGCCTGTCGCCGAAATACTGGATGACGCCCATCTCACCGACTACCTGGGAACGCCCATCCACGTCGCCGAGGTCGACGGAATACGCATGGTCGTCCCGGGAGAGATGGTGACACGATCCGTCGATGAGCAGCGGCCATGACTGGGTGGCTGGATGGGACTGCTTTCGCAGCGATTCCCGGAGCGGTGGCAGGCGGACTGATCGCCGGAACCTTGCTCCCGCTTCTGGGCATGTGGGTGGTCTTGCAGCGCGTGGTGTTCCTGGGTGTCACGCTCGCTCAGGTGGCCGCTGCCGGCGTAGCGCTCGGCCTGATACTGAACCTGCCCTCGCTGCCATTTGGCATGGCGGTCACACTGGGCCTTGTCACGCTGGTCGGGTCACGTCAGCGCCTCACCCGACTGGGCGACGCAGCATTGGGCGCGGGTTTCTGCGTGGCCTCTGCACTCTCGCTGCTGTTCATCTCACGGTCCGCCTCGGATCTAGATGAAGTCAACCACGTCCTCTACGGCAATCTGATCTACGCTGCACCTGAGGCCGTGTGGACGGTTGGTATCACGCTGGCAGCGTGCGCCACAATCATTGTGATTTTTTTCAAAGAGCTTCTTTTCACGTCCTTTGATGCGGAATCTGCAGCGGCTCTTGGCATGCGTGCACGCGGCTGGCAACTGCTGCTCTTTCTTGTGCTTGCACTCGCGCTCTCGGTGTCCATGCGCACCACGGGATCGCTGCTCTCCTTTGCCATGTTGGTGCTCCCTCCGCTCGCAGCACTCCGACTGCGCGTCGGGCTACGCACCACTTTCACTCTCTCTGCCGTGCTCGGCTTCCTGGGCACACTGGCGGGCCTTGCGCTGGCCGTGTCTGCAGATCTGCACGTTGAATCGTCCATCACCATCGCACTCTTCATGATGATTCCAATCTGCGCGGCGTGGAGGCGACACCCGGCATGGGGCCTTGCCCTCGCAGGTGCGCTCTTTGCCGCAGGCGCCTCGATCACTCCGACCGACTCCGGAGATGCACACCGACACCATCACGATGCCGCCATCGTTGCAGCTGCAGGCGATCCTTTTCATGCGGACGTGGCTCTCCTGGCCACCCAACCCCTGGCCGGAGGCCCTCTGCGCATCGAATGGAGCATTGACATCCATCGAGACCCCGAAGAGACACAGGTTCCACCCGCTGTCTGGTTGCTTCTGTCCAGCGAGGGCCTTTTTGACGAACACCTGCTCGTGCCGGATCTCTACGCACTTCCCGCGGGCGACTCTCTTCACACCGGCACCTACTTGGTGGACGTGGACAGACCGATTCACCACATCGACGGCCAATTGTGGAGCGGGCCCTCGGACAGCATGGACTCCGAACCGCTCGACCCCGCACATACCTCTGTGGAAAGCTGCGACGTCACCCGGCGTTAGCAGAGCGGCATCGACTCCATCACTGGATGGGTCTCTGATGAGCCAAGTTCGTAGCTCATAAGTCTCCAAATTCTCCAGAGGCCTTTTGGAGCTCGGCTGCCAGGGACTGACCTTCTTCCGATAGATCCTGCTTTCCCAGGAATGCGCCCACTTGCTCTTTGCTCTTGGAGAGCACCTCGTCATGCTGCCACCTGACATTCCCCTGCTCCATCAACATTTCGCCAGCTAGGTTTCTGAGCCTGGCGAGCTCCGGTGCAGACAACTGGATTTCTGAGTTCACCGACAAGAAGATTCCAAGGTTGTAAAAATCAGTGGCCAACTCGAAATCACAATAACCAGCCTCTACATCTTGCAGATCCTGAAACGCCGCGCCCTCCCTTTGATCTTGAGCATGTTGGTTCTTCACTCGAATCAGTTGCAGCTCAACCCCACTCAAGTAAAGCTCGACCAGCTCATCAAAAATCGCTGCGGCTCCCTCCGTATCCCCACGCTCTTTATGTGCCAACCACTCAAAATTCATCGCCTGGTAAAGCGCCCTGAGGCTGATCAAGGTGGAGATATTGTATTTCCCGGAAGTCTTCCGCTTCTGTGCGAGCGTCTCCTTGGCAACGTCGAGAGCGCCCTGATGGTCACCCAGGCCATCGAGTAAGAGTCCATAGCCAGTCTTCGCCTGAAGTGTATTCAGGTTCTCAGGACCGAACGTGCTCTCCATCTGCGCAACGACTTCCGAGTAGAGCTTCAGAGATCGCTGCCCGCTGGCTGCTTTTTCCTCGGACCGAGAGACAACGTCCATTCTGTAGAACTGCTCCAAGAGCGCCCAACCGAGACGCCACTTGGGGATCAGGACGTTGAGCGGGGTTGTTCCCGGTTCGCCATGAGAAATCTCGCTCCACCAGGCCAGGACATCCTCGACTTGAAGCACGGCCGCCTCGTAATAAGCCATCCTGCTCAGTGACATGGCCCACTCAAGCTGAAGATCCCGCGTCAGCGGGTGATTGGCCCCCATCAAGCGTTCGTTTCCCAACGCCTGCTTGTAGAAATCACCGAAGAGCCTTTCCGCCTCTTCGTACTCCTTGAGATGAGAGTGCAAAAGGCCCTTTGCAAGGCCAAGCTTCATGACGCGAGGGTGTGACGGAGGCAAGTAGTTGCCCAGCGTCTCCATGCGTCTGTTCAAGTACTTCTCTGGGTCCTCAATTTCCCTTCTAAAGCGCAAGAGGTCTTGCTCAAGGTCACCGCGCAAAGCTGCAATAAGCAGGTTGGTCCGCACGGGAGCGAGACGCTTCTCAAGATCTTCAAGCTCGGCTTGAATCTGAAGTGACTCCACAGATGAAATGGACACATCCTCATACTTACCTCGAAGCTTGTTGGCTCTCTGTCTGTAGGTCTCCTGCCACTCCCACAGCCCCTCGACCGCCCTGTGGTACTCACCTTGCTCGAGCTCGATAAGCGCCTTGTACTTCACGGGGAACTCACCGAGTGCTGCTCCTGCTATCCCAGCGACTTCCGCTTCATCCAGAATCCTCTTTGCCTCCTCATGAAGGCAGTACTCAAGATGTGCATCGATGAGCCTGCGGTAAGCACGCGCTCGCATCGCGAGTGACGCATTCGAGCCCTGGCCACACAGCTCATAAAGCGCTTTGCCCTCAGCATTAAGCTGAAACAACGGAACGCCCTGCGGGACGCTTCGGTCGAGATCAAAGAACACAGGCTCCCGCTCAAACTTCGTAAGCAGCTCCTGAATCGCAAAATTCGCGAACTCTTCCGTGTTCTGTGAGAGCTCTTCGTCAAGCAGTCGGTTCTCTTCCTTGAGTTGCACCGACATGATGAACACCACACCGACGGTCGCCATAGCGAGGAAGATTCCGAGGGCCACTCCGACCAAAAGCTGCGGCCTTCGGCGGAGCCAGCGCCACCCCACTTTGAGACGTCCAGGGCGTACTGCGCTGATAGGTTCACCGGCCAAGAAGGCGTTCAAATCGCTGGAAACGGCAACCATATCGTCATATCGATGGGCCGGATTCTTCTCCATCATCTTCATCACGATGGTTGCGAGGTCTTCTGGAATACGAGCCCGAACCGACCGCGGATCTGGCACATCATAGGCCTGGACCTTCTGGCGAACGAGTTCCACAGAGTCGCCAAAAAATGGCTTCTGAAAAGTCAGCGCTTCGTAGAGGGTTGTTCCGAGAGCAAACATCTCAGTGCGTGCGTTTGAGATTCCGTCGAACTGCTCTGGAGACATATACATTGGAGTCCCGATGAGCTCCCCTAGCAGAGAGATCTCCACCTGGTCATCCATCTGACCCAACCCAAAGTCGATGAGCCGCGCCCGGCCGTCATCTCCGATCAAGATGTTGGCGGGCTTCACATCCCGGTGAAAGATCTCTAAATCGTGCACCGTCTCCATCGCAAGAGAGACATCCAGGAACCAGGCGGCCACCTTCCGATCGTATTGCTCCCCGAACGCCTGGTTCGCCGAAAGTTCTTCAGCATGAAGCTTGAGCAGTTCACTGAGTGTTTGCGAACCCTCGACAAGTTCCTGGACGAGATATGGAATGCTTCCATAGAGGCCGCTCGCGTAGACAGACACAAGTCCTGGATGCCGGACTCCAGCGAGGATGCGCCCCTCTCGATCGAATCGATCACGCGCCCGATCAGAAAGCAGCGCCAAACTGAGTTGCAAAAACTTGATCGCGACAAGTCGATTGAGAGAGAGCTGGCGTGCCTCCCACACGACGGCGGAGCTTCCCGCCCCGAGCTCTCGAATCAGTTCATAGTCCCCATCAACAAGAACGCCGGCCGCAAACACCTGGTCCTTGTCGTGGACGATCCCGGCCAGCCTCAGGTGTTCTCGAATGCGTTCCTTGAGGAGAGGTCGCACATCCTCGGATTGTGCCGCGAGGAAGCCGTCGACCTGGTCCATCTCGCCGGCGCGGTAGAGTTCAAACCACTCTCCATAGGCCGCATCAACCCTGAAACTCAGGGGAACGGTTCCCGCTCCTTGAGTGCTGCTCGTGGGGTCATCCATTCGACCCCCTCATTGTAGCAGCCCTCCTCCGAGAGCCAGCCGGATCAGGAGCGCGCCTTTCCGCTTTCTTCATCACGCGCTCTCTTCGCGAAGTCCAGAAGTGATCGTGCGTGGTTCAGCGCGCGCCTCAGCGCCTTTCGAGCACTCCCGATCTCAAGGCCGTAGGCCTCGGCCAGTTCAGCGACGCTCCGGCCCTCCAGGTGATCCATGATCAGCTTTCGCTCCCGCTCTATAGGCAAAGCCATGATCGTCTTGATGAAGAGTTCATTGTCTTCGGCACGAACAAGCTCCGTGATCGGGCTGCCTTCGCTGGAAGAGCCCTCCATTTCATTCACGTCGAGATCGACCCTCGCATCGTCCGAGCGCTTGTACCGTCGCAGGTCACGGCCCCGATTGGAGGCTTTCCAACTGAGGCGCTGAACCAGCATGGCTAAAAACTGCGGAAAGGTCGTGAACTCGAGCTTGTCGACATCACTCCAGATGTTTCCCAGTACTGAATTTGCAAGGTCCTGAGACTCGAGGTGGCGCTTGAGATCGGGTGCAACGCGACCATGCGACCGAGCCTCTGCATGAGGAATGAGAAACATGAAGAATTCTTCGCTGAGCTCTTTCTCTCCGTCTCCGCGCTTGAGCGCGTCAAAAACAGCCCCCAAGACGATGTCGAGGACTTCGCCCCCCATCTCTTGTCGCCGCCGCAAACCCTCTTTGCCCAGTTCGGTCTGAACCAAGCGATAGGAGGCAGGCCCCAACTCACGTGCCGCGAAAGCCTGATATTCATCCTGGCTCACGGTGTGTACACCTCCATCTCTTTGTCCGAACGTTGTCTTCAAGGCCTTCAAGCTAAGAGATCCTTCCGGTGGCATTCCGGGACATCTGATTAAAGAAATTTCTCGCGGCACGAAACCACCGGATCATACCCACGAGGGATTCCCTCTTGTGAAAGACGAGATCTCCTCGCCCGCTCGCCAACTTTCTCGGACCTAAGGGGATCCCGCAGTTCCAACTGCCAATCCGACCAGCCCCCTGATCAGGTGAAATCCTCCGTACGACTTCTTGGGTTTTCCGGCTAGCCTGTGAGCATGCCGACCGGTGACCACATGACGCCCGAAGAGTTTCGTGAAGCGGGCCACGCCATGATCGACTGGATCGCTGAATACATGCAGCAGGTCGAAGAGTTTCCGGTGGCGTCGCGCGTCGAGCCAGGTGAAGTACGTGCCATGCTCCCGGCGCACCCTCCCGAACAAGGCGAGCCATGGTCCGAGATCGCGGCGGACATTGACCGTGTCGTGATGCCAGGCATCACGCATTGGCAATCGCCCAATTTCTTCGGGTACTTCTCTTCCAATTCGTCCGGGCCCAGCATTCTCGGCGACCTGCTCTCCACGGGTCTCGGAGTGCAAGGCATGCTGTGGGCAACAAGCCCGGCGTGCACGGAACTCGAAACCCACGTCCTGGACTGGCTGGTGGACATACTTGGCTTGCCCGCCGCGTTCGCGAGCGATAGCAAAGGTGGCGGAGTCATCCAGGACACGGCCTCCTCGGCAACTCTCGCTGCAATCTTGACGGCACGCGAACGTGCGACCGATTGGCTCAGCAATGCCGAAGGAGCCAAAGGTCCTCTTGTGGCCTACACCTCAAGCCAGGCTCACTCGTCCATCGAGAAGTCTGCGATGGTGGCGGGCATTGGCAAGAACAACGTCCGGATGATCGACGTTGACTCGGCATTCGCGATGCGGCCCCAAGCACTCGCGGAAGCGATCACCGCCGACCGCGCGGCGGGTCGCACACCGTTCTTCGTCTGCGCTTCTCTGGGAACGACATCTTCTCACGCGTTCGACCCGCTGGCATCCATCGCGGAGATCACGCAACGCGAAGGCCTGTGGCTGCATACCGACGCTGCGGAGGCCGGGGCGATGCTGGCCTGCCCCGAGTTCCGTCACCTCGCCGAAGGAATGGAAGCAGCCGACTCGTTCTGCTTCAACCCGCACAAGCACCTCCTGACCAACTTCGATTGCGATGCCTACTTCGTGCGCGATCGGGAAGCCTTGATTCGCACGATGAGCGTGCTGCCCGAGTACCTGAAGAACGAGCAGACCATGGCGGGCAAGGTGATCGATTACCGTGACTGGCACGTGCCGCTCGGACGACGATTCCGTGCGCTAAAGCTCTGGTTTGTGATCCGCCATTACGGCGTCGAGGGTTTGCGAAGCTACCTACGCGAGCACGTTCGCATGGCCCAACTGTTCGCAAGCTGGGTCGATCAAGATCCCGACTTCGAGATCTTTGCGCCGCACCCTCTGACGCTGATCTGCTTTCGACACCGCAGCGACGACGCCACCAACCGCGAGCTGATGCAACGCCTGAACGACTCTGGCGAGCTCTTTTTGACCCACACGGTGCTCAACGATCAGTTCATCCTGCGCATGGCAATCGGCGGTGCGAAGACAACCGAGAGTCACGTGCAGCGCGCCTGGGAAAAAATCCGCGCGATGGCAACCGAGCTCAGTACCTGACGCGTCAACGCCAGCGCTTGCCGTCACGGCGTCGTGGCGCGCAATCCGTTCGAACCGATCCAGCCCAGCTTGCCGGTGGCATCCTGCTGCCAGGACTGAAACCAGATGTTCGTGCCGGCGGGAAGGCCTGGTGACCAGGGCACCGTGACAGACCACCCGCCCTCCGCATCTGTGCCAAAAACGCGAATGATGTCTGGCGAAGGAACAAAGACACCCCCCTCGAAGGGCAGTTGCACCGAGGTCGTTGCGAGCACAAAGTAAACCAAGCTGCTTGGCTTCGCGTTCGTCAAGGAGAGTGACGTCAGTTGGCCGGCCACGAGATCACCCGTGCCGCGAATCTGCGGCACGCCATGCGCGCCCCCGATGCCGAGGCCGACACGTGTCCAGTTGTCATCCTCCGGCGGCGTCACAACGAGCGTCTGATTCACGGCGACGTTGTTCATCACGGTGACCATCCCGTTCGACCACTCCACGCGCAGTTCGTCGATGCTCGTGGCGGCGCCAAGTCCGAAATGCGCCGAGAGTTCACTGGAACTCAGATAGTTGTCACCGCCAAAAACATGGCGGTATTGAGTGGACGTCCCCACCGTGGCAGAGATCACGGTGCCGTAGCCATCCGCGGCGAGGTCATCGTTCGCCGTCGTGTCCAGGAACACGCGCAACCAGGCGATCTCTGAACCGCCGAGGTCGTTGTTCCAGAGAGTGAAGAGCCCGAAGTTCGTGAAGATACCGATGTCCTGGTCGCCGTCATCGTCGTAGTCGAGGTTGACCATCCCGCGCCCGGCATTGGAATGATCGAGGCCCAATGCGAGGGCCGACTCTGTGAAGCTGCCGTTGCCATTGCTCATGAACAGGTAGGACTGCTCGTTCAGAAACAAGTGCGTTGAGTTGTCACCGTTCGTTTCGGCGATGTCGAGGAAGCCGTCGTGGTCGAAGTCAACGCTCACCGCGCCCCAGCCGTAACCACCATCACCGACCCCGGCGGATGCACTGACTTCCGCGAGCGGTCCCGTGGACTTGTTCAGGTAGAGCTTGTTGCCTGTCCAGCCAACCGAGGGCCAGTGAATCGAACAGACGTACCAGTCGAATCGTCCGTCGTTGTCAAAATCTCCGACGGTCTGCCCCATACCGTTCTCATCCTGATTCGCGTTCTTCGCGAGAGTCACGTCGGTGAACGTGCCATCCGCTTCGTTCTGGAAGTAACGACTCGTCCCATAGTCACCGACCAGCAGCAGCTCTGGATACTTGTCACCATCCATGTCGACGAAACGGGGTGCGAACCCCTTGACCGTGATGGTCGTGCCACTCCAGAAGCCGATCGCATCCGTCACGTCAGTGAAGGTGCCATCCCCATCGTTCTGAAAGAGTCGACTGCCTGCGTTGTTGGTCTTCCAGCCGGCGACGAACAGATCGAGGTCGCCATCCAGGTCGTAGTCACCGAAGGCTGAGCCGTAGCCATCCTCCGTAACGGCGGAGAAAGCCACACCGGCTGCGACTGCCACATCGGTGAACGAGTTGTTCCCGTTGTTTCGAAAGAGCTTGTGCTTGCCCGGGCTCTGGTTTCCAACGGCCCCTGCACTGGTCACATACATGTCGAGCCAGCCGTCGTCATTGTAGTCGCCGCTGGTGGCCGCCTTGCCAAGATGGACGGTGGTCATGCCCCAGGCGGCGGCGCTGTCCGTGAACGTTCCATCCCCGTTGTTGATGAACAGGTGGTCGAGCCCGCTGCCTCCACTCACGCCAAAAATGTCGGTGCTGCCGTTGCGGTCGTAATCGCCCACCGTCCCGCCGCCCGTGTAGTCCGACTTGTTGAACACATGGGGGTTCTGATGCATGAAATCGACGCCAGCCGCCCCAGCCTGGTTGGAGAAACTGGGCACTCCATCCTGGGCCCCAAGCGGCGCAGCGACGAGGCTGCAGAAGAAAGCGAGACCGAGCGGCATCCGAAGCATGGGCATTCTCCGTGGTTTGGCCTGCAGGCCACCCTACGCACTCAGCCGCTCTGTGCATATGCATTTTTTATGTATATGCGTGACAGGCCCGAGAGCAAAACGCCCCCGGAGCGCCCTTCGCACGCTCGCTGGCGAGCGGGTGTGAATGCGCAGAGAGCTCGTAGGCATGCCAACTCACAGCGATGAAAGCACTTAGGATTCAACTGAAACAGATGTCCTGGCTCGCTCTTAACGGATCTTTGCTCTTACTATGCTGAAGTAAGAACTGAGTGGCTGGAGCGCCGCCGGGAGGGCCGAGCCCGGGACCAAGGCTTTCATGACACGCAGTACGACCACGGGCGGAGGCTGAGATGAGCGCTTGTTTGGTCATCGCGGGCTTTCATCGATCGGGAACTTCCCTTGCGGCCGAGATGTTGCAAGGGGCGGGGCTCTACCTTGGCGAGCAGCTCGGGGCCCCTGACCGTTTCAACCCCAGGGGGCACTTCGAAGACCGTGTTGTCGTCGACCTACATGACGGGCTGTTGAAGCAACACGGATCGAATTGGCAGTTTTGTGATGAAGTCCAATTGCACAAGACGACCGCGGCGCATCAGGAGATGCGCGAGTTGGTGGAATCCAGAAACGCCGCCGGCTTGAACTGGGGCTTCAAGGATCCACGCGTTTGTCTTTTCTTGGACGACTGGCTAAGCACAAATCCTGAGATGCGTGTCTTGATCATTTATAGACACTGGGTGGAGTGCGTTCGCTCAATCCACTCGCGTGCAGCTACGTTGCTCTGCACGAATCTTCCCGAAGTTGGTGGAGACCAACTCGCATTGTTCAGCGATCCGGAACTGCCGCTAAAAATGTGGCTGGCCTACAATCGCCGACTGATCGCGTACGCCAGCAAGTATCCCAAGACATCGCTCGTCGTCCCTCACCACACTCTCATTGAGGGGTATCCATTGATCGATCGCGTTCGGACGGAGCTGCAAATTGAGTTGTCGCCCCCGCAAGAGAACGTTACGGATACGAGCCTCCTCCATCACAACGTTGATGACCCTCGGCCCGATTGGATCTCAGCAGGGCTTGTCGAGCAGCTCGACCAGACCTGGGAATCGCTGAACAAGCAGGCCAACGTTTGTTCCGTTGCGCCGCCCAGGCGCACGAGTGCACTCGCGCCGAGTACGAAACTGCAGAGAGAGATTGAGCTCAAACTGGGCGATCCTCCTGCCAGTCAGGCAAGCGGCCTCGCTCCGGACATCAAACCTTTGGATGCGAGTGCTGAGGCTTGTCGTTTAGAGGCGGAGCGGCTGTTTCGGGCCGGGGAGGCGCGCGCAGCACTCGAGTGGGCGCAACGTGCCTGCAGCATTCAATCGTCAGCCTCCGCACTCACCATTCTCGGCCGCATTCAGCTTCGCTTGGTCGATTTTGGAGCCGCCCGTATCTCCTTGCTTCGAGCAATCGAGATCGCTCCCGACCAGCCGTTGCTCCAACTTCATCTCGCCAATGTCGAGGCCGCGTCTGGTGACATGAAGGAAGCATTGAACAGAGCCGAAGCGGCCATTGCGATGAAACCCAAGAACACCACGCCCTTCTTGGCGAGACGCGGCTGGCTGCGTCGGTGGAACGGAATATTAGATGGTGCAATGGATGATTTTCGCAATGTTCTGCGATGCGATCCCCAGCACGTCGATGCGTGGCTCGGAAAAATTAGTGTCTATCGCCATCGCGCTGAGTTCGAGCAAGCGCTTAACGCCGCAGATTCACTGCTCGAGTTTCACCCAGATCTCGTGCGAGCCCAGACAGCGCGTGCCTTGGTCTTGATGGAGCTGGGAAAGTCCAAGGAGGGTGTGGAAGCCCATGATCAAGCGGTTCGCCTCGCGTTCGATAGGCACCTGCTGCGTGCCCGACTCGAAACGAGTTATCTGCCAGAGATGCCAACCGAGACTGCGCGAGGCAACTTCCTTTCGGCGGTTGCAAAATACCTGCCGAACCTGATGCCGCAAGATGCAGAATCGAGTTCAGATCAGACTTCTCAAGATTCCTGATTCGAATCGCAAGAACCTGGACGCACTGATTCACCTTTTCCCAACACGCCTGACCGCGGTACCCAGGGTCAGTCGCTGTCCGCGTTCAGGGCCTGCATGGCGGCAGCGATGGGGACAAACTCCAGTACCTGAGCGTGATTGGAAGCGGTTAGCTTCAGCGGTCCTATTTCCAAGCCCCATGCCATGCCAGTCACTGAATAAAAAACACCGACCAATTCGAGACGCTCGGCATCCGCATTCCACAGAAAGACACCGCTCCCCGAGTGACCTGTGGGTGCCGGCCAGTCGGGCGGGTATTGGATACCGGCCCTGCCGTCTTCGGGGTCGTGGATGACCTTCCCGCGCAGAGTGTAGGGGCCAGACTGAACGAATCTTAGATGGGCCCGAGACCTCTCCTCGTCGCTGGATGCCTCGTCCTCTTCTTCTTCATTGAAAATCGGGGAGAAACCCAGAACGAAGAGTTCGGTTCCCTCCGGGACCACCCAGTTGGGGTCCGTCGCCGCTGGGTGGATGAAGGCCACTTCGTCGAGATCCCAGAACGGCTTGTCGGTCTCGATCAGCGCCCAATCCGAACGTCCTATGCTGGCTTCTGTCGCTTCCCCATCCGGCCCGTACTCCAGACTCTCCTCTCCCGAAGCCGCGAGTCGAAACTGCCGCCCGGAGATCTTGTGGTGGACAACCGAGATCTTTCCCCCGCCTTCGATGGTGTGGACATGGGCGGGCCCCTCCTCGTAGCCCCAGATCTCCTGATTCAGGGGCAACTCGCTCGCCCACCAACGAAGTCCGCCCCCCCATATGTGAGCATTGGTCAAAAGATGACGGGGGCTCACCGCAACCGCAGAGCCCCGAACGCCAGACTGCTCCGCTATCCAGAGAGCAGAGGCAACCTGCTCATCGGGTATGAAGTCGGGTCGCTGATCCACCACATGAACCGGCGCCCGACAGGCGCTTAGCAACATGACAAGCGTGCATGCTGCAAAGTTGATTCGCGTGTTCATGATCGGCCAGGACTCCTTTGAGGACCTCGGTTTCCGCCTTAGGCCCTAATCGTCCGACTCGGCCTGAACCTGCTCAAGCGCGTGGTGTGCCACGTGCGCCACGAAGAGGCACACGACGACGGTCACCAGGAAGCCGGCAAACAGGCTGATCTCGTGGGCCATGCTGAGCTTGTCGACACCGGCACTTTTCTGAGCGACGTGCCGGGCCACCGTGCCGAAATAAACCGTCGAGAAATTGCCGGGGATGACGGCCACCAGCGACAACAGGTACGGCGCCAACCGCACGTCGCTTGCACCACAG
The DNA here is from genome assembly GCA_029245865.1 of Planctomycetota bacterium. Lineage (GTDB taxonomy): Bacteria > Planctomycetota > B15-G4 > B15-G4 > B15-G4 > JAUIEF01. The sequence goes on from JAQWOM010000056.1 coordinate 84,177, forward strand.
ATGGCGTTAAAGATCGAGAAGTTGAACGGCGCCAGGCGCATCAGCGCCATCAGCTTGAAGCCCTTGGAAGAGACAGCCGATTGCACGGCCTTCATCTTGGGGTGGCGCTCGAGCAAGTGATCGAAACGGTTCCTGAAGATTCGCCGGTAGATAAAAAAGGCGAAAAGTGCCGCGACCACGTTGGCGGCACTGACAACCAGAGTCCCTTCCCACAAACCGAAAGCCACACCCCCCGCGATGGCCAGAAGGAACTCGGGGAGTTGAAGCAACGTCAAGATCGAGAACGCGACGACAAACACCGCCGGCCCCCACCACCCAAGAGATTGGATCCAGAGCTCGAACCGAGGCAACTCTGCACCAAACCACTTGCCGAGAAACACCGTGAAGGCGATGGCCGCGATCATGCTGACGAGAACAAGCGAGATCTTCTTCCAGCGCGTAGAACTCGTGGCCACGGCCTGAACCGAGTGTCGGATTGTTGGCCTGACCGGCGCAGAAGAGGTCTCGTTGTTCATCAGGTCACGATCCCCGTTCAACGATCGGTTGGCAACACCCAGATGTTCCGATAACGCACGGCATCACCGTGCTCCTGAAGCAGCAGCGGGCCAACCGGCATTTCGACCTCGGACACACCCCCGGCCGTCGCACTGTCGATCTCCACATCGTCGTGCACGAGAAGGCCGTTGTGCCAGGCTGTCATGCGGGCAGCCGCAGTCTTCGCCCCATCCGCATCAAAACGCGGGGCCGTGAAAAGGATGTCATAGGATTGCCAGCGCTCGGGCGGTCGCGTGGCGACCTGGTCGGCGAGATGCTTGCCATAAATCGCTCCACATGTGCCAAGGCCGCCCTCACGTTCATGTGAATCCAGCACCTGCACTTCGTAGCGACCCTGGATGTAAACGCCGCTGTTGCCCCGGGCCTGTCCCTCATCTTCTGGCTCGAGTGGCGTGCTGAACTCGACGTGGTAAAGCCCATCACCAAAAGAAGCTGCCGACACGAGATCACCAGTCCCTGGCACCACTTCGATGGCAGCACGCGGCTCCTCTGCGGAAGCATCATCAACCCACCAGGCGATGGGCTTCCCGTCGCGATGGGCCCAAAGGCCCTCGGACACCTCGCCACTCGGCCCGAGCAACACGGTCGCTCCCTCGGGAACGGGCGCCGGCAGATCAGGGCCGTCAATGGTCCAGGTCAGGGCACCCAGCACGTGCTGTAGAAAGGTCGCGTCTTCCCAGAGTTCAGTTCGATGACCCAGGGCGGAGTAGAACACGCGCCCTTCTCCATAGTCACGCCACCAAGCCACTGCATAACGACCGTCGTCTCGCTTGCCAAGGCTGGCATCCACCGATGCGGTGTCCAACTCCAACAGAATGCGCAAGGGCTCGGGACGCCATGCGCGGAATTGGTAGAGCTCATCGGTCAGCGCCCAACTGTCCTCGAGGTGTTGCGTCGCCGGGTGTTCATTCGAAGTGACCTCCAGGGCTAGCTCCTGGTGCCATGGGTGTCCGTCGAAAGTTCCACCGACCATTTCGCGATAGGTTGGAAATTCGTAGAACGTGTCACTGGCAGAATGCAGCCCGAGAAACGCCCCGCCACCTCGAATCCAGGAGAGCAGCGCTTCGCGATCATCGAGGTCTACGGGCAACTCGCCCGAGGTGAAGAACACCACCGCATCGAAGTCGGATAAACCCTCTGCGCTGAGAACGTCGCAATCCTGCGTGACGGTCACATCAAAAGACCCTTTCGCCGCAGTCAGCAAGGACTTCTCAGCATAGCTGAGTTGCTCCGACGTCGCGCGTTTCACCACAGCGTGCTCGTAGCCCGCGGAGTGCGTCAAAAAAAGAACCCGCGGCAGCACCTCTTCGGCGCTCTCTGTGCCTGACGACTGACCGCTCGCGAGACGCGCCATCAGGCACGCCAGCAACACGAGGCCCACGCATGCCTGGCTCCATGCTCTGCCATCTCGATCTCGACACCTGCTGAGCGGTGACTTCATGGGCCTTGATCCACCGAGAACTCCGACTGAACCGCGAGCCCCCATCGTAGCTGGACACCCGCTAGCCTCGCGAGGCCGAGGAGAACTTCTGGCGGCAGTCTGGGCAGAGGAAGACGCTTTGCCCGACTGGCAGCCCCTCCGGCCCCCCTTTTCGGGTTCGACGCGGCAGAGTTCAGGACAACTGAGACGTGTGTCTCAGCTTCCCTCGCGATAACTTAGGAGGGTGGCTGGCCGAGACGGCCAACCAGAACATGAACTCGGCTCGTGATCTCGAGAAGACCGCGGGCCTCCTCAATCCAACAGTCGGCCCCTGACCATGCCTGAGACCTCCGCCGAGATCATGACCGCCGAGGATCACTGGCAGATCCCGACCTACACGCACATGCCCATTGCGGTTGTACGTGGAAAAGGCTCATACGTAGAAAACGCCGAAGGAGATCGCTATCTCGATCTCTACGGCGGCCACTGTGTCGCCTTGGTGGGGCACAGTCACCCGACACTGGTCCAGGCCATCCGTGAACAAGCAGACAAGCTGCTGTTCTACAGCAACGTGGTCTACAACGATGCGCGGGCACGTGCCGCAGCCGCTGTGACCTCCATAGCGCCAGAAGGCCTGCGCCGTGTGTTCTTCTGCAACAGTGGCACCGAAGCAAACGAAGCCGCTCTGAAGATTGCGCGAAAGCACACCGGGCGCTCACACGTTGTCTCCATGGTCGATGGATTTCACGGCCGTACCTTGGGCTCACTGGGCGCGACCGGACCTGACAAGTTTCGCGATCCGAACTGGCCCGTCTCAACCGACCACACGCGCATACCCTATGGCGATCTACCCGCCTTGCAGAGCGCCATGGGCAAGCACGTGGCAGCCGTGATGCTTGAACCGATTCCCTCAATGGGCGGCATCCGCGTTGCCGACAAGCAATGGTTTTCGAAGTTACGTGAACTCTGCGACACCCACGGCACGCTACTTCTCTTCGACGAGGTCCAGACCGGATTTGGCCGCACGGGGACAATCTTCTTTGGCGAACAGATGGGGATCACCCCAGACATCATCACGGCAGCCAAGGGCGTGGCGGGTGGAGTGCCCGCGGGCCTTGCCTTGATCCGTGAGGACATTTCCGACGCCGTCGAACTCGGCGACCAGGGAACAACTTTTGGCGGAGGGCCCTTGGCCAGCGCGGCCATGGAAGCTGTGATTTCTATTCTGCGCGAAGAGAACCTGCCTGCCAACGCGGCGCACATGGAGCGCTGGTTTCAAGACCGAGTCGGCTCGATCCCTGGGGTCTCCCGCGTTTCTGGCCGAGGACTCCTTCTGGGCATCGACCTCGACCGGCCTGCCAAACCGATCGTGGCCGCGCTGCGTGAACATCGCATCCTCTCCGGGGCCAGCACGGGCAATCTTCACCAGATCCGACTTCTTCCACCCCTGACACTCACCGAGGAAGAAGCCGAACCTTTTGCGCTCGCCCTCGAGCAGGTGCTCGCCGAAACATCCGCTCCAGATTCCATGTCGTAAGCTGGACGCCTTCTCGCACCGCCCCCTGAACCCCGAGATGTGGACATGCCTCATCGTCTCTTGCAAATCATGCTGTCCGCGACCCTGACGTTCGGCGCCCTCGCGCTGTCCTTGGGCTGCAGTGCCGAACCCCGCCCGAAAGTCAGCGGCTGGGAAGCTTTTGGCGCCCAGATCTCCGAGGGGCAGCCGCTCTCGCTCACAGAGCTTCTGAGTGATCCCGAACAATACAACGGCAAGACAGTCCTTCTAGAAGCTCCCATTGCGGAGTGCTGCCAGAACAAAGGCTGCTGGATGACCTTTGAACTCGAAGAACAATCTGTACGCGTGAAGTTTCTCGACTACGGCTTCTTTGTTCCACTCGACTCGGCTGGTCACACTGCCCGACTCGAAGGCGTGTTTGCCATTCGCGACATCCCTGCCGATGAAGCACGCCATTACCTGGAAGATGCAGGGCACCTCGAAGAAGCTGCGGCCATCTCCGAGCCGCAGCGCGGCTTTGAGATCATCGCCAACGGGGTGCTGCTTACATCTGAGAGCTAAACCTGTATGGCCTAACGTTTCGCGCCATGTTCGGGCTCGCCCCCTTCGCTGTAATACGCACGGGCAAAGTTGAGGAACTGCTCGTCGAGAAATTCTTCGACGGGCATCTCTCCGCGACTGCGGCACGACGGAGTCTCGATCCTCTCAACGGGCAGGTCGTGATCGCGCACCATGGCGTGACACTCTGTCAGCAAGTGCCCCTCGCCCTCGGGAGCCAGTAAGAAGGCCAGCCGAGAAAGATCCCGGACGGGGCGCCCGAGTGCATCGGAGTGCGAGGACTGAGCCGTCATCTCGATCATGTACCGGCCGTCAAAGAGACGGCGAGACAGGCGGAAACCTGGGGACTCTTCCATGAATTCCCGCGCGAGGCCCTCAATTCGGCCCCTCACGACATCCACGAAGTCCAGTGCATTGAGGTGGCCCTGAAGTTCTTCAAGCAACCGAGAATTCTCGCGCTCTTTGACTGCGGCACGACGTTCTTCGCCACGCGTGCGAAACCTCCGGATGTGCTGGAGGAAGGGCATGCCCTTGGAAGAAGAGGAGGAGGACAGGAAATCGGAACGCGCTGATGAGATAGACATGATTATTCCTTTCGTCCCGTCGACTGGACAAAAAGAACAGTGCGCCAGTCGATCGGAGGCGGGAGATCGGAAGGGTAAGAAAGACGAGGCAAGAGAAGGAGTGACGAAACGAAGGCACCTGGCCTCCGCTCCACTTCTGGTTTGACGCACGAAACCGAATGTCGCCGCACACTTTCTTGTTAGTCCTGAAAGGCGTTGCCGAATCCGAAAAGCGCATCACATGTTTTCCTGATAGCCCATCAGGAGTTACGAATCTCTTGAAGTGATAAGCGTTTATCTACATAGATAGATTCTCGGGCAGCGCCGTGATCAGAAAACAGCTCAATTGCCCGAACAATGTTCGATGTTCCGACACCTCCAGCAGATGTTCAAAAGCGACTGGCCGTGACAATCCGTCACACTTGCAACACACCTTGCGACGGTTGCGCAGCACTTTCGGAGGCAAACATCTCCCCCGACCAGTCCCTCCGAAGGGGCAAAAAAAATCTTGCTCGCCGAGGCCTTTGTGTCAGGACGGGCTCGCTGTCTAGAGTCGCCCCGCCAATTCAGGAGGTCATACAGCAGCGCTTGTACTTCTTGCCGCTGCCGCATGGACAAGGGTCGTTACGACCGAGCTTGGCTCCGGGGCGCGTGATGGTCTCACCTTTTCCACTCACCGCCCGCTCGTAGGCAGATCTTTGGGCATAGAGGGAGAGCCCCATGGCACGCCCTTCAGCAAGACGTCCCTCGTCCTCCAGTTGTGACAAGAAATCGCGGCACAATTCGGGAATAGCGGCATGAGCCTCCTCCGAGAGAGCTGTGCAGGCAATGCTTTGAAGCAGGGCTTCTCGTAAATCTCCCTGGCTCAGATCTTCTGGCTCCACGTCAGCCTGGTCACACGCACGCACGAGCCAAGACATGAGGAGTGCCGAGCCCTGTTCAACCAGTTCCGAGGGAGCGCCGCGCAAACCGTCCCCTTCGCAGAAGTCGGAGACCCAGCCTTCAAGACGCTCGCGGGTGTAGGCATGGACCATGATCGGGACTCCGCAACGGGGCCAGCAAGATTCAGGATGCCGCTCGGCTCGTAACGGGCGAGCCTTGCCAAAAGTCACGGGCAGAGCAAAAGCACACTCTTCAACGCAGGGTCTGCCACAGAAGGATGCAGATCACGAGAAAAACAATCACGGCCACAACACGCTGTCTATGCAGCACTGCCTTGGCTGGCCGATTGTCTTCGGCGAGGCCTTCTCGGCGCAAAAAATCTTGGTAGTCATCCTCTTCTTCATCTTCCTCACCGGAGCCCTCTCCGTACCCGACAGGCAGATCGCCACTCCAGGCGTCTGCCTCTTCGGACCAGCCGCTCTGTGCATCCGATCCGCAGCCCGGGCAAGACAAGGCGCCTAGCTGGACTGCATGGCCGCAGTGCGGGCAGGCAAAGGTACGCATGCGTCGTTTCATCGTGTCTCGACCCTAGCGCTCCGGAGTGAGAAGACCAAACCTGCTGAGAAGAGCTTGCCCGGAAGGTGGGTCCCTGACTCGGGCGACGAGTCACACCATTCAGTCAGGGCCGTCGAACCGGGGGGCCGGAGCACATCACCTGAAGCAGAACGTGTGGATCGAACGGCCATCAGGGGCACAATGTCCACATGACCAGAGCAAAATCACCGGAAACAGACTCCGAGGGCATGGAGAAGGATTCCGATCCACTCGATGAAGTCCTGCACAGGCTCGGCTACGACGCCTTCCGCCTTGGGCAGCGCGAGGCTGTCGAAACGCTTCTCGAAAAGAACCGACTGCTTCTGGTGGCCCCCACGGGAGGTGGCAAAAGCCTGACCTACCAGCTTCCGGCTTGCCTGCTGACCGGGACGACCGTGGTCATTTCACCTCTCATTGCCCTCATGGAAGATCAGGTCACGGCGCTCGAAGATCGGGGCGTAGCCGCCACATTCCTGGCCTCAACTCTCGACAACGACGAACTCCGGCAACGCATGTCGGACCTCGCCGACGGGCACTTTCAGTTGGCCTATGTTGCTCCAGAGCGATTGGCACATCAGGGCTTCCGGTCACTCTTGTGGGACATCGACTGCCCACTCGTGGCGATCGACGAAGCCCACTGCATCAGCGAATGGGGCCACGACTTCCGCCCTGAATACATGCTGATTGGCGATGTCATCGATCAGCTCAGCCAGGCTCGGGTTCTGGCTTGCACGGCAACGGCCACGCCTATCGTGCGCGATGAAATCTTGGAGCGCCTGCATCTGCCTGCCAATACACCGCAGGTTGTTCATGGTTTTGCTCGCCCGAACCTGGCTCTTCGCGCCACCGAAGTGCGCGGCAAGGCAGACCGAGAGCGAGCCATCGATGCGGCGTTAGCAGAAACTCTCAAGGCACCTGGATCGGATGCGGGGTCCGCCATTCTGTATGCACCGACACGCCGCAGTTCTGAAGAAGAGGCCGGCCGCCTCGCATCAAACGGATGGCGGGCAGACTGCTACCACGCAGGACTCCAAGGACATATTCGCTCTTCCGTGCAGGAAGATTTTATTCAGGGCGACCTAGAGGTCGTGGTGGCCACCAACGCCTTTGGCATGGGCATCGACCGAGCGGATGTGCGACTCGTAGGCCATCTCGCGCCCCCGGGATCGGTTGAATCCTACTACCAAGAAGTTGGACGCGCAGGCCGTGACGGCTCTCCCGCTGTTGGCCTTCTGCTCTGCGGGCCCAGCGACATGGCGCTCCGGCGGCGCTTCATCGAGTCCGATGCTGAAGCCACGGGCAATGACGACCTTGCACGACACAAATGGAACATGTTCCTCGAGCTCATGCGCTGGATCGAAGGCGGCAGTTGTCGCCATGACGCGATCTTGCGCTACTTCGGCGACGAGGCAGAAACACTGGCTGGCTGCGGTCGCTGTGACGTCTGCGTGGGCCTCGAATCCTCCGACCAGGACGCCGAAGAAATCTCGATCTATGTGCGCAAGGCGCTCAGTGGCGTCGCCCGTGTGCATGGCCGCTTCGGAACAGGTCTCGCCTCGAAGCTCCTGAAGGGAGTTGCAGACGATCGCCTGGAATGGAGCGGACTCTCTTCCACGAGCACTTTTGGAGTGTTGGCCGACAAGAGCATCGATTGGATCACACGACTCTTACGCCGCTGTGTCACGGCAGGCTGGGTCGACTTCCGTGGTGGCGACCGCCCTCTACTCGTCCTGACCTCTGAAGGACATGACGTCATGCTTGGCAAACGCGAGGCACGCCTGCTTCTGCCGCGCGACGGCCCACTTCTGCGAACGAAGGGGCGTGGCGAGCGGCAGAGAGGGCGAGCGCCTTCACGAAAACTGAGCGCGGGCGAAGAAGCGCTCAGCGACTCCGAGACGGAACTCTTCGAGGCACTTCGAGAGCATCGCCTGGGCATTGCTCGGGCAGACTCGATTGCCCCCTATGTGGTGGCCAGCGATCGCACACTGCGCGACCTGGCGCGACGCCGCCCGACCGACCTCGACGAATTGCAGCAGGTCCACGGAATCGGCCCGAGCAAGGCAGAACGCTTTGGCAAAGGCCTACTCAACGTCGTGCATAAGGCTGGAGAATCAGAGACCGACACAGTCGTCGAAAGCTAAAGGCACACACCCTCTTGGTGCAGCTTTGACTTGTTACCATCGCGCGCATGGAGATACCTGAAGTTGACGTTGATGTTGCAGCTGAACGACTCGCCGAGGGCACGGCCCTCTTCATGGACGTTCGCGATCGAGGCAGCTACGAAGCCTCGCACATTCCTGGCGCCGTGCATGTCAGTGACGCGAACATTGAAGACTTCCTCGAAGAAACCGACCACAACCAACCCGTGATTGTTTACTGCTATCACGGCAACAACAGCAGAGGCGGCACTGCGTTTCTATTGCAGAAAGGTTTTCAAACCGTGTGCAGCATGGCTGGCGGATTCGAGGCATGGCGAGGAAAGCACCCGGAGCAAAACGGGCCTGAGTGAACTGAGAGCCTCGTCACAGCATGAGATCGTGGGACTCCATGGTGTCGGCAGTTCCTGGTTTCCGAGGGCGTGGAACACGTAAGCCGCAACCCAGGCCAGCCAAGACGGCCTCTCTTCACGAACACAACCGAGCTTTGCAAGGCGTTGCTTCGTGCCGGCCAGTCGCAACAAGTACCGTGGAGACTGGCTTCTGCACTTTTTGGAGATCCCTGTGCGTGCTGCACCAAACCACCGCATCCTGCCGCTCTTTCTTGCCGCCTTGACCGTTGCGCTGACGGCCACGGCCCAGGAGCCACAGGATGAGCCCATCGTTTCGGACTCGATTTCGTTTGAGCTGTACAACCCGCCCTCGACACTGGCTGTGCCGAGCACCGAGGTTCGACGCGCTCGCTATCCGTTCGTAGATGTCCACAACCACCAGTGGCAGATGCCAACAGACGACCTCTCTGAGACCGTGGCAGAGATGGACGCTCTCAACATGGCCGTGATGGTGAACCTGAGCGGTCGCTTGCAGGACGACGGTGCGCACCTCCGTGCCTGCATCGAGAATGCCCGCCAGAATGCACCGGGTCGATTTCTGATCTTTACCAACCTCAGCTATGAGGACATCGACGAGCCTGGTTGGGGAGAAGCCATGGCGCAGCGCGTTGCTGATGACGTGGCTGCCGGAGCGACAGGCCTCAAGATCTACAAGAGTCTCGGACTCAGCGTTGTGGACAGTGCGGGAGCGCGCATCGCTGTAGACAACCCACGTCTCGATCCGATCTGGGCGAAGTGCGGTGAACTGGACGTACCGGTCCTGATTCACAGCGGAGACCCGTCACCCTTCTGGGAGCCCTGGGACAATCAGAATGAACGCTGGCTCGAGTTGAAACAGAAGCCGAGGCGCCGCCGTGATGCCGACTCGCCCCCCTCCTTCGAGCAGGTCATGGGCGAACAACTGCACGTTTTCAAAAAGCATCCACACACCACCTTCATCAGTGCCCACTTGGCCTGGAGAGGCCACGACCTGAGCACACTGGGAAAGATGCTGGATGACCACCCGAACATGTACACAGAGATCGGCGCAGTGATCGCCGAACTGGGGCGGCAACCTCGCTTCGCAAGGCAGTGGTTTATCGATCATCAGGACCGAGTCCTGTTCGGCAAAGACGTCTGGACTCCCGAAGAGTACTGGTGCTACTTCCGCGTGCTTGAAACAGCCGACGAATACTTCGATTACTACAGACGTCGCCACGCATTCTGGAAGATGTATGGCCTCGATCTACCGGATGAGGTCTTGCGAAAGCTTTATTACGGCAATGCGCTGAACATCTTCCCTCAACTTGATCGCTCGTTGTTCCCTGACAAATGACACTGACGAGCTTGCTGGAGCGACTCCTCATTCCGCCCGGCGGCTGCCTTCTGCTGGTGGCCGTGGGCTGGTTCCTGGCACGCAACCGCTCCAAGAAAGCGTCGGCCCTTCAGCGCGCAGGCCGCATCATGATGCTGCTCGGGTTTCTCACCGCATGGGGAGCCTCGTTACCCTGGGTGGGTGTGATGCTCATGCGCTCGCTGGAAACCGAAGCAGCCTGGGACCCGGCATCGAGTCACGAGGCACAAGCCATCGTGGTTCTGGGCGCTGGCGTGGAAGGGGAAACACCGGAATACGACGGGCTCACCCTGGGAGCCTTGAGTCTTGAACGTGTTCGCTGGGCCGCCCGGGTGCAGAGTGCGACCGGACTCCCTCTCGCAGTGACCGGTGGCTCAGTTCGGGAAGAGAGTCCCTCTGTGGCGCAACTCATGCGTGATGCGCTGGAACAAGATTTCGCAGCAAGTGTCCAATGGTCCGAAGGAGCCTCGGCGACCACCTGGGAAAATGCCGAAATGATCCGCCAGCAACTGCATCCGGACAAGATTCAGCGCGTGCTCCTGGTCACGCATGCATGGCACATGCCCCGCGCCGTCATGGCGTTCAAGAAGTTCGGGTTCGATGTCATTCCCGCCCCCACGATGTTTCATGGGGCACCCCCTACGGGGATCAATGCATGGATCCCTTCATCGCGCGCACTGCGGCGCACAAGCTGGGCCCTCCACGAATGGCTCGGGCGAGTGGCATACTCGTTGCGACAACCCTGACTCGCTCAGCCAGAGCCACACCCTTTTCCAAGGACCGAAACTCACACCCCGCCTCACCCTCACCGGACAAGTTGCGATGCTAACTCTCATCTGCAAGCGAACCTGAAGCACCTGTCGCAAGGCGGTCGCCTTGCTCAACGAATCCGGGGCTGAGCACGTCTATCGCGAATACACGGAAGACCCGCTCAGCGAACAAGAATTGACAGAGGTGTTCGCGGCACTCGATATGCGCCCTCGGGATTTACTTCGAATGCGCGACGCAAAACCCTTGGGTCTCACAGGTGACGAGCCAGACAACACCTTGATCCAGCTCATGGCCCAGAACCCGACCCTCTTGCAGAGGCCCATCGGTGTGACAGGTCGCGGAAAAAACAAACGGGCAGTCGTCGGGCGCCCCCCTGAAAACCTTCTCGGCTTGCTGTAGATTTTCACCCACCGACAAACCCAGCTAATGCCCACTCTTCGAAAACCCCATGCTCCCTAGATCTCCGTTACACCTCGTGCTGACCGCCTTGCTGATCTCCATGTCAGGGGCCTGCACGTCGCTCTACAAAGGCCCAGAGTTTGTCGAGCGCGTTGATCGGATAGACCAAGATCAACTGGAAGAAATAATTGTTGCACTCGAAAATATTGGCCCGCGAGCAACCGCAGATAGTGCCGCCACGAAACGCACCGCGACCTGGATACGTGGTCAACTGGAAGGCTATGGATACACGGTCATCGAAGAAGAATTCGATGCCCCAACGGGTGCTCGTACACCAGTTGTGCTTGTGCGAAAGAAAGACTCTGGCCCAGATGGAGAAACCCTCGAGATCCCGTTGGGCAGTCGTTCATCGAAAGAGCTCGAGAGCGAGGGCTGGAAGACGTCGGGTAGCTACCTCAAGCCAGTCACAGTCAAAGCACTCAACTTGTTCGCGGAGATTCCAGGCTCGGAATTGGCCGATGAAGTCATCGAAGTGAATGCGCACTACGACACCGTTTCCGGCTCTCCCGGAGCCTCCGACAACTCAAGCGGAGTCGCCATTGTCTTGGAGATGGCCCGCGTGCTGGCTGGAGGCGCTCCATCACGAACCATTCGCTTCTGCTTCTTTGCCGCCGAAGAATCGGGCCTTGACGGAAGCCGCGCACACGTTGAGCGCATCTTGCAACCCGACACGCCTGAAGTCGTAGCACTCATCAACCTCGACTCGGTCGGCTTCTACTCCGAAGAACCTGATTCGCAGAAAGCGCCTGTGCGTATCCCCCTCGTCACTTGGCTGCCATCCACTGGGAATTTCATCGCGGTGATCGGCACATTTTCCACTGGCTGGCTGGGCAACATCTTCGAAGCGTCGGCTGATGCTTACGTACCGCAACTCAAGTATTACAGCGCCAATCGCATCGGTGGCTTCTTCAAGGACGCACTCCGCAGTGATCATGCGCCCTACTGGGATGCGGGCATCCCCGCACTCTTCCTGACGGACACGGCAAACTTTCGGTCCAAGACCTACCACAGACCTGAAGACACTTCTGAGAAGATGAACTTCCTGTTCGTCTCTCGGGTTGCCCAGGCCGCCACCGCGACGGTGCTCGAGCTCTCGACGTTGTAATGCTCAGGCGGCGGACGCTACGCCGGCACCGATGCCCTTATTCGAGATCGGTTAATCGTCATAAAAACGCCAACTCGTCTGAAAGTCTTGCGGCGGTAACTCGCCTTTGAGGGTGGTCCGCACCAACTCCACAGGCACAGAGCCCTGCCGCAAGACGGCGTCATGAAACTCTCGGTTGGTCATGCGCCCAGAGCCCACCATCTCCTGGTGGAGAGCACGTAACTGCAGACCGCCCAGCATGTAGGCCGCTTGATAAAGCGGGCCATATCCACCCTGGACGGAACGCCGTACCTCGGCCGTCGCATTGGCCCGTTCATGGCCGACTCGCTCCATCAGCAAGTCAACGCACTCGTCCGCCGTCAAATCCCCCAGTTGGAAACCCAGTGAGAAGAGGATTCGTGCGCAACGGTGCTTCCTCCAGAAAAGCATGCCAATGCGATCCTCGGGACCACGCGCAAAGTCTTCGTCCCACAAAAGCATTTCCCAGTACAAGGCCCAGCCTTCCCCCCAGAAAGGTGTAGAGAACACCCTTCTGTGAGTCTTGTGGCGTTGAGTCATGTAACCCTGCAAGTGATGCCCCGGAATCAACTCGTGGTGCACAGTCGCTCGTGCGAAATGAGCGTTGTTCCCACGCAAACTCATGAGCTTGTCGTCGTGCTCCATGCCGTCGGTCGGAAACGCCACGCTGATCACTTCGCCACCCGTGAAATACGGGGTGTACTTCTGGCGTTCGGGTGACATCATTTCCATGCGCCAGACGTTTTTTGCGAACTCGGGCACCGTGAGCAAGTCGTGCTCTTCAAGGAAATCGACAGACTCTTCAGCCAGAGCTCGAATGAGTTCCGGCTGATCACCCGGGTCGACGTGCAGGTTCTTCACGTACTCCTGTGCCTCACGCCAGTTGTCACCAAACCCGAGTTCTTGCGACGCGAGAAGCATCTGCGCCTGGCACCAGGCAAACTCGGCTTCGGCGATCTCGATCAACTCCTCAGGCGTGTACGGGATGAACTCGTGCTGCAATTCCGTAAGCAATGCATCCCGCCCGATCGGGTCTCCAAGAATGGCGTCTTTGTCGTCATCCTCCACGCCGGCAACCGTTTCTCGAAGGTGCTTGGCGTAGGCCTCAAGAGATTCATCGGCGGCTGCATAGGGCTTCGCGCACCACCAGGTGAACGAAGGGTCGTATCCAGAGTGATAACGGTTCCACGAGGCCAGCGTTCTGCGAAGTGACCGGACATCGCTTGCGACCCGATTGGCCAGAAGAGGTCGAACAAAAATCGGCGTCTCGGCAGTCACGTCATCGCTCGTAGCATCCGCGTGCTCACCGACCTGCTGCTCAGTTCCTTGCGTGCGCTCCCGAAGGCTTTCGACCTCGACCGACAGCTCATGCAGGCGCCCTGCAATTTCACGTGCATCGACTGAATGGCCTGCGCGACGTGCTTCGTGCAAACCACTTATGGTGGAAGCAAAAGGCAGCAACTCCAGCGATTCTTCCCAGCGCACCTCTTCGAGATCTAATCGCTGCAGCTCGTAATCGATCCGGTCGTTGAGCAAGAGCCAGTCGATGCGGTCATCAAGCTCTAAAGCCTCATAGTCCAACGCATCGAGACCTTCATCCCAGGCGGCAAAGAATCTGCGTTCTTGTTCGCGAGCCGTCACCGAAAGGGGTGCGTCCCACCAACGTCGAAGGGCAGCCAGGTCGGTCTGGTAGAGCTCGACAACCTCGGGCATGCCGCGTTGCGACGTGATTGCCAGGTCAGGTGACGCATAGAAGGGATCTGACAACTGAACCACTGGCATGCCGGTCACGACAGCCAGAAACAACATCATCGAAAGGGCCATCATAGAGATCCAATGGGGTCACGCGGATGGTAGCAGGACGCATCTCCGGAGGCTGTACTGCCACCGTGGTAGATTCCTCATGCAGATCTCACACCGGTCATGACAGCGTTATCACCGAACAGTTCTTCCACGCTTCTTTGAGCCCTCTCTTGCCCAAGCTGCCACCTTCTCGCCAAGGCCGCCTTCTCTGGATGGCGCCCCTCTTCACTCTCCTGACAACACTCGCCCCCATGGCGACTGCGCAGCAGAGATCTGACAACGAAACACAGGTGCCCTGGCAACGCTCGCTCGACACCGCCCTCGTCCTTGCCGAGCAGTCCGGCCGCCCCCTGCTCATCTGCGTCAACGCAGATGGCGAGCCCGCCAGCGAATCGCTCGCGGCACGTCGCTACAAAAACCCAGACTTCATAAGACTCATGCAGGGCTTCGTGCCTGTCATCGCCTCTGCATTTCAGCACGCACCGCAGAGCCACGATGAACGCGGCAGACGCATTCCATGCCCGCGGTTTGGAACCATCACGTGCCAGGAGCATATCGCTCTCGAACCACTGGTTTTTCAGCAATGGTTCGAGGGGCTCCGCATAGCCCCACGACACGTCGGCATCGACGAGAACGGCGAGGTGCTTTTCGACCTCTACCTTTTGAACAGCCTGAATCTCATCGACTCCACTCTGCGCGCCGAAGGTCAATCTGGAAAGCGACTCGCTGACCCGGAGAAAATGAGCGAAAAGAAGCTTCTCGCTTCATTCGATGCGCGAGCGAATGAACTCCTCGAAGAGCGGCTCCTCAATTCTGAAGAAAAGGCCCGGGTCGGCCTGGTCGCTGCCAGCCTGGATTCCAAACGCCCTGCACAACACCCCGAACTCATCAGGCTCGGATTGAACGACCCCTCAGCTCTTGTACGTCGCACCGCTGCGGAACATGCATCCACACAGCCGGACTTGCTCTCGAATGACATCTTGGAGCGCGCGGCATCCGCATTGCATGACTCCGACGCAGCTGTCATGCGCATCACCCAAGAACTCTCAGCCCGCAAAGATGCCGCAGCCAACAAACGCGGACTTCTGCTTGCTGCAGCCAGAGAGCCTGCGGACATCCTGAACTTTTCAACATGGATTCCGACCCTTGAAGTTGACCCAGAGCATTCTGCGTCAACAAATGACGAGAGCATGCTCAGCGAGTTGGTCGCGCAACTCGACGAGGAAATTTCAGCGGCTCCGAAAAACGCAACCCTGCGCACTCAACTCGCGAGGGCCTACCTCGACCTAAGCCGAGCGCGGACCCTCTCCGGCGAAGAAGACGTGTCCTATCTTTGGGACCTGGCGCACAAAGAGTCTCAACGAGAGAGCGATCTCTCTGACACAACGCCAGTGGCACATGCTGTGTTCGCTCGTACCGATTGGTTGCTCGGCGGCGCTGCATCTACCGCCGCACCAGCCGCCGCAAGGGCGCTCCCCGGCCTTTTGGGCGAAGCGCGTTCGCAGCTTGTTGCCGAGACACTCGACGTGCTGGTTCAGGCTCGCGCGGAACAAACATTCGACGCCATGGATGCGGGTGAGTTGCCAGAGCCACTCTGGATCTCTGAAATCGCAGCGGGAGCGCGCTTGCTCCTACACCATCCAAACGCGACGGCCTGGCAGCGAGCAGCTGCATTGGATGTCCTGGGCGCATTACAACTCGACGGGCTACACACGGAGCTTGCATGGCTCGGCGCAACACTTCATCCCACTCTGCCCGAAATGCATGAACACCTGCGCTGGCATCTGGTTCGTGATGGCGATCCCTCCAACGTCCAGGCGGCCTATGCAGCACTTCTTGAAACGACTCAGGCTCACCAGAAGCCCACAGTGACCTGGTTTGCTGCATTTGCTCAACTTCAAGCAGCTGATCGACTACGCGACGCACAACGAACCGAAGAATCAGCCTCCACCTACCGCAAGAGCCTGGAGACATTCGAGATCGCCACGTCTCTCGATCGATCACTGGCCAACACAGCGACCTATGTCAGCCTTGCTTACTGCGGACTCGCTCGCCTGTTGCTTTCTGATGACGACACGATCGGTGCTGCGGAACAACTTCTCGACGGCCTCGAGTCAAATCCGGGAGCACTAGACACTCCTGATGCGTCCGGACTGACACCGCGCTTGGCAGTCGAAACGACCTTGACACGACTGGCAGACGAAAAACCCAAACCGCGCAAAAAGGCACAGGACTATGCCAAGCGCCTCCAGGGCTTGCTGGACATCTGACCAGAGAGCAGAGAAGCCTTCAGGGTGAGGCCCCTCCCTGCTCCAAGCAGGCCACCCAGCCACGCTCGAGTTCGCCTCGATCGAGATTCCGACCGATAAGCTGCAAGCGCGAGACAGACGGCATCGGCAGCCTCTTGTCTTCACCCATTTCAAGCCAGCGGCCAACCACTTGCACGACGACTGGAGACTGCTTCCCCACACACCGCAAAACACCTTTAGCGCGCATGAGCTCTTGGTCACGCCGCTCCCCGAGAAAACCAACCCAATACTTCAGCTCTTCCATGCGCAAAAGGTCGTGACTCTCCAGAGTGAGTGACAACATGCCCTGCGTATGTTCGGCATGGGGAATTTCCCCGGAAGGGAAAGTGGCCAATCGCAACTCCTTGCCCTCTTCGCCGAGCCCGAAAAGCGAGTCAATGTCCACGGCAGCTCGCTCGGTTCTGACGAGAGGTGCAGCTTCGTTGCACGCACGGATCGCGGCCTCAGCACGCGCCAACTCTGATGCATCACATCGATCACAGTGGTTCAGCACGATAAGGTCTGCGAAAGCCAGCTGCTCGCCCGCCTCCGGATGCTTCATGATCTGATCGGCAACACCTGCCCCATGTGCAAGCGTCACGATGCCATCTAACCGAAGATCTGCGATCAGATCTGGCATGTGCATCGTCGCAGCCGCTGGGCCAGGCGACGCGAGACCTGAAGCTTCAATGACGATTCGATCTAGACGCTTCTTGCGACCTCGAACCAGCCACGCAAGAGTGTCCAACAAGTCGCCACGCACCGTGCAGCACACGCATCCATTTGCCAGTTCAACCAGCTCATCTTTCGCGCCAACAACCAACTGACCGTCAATGGGAACATCTCCGAATTCATTGACGATCACGGCGCACTTCTGACCATGTTTTCCGTCAAGAATCCGATTCAATAGCGTGGTCTTGCCGCTGCCGAGAAAACCGGCTAGCAACGTGACCGGGACCCGAAGGTCTTTGGTGGCTTTGGCTCGTGGGGCGCTCATCTGGTGAGAGATCCTCGCACGTGACAGCGGGCAACTTGCAAGGACTCTCTTTCTACACACTGACATGACCGAGCCTGCCTCTGCACCTCGATCAACAGCGGCGCGCCCTCTTTCGAAGGCGAGACCCCCGAAAATCGGCGGACCGTTCGGGGGGGCTTTTGAGCCCTCGTCGCACGAGGAAGCAATGCGATCGAGGCTCTTGTTCGAACCGGAGACCCACCTGGAGAACCCCGCCCACCCAGGCAGGCGTCAGGCGCCGAGATTTGCCTCTCATGTCAGTCTGGCGCGGTGCTTCCAAGCGTCTCGCTGCTCGCGTAGGCTGGTGCCCCATCAATCGACCATCAATCGACCATCGTCCGTCGACACAAAGACCGGCCAAAGTAGGACGCTGGACCGTATCTGGGAGCACCTGCACCATGACCGCGAGCTCGCCCGCCGCAGAGCCCGACACCCCAACTCAGGATTCCGGCCATTCTTCGGCCGGCGCCCCGAATCCGGAGAAGCCGATGGATACCCCGGCCGCGTCCCCCGCCGCCCCTCAGTCGAACAAGCCGCAAACCCTACGACTCGCTGACTTCCCTGAGAAAGAGCACCTCGCCGGACACGGCAACTGGCTCTACAAGATCCCCTTCCGCGATGACTACGCGGTGCTGAAGATCTATTTTGGCAACCGCAACCCGCTGCTGCACTGGAAGAAAAGCTTCGGCAACCTCTTCATCACCGGGCGCACAGGGCACCTTCCACGCACACGCTGCAAGGTAGAGGTTGATTGCGTCAACCTCTGGGAGAAACACGGCTTCCCCTGCTTCAAGATGTATCCGGAAGTGAAGTTCTCGGATGTCCCGGAGGGTGGATACATGCTCTTCGATTACGTCCCCGGCATACACTTTCGCACTTACTTCCGAGACGAAACTGTCTCGCTCGAAGAGCGCATGGAAACCTGGGAAAAATGGCTGCCCATCTGGCACCGGCGCCACAAGATTGCCGTGGAGCTGACTGAGCCTCGCCTCATTCACGAAAATGGCGACATGAAGCACGTCATGCTGTGGAAAGGCGACTTCGTGAATTTCGATTTTGAGATCACATTCCGCAGCAAAGATATACGAGATCTGGTTGGCCGCGAGATGCTTGCCTACATGCGCTCCATCGGCAAAGCCTTTGGTGACGAGATGTACGACCGCATGATGGACGGCATCATCAAGTGGTACCCGGACAAAGCGCTGTTGATGGAGGCTTACATTCACGGCATAGAAAACCGAAACCCTGTCATGCGCTTCTTCCGACTCCTCGACCGCACCTTCCGCAGTGCGAACAAAAAGCAGTACAGCAAGTACAACGTCGCCTTTGACCTCAAGCGACGGCTGGACGCGGCTGCACTCAACTAGTGGCCGAATCGGACCAGGCCGCAGGAAGCCGGAGCCCGCTAGGCAACCGCATCTGGCGCATCGAGACGCCGACAGGACCTGTCGTACAAAAGATTTACAGGCGCCGAACTCCGTGGCCACGCGAAGAAATCCGCGCACTGCTGACGCGACTCGGTGGTCGAAAAACCTCTCCGCGAGCCGCCTGGCGACACTCTACCGAGCGCCGGCTACTTGCTCTGTGGAGTCAAGCGGGACTAGACGTGCCGCGGAATCTCGCTGCAGAGCATCCCGATCTCACAACCCCGTTGGGACTCGTCATGGAGTTCCTCGACGGCACGCACATGCTCCATTTATTGAAATCCAAAGCCAAGACCTCCGCTCCAGAACGTGATCAGCTTCTCCGCCGTTTTGCTGCGGACTGGAAACGGCGACATGACCTCGCACTTTCCCAATCAGAGCCTGCATTTATCCAGGAACACGGCTCTCTCGCCCATGTCTTTGTGACCGGCGACCGGCTTGTCACTTTTGATCTTGAGCAAGGCTACCGTTCATCTGGCCCCGTCTTTCCAGCTCTGGCCAAAGAAGTGGCCGACACACTTCGAACGCTGATGAGTCGAGGCGATCAAACGTCCTTTCACCAGGATCTCTCCTCACTTGTTGCCGGGTACGGCAACGAGGAGCGTCTGGCAGACGTCACCGACTACTACCTTCACAACAAGAACTCTCTTCGCGCCATGCTCTGGCGTATTGATCGCTGGAGAGAACAACGCATTGGGCGACGAGCCAGCAAATACAAAGCGCTGGAAGCGCTGCGAGACGTTCTCCGGGATCTGCACTGACCAAGACTCCCCTCATCGACTCCATCATGGACGTAAGTTTCAAACAGCTCCTGAAGCTTGCGAGTGACTGCGTACCCCGATAGCTTGAACACCATGAGCACCTCGCAACGCCAGGAAGCCCCTCATCTCGAGAGCAGCGCCAACACGCCCCGCGCGAGGCGGCGTCCCCGTCGGGACGAACGAGCACCACCGCGCAAACGCGACTGGTTCCTGGGCTGGTCCTGGTGGCTCAAGGATTTACTGTTGCCCGCCTACATTTCAGAGACAGCGCCCATTCTCGTGGGTGGCTGCGGGCGAAGTGGAACAACCCTCCTACAGGTCATCCTCGACGCGCACCCAGAGCTCTGTTGTGTGAACGAGAGCAGCATCATGCACCTTGGCAAACTGGACACCAGTAAGCTTGCAAACCGCATTGACCTTCCCATCGAACGAGTTCGCGAGATTGCCGACAGCAGCCCGCGCCACAGTCAGTTCGTAGAACGCCTGTGCAACGAGTTTGCGGCCAACTTGGACAAGACTCGCTGGGCCGACAAAAGCCCGCGCAACGTGCGCCGCCTCCCCTACATCTTCAAGCATTTCCCAAAGGCACGCTTCGTGCACATGCTCCGCGACGGGCGAGATGCTGCGTGCTCGCTGCGCACCCACCCAAAGTACAAACGCATCAACGGGGAACTCGTCGAAATGAAGACGTGGAAGCGCATGGAAGACTGTGCGCAACGCTGGCAAAACGATGTTAGCGAGGGCCTCGCTTGGCGCGGTCACCCTGGATATCACGAATTGCGCTACGAGGACCTGGTCAGCAAGCCAGAACAAGTGCTCCCGGAGTTATTCGAATTCATCGGAGCGCCATGGACGCCTGAAGTTCTTGAATACCACCGCGTCGAAGAGCGGTCGCAAAAAGACCCTGGCTTCCAGAAGCCTCTTTTTGTGAGCTCCGTCTCACGCTGGCGAAAAAATATGTCACCTGCTGACGGAGAAACGTTTCAGCGAATCGCGGGCCCTCTCCTGGAATCACTGGGCTACGCAACGAATGACACCTGGACGAGTGAATTAAAAGACGGCAACGGAAAACCACCCCGATGAAAATCTCTTGGCAAGAAAAGGCACTCCTCTACGTCAAAAAACCGGGCCAAGCGCTACGCGCTCGACGTATAGATATGCGACGGATCGAAAGTGCGGTCATGGCTCTTGGCCCCAACCGCAACATGACCACGCTGACAGCGAGCCTTATTGCTCTCCATCCAAACTGCCAGGTGCTGAACAACGCGGGTTATCGACACATGGATCGAGCCGAAGCTCTCCTGGAAAACCCTTCTGACGGAGAGTTTGAGCACTTCGTTCGAAGCGCCATCTACAAATCGCAGGGCGGCCGACGAGGTCACTACGGAGGAGCCATCACTCTCAGCCACGCCTTCGATCGCCCAGCCATTCGCGATGCCTATCGCGCCCGCTATGGCAGTGCCGTTCTGAAAGACGACGTTCGATGCGTCTACTGGAAAAGTGCCGTCCAGCTCACTGCGATGGTACGTAAGAAGAAGATTGATCTATCCGATGTCGTGACGCGTCACAACAAGGTGCGATTCCTCATGCCCATTCGGAATCCGTTGGACTGCGCCATGTCTAACCTTCGACTGGGGCACTACCGACACTTCCCCGAGGTTGATGGACAACCTGCAGACAAGGTCGTTGATTTCTTCATACAGCTCATCTCTGACTTCCTCGACAACCGGAAAAAACATCCCAACAATTTCTTCTGCTATTTCCAGTCGGAGTTCGGTCGGCAAACACTGGTAGACCTTGCAAGTTTTCTACGAGTGCCCGCAGACGAGACCTGGATTACAAACTGCCTGCAATCTCGCCTGAAAGGCAAGCCCTACACCTACGAGCCTGGACTGCGCGAGGCCTACGAAGCCTCTATCGAACAGCGCTTGGCTGCACATCCAGAGGAAGCTGCGGTGCTCAGGGCGATGGCAACAGAGGCTTAATCGGCAACAGACTCGCCAAGCATGGCGGAAGCACAGCATCAGCCAGATCATCTGTTCCGGGGCTCTGCGGCGAAACTCTGCGGCACAATCTCAGCCTGTTACGCTGCCCGACTCATGAACCCTGCGCCCCCTGATTGCCCACCATGGTCATCCCGGACTCCAACCGCCTAGACGCCGAGGCTTGGCCTCGCACTGCCCGGCGGACGGCTTGCATCGTCTTGGCCATCGCCCAAGGCCTCCTTGGCCTCAACTCCGGCACTCTCGGCGCGCAAATCACCCCCGGGGCGCAGACCTCTGCCCGCGAGGCCATGTGGCCAGCCCCTACAGCCGAAGACTGGGCCAAACCCTGCCTGATCACGTGGCAGCGAACCTACGAAGATGCGCAAGCCGTCTCCGAAGCAATGGGGAAGCCCATTCTGGTCTGCGTGAACATGGACGGTGAAATCGCCAGCGAACATTACGCCGGCATCCGCTACCGCCAAGCTGGCATCGCGACGCTCTACGAGCCATACGTCACAGTCATTGCCTCGGTCTATCGCCACACGGACCGAGACTACGACGAGATTGGGCGACGTATCCTCTGCCCGCGGTTCGGCAGCGTGACCTGCGGCGAACATATTGCCATTGAGCCAGGACTCTACGAGCAATTCCTGGATGGTCAGCGCGTCGCCCCGCGTCACATCGGAGTCGAGCTTGATGGCGAGGAACTGTACGACGTCTTCTACGCCTTCGACACAGACTCTGTCTTTCAGGCCATTCAAGATGGCATCACCCAACGCCCCGACACTCTGAAACCGGATCAACGCGGCGACCGCTCTCTCGCCGAACTTGTTGCGAGTTCGGATGTGAATGACCGCGAGTTGGTCGAGGGAATGTGGCTGGAGGGTGGCCTCGATCGTCGCAAGACACTCATGCTCGCGGCCTCCGATGCTGGCACGGCAACACCTGTCGATCTCTTGCGGCTCGCCTGCAATGCGCATGACCCCGAGCTTCGTCGACTCGCGAGAATGGCACTCGCGCAGTCTGACTCCCCCAAGGCCGTCGACCTACTGGTAGACGTCCTTTCCGATCCGCTTCTCGAAGAAAGCGAACACAAGGACCTACTCGCAGCTCTTGAGCGGCTCGGAGAAGGCTCGGTGCGCGCACGCCGGCTGGCCGTAGTACACCGTGGGCTGGCCGGGAGATCGGGCACGGTGAACGTCACGCGCTGGCTCAGCGCCGTGGACACCGATGCTCCGGCCCCCCCCTCGTTCGACAGAGATCTTTTCAGTGGCCCCTTGGAAAAACAGGATGAGATTCTTGCCGGCAATGATCCGGCAGAGCATCTCAGCCTCGCCGAGGCCCTCTTGGGTTTTGCTTACGAGCAACACGCCGATGACCCACCCTATGCCAACCTGCTTTTCATGGACGCGCGGAGCACCGCAGAGACGGCGCAGCAGCTAGGTGCCTATGGCTGGCGACTCGAAGCCGTGCTCTCCATCGCATCTTTTTACCTGGGCGACAACTCAGCCGCGCAAGCTCACTCTGTTGCCGCAGTCGAAAGTGGCATGCCCATGGATGCCCGCGACTGGAACACCATGGCGGTCCTGGCGAATTTTGCGGGTGCGCGACAGGAAGCGATTCGCGCAGCCCTCCGGGCAGGTGAAACGTGGCCCCCCGAGTGGGTGACAGATGTGCACGCCACCTGCCTCGTCCTTGCGAGACATCCCCACGGCACCGAAGAGCAAGTGGTCGCACATCATGATTTCCTGGTCTCTCTGGGCGCGCGCGGAGAAGCCTCCCAGATACTTGACGAGGGTCTCGACCGCTTCCCTGACTCCTGGGAACTCCACGAACGCTTGAGGCGCCGTGTTTTCGGGGCACAGGGCTTTGACCAGTTAGAGCCAACCTATGAATTGTACTTGGCTCAAACCGACGCCCCCGAGGGCTTGCACTACTTCGCAGGATACGCCTCGCTGGTCACAGCCGAGTTCTCGCGTCGAACAGGCCGCGATGCAACAGAAGCTCTTAGGGCCTACGAACGCGCAATCGCGCACTTTGAAGAAGACATTGCCAAACTTCCAGCTATGCGCAACGACAGCGATCACTTCATTGCTGTGGCATTAGGAGGAAAAGCACGTGTTGAACTTGAACTAGGCAACGAAGAAGCCGCGCTCGAAACCCTGTTAAGAAGCTTCCGGCGTCGCCAGGCGTCAGCTGCCACACTCGACGGGCTCAATCTATCTGCCGTGGACACGGCCAAGATGCTGCTTGCGCGACTCAACGAGAAGGGCCAGCAAGAATTGGCTCAGCGCCTCACCGAGGCACTCAACGCCATGCCCGCCAAGCTGCTGGAACTGCCGGCCTACGAGCGCGGCCCACCCGAGGATGACCCGACACAACCACCATGGCGCCGAAGGTGGCAACGCCAACGCTAAGAATTAGTGAAAGTGAAAAAGTTCGTGGTGGTAGTGATTCAAAGGATCGAGTTGCCATCCACGCCAAGGCAGGCGGCCCCCTCTCCGACGTCTCCCTCGGGTTTGGGTCTCACGCTCTGATTGACGGTCGTAATAGTGGTGGTGGTATTGCGGCGCCGAGTGAACATATTCAACAGAAGCAAGCCCTTCGGCCACGTTCTTGTAACCAGGAATGCTGATAGGTGGGCCGTAGCTAAACCAGGCATCACGATCTGCTTGATCTGCTTGATGATTTTCGAACATTTCGCCCGGATCGTACTCTGGAACACAGAGTACGGCAGGGTCTGCGAGTTCGATCAGCACGACGTCCTCATTGCGTGCGACATGAATTTTTGAATCCGAGACAAGATTGCCTGCACCTATGACTTTGACACGCACTCGTTGCACGGCCGCCTGCACATCTTTTGGACTGCGCTTGACAGCATTGCCCAGGCGCGTCATCCAGGGCAGGCTCTGGTCCATCAGTTGCAACGCTGATGGAACGTGCAGCAAGGCCTTCACTGCACCCGGCCACTCCGGGGATGCCTGAACCTTCCCACTGGAATTCGTCAGCAGGTCGCCTGCAGCCACCACGGCCGAAGGCTCCATGCTCGCCTGGATGACCTGCGCAAGCAGCACGTCGGGATACAGCGCAACGGGAGCGACCAACGCATCAAGCTGGGATTCGGTCAGCGCAGGACCCAGCGGAACCGTCGACTGCGCCTCCGCCGCCATATTCACACCGAAGCACATGGCGCCAAGGCAGAAGAGAGAGTGAAAAAGTTGACGAGCCATACGTGCACTCCACGACAAATTTAAGGCGTCTTGTGAAAAGGGCCCGAGTATCCCGCGGTCTGTGAGGGCCTCCCCCAAGAGCATGCATCCCACGCGAGGTTATTGCTCACCCGGTTCCGTGAAAAGTGAAGCAAACTCCGCATAGCCCTCGTGTTCCAACTCGCTTTGTGGAATAAAACGCAGAGCCGCCGAGTTCATACAGTAACGCTTGTAAGAAGGTGCCGGGCCATCGTCGAAAACGTGCCCAAGGTGCGAGTTGGCGAGACGGCTTCGAACTTCATCGCGGGAGTAACCCAACTTGAAGTCTTGCCCCGTCCTTATATTCGCTGAGACAAGCGGCTTCGTGAAGCTAGGCCAACCGGTTCCAGACTTGAACTTGTCTGTCGAACTGAACAGTGGCTCACCGCTTACGACATCTACGTAAATACCCTCTTCTTGATGATCCCAGTAAGCATTGTCGAAGGCTCGCTCCGTACCGTCCTCCTGAGTCACACGGTATTGCAGTGAAGTCAGTTTCTTTCGCAAAGCCGTATCATCGGGTTTTGTCCATGCGGACTCACTCGGCGTCACTTCATAAACCCGATCGCCACCCCAAACTCGATCGAGGTAGCGGTCACGTCCAGACCCTTCTCGGTATGAGTGATATCTCTCCGGGCTCTTGATGTAAAAATCTTGGTGGTAGTCCTCAGCCGGGTAGTACACGGAGGCATCCGTGATGCCGGTTGCAATCGGTGCGTCATATCGCCCGGAAGCCTCCAACGCCGCACGCGATGACTCAGCGAGCGCACGCTGCTCGGCGCTATGGACGAAAATTTCACTCCGGTACTGGTCGCCACGATCTACAAACTGACCGCCACCATCGGTTGGGTCGATTTGCCTCCAGAAGATCTCGAGCAAGTCCTCGTAGCTCACCTTCGAAGAGTCGTAAGAGATTTGCACGGCCTCGGCGTGCCCGGTCCCACCCGAAGAAACCTGCCTGTAAGTCGGATCATCGAGATGTCCGCCGGTGTAGCCGGAGATGACCGCTGAAACGCCGGGGACGTCCTCAAAAGGCTTTTCGACGCACCAGAAACACCCACCGGCAAACGTCGCCAGCGAGTTCCCGTCAGACGCTGGCTCGGCGAATCCCGCGGCCGCATTCAGGGATGCCTGCCCCTCCCGGTCACGTTCTGAACTGCAGCCAGCAAAACACAACAGCAGGCCCACAGAGCCAACAAGAGTTGCCATGACCTGAAGGGCGTGCAGCATGAATCCGAGTCCAAAAGAAAGGGGAGATGAGCCACAATAGAGGGAACGGCCCCTCTGAGGGCCCCAAGGATACGGCGTGAGCCCCGCCAACGATGGAGGAATCAGGGCACGGTTCCCCAGCCCATCACAGTTGGGCACACTCGCAGAGCACCTGAACACCTCTCTCTCCCACTGCGGACGATCAACGACCTCGTGAAAGGACGCATTCTAGAACTCGACTCGGTCCGCGGATTCGCGGCGCTGGCCATCGTGTTGGCCCATGGCCAGGTGTTCGGGAAAGAGATGTCGGACAATCGGTGGGTGCTCTCGGCCGTCGATCTGTTCTTCGTGCTGTCAAGCTTTCTGATCACCACCCTGATTCTGCGCTATCGCCAGGAACCTGGCTTTCTCCGCGCGTTCTATCTGCGACGTTTCCTGCGCATCTGGCCGCCTTACTACGTGGCGTTGGCCGCCTGCATGGTGCTCAACCGCTACTACCTGTGGGACGACAGGGCTGAAGCTTGGCCCTGGTACATGACGTTCACACAAAACCTTCCGTACTACCTGCGCATCGAACCGGCCCCGATGAGCCAGATGTTTCTGCATACCTGGACACTCGCCATCGAAGAACAATTTTATGTCATCTGGCCACTCCTTCTGCGACATGCCGGACGCAAGCGACTGATTGCGACTGCGGTCATCTTCGTCTTGCTCCCTCCAGTCCTGCGCCAATACCACTACCTGGAATACTTGCTGCTCACCCGTTCGGACGGACTCGGCCTCGGCGCAGTACTCGCCCTCCTTCTCTATAACGAAGAGCGCTTCAAGCGAAACCTCATACGCTTCAGACTGGCCTTCCTTCTCATCGCCGGCCTTGCCCTGACCTGGACCACCGGGGCAAGTCTCATCAACGGCCTCCCCCAACCCTTCTTCTACACACGCGTCAACCTGATCTACTTTTCTCTTGTCGGGTTGGTCGTCAGCGCCCAAGGCGCCAGCTACTTGGCCATTCTGCGCGACAAGCGCTTGTGCTATCTGGGCACCATCAGCTACGCGCTCTATCTCTATCACCCACTGGTGTACGGGGCATTTCCACAGCCCTACAGAAAACTCGTCATCAATGATCTTGGCTTCGACGTAAAGTGGGTCGAAAAGACCGTCATGATTGGCATGTGCTTCCTTTGCGCCGAAGTTTCCAGGCGCTTCATAGAAGCTCCGGTCCTTCGTTACAAAGACAAGCTGGCGTACCGCGCACCGAGGGCCGCATGAATCCTCAGCGATGAGGCTCGTCTTGCTCTGCCTGTAGGAGAAATCACATGAGATGCTTTCAGTTCACTTCCCTCTCTATCCTGCTCGTCAGCCTGTCGCTAGCAGCCTGCGGGCAAAAAGGAGAGACCGCGCCACAAACTCAATCGAACGAGAATCGACGCAAGCCAGCGCCTACCGTTGCCAACACGCCAACGCCAGACTACGGGCCATTCTTCGCGGAGATGAATGCCGGCCTCCCTCAGCGCGGAGAGAGTCTGCCACCGATTGCCGGAACGACGCTCGATGGGAGCCCGGTGAACAATGCGACCCTCAAAGGGAAAACAGCGCTCATCAACCTCTGGTTCTATCACTGAGGCGCATGCCGGGAGGAGTTTCCTTCCATTCAGAAGCTGCAGGAAGAGCTAGGTGATCGAGACGATGTAATCATCCTCGCCCTCAACACAGGCGCAGACACGAAAGCCGTCGTTGCAAACTACTGGAAGAAGGAAGGGTTCAGCTTTGATGCTGTCCTCGACCCAGAAGGCTCCGAGCGGAACAACGCTCGATCCCTGGGCATCGCCGCGTCACCCACCAACATCATCGTGGGAGAGGACGGCAAAGTGACCTATGCCTCGGTCGGCTTCGACGAGGAGCAAGTGAGGCTGTATATGGGCCTCTAGCAGCCAATCGCGGAAAAGAAGGCCCGGCGATTCGTGCCGATCGGCTGCTTGCCCCGCATCAATCGCGAAATTCGCGTTAGTCTGCAGAGTTCTCCATGACCTCATTCCAGCCCTGACCCACCACAACTCGAAGGCCTCACCATGCTCACCCTTCGCATCTCGCCTGCCCTCCTCTTGGGGCCCCTGTTGATCTTGCTCGGCTCCACCGCCGGCGCTCAGTGGACCTCAGACGCCGTCACTAACACATCGCTCGCCGATCGTGGAAGCGACCAGAGCCAGCCCAAGGTCTCCGCCACACCCGACGGTGGTTGCTGGGTGAGTTGGTTCGATGGCATCGGCACTGGCTGGAACGTCGTGATTCAAAAACTCGACATCGGTGGCGGCGAGGAGTTCTCGCACAGTGGCATTCTCGTCGCTGACCGCTCTTTCAGTTCGACTCAAGATTACGGACTCGACACGGACTCAACAGGCAATGCGCTGCTTGCTTACCGCGATGACGGCGGAACAGGTGTTCAGGTCGGAGTGGCCAAAGTCGCCCTAGACGGAACCGTGCTGTGGAAGATTCGCCTCACCAACACCACAGCTTTCATTGCATCGCCCAAAGTGTGTGGGCTCGCAAATGGCGGTGTTGCTGTTGCATGGACACAAGGTTCGAACACAAACGTTGTCTGGCTCGATGCCGACGGCAATATGACAGGAGCAAACGCCTCACTCGCTCCCTCCGGCGGATCCTTCTCGGTCAACGACATCCATGACACGGGAACAGACGCCATCCTCTCTTTCACGCATCAGACGGGCGGCTTCGGATCGCCACGCCGCATCATGGCGCAAAAGTACTCGTCCTCTGGCGCCCCTCTTTGGGGACCCAATCCGATTTCAGTGTTCTCTACGGGATCATTGCAGTTCGGAAACTTCCCTGGATTCGTGACGGACGACAGCGGGGGCGCTGTCTTCTCCTGGTATGACACCGCATCATTTCAACTCCAATGTTATGTGCAGCGCATCCTTTCCAATGGGACTCCTGCCTTCGCACTCAACGGCGAGGCCGTTTCGACAAACACAACACGCGTCCGTGTCAGCCCTTCAGCTGCCTTTGATGCCGCCACGGGTGACACCTTTGTGTTCTGGACGGAACAAGATGCCGCACAATCTCAGTCCAGCGTCTACGGGCAGAGACTGAACTCGACGGGTACACGACTCTGGGGAGATCAAGGCGTTCCCGTCATGCCCGTGTCATCCGATTCACACACGCAAGTACGCACGCTTGTTAATGAATCAGGAACGGGCAGCGGGGCACTCGTGTGCTGGAATCTCTCACCTTCCTTTGGCACTGATGTCTATGAGGGAGCGCTGCTTGATGGCAACGGCATCACCACCGCAGGCCCTTTTGATGTCGCCTCAACACCTTCTTCCAAGTCACGTCTGGCGATGGCGCGAACCACCTCGGGCACTGCAGCTCTCGCATGGAAAGACAGTCGCGTCGATAACGGCGACATTTTCACTCAGAATGTCAATCAGGACGGCACGCTTGGAGCTCGGTGGACAAACCTTGGGGGTGCATCGCCAAATGGAGCCAATGGATCTCCGCAGCTCTCTGCGTTTGGTCCTCTCGAAGCAGGCAGCCCAGTGGGACTCAATTTAACCGGAGGACCCTCCGGCCAAATCTGCCTCCTTTGGATCTCTCTGAATCCAACACCCGCAAACTTCTTTGGCGGCGTGCTCAACTCTTTCCCGTACAACTCCCAACTCGTCCTGGGAACCAACAGCACCGGGGGCATTGCCGGTCAGACGGCCTTTCCAGCAGGCTTCCCTCCTGGTTTCAACCTGTGGTTCCAGTTCTTGATGCAGGACCTCAGCACGCTGTCTGGCATCACGCTATCCAACACACTCAAGGCCACCACGCCGTAACGCACTTCGGCTGCAAAAACCGCGCACACACGCATGCGAATTCATGCATCTCAGAGCCCCTCCTACAAAGCTCTAATCGCCCCGAAGCACCCCATCTAGGCGCGATTTGAAAGCCCGCGGTGCGCACGAGAATTGGCGCTCTCATTCCACGGTGTCGATTTGCTTCGAATTCGCGTGAAGCTTCTCCCTCGACATGGCCGACAGACTCCAAACAGCCGCTCGGACACCGGGTGCGCTCGGTTCGAGAGTCGTGGAGGAAAAGCCCATGCCGTTCGATTCGCCCCCGCCGCCTGACCCAGACAACCGCCCCTGGTTGGATGTGCTGCACTTGCGCCCCACCGACCCGGATCACTGCTATCTCAGTGAGTCGCGTTGGCGCAAGCACCTTGAAGAGGCCGAGTCCAAGCGACAGGCCCGCATCAATCCAAACGACAACGGCAAGTCTTGAAGGATTTGATCATGCTCTGCTCACCCGCAGCAGTGCGCCTGTAAACAGTTAGCGACGTAAGTCGTAGACTCGCAACGAGTTTTTCACCATTCGGTAACCCGCGCCGTCTGCGACGAGCCAATCGCAAGCGATTAGCTTCGGTTCACCAGCCCGCTGTCGGACTGCCTTTTCATTTCGGTCATTCTTCGACGTGTTTGGCGTGAAGATCGCCCAATCCACCGAAGGGCAACCCTCTGGCCACGTGCCAGGTAAGTTGCGATAGCTGTACACCGGGTGGTCAGTCAATGCAGCCAGGACAGGCGCCTTCAAATAGAGAACAGGTGCACCTTGCTCCGTGTTCGACCTCACCCATTCCGCTGCAACAGAATCGACCTGCTCCCAGTTGTGACTACTGACCATGTCAAATTTCATGGTGTCTGGAGCGCGCACGCCACCCACCGCCAGCAACAAGACCGCTACGAGACCGACACAATAGATCGGCTTGCGTGAAGCCTGATCGCCAGATGCCCAGAGCTTTGAAAGCTCTTCCACCGAATAGAGAAGCGATGAGTAAATCATCGGGACAAGACCCAGAAGCAGTCGGTCAACAAATGTGAAGTAGAGCAGCATCACGATGCAGTAAGTGAGGGCATACCAGTCCAGCAACGACCGCCGCCTCCACCATGTAAAGAGAATGGCAGCCGCCAACAGAAGGGTGGCCAGTCCAGGAAACGGGCCCTCGGCAGTTCCTACGAGAACAACGCCCACGGTTTCCGTGATGCCATCCACATTTTCGACAAGCCGCGCCATCCAGCCGTCCAGATCTACGAGCGCCGAATCGGGATCGCGCTTGTCCACATGGAACATCGCCGATTGATAGTCGAATAAGCCGAGTTGCGTCGAGGGCCGAGGCGCCTCGGCGGCAGCCGACGAGGCCCAGGACACCCACGGGACCCACAGGACAAAAACCACGGCGGCAAGCGCCGCGCCCTGCCAACGGCGCCCCTCTTTGCGAAAGACGTCCACCAGCACCAGACCCGGCAGGATCAGCAGTCCTATCGAACGCATCCAAAGTGAAGCTGCAAGCAAGACTGCCCCAGCAAACCCACGCCACAAACCCACCTGGCGTCCATCGCGACCGGGCATCACAAGCCATGCCCCTGCAAAGAGCAACGCAAGGAATGGCAGCCCTGAGAAAATCTTGTTGAAGGCCCCTGTCGTGAGCGGACTCACCGCAACGAGTAATGCGACGACGAGCCCCATCACAGAGCCATGCAAGCGCCGCATCGCCAGCATCACGGCAACAACAGCCGCCACCGCCGACCCTTGGATCACCAGATGCATCGACCGTGGCGCCAGTGCATCCGGCTCTACGAACGACAGCACCCAGGAAAGTCCCGGAGGACGCAGAAAAAAGGGCTGCCCCTGGTAGACATATCCTTCACCTGCGGCGAGGCTCTTGGCCGTCAGCACATACAGCGCGCTGTCTACAAAGTGTCGCCAGCGATCGTCGACGAAGCTGGTGACGCAAAGGACACACCAGCCCCCTAACAGTCCCAACAAAGTCCACGAGAGCACGCGTGCGATCTTCACAGCTCACCAGTTTACGCCTGTCGTCTCCGAGTTGCAGCAAGCAGCTCTCGGTGTTCCAGCCCTTCGATCAACCCACATTCATGACCTGCTTGAAAAGCAAGCTCATCGGCTCTCTCAGGATCCCTTCTCTTGCCTTCGCGGTGGCATGCCTCCAGGGATGCAGCACAACCACAGCCGCCCCCATCGGGCTGCAAGCCCAGAAGCCGAATGTCGTCGTTTTCCTGGTCGACGACCTGGGCTGGCAGGATCTCTCTCTCGCGCTGCATTCCTCGGTGACTCCATTCAACAAGCGCTACCGAACGCCTCACGTTGAACGACTCGCCGCTCGCGGGATGACATTCACACAGGCCTATGCCTCCGCACCGGTTTGCACCCCGACGCGCACCAGTCTTCTGACAGGTTCTAGCCCCGCCCGAAACCACATCACGTATTGGATCCTTCGGGAGAATCAGGACACCTCGGCTCCCTGGCCGGGATTGCTTCCACCAGACTGGAACGTCAACGGCCTTCAGCCCGGCTCAGTGACACTTCCCGAGCTCCTGAAAGAATCTGGTTATCGGACGCTACATGTCGGCAAGGCTCATCTGGGCGCGGTGATGACTGCTGGAGCAGACCCGCGCGCACTCGGATTTGATGTGAACATCGCAGGACACGGAGCGGGCGCGCCGGCAAGCTACCTCGGGACAGAGTCGTTCGCACGCGACTCTGTCTGGGACGTCCCTGGACTCGAGGCATGGCATGACAAGGATGTCTTCCTCACAGAGGCCCTTGCCGCCGAAGCCTGCGAAGCCATACGGCAGTGCGTGGAGGATGACGTCCCTTTCTTTCTGCACATGGCACCTTATGCGGTGCACACCCCGATCACGACCAATGAACGATATCTCGGCCACTATGCAGACTTGCCAGCACGTGAGGCTGCCTATGCCAGCATGATCGAAACCGTGGATGCAGCACTCGGGGCCCTGCTCGAACAACTGGACGAGTTGGGTGTCACAGAGAACACGCTCGTGGTGTTCACTTCTGACAACGGGGGACTCTCGGCCCACGGGCGCGACGGAGATCCACACACCCACAACGCTCCACTCCGCAGTGGCAAGGGGTCCGCTTATGAGGGTGGCATCCGTGTCCCTGCTGTCATCGCCTGGCCAGGGCACATCGCCCCGGGGTCACGGTCGGATGTTCCGATCATCACGCATGACATCTTCCCGACAGTCCTGGCAGCCACCGGCACAAAGGTCCCCGAGAGTCACATCCCGAACATGGATGGACGCGACCTCACCCTGCTGCTCGAAGGCGGCCAAGCTCCCACACCCACCGAACTACTCTGGCATCAGCCGCACTATTGGGGCGTCTCCGGGCCAGGCATCGAGCCGTTCAGCGCACTTCGCTCGGGCGACTGGAAGCTCATACATTGGCACGCAAATGGAAGCATGCAGCTCTACAACCTCGCCATCGATCCAGGCGAAAGCCAAGACCTTGCCCTTGAACATCCGGATGTCGTGAATCGCCTTGCGAATCGACTGGGAGAGTCATTGCGTGACGCTGGCGCCCAACGCTCGCGCAACGAAACCACACTCGAGCCCATCCCCTGGCCAGGCACGTCGTGAGTCGAATCCCCTCACGCATGACCGAGGTCGGTCCGTGAAGAAGAGGTCTACTTCGATTTGGTGTTGAAAGCCATCCGAACCCATTTGCTCTTCGACTTGTGCGGATCCTCCAGCACCCAGATCTCTTCGGATTCAGCCAGATTCCAGCTGTCGTAGATAATGTACTTGTCGACCTCTTTTGCAGAAGCATGGCCGATGGCCAAGACATATCGCTGTTTGCTTGCCTCAACGATCACTTTGCCTTCATCGGGACCAAGAGATCCGGACTGAGCCGTCGCCCAAGACGCGACGATCATGATGAGGGCCGTGGTGACAATGAGACTTGCTGCTTTCCAATGTGAATCTTTCATCTGTCCTGGTCCAAGTAGGGATGCCGAAGTGGCGCGAAGAATCAAAAGCCCATACCGACACGACTCTCTGTGAATCGAAAACCTACAGAGCGAGCGCGAACGGCAAGAATAACGATTCCGAGGCGTTGAGATGCGCCGAAAGCGAATCCGCCATAACAGGGCGAAAACCTAGCGGTTCTCATCATTCGCGAGAGAAAGCAACTCGCTCAAAGTGTCCACGCACACGTCAGCAAGTGACGCCCATTCGTGCTGGCCACTTGCATCAACGGACACGGTCGCGACGCCCGCAGCACGACCAGCTTCCAGGTCATAGCGAAAATCGCCAATCATCACGGCATCCCTGGGAGAGGCTCCCCACCGGCGAAGAAGTTGCAGAATGCCGTCGGGGCTCGGCTTGGGCGACGCTTCGGCTCGCCCGAGGACATCAGCGGGATCGAATCGGTGTGAGAGACCACAGTGCACAAGAGTCGCGCGAGCATTCTCAAGACTATTGCGCGTCAAGACGCCCATCTTGCAGCATTGCTCGGAGAGGCCTCGCAACAGGTCTGCAGCGCCAGGCGCCGGCCCGGTCGCGGAGACAAGATCTGCCTCCAGCGCATCGAGCCGACGCATGAGAACACCGACCTCTTCTTCGGGCCGATTCTGAAGTGCCTCAAGAATCGGGAGGCCCGACGGAAGCCCCAACTCACGGCGCAGGGCATCAAAGTCATGCACGGCAAGCGTAAGCGTCCCGTCCAGGTCGAAAACCCAGTGCTTACGACCTGCAAGCAAAGAGGCGTTTCTTCTGAGCTGCCTCAGAAGAACTACGTCGGATCAAAGGGGAGTTTGGACGGGTCGATGCTCTTGGCAGAGATCCTGCCTCCGCCGATGAGATAGGACTCGTCGGCTTGTCCAAAGGGCATGGCAGCTTCGAAACTCTTGAAACTGGCCTTGGTCACATCGCCACCCTTGTTGACCTTGAAGCTTGAGCGCGCTGTGAAAACAAAACGCAAGTAGTTCGAGGGCTCTCCCACCTTTTCTTCCCCTTCCTCAGAGTCACCACCATCGAGTGCGAGGTGGAGAACGATGCCAATATCTCCGGGGAAACCGGGACCGACCATGACGGATTCATCGGCTCCGATCGTCTGAAAAGCAGGCGTGTCGACGATGATCCACTCAGAATCCACCTCACAGAAGATCGTGCCCCCATAGAGGGTGCCCGGCGGAGGATCACCTGCCTTAGGCAGGCTTGAGAGATCTTCAACGTACATGTACCCAACCACCGCCCCCTTGGCCTTGGACTCCACCACATCTGTCCCCTTGCCGTCCCATTCCAAGGTTCGCCCTTTGACCTTTGCAGTCAACTTGAACCACAGACCATCAAAATGCTGAGAGTGGCCGTTGGGTGATAAGAAAGCGACGGAGGCAATAACGAGTAACGACAAGATTGCGCGATGCACCATGGTGACTCCTCAAGAGGACTCGCTTCAGCAAGCGATTCGAACCCGTGTTGTATCACGGGGCTATCCGGCCACGATTTCAGTCACCTGCGCCACGACCCGGTGGCCCGCCGTTGGCCTCGACAAGAATTCTTGAGGCCTTGCCAGCCGCTGCTCAATGATTCATTCGACTGCCGACAGCACCAGCCATGCAGGAAAACCACGGTCCGGTCGCCGCTCCCCAGATCGATCTCGTCGAGATGATCAGGCTCGAGCAGAATGTTGCTGAGGGCAACTCCCCGCTGCAGGTCGTCGCGAGAAGAGCCAATCTCCCCACCGAGAGGGGAATTCTCTCTGCCTGAATGCCCCAGCACAGATTTGAGCCTCGAGCAGGCAGGGCCGGGGCAGAGGGGACTCGGGGCCATCCGAATGCAGCGATTCGAGCCTGTGATGCCGAGAAGAGCCCCCGCGCACTGTCGACGCCTCTCCTGATAGACTGTGCGGCCCCTATTCCAGAAGGAGCCTCTCCATGCGTCTTGCACCCCTCGCCCTCACGCTGGCTGTTTCGGTCGGGCTCGTCTCGCCCGTCAGCGCCCAGGATCAACTCGAAACCGTTTCGGGTCAGACCTACGAAGGCAAAGTCCTTTCCGACGACGGCAACTCTGTGAAGTTTCAGACCGAAGAGGGCATGACGCTCACGCTCCCCCACAAGAATCTCACACCGCTTAGCCAGTACATGCTTCGTCGCGCCAACGTCGGCAGTGACGCCGCATCACAACAGGCTCTCGCCGAGTGGTGCGTCAAGCACGCTCTTTACAAGGAAGCTCAACGCCACTACCAGTTGGCTCTGGCTGCCGACCCCGGCAAGTCCAAACAAATCAACGCGAGCATTGCCCAGGCCCGTACAGATGCAGGCAATGAACTGCTCCAACGTGCCAAGACGCTGCAACAACGCAATCGGCCAGAAGATGCGCGCCAGGTCCTGAGCACGATTGTGCAGGAATTGCCCGGCGAGCCCGCTGCAACAGAAGCCTCGACGATGTTGGCTGCAGACACCGCGAAGCGCAAGAGCAGTGCTCTCCAGCGCGCGGCGCCCGCCACGAAGAACGACACGCCAGCAAATGGAGTACCCACCCGGCAGAATGGCGAAGCATTCAGTGCGGAAGCGCAAAAGACGTTCGCCCCCGTGGTCAAGCTCTACCATTCGATTCTGGACAACACTCAGAAGGGCCTGTCGGAATCGAATCAGTCCCGCTCTATCAAGGCCTTCCAGCAAGGACTCGCGGACGGCGACAAGGCGCGCCAGATGCTCCAACAGATGCGCTCCTCGGGATCCGAAAACAGCGAATCCACCGAGGCCACCTCCTTGCTGAATTCCAAGATCGAGTCGGCCACCGTGAACTGCACCATTCAACTGGCCAACGCCTACATGCTGCGCACCTCCTACAACCAGGCCGCCGATGTCGTGAAAGCCAGCATGGCTGTGTACCCGCAGAACACCCAGCTCAACCAGACCATGGATCGCGTCACTTCGGCCTCGTCGAGCGACAACGTCGGCGGTGGATGGGTCATTCGCCGGGGCAATATTCCTCGGGCGCGCTGAGGCACCCTCGAGCGTCAGCCACACCGATTCAGCAATCTGCCCGGCCATGCTCTAGGGTCGATTTCCAGATCACGATCCTGCAGGCCAACACACGGCTGCGTTAAGCCGTCCCGCTTCGCTATGATCCGCAGTTCAGAGACCTGCGTCGAGGTCAGAAAGTGGGTGAGGTGCCAACGAATTCGCTCGTTGGCAGATCACCTTCTATCTCATGCCCTGACGTCATGAGTTCTGTGAATCCCCGGTGGTGTAATAGGCAACACATCAGATTTTGGTTCTGACATTCGAGGTTCGAGTCCTCGCCGGGGAACCACCGACTGCATGGGATACGCTCCAATCATGCGACTCGTACGACTCGTCCTGGTGATTGCTTTCGTCTCTGCCTGCGGTGATCCGTCTTCCAAGCATCTGGACACCTGGGCCGCCCAAGCGCCCGGAACGATTTTGTCCATGACCGATGTGGTCCCTGGGCCATGGGACTTTCTCTACGTCTTTGGCCCCTACACATCACCGGAAGAAATCGACGCAGCCCTGGGATTTCACTGGGAAGACCCCCGGGCGTCAAGACTCGACATGCATGACGATGCCGCCATGCTGCTCTTTGTTCACAACGGCACCGTTGTCGAGGCCCTGGTTCAGAGCAGGCGAAGCCCTGACATGACGAGCCTCGGTCGTGCCGAGCCATACAGTCGAGAAGAGGCCCGCTTCGTATGCCGTGCCGACGAGAGCGGGTGGCTGCGGGCCGAACTCATCGAGCAGTGAGGCGCTGCCGCAACCCGATGGGTTCTCAGAAAATCTGAACTCAGCTGACAGCGGCCGTTTTCAAAAGTGCTTTCAAAACAAAAACCGGTGCGCGCTGTGACTCCTGCGCCTGCACGGTTTCTACGGGCACACAGATTCAGGATTTGAACATGTTGTGCCAGCTAAGCGACGCCTAGAAACAGTCTCTGGCAAAGCGAAGACCCTTGCACACGCCTCTCGGCAACAAAGCCGAATGCGTGAGATTGCTCTCGCCCGTGACGCATTTCCATGCGCACGTCGCGGAGTTTTTATCAATCCAAATGGAGCATGAACATGAAACCGAGTAGAAGAAATATGCGGCACCGTCTTATGACGTGTGCCTTGCCAGCGATGCTGGCACTCGCCATGTCCTGGACTGCGGGAGCGCAAGCGCCCACAGGGCATATCCACGATCTCCACCCTGCCTCTCCGCACGGGAACAACGACTGGTACACGCGCACCAGCCTGATCGCAAACTGGACTGGACCAGAAACCGTCCAGCAGGACAGCGAGATTCTCGACACGCTTTTCGAACGGCGCTTTAGCAACTGCACTTGCGAACAAGACGATATCGAAATCAAAGAAAAGGAAGAGCGGACTCACGAAGTCAATGTTCACGGAGAGTACACCTTCGGCAGCTCTGCTGAGGCGGAAGCCAAAGCTCTTGCCGCATCGGTGAAAGCCTCGGCGCACTCCGAAGTCACCATCGGCGCCGGCTACACGTGGACCAAAAAGAAAACCTACGAGGTGACGCACAACACTCACAATCCCAAGTGCAACATCAAGGACTACAAATCGACGATCAAGCGTGTGACAGCAAGTGGCTCAAAAGACTTTGCCGATCACAAGATCGTGTGCACGTGCACCTGTGGCGCTCTCGCAGTCAGCTACTGCAACAAGCAAACCATCACGTCCGACGGCATTGGCTTCCACGGCCAAGACGACAAGTGGAGCGCTGTAGGGCCGTGCAAGCCCTGCCCGTGTGACGACGGAGAGGTCGGAGGGAAAACCCCAACAACCCCAACAACCCCAACTAGCACTGGCGGTGGCGGTGGCTCCGGTGGCTCCGGTGGCTCCGGTGGCGGACCAGGTGGCGTAAAGGAAATCATCGAATGAATAACTCATACAAGAGCAACAAAATGTCTGGATCGTTTGCACTCGCTCCCTTGCTGGTCTTGGCTGGAGGCATCAGCGCTCTCGCCCAAGAATCTCCACAAGTGCTCGTGCATGGAGCCCCGGTCTCCAACAACCCTTCAGAGGCTGAAGTCACTGACCCGCTTCATGATCTGAAAGAGGCGTTCTTCGAGGCGCAGTTGCCTGCCGAACAACTCAAAGCCCTGGGCTTGCTGCAGTCTGTGATCTACGAGGGGAACCTGTCCTCGGAAATCACAATGGACGGGCTTCACTTCCTCGGGCACAGCTATTACGGCCTGGGCGAATGGGATACGGCACTCGAAACCTTTGGGCAGATGGCCGCCAACCCAGATGCGAGAGAAGAAACTCTGGATGCCCTACGCATGGTGGGTCAGATCGAGTTGCTTGGTCATGGCAATCTGCAAGCTGCCGAACTGGCTTATCGCGAGGTGATTGAGCGTTCCTGGACGCGAGTGAACACAGCAACGTCATCGTTGCAAGTGCTCGCTCTGGAGCAGGAGGCCGCCACTCAGTTAGCCGGGATGATGCTGAAGAGCGGGCGTTACACGGAGGCCATGGCATTCGCCGATCAGGCCCTCGCCAATGCTCGTGAGAAC
This sequence comes from Planctomycetota bacterium, assembly GCA_029245865.1. GTDB lineage: Bacteria > Planctomycetota > B15-G4 > B15-G4 > B15-G4 > JAUIEF01. The sequence continues at coordinate 123,594 of JAQWOM010000056.1, forward strand.
AGCGACCTCGATGCGGTCGAAAGCCTCTCACTCATCATGGCTCGTGCCACCTCGGCACTCGGGATGCATGCCGATTCGAGATCCTGGTTCGCAGCAGTTTCCACGTCCAAGCGCGCCGAGGGTGACGCATCCTGGATTCAACTCGAGCGCGAGTTGGCTCATGCCTTGCCAACGGTTGACGAGACCATCGCGGTGCTCGCCAGCATCTGGCAATCCGAGGGACTTCTCGATGAGCCTGGCTACTATGTGGCTGCACACGAGTTGTCAGGCCTGTTGCTGGAAACAGGCCAGGAGCTTGCGGCCATCGAAGTGCTTGACTCCATCGCAAAAGACCTCGGCTCCCGATTTGCCGGGGTTGGAGAGAACATCAGCCGGAGCACGGTGAACATCATTCACGAGGACACCCTGCTCACCTTGGCGATGGAAAGTGAGGCCCTCGGCGACATCCGTGGGCAACACGCCTACCTGCGAGAGTTCGTGACGCTTTTCCCGACGAGTCCTCGCCTGGATCATGCCCAGGAGCACATTCCGGCTCTGAGGGAGCTGCTTAACCGCCGCTAATGATCGAGCCGTTTCGGCGAACTCTGGACCCCGGAAGATGCTGCGACTCGCGGTATCTTCCGGGGTCTTCTTGTTCACTCACCGGGCATGCGCATCAGGTCGCCGGAGGTCCATCCTGGCCAATCCACGCGTTGTACGTGTTGAGTTCGGACTGGCCCGCCTGCTTCAGATACAGAAAGAGCTGCATCCGATAGGCGCCCAGAAACCGGAGTGACGTTTCATACAGCGCATAGCCAAGTGGAGACGTTGCGCCCCACGGCAAACCGACCTCCCGACCACTCATGTCGGAATCGGAGACACCGTCTATGAGTGCAGAGAACTCCTCCATCTGCTGCCCCATGGCAGCCTCGAACCCATCTCTTGTCACGCCTGCCGCTCGTTCCTGATAAGGCGCAATGACACTCCAGTCGTTGGCAAGCAATGCGGCAACAGGGGCAACGCCACAAATGGTCAGGTAACCCAGCAGTTCATCCAGAGTGCGCATCCCCTCACAAGGCCTGTAATTGCCCTCGACATCTTGGAGCTTTGTGGCCAGATGGCAGGTGAGGCGAGTCTCCTCTCCCAGCGCATGCTTGAACTCGTTCTTCGTGAACATCGGGGGACTCCTCTTGGCGGGGCTCGTGGCTCTCAAGGCCGCAGAGCGTACCACCTAGGACAGAACCTCTCGGCCACAGATGGCGCGTGACCTTTCATGAGACTCTTGTTCGACACGACCCTGGGCAGGCAGATATCCTTAACGCACGATGCCGTCTTCATCACATCCGAGGGCTGGTGCTCAGCTAGCCTCCTCCATCTTCTTCGGCCTGCTCCTGGGGGTCACACTCCTGGCGGCAGGATGCACTGACGACACGGCGCCACCGACTGCGCTCGAGTCCGTGCCCGAAGAGGTCGATCCCCCGGCAGTCAAGCTAACTGCTGACCAGCGGATCCGCCAAGAAATGCAGCACGTCGATCCAAGTCTCGATGGCTGGAGCACAGAAGAGCTTGAAGGCGCAGCCAGTTCGCGCCTTCATGAACTGCAAGAGTCTCTGAACGGTAGCGATCCGCTCAAAGCGTCAGACTTTGCGGACTGGGTGACTGAAGAATTCTGGTGCAGCCCTCTGGTCCCAGAACATACCGAAGGAACACAGCAAGCAAGCGGACTCCGCACACGCGTCGACAAGCCGGCCGAACAGCGCCGGGAAGGTGCCAAGGGACTGGCCCATTCAGTGACTGAACTTCGACAGGCGTTTGCCGATGCTGGAGCCGTTCGCCTGCATACAAAGATCATTGCTGTCGAACCCGAATCGAACAACGCTTACGAATCCACCGTACTGGTTCAGGTTTGGGCTGACTCACCAGATGGCTCTCCCATTCAAGAAAACGGAACCTGGGTTGCGGGCTGGTCCTGGCCTGATCGGGAACAACCACCCCGACTCACACATCTCGAACTGATCGAATCCAGCGCCGCACAGGCCGAGCAGCAATTCTTCTCCGATTGCACCGAAGCCGTCATTGGACACACAAAGGCCTGGACCGAACAGCTGTTGCGCGGCACCGATGACTGGTGCGCCCGCATCGATGTCGCGGCACAGATGAACCAGTACGCCCACAACGGCATCACGGTAGGTGACTTTGACGGCGATGGCCTGGAAGACCTGTACGTTCTGCAAAGTGGAGGGCTTCCGAATCTCCTGTTCCGCCAGCTCCCTGACGGGACCGCCGAAGAAGTCGCTGGCGAACTCGGGCTCGATTGGCTCGATGAACACCGCGCGGCTCTTCTCGTCGATCTCGACAATGACGGGACGCGCGAATTGGTCATCACTGCTCGCCGCTCAGTGCTCATCGCACGTCGGGGAACATCGGGTCGCTATTTCGTTGTCTCAGAACTTGCGACACCGGACGGCTATTCGATCGCCGCCGCGGACTACGACGAAGACGGGCTGCTCGACCTCTACGTGTGCGGATACCAACCACCCCTGGACATTCTCCCCACGCCGTATCACGACGCCCTCAACGGGGCCAAGAATGCGCTCTACAAGAACCGCGGCAAGCTTCGTTTCGAAAACTACACGCGGTCTACCGGGTTGGACGTAGACAACGGTCGGTTCAGCTTTGCAGCCACCTGGATCGACTACGACGACGATGGAGATCAGGATCTTTACGTCGCCAACGACTTCGGTCGGAACAATTTGTTCATGAACGAAGAGGGGCGATTTGTCGATGTGGCTGGCGAGGCAGGCGTCGAAGATATGGCCGCCGGCATGGGCATCTCATGGTCGGACTACGATGCCGATGGCGACATGGATCTCTACGTCAGCAACATGTTTTCTTCAGCCGGCAATCGCATTGCCTACCAGCGGCAGTTTCAGGTGGATTCGACAGAGGACACTCGATCTGCCTTTCAACGACACGCACGTGGCAACTCGCTCTTCGCGAACCAAGGTGATGGATCTTTTCTCGATGCCACCGAATCCTCCGGAACCTGGATGGGACGCTGGGCATGGGGTGCGCAGTTCGTCGACTTCGACAATGATGGCCGGGAGGACATCTTCGTCCCCAATGGTTTCATGACGAACGAGCGAACAAACGACTTGTGAAGCTTCTTCTGGCGGCGCGTCGCGTCGCAATCACCGGAAGACGACAAACGCACGACTGAGTACGCCCTCGGCTGGGCCAGCATCAATCAGATGGTGCGTGAGGGTTGGTCCTGGAGTGGGCGGGAAGCCAACTGCGCCTACCTCAACCTCGGCGATGGTTCGTTCCTGGATATCTCGCGGGTGGCAGGGACCGATGACGCCGACGACGGGCGTGCCTTCGCCAAAGTCGACTGGGACAACGACGGTGACCTCGATATGTGGGTCGCGAACCGAACGGCCCCACAGATTCGTTTCCTACGCAACGATGTGGGCAACCGAAGTAACTTCGTGGAGTTCCAGCTCACCGGTACCGACGTCAATCGGGATGCAGTGGGTGCCCGCGTAGAATTGCTGGGAGATTCTCAGAACCTGGTGCGCGTCCTTCAGGCGGGGACCGGCTTCCTCTCACAATCCTCCAATCGCCTGCACTTTGGAACGGGCGACCGCACTCTCATTGACGAAGTGCTCGTGCGCTGGCCCGATGGGAGCGAAGAGCGCTTTCACGACGTCCAGACCAACCAACGGTATGCGATCACGCAAGGCGAAGGTCTCCTCCACCTCGTAGAACCTTCAGATCGCAACGTGAGCCTCTCTCCATCTGAACCTGTGCCGACGGCGCCCTCTGAAAACGCCAACCTCGGACTGACATGGCGCATCCCCTTCCCCGCCGTGACGGCAACAAGCTTCGCTGGAGAACGATTCGACCTGGCAACGCAAGGCAGGCCTACGCTTGTGAATCTGTGGGCCAGTTGGTGCCCAACATGCCGCGAGGAACTGAACACCTGGAATGCTGCGCGCGAACAAATCGAAGAAGCAAACCTGCAAATCATAGCCCTCTCTGTAGATGAAGTGCCGCAAGATGCAGCTGACAACCCCGCTCGCACCGTCGCACGTGAGCTTCAGCCCTGGTTCCCCATGGGAATGGCTGATCAAGAGTTGATCTCTGCATGTGAAGCCGTGCAAACAACCCTTGTTGACCGGAATCGAAACTTGCCTGTACCGACAAGCTTTCTGATCGATCACAACGGAAAGATTGCCCGCATCTACAAGGGCCCTGTGCCCCTCGATGAGATGCTCGCTGACGTCTCGGACATGCGCTATTCCGGGCTCAAAGCCGCCAGCGCCGCGGTACCCTTTGACGGCCGCTGGCACGGCGGCCCACAACTGCCAGGGATTCTCAACCTCGTCGATCGACTGGCACAAACAGGAGAAGCCAAACGCGCCACGCCATACCTCGAAATGACGCTGGGGATCGCCAGCGGCATGCCGCCAGGGCACGCGGACAGCCGCCAGTTGGCGGCACGCATCACACGCTTCTGCGAGAGCCTTCGAGCCCAGGGAGACATGGATCTGGCCCGACGTTGGCTTCTCTCGTCCCGCGACCTGGACCCCTATCAACCCCTGGTGTGGAAAGCACTGGCCGAGGACGCGACCACGCGTGGCGAACCCGCTGAAGCGGCGGCTTGTCTCGAACGCTGGGTCTCACTTGATGCGTCGAGTGCCGAAGCGTGGAGTGCGCTAGCGGTTGCTCAGGATGCACTCGGCGACGAAGCCGCCGCGCAGGTGTCGAGGCAACGGGCTACAGCGTTGCGTTAGAAGTACGCGCCTCGAACAGCACATCAGAGCGCCATCGATGCGTCACATGTTGCGCAGCGAATCGCGTACTCTGTCTCTAAGTCCACTGACCGGGAGACGACTCATGACTGCATGGTTTACGACAGTCGCCGCTGTAGAAGCGACCAAAAGGCACATTGAAAAGCGCGTGGCCGCCGGCTCTGCGGAACCCAATGACGAAGGCTGGATCGAGCTGACCTATCCACCAGGGATTTTCTTGTTTTTTGGCATAACCTCCCTGCTCCTGGCCCTGCTTTGCGGAGCTTGGCTGTGGTTCGATGCCGAAGCAACTTTCGAACCAGCTACGGGCCTGGCATTTTTTCTAGCCGGGGGCGTCGGCATGCTGATCGAACGCCACGTCAAGGTCTGGGTCGGACCACTGGGACTCGATGTGGACTCACCCTGGAAACCCAACGTCAGCCTTGATTGGCACGACGTCACCGAGGTGCGCTGGTGCCCGAAAGCCATGTGGTATCGGGTCCGTGGTGCCACGGGCACCGTGCGGGTCCACTCCTGGCTGGGCACCGACATTCTCGAAGACCAGATGATCCGACACCTTGACGAACAACTGGTGCGCAAGGCCATCTTGGAGCGCAAGGCCCCACACCCCAGTCGGGCAGAACAATGCTGGCAAGAGAGGCGGCAAACCGCCCGGGAAAACGCCCCCCCAGGCCATGAAGTGAACCTTCCGCCCCTCGCCTGATGAAGAGCCCCACCAAAACACTTCGATTCCTGGGCTACTGCCTTGCGGCGCTGCTCGCCTTCAACGTCGTCTTTTGGCTCGTTGAAACACCGGGCGAAGCCGTACGGGAACAGATCCGCAACATGGGCTTCCAAGACCACGACGTCATCGTGGTCAGTGGAAAATATTCCACGAACATGCTGGGGACCTCGTCTTCTCTCCGCTTTCGCTCTCTCTCACAACCCGAATACGGTGAGATCATCGTCGAAGTGCGCAAGGCGACACCTTTTCATCCCTGGCAACTTTCGAAATACGAATTCCAAAACGAATAAGACCGAAAGTGCCCAAGGTCCGCGGGATCTCTCAAGGTCCCCACGAAGTGCCGTCTTCAGTCGACCCCCAGGGCGATCAGCTGTTCCACAAGTGCGTCATGGGCCGACTGTTCGAGAGACGTCAAACCAGGCAACAAGTTGACGGTCTCAAAAGGTGTGGCCAAGAGGTCATAGAATTCATCCGGGAGACCAACTCGACGAATCAACTTGTAGCGTTCGTTGCGAACAGCCCTCGAGTGAACGCTCCAGGGCCCCGATCCGTTAGGCGAGAACGTTTCGCAGTAAACAGCGTCCCGAAGGTGTGCACGTGGATTGGTGAAATAGGGCACAAGCGAGATCGAGTCCTCGGCTACGGAATCCGCCCCTGCCAACTCGGCAAGGGTGGCATAAAGATCGGTCGCTGAAATCAGTGCGGAACTTTCGGCCACAGCCACACCAGGGCCTCGCACAACAAAGGGCACATTGACACCTCCCTCATAGACCGTGCCTTTGGCATGCGCAGGATCAAACGGAGGTTCAGATGCCTGAGGGCCGGTTCCGTTGTCACCCATGAAAACGACGTAGCTCTCGGGGTCTTCAGCATCGAGTGCGTCGAGCAATCGGCCGACTTCCGTATCCATCGCCTCGCACATGGCTTTGATACGCTCCGCTTGCGTCATGCCAGGGCCCGCGCCTCCACACCACGAGATGGCGCAGTTTGATGCCGGACATAATGTGGACGAAGGAAGGTGAATCGGGGTATGTGGTGCGTTGTAAGCCACATACAGAAACCACGGTTCAGGCATCGACTGCAAGGCCGCGATGGCTTCGTCAGTCGTGTCCGTCGTCGCATAGGTCAAGGACGTCGAGCTGGTTCCATTGACGGTCTTCGTCCACATGTCGTAGTCAGAAAGCTGCCCGGCCAGGCTTCCGGAGTAGTGGTCAAAACCGCTGAAGTTCGGGTGCATCGGGCCATTCGCTAGATGCCACTTTCCAACGCAGGCGCTCGTGTAGCCGACACCTTGAAGCAACTCGGGGATCAACGTTTCACTGAATGGGAGGACTGCACCGGCTGGAGTCCCGATGCCTGTGCGAAATCCATATCGCCCCGTCAGAAACGCGGCCCTTGTGGGACTGCAGGTTGGATTGGCCCACGCATTTCTGAAAAGCAATCCCGTGGCAGCCAACGAGTCGAGATTTGGCGTACAGGGAGGCGCTGCCCCCTCTTCATAAGCGCCCATGAGATCCACACCAAAGTCATCCGCAAGGATGACCACAAGATTGGGCTGGGCGGG
>JAQWOM010000057.1 GCA_029245865.1 Planctomycetota bacterium
GACATCTCCAAGATTGTTTCGGAAGTCTCTTCGATCTTTGGACAGCATCCCTTTGAGGACTACACCTTTATCATCTCCCTGGTGGACTCCGGAGGCGGCGGGCTAGAGCACCTGAACTCGAGCGTGTGCATGGCCAATCGATGGGATCTTGAGAATCCCGACAAGTATCGAAACTTCCTGTCCCTCGTTGCTCACGAGTATTTCCACGCGTGGAATGTGAAGCGTTTTCGCCCTGAAGCACTAGGCCCCTTCGACTACAACAACGAGGTCTACACACGCGACCTGTGGGTTGCAGAGGGCATCACCAGCTACTACGACGACCTCTGCACACTGCGAGCAGGCTTCTACGAAAAGCCCGCGAAGTACCTCGAGGAACGTGCGAAGGCATTCAAGAAAGAAGCCGACCGCGCGGGATCCCGGCGAATGAGCATGGCCGAATCCAGTCACGAGGCATGGATCAAGCTCTACCGACCTGACGAGAACAGCACGAACAGCACCATCTCGTACTACACCAAGGGCGCGCTCGTGACCTTGATGCTCGACCTTCGCATCCGCCGATTGTCATCAGGAAATCACACGCTGCGTGATGTCTTACGGAAGGGCTGGGAGACCTACACGGTCCATGGCAAGGGCTTCCCCGAGGGTGCCGTGGCCGAACTCTCTTCTGATGTCGTCGGAGAAGAGATGGCGGATTTCTTCGAGACCTACGTCAACGGCACCGCAGCTCTGAAACCGAACGACGAACTCCGCTGGGTCGGTCTCGAACTGAAAGTTCAGCCCGACAGCAGCAAATCCTCTCTCGAAAAAGATGCAGACGGGTTTCCTCTTGCTGCGTGGTTAGGCATGACGACCAAGAGCAGCAATGGGCTGTGCCGGATCGACACCGTGGTCGAAGGTGGCCCTGCTTGGCTCGCCGGCTTGAATCACGACGACCTCATTCTTGCCATCGGTGAGTCCCGGGTGACCTCGAGCAATCTTCAGAATCGCCTGGAACGCGCAGGCCCCGGACCACTTGAGTTCACCCTCTACAGAGGGCAGAGCCTTCGACGCATCGAAGTGACTCCAGAGCGTCGCCGGGTTGAATCCTGGAAGATCGAGCCGCTCGAGAACGTCTCTGACGAACAGGCCGCGGCCTATCAAGAGTGGCTCGGGTCAGCCCATCCAGCACACGGTAAGTCCAACTGACCCCTCAACGGGACGGCCAAGATCTCAGGCCGTGACCTCGTCTTTCTGCTGACGAGTCATCAGATCGTGAACAGCCTCCAACGGCGCCTTGCCGTTGAAGAGGACGGCATGAATTTCTCGACAGATAGGCATGTCGACTCTGCTTGCCTCGGCGAGTTCCATCACGGCACCCACGGTGGTCACGCCCTCGGGCACCCCGGGGATCGATCCCAGCGCCTCCTCGAGACTCGCGCCGCGGCCAATCCGATCTCCGATGGCACGGTTCCGACCATGAGGGCTCACGCAGCTCACGACAAGATCACCGAATCCCGACAAGCCACTGAAAGTCTCAGGCCGTCCACCAAGAGCCACTCCCAGCCGAGACATTTCAGCTTGCCCGCGCGTCAACAACGCGGCTTTTGTGTTGTCACCGAAGCCGAGCCCATCGACGAGCCCTCCGGCGATGGACAAGACGTTCTTGAGCGCTCCACCAAACTCCACCCCGACCAGATCGTCCGAGGTGTACACCCGGAAACGCTCGGTGGTGAACAAATCCTGAACCCTCAGAGCCAGTCCCGGATCTTCGGAAGCTGCAACCACGGCCGTAGGCATGCGCGCTGCGACCTCCTCCGCGTGCGATGGGCCAGAAATCACGGCCGTAGGACGAGGACCCGCGACCTCCAGAATGATCTGAGAAGCGCGAAGTCGACCAGGCACCTCCAGCCCTTTGGTCGCCGAAATCATCGGGCGCCCTTTTCTCAAGTGGTCCGACAGGTCCGTCAAGACCTGGCGTAGAAAACGGCTCGGCACAGCACTCACAATCAGATCTGCATGATCGAAAAAGTGAGGATCTGCCGAGACCGTGATGCCTTCCGGAATCGGAAACCCGGGAAGGTAACGACGGTTTTCCCGGTGCGAGTTCATATCGCTGGCGACCTCCTGAGAGTGCGCCCACTGGATTACGGAGGCTCCCCGCTCAGCGAGAACCATGGCCAGCGCGGTGCCCCACGCTCCATCTCCGAGTATCGCGACCTTTTCTATCACTTAAACCGTCCTTGTTGGGATGTCATCAGAGGGGTCATCGTAACGATCCTCGGTTCCTGCGCGAATCCTGCGAAAGTTATCCAGGTGACGCACCGTGATCAGCAAGGCGAGCAACGCCAGAACACCTGTCCCATCGAGTTCGTGGCTCTTCCAACCGACAGCACGGCCAACAACTTGTGAAATGGGCAGTGTCCAGCCGAGGGCCACGCTCGCAACAGAGACAAAGCCCAGCAAGCGCTTGAGAACGAGATGGACGAGCACCGCGATCAGGGCGAGTGTCGGGTCGAACGCAAGGGTCCCCCCCAGCAATGTGGCAACCCCTTTCCCACCCTTGAACCTCTTGTTGACCGGGTAGACATGCCCGAGGACGGCGAAGAACAGGATGAGGACTTTGCCCTGGGGGTCGACGAAGATCGGGGTGCTGGCGGCCAGTCCCAGTTCCGAGGGCAGTGCTGTGAGTAGCCACACGGGAACGAAACCCTTGGCCACATCGAGCACAAGAACAGCCAGGCCCCAGCCTCGACCGAGCACGCGACCGACATTCGTAGCTCCAGGATTACCGCTTCCGGAGGAGCGGATATCGACGCCGCGCAGATGCGCCGC